>NZ_AP021887.1:180000-1380000 GCF_009731465.1 Streptococcus sp. 116-D4
TAGTTTGCTCTTTGATTTTCATTGAGTATAAGAAAGAGTAGGATAGTATGTCTCGTTCTATCGATTTATTAAAACATCGGTATTTGAAAAATATTAAAGAAAACCCTGAATTGTTTGTTGGGATTGAGCTGGAATATCCTGTTGCAAATTTGGAAGGGGATGCTACAGATGTTGAAGTTATCAAACACTTATTCCGATATTTAGTTTCTACTTTTGATTTTACTGTCGAAAAGGTTGATGATTTTGGGACTCCTATTCAGTTAGTGGACCCAGCAAGTCAAGATGCTATTTTATTTGAAGTTTCCTATACTACGATTGAGTTTGCATTTGGTAAAGCTGAAACGATACAAGAGGTTAAAAATCGTTTTAGTATTTATCTGGAATCAATCCAGAAAAAGTTAGCTGAATCAAACCATGCTATTGTTGGCTGTGGTATCCATCCCAACTGGGATAAAAATGAGAATAGTCCAGTTTCTTACTCACGGTATCGCATGTTGATGGACTATTTGAATTTGAGTAGCACTGTGACTAAATCAGACTTGCACCAATTCCCTGAATATGGAGCTTTTATCTGTGGGAGTCAGGTTCAGCTGGATGTTTCAAAGTCTAACTACTTACGGGTAATTAATGCTTTTACCCAAATTGAAGCAGTTAAGGCTTATTTATTTGCCAATTCTGAGTTTTCGGGTGCAGATTGGGATACGAAAATTTCAAGGGACATTTTCTGGGAAGAATCGATGCATGGTATCTATCCAGAAAACGTCGGGGTCAATTCTAGGCTCTTTAAAGATGAGGATGATTTTTTTGGCTATTTAAATCACTCTGCGATTTTTACTGCGGAACGTGATGGGAAAACCTATTATTTTTATCCGATTCAGGCAAGGGACTATTTGTCTACACCTGAAGTTCAAGCATATGCACTTACTGGGGATGAGATTATTATTTATCCTCAAGAGAAGGATTTTGAAACACATCGTAGTTACCAGTACCAAGATTTAACCACTCGCGGAACAGTTGAGTTTCGTAGTGTGTGTACTCAACCTCTAGATAGCACCTTCGCTTCAGCAGCTTTTCACCTGGGGTTGTTGGTTAATTTAGATAAGTTAGAGCCTTACTTAGAAACAGCACCTTTCTTTAAAGAATTTGGGCGAAATTATAAGTTTTTAAGACGACAATTTTCTAAGAAAAAGCTTACAGATGAGGAAGAAACTGCGATTATTGAATTTTCTAAAGTCTTAGTCCTTTTAGCGGAGGAAGGACTGGAGATGAGAAATAAGCAAGAAATGACCTACTTACAACCTTTGAAAGAAAAATTGACTCTATAATTTTCTTATAAAGGGAGAATTTTCTGAAAAATCATGTTATAATGGATGAGACTATAGATAAAGGATAGAGATTTATGACATTAGTTTATCAATCAACGCGTGATGCGAAAAATACAGTAACAGCCAGCCAAGCGATTTTACAAGGTTTGGCGACGGATGGTGGTTTATTTACACCGGTTACTTATCCAAAGGTAGATTTGGACTTTGACAAATTGAAAGATGCATCTTATCAGGAAGTTGCTAAGTTAGTTTTGCCAGCATTTTTAGATGACTTTACAGCTGAGGAGTTGGACTACTGTATCAACAATGCCTACGATAGCAAGTTTGATACTCCAACTATTGCGCCATTAGTGAAATTAGACGGACAATATAACTTGGAGCTTTTCCATGGTTCAACGATTGCCTTTAAGGATATGGCCTTGTCTATCTTGCCATACTTTATGACAACAGCTGCCAAGAAACATGGCTTGGAAAACAAGATTGTCATCTTGACAGCGACGTCTGGAGATACTGGGAAAGCTGCCATGGCAGGTTTTGCGGATGTTCCTGGAACTGAAATCATCGTCTTTTATCCAAAAGATGGTGTCAGCAAGGTGCAAGAATTGCAAATGACCACTCAGACTGGTGACAATACCCATGTTATCGCTATTGATGGAAACTTTGACGATGCTCAAACAAATGTGAAGCATATGTTCAATGATGTGGTTCTTCGTGAGAAATTAACAGCTAACAAGTTGCAATTTTCATCAGCTAACTCTATGAATATCGGTCGTCTGGTGCCACAGATTGTCTACTATGTTTATGCTTATGCTCAGTTGGTCAAGACTGGTGAGATTGTGGCTGGTGATAAGGTCAACTTTACCGTACCAACAGGAAACTTTGGTAATATCTTGGCTGCCTTTTATGCTAAGCAAATTGGTTTGCCAGTCGGCAAGCTAATCTGTGCTTCAAATGACAATAATGTTTTGACAGACTTCTTTAAAACACGTGTTTACGATAAGAAACGTGAGTTTAAGATAACAACTAGTCCATCTATGGATATTTTGGTATCTTCAAACTTGGAGCGCTTGATTTTCCATCTTTTGGGGAATGATGCTGAAAAGACAGCTGAACTCATGAATGCTTTGAATAACCAAGGTCAGTATGAATTGACAGATTTTGATGGAGAGATTCTTGACCTCTTTGCGGCTGAATATGCGACTGAAGAAGAAACGACAGCAGAAATCAAACGTGTTTATGAGTCAGATTCTTATATCGAGGACCCTCATACAGCTGTTGCCTCAGCAGTGTATAAAAAATACCAAGCGGCTACTGGAGATGTGACTAAGACAGTCATTGCATCAACAGCTAGTCCATACAAGTTCCCAGTAGTTGCAGTAGAAGCTGTGACTGGAAAATCAGGTTTAAGCGATTTTGAAGCCTTGGCTCAATTACATGAAATCTCAGGAGTGGCTGTACCACCTGCAGTTGATGGGCTTGAGACAGCTCCTGTTCGTCACAAGACAACAGTAGCAGCTGCTGATATGCAAGCAGCGGTGGAGGCTTATCTAGGACTTTAAGACAGAGAGAGTAAACTCGGTTGGGAAACCAACTGGGTTTCTTTTCATCAGGAGGAAGGATTGTTTAAGAAAAATAAAGATATTCTTAATATTGCATTGCCAGCTATGGGTGAAAACTTTTTGCAGATGCTCATGGGGATGGTGGATAGTTACTTGGTCGCTCACTTAGGCTTAATCGCTATTTCAGGTGTTTCGGTAGCCAGCAATATCATCACGATTTACCAGGCGATTTTCATTGCTCTGGGAGCTGCTATTTCCAGCGTTATTTCAAAAAGCATGGGGCAGAAGGATCAGTCTAGACTAGCCTACCATGTGACAGAAGCTCTCAAGATAACCTTGATAGTAAGTTTGCTTTTAGGGGCCTTGTCCATCTTTGCTGGGCAAGAGATGATAGGACTTTTGGGGACGGAGAGAGATGTAGCTGAGAGTGGTGGTCTCTACCTATCTTTGGTTGGCGGATCGATTGTTCTCTTGGGTTTAATGACTAGTCTGGGAGCCTTGATTCGTGCAACGCATAATCCACGTTTGCCCCTCTATGTGAGTCTTTTATCCAATGCCTTGAATATTCTTTTTTCAAGTCTAGCTATTTTTGTCCTGGATATGGAGATAGCTGGTGTTGCTTGGGGGACTATTCTGTCTCGCTTGATTGGTCTTGCAATTTTATGGTCGCAATTAAAGCTGCCTTTTGAGAAACCGACTTTTGGTTTAGATAAGGAACTATTGACCCTAGCTTTGCCAGCAGCTGGAGAGCGGCTCATGATGCGGGCTGGTGATGTCGTTATCATTGCTTTGGTTGTTTCTTTTGGAACGGAGGCAGTGGCGGGAAATGCAATCGGAGAAGTTTTGACCCAGTTTAACTATATGCCTGCCTTTGGTGTCGCTACGGCAACGGTCATGCTGGTGGCTCGAGCAGTTGGAGAGGATAATTGGAAAAGGGTAGCTAGTATGAGCAAGCAAACCTTTTGGCTTTCTCTGGTCCTCATGTTGCCCTTAACCTTCAGTATCTATGCTTTGGGTATACCACTAACTCATCTCTATACGACTGATTCTCTAGCGGTGGAGGCTAGTGTGCTAGTGACACTTTTTTCACTACTTGGTACTCCTATGACGATAGGAACAGTCATTTATACGGCAGTCTGGCAGGGCTTGGGCAATGCTCGGCTTCCCTTTTATGCGACAAGTATAGGAATGTGGTGTATCCGCATTGGGACAGGATATCTGATGGGGATTGTTCTTGGTTGGGGCTTGCCTGGTATTTGGGCCGGAACCCTCTTGGATAATGGTTTTCGCTGGTTATTTCTACGCTATCGTTACCAGCGCTATATGAGCTTGAAAGGATAGGAAATGCAAAAAACAGCTTTTATTTGGGATTTAGACGGGACTTTATTGGACTCTTACGAAGCGATTTTGTCAGGGATCGAGGAGACGTTTAGTCAATTTTCTATTCCTTATGATAAGGAGCAGGTGAGAGAGTTTATCCTAAAGTATTCTGTGCAGGATTTGCTTGTGCAGGTGGCAGAAGAGAGAAAATTGGATGTGGAAGTGCTAAATCAGGTGCGGGCCCAGAGTCTGGCTGAGAAGAATGCTCAGGTAGTTTTGCTGCCAGGTGCGCGTGAAGTGCTAGTTTGGGCAGACGATGCAGGGATTCAGCAGTTTGTCTATACTCATAAGGGGGACAATGCTCTTACTATTTTAAGAGACTTGGGGTTGGAATCCTATTTCACAGAGATTCTAACCAGTCAGAGTGGTTTTGCGCGCAAGCCTAATCCAGAAGCGGCTGATTATCTGCTAGACAAGTATCAGTTGAATCCTGAGAAGACTTATTATATAGGGGATCGGACTCTGGATGTGGAATTTGCCCAGAATAGTGGAATTCAAAGCCTCAACTTTTTAGAGTCGTCTTATGAAGACGATCACAGGATTCAAACGTTAGCAGATATTCCCCTTATTTTTAAGGCTAAGTGATAAAAAGACTGTGTCAGTTTTGTGACAGAAACTTAACAAACTATTTCAAGTAATCGAGTTTATTACAAGGAATAGACAGTTTTGTTAAATAGGCCCGAGAGGGCTTTTTTTCTGGTCTTTTTGTGTTATGATAGACAGGTACTCATTTGAAAGGAATTTGAAAGAATGAAGAAAAGAATATTATTAGCCTCAACAGTAGCCTTGTCATTTGCCCCAGTATTGGCAACTCAAGCAGAAGAAGTTCTTTGGACTGCACGTAGTGTTGAGCAAATCCAAAATGATTTGACTAAAACAGACAACAAAACAAGTTACACCATTCAGTATGGTGATACCTTAAGCACTATTGCAGAAGCCTTGGGTGTAGATGTCACAGTTCTTGCGAATTTGAATAAAATCACTAATATGGACTTGATTTTCCCAGAAACTGTTTTGACAACGACTGTCAATGAAGCAGAAGAAGTAACGGAAGTTGAAATTCAAACTCCTCAAGCAGACTCTAGTGAGGAAGTGACAACTGCGACAGCAGATTTGACAACCAATCAAGTGACCGTTGATGATCAAACTGTTCAAGTTGCAGATCTTTCTCAACCAATTGCAGAAGCTCCAAAAGCGGTAGAAACTACAAGTACAAAAGAAGTAGCAACAAGTTCAGAAGTTACAGAGACAGTGACTGCTTCAGAAGAAGTCGCGCCATCTACAGGGACTTCTGTTTCAGACGAGCAAACAGCCGAAACAAGCAGTGCAGTTGCAGAAGTAGCTCCTCAGGCAACGACTCCAGCTGAGAAACAGGAAACACAAGCAAGTCCTCAAGCTGAGCCAACAGTGGAAACAACTACAAGGTCAGTAGAAGAAAAAGCAACTGAAACCACTGTAACAAGTTCAGAAGAAGCAAAAGAAGCATCATCAAGTGAAGCTACAACAGCAGTTTCTACTTATCAACCAGAAGAGGCGAAACCAGTTTCAACGACTTACGCAGCTCCAGCAGCCCCTGATTATGCTGGACTGGCAGTAGCAAAGGCTGAGAATGCAGGCCTTCAACCACAGACGGCTGCCTTTAAAGAAGAAATTGCCAACTTGTTTGGTATCACATCCTTTAGTGGTTACCGTCCAGGAGACAGTGGAGATCACGGAAAAGGTTTGGCTATCGACTTTATGGTACCAGAAAGCTCAGAACTAGGAGATAAGATTGCGGAATACGCTATTCAAAATATGGCCAGCCGTGGAATTAGTTACATCATTTGGAAACAACGTTTCTATGCTCCATTCGATAGCAAATATGGACCAGCTAATACTTGGAACCCAATGCCAGACCGTGGTAGTGTGACAGAAAATCACTATGACCACGTTCACGTTTCAATGAATGGATAAACCAGACTTTGTAATATCATTTTGACGAATGAGATCTAGCTTTCGTGATAGGAAGCAAGTCTCATTCGTTTTTTCTTTATCAATATAAATGGGAAATGGAAAGTCACCATCTTGTAATGACTCAAGCAACATTCTTGCAATCTATTTTACTTTGCACTATAATTGATTAGTCAACTATTGATAAGTCAATAGATAGGAGGAAGAAATGTTAGAGATTCAAGATCTGCTTTATCAACTCCGCTTGTCTGAGCAAGCGAGTACGCAATTATTTGAAAAAAGACTTGGGATTAGTTTGACACGGTATCAGATTTTATTATTTTTGCTGAAGCATTCCCCTTGTAAACAAATAGCGGTTCAGGAGCGTTTGAAGATTGATCAGGCTGCTTTGACCCGACATTTCAAGATTTTAGAAATGGAAGGTTTGGTGGAGCGTCATCGCAATCCTAAAAATCAGCGAGAAGTGTTGGTAGAGGCCACGAAGTATGCCAAGGAGCAGTTAGTGATGAATCCGCCTCTGCAGCATATCAAGGTTAAGGAAGCGATGGAAAGTATTTTAACAGAGTCTGAAAGAACAGAACTCAGCCGTTTAGTAAATAAATTAGTTTCAGGTATTGAAAATATAGAAATTTAAGGAGAAATAGATGTCAATTATGACAATCATTTTAGCAACGCTTGTTGCTGTGGAGCATTTTTACATCTTTTATTTGGAAAGTATTGCTACGCAATCAGATGCAACTAGTCGTGTCTTTAACATGGAAAAGGAAGAACTGGTTCGTCCGTCAGTAAGTTCATTGTTTAAAAATCAAGGGATTTATAATGCTCTGCTAGGAGTTTTTCTCTTGTATGGGATTTATTTCTCACAGAATTTAGAAATTGTGACTATTTTTGTCTTGTTTGTGATTGGTGCTGCGGCTTATGGCTCTCTCACAGCAGATAAGAAAATTATTTTGAAGCAAGGTGGACCAGCTATTTTGGCCTTAATTAGTATTTTATTCTTTAAATAAACTCAAAAATCAATCCTAGCCTCGCTAGTCCTTTTTACTCCAGAATAAGGGAAATATGTTATACTTGTTTTTAAGAAAATAGTTTCATGGAATTGGTTGTAAGGAGTTAGAAATGAAAGTATTAGTGACAGGTTTTGAGCCCTTTGGAGGGGAAAAGGTCAATCCAGCCTTGGAAGCCATTAAAGGTTTACCAGCTGAAATCCATGGTGCTGAGGTCCGTTGGCTAGAAGTGCCGACAGTCTTTCACAAATCGGCTCAAGTATTGGAAGAAGAGATGAACCGCTATCAACCTGACTTTGTCCTTTGTATAGGTCAAGCTGGTGGAAGGTCTAGCTTGACACCTGAGCGAGTAGCTATTAATCAAGATGATGCACGCATTCCTGATAATGAGGGTAATCAACCGATTGACCTTCCCATTCGCACAGACGGTGCTCCGGCCTACTTTAGTAGTTTGCCGATTAAAGCGATGGTTCAAGCTATAAAAAAGGAGGGATTGCCGGCCTCTGTTTCCAATACAGCAGGGACTTTTGTCTGCAATCATTTGATGTATCAGGCCCTCTATTTGGTAGAAAAGAAATTTCCACATGTTAAGGCAGGGTTTATGCATATTCCTTATATGATGGAACAGGTGGTGAATCGACCGACTACTCCAGCTATGAGTTTAGTGGACATTAGGCGAGGGATAGAAGCGGCAATCGGCGCCATGATAGAACATGGAGATCAGGATCTCAAGTTGGTAGGCGGAGAAACTCATTGATAGAAAAAAGCTTGAGGGAACAACCTTCAAGCTTTTGGACGTTTTCGAGCCAGTACTGCTCGGTAAAAAATCATTTTATTGATTTGAATATAGGGTAGGAGTGAGAAACTAGCAATCCCAAAAGTAATCCAATTGAGGACGTACCAAGGAAGGAGTTGTAAGTCTAGAACAAAGCGCTGAAATTTGTAGCCTTTCATCAGGAAACGGCTGGTTTTTAGGACTTGTCCTGGTCTAGCTTGTCCCAAGTCTAGGGTGTCACACAGGAGAAATTCTACCTGTGAATAGGCATAGTATTGTGGAATATAGAGACTATTTCCTATAATCATCAAGAAGATACTTGCTAGAAGGTAAAGACCAAAGGTGATGAGGAAGCGTTCAGTTTCAATTGATGTGAGATCCAGATTGGGAAACTCAGGGTGAAGGGCAACGAATTTCTTTGCGATAAAGCTACTGTAAAAAAGGAAGTAAATTCCAAGCAAACTAGGAATGCTCCATAAGAAGAGATAGAAACGTTTGAGAAGTAGAGTCAAAAAGGTTTGTGAAAAAAGCTCTTCGTTAAAGAGAGTGAGACTATTTTTGACTGATAGTTCTGTATCAGGATTCTTGATGAGTTTCAGCGTGGTATAGACGGAACTGGTTAGAAGTATTGTTCCAATAAAGGAGACTAATAGTGGAAAGAGGTAGGCTTGGGATACATGGCCAAACACGCTTAAAAAGGGTTGTTCTAAAATAGCCTCGTTGATGCGCTCTAAGGGATTGAGAAAGCCAGACAAGATGACCAGTATGCTAGGTAAGAGATAGACGAGAAAGAGGCGGGGATTTTCAGCTTGAAATTGTCTAGCCTGCAGACGAACGGTTTTTAAATCAATTTTTGGGTATTTCATTCTTTCATTATATCATAGTTCTTATACATAGTTCGTGACAGTTCCTACTTTTTTTGATAGAATCATACAGTATGCCCTTGGGCGCAAAGTAAGAACTGGGACTGTCTTTCCCAGCTTCGGAGGTAAAAAATGTCGGATTCACCAATCAAATACCGTTTGATTAAAAAAGAAAAACACACGGGAGCTCGCCTGGGTGAGATTATCACACCACACGGAACCTTCCCAACGCCTATGTTCATGCCAGTTGGTACTCAGGCAACTGTCAAAACACAGTCGCCAGAAGAGTTGAAGGAGATGGGTTCGGGAATTATCCTGTCAAACACTTATCATCTCTGGCTTCGTCCAGGAGATGAACTCATCGCTCGCGCAGGTGGTCTTCACAAGTTCATGAATTGGGACCAGCCTATTTTGACAGATAGTGGTGGTTTTCAGGTTTATTCTTTAGCAGATAGTCGCAATATCACAGAAGAAGGGGTAACCTTTAAAAACCATCTTAATGGTTCCAAGATGTTCCTATCACCAGAAAAAGCTATTTCTATTCAGAATAATTTGGGCTCAGACATCATGATGTCCTTTGATGAATGCCCCCAGTTTTATCAACCATACGACTACGTTAAGAAATCAATCGAGCGTACCAGTCGTTGGGCTGAGCGTGGTTTGAAGGCTCACCGTCGTCCACATGACCAAGGTTTGTTTGGAATTGTGCAGGGGGCTGGATTTGAAGACCTTCGTCGCCAATCGGCTCATGACCTTGTCAGCATGGACTTCCCAGGCTACTCTATCGGAGGACTAGCAGTTGGAGAAACCCACGAAGAGATGAATGCAGTTTTGGACTTTACGACCCAACTGCTTCCTGAGAACAAACCTCGTTACTTGATGGGAGTAGGAGCGCCAGATAGCTTGATTGATGGTGTTATTCGTGGGGTCGATATGTTCGACTGTGTCTTGCCAACTCGCATTGCTCGTAACGGAACTTGTATGACCAGTCAGGGACGTTTGGTTGTAAAAAATGCCCAGTTTGCTGAGGACTTTACGCCACTGGATCCTGAGTGTGATTGCTACACATGTAAGAACTATACACGCGCCTACCTTCGTCACCTGCTCAAGGCTGATGAAACCTTCGGTATCCGCTTGACGAGCTACCATAACCTTTATTTCTTGCTTAACCTGATGAAGCAAGTACGACAAGCCATCATGGATGACAATCTCTTGGAATTCCGTGAGTATTTTGTTGAAAAATATGGCTATAATAAGTCAGGACGCAATTTCTAAAATGGAATTGATATAAGCTAAAAATCCTAAGTTTTCTCTTGGGATTTTTCTTCTTTTTTTGATAGAATAAAGTGTATAATGAAAGGGAGAATAAACTCGTATGCGCATTAAATGGTTTTCCTTGATTAGGATTACAGGTTTACTACTGGTACTCTTGTATCATTTCTTTCAGACTATCTTTCCTGGAGGATTTTTCGGGGTAGATGTCTTTTTCACGTTTTCAGGCTTCCTGATTACGGCTCTACTCATCGAAGAATTTTCTAAAAATCATGAAATTGATTTGGTTGGATTTTTTAGGAGACGCTTTTATCGTATTGTGCCACCTGTGGTTTTGATGGTCTTGGTAACCATGCCCTTTACTTTTCTAGTTCGGCAAGATTATGTGGCTGGAATTGGGGGTCAGATTGCGGGTGTCTTAGGCTTCATGACCAACTTCTATGAACTACTAACAGGTGGGAGTTATGAATCACAGTTCATTCCTCATTTGTTTGTTCATAATTGGAGCTTGGCTGTTGAGGTGCACTACTATATTCTTTGGGGATTGGCAGTTTGGTTCTTATCCAAAAAGGCTAAATCAAATGGTCAGTTAAAAGGGATGGTCTTTCTTTTATCTGCTGCGGCCTTCTTGATTAGTTTCTTCTCCATGTTTATTGGTAGTTTTCTAGTAACTTCCTATTCTTCTGTATACTTCTCTAGTTTAACTCATGTCTATCCATTCTTTTTGGGAAGTGTGTTAGCAACTACTGTAGGCGTTCGTCAGACGACTTCCCTCGTCAAGCAGTTGGATAAAATTTGGGATTTACGCAAGACCCTGTTGATTTTTGCAGGAGGTTTTGGCTTCTTACTTATTTTGACCTTCTTTGTCAAATTCACTTATCTTTTTGCCTATCTTATTGGCTTCTTACTCGCCAGTCTGGCAGCCCTTGCTATGATACTGGCGGCGCGTGTCTTACATGAAAAGACTCCTAATGTGCAGGAGCCAAAGATTATTAGCTTTTTAGCAGATACTAGCTATGCAGTTTATCTCTTCCACTGGCCTTTCTATATCATATTCTCACAGTTGACATCAAATCTTTTTGCTGTGTTACTGACTTTGCTTTTTTCTTATGGATTCGCTAGTCTATCATTTTATGTGTTGGAACCGTGGATTGCAGGAAAGAGTACACCTATTATACAGGCCCTTCGTCGCCTGCCTTATATCCATACAATCTTTGCAGCAAGTACTGGAATTTTGGCCTTTATTGTCTTCTTAGTGACTTTCTTGGCACCACAAGTGGGAGCATTTGAAACAGACTTAACTGTCAATGGATTGAAGCAAGCTGCAACAAATATTAGCCAGACCAAGGTGATGGCAGAACGGGCAGATGCGGACAGTTTGGGAATTGCTGATGGAACTATGTTAATTGGTGACTCGGTGGCTTTAAGGGCAAATACTGCACTACAGACAGCCCTTCCTGGAGCACAGCTGAACGCGCAGGTCAGCAGGACAACCAAGACCGCCAATGAAATCATGCTAAATAATAGCCAAAATAAATTTCTACCAAAGATGGTGGTTATTGCAACAGGTGTGAATAATCCTGAAAATTACAAGGAAGATTGGGACAGTATCGTGAAAAATCTTCCTAAGGGCCATCATATGATTTTAGTGACTCCTTATGAGGGGGATAAGACAAAAGAGACTTATGCAATCGTTGAGAAGTCGGCTGCCTATATAAGAGAATTGGCAGAGAATACACCTTATATCACAGTTGCTGATTGGAATCAAGTCGCTAAGGAACATCCAGAAATCTGGGTAGGTACAGACCAAGTCCATTTCGGAAGTGACACTAGCAAAATTGAAGAAGGAGCTAAATTGTATGCGGATACGATTGCTACAGCTTTACAAACAGCCCAAGACAAGCCAGTTAAATCAAAATAACTTGTATTAAAAAGAGAAGAGTTGGAGAAATCCAGCTCTTTTATACTCTTTGAAAATCTCTTCAAACCACGTCAACTTCATCCACAACCTCAAAACAGTGCTTTGAGCAACCTGCGGCTAGTTTCCTAGTTTGCTCTTTGATTTTCATTGAGTATTAAAATATCTCTAGAAAATAGGTCTATACCATTTACAAATAAAAAAGAAAGGTTTATAATATAATTGACATAATAAATTGTAGAATCAATCTTTTAAGGAGGTTAACATTATGCCTAACTATATTAAAGCGGATCAGTTTTTCTACCCACACGGAGTTCGTCGTGGTGGTTACTTGGAACTTGTGGACGGTAAGTTTGGAAAACATGTCGAGCAGATTCCTGAAGGAGCTGAGGTGATTGACTATACAGGTTATAGAATTGCTCCAGGACTTGTAGATACCCACATTCATGGATTTGGCGGTGTGGATGTTATGGACAATAATATCGAAGGAACCCTTCATACCATGAGTGAAGGATTGCTTAGTACAGGTGTCACCAGCTTCTTGCCAACCACTTTGACATCAACTTATGAGCAATTGCTTGCGGTAACAGAAAATATCGGTGCTCGTTACCAGGAAGCAAGTGGCGCGAAGATTCGTGGAATTTATTTTGAAGGGCCTTATTTCACAGAGAAATATAAGGGAGCTCAAAACCCTGTCTACATGAAAGATCCTCGCATGGATGAGTTTCGTGCTTGGCAAAAAGCAGCTAATGGTTTGCTTAATAAAATTGCCCTTGCGCCAGAACGTGAAGGTGTAGAAGACTTTGTTCGTACAATTACGGGTGAAGGAGTGACCGTTGCTCTTGGACACTCAAATGCGACTTTTGATGAAGCTAAAAAGGCAGTAGATGCTGGAGCGAGTGTTTGGGTACATGCCTACAATGGGATGCGTGGGTTGACTCACCGTGAACTAGGTATGGTGGGGGCTATGTATGAATTGCCACATACTTACGCAGAGTTGATCTGTGACGGTCACCACGTAGATCCAAAGGCCTGTGATATTTTGCTCAAGCAAAAAGGAACTGAAAATATTGTCCTTATCACAGACTGTATGACAGCGGGTGGTTTGGAAGATGGAGACTACATGTTGGGAGAATTTCCAGTAGTGGTTGCCAATGGAACTGCACGTCTCAAATCGACAGGTAACTTGGCAGGTTCTATCCTCAAACTCAAAGACGGTTTGAAAAATGTGGTTGAATGGGGCATTGCGAATCCGCATGAAGCCGTCATGATGGCTAGCCTCAACCCAGCAAAATCTGTTCATATTGATGATGTCTGTGGCCAAATCCGTGAAGGCTACGATGCAGACTTTATCGTACTAGATAAAGATTTGGAATTGGTAGCAACCTATCTAGATGGTGTGAAACGTTATCAAGCATAAGAGAGAAAGCAGAAGTTAGAGATTAGCTTCTGCTTTTTTATCTATATTACTTTACCGGTAAATAAAAAAGTTAAAAAAATCACAAAAAATCTTGAAGAAACAAATGAAAAGGCTTACAATTACATTATAAATAGAACAAATAAAAAAACGGAGGAATGCTTTATGAAAGCCTATACTTATGTTAAACCAGGACTTGCTTCTTTTGTTGATGTTGACAAACCAGTGATTCGCAAGCCAACAGACGCTATTGTGCGTATCGTAAAAACTACTATTTGTGGTACAGACCTCCATATTATCAAAGGGGATGTTCCTGCTTGCCAAAGTGGTACCATTCTTGGTCACGAAGGGATTGGGATTGTTGAAGAAGTTGGAGAAGGAGTTTCTAACTTCAAAAAAGGTGACAAGGTCTTGATTTCTTGTGTCTGTGCCTGTGGTAAATGCTACTACTGTAAAAAAGGAATTTATGCCCATTGTGAAGACGAAGGGGGCTGGATTTTTGGTCACTTGATTGATGGTATGCAGGCTGAATATCTACGTGTCCCTCATGCAGATAACACTCTATACCATACTCCAGAAGATTTGTCAGATGAAGCTTTGGTTATGCTATCAGACATTCTGCCTACTGGATATGAAATTGGTGTCTTGAAAGGGAAAGTAGAACCTGGTTGTAGCGTTGCGATTATTGGTTCAGGACCAGTTGGACTGGCTGCACTTTTGACAGCTCAGTTTTACTCACCAGCCAAATTGATTATGGTTGACTTAGACGATAACCGCTTGGAAACTGCTGTATCATTTGGTGCGACTCACAAGGTTAATTCTTCAGACCCTGAAAAAGCTATTAAAGAAATTTATGATTTAACAGATGGCCGTGGTGTAGACGTAGCTATCGAAGCTGTTGGTATTCCTGCAACATTTGACTTCTGTCAAAAGATTATCGGTGTAGACGGAACAGTTGCCAACTGTGGTGTGCATGGTAAACCAGTTGAATTCGATTTAGACAAACTTTGGATTCGCAACATCAATGTAACAACCGGTTTGGTATCTACAAATACAACTCCACAATTGTTGAAGGCACTTGAAAGTCATAAGATTGAACCAGAAAAATTGGTAACCCACTATTTTAAACTCAGTGAAATTGAAAAAGCCTATGAAGTCTTCAGTAAGGCAGCAGACCACCATGCAATTAAGGTCATTATCGAAAACGATATCTCAGAAGCTTAAGTAATAAAAACATTTTGGAACATAAGCCAATAGAAATTCAGTCATCTATCAGATGACTGAATTTTTTATCTGAAAAACAAGAAATGAGCATATTTCTTTTCTTGTTTGGCGGAATTGGTTATAATATACGGTACAAAGGAATTGAATGAATATGTATCGTGTTATAGAAATGTATGGAGATTTTGAACCCTGGTGGTTCCTAGAAGGTTGGGAAGAAGATATTGTAGCAAGTAGAAAATTTGACCAGTATTATGATGCTCTCAAATACTACAAAACTTGCTGGTTTAGATTGGAGAAAGAATCCCCTCTTTATAAAAGTAGAAGCGATTTGATGACCATTTTTTGGGATCCAGAGGACCAACGCTGGTGTGACGAATGTGATGACTATTTACAACAATACCATTCTTTGGCTCTTTTGCAGGATGAGCAGGTTATCCCAGATGAAAAATTACGCCCAGGCTATGAAAAACAAACAGGTAAGGAAAGGCACCGTTCTTGCCGTATGCAATTAAGATAGAGAAAAAGTAACTTTTTTGGAGTTGCTTTTTTTATTTTCCCAAATCTTTGCGAATAGTATAGGTGAGGAGGTAAGTATGGTTCAAGAAATTGCACAAGAAATCATTCGTTCGGCCCGGAAAAAAGGGGCGCAAGACATTTATTTTGTCCCTAAGTTCGATGCCTATGAGCTTCATATGAGGGTGGGAGATGAGCGCTGTAAAATCGGTTCTTATGATTTTGAAAAGTTTGCGGCCGTCATCAGTCACTTTAAGTTTGTAGCGGGTATGAATGTTGGGGAGAAGAGACGTAGTCAACTTGGTTCCTGTGATTATGCCTATGACCAGAAGATAGCATCTCTACGCTTATCTACCGTGGGTGATTATCGAGGACATGAGAGTTTAGTTATTCGCTTGTTGCATGATAAGGAGCAGGACTTGCATTTTTGGTTTCAGGATATTGGAGAACTGGGCCAGCAGTACAGGCAACGTGGTCTCTATCTCTTTGCTGGCCCAGTCGGAAGTGGCAAGACGACCCTGATGCACGAATTAGCTAAATCCCTCTTTAAGGGACAGCAAGTCATGTCCATCGAGGATCCTGTCGAAATCAAGCAGGACGACATGCTCCAGTTGCAGCTAAATGAAGCCATCGGACTAACCTATGAAAATCTGATAAAACTTTCCTTGCGTCATCGTCCAGACCTCCTGATTATCGGAGAAATTCGAGACAGCGAGACGGCGCGTGCAGTGGTTAGAGCTAGTTTGACAGGTGCGACAGTATTTTCAACCATTCATGCCAAGAGTATTCGAGGTGTTTATGAACGCCTGCTGGAGTTGGGTGTGAGTAAGGAGGAATTAGCAGTCGTTCTGCAAGGAGTCTGCTACCAGAGATTAATCGGGGGAGGAGGAATCGTTGACTTTGCAAACAAAGACTATCAAGAACACCAGCCAACTAGCTGGAATGAGCAGATTGGCCAGCTTCTTAAAGATGGACATATCACAAGCCTTCAGGCTGAGACGGAAAAAATTAGCTACAGCTAAGCAAAAAAATATCATTACCTTGTTTAACAATCTCTTTTCCAGCGGTTTTCACCTGGTAGAGACCATCTCCTTTTTAGATAGGAGTGCTTTGTTGGACAAGCAATGTGTGACCCAGATGCGCACGGGCTTGTCTCAGGGGAAATCATTCTCAGAAATGATGGAAAGTTTGGGCTTTTCAAGCGCTATTGTCACTCAACTATCTCTAGCTGAAGTTCATGGGAATCTTCATCTGAGTTTGGGAAAGATAGAAGAGTATCTAGACAATCTAGCCAAGGTCAAGAAAAAATTAATTGAAGTAGCGACCTATCCCTTGATTTTGCTGGGTTTTCTTCTCTTAATTATGCTGGGGCTACGCAATTATCTACTACCACAACTGGATAGTGGCAATATTGCTACCCAAATCATTGGCAATCTGCCACAAATTTTTCTAGGCATGCTAGGGTTTGTTTCCATACTTGCCCTTTTAGCACTAACTTTTTATAAAAGAAGTTCCAAGATGCGCGTCTTTTCTATCTTAGCACGCCTTCCCTTCTTTGGAATTTTTGTGCAGACCTATCTGACAGCCTATTATGCGCGTGAATGGGGCAATATGATTTCACAGGGAATGGAGCTGACACAGATTTTTCAGATGATGCAGGAACAAGGTTCCCAGCTCTTTAAAGAAATCGGTCAAGATCTGGCTCGAGCCCTGCAAAATGGTCGAGAATTTTCTCAGACGATAGGAACCTATCCTTTCTTTAAGAAGGAGTTGAGTCTTATTATCGAGTATGGGGAAGTTAAGTCCAAGCTTGGGAGTGAATTGGAGATTTATGCTGAAAAAACTTGGGAAGCCTTTTTTACCCGAGTCAACCGCACCATGAACTTGGTGCAGCCACTGGTTTTTATCTTTGTGGCTCTGATTATCGTTTTACTTTATGCGGCAATGCTCATGCCCATGTATCAAAATATGGAGGTAAATTTTTAACATGAAAAAAATGATGACATTCTTGAAAAAAGCTAAGGTTAAAGCTTTCACATTGGTGGAGATGTTGGTGGTCTTGCTCATCATCAGCGTGCTTCTATTACTCTTTGTACCTAATTTGACCAAACAAAAAGAAGCAGTCAATGATAAAGGAAAGGCTGCTGTTGTTAAGGTGGTGGAAAGCCAGGCAGAGCTTTATAGCTTGGATAAGAATGAAGATGCTAGCCTAAGTAAGTTACAAGCAGATGGGCGAATCACAGAAGAACAGGCTAAAGCTTATAAAGAATACCATGCTAAACAAAATACCAGTCAAAGTGTTGCAGATTAAGGCCTTTACCATGCTGGAAAGTCTCTTGGTTTTGGGACTTGTGAGTATCCTTGCCTTGGGCTTATCCGGTTCTGTCCAGTCCACTTTTTCAGCGGTAGAGGAGCAGATTTTCTTTATGGAGTTTGAAGAACTCTATCGGGAAACTCAAAAACGCAGTGTAGCCAGTCAGCAAAAGACTAGTCTAAACTTAGATGGGCAGACGATTAGCAACGGCAGTCAAAAGTTGACAGTTCCTAAAGGAATTCAGGCACCATCGGGACAAAGTATCACATTTGACCGAGCTGGGGGCAATTCGTCCCTGGCTAAGGTTGAATTTCAGACCAGTAAAGGAGCGATTCGCTATCAATTATATCTAGGAAATGGAAAAATTAAACGCATTAAGGAAACAAAAAATTAGGGCAGTGATTTTACTGGAAGCAGTAGTTGCTCTAGCCATCTTTGCCAGCATAGCAACCCTCCTTTTGGGACAAATTCAAAAAAATAGGCAAGAAGAAGCAAAAATCTTGCAAAAGGAAGAAGTCTTGCGTGTAGCTAAGATGGCTCTGCAGACAGGTCAAAATCAGGTAAAGATCAACGGAGTTGAGATTCAGGTGTTTTCTAGTGAAAAGGGATTGGAGGTCTACCATGGTTCAGAACAGTTGTTGGCAATCAAAGAGCCATAAGGTAAAGGCTTTCACTTTGTTGGAATCCCTGATTGCCCTTATTGTCATCAGTGGAAGCTTACTCCTCTTTCAAGCCATGAGTCAGCTCCTTATTTCAGAAGTTCGCTACCAGCAACAAAGCGAGCAAAAAGAGTGGCTCTTGTTTGTAGATCAGCTGGAGGCAGAATTAGATCGTTCGCAATTCGAAAAAGTGGAAGGTAATCGCCTCTATCTGAAGCAGGATGGCAAGGAAATTGCGATAGGTAAGTCCAAGTCAGATGATTTTCGGAAAACCGATGCCAGTGGACGAGGCTATCAGCCTATGGTTTATGGCCTCAAATCAGCTCAGATTACAGAGGAGAATCAGCTAATTCGTTTTCGTTTCCAGTTTCAAAAAGGCTTAGAAAGGGAGTTCATTTATCGTGTGGAAAAAGAAAAAAGTTAAGGCAGGTGTTCTCCTCTATGCGGTCACTATGGCAGCCGTCTTTAGTCTTTTGTTACAATTTTACTTGAACCGCCAAGTCGCCCACCATCAAGACCATGCTTTAAATAAAGAAAAGCTGATTGCTTTTGCCATGGCAAAGCGAACCAAAGATAAGGTTGATAAGAAAAGTGGGGAACAGGCCTTTAATCTGGGCCAGGTAAGCTATCAAAACAAGAAAACAAGCTTGGTGACAAGGGTTCGTACGACTAAGAGTCAATATGAATTTCTATTTCCTTCAGTCAAAATCAAAGAAGAGAAAACGGATAAAAAGGAAGAGGTAGTGACTGATTCAAGTAATCAAGCAGAGAAGAACAAATCAGAAGAGAAATCTGAAAAGAAAGAGAATTCCTAGCCAATCAAGCTACTTTGTGCTAAACTAAAAATATGAAACATGATTTTAACCACAAAGCAGCAACTTTTGATTCACCTAAAAATATCTTCCTTGCAAACTTGGTTTATCAAGCTATCGAGAAACAGATTGCTCTTCTATCAGACAAAGAAATTTTGGATTTCGGTGGTGGCACGGGTTTGTTAACCTTGCCCCTAGCCAAGCAGGTCAAGTCTGTAACATTAGTGGACATTTCTGAGAAAATGCTGGAGCAAGCTCGTTTGAAAGCGGAGCAGCAAGACATCAAGAATATCCAGTTTTTGGAGCAAGATTTACTGGAAAAACCCTTGGAGAAAGAGTTTGATCTCATTGTTGTTTGTCGGGTTCTTCATCATATGCCTGATTTGGATGCGGCGCTCTCACTGTTTCATCAACATTTGAGAGAAAATGGACAACTCCTCATTGCTGATTTTACCAAGACAGAAGCCAACCATCATGGATTTGAATTGGTTGAGCTGGAAAACAAGCTAGTCCAGTTTGGTTTTTCGAGCATTGATAGTCAGATTCTTTATAGTTCTGAAGACCTGTTTCAAGGAAATTACTCAGAACTCTTTTTAACAGTAGCCCAAAAATCACTCGCCTAGTCAGGGAGTGATTTTTTCTATAAGGATGGAAAAAAGAAGGGAAATTTGATAAGATAGGAATATGGATTTTGAAAAAATTGAACAAGCTTATACCTATTTACTAGAGAATGTCCAAGTCATTCAAAGTGACTTGACGACCAACTTTTATGACGCCCTGGTGGAGCAAAACAGCATCTATCTGGATGGTGAGACGGAGCTAAAACAGGTCAAAGAGAACAATCAAGCCCTTAAGCGTTTAGCACTTCGCAGAGAAGAATGGCTCAAGACCTACCAGTTTCTCTTGATGAAGGCTGGGCAGACAGAGCCCCTACAGGCCAATCACCAGTTTACGCCAGATGCTATTGCTTTACTTTTGGTGTTTATTGTGGAAGAGTTGTTTAAAGAAGAGGAAATTACTATCCTCGAAATGGGTTCTGGGATGGGAATTCTAGGCGCTACTTTCTTGACCTCACTTGATAAAAAGGTGGATTATTTGGGAATGGAAGTGGATGATTTGCTGATTGATTTGGCAGCTAGTATGGCAGATGTAATTGGTTTGCAGGCTGGCTTTGTCCAAGGAGATGCCGTTCGTCCACAGATGCTCAAAGAAAGCGATGTGGTCATCAGCGACTTGCCTGTTGGCTATTATCCTGATGATACCATTGCGTCGCGCCATCAAGTTGCTTCTAGCCAAGAACATACTTACGCGCATCACTTGCTCATGGAACAAGGACTTAAGTATCTCAAGTCAGATGGATACGCTATTTTTCTCGCTCCTAGTGATTTGTTGACCAGTCCTCAGAGTGATTTGTTGAAAGGGTGGTTGAAAGAGGAAGCGAGTCTGATTGCCATGATTAGTTTACCTGAAAATCTCTTTGCCAGTGCTAACCAATCTAAGACTATTTTTATCTTACAGAAGAAAAATGAAATAGCAGTAGAGCCTTTTGTTTATCCACTTGCTAGCTTGCAAGATGCGAGTGTTTTAATGAAATTTAAAGAAAATTTTCAAAAATGGACTCAAGGTACTGAAATATAAAATAGATTTTGTTATAATAGATGAAAACGCTTAAAAGGGGTATCATGTTATGACAAAAACAATTGCAATCAATGCAGGAAGTTCAAGTTTGAAATGGCAATTATACTTAATGCCAGAAGAAAAAGTATTGGCGAAAGGTTTGATTGAACGTATCGGTTTGAAAGATTCAATTTCAACTGTAAAATTTGATGGCCGTTCTGAACAACAAATTTTGGATATTGAAAATCACACACAAGCTGTTAAAATCTTATTGGATGACTTGATTCGTTTTGATATTATCAAGGCTTATGATGAGATTACAGGTGTTGGACACCGTGTTGTTGCCGGTGGAGAATATTTCAAAGAATCAACAGTCGTTGAGGGAGATGTTTTAGAAAAAGTTGAAGAGTTGAGCTTGTTGGCCCCTCTCCACAATCCAGCCAATGCAGCAGGTGTTCGCGCCTTCAAAGAATTGTTGCCAGACATTACCAGTGTAGTTGTTTTTGATACTTCATTCCACGCAACTATGCCAGAGAAAGCTTATCGCTACCCTCTACCAACAAAATATTACACAGAAAACAAGGTTCGTAAATATGGTGCCCACGGTACAAGTCATCAGTTTGTAGCAGGAGAAGCAGCAAAACTCTTGGGCCGTCCATTAGAAGACTTGAAATTGATTACTTGCCACATCGGTAATGGTGCTTCTATTACAGCTGTTAAGGGTGGTCAATCTGTCGATACTTCAATGGGATTCACTCCACTTGGTGGTGTGATGATGGGAACTCGTACAGGGGATATTGACCCAGCTATCATTCCTTACTTAATGCAATATACAGAGGACTTTAATACTCCTGAAGATATTAGTCACGTCCTTAATCGTGAATCAGGACTAATGGGGGTTTCAGGTAAATCTAGTGATATGCGTGATGTGATTGCTGCTATGGAAGAAGGGGATCACGATGCCACTTTGGCCTATGAAATGTATGTTGACCGTATCCAAAAACATATCGGTCAATACCTTGCGGTCCTAAATGGAGCAGATGCTATTATCTTCACAGCAGGTATCGGTGAAAATGCAGCAAACGTACGTGAAGATGTTATCTCAGGTATCTCTTGGTTTGGCTGTGATGTTGATCCAGAAAAGAACGTCTTTGGCGTGACAGGAGACATCTCAACAGAGGCAGCGAAGATCCGTGTATTGGTTATTCCAACTGATGAAGAATTGGTTATTGCCCGTGACGTTGAACGCTTGAAAAAATAACTAAAATCAGAAAAAATATTTAGGACAAGGAGTTGGGAAAGAGATTTTCCAGCTTCTTTTTCTGATGAAATTGTGCAAAACCTTGCTATGATTGGCTTTTTTGAAAAATATGGTATAATAGTAGTAATTTAATAGATGGAGTTGAGTTTTGAAGAAAAACTTTCGTGTAAAAAGAGAGAAAGATTTTAAGGCGATTTTCAAGGAGGGGACAAGTTTTGCCAATCGCAAATTTGTGGTCTACCAACTAGAAAACCAGAAAAACCATTTTCGAGTAGGTCTATCAGTTAGCAAAAAACTGGGGAATGCCGTCACTAGAAATCAAATCAAGCGACGGATTCGGCATATTATCCAGAATGCAAAAGGGAGTCTGGTAGAAGATGTAGACTTTGTTGTTATTGCTCGAAAAGGTGTTGAAACCTTGGGATACGTAGAGATGGAGAAAAATCTACTCCATGTATTAAAATTATCAAAGATTTACCAGGAAGGAAATGGGAGTGAAAAAGAAACTACAGTTGACTAGTTTGCTAGGACTGTCTCTATTGATCATGACAGCCTGTGCAACAAATGGGACAACTAGTGATATCACAGCCGATTCGGCTGATTTTTGGAGTAAATTTGTTTACTTCTTTGCGGAAATCATTCGCTTTTTATCGTTTGATATTAGTATCGGAGTGGGGATTATTCTCTTTACGGTCTTGATTCGTACACTGCTTTTGCCAGTCTTTCAAGTTCAAATGGTGGCGTCTAGAAAAATGCAGGAAGCTCAACCACGCATTAAGGCGCTTCGAGAACAATATCCAGGACGAGATATGGAGAGCAGAACTAAGCTAGAGCAAGAAATGCGTAAAGTCTTTAAAGAAATGGGTGTCAGACAGTCAGATTCTCTTTGGCCGATTTTGATTCAGATGCCGATTATCTTGGCCTTGTTCCAAGCTCTATCAAGAGTTGACTTTTTAAAGACAGGTCATTTCTTGTGGATTAACCTTGGTGGTGTGGATACAACCCTTGTTCTTCCGGTTTTAGCAGCTGTATTCACCTTTTTAAGTACTTGGTTGTCCAACAAAGCCTTGTCTGAGCGTAATGGCGCTACGATAGCGATGATGTATGGGATTCCGGTCTTGATTTTTATCTTTGCTGTTTATGCGCCAGGTGGAGTCGCCCTCTACTGGACAGTATCCAACGCTTATCAAGTCTTGCAAACCTATTTCTTGAACAATCCATTCAAGATTATTGCAGAGCGCGAGGCCGTAGTACAGGCACAGAAAGATTTGGAAAATAGAAAAAGAAAAGCCAAGAAAAAGGCTCAGAAAACGAAATAATAAGGAGGAATCTGATAATGGTAGTATTTACAGGTTCAACTGTTGAAGAAGCAATCCAGAAAGGATTGAAAGAATTAGATATCCCAAGATTGAAGGCTCACATCAAAGTCATTTCTCGTGAAAAAAATGGCTTTCTTGGTTTATTTGGTAAAAAACCAGCTCAAGTTGATATTGAAGCTATTAGTGAAACAACGGTCATTAAAGCAAATCAGCAGGCTGTAAAGGGCGTTCCTAAAGAAATTAATGAACAAAATGAACCAGTCAAGACGGTCAGTGAAGCGACTGTTGATTTAGGGCATGTTGTAGAAGCAATTAAAAAGATTGAAGAAGAAGGCCAAGGGGTTTCTGATGAGGTCAAGGCTGAAATCTTGAAAAATGAAAAACATGCCAGCACTATCTTAGAAGAAACTGGACATATTGAGATTTTAAATGAATTACAGCTTGAAGAAGCTGGTCTCGAAGAAGTAGAAACTCCTGTTGTTGAGAGTCAAGCTGAACAAACTGAAAGCCAAGAATTAGAAGATTTGGGCTTAAAGGTGGAACCAAGTTTTGATATTGAACAAGTAGCTACGGAAGTAACGACTTATGTTCAGACGATTATTGATGATATGGACGTTGAGGCGACGATTTCAAATGATTATAACCGCCGTAGCATCAATCTACAAATTGATACTAACGAACCAGGTCGTATTATCGGTTACCATGGCAAAGTTTTGAAGGCCTTGCAACTATTGGCTCAAAATTATCTTTACAACCGCTATTCAAGAACCTTCTACATCACAATCAATGTCAATGATTACGTTGAACACCGTGCAGAAGTTTTGCAGACCTATGCGCAAAAATTGGCGACTCGTGTTTTAGAAGAAGGTCGTAGTCATCAAACAGATCCTATGTCAAATAGTGAACGCAAGATTATTCATCGTATTATTTCACGTATGGATGGCGTGACTAGTTACTCTGAGGGTGATGAGCCAAATCGCTATGTCGTTGTAGATACAGAATAAGTAAAATCAGGTTTATCCTGATTTTTTGCTAGCTAGAGGAGGTTAATCGAATGTTGAGTAAGATAAGAGATTATCTGGACTTTGCTGGGATCCAGTATCGTAATCCAGATAAAGCGGGAGCAGAGCGAGAGAAAATGCTGGAATTGCGCCACAAAGGTCAAGAGGCACGAAAAGCTTTTACAGGGCTAGCCAAAGCCTTTCAAGTAAACCATCCAGAATGGCAACTCCAACAGACTAGCCAGTGGATGAACCAAGCCCAACGTTTGCGACCCCATTTCTGGGCCTATTTGCAGCGTGAGGGAAGAGTGACAGAACCTATGTTGGCCCTTCGTTTGTATGGAAGCCCTTCTGATTTTGGAGTTTCACTAGAAGTTAGTTTTATCGAGCGCAAGAAGGATGAGCGAACATTAGACAAACAAACCAAGGTCTTAGAAGTTCCGGTGGTAGAAGGGATTTACTATCTAGTCTACTCAGATGGAGAAAGTCAAAAGATGGAGGCTACTGAGGAAAATCGCCAAGTTTTAAGAGAAAAACTATCCCATCAGGAAGTCCGAAAAGTTTTAGTTAAGGTAGACGTTCCAGTGACTGCAAATTCATCTGAAGAAGAAATCGTAAAAGCTCTACTGAAATCTTATGACAAAATTCTTCCATTTTATCTAGCTACAAGAAAATAAGATAATCATTAAAATATCATAAATCATACAGTCCAAGAGTGAACAGTCCGCTGTGTAATTCTTGGTCTTTTTGTTTCCGTTTTCACATTATATAATAAACTTACAAAAACAATTCAAAAGGAGAACAATTATGGAAGTCATTTCAAGTGTTCTAAATTGGTTTTCTAGCAATATTTTGCAGAATCCCGCATTTTTCGTAGGTTTATTGGTGCTAATAGGATACGCACTTTTGAAAAAACCTGCTCATGACGTTTTCTCAGGTTTCGTTAAAGCAACAGTAGGGTATATGTTGCTCAACGTGGGTGCTGGTGGTTTGGTTACAACCTTCCGTCCAATCTTGGCAGCCCTTAACTATAAATTCCAAATCGGTGCAGCGGTTATTGACCCTTACTTTGGACTTGCTGCAGCAAACAACAAAATTGCAGCAGAGTTTCCAGATTTCGTTGGGACTGCAACTACAGCTCTATTGATCGGTTTTGGAGTAAATATCTTACTTGTAGCTCTACGCAAGATTACAAAAGTAAGAACCCTCTTTATTACTGGTCACATCATGGTACAACAAGCTGCGACTGTATCTCTTATGGTTCTATTCTTAGTCCCACAATTGCGCAATGCTTACGGTACAGCAGCTATCGGTATCATCTGTGGCCTTTACTGGGCAGTTAGTTCAAATATGACTGTTGAGGCAACTCAACGCTTGACTGGTGGTGGCGGATTTGCGATTGGTCACCAACAACAATTTGCAATCTGGTTTGTAGATAAAGTAGCAGGACGCTTTGGTAAGAAGGAAGAAAGTCTAGACAATCTTAAATTGCCTAAATTCCTCTCAATTTTCCACGATACAGTTGTTGCATCTGCTACCTTGATGCTCGTATTCTTCGGAGCTATTCTTTTAATCTTGGGTCCAGACATTATGTCTAATAAAGAAGTCATCACTTCAGGAACTCTATTTAATCCTGCAAAACAAGATTTCTTTATGTACATTATCCAAACAGCTTTCACCTTCTCTGTTTACTTGTTCGTTTTGATGCAAGGTGTCCGCATGTTCGTATCTGAGTTGACAAATGCCTTCCAAGGTATTTCAAACAAATTGTTGCCTGGTTCATTCCCAGCGGTTGACGTTGCAGCTTCTTATGGATTTGGTTCTCCAAATGCGGTCTTGTCAGGATTTGCCTTTGGTTTGATTGGTCAATTGATTACAATTGTCTTGCTCATCGTCTTTAAAAACCCTGTCCTTATTATTACAGGATTTGTACCAGTGTTCTTTGATAATGCAGCCATCGCGGTCTATGCTGATAAGCGTGGCGGATGGAAAGCAGCCGTTATCCTATCCTTCATTTCAGGTGTCCTACAAGTTGCTCTAGGAGCTCTCTGTGTAGCCCTTCTCGACTTAGCATCTTACGGTGGTTACCATGGAAATATCGACTTTGAATTCCCATGGCTTGGATTTGGCTATATCTTCAAATACCTCGGTATTGTTGGTTATGTACTTGTGTGTCTCTTCTTGCTTGTTATTCCTCAACTTCAATTTGCCAAAGCAAAAGATAAAGAGAAATATTACAAGGGTGAAGTTCAAGAAGAAGCTTAGTGTCTAGAAAAGGAGAAATAAAATGGTTAAAGTATTAGCAGCGTGTGGAAATGGAATGGGTTCATCTATGGTTATCAAGATGAAGGTTGAAAATGCCCTCCGTAAACTTAATCAAACAGATTTTACAGTCAATTCATGCAGTGTCGGTGAAGCAAAAGGTTTAGCAGCAGGCTATGACATCGTAATCGCTTCTCTTCATTTGATCCAAGAATTGGAAGGTCGGACTAATGGGAAGTTAATCGGGCTTGACAACTTGATGGATGATAAAGAAATCACTGAAAAACTCAGTCAAGCACTACAGTAAAAGGTTGGAGGGGGCTGGACAGAAACTGGGAGTCATCGTTTCTGTCCTTCTCCCTCTTTAAATAAAGGAGGCAGATATGAATTTAAAACAAGCTTTAATTGAAAATGACTCGATCCGACTAGGGTTAGAGGCTAAAGATTGGAAGGAAGCAGTCAGGGTAGCAGTAGATCCCTTGATTGAAAGTGGGGCGATTTTGCCAGAGTATTACGATGCTATCATCGAATCGACAGAAGAGTATGGTCCTTACTATATCTTGATGCCAGGTATGGCTATGCCCCATGCTAGACCTGAAGCTGGAGTGCAAAGAGATGCCTTTTCATTGATTACCTTGCAAAATCCTGTTGTATTTTCAGATGGGAAAGAGGTCTCTGTTCTGTTGGCACTAGCAGCAACAAGCTCAAAAATTCACACAAGTGTAGCCATTCCACAAATCATAGCCTTATTTGAATTAGAAGATTCTATTGCACGTTTACAGGCTTGCCAGACTAAAGAAGATGTCTTGGCGATGATCGAAGAATCTAAGGATAGCCCTTATCTTGAAGGATTGGATTTGGAAAGTTAGAAAGAGGAATAAAGAAATGACAAAAAGAATACCTAATTTACAAGTTGCATTAGACCATTCAGACTTGCAAGGAGCGATTAAAGCAGCTGTTTCTGTTGGTCAGGAAGTAGATATTATCGAAGCTGGAACTGTTTGCTTGCTTCAAGTTGGAAGTGAACTGGTTGAAGTCTTACGTAGCCTTTTCCCAGATAAGATTATTGTGGCAGATACAAAATGTGCTGATGCTGGTGGAACAGTTGCCAAAAATAATGCCGTTCGTGGAGCAGATTGGATGACTTGTATCTGTTGTGCAACCATCCCTACTATGGAAGCCGCTCTAAAGGCTATCAAGGCTGAACGTGGGGACCGAGGCGAAATCCAGATCGAGCTTTATGGTGATTGGACTTTTGAACAAGCTCAGCTTTGGCTAGATGCTGGTATCTCACAAGCTATCTATCACCAATCTCGTGATGCCCTTCTTGCTGGTGAAACTTGGGGGGAAAAAGACCTTAATAAGGTTAAAAAACTCATTGACATGGGCTTCCGTGTTTCTGTAACAGGTGGTCTAGATGTAGATACTCTTAAACTCTTTGAAGGCGTTGATGTCTTTACCTTTATCGCAGGTCGTGGAATTACGGAGGCTGCGGATCCAGCAGGAGCAGCGCGTGCCTTCAAGGATGAAATCAAACGAATTTGGGGGTAAACCATGGCACGTCCAATTGGAATTTATGAAAAGGCAACCCCGACCCACTTTACTTGGCTAGAACGTTTAAATTTTGCTAAGGAGTTAGGCTTTGATTTTGTCGAGATGTCTATTGATGAACGTGACGAGCGTTTAGCAAGACTTGACTGGAGCAAGGAAGAGCGCTTGGAAGTTGTCAAAGCGATTTATGAAACTGGAGTTCGTATTCCTTCTATCTGTTTTTCAGGTCATCGTCGTTACCCATTGGGATCAAACGATCCAGTTCTAGAGGAAAAATCTCTGGAACTCATGAAAAAATGTATCGAATTAGCTCAGGATTTGGGAGTTCGTACGATTCAATTAGCTGGTTACGACGTTTACTATGAGGAAAAGTCACCCCAGACACGCCAACGTTTTATCAAAAATTTGAGAAAAGCTTGTGATTGGGCAGAAGAAGCTCAGGTGCTACTTGCCATCGAAATTATGGATGATCCTTTCCTCAATAGCATCGAAAAATACTTGGCTGTAGAAAAAGAGATTGACTCTCCCTACCTCTTTGTCTATCCAGATATTGGGAATGTGTCTGCATGGCATAATGATGTCTACAGTGAATTTTATCTTGGCCATCATGCAGTCGCAGCTCTCCATCTCAAGGATACTTATGCAGTGACAGAAAGTTCAAAGGGCCAATTCCGAGATGTACCTTTTGGGCAAGGCTGTGTCAAATGGGAAGAAGCTTTCAATATTTTAAAACAAACCAATTATAATGGTCCTTTCCTCATCGAAATGTGGTCTGAAAATTGTGAAACTGTAGAAGAAACACGCGCAGCCATTCAAGAGGCGCAAGCTTTTCTCTATCCACTCATTAAGAAAGCAGGTTTGATGTAAGATGAATCAAGTAATTAATGCTATGCGTAAACGAGTCTGTGATGCCAATCAATCATTGCCAAAACATGGACTTGTTAAATTTACCTGGGGCAATGTATCTGAAGTCAATCGCGAACTCGGTGTCATTGTTATCAAACCATCAGGCGTAGATTATGACGAATTGACACCTGAAAACATGGTGGTAACTGACCTGGATGGCAAGATTCTAGAAGGAGATTTAAGACCATCTTCGGACCTTCCAACTCATGTGCAGTTATATAAGGCTTGGCCAGAGATTGATAGTGTGGTCCATACCCATTCGACAGAAGCTGTTGGTTGGGCTCAGGCAGGCCGTGATATTCCTTTCTATGGGACAACCCATGCGGATTATTTCTACGGTTCAATCCCTTGCGCTCGTAGTTTGACTAAGGATGAAGTAGAAGTGGCCTATGAAAAAGATACTGGCCTGGTCATCGTGGAAGAGTTTGAGCGTCGTGGTCTTAATCCAGTTGAAGTTCCAGGGATTGTCGTGCGCAATCACGGTCCGTTTACCTGGGGCAAAAATCCAGAAAATGCTGTTTATCACTCAGTTGTACTAGAGGAAGTATCTAAGATGAATCGCTTCACAGAGCAAATCAATCCAAGAGTTGAACCTGCTCCTCAGTACATCCTAGAAAAACACTACCAACGTAAGCATGGGCCAAATGCTTATTACGGTCAAAAGAAATAAGAAAATGAATTGAAAAGAGGCTAGGACCTTGCGATCCAAGCCTCGCTTTTGTAGTTGTAAATATCCAATGGTAAGAGTTTACAGCATATAATTGCAAAGTCTTTACGAATGTGATACCATTATAAAGTTGTTTTGGAAGCGATTGACAAATAGAGGAGTATGAATTATGGTTTTAGATAAGGCGAGCTGTGACTTGCTTCAATATTTGATGGATCAAGAAACGTCCAAAACGATTATGACGATTTCAAAAGATTTGAAAGAGTCAAGAAGGAAAATTTATTATCACATTGACAAAATCAATGCTGCTCTGGGTGACGAGGCGCTTCACATCAATAGTATTCCACGGATTGGTATTCACTTAACGGAAGAGCAGAGAGATGCTTGTTGTGAACTATTATCGGAAGTAGATTCCTACGATTATATCATGAGTGCGCATGAACGTATGATGATAATGTTACTATGGATAGGTATTTCTAAAGAACGTATTACGATTGAAAAATTGATGGAGTTAACAGAGGTATCTAGGAATACTGTTCTCAATGATTTGAATAGTATTCGTTATCAGCTAACCTTGGAACAATATCAGGTGACCTTGCAAGTGAGCAAGTCACAGGGATACCATCTTCATGCCCACCCTCTTAATAAAATTCAGTATCTTCAATCGCTTCTATATCATATTTTTATGGAAGAAAATACCACTTTTGTATCTATTTTAGAAGATAAGATGAAAGAGAGGTTAGATGATGAGTGTTTGCTTTCTGTTGAAATGAACCAATTTTTTAAGGAACAGGTTCCTTTAGTTGAACAAGATTTAGGGAAGAAAATAAACCATCATGAAGTAACTTTTATGTTGCAGATTCTACCTTATTTGCTGTTAAGCTGTCATAATGTTGAACAGTATCAAGAAAGACATAAGGATATAGAGAAAGAATTTTCTTTGATAAGAAAAAGAATAGAGTATCAGGTATCTAAGAAATTAGGAGAACGGTTGTTTCAAAAGTTTGAAATTACTTTGTCAGAACTTGAAGTTTCTCTTGTAGCTGTTCTTCTCCTCTCCTATCGTAAAGATTTGGATATTCATGCAGAAAGCGATGATTTTCGGCAATTAAAACTTGCTTTAGAAGAATTTATCTGGTATTTTGAATCACAAATCCGAATGGAGATTGAGAACAAGGATGATTTGTTACGAAATTTGATGATCCACTGTAAAGCCTTGTTATTTAGAAAGACTTACGGTATTTTTTCTAAAAATCCTCTAACAAAACAAATTCGATCCAAGTATGGAGAATTATTTTTAGTCACTAGAAAATCTGCGGAAATTTTAGAAGGAGCATGGTTTATTCGGCTAACAGACGATGATGTTGCCTATTTGACGATTCATATTGGAGGCTTTTTAAAGTATACACCATCGTCTCAAAAAAATATGAAAAAAGTTTATCTCGTTTGTGATGAAGGTGTTGCGGTTTCGAGACTTTTGCTGAAACAATGCAAACTTTATTTTCCCAATGAGCAAATTGGCACTGTATTTACAACAGAACAATTTAAGAGTGTGGAAGATATTGCACAAGTTGATGTAGTGATTACTACTAATGATGATTTGGATAGCAGATTTCCGATTTTAAAGGTTAATCCTATCCTTGAAGCAGAAGATATTTTAAAAATACTAGACTATCTTAAACACAATATATTTCGTAATGAGAGCAAAAGTTTCAGTGAAAATCTTTCTAGTCTTATTTCGTCTTATATTGTAGACAGCAAGTTGGCTAGTAAGTTCCAAGAAGAGGTTCAAACACTTATAAATCAAGAAATAGTAGTTCAAGCTTTTTTGGAAGATATTTGAAGGACAGTCCAATGATGAACACAAACCTGTGTTTTTCTTGGTCTTTTTTAGTGTTTTGAAGGGTGGTATACTAATCTCAAAGATAACAATTATATCCAAAGGAGGCAACATATGCCAAACGTCAAAGAAATTACAAGAGAGTCATGGATTTTAGCTACTTTCCCAGAGTGGGGAACATGGTTGAACGAAGAAATCGAAGAAGAAGTCGTACCTGAAGGCAACTTTGCCATGTGGTGGTTAGGCAACTGTGGTACTTGGATTAAGACACCAGGTGGTGCTAACGTTGTCATGGACCTTTGGTCAAACCGTGGAAAATCAACCAAAAAAGTGAAAGATATGGTTCGTGGGCACCAAATGGCAAATATGGCAGGTGTTCGTAAGTTGCAACCAAACTTACGTGTTCAGCCAATGGTTATCGATCCGTTTGCTATCAACGAACTAGACTATTACTTAGTTTCACACTTCCACAGTGATCATATCGACCCATACACAGCTGCAGCAATTCTCAACAATCCTAAGTTAGAGCATGTTAAGTTTATCGGTCCTTACCACTGTGGACGAATCTGGGAAGGATGGGGTGTTCCAAAAGAACGTATCATTGTTGTTAAACCAGGTGACACTATCGAATTAAAAGATATGAAGATTCATGCAGTAGAATCATTTGACCGTACTTGCTTGGTAACTCTCCCAGTGAACGGTGCTGATGAGACAGACGGTGAACTTGCTGGCTTAGCTGTTACAGATGAAGAAATGGCTCAAAAGGCTGTTAACTATATCTTTGAAACACCAGGTGGAACCATCTATCATGGTGCAGATTCTCACTTCTCAAACTATTTTGCAAAACATGGTAAAGACTTTAAAATTGATGTTGCTTTGAATAACTATGGTGAAAATCCGGTAGGTATCCAAGATAAAATGACATCTATCGACCTTCTTCGTATGGCAGAAAATCTGCGTACCAAAGTCATTATCCCAGTTCACTATGATATCTGGTCTAACTTCATGGCTTCTACTAATGAGATTCTAGAACTTTGGAAAATGAGAAAAGATCGCTTGCAATACGATTTCCATCCATTTATCTGGGAAGTTGGCGGTAAGTACACTTATCCTCAAGATCAACACTTAGTAGAATACCATCATCCACGTGGTTTTGATGATTGTTTTGAACAAGACTCTAACATTCAATTTAAAGCTTTGCTATAATATAAAAATATTCTTTGGAGGTTATCCGTATGTTGCATGATACGGATAATTTTCATATAATAGTAAAATAGAATGTGTGATCCAATAATCACCTCAAATAGAAAGGAAATTCTATGTCAAATCTATCTGTTAATGCAATTCGTTTCCTAGGTATTGACGCTATTAATAAAGCCAACTCAGGTCACCCAGGTGTGGTTATGGGAGCGGCTCCAATGGCTTATAGCCTCTTTACAAAACAACTTCGTATCAATCCAGCTAAACCAAACTGGATTAACCGCGACCGCTTTATTCTTTCAGCAGGCCATGGTTCAATGCTCCTTTATGCTCTTCTTCATCTTTCTGGTTTTGAAGATGTTAGTATGGATGAGATCAAGCGCTTCCGTCAATGGGGTTCAAAAACACCTGGTCACCCAGAATTTGGCCATACAGCGGGAATTGATGCTACGACAGGTCCTCTAGGACAAGGGATTTCAACTGCTACTGGTTTTGCCCAAGCAGAACGTTTCCTTGCAGCGAAGTATAACCGCGAAGGCTACAATATCTTTGACCACTATACCTATGTTATCTGTGGAGACGGAGACTTGATGGAAGGTGTCTCAAGCGAGGCAGCTTCATACGCAGGCTTGCAAAAACTAGATAAGCTGGTTGTCCTTTATGATTCAAATGACATCAACTTGGATGGCGAAACAAAGGATTCCTTTACAGAAAGTGTTCGTGACCGTTACAATGCCTACGGTTGGCATACTGCCTTGGTAGAAGATGGAACAGACTTGGAAGCAATCCATGCTGCTATCGAAACAGCTAAAGCTTCAGGCAAACCATCTTTGATTGAAGTGAAGACTGTTATTGGATACGGTTCTCCAAACAAGCAAGGAACTAATGCTGTACACGGTGCTCCTCTTGGAGCAGATGAAACTGCAGCAACTCGCCAAGCGCTCGGTTGGGACTATGAACCATTTGAAATCCCAGAACAAGTATATGCTGATTTCAAAGAACATGTTGCAGACCGTGGCGCATCAGCCTATGGAGCATGGACAAAACTAGTCGCAGATTATAAGGAAGCTCACCCAGAATTGGCTGCAGAAGTAGAAGCCATCATCGACGGCCGTGATCCAGTTGAAGTGACTCCAGCAGACTTCCCAGCCTTAGAAAATGGCTTCTCTCAAGCAACTCGTAATTCAAGCCAAGATGCCTTGAATATTGTGGCGGCTAAGTTACCAACCTTCCTTGGTGGATCAGCAGACCTTGCTCACTCAAACATGACTTATATCAAGACTGACGCACTTCAAGACGATGCTAATCGCTTGAACCGTAACATTCAGTTTGGTGTTCGTGAATTTGCAATGGGTACTGTCTTGAACGGAATGGCTCTTCACGGTGGACTTCGAGTTTATGGTGGAACTTTCTTCGTATTCTCAGACTACCTTAAAGCAGCAGTTCGTTTGTCCGCCTTACAAGGTCTTCCGGTGACTTATGTCTTCACTCACGATTCAATCGCAGTTGGTGAAGATGGTCCAACTCATGAACCAATTGAGCACTTGGCAGGTCTTCGTGCGATTCCAAACCTTAATGTTTTCCGTCCTGCTGATGCACGTGAAACACAAGCAGCTTGGTATCAAGCAGTTAAGAGCGAGAAAACACCGACTGTTCTTGTCTTGACTCGTCAAAACTTGACTGTTGAGGAAGGAACAGACTTTGACAAGGTTGCGAAAGGTGCTTATGTCGTTTATGAAAATGCAGCAGGCTTCGACACTATCTTGATTGCGAGTGGTTCAGAGGTTAATCTCGCTGTTGCAGCCGCTAAAGAATTGGCAAGCCAAGGTGACAAGGTGCGCGTGGTTAGCATGCCATCTACAGATGTCTTTGATGCGCAAGATGCAGCATACAAAGAAGAAATCCTACCAAATGCAGTCCGTCGTCGTGTAGCAGTCGAAATGGGAGCAACTCAAAACTGGTATAAATACGTTGGTCTTGATGGAGCCGTTCTCGGTATTGATACCTTTGGAGCCTCTGCCCCAGCACCAAAAGTATTGGCAGAGTACGGATTTACAGTTGAAAATCTAGTCAAAGTTGTTCAAAACTTGAAATAATCACAAAAATCAGAGTGAAAACTCTGATTTTTTATAACCATAAAAACAAGGCACAATCTTGTAAAAGTAGCTGAAATTTGATATAGTAGTCCTATGTAAAATACAAAGGAGAAAATACTATGGAAAATATTAGTCCAAATTTAACATTTGTGATCATGCTTGTAGGTATGTTTGCCTTGATGTTCTTTATGCAACGTTCTCAAAAGAAACAAGCACAAAAGCGTATGGAAAGTTTGAACAAGCTTCAAAAAGGCTATGAAGTGATCACAATCGGTGGACTCTACGGAACAGTGGATGAAGTAGATACTGAGAAGAGAACGATTGTTCTTGATGTAGATGGAGTTTACTTGACTTTTGAACTAGCAGCTATCAAGACCGTGTTACCGCTTAAAGAAACAGCTTCATTAGAAGGTGCAATTGAAAAATAAAACGGGATTACTAACTCCCGTTTTTCTATAAAAGAAAGGAAATGGGATGAAAAAACTAGTCTTTGTCTGTCTGGGAAATATTTGCCGTAGCCCTATGGCCGAGTTTGTTATGAAATCAATGACAGATAATTATGAAATCCAAAGTCGAGCGACGTCCTCTTGGGAACATGGCAATCCGATTCATAAGGGAACTCAAGGGATTTTTCAAGAGTATGAGATTCCTTATGAAAAAGGCAAAACATCGCTTCAGATTAGTAAGGAAGATTTTGAATCCTTTGATTATATTATCGGAATGGATGCTTCAAATGTTTCTGACTTACGTCAGATGTGTCCAGTAGGCTGTCAAGATAAGATATACTCATTTGCATCTGAAAGTGTTCCAGATCCTTGGTATACAGGAGATTTTGAGGAGACCTATCAGCGTGTTCAAGAGGGTTGTCAAGCTTGGTTAGAACGTTTAAAAAAGGAGAGTGAAGATGGAAAATCTTAAGAATTTTTACAAAAAGTATCTTGTCTATCTGACTCGTCCACTTTTAGAGACTCTAGCAGTAGTTGTCATTGTTTTTTGTGCTGTACTCGTCTTTTTTCTAAATATGCCCAGAAAAGGTGTTCTAAAGCTTGATAATGGAACGATTGTTTACGATGGCAGTCTTGTCCGTGGAAAAATGAATGGGCAAGGTACCATTACCTTCCAAAATGGAGACCAATATACAGGTGGTTTCAAAAATGGAGCATTCAATGGAAAAGGTACCTTTCAATCTAAAGAAGGCTGGACATACGAGGGTGATTTTGTAAATGGTCAGGCTGATGGAAAAGGAAAACTAACAACTGAACAAGAAGTCGTTTATGAAGGGACTTTTAAACAAGGCATTTTTCAACAAAAATAAAGCCTCCTTATCAAAGGAGGTATTGTTAGAAATAAAAAGTAAGCGCTTACTAGAAAATCTATCAATTTCCAAGTCCTTCTTCCAAACAAGTTTGTGAAATAAAAAATATTTGAAATAAATTTCACAAACTTTGAAGAAAAAGCCTGATAAGAAAAGAAAATGAAAAACATTTCACAAGGAACTAAAAATTCTTTGTGAAATGTTTATGAAACTGTTTACAAAGTTGAAATAATGCGTTATAATAAACTTGTGAAAAAATTAACAAAGGACTTGCAATCCTTGAAAGCTATGGAGGAAAATATGGCTGATAAAAAAACTGTGACACCAGAGGAAAAGAAACTTGCTGCTGAAAAGCATGTCGATGGTTTGGTGCAAAAAGCTCTCGTTGCCCTTGAAGAAATGCGTAAGTTGAACCAAGAGCAGGTTGACTACATCGTAGCAAAAGCTTCAGTGGCAGCTTTGGATGCCCACGGAGAATTGGCTTTACATGCCTTTGAAGAAACAGGGCGTGGTGTATTTGAGGATAAAGCAACTAAGAACTTGTTTGCTTGTGAGCACGTAGTAAACAACATGCGTCACACTAAAACAGTTGGCATTATCGAAGAAGACGATGTAACAGGTTTGACTCTCATCGCTGAACCGGTTGGTGTTGTTTGTGGTATCACTCCTACAACAAACCCAACTTCAACAGCAATCTTTAAAGCGTTGATTTCATTGAAGACACGTAATCCAATCGTCTTTGCCTTCCACCCATCAGCTCAAGAATCATCAGCTCACGCAGCTCAAATCGTTCGTGATGCTGCTATTAAAGCAGGAGCGCCTGAAAACTGTGTACAGTGGATCACTGAACCATCTATGGAAGCAACTAGTGCACTTATGAACCACGAAGGTGTTGCAACAATCCTTGCAACAGGTGGTAATGCCATGGTTAAAGCTGCATACTCATGTGGTAAACCAGCTCTTGGGGTAGGTGCCGGAAACGTTCCAGCTTATGTTGAAAAATCAGCTAACATCCGCCAAGCTGCACACGATATCGTCATGTCTAAATCATTTGACAATGGTATGGTCTGTGCCTCAGAGCAAGCGGTTATCATTGATAAAGAAATTTACGATGAATTTGTAGCAGAGTTCAAATCTTATCACACTTACTTTGTAAACAAAAAAGAAAAAGCCCTTCTAGAAGAATTCTGCTTCGGCGTGAAAGCAAATAGCAAAAACTGTGCTGGTGCAAAATTAAACGCTGACATCGTTGGTAAACCAGCAATTTGGATTGCAGAGCAAGCAGGATTTACAGTTCCAGAAGGAACAAACATTCTTGCTGCAGAATGTAAAGAAGTTGGCGAAAACGAGCCGTTGACTCGTGAAAAATTATCACCAGTTATCGCAGTTTTGAAATCTGAAAGTCGCGAAGACGGTATTGCAAAAGCTCGTCAAATGGTTGAATTTAACGGTCTTGGGCACTCAGCAGCTATCCATACAGCTGATGAAGAATTGACTAAAGAATTTGGTAAAGCTGTTAAAGCTATTCGTGTTATCTGTAACTCACCTTCTACTTTCGGTGGTATCGGGGATGTTTATAATGCCTTCTTGCCATCATTGACACTCGGATGTGGTTCTTACGGACGTAACTCAGTTGGGGATAACGTTAGCGCCATTAACCTCTTGAATATCAAAAAAGTCGGAAGACGGAGAAATAACATGCAATGGATGAAACTTCCTTCAAAAACATACTTTGAACGTGATTCAATTCAATACCTTCAAAAATGTCGTGACGTTGAGCGTGTCATGATCGTTACTGACCACGCTATGGTAGAGCTTGGCTTCCTTGATCGTATCATCGAACAACTTGACCTTCGTCGCAATAAGGTTGTTTACCAAATCTTTGCAGATGTAGAACCAGATCCAGATATCACTACAGTTGAACGTGGTACTGAGATTATGCGTTCCTTCAAACCAGATACAATCATTGCTCTTGGTGGTGGATCACCAATGGACGCTGCTAAAGTAATGTGGCTCTTCTACGAGCAACCAGAAGTGGACTTCCGTGACCTTGTACAAAAATTCATGGATATCCGTAAACGTGCCTTCAAATTCCCATTGCTTGGTAAGAAGACTAAATTCATCGCGATTCCAACTACATCTGGTACAGGATCTGAGGTGACACCATTTGCCGTTATCTCTGATAAAGCAAACAACCGCAAATACCCAATTGCTGACTACTCATTGACACCAACTGTGGCAATCGTAGACCCTGCTTTGGTATTGACTGTTCCTGGATTTGTAGCTGCTGATACTGGTATGGACGTATTGACTCACGCAACTGAAGCTTACGTATCACAAATGGCTAGCGACTACACTGACGGTCTTGCGCTTCAAGCTATCAAACTTGTATTCGAAAACCTTGAAAGCTCAGTTAAGAACGCAGACTTCCATTCACGCGAGAAAATGCATAACGCTTCAACAATCGCTGGTATGGCCTTTGCCAATGCCTTCCTAGGTATTTCTCACTCAATGGCTCATAAGATTGGTGCGCAATTCCACACAATCCACGGTCGTACAAATGCAATCTTGCTTCCATATGTCATCCGCTACAACGGTACGCGTCCAGCTAAGACAGCAACATGGCCTAAGTACAACTACTACCGTGCAGATGAAAAATACCAAGATATCGCTCGTATGCTTGGGCTTCCGGCTTCTACTCCAGAAGAAGGTGTGGAATCTTACGCAAAAGCTGTCTATGAACTTGGTGAGCGCGTAGGTATCCAAATGAACTTCAAAGCACAAGGTATCGACGAAAAAGAATGGAAAGAACATTCACGTGAATTAGCCTTCCTTGCTTACGAAGACCAATGTTCACCAGCTAACCCACGCCTTCCAATGGTTGACCATATGCAAGAAATCATCGAAGATTCTTACTATGGCTACAAAGAAAGACCAGGACGCCGTAAATAATTGTTATCAGCCTAGAGGCAGGAGGAATCCTGTCTCTTTTTTGTAATTCTATTGGCTCTTTGTCAACTGTAGTGGGTTGAAGTCAGCTAAGCTCGAGAAAGGACAAAATTCGTCCTTTCTTTTTTGATGTTCAGAGCGATAAAAATTCTTTTTTTGAAGTTTTCAAAGTTCCGAAATCCAAAGGCGTTACGTTTGATAAGTTTGATGAGATTATTGGTCGCTTCCAATTTTGCGTTGGAATAAGGTAATTGAAGAGCGTTGATGATTTTCTCTTTGTTCTTTAGAAAGGTTTTAAAGACAGTCTGAAAAATAGGATGAACCTGCTTTTGATTGTCCTCAATGAGTCCGAAAAATTTCTCAGGATCTTTGTTCTGAAAGTGAAAAAGCAAGAGCTGATAGATCTGATAGTGGTGTTTTAAGTCTTCTGAATAGCTCAAAAGCTTGTCTAGAATCTCTTTATTGGTCAAGTGCATACGAAAAGTAGGGCGATAAAAGCGTTTATCACTCAATTTACGACTATCCTGTTGGATGAGTTTCCAGTAGCGCTTGATAGTCTTGTATTCATGAGATTTTCGTTCAAACTGATTCATGATTTGAACACGCACACGACTCATAGCACGGCTGAGATGTTGGATAATATGGAAACGATCCAACACGATTTTAGCGTTTGGAAAAAGCTGTTTAGCCAAGTCATAGTAAGGACTAAACATATCCATCGTAATGATTTTCACTCGACATCGAACGACTCTATCATATTTAAGAAAGTGATTTCGAATGATAGCTTGTGTTCTGCCTTCAAGAATAGTGATGATATTGAGATTATCAAAATCTTGAGCAATGAAACTCATCTTTCCCTTTGTAAAGGAGTACTCGTCCCATGACATAATTTCAGGAAGACGAGAAAGATCATGCTTAAAACGGAAGTCATTGAGCTTGCGAATGACAGTTGAAGTTGAAATGCCAAGCTGATGAGCAATATCGGTCATAGAAGTTTTTTCAATCAATTTTTGCGCAATCTTTTGGTTGATGATACGAGGGATTTGATGATTCTTCTTTACTAGAGGAGTCTCAGCCACCATCATTTTTGAGCACTGATAGCACTTGAATCGACGCTTTTTCAAGAGAATTCTAGTAGGCATACCGGTCGTTTCGAGGTAAGGAATCTTAGACGGTTTTTGAAAGTCATATTTCTTCATTTGACTTCCGCAATTAGGGCAAGGTGGGTTCTCATAATCCAATTTAGCGATGATTTCCTTGTGACTATCTCTATTGATGATATCTAGAATCTTGATGTTTGGGTCTTTAATATCGAGAAGTTTTGTGATAAAATGTAATTGTTCCATATGAATCTTTCTAATGAGTTGTTTTGTCGCTTTTCATTATAGGTCATATGGGACTTTTTTTCTACAACAAAATAGCTCCATAATATCTATAGGGGATTTACCCACTACAAATATTATAGAGCCTTCTATTTGGAAAATGGTATAATCATCGCATATGTTTATTTGAAAATCAAAGCTTTGATAATCGTGCGAGGGAGAAATCTAAGAGATGAATGATTTAGGGGAAAAGGTAAGACTTCTTAGAGAAGAGAAAGGACTTAGTCGCCCTATTTTTTGCGGGGATGAGTCTGAATTATCAGTGCGTCAATTGGTGCGAATCGAAAAAGGAGAATTTCGTCCCACTATAAAAACACTGAAATATATTGCAGATAGATTAGAAATTCCGTCCTACGTCTTGATGCCAGACTATAAGGAATTACCCAAGCGTTACCAAGAATTAAAATACTTTCTTCTTCATCATCCTGACTACGGAGACAAAGAGTTGCAGGAACAAAAAGAAGAATATTTTGATGAGATTTTTGAGTGTTTTTATGATGATTTGCCACGTGATGAGAAGGGGATAGTGGATTGTCTTCAAGCTATAGATGAGGTGAGGGCGACTGATAATGAAGAGTATGGCCTTTCACTTGTAGATGAATATTTGGAAGAACTTTGTAATCAAAGCGAATTTTCGTTTTCAGATTTTTTAAAAATTAGATTGTATTTTTTATGTAGTTATTTAGAGTATATAAAAATAGGACAGTTAGCTATTAGTAAGCAGATACAACTTCAATCAATGTTTCAAAAAGTTTGTGATAGAGTAGAAAAAATTCATACTGAAGACTTATTTCTAGTTCGAGATGTATTGTTTGCTGGCTTAGGTAGTTGTGAATTGCTTAACGATTTAGAATTATTTAAGTTGGCAGTGGAAAAACTTAATTGGATTTCTGAGAAAACACGAGATTTTCAAAAACAACCGATTGTCTTGATGGTGGAGTGGAAATATTATCTTCGGACTGATTATGATACAGCCAAACAAAAGTATGAAGAAGCAAAAATGATGGCGAGGATGTTTGGTAATGAGAAGTTAATCGTTAGTTTAGATAATGAATGGGCTGAGGACCTAGAAAGATATCGTTAAAGGGTTTATAGGAGTGACATTTCTGTCATTGGTGAAATGTCGCTTTTTTGTTACAATGAATTTTACTTGATATACATCCAGAAGCAAACTAGGCAATAGAGAGAAAATTCTAAGTAGTAGGCCCATAGGAGAAATCAGTGCTGATGTCGCTTGAAGGATTTTCTGTAAGTATGATGTATGACGATAACAGTTTTAAATAAGGGGGAAAGAATGTCCATTTTATCCATTAAAAATATTTCAAAGTTTTACATTTTGGACGGTAAGCATCAAGAGCAAGCTTTAAGGAATATTAACCTGCAGATTGCAGAAGGGAAAATAACTGCAATTTACGGTCCATCAGGCTGTGGCAAAACCAGTCTACTCAATATCATCAGTGGTCTAGACAGACAATACGAAGGCGTTTTAGAGTTTAAAGGGGAATCCCTCCGTGACTTATCAGAGATTGAACTAACTCAATTTCGCAAAGATAAGATTGGATTTGTATTTCAAAATTTTAACCTCATTCCTCATCAGTCTGTCTTGGACAATGTCAAGTTACCTCTCTATGTCAAAAATTTATCTGACAGGGAGATGACAATGATTGCAAAGGAACAATTAAGTAACTTGGGCATGGAGCCTTTTATGGCTAAAAATGTTAAACAGCTTTCTGGCGGGCAAAAGCAACGCGTAGCAATAGCGCGTGCATTGGTAAATCAGCCAGATATGATTGTAGCAGATGAGCCGACGGGTTCGCTGGATTCTCAATCCCAAGAAAAGGTATTGGAGGTATTTAAAAATTTAGCCCAAACAGGAAAAACAGTATTGATTGTAACTCATAACCCAGAGGTTGCTGAATATGCAGACGTGATTATCAAAATGAAGGATGGTGAAGTCGTTGAAGAAGTCAAAAAATAAAGGATTATCATTGAAAAATAAATTCAAACTTTCTTTAAATAACTTTCTGGAAAGAAAGTGGCGTAATCTATTGATTGCGCTAGCAACCTCAATCGGTTTTGTAGGAGTCTTAATTTCTTTCGGCTTGGGAAATGCTTTGATTTCGATGATTGATGAAAATACGAATGGAGGTCAAATTCCTTCTCAAGTTCAGATTGCTTTAAACACAGAGAATGCTGGACGAGGCTTTTTGAACCAAGATGATAAGAACTATATCGTGGATACAGTTGGGAAAGAAGCTATTAAATATTTGGAGAGTCCTTTTGGGATGATCATGTCAACTATTACTATAGATGGACAAGAAATGGATCTGAGCCAAACGATGCCATCTTATGCTCAAGTTGTGAGTTTATATGAGGATACAAGTATCTCCGTTAGCAGTAATGAGAAAGAAAAAGTGCTAGCAGGGCCTATATACACTGATGCAAAGGAGCAGGGTTTGACGATTCCGATGAGTCTACTGAAAAATTGGAATGAACAAACAGGGAAAAATCTGACAGCTAGTGATGTTATAGGCAAAACAGTATCGGCAAGCATTGTAGAAAATGGGGCTGAAGGTAGCAAGACTTCTCAATTTCAAACTCAGATTGTACGTGTGATTAATGATGAAGATGACATGGAGGACAGCAACAGTTTCATGCCGTCTAATCAAATGGAAACGATTTTGAAAGAAGCTGGATTTACAAAAGCTGTATCTTATTTTATCTTGGAACTCAAAGATCCATCACAGACAAAAGCGGTAACAGAAGAATTACAGAAAAATAAGAAGTATACTGTTCTTTCTCAGCAGAAGATTCTTGATATTGTGATTACCTTTATTCGTGTCATTCAAGGATTGTTGATTGTGCTTTCATCACAAGCTATTGTGGTAGCAGCGGTCATGATTGGTATTATCATTTACATCAATATCATGCAACGTTCTAAGGAAATAGGTGTCATGAAGGCAGTTGGTTATCAAAATCGTGATGTCAAAGGAATTTTTATTTACGAGGCTATCTGGATTGTAGGAATCGCCTTGCTATTGGCATTTTTGGTTGCACAAGGGGTGGGAAGTTTGGCGAATGCGATTGTGAGCCATTTTTACCCATCCATCACGAAGGTTTTTGAATTAAATCTTCTATCTATTTTAGGAACTCTAGCTTTCGCTCTATTACTTGGTTATGTCTCAGCCTACTTCCCAGCACGTAAAATTAGTAAAATGGATCCTGTAGAATCGCTACGATATGAATAGTAAGGGAGTTCTTGATTTATAGCCTTAAAAAGAAACTAACATAGAAAAACAATGCCCGTACTTGCAATTAAACTCAAATAGTTATATAATAGGTTTGTTGAAAGGTGATTTGTAGTGATTCAAGTTACTCTTTTCACAATAAAATTTTCATGATTTTCATAAGGAGGAAATCACTAATGGTAGTTAAAGTTGGTATTAACGGTTTCGGACGTATCGGTCGTCTTGCTTTCCGCCGTATCCAAAACGTAGAAGGTGTTGAAGTTACTCGCATCAACGACCTTACAGATCCAGTTATGCTTGCACACTTGTTGAAATACGACACAACTCAAGGTCGTTTCGACGGTACTGTTGAAGTTAAAGAAGGTGGATTTGAAGTTAATGGTAAATTCATCAAAGTTTCTGCTGAACGTGATCCAGAACAAATCGACTGGGCTACTGACGGTGTAGAAATCGTTCTTGAAGCTACTGGTTTCTTTGCTAAGAAAGAAGCAGCTGAAAAACACCTTAAAGGTGGAGCTAAAAAAGTTGTTATCACTGCTCCTGGTGGAAACGACGTAAAAACAGTTGTATTCAACACTAACCACGACGTTCTTGACGGTACTGAAACAGTTATCTCAGGTGCTTCATGTACTACAAACTGCTTGGCTCCAATGGCTAAAGCTCTACATGATAACTTTGGTGTTGTAGAAGGATTGATGACTACTATCCACGCTTACACTGGTGACCAAATGATTCTTGACGGACCACACCGTGGTGGGGACCTTCGTCGTGCTCGCGCTGGTGCTGCAAACATCGTTCCTAACTCAACTGGTGCTGCAAAAGCTATCGGTCTTGTTATCCCAGAATTGAACGGTAAACTTGACGGATCTGCACAACGTGTTCCAATCCCAACTGGATCAGTTACTGAATTGGTAGCAGTTTGTGAAAAGAACGTTACTGTTGATGAAGTAAACGCAGCTATGAAAGCAGCTTCAAACGAATCATATGGTTACACAGAAGATCCAATCGTATCTTCAGATATCGTAGGTATGGCTTACGGTTCATTGTTTGACGCAACTCAAACTAAAGTTCTTGACGTTGACGGTAAACAATTGGTTAAAGTTGTATCATGGTACGACAACGAAATGTCATATACTGCACAACTTGTTCGTACTCTTGAATACTTCGCAAAAATTGCTAAATAATTCTTGAGTCGATAAAAAACGGCTCTTTGTCAACTGTAGTGGGTTGAAGTCAGCTAAGCTCGAGAAAGGACAAAATTCGTCCTTTCTTTTTTGATGTTCAGAGCGATAAAAATCCTTTTTTTGAAGTTTTCAAAGTTCCGAAATCCAAAGGCGTTTCGTTTGATAAGTTTGATGAGATTATTGGTCGCTTCCAATTTTGCGTTGGAATAAGGTAATTGAAGAGCGTTGATGATTTTCTCTTTGTTCTTTAGAAAGGTTTTAAAGACAGTCTGAAAAATAGGATGAACCTGCTTTTGATTGTCCTCAATGAGTCCGAAAAATTTCTCAGGGTCTTTGTTCTGAAAGTGAAAAAGCAAGAGCTGATAGATCTGATAGTGGTGTTTCAAGTCTTCTGAATAGCTCAAAAGCTTGTCTAGAATCTCTTTATTGGTCAAGTGAATACGAAAAGTAGGACGATAAAAACGTTTATCGCTGAGTTTTCGACTATCCTGTTGGATGAGCTTCCAGTAACGCTTGATAGCCTTGTATTCATGGGATTTTCGTTCAAACTGATTCATGATTTGAACACGCACACGACTCATAGCACGGCTGAGATGTTGGATAATATGGAAACGATCCAACACGATTTTAGCGTTTGGAAAAAGCTGTTTAGCCAAGTCATAGTAAGGACTAAACATATCCATCGTAATGATTTTCACTCGACATCGAACGACTCTATCATATTTAAGAAAGTGATTTCGAATGATAGCTTGTGTTCTGCCTTCAAGAACAGTGATGATATTGAGCTTATCAAAATCTTGAGCAATGAAACTCATCTTTCCCTTTGTAAAGGAGTACTCGTCCCATGACATAATTTCAGGAAGACGAGAAAAATCATGCTTAAAACGGAAGTCATTGAGCTTGCGAATGACAGTTGAAGTTGAAATGGACAGCTGATGAGCAATATCGGTCATAGAAGTTTTTTCAATCAGCTTCTGAGCAATTTTTTGGTTGATGATACGAGGGATTTGATGATTCTTCTTGACGAGAGAAGTCTCAGCAACCATCATTTTTGAACAATGATAGCACTTGAATCGACGCTTTCTAAGGAGAATTCTAGTAGGCATACCAGTTGTTTCAAGGTAAGGAATTTTCGAAGGTTTTTGAAAGTCATATTTCTTCATTTGACTTCCGCAATTAGGGCAAGGTGGGTTCTCATAATCCAATTTAGCGATGATTTCCTTGTGACTATCTCTATTGATGATATCTAGAATCTTGATGTTTGGGTCTTTAATATCGAGAAGTTTTGTGATAAAATGTAATTGTTCCATATGATTCTTTCTAATGATGGTTTGATCGCTTTTCATTATAGATGATATGGAACTTTTTTTCTACAACAAAATAGGCTCCATAATATCTATAGGGGATTTACCCACTACAAATATTATAGAGCCTAAAAAACAAGGCCTCTTGGTCTTGTTTTTTATATGGAAAAATGGATGATAGTGTCATCCATTCTTTTTTAATTCTTTTTCAAAAGTATCTGAAAGAGCAGTGAAACTTAACTTTTCTAAAGTAAGCGGGTGGGTAAAGGACAAACGGAAGGCATGAAGCATAAGCCGACTTGTTTTTAATTTACTATTATAGAGAGGGTCACCTAAAATAGGGAGGTTATGATGTGAAAGGTGCACACGAATCTGATGGGTTCGCCCTGTCTTTAGCTTGCAACGAACCAAGGAAGTTTTATTTGGAAATTGTTTTAATCTGCTTACATGCGTTTCAGCATATTGCCCATTTTTTCTATCAACTATTCGTTTTCTGCGGTCATGGCGATCACGCCCAATTTTGTCTTTGAAGACAAGTTCTTTTTTATTGATATTTCCATCAACTAGTGCCCAATATTCTCTAGCAATCTCTTTTTTCTCCAATAAGCGATTGAGAATAGGCAGGATAAAAGGATTTTTAGCAAAAAGGACTAAACCGCTGGTCTCCATGTCCAGACGATGAACGACATAGCAGGTTTGGCCAACATAGGCACTGACATGGTTAAGAAGGGCGATTTCATTTGGCTGGTTACCGTGGGTTTTAATACCCTCTGGTTTGTTGACAATAATCAAGTGTTGATCTTGATAAATTTCTTGAACGAGATTTGGATTGCCCCAAGGGATTTCTTTTTCAGGATACTCTTCCTCGTCAAAAGTCAATTGGCAAACATCTCCAGAATTTACGATTACGTTCCAGTGGACTTCTTCTTGATTTATCAAAATATGTTTCTTGATTCTCAAAAAATGCCGGATTTTTCTAGGAATGAGGAGTTGCTCCTCAAGTAATTGCTTTACTGTCATTTGAGGTAGAGAGTCTGGTAATGTAAATGTGAATTTCATACAGATATTGTAACAAAAAAGCTCTTATTTGGATAGGAAATAGCTAAATTCTTGTCTTCCTATGATGAAGATGATAAAATAAACGCATGAAATTAGATAAATTATTTGAGAAATTTCTTTCTCTTTTTAAAAAAGAAACAAGTGAATCAGAGGCTTCGGATTCGACTAGCTTACGTCGCTCTCGTAGTGATCGAAAAAAATTAGCCCAAGTGGGTCCAATTCGAAAATTCTGGCGCCGCTATCATCTAACAAAGATTGTCCTTATACTAGGTTTGGGTGCAGGCTTGCTAGTTGGAACCTATTTGTTTGCTGTAGCCAAATCAACTAATGTCAATGATTTGCAAAATGCCTTGAAAACTCGAACGCTCATTTTTGACCGTGAAGAAAAAGAAGCTGGTGCCTTGTCTGGTCAAAAGGGAACCTATGTTGAGCTGACTGACATCAGTAAAAATTTGCAGAATGCTGTTATTGCGACAGAAGACCGTTCTTTCTATAAAAACGACGGGATTAACTATGGTCGTTTCTTCTTGGCGATTGTCACTGCTGGTCGTTCAGGTGGTGGTTCTACTATTACCCAACAGCTAGCTAAAAATGCCTATTTGTCGCAGGATCAAACCGTTGAGAGAAAAGCGAAAGAATTTTTCCTTGCCTTAGAATTAACAAAAAAATATAGTAAGGAACAGATATTAACCATGTACCTTAACAATGCCTATTTTGGAAATGGTGTGTGGGGTATAGAAGATGCGAGTAAGAAATACTTTGGAGTTTCTGCATCAGAAGTGAGTCTGGATCAAGCTGCGACTCTGGCAGGGATGCTTAAAGGACCGGAACTGTATAATCCCTTGAATTCCGTAGAAGATTCGACCAATCGTCGTGATACTGTTTTGCAAAATATGGTTGCAGCGGGTTACATTGATAAAAATCAAGAAACCGAAGCTGCAGAAGTTGATATGACTTCGCAATTGCACGATAAGTATGAAGGAAAAATCTCAGATTACCGCTATCCTTCTTACTTTGATGCGGTTGTTAATGAAGCTGTTTCCAAGTATAATCTAACAGAGGAAGAAATTGTCAATAATGGCTACCGCATTTACACAGAGCTGGATCAAAACTACCAAGCAAATATGCAGGTTGTCTATGAAAATACATCGCTATTTCCGAGGGCAGAGGATGGAACAGTTGCTCAATCAGGAAGTGTAGCTCTCGAACCAAAAACAGGGGGGGTTCGTGGAGTTGTCGGTCAAGTTGCTGACAATGATAAAACTGGATTCCGGAATTTCAACTATGCAACTCAATCAAAACGTAGCCCTGGTTCTACAATTAAGCCCTTAGTTGTTTATACACCTGCAGTTGAAGCAGGCTGGGCTTTGAATAAGCAGTTGGATAACCATACCATGCAGTATGACAACTATAAGGTTGATAACTATGCAGGGATCAAAACGAGTCGAGAAGTTCCTATGTATCAAGCCTTGGCAGAATCGCTTAATCTACCTGCTGTTGCCACTGTTAATGATCTGGGCGTCGACAAGGCTTTTGAGGCAGGCGAAAAATTCGGACTCAACATGGAAAAGGTCGATCGTGTTCTTGGTGTCGCCTTGGGAAGCGGTGTTGAAACCAACCCTCTTCAAATGGCTCAAGCATATGCTGCCTTTGCAAATGAAGGTTTAATGCCGGAAGCTCATTTTATTAGTAGAATTGAAAATGCTAGTGGTCAGGTCATTGCTAGCCATAAAAATTCACAAAAACGGGTGATTGATAAGTCTGTAGCAGACAAAATGACCAGTATGATGTTGGGAACATTTACAAACGGAACCGGTATCAGTTCATCGCCTGCGGACTATATCATGGCAGGGAAAACTGGTACAACTGAAGCTGTTTTCAATCCGGAGTACACAAGTGACCAGTGGGTAATTGGTTATACTCCGGATGTGGTAATCAGTCATTGGCTTGGTTTCCCGACGACTGATGAAAATCACTATCTAGCAGGATCTACTTCAAACGGTGCAGCCCATGTCTTTAGGAATATTGCAAATACCATTTTACCTTATACGCCAGGAAGTACCTTTACAGTTGAAAATGCCTATAAGCAAAATGGAATCGCGCCAGCTAACACAAAAAGACAAGTACAAACGAATGATAATAGCCAGACAGATGATAATTTGTCTGATATTCGAGGACGTGCGCAAAGTCTAGTAGATGAGGCTAGCCGTGCTATCTCGGATGCGAAGATTAAGGAAAAGGCTCAAACGATATGGGATTCGGTAGTCAATCTATTTCGCTAAGATGCTTGTCAAAGCCTAGCTTTCTTGTTATAATAGATAAGATGGAGGCGTTATGGCATTAAAAAAAGCAAGCCTAGCTTGTGCGGTTTGTGGTTCTAGAAACTATTCAATCAAGATCAGCGGAAACCCCAAGCCAACACGACTAGAAGTAAACAAATTTTGTAAGCATTGTGGCAAGTATACTACACATAGAGAAACGAGATAGGAGAGAGCGATGCGTTTTATTGGAGATATTTTTAGACTTCTTAAAGACACAACATGGCCAACTCGCAAGGAAAGCTGGAGAGATTTTCGTTCTATCATGGAATACACTGCTTTCTTTGTTGTGATTATTTATATTTTTGACAAGTTGATTGTTTCAGGTTTGATTCGATTTATTAACATTTTTTAGAAGAACTGAGGAGTTATTCACGCTAAAAGTCTTCTATTATGAAAGGAAGTATCATGGATAGTTTTGATAAAGGATGGTTTGTTTTACAAACTTATTCTGGTTATGAAAATAAGGTAAAAGAAAATCTATTGCAACGTGCACAAACCTACAATATGTTGGATAATATTTTACGTGTTGAAATTCCAACACAAACCGTGCAAGTTGAAAAAAATGGAAAGAGAAAAGAAGTAGAAGAAAATCGCTTTCCAGGTTATGTTCTTGTAGAAATGGTTATGACGGATGAAGCTTGGTTTGTTGTTCGAAACACACCAAATGTTACAGGATTCGTCGGATCTCACGGAAATAGATCAAAACCAACTCCATTATTGGAACAAGAAATCCGTGATATCTTGGTTTCTATGGGACAAACTGTACAAGAGTTTGATATCGATGTTGAAGTTGGTCAAACTGTACGTATTATTGATGGTGCTTTTGCAGACTATACTGGTAAAATTGCAGAGATTGATAACAATAAAGTGAAGATGATTATCTCTATGTTTGGCAATGACACAGTTGCAGAAGTAAACCTAAACCAAATTGCAGAACTATAACCCAAAGAGAGGCAAGCCCTCTCTTTTTGTGCAGTTGAGGAGGCAGAGAGAACAGAACAGAGAAAAGAACCCAATAAGCTTCTTTATTTGTTAAACTGTATCTAGAAAGGGGAACGTTATGTTTAAAGAATTGTATAAAGAAGTCCAAGGAATTGTGTATAAGTGTAGAAATGAGTATTACCTTCATTTATGGGAGCTATCGGATTGGGATCAAGAAGGTATGATTTGCTTGCATGAATTAATTAGTAGAGAAGAAGAGCTGGCAGAAGATATTCCTCGATTAAGGAAGTACTTCAAAACTAAGTTCCGGAATCGTATTTTAGATTATATCCGTAAGCAGGAAAGTCAAAAACGAAGATATGATAAAGAACCGTATGAAGAAGTGGGTGAGATCAGTCATCGTATCAGTGAGGAAGGTCTTTGGCTAGATGACTATTATCTCTTTCATGAAAGACTAAGAGATTATAGAAGTAAACAAAATAAAGAGAAACAAGAGGAGTTAGAACGCCTCCTCAGAAATGAACGCTTTCGAGGCCGTCAAAGGGTCCTAAGAGACTTACGGATTGTGTTTAAAGATTTTGACATCCGTACATACTAGGAAGTCATGCAAAAAACTTAAAAAAGTTTAAAAAAGGTGTTGACAAAGAAAAAAAAGTCGGTATAATAGTAAGAGTTGAAAATAGCAACTCCGGTCCGTTGGTCAAGGGGTTAAGACACCGCCTTTTCACGGCGGTAACACGGGTTCGAATCCCGTACGGACTATGGTATGTTGCGGTTGAAACACTTGATGAAAAAAATTAAAAAAAGTTTCAAAAAAGTGTTGACAAGCGAAAGCGGCTGTGATATACTAATATAGTTGTCGCTTGAGAGAAGCGAGTGACAAAGACCTTTGAAAACTGAACAAGACGAACCAATGTGCAGGGCACTACAACTGAGGTTGTAGTACTGAACAATGAAAAAAACAATAAATCTGTCAGTGACAGAAATGAGTGAGAACTCAAACTTTTAATGAGAGTTTGATCCTGGCTCAGGACGAACGCTGGCGGCGTGCCTAATACATGCAAGTAGAACGCTGAAGGAGGAGCTTGCTCTTTCCGGATGAGTTGCGAACGGGTGAGTAACGCGTAGGTAACCTGCCTGGTAGTGGGGGATAACTATTGGAAACGATAGCTAATACCGCATAATAGTAGATGTTGCATGACATTTGCTTAAAAGGTGCAATTGCATCACTACCAGATGGACCTGCGTTGTATTAGCTAGTTGGTGAGGTAACGGCTCACCAAGGCAACGATACATAGCCGACCTGAGAGGGTGATCGGCCACACTGGGACTGAGACACGGCCCAGACTCCTACGGGAGGCAGCAGTAGGGAATCTTCGGCAATGGACGGAAGTCTGACCGAGCAACGCCGCGTGAGTGAAGAAGGTTTTCGGATCGTAAAGCTCTGTTGTAAGAGAAGAACGAGTGTGAGAGTGGAAAGTTCACACTGTGACGGTATCTTACCAGAAAGGGACGGCTAACTACGTGCCAGCAGCCGCGGTAATACGTAGGTCCCGAGCGTTGTCCGGATTTATTGGGCGTAAAGCGAGCGCAGGCGGTTAGATAAGTCTGAAGTTAAAGGCTGTGGCTTAACCATAGTACGCTTTGGAAACTGTTTAACTTGAGTGCAAGAGGGGAGAGTGGAATTCCATGTGTAGCGGTGAAATGCGTAGATATATGGAGGAACACCGGTGGCGAAAGCGGCTCTCTGGCTTGTAACTGACGCTGAGGCTCGAAAGCGTGGGGAGCAAACAGGATTAGATACCCTGGTAGTCCACGCCGTAAACGATGAGTGCTAGGTGTTAGACCCTTTCCGGGGTTTAGTGCCGTAGCTAACGCATTAAGCACTCCGCCTGGGGAGTACGACCGCAAGGTTGAAACTCAAAGGAATTGACGGGGGCCCGCACAAGCGGTGGAGCATGTGGTTTAATTCGAAGCAACGCGAAGAACCTTACCAGGTCTTGACATCCCTCTGACCGCTCTAGAGATAGAGTTTTCCTTCGGGACAGAGGTGACAGGTGGTGCATGGTTGTCGTCAGCTCGTGTCGTGAGATGTTGGGTTAAGTCCCGCAACGAGCGCAACCCTTATTGTTAGTTGCCATCATTCAGTTGGGCACTCTAACGAGACTGCCGGTAATAAACCGGAGGAAGGTGGGGATGACGTCAAATCAGCATGCCCCTTATGACCTGGGCTACACACGTGCTACAATGGCTGGTACAACGAGTCGCAAGCCGGTGACGGCAAGCTAATCTCTTAAAGCCAGTCTCAGTTCGGATTGTAGGCTGCAACTCGCCTACATGAAGTCGGAATCGCTAGTAATCGCGGATCAGCACGCCGCGGTGAATACGTTCCCGGGCCTTGTACACACCGCCCGTCACACCACGAGAGTTTGTAACACCCGAAGTCGGTGAGGTAACCTTTTAGGAGCCAGCCGCCTAAGGTGGGATAGATGATTGGGGTGAAGTCGTAACAAGGTAGCCGTATCGGAAGGTGCGGCTGGATCACCTCCTTTCTAAGGATAAGGAACTGCGCATTGGTCTTGTTTAGTCTTGAGAGGTCTTGTGGGGCCTTAGCTCAGCTGGGAGAGCGCCTGCTTTGCACGCAGGAGGTCAGCGGTTCGATCCCGCTAGGCTCCATTGGTGAGAGATCACCAAGTAATGCACATTGAAAATTGAATATCTATATCAAATAGTAACAAGAAAATAAACCGAAAACGCTGTAGTATTAATAAAGAGTTTATGACTGAAAGGTCAAAAAATAAGGTTAAGTTAATAAGGGCGCACGGTGGATGCCTTGGCACTAGGAGCCGAAGAAGGACGTGACAAACGACGATATGCCTTGGGTAGCTGTAAGTAAGCGATGATCCAGGGATTTCCGAATGGGGGAACCCAACAGGTACTACCTGTTACCCATATCTGTTAAGGATGTGAGGAGGAAGACGCAGTGAACTGAAACATCTAAGTAGCTGCAGGAAGAGAAAGCAAAAGCGATTGCCTTAGTAGCGGCGAGCGAAACGGCAGGAGGGCAAACCGAAGAGTTTACTCTTCGGGGTTGTAGGACTGCAATGTGGACTCAAGGACTATAGAAGAATGATTTGGGAAGATCAGCCAGAGAGAGTAATAGCCTCGTAATTAAAATAGTCTTTGTGCCTAGCAGTATCCTGAGTACGGCGGGACACGCGAAATCCCGTCGGAATCTGGGAGGACCATCTCCCAACCCTAAATACTCCCTAGTGACCGATAGTGAACCAGTACCGTGAGGGAAAGGTGAAAAGCACCCCGGGAGGGGAGTGAAATAGAACCTGAAACCGTGTGCCTACAACAAGTTCGAGCCCGTTAATGGGTGAGAGCGTGCCTTTTGTAGAATGAACCGGCGAGTTACGTTATGATGCGAGGTTAAGTTGAAGAGACGGAGCCGTAGGGAAACCGAGTCTGAATAGGGCGAATTAGTATCATGACGTAGACCCGAAACCATGTGACCTACCCATGAGCAGGTTGAAGGTGCGGTAAGACGCACTGGAGGACCGAACCAGGGCACGTTGAAAAGTGCTTGGATGACTTGTGGGTAGCGGAGAAATTCCAAACGAACTTGGAGATAGCTGGTTCTCTCCGAAATAGCTTTAGGGCTAGCGTCGACATTAGAGATTCTTGGAGGTAGAGCACTGTTTGGGTGAGGGGTCCATCCCGGATTACCAATCTCAGATAAACTCCGAATGCCAATGAATTATGGTCGGCAGTCAGACTGCGAGTGCTAAGATCCGTAGTCGAAAGGGAAACAGCCCAGACCACCAGCTAAGGTCCCAAAATAATTGTTAAGTGGAAAAGGATGTGGGGTTGCACAGACAACTAGGATGTTAGCTTAGAAGCAGCTATTCATTCAAAGAGTGCGTAATAGCTCACTAGTCGAGTGACCCTGCGCCGAAAATGTACCGGGGCTAAAACAATTTACCGAAGCTGTGGATACCTTTTATAGGTATGGTAGGAGAGCGTTCTATGTGTGAAGAAGGTATACCGTGAGGAGTGCTGGAACGCATAGAAGTGAGAATGCCGGTATGAGTAGCGAAAGACAGGTGAGAATCCTGTCCACCGTAAGACTAAGGTTTCCAGGGGAAGGCTCGTCCGCCCTGGGTTAGTCGGGACCTAAGGAGAGACCGAAAGGTGTATCCGATGGACAACAGGTTGATATTCCTGTACTAGAGTATGTAGTGATGGAGGGACGCAGTAGGCTAACTAAAGCAGACGAATGGAAGAGTCTGTCTAAGCAGTGAGGTGTGATATGAGTCAAATGCTTATATCTATAACATTGAGCTGTGATGGGGAGCGAAGTTTAGTAGCGAAGTTAGTGACGTCACACTGCCAAGAAAAGCTTCTAGCGTTTAAACATACTCTACCCGTACCGCAAACCGACACAGGTAGTCGAGGCGAGTAGCCTCAGGTGAGCGAGAGAACTCTCGTTAAGGAACTCGGCAAAATGACCCCGTAACTTCGGGAGAAGGGGTGCTGACATATGTCAGCCGCAGTGAATAGGCCCAAGCAACTGTTTATCAAAAACACAGCTCTCTGCTAAATCGTAAGATGATGTATAGGGGGTGACGCCTGCCCGGTGCTGGAAGGTTAAGAGGAGTGCTTAGCGTAAGCGAAGGTATGAATTGAAGCCCCAGTAAACGGCGGCCGTAACTATAACGGTCCTAAGGTAGCGAAATTCCTTGTCGGGTAAGTTCCGACCCGCACGAAAGGCGTAATGATTTGGGCACTGTCTCAACGAGAGACTCGGTGAAATTTTAGTACCTGTGAAGATGCAGGTTACCCGCGACAGGACGGAAAGACCCCATGGAGCTTTACTGCAGTTTGATATTGAGTGTCTGTACCACATGTACAGGATAGGTAGGAGTCTAAGAGATCGGGACGCCAGTTTCGAAGGAGACGTTGTTGGGATACTACCCTTGTGTTATGGCCACTCTAACCCAGATAGGTGATCCCTATCGGAGACAGTGTCTGACGGGCAGTTTGACTGGGGCGGTCGCCTCCTAAAAGGTAACGGAGGCGCCCAAAGGTTCCCTCAGAATGGTTGGAAATCATTCGCAGAGTGTAAAGGTATAAGGGAGCTTGACTGCGAGAGCTACAACTCGAGCAGGGACGAAAGTCGGGCTTAGTGATCCGGTGGTTCCGTATGGAAGGGCCATCGCTCAACGGATAAAAGCTACCCTGGGGATAACAGGCTTATCTCCCCCAAGAGTTCACATCGACGGGGAGGTTTGGCACCTCGATGTCGGCTCGTCGCATCCTGGGGCTGTAGTCGGTCCCAAGGGTTGGGCTGTTCGCCCATTAAAGCGGCACGCGAGCTGGGTTCAGAACGTCGTGAGACAGTTCGGTCCCTATCCGTCGCGGGCGTAGGAAATTTGAGAGGATCTGCTCCTAGTACGAGAGGACCAGAGTGGACTTACCGCTGGTGTACCAGTTGTCTTGCCAAAGGCATCGCTGGGTAGCTATGTAGGGAAGGGATAAACGCTGAAAGCATCTAAGTGTGAAACCCACCTCAAGATGAGATTTCCCATGATTTTATATCAGTAAGAGCCCTGAGAGATGATCAGGTAGATAGGTTAGAAGTGGAAGTGTGGCGACACATGTAGCGGACTAATACTAATAGCTCGAGGACTTATCCAAAGTAACTGAGAATATGAAAGCGAACGGTTTTCTTGATTTGAATAGATATTCAATTTTGAGTAGGTATTACTCAGAGTTAAGTGACGATAGCCTAGGAGATACACCTGTACCCATGCCGAACACAGAAGTTAAGCCCTAGAACGCCGGAAGTAGTTGGGGGTTGCCCCCTGTGAGATAAGGAAGTCGCTTAGCTAAAGGGAGTTTAGCTTAGTTGTAATTGAGAGGGAATCGAAATTACAATCGGCGGATGAGAGAAACGAAGTTTCTCACCGTTGGCTGAGCTAGGCTCCATCCTTTGGGAGTTTAGCTCAGCTGGGAGAGCATCTGCCTTACAAGCAGAGGGTCAGCGGTTCGATCCCGTTAACTCCCATAGGTCCCGTAGTGTAGCGGTTATCACGTCGCCCTGTCACGGCGAAGATCGCGGGTTCGATTCCCGTCGGGACCGTTTAAAATAATGAAAGTTATTTTAGACTCGTTAGCTCAGTTGGTAGAGCAATTGACTTTTAATCAATGGGTCACTGGTTCGAGCCCAGTACGGGTCATATATGCGGGTTTGGCGGAATTGGCAGACGCACCAGATTTAGGATCTGGCGCTTAACGGCGTGGGGGTTCAAGTCCCTTAACCCGCATTAAGGTATAATAAATGAGCCGGCTTAGCTCAGTTGGTAGAGCATCTGATTTGTAATCAGAGGGTCGCGTGTTCAAGTCATGTAGCCGGCATTTTTAGATAGAAGGAAACAGTGCGAACGTAGTTCAGTGGTAGAACATCACCTTGCCAAGGTGGGGGTCGCGGGTTCGAATCCCGTCGTTCGCTTAGAGAGGCCGGGGTGGCGGAACTGGCAGACGCACAGGACTTAAAATCCTGCGATTGGTAACGATCGTACCGGTTCGATTCCGGTCCTCGGCATAATATAATGAGCACCCTTAGCTCAACTGGATAGAGTACCTGACTACGAATCAGGCGGTTAGAGGTTCGACTCCTCTAGGGTGCATTTTTCTTTTTAACTCGGGAAGTAGCTCAGCTTGGTAGAGTACTTGGTTTGGGACCAAGGTGTCGCAGGTTCGAATCCTGTCTTCCCGATTAATGATTTGGATACCTAAGGTGTTTTTTTATATTTAACGAATGACTTCTTTGTCAACTGTATTGGGATGAAGTCAGCTAAGCTCGGGAAAGGACAAATTTCGTCCTTTCTTTTTTGGGCTCTTTGTCAACTGTAGTGGGTTGAAGAAAAGCTAAGATCTAGAAAGGACGGATTTCGTCCTTTCTTTTTTGATATTGAGAGCGATAAAAATCCGTTTTTTGAAGTTTTCAAAGTTCCGAAACCCAAATGCATTTCGTTTGATAAGTTTAACGAGATTATTAGTCGCTTCTAATTTGGCGTTGGAATAGGGTAATTGAAGAGCGTTGACAATCTTCTCTTTATCCTTTAGAAAGGTTTTAAAGACAGTCTGAAAAAGAGGATGAACCTGCTTTAGATTGTCCTCAATGAGTCCAAAAAATTTGTCAGGTTCCTTGTTCTGAAAGTGAAAAAGCAAGAGTTGATAAAGATTATAGTGGTGTTTCAAGTCTTCTGAATAGCTCAAAAGCTTGTCTAGAATCTCTTTATTCGTTAAGTGCATGCGAAAAGTAGGACGATAAAACCGTTTATCACTCAGTTTACGACTATCCTGTTGAATGAGCTTCCAGTAACGTTTGATGGCTTTGTATTCATGGGATTTTTGCTCAAATTGATTCATGATTTGAACACGGACACGACTCATAGCACGGCTGAGATGTTGGACAATGTGAAAGCGGTCGAGAACGATTTTAGCGTTTGGAAAAAGCTGTTTAGCCAAGTCATAGTAAGGACTAAACATATCCATCGTAATGATTTTCACTCGACATCGAACGACTCTATCATATTTAAGAAAGTGATTTCGAATGATAGCTTGTGTTCTGCCTTCAAGAACAGTGATGATATTGAGCTTATCAAAATCTTGCGCAATGAAACTCATTTTGCCCTTAGTGAAGGCATACTCATCCCAAGACATAATCTCAGGCAGATGTCTAAAGTTACACTCAAAGTGGAAGTCATTGAGTTTTCGAATGACAGTTGAAGTTGAAATGGAAAGCTGATGGGCAATATCGGTCATAGAAGTCTTTTCAATCAACTTTTGCGCAATTTTTTGGTTGATAATACGAGGAATTTGGTGATTTTTCTTGACGAGAGAGCTCTCAGCGACCATCATTTTCGAGCACTGATAGCACTTGAATCGACGCTTTCTAAGGAGAATTCTAGTAGGCATACCAGTCGTTTCAAGGTAAGGAATTTTCGATGGTTTTTGAAAATCATATTTCTTCATTTGACTTCCGCACTCAGGGCAAGATGGAGCATCGTAGTCCAGTTTAGCGATGATTTCTTTGTGAGTAACCCTATTGATGATATCCATAAATTGGATATTAGGGTCTTTGATATCGAGCAGTTTTGTGATAAAATGTAATTGTTCCATATGAATCTTTCTAATGAGTTGTTTGAACGCTTTTCATTATAGCTCATATGGGACTTTTTTTCTACAACAAAATAGGCTCCATAATATCTATAGGGGATTTACCCACTACAAATATTATAGAGCCCTTTTTTGATGTTCAGAGCAATAAAAATCCGTTTTTTAAAGTTGTCAAAGTTCCGAAATCCAAAGGTATTTCGTTTGATGAGATTAGATGAGATTATTGGTGGCTTCTAATTTGTCGTTGGAATAAGGTAATTGAAGAGCTTTGACAATCTTTTCTATATACTTGAGGAAGGTTTTAAAAACAGTCTGAAAGATTGGATGAGCTTACTTCAGATTTTCCTAATAAGTCCAAAAAATTTGTCAGGCTCCTTATTCTGAAAGTGAAAAGTCAAGAGCTGATAGAGATGATAGCGGTTTTTAAGTCTTCTGAATAGTTCAAAAGCTTGTCTAGAATCTCTTTGTTGGTCAAGTGCATACGAAAAGTAGAGCGAAAAAATCGTTTATCGCTAAGTTTTCGACTACATTGTTGGATGAGTTTCCAGTAACGCTTGATATCCTTGTATTCATGGGATTTTCGCTCAAACTGATTCATGATTTGGACGCGCACACGACTCATGACACGGCTAAGATGTTGGAGTAAAACAGTCCAGTGGACTGTTTTAGCCTGAGCCTAGAAATTTGAAAGCGAAGCTGTCTAGCCAAGTCAGAGTAAGGGCTAAACATATCCATCGTAATGATTTTCACCTGACAACGAACGGCTCTATCGTAGCGAAGAAAGTGATTTCGAATGACAGCTTGTATTCTGCTCTCAAGAACAGTGATAATATTAAGATTATCAAAATCTTGCGCAATGAAACTCATCTTCATCTCCCGATTGAAACAGTCACTCCCCTGACTGTTTCAACTTCCCAGGACATAATTTCAGGAAGACGAGAAAGATCATGCTTAAAACGGAAGTCATTGAGCTTGCGAATGACAGTTGAAGTTGAAATGCCAAGCTGATGAGCAATATCAGTCATAGAAGTCTTTTCAATCAACTTTTGCGCAATCTTTTGGTTGATGATACGAGGGATTTGCTGATTTTTCTTTACTAGAGGAGTCTCAGCCACCATCATTTTAGAGCACTGATAGCACTTGAATCGACGCTTTCTATGGAGAATTCTAGTAGGCATACCAGTTGTTTCAAGGTAAGGAATTTTCGAAGGTTTTTGGAAGTCATATTTCTTCATTTGACTTCCGTAATTAGGGCAAGATGGGGTCTCATAATCCAGTTTAGCGGTGATTTCTTTGTGGGTACCCCTATTGATGATATCTAGAATTTTGATGTTTGGGTCTTTAATATCGAGTAGTTTTGTGATAAAATGCAATTGTTCCATATGATTCTTTCTAATGAGTTGTTTTGTCGCTTTTCATTATAGATGATATGGGACTTTTTTTCTACACAAAATAGGCTCCATAATATCTATAGAGGATTTACCCACTACAAATATTATAGAGCCTTTTGTTAAAAGTAGCATTTTTTAAGGAAAAATACTATCTATATATTTTTCTAAATATGGTAAAATAGTAGGAGAATAATGTGAGGAAAATGAATGTCAAACAATTTTGAAATTTTGATGAATCAACTGGGGATGCCTGCTGAGATGAGACAGGCTCCTGCTTTAGCGCAGGCTGATATTGAGCGAGTGGTGGTTCATAAAATTAGTAAGGTATGGGAGTTTCATTTCGTATTTTCTAATATTTTACCAATTGAAATCTTTTTAGAATTAAAGAAAGGTTTGTGTGAGGAATTTTCTAAGACAGGCAATAAAGCTGTTTTCGAAATCAAGGCTCTGTCTCAAGAATTTTCAAATCAACTTTTGCAGGCCTATTATAAAGAGGCTTTTTCTGAAGGGCCATGTGCTAGTCAAGGTTTTAAGTCACTTTATCAGAATTTGCAAGTTCGTGCTGAGGGCAATCAACTCTTTATTGAAGGTTCTGAGGCGATTGATAAGGAACATTTTAAGAAGAATCATCTTCCTAATTTAGCTAAACAACTTGAAAAGTTTGGTTTTCCAACTTTTAACTGTCAGGTAGAGAAGAATGATATTCTGACCCAGGTGCAGGAAGAGGCTTTTCATGCTGAAAATGAGCAGATTGTTCAAGCTGCAAATGAGGAAGCGCTCCGTGCTATGAAACAACTGGAAGAGATGGCACCTCCTCCAGCGGAAGAGAAACCAACCTTTGATTTTCAGGCGAAAAAAGCTGCAGCTAAACCAAAGCTGGACAAGGCGGAGATTACTCCTATGATTGAAGTCACGACGGAGGAAAATCGTCTTGTCTTTGAAGGGGTTGTTTTTGATGTGGAGCAAAAAGTGACCAGAACAGGGCGTGTTTTGATCAACTTTAAAATGACAGATTACACTTCAAGTTTTTCGATGCAAAAGTGGGTTAAGAACGAGGAAGAGGCTCAGAAATTTGATCTAATTAAGAAAAATTCTTGGCTCCGAGTGCGTGGGAATGTGGAGATGAATAACTTCACACGCGATTTGACTATGAATGTGCAGGATGTGCAGGAAGTTGTTCACTATGAGCGGAAGGATTTGATGCCAGAAGGTGAGCGTCGGGTCGAGTTTCATGCTCATACTAATATGTCGACCATGGATGCTCTACCAGAGGTAGAAGAAATCGTTGCGACAGCTGCTAAGTGGGGACACAAGGCGGTTGCCATCACGGACCATGGGAATGTCCAGTCCTTCCCACATGGCTATAAGGCGGCTAAGAAAGCGGGAATCCAGCTGATCTATGGTATGGAAGCCAATATCGTGGAGGACCGTGTCCCTATCGTCTATAACGAAGTGGGGATGGACTTGTCCGAAGCAACCTATGTGGTCTTTGACGTGGAAACAACGGGGCTATCAGCCATCTATAATGACTTGATTCAGGTTGCGGCCTCTAAGATGTACAAGGGGAATGTCATTGCCGAATTTGATGAATTTATCAATCCTGGGCATCCCTTGTCAGCTTTTACTACTGAGTTGACTGGAATTACAGATGACCATGTCAAAAATGCCAAGCCACTGAAACAAGTTTTGCAAGCATTCCAAGAATTTTGTAAAGCTACGGTACTAGTTGCCCACAATGCGACCTTTGACGTTGGCTTTATGAATGCCAATTATGAGCGTCATGGTCTGCCAAAGATTAGTCAGCCGGTTATTGATACGCTGGAGTTTGCTAGAAACCTCTATCCTGAGTATAAACGTCATGGTTTGGGACCTTTGACCAAGAGGTTTGGTGTGGCCTTGGAACATCACCATATGGCCAATTACGATGCGGAAGCGACTGGTCGTCTGCTCTTTATTTTTATCAAAGAAGTAGCAGAAAAACATGGTGTGACCGATTTAGCTAGACTCAACATTGATTTGATCAGTCCAGACTCTTATAAAAAAGCTCGGATCAAGCATGCGACCATTTATGTCAAGAATCAGGTAGGGCTGAAGAATATCTTTAAACTGGTTTCTTTGTCCAATACCAAGTACTTTGAAGGGGTGCCACGAATTCCGAGAACGGTTCTAGATGCCCATAGGGAGGGCTTGATTTTAGGATCAGCCTGTGCAGAAGGTGAGGTTTTTGAAGCCGTCGTTTCTCAAGGTGTGGATGCGGCAGTTGAAGTGGCCAAGTATTATGACTTTATCGAGGTTATGCCTCCAGCTATCTATGCTCCCTTGATTGCCAAGGAGCAGATCAAGGATATGGAGGAACTCCATACTATTATCAAGAGTTTGATAGAGGTCGGCGACCGTCTTGGTAAGCCTGTTCTAGCTACGGGAAATGTTCACTATATTGAACCAGAAGAAGAGATTTACCGTGAAATTATTGTCCGTAGTTTGGGACAGGGAGCGATAATTAACCGGACAATCGGTCATGGGGAACATGCTCAACCCGCTCCTCTTCCAAAAGCTCATTTTAGAACGACTAATGAGATGTTGGATGAATTTGCCTTCTTGGGAGAGGAATTAGCTCGGAAATTGGTGATTGAAAATCCTAATGCTTTGGCAGAAATTTTTGAACCTGTTGAGGTGGTTAAGGGTGACTTGTACACGCCTTTCATTGATAAGGCGGAAGAAACGGTCGCTGAGTTGACCTATAAGAAAGCTTTTGAGATTTATGGAAATCCCCTGCCAGATATTGTTGATTTGCGGATTGAAAAGGAATTAACATCCATACTGGGGAATGGATTTGCTGTGATTTATCTAGCATCGCAGATGCTGGTGCAACGTTCCAATGAACGGGGTTACTTAGTGGGTTCTCGTGGATCTGTCGGATCTAGTTTCGTTGCGACCATGATTGGGATTACGGAGGTCAATCCTCTCTCTCCTCACTATGTCTGTGGTCAGTGTCAGTACAGTGAGTTTATCACCGATGGTTCGTACGGTTCAGGATTTGATATGCCCAATAAGGACTGTCCAAACTGTGGTCACAAACTCAGCAAAAATGGGCAAGATATTCCGTTCGAGACCTTCCTTGGTTTTGATGGAGACAAGGTTCCCGATATTGACTTGAACTTCTCGGGAGAAGATCAACCAAGCGCTCACTTGGATGTGCGTGATATCTTTGGTGAGGAATATGCCTTCCGTGCAGGAACGGTTGGTACGGTGGCTGCCAAGACTGCTTATGGATTTGTCAAGGGTTACGAGCGAGATTATGGCAAGTTTTATCGTGATGCAGAGGTAGAACGCCTCGCTCAAGGTGCTGCTGGTGTCAAACGAACTACTGGACAACACCCAGGGGGAATCGTTGTTATTCCTAACTACATGGATGTCTACGACTTTACGCCTGTCCAGTATCCAGCAGATGACGTGACGGCTGAATGGCAGACCACCCACTTTAACTTCCATGATATCGATGAGAACGTCCTCAAACTCGATGTGCTGGGACATGATGATCCGACCATGATTCGAAAACTCCAGGACTTGTCTGGGATTGATCCTAATGAAATCCCTATGGATGACGAAGGCGTGATGGCCCTCTTTTCTGGGACTGATGTGCTAGGTGTGACTCCTGAACAAATCGGAACTCCGACAGGCATGCTGGGGATTCCAGAGTTTGGAACCAACTTTGTACGAGGCATGGTAGATGAAACGCATCCGACGACTTTTGCAGAATTGCTTCAGTTGTCTGGACTGTCCCACGGTACTGACGTTTGGCTAGGCAATGCCCAGGATTTGATTAAACAAGGGATTGCGGATCTATCAACCGTTATCGGTTGTCGAGACGACATCATGGTTTACCTCATGCATGCTGGCCTCGAGCCTAAGATGGCCTTTACTATCATGGAACGGGTACGTAAGGGCTTGTGGCTCAAGATTTCTGAAGAAGAGAGAAATGGCTATATCGAAGCTATGAAGGCTAATAAGGTGCCAGAGTGGTATATTGAGTCCTGTGGGAAAATCAAGTACATGTTCCCTAAAGCCCATGCGGCAGCCTACGTTATGATGGCCTTGCGTGTAGCTTACTTCAAGGTTCATCATCCCATTTATTATTACTGTGCTTACTTCTCCATCCGCGCCAAGGCCTTTGATATCAAGACTATGGGTGCGGGCTTGGATGCCATCAAACGCAGAATGGAAGAAATCTCTGAAAAACGGAAGAACAATGAAGCCTCTAATGTAGAAATTGATCTTTATACAACTCTTGAGATTGTCAATGAGATGTGGGAGCGTGGTTTCAAGTTTGGAAAACTCGATCTCTACCGTAGTCAGGCGACAGAGTTCCTTATCGATGGGGATACCCTCATCCCACCATTTGTCGCTATGGATGGTCTGGGAGAGAACGTTGCTAAGCAGTTGGTGCGAGCGCGTGAAGAGGGAGAATTCCTCTCTAAAACAGAACTACGCAAGCGTGGTGGGCTCTCATCAACCTTGGTTGAAAAGATGGATGAAATGGGCATTCTCGGCAATATGCCAGAGGATAACCAGTTGAGTTTGTTTGATGATTTGTTTTAAGTGCTAGTAACGGAGGGCTTTTGATGAAACTAAGAATTTTTGCGGAAGACAAGCCGGCTGAGAAGGTGTTTGAATATCAATTGGAACTTGCTGACCAGACAATTCTTCTATCAACAGCACTCTTGTCAGGTACTATTGCACTAGCAGGGCTACTTTCTGCTTTGAAAGAAAAATAAAAATAGAAAAGAGAAAATTACATGGTTTTACCAAATTTTAAAGAAAATCTAGAAAAATACGCTAAGCTTTTAGTTGCAAATGGAATCAATGTGCAACCTGGTCACACTTTGGCTCTCTCTATCGATGTGGAGCAACGTGAGTTGGCTCACTTAATCGTCAAAGAAGCTTATACTTTGGGTGCGCACGAGGTTATCGTTCAGTGGACAGATGATGTTATTAACCGTGAGAAATTCCTCCATGCTCCGATGAAGCGTCTGGACAATGTGCCAGAATACAAGATTGCTGAGATGAACTATCTTTTGGAGAACAAGGCTAGCCGTCTTGGAGTTCGTTCATCTGATCCAGGTGCCTTGAACGGAGTGGATGCTGACAAGCTTTCAGCTTCTGCTAAAGCGATGGGACTTGCCATGAAGCCAATGCGTATCGCAACTCAATCCAACAAGGTTAGTTGGACTGTAGCAGCCGCTGCGGGACTTGAGTGGGCTAAGAGAGTCTTTCCAAATGCTGCGAGCGACGAAGAAGCAGTTGATCTCCTTTGGGACCAAATATTCAAAACTTGCCGTGTCTACGAAGAAGATCCTGTTAAGGCTTGGGAAGAGCATGCAGCTATCTTGAAAAGCAGGGCCGATATGCTTAATAAAGAACAATTCTCAGCCCTTCACTACACAGCTCCAGGGACAGATTTGACCCTTGGTTTGCCGAAGAACCATGTTTGGGAATCAGCTGGTGCTATCAATGCGCAAGGCGAAGGATTCTTGCCAAATATGCCGACAGAAGAAGTCTTTACAGCTCCTGATTTTCGTCGCGCAGATGGTTATGTTACTTCTACAAAACCGCTTAGCTATAACGGAAATATCATTGAAGGTATTAAGGTGACCTTTAAGGGTGGACAAATCGTAGATATCACTGCTGAGAAGGGTGATCAGGTCATGAAAGATCTTGTCTTTGAAAATGCGGGTGCGCGTGCCTTAGGTGAATGTGCCTTGGTGCCAGATCCAAGTCCAATTTCTCAGTCAGGCATTACCTTCTTTAATACCCTTTTCGATGAGAATGCGTCAAATCACTTGGCTATCGGTGCAGCCTATGCAACTAGCGTAGTTGGTGGAGCGGAGATGAGCGAAGAGGAGCTTGAAGCTGCGGGGCTTAACCGTTCAGATGTTCACGTGGACTTTATGATTGGTTCTAACCAAATGGATATCGATGGTATCCGTGAGGATGGGACACGTGTACCACTCTTCCGTAACGGAGATTGGGCAAATTAAGGAGATAATATGTTAGGAAGTATGTTCGTTGGTCTCCTAGTGGGATTTTTAGCAGGTACTCTGACCAATCGTGGAGAGCGAATGGGATGTTTTGGAAAAATGTTTCTAGGATGGATTGGTGCCTTTATAGGCCATTTGCTTTTTGGGACTTGGGGACCGATAATAGCAGAAACTGCCATTATTCCGGCAGTACTAGGTTCCATGATTGTCTTAGCGATTTTCTGGAGACGAGGAAGTTAATTTCTTAAATCTGATACTCAATGAAAATCAAAGAGCAAACTAGGAAACTAGCCGCAGGTTGCTCAAAGCACTGCTTTGAGGTTGTAGATAGAACTGACGAAGTCAGCTCAAAACACTGTTTTGAGGTTGTAGATAGAACTGACGAAGTCAGTAACATATACCTACGGAAAGGCGACGTTGACGCGGTTTGAAGAGATTTTTGAAGAGTATGAAACGAAAAGGAGGTTGATCATTGAGACAGCCTCCTTTTGAGTATGATATAATAGTTCTATGAGATTAGATAAATTTTTAGTTGCCTGTGCTGTCGGGAGTCGGACTGAGGTCAAAAACTTGCTCAAGGCTGGGCGCGTGACGGTCAATGGCAAAAAAGAAAAATCTGCCAAGCTGCAAATCAATGAAGAGACAGACGAGATTTGTTTTGACGGGCAAAAGCTAGACTACGAGGAGTTTGTTTACTATATGATGAACAAGCCCCAGGGTGTTATCTCAGCGACTGAAGATCCTAAACATAAGACTGTGTTGGATTTGTTGGATGACTATGCACGTGCCAAGGAAGTTTTCCCAGTAGGACGCTTGGATATTGACACACATGGCCTCCTGCTCCTGACCAATGACGGAAAGCTTGCCCATGCTCTTCTTTCACCTAAGCGTCATGTGGACAAGACTTACTTGGTGCAGGTCGAGGGAATTATGACCCAAGAGGATGTAGAGAAATTTGCTCAGGGCATTCCGCTCAAAGACTTTACCTGTCAGCCTGCTAAGCTGGAGCTTGTGTCTGTTGATACGGAAAAGGAAGAAAGCCTGGTCCGAGTGACCAATGCCGAAGGAAAATTCCACCAGGTTAAACGCATGGTAGCCTACTGTGGTAAGGAAGTGGTGGACTTGCAACGTCTGACCATGGGAACTTTGACCTTGGACGAGGATTTGAAACGTGGAGAATGGCGTCGCTTAAGCAAGGAAGAACTAGAAGGCTTGCTTGAGAGTGTTCACTAAACTGGATAATAGGAAAAGGTAGGGAAATATTTCTACCTTTTTCGATTTTTGGTTGCTTCCTTTGTGAAAAGCGTTATAATAGACTGTAGAATAAAAGGAGGAATCTATGAACGCGATTCAAGAATCATTTACAGATAAGTTATTTGCCAACTATGAAGCAAATGTTAAATACCAAGCTATCGAAAATGCTGCTAGCCACAACGGGATTTTTGCAGCCCTCGAGCGTCGTCAAAGTCATGTAGACAACACACCAGTTTTCTCACTTGATTTGACTAAGGACAAGGTCACTAACCAGAAGGCTTCTGGTCGTTGCTGGATGTTTGCTGCTCTCAACACTTTCCGCCACAAACTCATCTCACAATACAAATTGGAGAACTTTGAACTGTCACAAGCTCACACCTTTTTCTGGGACAAGTATGAGAAATCCAACTGGTTCTTGGAGCAAGTCATTGCGACCGCAGACCAAGACTTGACGAGCCGTAAGGTTAGTTTCCTACTCCAAACTCCTCAACAAGATGGTGGTCAGTGGGATATGGTCGTTGCCCTCTTTGAGAAATACGGTGTCGTGCCTAAGTCAGTTTATCCTGAATCTGTTTCATCTAGCAGTAGCCGTGAGCTCAATGCCATCCTTAACAAATTGCTTCGTCAAGATGCTCAAATCTTGCGTGACCTCTTGGCTTCTGGTGCAGATCAAGCAGCTGTTCAAGCTAAAAAAGAAGACCTCTTGCAAGAAATCTTTAACTTCCTTGCTATGTCACTAGGACTTCCACCACGTCAATTCGACTTTGCTTATCGTGATAAGGATAACAACTACCAAAGCGAAAAAGGCATCACTCCACAAGAGTTTTACAAGAAATACGTTGACCTTCCACTAGAAGACTATGTTTCTGTGATCAATGCTCCAACTGCTGACAAGCCTTACGGCAAATCTTACACAGTTGAGATGTTGGGCAATGTCGTTGGTAGCCGTGCAGTTCGATACATCAACGTGCCGATGGAGCGCTTGAAAGAATTGGCCATTGCCCAAATGCAGGCAGGAGAGACTGTTTGGTTTGGTTCAGATGTTGGTCAGCTCAGCAACCGCAAAGCTGGAATCCTTGCGACAGATGTTTATGACTTTGAATCAAGCATGGATATTCAACTCACTCAAGACAAGGCAGGACGTTTGGACTACAGCGAAAGCTTGATGACCCACGCTATGGTCTTGACTGGTGTTGATTTGGATGAAAATGGGAAATCAACTAAGTGGAAGGTTGAAAACTCTTGGGGAGACAAGGTTGGTACCGATGGTTACTTTGTTGCCTCAGACGCTTGGATGGATGAATATACCTACCAGATTGTTGTCCGCAAAGAATTGCTAACAGAAGAAGAACGAGTTGCCTATGAAGCAGAACCAATTGTGCTTGCACCATGGGATCCAATGGGAGCCTTGGCAGAATAATACTCTTCGAAAATCTCTTTAAACCACGTCAGCTTCGCCTTTCCGTAGGTATATGTTACTGACTTCGTCAGTTTTATCTACAACCTCAAAACAGTGTTTTGAGCTGACTTCGTCAGTTCTATCCACAACCTCAAAGCAGTTCTTTTAGCTGACTTCGTCAGTTCTATCTGCACCCTCAAAACAGTGTTTTGAGCTGACTTCGTCAGTTTTATCTGCACCCTCAAAGTAGTGCTTTGAGCAACCTGCGGATAGCTTTCTAGTTTGCTCTTTGATTTTCATTGAGTATAAAAGCATAAAAAAAGGAATCAGGTTTAGAACCTGGTTCCTTTTAGGTTGCTTGATTACATGATGTGAAGAACATGTGCCACAATACCCACTGCGAAGAGTGCAAGGATAATAGTGATTGGAGATACTTTTTTCTTAAGCAAGTACATGCAAAGGAAAGTAAGGAGTAGTCCTGATAGTCCAGGAATCAACATATCCAAGTTTTGTTGGAAAGTAGTAACTTTTTCAGGTGTTTGAGACAATCCTTGTCCTACTTGTGCGAATGCTTCTTGGATACCTTTATATCCTTCTGGCAATTTATCCCAATGGATATAAGCCTTTTCATCTAGTTGAACTTTGGCAACATCGAAAGCAAATGTAATATTTACCCAACGTTGAACAAGGACAGCAAGAATGAACATACCAAGGATAGAAGCTCCTTTAGTGATGTCTTGAAGGATACCGCCAGACATATCTTTAGTGATTTCTGATCCAGCCTTGTATCCAATCTCTTGTGTATACCACAAGAATGACATACGAATCAAGTTCCAAAGAACGAAGAATAGGATTGGACCTAAGATATTACCAGTAAGGGCAAGTGAAGCACCGAGTGATCCAAGGATTGGGCGTACTGTAAACCAGAATACTGGATCACCGATACCTGCAAGAGGTCCCATCATACCGATTTTAACCCCTTGGATAGCAGCATCATCGATTTCAACACCGTTAGCACGTTCTTCTTCAAGTGCAAGAGTAACCCCCATGATTGGAGCGGCTACGTATGGGTGAGTGTTGAAGAACTCAAGATGGCGTTCAAGAGCAGAGATTTGATCTTCTTTTTTAGTGTAGAGTTTTTTAAGAGCTGGAATTAATGAGTAAGCCCAACCCAAGTTTTGCATACGTTCATAGTTCCAAGAACCTTGTAAGAAAGTTGAACGCCACCAAACTTTTTTACGATCTGATTTAGTTAATTGAAGTTTTTCAGTCATGATGTTTTCAGTCCTTTCTTATCTTAGTAGTCTTCTAGGATATCGCCGATTGGGTCGTTAGACGTTGCGGCTCCTCCGCCACCATTTCCACCAGTTTTAGAAAGGTGAAGGTAGATAAGAGCGATAGCAACACCGATAGCACCAAATCCGATTAGAGTGATATCTGACACGGCAGCAAGGACGAAACCAATAGCGAAGAATGGCCATACTTCACGCGTTGCCATCATGTTGATAACCATAGCGTAACCAACAGCAACAACCATACCACCACCGATAGCCATACCATCTTTGAGCCAATCAGGCATAGCATTTAGAATGCTTTGTACAGTTTCAGTTGGTACCATTAGAAGAAGTGCTGCAGGGACTGCAATACGAAGACCTTGAAGAAGAAGTGCGATAAAGTGAGCACGTTCAACTGCTTTGAAGTCACCTTTTTTAGCAGCAGCATCAGCAGTGTGAACCAATCCGACAGAGAGTGTACGGACAATCATAGTCAAGAATAGACCAGCAACCGCAAGAGGAATAGCAACCGCTTGGGCAACACCGATACCTGTCTTCGTAAAGTCGCCACCAAGAACCATGATAATGGCAGCAGCAACAGAAGCAAGAGCAGCGTCAGGAGCTACGGCAGCTCCGATGTTAGCCCAACCAAGGGCGATCATTTGAAGAGAACCACCAAGGATAATCCCTGCTTCAAGGTTACCAGTAACAAGCCCGATAAGGGTACAAGCTACGATTGGTTGATGGAATTGGAATTGGTCGAGGATACCTTCAAGACCTGCTAGGAAGGCTACAGCGACTACTAAGACCATAGAAATAATAGACATCTTTAAAATCCTTTCATAAAATAGATTATTGCACGTTTGCTTTTTTAATCAAGTCAAACAAATCTTTTTTGGTGTCGTTTGGTACTTTACGTACGTCAAATTCAACACCGAGGTCACGCATTTTTTCAAATGTAGCAACGTCGTCTTTGTCCATAGACAATACGTTGTTGACCATTGTTTTACCAGTTGAGTGAGCCATTGACCCTACGTTTAGAGTCTTGATTGGCACGCCTCCTTCGATGGCACGAAGGGCATCTTGTGGTGTTTCAAACAAGATAAGGGCATGTGTTTGACCAAAACGAGGATCTTTAGCAACCTCAATTAGTTTTTGGATAGGAACAACGTTTGCTTTCACTTTACCTGGAGCCGCTTGTTTAATCAATTCTTTACGAAGATCGTCTTTGGCTACGCTATCTGAAGCAACGATGATACGATCTGCTTTTGAGTCTGGAGTCCAAGCAGTTGCAACTTGACCGTGAAGGAGACGTGTGTCAAGACGGGCAAGATTGATTTTCAATTTACCGTCTCCGATAACAGTTCCTTCTGGGATAGCAGCTTGGGCAACTGGAGCAGCTGTAGCACTTGCTACTTCCTCAACTGGATTTAGCTCTTCTGGAAGAGCTTTGATGCCATCTTTGGCTTCTTTAATAATATTCGCAGCGACTTTTTCTACACCTGCAGCAGCGTCCATGAGGCGCTCTGTGTAGGCTTGAATTAACATCGGTAAATTAAGTCCTGTGATGATGGCAAACTTACGCTCAGGATTTTCTCCCATCACGCGGCTAGCTTGGTTGAATGGAGATCCACTCCAAAGGTCAGCCAAAACTAAAACCTCATCTTCTGCGTCAAATGCAGCAACAGCGTTATTAAACTTAGCGTATAGATCATCAGGACCTTCATTTGGCATAAAGGTTACAACTTGAACCTTTTCTTGTTCACCAAAGATCATAGATCCTGACTGATGAATACCCGCAGCAAATTCGCCGTGACTCGCAATAATGATTCCGATACTCATTATTGTCATTCCTCCTTTTTTGTTCTAGTTTTCATTTAAGAAAACTTTAAGACTAAATAAGTATAAACCGTTTTCATGTAAAAAGCAACTATTTAACATAAAAAAAGAAAAAGCTTTTCTTTGTAAGCGTTGACATATTCGGTTTTTTGAGAGATAATCCTGAAGCCATATTTAAAAATTTAATATAAAAAAGTTGGAAGTTTCTTCCAACTTTTAAAATAGGTTTCTATTAGATTAGTGGGTGAAGTCGAGTACCATACGTCCTTGGATTTGACCTTTTTCCATTTCGTCGAAAATGGCTACGGCATCTTCTACTGGACGTTTTTGGACAACTGGAACTACCAAACCTTCTGCACCGAATTGGAAGGCTTCTTCCAAGTCTTTACGAGTTCCAACAAGAGAACCGATGACTTGGATTCCATCTAGAACGGTTTTGACGATGCTGAGTTCCATCATTTCAGAAGGAAGACCAACAGCGACTACGCGACCACCGGCACGAACTGAGTCAACAGCCTGGTTGAAGGCAACTTTAGACACAGCAGTTACGACAGCTGAATGAGCACCTCCATCAGTTTTTTCCTTGATGAGTCCAGGTACATCTTCAACTTCGAGGCCATTAATAACAATGTCAGCGCCTACTTCTTTTGCAAGGGCCAGTTTGTCATTGTTGATATCAACTGCGATAACATGAGCATTGAATACTTTTTTAGCGTATTGAACAGCTAGGTTACCAAGTCCACCAGCACCGTAAAGGACAACCCATTGGCCTGGTTCAACTTTTGCTTCTTTAATAGCTTTATAGGTAGTTACGCCAGCACAAGTGATAGAAGAAGCTTGGGCTGGATCAAGTCCATCAGGAACTTTAACAGCATAGTCTGCAGTTACAATACATTGTTCAGCCATACCACCGTCTACTGAGTAGCCTGCATTTTTCACTGTACGGCAAAGAGTTTCGCGACCAGTTGTACAGTATTCGCAAGTTCCACATCCTTCAAAGAACCAAGCAACGCTGACGCGGTCGCCGACTTTAAGACTTTTTACATCTGGGGCAATTTCCTTAACGATACCAACACCTTCATGTCCTAGAACACGTCCTGGTACTTGACCAAAGTCACCATGGGCAACGTGGAGGTCAGTGTGGCAAACACCACAATATTCAATTTCTACAAGTGCTTCCCCAGTTTCAAGTGGACGGAGTACTTTTTCTTCAACAGAAACACCAGTGCTTTCTGGATTTACAACAACAGCTTTCATAGCTATCCTCCTTGATATTAACTGAGAGCAGGAGAAACAGGACTGGATTGATTTTGTGTCAACAGAGTCGAGTATGACGAGCTCTCTTGTATTTATATGTGAATTATATCACAAAAGAAAGCCTTTTCCAAGGTTTTGGAAGCAAAAAGTAGAACAATCGATTAACTGGTTGATGAGACTGTGAAAAGAGCACAAAGACCAGCTTACAGGCTGGTCAGAATGGACTATAAGAATAAATCTTGCAGAGTTTTGGCAACCCCGTCTTGGTCATTTGTCAAGGAAATTTGCTCATCTGCATAAGGGAGTAGCTCAGGATTAGCATTTTTCATGGCATAGCCTTTTCCAGCAAAAGCTAGCATTTCGGTGTCATTGTGTTCGTCTCCAAAGGCAATCAAATCCTTTTTGTCGCGGTTCATTACCTTGAGCAAGTAGTCCAAAGCAAAGGCTTTATTGATTCCTTTTGGAGTACACTCAAGGATATTGAGTGGGCCTCCCCAGGTATTAATAGAAAGTTGATGCTGGTAGAAGGCATTCATTTCTTTTGCCAAGGCATACTTGTCACTGGCTCTGGTCTGAAACAGGATACAGTTAGGATCCTTGGTTACCAACTCAGCTTGGAATTGATCTTCAGGCTGGAAAGCTTCTACACCAAATAGTTTAGGATTGGCAATTTCTTCATTGGGATTTGTAATGTAGAATTTTTTACGATATTCTCCAGCGATAAAATCGGCTTGAATATCTTCTGAACGTTGAACCATATCTAGCAGATATTTTTTATCTACCGTCAAACACTTTTCAAAGTTCCAAACTTGGTCTGGCAAATGAGTGAGAGAGCCGTTGAAATTAATCATAGGAGTGTCTAAGCCTAGTTCACGGTAGAAATCTTTCGACATGCGGTAAGGGCGACCTGTCGTAATAATAATCTGATGCCCTTTTTCAGCAACTTTTTTAATGGTTTCTTTGGTAAAGTCAGAAATCTGACTGTCTGAGTTGAGCAGGGTGCCATCTAGGTCAACTGCAATAATTTTTTTCGTCATATGGACCTTTCTAGTGTCTTTCCAGATAATACTCTTTGAAAATCTTTTCAAACCAAGTCGGCTTCTATCTGTAGCTAGTTTCCTAGTTTGCATTTTGATTTGTATTGAGCATAAGATGTCTTCTATTATAACAAAAAGCAGGTAGAAAAGCAGAGTCGAAACAAAATTTAAATTATATCATTTTCTTCGATAAATCAAACAAACATATTGAAAAAGTGAATAATAAATGATATAATTCTCTTATTGTTCGTAAAAATTAAAAGGAGATTGATAATGGACAAATTATTTAAACTAAAAGAGAACGGTACAGACGTTCGTACAGAGGTTCTCGCTGGTTTAACAACTTTCTTTGCAATGAGCTATATTCTCTTTGTAAACCCACAAATGCTTTCACAAACAGGGATGCCTGCTCAGGGTGTCTTCTTAGCGACGATTATTGGTGCAGTAGCGGGTACCTTGATGATGGCTTTCTACGCTAACTTACCTTATGCTCAAGCGCCAGGGATGGGGCTGAATGCTTTCTTTACTTTTACAGTCGTATTTGGACTTGGTTATTCTTGGCAAGAAGCCCTAGCTATGGTCTTCATCTGTGGACTTATCTCATTGGTTATTACCTTGACAAATGTTCGTAAAATGATCATTGAATCGATTCCAAACGCCCTTCGCTCAGCTATTTCAGCTGGTATCGGTGTCTTTCTTGCCTACGTGGGGATTAAGAATGCTGGACTTTTGAAATTCTCTATCGATCCAGGAAATTACACGGTTGCAGGAGAAGGGGCTGATAAAGCTCAAGCAGCGATTACAGCAAATGCTTCAGCAGTTCCAGGCTTGGTCAGCTTTAATAGCCCAGCTGTTTTGGTGGCTTTGGCAGGACTTGCCATTACTATCTTCTTTGTTATCAAAGGAATTAAAGGAGGAATTATCCTCTCTATTTTGACAACAACTGTTCTCGCTATTGCAGTTGGTTTGGTTGATTTGTCTAGTATTGATTTTGCTAATAACCATGTTGGTGCAGCTTTTGAAGATTTGAAGACAATCTTTGGTGCAGCTCTTGGTTCAGAAGGTTTGGGAGCTTTGATTTCAGATACAGCTCGCTTGCCTGAAACGCTTATGGCTATTCTTGCCTTCTCGTTGACAGATATTTTTGATACAATTGGTACCTTGATTGGTACAGGTGAAAAAGTTGGTATCGTAGCGACAAATGGTGAAAATCACCAATCAGATAAGTTAGACAAGGCCCTTTATTCAGACTTGATTGGTACTTCAATTGGTGCCATCGCAGGTACTTCAAACGTAACGACTTATGTTGAGTCTGCTGCTGGTATCGGGGCAGGTGGACGTACTGGTTTGACAGCCTTGGTTGTAGCTATCTGTTTTGCGATTTCAAGTTTCTTTAGCCCACTTCTAGCTATCGTACCTTCATCTGCTACAGCACCAATCTTGATTATTGTTGGGATTATGATGCTTGGTAGCTTGAAAAATATCCATTGGGATGATATGGCTGAAGCAGTTCCTGCCTTCTTCACTTCTATCTTTATGGGATTCAGTTACTCTATCACTCAAGGGATTGCAGTTGGTTTCCTGACTTACACTTTGACTAAGCTTGTCAAAGGTCAAGCTAAAGATGTTCATGTCATGATTTGGATTTTGGATGCCTTGTTTATCCTTAACTACATCAGCATGGCCTTATAATAGGATTACCCAGGGGGATTTCCCCCTTTTTTAATACAGAGGAGATAGGTGATGAAAGAGAAAAATATGTGGAAAGAATTCTTGAATCGTGCAGGTTGGCTGTTAATCTTTTTGCTGGGGACCATTTTATATCAGATTCCTATAGGAGTTACTGCTATTTTAACTTTAAATGCAGTACCACTGTTACAGTCAGGACTGATAGTTGCTGGTATTTCGATTGTAGTTTTGGCACTATTTATTTTTGGAGCTCGTAAAACGCAATTAGCTAGTTTTAATTTTTCTTTTTTTAGAGCTACAGACCTAGCACGTTTGGGCTTGAGTTATTTAGTCATTTTCTGTTCAAATATACTTGGTTCTATCTTGTTACAACTGTCAAATGAGACGACAACAGCTAACCAGTCTCAGATTAACGATATGGTTCAGAATAGTTCCCTGATTTCCAGTTTCTTCTTGCTGACCTTGCTTGCTCCGATTTGTGAGGAAATTTTGTGTCGTGGGATTGTTCCTAAAAAGATTTTCCGAGGCAAGGAGAACTTGGGATTTATAGTCGGTACGATTGTGTTTGCTTTATTGCACCAACCAAGTAATTTACCTTCTTTATTGATTTATGGAGTTATGTCGATCGTTCTATCTTGGACGGCTTACAAGACCCAACGTTTGGAAATGTCTATCTTACTTCACATGATTGTGAATGGGGTTGCTTTCTGTTTGTTGGCTCTTGTGGTGATTATGAGTCGGACATTAGGGATTTCTGTTTAAGATTTTTGACAATTGCTTACTTGCTTCTACTGGGAAAAAGATGAATGCAATCGTGTCCATCTTTTTCTTTTTATGGTAAAATAGAGAAACAATATGATGAAAAGCCTTGAGGGAGTGAACGATATGTCAAGTAAAGCCAATCATGCAAAGACAGCTATTTGCGGAATTATCAATGTAACCCCAGATTCCTTTTCGGATGGTGGTCAATTTTTTGCTCTTGAGCAGGCTCTCCAGCAGGCTCGTAAATTGATAGCTGAAGGAGCCAGCATGCTAGATATCGGTGGAGAATCAACTCGGCCGGGAAGTAGCTATGTTGAGATAGAAGAGGAAATCCAGCGAGTTGTTCCAGTGATTAAAGCGATTCGCAAGGGAAGTGATGTCCTCATTTCCATTGATACTTGGAAAAGTCAAGTAGCAGAAGCTGCTTTGGCTGCTGGCGCCAATCTGGTCAATGACATCACTGGCCTCATGGGAGATGAAAAAATGGCCCATGTGGTTGCTAAGGCAGGAGCGAAAGTGGTTATCATGTTTAATCCAGTCATGGCGCGACCTCAGCACCCTAGCTCGCTCATCTTCCCTCATTTTGGTTTTGGTCAAGCTTTTACAGAGGAAGAGTTAGCTGACTTTGAAACATTGCCAATCGAAGACTTGATGGAGGCTTTCTTTGGCAGAGCCTTAGCGAGAGCGAATCAAGCTGGAATCACACAAGAAAATATCCTGTTGGATCCAGGAATTGGCTTTGGTCTGACCAAGAAAGAAAATCTGTTTCTTTTACGGGACATGGATAAACTACATCAGAAGGGCTATCCAATCTTTCTTGGAGTTTCCCGCAAGCGATTTGTCATCAATATCCTTGAAGAAAGTGGCTTTGAAGTTAATCCTGAGACGGAAGTCGGTTTCAGCAATCGAGACATAGCTTCGGCTCATGTAACTAGTATCGCTGCGAGACAGGGGGTAGAAGTGGTGCGCGTGCATGATGTAGCTAGTCACAGGATGGCAGTTGAAATTGCCTCCGCTATTCGTCTGGCTGATGAAGCGGAAAATTTAGATTTAAAACAATATAAATAAGATGAAAGAAATCGAAAACAATCAGTGGATTGCTAACTACCGGACGGACCAACCGCATTTTGGCTTGGAACGCATGGTGGAACTGTTAGCTTTGCGTGGCAATCCCCATCTCAAACTCAAGGTTATCCATATCGGAGGGACCAATGGCAAGGGGTCTACCATTGCTTTTTTGAAAAATATGCTAGAAAAACTAGGGCTCAGAGTTGGTGTTTTCAGCTCGCCCTATCTCATTCATTATACAGACCAGATTAGCATCAATGGGGAATCTATCCCAGAGGCGAGACTAGAATCCCTCATGGCAGACTATCAGTCTTTGCTTGAAGGAAAAGTGGCTGCCAATTTGCAGGGGACAACCGAGTTTGAAATAATTACAGCCATAGCCTATGACTATTTTGCTTCAGAACAAGTCGATGTGGCCATCATGGAAGTTGGTATGGGCGGACTTTTGGATAGTACCAATGTCTGTCAGCCTATTTTGACAGGAATTACGACTATTGGATTGGACCATGTAGCCCTACTTGGTGACACCTTGGAAGCCATAGCAGAGCAGAAAGCTGGTATTATCAAACAAGGTATTCCCTTGGTGACAGGTCGTATCGCTCCAGAAGCTTTGGCTGTGATTGACAATATTGCAGAAGATAAAAATGTACCCAGAATAAGATATGAGAGAGATTATCAGGTCCGTCATCAAGAAAGCGTGGTGACAGGCGAAATCTTTGATTATACCAGTTCTGTCAGACAAGGTCGTCTCCAGACTGGTCTGATTGGTTTGCATCAGATAGAGAATGCTGGGATGGCCATAGCTTTACTTGATACTTTTTGTAAAGAGGATGGTCGAGAACTAGCAAGCAATTACTTGCTTGCTCAAGCCTTGGAAGAAACAAGTTGGCCGGGGCGTTTGGAAATTGTGTCAAAAGACCCCTTGATGATTTTAGATGGAGCCCATAATCCCCATGCTATCAAGGCCTTGTTGGCTACCTTGCAAGAACGTTTTGCGGATTATCATAAGGAAATTCTCTTTACTTGTATCAAAACCAAGGCCTTGGAGGATATGTTGGACTTGCTAGAAACTTTGTCCAATACTAAGATTACACTAACTCATTTTGAGGATAGTCGGGCGACTGATGAAAAAGTCTTGAAAGAGATGGCTGAGTCTAGAAATCTCAGTTACCAAGATTGGCAGGATTTTCTAGAGCAAAAATTGACAGATAAAACAGAAGAGAAACAAACAGTTAGGATTGTCACGGGCTCCTTGTATTTCTTGAGCCAAGTGAGAGCCTATCTGATGGAAAGGAAAAACGAAAATGGATACACAAAAGATTGAAGCAGCTGTAAAAATGATTATCGAGGCTGTCGGAGAGGACGCTAATCGCGAGGGCTTGCAGGAAACACCTGCTCGTGTGGCTCGTATGTACCAAGAGATTTTTTCAGGTCTTGGTCAAACGGCGGAGGAACATTTGTCAAAATCCTTTGAGATTATCGACGATAACATGGTGGTAGAAAAGGATATCTTTTTCCATACCATGTGTGAACATCACTTTCTACCATTTTATGGGAGAGCACATATTGCCTACATTCCAGATGGCCGTGTAGCAGGTTTGTCTAAGCTAGCCCGAACGGTTGAAGTTTATTCTAAAAAGCCACAGATTCAAGAGCGTTTGAATATCGAAGTAGCAGATGCCTTGATGGAGTATTTGGGAGCCAAGGGAGCCTTCGTTGTGATTGAAGCAGAGCATATGTGTATGAGCATGCGTGGTGTTAGAAAACCAGGCACTGCAACCTTGACGACAGTAGCTCGTGGTCTATTTGAAACAGATAAGGACCTTCGAGATCAGGCTTATCGCTTAATGGGACTATAATACTCTTCGAAAATCTCTTCAAACTACGTCAGCTTCCATCTGCAACCTCAAAACAGTGTTTTGAGCAACCTGCGGCTAGCTTTCTAGTTTGCACTTTGATTTTCATTGAGTATAAAAAGAATCCGCTTGAAGCGGATTTTTCTAGAAAGGAATCATTATGGATCAACTGCAGATTAAGGATTTGGAAATTTTTGCCTATCATGGTCTTTTTCCTAGTGAGAAAGAATTGGGGCAGAAGTTTGTCGTTTCCGCAATCCTATCCTATGATATGACCAAGGCGGCTACAGACTTGGATTTAACAGCTTCTGTCCATTACGGAGAATTGTGTCAGCAGTGGACGACTTGGTTTCAGGAAACGAGTGAAGATTTGATTGAAACGGTAGCCTACAAACTGGTGGAACGTACCTTTGAGGCTTATCCTCTTGTCCAAGAAATAAAGCTGGAACTCAAAAAACCTTGGGCACCAGTGCATTTGCCGCTAGATACTTGCTCGGTAACCATCCATCGCCGCAAGCAACGAGCCTTTATCGCCCTAGGAAGCAATATGGGGGATAAGCGAGAAAACTTGAAACAAGCCATCGCCAAACTGCGAGCTCGTGGCATCCATATTCTCAAAGAGTCCAGTGTCTTGACGACGGAGCCTTGGGGTGGTGTGGAGCAGGATAGCTTTGCTAATCAAGTGGTTGAGGTTGAAACATGGTTGCCGGCCCCAGTTCTATTAGAGACCTTGTTAGCCATTGAGTCAGAGATGGGACGGGTGAGAGAAGTGCATTGGGGACCGCGCTTGATTGACCTGGATTTGCTTTTTGTAGAGGACCAGGTCCTCTATACAGACGACCTCATCTTGCCTCATCCTTATATAGCTGAGCGCCTCTTTGTCCTTGAGTCCTTACAGGAAATTGCGCCTCATTTTATCCATCCGACATTAAAGCAACCTATCCGCAACTTGTATGATGCTTTGAAAAAATAGAAAAACTCTAGTTTTCAGTCACTTGCAACTGAAGGCTAGAGTTTTTATACTCTTCGAAAATCTCTTCAAACCACGTCAGCTTCCATCTACAACCTCAAAACAGTGTTTTGAGCAGCCTGTGGCTAGCTTCCTAGTTTGCTCTTTGATTTTCATTGAGTCTTAAAATAGGTCATTTTCTTCTGGGAGGAGGATCGTTTCTCTACCGTCCATATCTAAAACCAGTACTTTTGGGGGATAAAGAGGGTCGAAAGGATGGTTAAAGTCAAAATCAATGCTTGTAGGGAGGTGTTGACTTGAAAAGTGGAAGGTAATTGTTCCTTGGTTATTAAGCAATTGAAACTCGAGTTCTTCTTCCAATTCAAAGACATTTTTTAAGAAATGGTCGATGATATACCAAAAAGAGTCAATGATATCATCAGGCAAGCTGGTAACAATGCCAAAACTAGCAGACCGCATGTGGGTATTGGTAAAAGCCATATTTCTTCCCCCTTTCTTTTCCCTTATCATACAGCAAATAGGATTAAAAATCAAGAAAAGGCGATTTTTTCTTCATAAACATAGCTTCCTATGAAATTTTTTCAAATAATCTTCAAAAAATGCTTGAAAGTGTTTACAAATAGTGATAAAATGAAATAAGGAGAATCATGAAAACGAAATTTTCATACCGTCTCTTTTTAGAGTTTCGTGAGGTATGATATAGAAAGGAAATGAAATGAATACAGACGATACAATAACGATTTATGATGTCGCCCGTGAAGCAGGGGTTTCAATGGCGACGGTTAGCCGTGTAGTCAATGGCAATAAGAATGTAAAAGAGAATACCCGTAAAAAAGTGCTTGAGGTGATTGATCGTTTGGATTACCGTCCAAATGCCGTAGCGCGTGGTCTTGCAAGTAAAAAGACAACCACTGTCGGAGTTGTGATTCCAAATATTACCAATGGTTATTTCTCAACGCTTGCTAAAGGGATTGATGATATCGCTGAAATGTACAAGTACAATATTGTCCTTGCTAATAGTGATGAAGATGATGACAAGGAAATTTCAGTTGTCAATACACTGTTTTCTAAGCAAGTGGATGGGATCATCTTTATGGGGTACCACTTGACTGAAAAAATTCGTTCAGAGTTTTCTCGTTCACGGACACCAGTTGTTCTTGCAGGGACAGTGGATGTAGAACATCAGCTTCCAAGTGTCAATATTGACTACAAACAAGCTACGATTGATGCGATGAGCTACCTTGCTAAAGAAAATGAGCGCATCGCTTTCGTAAGCGGTCCGCTAGTGGATGATATCAATGGTAAGGTTCGTTTGGTTGGCTACAAGGAAGCCTTGAAAAAAGCAGGGATTTCCTATAGCGAAGGATTGGTATTTGAATCTAAATACACTTATGAAGATGGTTATGCCTTGGCTGAACGCTTGATTTCATCAAACGCAACTGCAGCAGTTGTAACAGGTGATGAATTGGCAGCAGGTGTCTTGAATGGTTTGGCTGATCACGGTGTGTCTGTGCCAGAAGAGTTTGAAATCATTACTAGTGATGATTCACAAATCTCACGCTTTACCCGTCCAAACTTGACGACTATTGCTCAACCTCTTTATGACCTTGGTGCCATTAGTATGCGTATGCTGACTAAGATTATGCACAAGGAAGAGTTGGAAGAACGCGAAGTTCTCTTACCTCATGGTTTGACAGAACGTCGTTCAACACGAAAACGTAAATAGAAAAAATCAGGGAATCATGAAGATTTCCTGATTTTGCTTTCTAGAGAAGAGACTCAGCCTTCCATATAGTCTTTCAAAGCCTGTCCTGTTAATCCGGCATTGAGGGCGATGAGGAGTTTCAAGCGGGCTTTTTGGGCGTTGAGTTCTTTAACAAAGAAGACACCTTCTTTTTGCAACTGCACGCCCCCACCCTGGTAGGCATAAACAGGTTCAGCAATACCGTTAAAGCATCGTGAAACCAGGGCAACTGGGATTCCTTTTTGCAGAAGGCTTTCTAATTTTTGAGCTGTTTCTTTGGGAACATTACCAGCTCCGAAGGCTTGGATAATCAAACCGTCCAATTGTTCCAAATCCAGCATATCAATCAGCTCATCTGTCATACCAGCATAGGCTGATATGATAGGAACCAAGCCTTGTATGTGTTCAAGGTCAAAGCGAACACGAGGTTCAGCCGTTTTAAAGTAGAGAATTTCCTGTTTCATAATCAGACCAAGGGGGCCATGTGTTGGGGTCTGGAAGGTGCCGACGTTGGTCGTATGTGTTTTGGTGACATACTTGGCAGCGTGGATTTCATCGTTCATAACGACCAAAACTCCTTTGTCAGCAGCCCTGTCATCGCTAGCCACCCTTAAAGCACTCAGATAATTATAGACACCATCGCTTCCGAGTTCGTTGGAACTACGCATGGCCCCTGTTAGAACGATAGGCATGTGGGGAACTTCCATGGTATCCAGGAAATAGGCGGTTTCTTCTAGGGTATCGGTTCCGTGCGTGATGACAACACCATCGTAGTTATCTGCTTCCTCTTTGATTTTTTGATAGAGGGCCAGCATATGCTTTGGTTTGATATGGGGACTTGGCAGGTTAAAAAAGTCCAAGGCGTGGACTTGGATTCCTTTAAGAGGATTGGACACATGGTTCATGGGATTATCTGAACTCGTCACAACAGCGCCAGAAGCATCGGCTTGCATGGAAATAGTCCCACCCGTATGTAAAACAAGGATTTTCTTAGGCATGATTTACTCACTCTTTCTGAAATGTGGTATAATCATTGTATCACAAAAGGGGAGATTGGGATAGAATGGAAGTCAAAGCTGTTTTTTTTGATATCGATGGAACCTTGGTCAACGATCGCAAGAGTGTTTTGAAATCCACTAAGGACGCGATTAAGATTGTCAAAGAGCAAGGAGTGCTTGTTGGTGTAGCGACAGGGCGAGGCCCTTTTTTTGTTAAGGAATTGATGGACGATTTAGATTTGGATTTTGCGGTAACCTACAATGGTCAATATATCTTTAATAAAGACAGAGTCTTGTTCACGAGTCCTATTTCCAAGTTACATTTGCGCCAGCTGATTGGCTATGCTAAAAAAGAGGGCAAGGAGATTGCCCTAGGGACCAAGGATGCTATGTTGGGCTCTAAAATCATGTCCTTTGGTCTGGGTTCTTTTTCCCAACGAATCAGTCGCTTCGTTCCCTCTGTTTTAACTCGGACGGTGAGTCAGTCCTTTAATCGCATGGTTAGCAAGGTTGTTCCCCAAGAGGAAGAAGATCTGCTTCATCTGATGAATCAGCCTATCTACCAAGTTTTGATGCTGATGACGCCAGAAGAAACTGAGAAGGTGGCAGCTGATTTTGAAGACTTGAAATTGACACGTAGCAATCCTTTTGCAGCGGATGTCATCAATCAAGGAAACTCTAAATTGGAAGGCATTCGCCGAGTTGGGAAAGAATATGGCTTTGACCTCAACCAAGTGATGGCCTTTGGTGACTCGGATAACGACCTTGAAATGCTGGCTGGTGTTGGTATGTCGGTCGCTATGGGAAATGGTAGCAGCAGTGTCAAGGAAGTTGCCAAGCACATCACAACCAGTAATCAGCAAGATGGAATCCACAAGGCCTTGGAACATTTTGGTGTTCTGGCCTCAGAAAAAGTCTTTGTCAGTCGTGACTATCATTTTAATAAAGTTAAGACCTTCCACCACATGATGGATGAACGGACCCAAGAAGAACCTCGAGCTTGGGACTTAGAAGGTGCCACCCACAGGGCTGGTTTTAAAATAGAAGAATTGGTGGAGTTTGTCCGAGCAGCCAGTCCCTCTGAAGAGGACTTTGGTCAAGCTCTATCACAACTTCATCAAGCTCTTGATCAAGCAGCAGAAAAAGTAGCCAAGAAAACACCTGCCCAGCAAGATTTGGTAGGGCAGGTGGATGCCTTGATTGATACGCTTTACTTCATCTATGGTAGCTTTGTTTTGATGGGAGTGGATCCAGAACGGATTTTTGACATTGTCCATCAGGCTAATATGGGGAAAATTTTTCCTGACGGCAAAGCTCACTTTGATCCAGTGACCCACAAAATCTTAAAACCAGATGACTGGGAGGAGAGATATACTCCAGAGCCTGCCATTAAAAAGGAAATTGAGCGCCAGATAAAGGCCTATGAGCGCCATAAAAAGAGAAATAATACTCAATGAAAATGAAAGAGCAAACTAGGAAACTAGCCGCAGGCTGCTCAAAACACTGTTTGGAGGTTGCAGATGAAACTGACGAAGTCAGTCACATATATATGGCAAGGCGACGTTGACGTGGTTTGAAGAGATTTTCGAAGAGTATAAATAGTAAACAAAAAGGAGCTCAACGCTCCTTTTTGTTGTAATTATAAGGTTTTTTCTTGTTCTCTCACAACAAGTAAATCGACCTTAGCATGGCGGAGAATGTATTCGGATGAAGAGCCGACCAAGAGGCGTTCAAAAGCGTTGAGACCAGTGGCACCAACGAGGATGAGGTCCACTTCTTCAGCATCTGGAATGGTACGTGCCAAGAGGGTTTTTGGATTTCCCATTTCAATGACGATATGAACATCTGCCACCCCAGCATCTTTAGCACGTTTTTCGTACTCTTTCATCAGACTTTCAGCGTCGACTTGGAGTTGTTCGTAAACTTCAGCATCAAAGGTGGATACGCTTTGAAGAGCACGTGTGTCAATGACATGAGCGATGGTGAGTTTAGCGTCGTTTCGTAGAGCAGAATGAACTCCCTTGACAAAAGCTAAGTCCGCTTCCTTAGAACCATCGATTGCGACCATAATATTTTGGTAACGTTGTGTCATAATGAAACCTCCTGAAATTTTCTTACTATAATTGTAAACCTTTTCACTATAGAAGTAAAGTAAAAAAAGTATTTTCTAAAAGAATGTTAGCGCTTAAAATATATATAAATATATGATAAAATAAAAGAAAGGATAGCAGGGAAGAAGTGAAGGGAGGGAGAATGATGAAAAACTCTTTTCAAGAAACAAAAAAATCAAATTTCCTTTATTATGGAATCATCCTAGTTTCAGTCTTGGTAGAAGTGATTATGATCTGGCAATTAGAGAAGTTGATTCCGCTTCTTTATCCAGGTTTTGTTGGCTTTTTAGTCTTTCATTTACTCTACCATTTGGCGTTATTCCTAGTCGCTAAAAGAAGTGGTCGCCAGGATTACTTGATGATATGGGGACTTTTCCTCATGTTCAATCTTCTCTATGACTCCTTTTTAGGCTTGCTTTTTCTAGGTTTATCTTTTGGTATGTGATATGTCTTGCACAAAAACTCTGTTATTTCCACTGTCTTTTCCTCGCTTTTAGCGAGGTTTTTATTCTGTATGAAGCTAGTAATAGATTTCAGTAAACTTGTCGCATGCTCTTTCTAGTGGTATAATGTTACTATCCTGATGAATTGAGGAAACAATATGAAAGAATATAATAAGTCTAGTAAGTTAGAGCATGTTGCTTATGATATCCGTGGTCCTGTTTTGGAAGAAGCCATGCGGATGCGAGCAAACGGAGAAAAGATTTTACGTCTGAATACAGGAAATCCAGCAGAGTTTGGCTTTACAGCGCCTGACGAGGTCATTCATGACTTGATTATGAATGCGCGTGATAGTGAAGGTTACTCTGACTCCAAAGGGATTTTCTCAGCCCGTAAGGCCATCATGCAGTATTGCCAATTGAAGAAATTCCCAAACGTAGATATTGATGATATTTACCTTGGAAATGGTGTCAGTGAGCTGATTGTCATGTCTATGCAGGGGCTTTTGGACAACGGGGATGAGGTCTTGGTGCCTATGCCAGACTATCCTCTCTGGACAGCAGCTGTCAGCCTAGCTGGAGGAAATGCCGTTCACTATATCTGTGATGAAGCTGCAGAATGGTACCCAGATATTGACGATATCAAGTCAAAAATCACTTCCAATACCAAGGCAATCGTCCTTATCAATCCAAACAATCCAACTGGAGCCCTTTATCCTGAGGAACTCTTGTTGGAGATTATTGAGATTGCCCGTCAAAACGATTTGATTATCTTTGCGGATGAAATTTATGACCGCATGGTAATGGATGGACATGTGCATACTCCTGTGGCTAGCTTGGCACCAGATGTTTTCTGTGTTAGCATGAATGGTTTGTCAAAATCGCACCGTATCGCTGGTTTCCGTGTGGGTTGGATGGTCTTGTCTGGTCCTAAGACTCATGTTAAAGGCTATATCGAAGGGCTCAATATGCTATCCAATATGCGCCTTTGCTCTAACGTTTTGGCCCAACAAGTCGTACAAACTTCCTTGGGTGGTCACCAGTCGGTCGATGAATTGCTCCTTCCTGGTGGGCGAATTTACGAGCAAAGAAACTTCATTTACAATGCCATTCAAGATATCCCAGGTTTATCTGCGGTTAAACCTAAGGCTGGACTCTATATCTTCCCTAAAATCGACCGCAATATGTACCGTATCGATGATGATGAGCAGTTTGTCCTTAATTTCTTGAAACAAGAAAAGGTTCTCTTGGTTCATGGTCGAGGCTTCAACTGGCAGGAACCAGACCACTTCCGTATTGTTTACCTTCCTCGTGTCGATGAACTGGCCCAAATCCAAGAAAAGATGACTCGTTTCTTAAAACAGTATCGTAGATAGGGCTTACATTCGAAAAAGCGCCAAAAAGCTGGAAACATTTGCCTAGAGCTATTGACAAAAGTGAAAGAATCAGATAGAATAGTAAAGTATGTTTAGTAACTGATCACTTTATAGCCGGCTAAACGAATACAAAATCTATGAGGAGGTATTCATCGTGAAACGTACTTATCAACCAAGTAAACTTCGTCGTGCGCGCAAACACGGATTCCGTAACCGTATGTCAACTAAAAACGGTCGTCGCGTATTGGCAGCTCGTCGTCGTAAAGGACGCAAAGTTTTGGCTGCATAATCCAAACGAATTCTATCAAAAATCAGTAGGAACTCGAGTCTACTGATTTTTATTTTTGTAAAAATGTTCAAAAGACTTTATATTTTTGCTCGAATAGTGTATAATATTTCATATATAGTAAAAAATGGAGAATAATCATGAAGAAATCAAAAGTTATGCTTTTTGGAGCTGTAGCTTTGACAGCAGGTTTAGCACTAGCAGCATGTGGGTCTTCCCAATCAAGTAATGCAGACAAGACTTACTCTTATATCTTTGTCAGCAACCCAGATACCTTGGATTATATTACCTCTACACGAGATTCTACATCTAGTATCACAACCAACTTGATTGATGGGTTGTTGGAAAATGATCAGTACGGCAATCTCATCCCCTCTATGGCTGAGTCATGGACGGTGTCAAAAGATGGTTTGACCTACACCTATAAAATCCGTCAGGGGGCTAAATGGTACACTTCTGAAGGAGAAGAGTATGCGGATGTGACAGCCCATGACTTTGTGACGGGTCTTAAGTATGCGGCTGATAAAAAGGCTGAAAATTTGTATTTGGTACAAGACTCTATCAAAGGGCTAGCAGATTATGTTGAAGGGAAATCTTCTGATTTTGAAACTGTTGGCGTTAAGGCAGTGGATGATTATACGCTACAATACACCCTCAACCAACCCGAGACTTATTGGAACTCTAAAACAACAGCAAGTATCCTTAATCCTGTAAATGAAGCCTTCTTGAAGTCTAAGGGAGAGGACTTTGGAAGTGTGACACCATCAAGTATCTTGTCAAATGGTCCTTACTTATTTAAATCTTTCTCATCAAAATCTTTGATTGAATTTGATAAAAATCCTAATTACTGGGATAAGGACAATGTCAAAATTGAGAAAGTGAAGCTCTCTTTCTTTGACGGTTCTGACCAAGACAGCATTGCTAGAGGTTTCTTGGATGGTAACTATACAGATGGTCGTATTTTCCCAACAAGTTCAGTCTTTGCTGAACTCAAGAAGGGAAATGAGGACAAGATTACCTATACACCGCAAAACTCAGTTACTTTCTACTATCTTTTCAACGTCAACCGCCAAAGCTACAAGCAAACTATGAAACAGACGGATAAGGAAAAGACAGATTCACGCGCAGCTATGCAAAATAAAGATTTCCGTCAGGCTATCAATTTTGCCTTTGACCGTCATGCCTATGCGGCGCAGACGAATGGTGAAGATGGAGCAGACCGTATCTTGCGTAATACGATTACACCAAGTAACTTTGTTCAAGTTGGCGATAAGAACTTCGGTGACATTGTCAATGAGAAAATTGTCAACTACGGTAAAGATTGGGCAAATATCAATCTAAACGATGGTAAGCAAGCCTTCTTTAACCCTGAAAAGGCCAAAGAGAAGTTTGCTAAGGCCAAAGAAAGTCTGCAAGCACAGGGAGTAACCTTCCCAATTCATTTGGATATGCCAGTTGACCAGACTGCTAAGTTGGATGTGCAACAAGCTGGATCTTTCAAACAAACAGTGGAAGAAACCCTTGGTAAGGATAATGTAGTCATTGATGTTATCCAACTTTCTCCAGATGAAAAAGACCAAGCAACCTACTTTGCAGATACAGCAGAACAAAAAGACTACGATATTGACATCTCAGGATGGGGTGGAGACTACTCAGATCCGAAGACTTACCTAGCCATTCTAGATCCAGAGACAGGTTCTCAGTTGAAAAACATGGGCTTGTCTGAAGGAAAAGACAAGGAAGTTAAGGACAAGATTGGTCTTTCTGACTACAAGAAACTCTTGGATCAGGCAGACGCTGAAATCACAGATACTCAAGCTCGCTATGAAAAATATGCTGACGCTCAAGCCTGGTTGACAGATAGTGCCTTGTTCCTGCCAGTTCAAAGTGGTGGAGCTAATCCAATCTTCCGTAAGACTGTACCGTTTACAGGCCCATTCTCATTCGTTGGGAATAAAGGAAATGCGGACAACTACAAATATGTTGAATTGCAAAAAGAGCCAGTGACTGCTAAACAGTATCAAGAACTTTATGAAAAATGGCAAAAAGAAAAAGCTGAGTCAAATAAAAAAGCTCAGGAAGTGTACTGACCCCCAAAAGTTAGACAATTAATTTATTCAAAGGATTTAGTTCTGTATTGCACAGGACTGAGTCCTTTTAGTTTTACCTTAATTCGTTTATTGTTGTAGTAATCAATATAGTCTACAATAGCTTGTTCCAATTGCTTAAGCGACTGAAGCGACTTCTCATAACCATAAAACATCTCCGATTTCAGAATGCCAAAGAAAGATTCCATCATACCGTTGTCTGGGCTGTTGCCCTTGCGTGACATAGATGGCTGAATTCCCTTGCTCTCTAGGAACCGATGATAAGAATCGTGTTGGTATTGCCAGCCCTGGTCACTGTGGAGAATCGTATTCTCGTAGTTTTTCTCTGTGAATGCCTGCTCCAACATCGTTTTTACTTGTTCTAAATTAGGCGAACAAGAAAGATTATAAGCGATGATTTCGCTGTTAAAACCATCTAAAACTGGAGATAAGTAAAGCTTTTGAGCGCTTGCTGGAATGGCAAATTCTGTCACATCCGTATAACACTTTTCCATTGGTTTCGATGCTTCAAACTGGCGTTGAATGAGATTCTCTGCCTTCTTGCCAACATCTCCTTTATGAGAAGAATACTTGCGTTTCTGTCGTATTTTAGCTTGTAAATTGAGCACTTTCATCAAGCGCTGAACTCTTTTATGATTTACCAGATAACCACGATTTCTTAGTTCTAAATGAATCCGACGATAACCATAATTTCCCTTGTGTTCGATAAAGATGGATTGAATTTCAGCTTTAAGCTCTTGGTCCTTATCTGGTTTATCTAGCTGTTTCAAGTGATAGTAGTAGGTCGAACGTGCTAGTTTAATGGCTTTTAGAAGAATATTTAACGAAAACTCAGTCATTAATTCTTGAATAATTTCTGTCTTTCTTCTTTCTCTTTTTCCTCCTTCAAGCGGAGTTCTCTCAACTTTTTTAGGATAGCATTCTCCGCTCTCAGATACTCGTTTTCTGCTTGAAGACGTTCTAATTCTGTCATATCTTCAAATCTCTTCTTTGGCTTACGTCCCATTTTAGATGGTCTCCCTTTTGTTTTCTCAACAATAGTATACCCGTTTTTCTTGTATTGTGCCACCCAATTTGGAAGCATACCACGATTTGGGAGAGCATATTCGAGAGAAACTCTATCTTGAGGCCAGTTTTCATGTAGGACTTTATGAATCATTTCTTGTTTTAATTCAGGAGAATAGTAACGATTTTTTCCTTTTTTGACGAACTCCATTCCGTAACGATCAATCAATTTAATCATGTACCTAAGATTAGAATTGTTTATCCCAAATTGATTTGAAAGCTTCTCCAAGCTATATCCTTGTTTTCTAAGTTCATAGATCTGAACTTTATCATCATAAGTTAATTTCATAATAAAAACACCCCAAAAATTAGATTTTTTCTGTCTAACTTTTGGGGTGCGGTACAAAGATTTGGCAAAACATGTAGAATAAAGAAAAAGGGAGAAAGATGGTGCTACGCCTCTTTCTCTTTTTGGTATAATAGAAAGTAGAGAAATGAGGTTAGAAGAAATGATTTTTGATACACATACACACTTAAATGTAGAAGAATTTGCAGGACGTGAGGCAGAAGAAATTGCCTTGGCTGCTGAGATGGGTGTGACACAGATGAATATTGTTGGTTTTGATGAACCGACCATTGAGCGTGCTTTGGAGTTGGTAGATGAGTATGACCAGCTCTATGCGACAATCGGTTGGCATCCGACAGAAGCAGGAACTTACACCGAGGAAGTCGAGGCTTACTTGTTGGATAAATTAAAACATCCCAAGGTTGTGGCTTTAGGTGAGATTGGATTGGACTATCACTGGATGACGGCACCTAAAGAAGTGCAGGAGCAGGTTTTTCGTCGTCAGATTCAGCTGTCTAAGGAACTGGATTTGCCTTTTGTGGTTCACACCCGTGATGCGCTGGAAGATACTTATGAGATTATTAAGAGTGAAGGAGTTGGTCCACGTGGCGGGATCATGCATTCTTTTTCGGGAACTCTTGAATGGGCAGAGAAGTTTGTCGCGCTTGGCATGACTATTTCCTTCTCAGGAGTGGTGACTTTTAAGAAAGCAACTGATATCCAGGAAGCAGCTAAAAAACTTTCTTTGGATAAGATTTTGGTGGAAACGGATGCCCCTTACCTAGCACCTGTACCCAAGCGTGGGCGTGAAAATAAGACAGCTTACACGCGCTATGTAGTGGACTTTATCGCGGATTTGCGTGAGATGACGACCGAGGAGTTAGCGGCAGCAACGACTGCAAATGCAGAAGGCATCTTTGGATTGGACAGCAAGTAATGAAAGAAAAAATTTCCCAAGTTATCGTGGTCGAAGGACGTGATGATACGGCCAATCTCAAACGTTATTTTGATGTGGAGACTTATGAGACAAGAGGTTCTGCTATCAATGACCAGGATCTAGAGCGGATTCAGCGCCTGCATGAACTGCATGGAGTCATTGTCTTTACAGATCCTGACTTTAATGGGGAGCGGATTCGCCGCATGATTATGACAGCCATTCCAACAGTTCAGCATGCTTTCCTCAAACGAGATGAAGCTGTTCCCAAGTCCAAGACCAAGGGGCGTTCTCTTGGAATCGAACATGCCAGCTATGAAGACCTGAAAATGGCGCTAGCTCAGGTAACAGAACAATTTGAACATGAGAGCCAGTTTGATATCAGTCGTAGCGACTTGATTCGCCTTGGTTTTCTAGCGGGAGCAGATAGTCGTAAGCGCAGAGAGTATTTGGGAGAGGCTCTCCGAATCGGCTATTCCAACGGTAAGCAACTTCTCAAACGCCTAGAGTTATTTGGAATCAGCTTGGCAGAAGTGGAAGGGGCTATGAAATCTTATGAGGATAGCTAAGCAGACCCCAAAATACAAGGGGAATGTGTTACAATAGTAGTAACAGATAATAGAAAAGAGAATAGATGAGAATTGCAGATTATAGCGTGACCAAGGCAGTGCTGGAGCGTCACGGTTTTACCTTTAAAAAATCCTTTGGGCAAAATTTCTTGACGGATACCAACATCCTTCAAAAAATCGTAGATACGGCTGAGATTGATGATCAGGTTAATGTCATCGAAATCGGGCCAGGCATTGGTGCCTTGACCGAGTTTTTGGCAGAGCGTGCGGCAGAGGTCATGGCCTTTGAGATCGACCACCGTTTGGTACCGATTTTGGCAGATACCCTGCGTGATTTTGACAATGTGACAGTGGTTAACGAAGACATTCTCAAAGTCGATTTGGCGCAACATATCCAGAATTTTAAAAATCCTGACCTGTCCATCAAGGTAGTAGCCAACTTGCCTTACTACATCACAACGCCTATTCTCATGCACTTGATTGAAAGTGGCATTCCTTTTAGTGAGTTTGTGGTCATGATGCAAAAAGAGGTAGCTGACCGCATCTCAGCGCAGCCAAATACTAAGGCATATGGTAGCTTGTCGATTGCGGTGCAGTATTACATGGCTGCCAAGGTTGCCTTTATCGTACCTCGTACGGTCTTTGTGCCAGCGCCAAATGTGGACTCGGCTATCCTGAAAATGGTGCGTCGTCCAGAACCGGCGGTTGCGGTTGAAGATGAGAACTTCTTCTTTAAGGTTTCTAAGGCTAGTTTCACCCATCGTCGTAAGACCTTGTGGAACAATTTGACAGGTTACTTTGGGAAAACTGAGGAAATCAAGGACAAATTGACCAAGGCTTTGGACCAAGCAGGTTTGTCACCAAGTGTACGTGGGGAAGCTCTCAGTTTGGAAGAGTTTGCCAGCCTAGCAGATGCGCTTAAAGGACAAGGACTCTAAGATGCAGGGACAAATCATTAAAGCCTTGGCTGGGTTCTACTATGTGGAAAGTGATGACCAAGTTTATCAGACGCGCGCGCGTGGGAATTTCCGTAAAAAAGGTCATACCCCTTACGTTGGGGACTGGGTAGATTTCTCTGCCGAGGAAAATTCAGAAGGCTACATTCTCAAGATTCATGAACGGAAAAACAGTCTGGTCCGTCCGCCCATTGTCAATATTGACCAAGCTGTAGTAATCATGTCCGTCAAAGAACCTGATTTTAACAGCAATTTGCTGGATCGTTTCTTGGTTCTTTTGGAGCACAAGGACATCCATCCCATCGTCTATATTTCCAAAATGGATTTGTTGGAAGATAGGGGAGAACTGGATTTTTATGAACAGACTTATGGTGATATTGGCTACGACTTTGTGACCAGTAAGGAAGAACTTTTGCCCTTGTTAACAGGCAAGGTTACAGTTTTTATGGGCCAGACAGGTGTTGGGAAATCAACTCTTCTCAATAAAATCGCACCAGATCTCAATCTTGAAACAGGAGAAATTTCAGACAGTCTGGGTCGTGGGCGCCATACCACTCGAGCTGTTAGTTTTTACAACCTCAATGGGGGTAAAATCGCAGACACACCAGGCTTTTCATCACTGGATTATGAAGTATCAACGGCTGAAGACCTCAATCAAGCCTTTCCAGAGATTGCTAGTGTCAGTCGAGACTGCAAATTCCGCACTTGTACCCATACCCATGAGCCGTCTTGCGCAGTCAAGCCGGCTGTAGAAGAAGGAATTATTGCCACCTTCCGTTTTGACAACTACCTGCAATTCCTCAGTGAGATTGAAAATCGCAGAGAAACCTATAAAAAAGTCAGCAAAAAAATACCAAAATAAGGAGAAACCTATGTCTCAATACAAGATTGCTCCGTCAATTCTGGCAGCAGATTATGCCAACTTTGAACGTGAAATCAAACGCCTAGAAGCAACTGGGGCAGAGTATGCCCATATCGATATCATGGATGGCCATTTTGTGCCACAAATCAGTTTTGGTGCAGGTGTGGTCGAGGCTCTTCGTCCTCATAGCAAAATGGTCTTTGACTGCCATTTGATGGTGGCGAATCCAGAGCATCATTTAGAGGATTTTGCGCGTGCAGGTGCGGATATCATCAGTATCCATGTGGAAGCAACGCCCCATATCCATGGTGCCCTCCAAAAAATTCGTTCACTCGGCGTTAAGCCTTCAGTTGTTATCAATCCTGGCACACCAGTTGAGGCCATCAAGCACGTCCTCCATCTAGTTGACCAAGTTTTAGTCATGACAGTTAACCCAGGCTTTGGTGGGCAAGCCTTTCTACCAGAGACCATGGATAAGGTCCGTGAGTTGGTTGCTCTGCGTGATGAAAAAGGCTTGAACTTTGAAATCGAAGTGGATGGCGGGATTGATGATCAAACGATTGCTCAGGCTAAAGAAGCTGGTGCGACCGTTTTTGTAGCAGGTTCCTATGTCTTTAGGGGAGATGTCAATGAGCGATTACAAACTCTCAGAAAACAACTGGACTAGGGTTGCCGTTTTTGCAGGCGGAGACCGAGGACACTACATGACGGATTTTGATTGCTTTGTCGGTGTGGATCGAGGCTCGCTCTGGGTCTTGGAGGAAAACCTACCTCTTACTCTAGCGGTTGGAGATTTTGATTCTGTCACTGGAGAAGAGCGACAAGTGATTCAAAAATGTACCCAGCAGTTTGTCCAAGCTCATCCGGAAAAAGATGACACGGATCTGGAATTGGCTCTCTTAACCATCTTTGAGAAAAATCCTCAGGCTCAGGTCACTATTTTCGGTGCTTTGGGTGGCCGTATCGACCATATGCTGGCCAATGTCTTTCTGCCTAGTAATCCCAAGTTGGCACCTTATATGCGCCAGATAGCGATTGAGGACGGGCAAAATTTGATTGCCTATTGTCCAGAAGGGACCAGTCAGCTAGAACCTCGTTCAGACTACGACTATCTAGCCTTTATGCCAGTTCGGGATAGCCAGTTGACCATTATCGGTGCTAAGTATGAGTTGACAGAGGAAAATTTTTTCTTTAAAAAAGTGTACGCTTCTAACGAATATATAGATAGGGAAGTTTCGGTGACTTGCCCAGATGGTTATGTGGTCGTGCTGCATAGTAAGGACAGGAGGTAGGATGGAAAGTTTACTTGTTCTATTATTGATTGCCAACCTAGCTGGACTCTTTCTGATTTGGCAAAGGCAGGATAAGCAGGAGAAATATCTGACCAAGAGTTTAGAAGACCAGGCAGATAATCTTTCAGATCAGCTGGATTATCGCTTTGAACAAGCCAGACAAGCTAGCCAATTAGATCAAAAAGACTTGGAAGTGGCTGTCAGCGATCGCCTGCAAGAAGTTCGAATCGAGTTGCACCAAGGCTTAACTCAAATCCGTCAAGAAATGACAGATAATCTCCTCCAAACCAGAGACAAGACCGACCAACGTCTCCAAGCCTTGCAGGAATCAAATGAGCAACGCCTAGAACAAATGCGTCAAACGGTTGAGGAAAAGTTAGAAAAGACTTTGCAAACACGCTTGCAGGCCTCTTTTGAGACAGTTTCCAAGCAACTGGAATCAGTCAATCGTGGTCTAGGTGAAATGCAGACAGTTGCCCGTGATGTCGGAGCTCTCAACAAGGTTCTCTCAGGGACTAAAACTCGAGGAATTTTGGGAGAATTGCAACTGGGGCAGATTATCGAAGATATCATGACACCTGCCCAGTATGAGCGAGAATACGCAACGGTTGAAAACTCCAGTGAACGAGTGGAGTATGCTATCAAGTTACCCGGACAGGGTGATCAGGAATACGTCTATCTACCAATTGACTCCAAGTTTCCACTGGCAGATTATTACCGCCTAGAAGAAGCCTATGAAGCAGGTGACAAGGACGAAATCGAACGCTGTCGTAAGTCACTCTTAGCCAGCGTCAAGCGCTTTGCCAAGGATATTAGAAATAAGTACATTGCGCCGCCTCGGACGACCAATTTTGGAATTTTGTTTGTCCCGACAGAAGGTCTCTACTCAGAAATCGTCCGCAATCCGGTCTTCTTTGATGAATTGAGACGGGAGGAGCAGATTATTGTTGCAGGGCCAAGTACCCTATCAGCCCTCCTCAATTCCCTATCAGTTGGTTTCAAAACTCTCAATATCCAAAAGAGTGCCGACCATATTAGTAAAACCCTAGCTAGTGTCAAAACCGAATTTGGTAAGTTTGGTGGCATTCTGGTCAAGGCACAAAAACATCTCCAACATGCCTCTGGCAATATTGATGAACTATTAAACCGTCGTACTACAGCTATCGAGCGAACGCTTCGTCACATTGAGTTATCAGAAGGTGAGCCTATGCTTGATTTGCTCCAATTTCAAGAAGATGAGGAAGAATATGAAGATTAGTCACATGAAGAAAGATGAGCTTTTTGAAGGCTTTTACCTGATCAAATCAGCTGATCTGAGACAAACACGTACGGGGAAAAACTACCTAGCTTTTACCTTCCAAGATGATAGTGGCGAGATTGATGGGAAGCTCTGGGATGCCCAACCTCATAACGTTGAGGCCTTTACCGCAGGTAAGGTTGTCCACATGAAAGGGCGCCGAGAAGTTTATAACAACACTCCTCAAGTCAATCAAATTACACTCCGTTTACCTCAGCCTGGCGAACCCAATGACCCAGCTGATTTCAAGGTCAAGTCACCAGTTGATGTCAAGGAAATCCGTGACTATATGTCACAGATGATTTTCAAAATTGAAAACCCTGTCTGGCAACGGATCGTCCGAAATCTCTACACCAAGTACGACAAGGAGTTTTATTCCTATCCAGCTGCTAAGACCAACCACCATGCCTTTGAAACAGGCTTGGCCTATCATACGGCGACCATGGTGCGTTTGGCAGATGCCATTAGCGAAATCTATCCTCAACTTAATAAGAGTCTGCTCTATGCGGGTATTATGCTACATGATTTGGCGAAAGTCATTGAGTTGACGGGACCAGACCAGACTGAGTATACAGTGCGAGGTAATCTCCTTGGGCATATTGCTCTCATTGATAGCGAAATTACCAAGACAGTGATGGAACTCGGCATCGATGATACCAAAGAAGAAGTCGTTCTGCTTCGTCACGTCATCCTCAGTCACCATGGTTTACTTGAGTATGGAAGTCCAGTCCGTCCTCGTGTAATGGAAGCAGAGATTATCCATATGATTGATAATCTGGATGCAAGCATGATGATGATGTCAACAGCTCTGGCTTTGGTGGATAAAGGAGAGATGACCAATAAAATCTTCGCTATGGACAATCGTTCCTTCTATAAACCAGATTTAGATTAATAATTTAAGAAAAACGAGCATTTTTTAGGATAAGAATGTTCGTTTTTTTATGTAAATATGGTATAATAGATAAAATATCAAAATTAAATGAAATGGGAAATAGAAATGAAATTAAGAAGAAGTGATCGGATGGTTGTCATTTCCAACTATTTGATTAATAATCCTTATAAACTAACTAGTCTCAATACTTTTGCTGAAAAGTATGAATCTGCTAAATCATCCATCTCAGAGGATATCGTCATTATCAAACGCGCCTTTGAGGAAATTGAAATCGGCCATATCCAGACAGTAACTGGTGCTGGGGGTGGTGTCATTTTCACACCATCAATCTCAAGCCATGATGCCAAGGAAATAGTTGAGGACTTGCGTGCCAAGTTGTCAGAAAGTGACCGTATCTTGCCAGGTGGCTACATCTACCTATCTGATTTGCTTAGCACACCAGCCATTTTGAAAAATATTGGTCGCATTATTGCCAAGAGCTTTATGGACAAAAAAATTGATGCAGTTATGACTGTAGCGACTAAGGGTGTTCCACTTGCAAATGCAGTTGCCAATGTCCTCAATGTTCCCTTTGTCATTGTGCGCCGTGACCTGAAAATTACCGAAGGTTCAACTGTCAGCGTCAACTATGTTTCAGGTTCAAGTGGTGACCGTATCGAGAAAATGTTCCTTTCAAAACGTAGTCTCAAGGCAGGCAGCCGTGTCTTGATTGTGGATGACTTCTTGAAAGGTGGCGGAACTGTTAACGGGATGATTAGTCTCTTGCGCGAGTTCGATTCAGAACTGGCAGGTGTAGCTGTCTTTGCGGATAATGCCCAAGAAGAACGTGAAAAGCAGTTTGACTACAAGTCACTCTTGAAGGTAACCAATATTGATGTCAAGAACCAAGCCATCGATGTTGAGATTGGTAATATCTTTGACGAAGATAAATAAAAGATAGAATTAAAGGTTGGAACGATTGTCCCAGCCTTTCTTTGCAAATAGAATAAAAGGAAGCGTATGAAAACACCATTTATCGATAGAGAAGGCTTAGAAGCGATTGTTGCCGAGTTCCCGACTCCCTTTCACTTGTATGATGAGAAGGGAATTCGCGAGAAGGCAAGAGCCGTCAACCAAGCCTTTTCGTGGAACAAGGGCTTTAAGGAATATTTTGCAGTTAAGGCTACTCCAACACCAGCTATCTTGAAAATCCTCCAAGAAGAAGGTTGCGGTTTGGATTGCTCTAGTTATGTAGAGCTCTTGATGAGTCACAAGCTTGGGTTTTCAGGGGCGGATATGATGTTCTCTTCAAACAATACGCCAGATAAGGAATATGCCTATGCGCGAGAATTGGGTGCGACCATTAACTTGGATGCCTTTGAAGATATTGAACATCTAGAGCGTGCAGCAGGCATTCCAGAAATCATCTCATGTCGTTACAATCCTGGGGGCGTTTTTGAACTAGGAACAGATATTATGGACAATCCTGGAGAAGCCAAGTTTGGCATGACCAAGGACCAGCTCTTTGAAGCTTTTGCCATCTTGAAGGAAAAAGGAGCTAAGACTTTTGGGATTCACTCCTTCCTAGCATCCAATACCGTGACCCATCTCTATTACCCAGAGTTGGCTCGTCAGCTTTTTGAATTGGCTGTTGAAATCAAGGAAAAGTTAGGCATTTCGCTAGACTTTATCAATCTTTCTGGCGGTATTGGTGTCAATTATCGTCCAGATCAAGAGCCTAATGATATCGCTGTGATTGGTGAGGGAGTTCATCAGGTTTATGAAGAAGTCCTCACACCAGCAGGTCTTGGCCAGGTTAAGATTTTCACCGAATTGGGTCGCTTTATGCTGGCACCCCACGGTGCTTTGGTCACAAGGGTCACTCATAAGAAAGAGACCTACCGTACCTATCTGGGTGTGGATGCATCAGCAGTCAACCTCATGCGTCCAGCTATGTACGGAGCCTACCATCATATTACTAACGTGACCCATCCAGATGGACCAACTGAAGTGGTAGATGTGGTTGGTTCACTCTGTGAAAACAATGATAAGTTTGCAGTGAATCGCGAACTGCCTCATACAGAAATCGGTGATTTGCTGGTAATTCATGATACAGGTGCTCACGGTTTTTCAATGGGCTACCAGTACAATGCCAAACTTCGTTCTGCAGAAATTCTCTATACCGAAGAAGGTAAAGCCCGTCAAATCCGCCGTGCAGAGCGCCCTGAGGACTACTTTGCAACCTTGTATGGCTTTGATTTTGAAAAATAAAATGATAAGTAATTGAAAATGAAATTGAAAAACAGATTGCTTTCTAAAAAATAGGCAAAAATCTTGTTTTTCTTTCAAGTCGTGATATAATAAAACTATAAAACGTTTTCAAGGAAGGTAACGATATGTCTGAAGAAACAATTGATTATGGACAAGTGACAGGAATGGTGCATTCGACAGAAAGTTTTGGGGCGGTAGATGGCCCAGGTATTCGCTTTATTGTCTTTTTGCAGGGCTGTCACATGCGTTGCCAGTATTGCCATAACCCGGATACTTGGGCTATGGAGTCCAATAAATCACGTGAACGGACAGTAGATGATGTCTTGACAGAAGCTCTTCGCTACCGTGGTTTCTGGGGAGACAAGGGTGGGATTACAGTCAGTGGAGGAGAAGCCCTCTTGCAGATTGATTTCCTAATTGCCCTCTTTACCAAGGCCAAGGAAAAAGGAATCCACTGTACCTTGGATACCTGTGCCCTTCCATTCCGTAATAAACCACGTTACCTTGAGAAGTTTGACAAACTCATGGCTGTCACTGACTTGGTTCTCTTGGATATCAAGGAAATCAACGAAGAACAGCACAGGATCGTCACTAGCCAAACCAATAAAAATATCTTGGCTTGTGCCCAGTATCTATCAGATATTGGGAAGCCTGTCTGGATTCGCCACGTGCTAGTTCCAGGTTTGACAGACAGAGACGATGACTTGATTGAACTTGGGAAGTTCGTCAAGACCCTTAAAAATGTGGATAAGTTTGAAATTCTACCTTATCACACCATGGGTGAGTTTAAATGGCGTGAACTGGGAATTCCTTATTCCCTCGAAGGGGTCAAACCACCAACAGCAGACCGCGTTAAGAACGCTAAAAAACTCATGGATACCGAAAGTTATCAAGACTATATGAAACGTGTACATGGATAAAAAAGAAGCCTGATGGAAACATCGGGCTTTTAAGTTTATACAAATCTAGATAATTAAATGAAACAAAATTTTAAAACTTTTTTACTCTCTAAATTCTGAAAAAAATCCGAAAATTTTTGGTTAATATATACTTGTTTAAATTGATACAACAAATTGAATAGGAGAACATCATGGAACAAAGTATTACCATTAAAAATTTATGTAAGTCATATGGCCAAACTCAAATTTTAAAAGATATTTCTTTTGAAGCAAAAGCAGGTAGAGTGACTGCTTTCCTAGGTCCAAATGGAGCTGGAAAAAGTTCAACCTTACGTATTTTATTAGGATTAGACAAAGCAACATCTGGTCTTACCAAAATTGGTGATCAGACTTATAAGGAATTAAAATTTCCTCTAAAGACTGTAGGAGCTTCATTTGACAGTGTAGGAGCTCCTGACGATAGGACTGTTTATCAACATTTGAAAATTGTTGCTGCTAGTAATGGGATATCCAGTCAGCGAATTGAGCAAGTTTTGGATATGGTGGATATTAGTTATAAGAAAAAATCTAAAATTGGGAAATTATCATTAGGAGAAGGACAACGCTTGGGAATTGCAACAGCTCTATTAGGAAATCCTCAATATCTGATATTAGATGAACCGACTAATGGGTTGGATCCAAGAGGAATTCGGTGGTTTAGAGAGTTTATAAAAAAACAAGCTCAAGAAGGGAAGACTGTCTTGCTATCATCTCATATATTATCGGAAGTGGAGGCAGTAACAGATGATGTAGTTATCATAAATAAAGGAAAAGTTCTTATAAAAGGGACTTTACAAGAAGTGATGAAAAATCTTTCTTCACTAGAAGAAGTCTTCTTTAGTTTGACAGAAGGAGGAAAGTGACATGGCACTTATTTACTCTCTTCATTCTGAAATATTGAAATTATTTTATAAGAGAGCTACTCATATTGTACTATTCTTGATACTTGTATTTCAAACATTTTTAGCAAATATTGGTGCTTCTCAAATTGTTTCAGTTGGTATCCATGCTACACCAGAGACAAATCCAGATTTAGCAGAAGCTATACCTCCTATTGAATTTTTAGGTTTTGATGTCACTTTATTTGGTATTTTTATTATGATTATCCTAGGCTCAATTTACGGAGCCGAGGAGTACAAAGGCTCTGCTATTCGTACAAGCCTCCTCTCTATTACAAATCGAAGTTCTTTCCTAGTTTCAAAAACATTAGTTTGGCTTGTATTTTCATTTTTCATTTCCTTTCTATCAATATTCCTTACAATTAACATGACACATTATGTTTTAGGACAAGATGGCTTATTGCTTTTTTCACTAAATGGGAGAGTTTGGTTCTATATATTTTTAGCCAGTATAGCTTGGACTTTGTTGGGACTGCTAGCCTATATTCTGGCTTTAACATTTAAAAAAGCCCTTGTTCCCCTATTGTTTTTGCTTCCTCAAGTCTACAATTTAGGAACATTCTTAGCCAATCATATATCAATTGCGAAATTTCTTCCAGTTTCATTGAGCTATGGACTTATTGCTACATCTCCTCAAATGTTAGAACAGAATAGTTTACAAAATATTTTGCTTTTACTATGTTGGAATTTGTCATTCTTGGCTTTGGCAATTTACCGCGTACTTCAGTCAGATATTGGAGGAGGAGAATGAGTTGAAAGAGCAATTTAAAAGTGAGTATCTCAAGTTTATTATGAATCCTTGGCATTGGTTGATTATAGGCGCTCTATTACTTTGTGTTCCGGCGATGGTTATTTTTTTAAATAGTAAACCAGATCAGTTGACCCTACACTTTGTTTTGGAACAGCTACTGCAAAGTCTCTATTTAGGACAGGCGGGTTTTATTAGTCTAGCTGTCCTATTTATAGGTCAGGAATTTACAGGTTCTAGCCTTCGTACAAGTTTTCTTACATGTCCAAATCGTTTAAAATTTATAATATGTAAATTAGCTATTGTGTTATGTGTGGAAATTGTATTATTGCTAGCTGTAATATCAGTATGTATACTACTTACTCAAGGATATTATAATATCAATCTTTTGAGCAATATTAAAAATGTTCTAGCAATCCTATTTCCAGTTTGTATTTCTATTTTAACCTTCTCTCTTTTAAGTGGTATTTTTGTATTTATTTTCCGATCTTTTACCTTAATTTTGGGAATAAGCTTATCTCTTTTATTGGGATTGGGACAAATGCTACTACAATTCAGTTCTTTTTTTAGAAATTTACCATTACTAGCTAGTATGAACTGTTACTATATCCATCCTTTATCACTTTATTATCCAGTTTGGCAAGGTCTGGGGATACAAATAGTTTGGTTGTTAATTGTTTTTCTATTTGCTACATTGATACTTATAGGAAAAAATGTACACTAAAGACAGGGGATATCCTGTCTTTTTATCAGTTAATGATATAATATAATTTAGGAGCGTGAGTTATGGCTTATAAAATTTTGGTTGTAGATGATGATCTTGCTATTCTTCGCCTAATAAAAAAAGTACTAGAATATGAAAAATATGAAGTAGTCATACGAAATAAGATAGAAGAGATTGATCTTTGTGATTTTACAGGCTTTGACTTGATTCTATTAGATATTATGATGCCTGTTAGTGGTTTAGAAATCTGTCAGATGATTCGCGAGCAGATAACTGTTCCTATCTGTTTTATAACTGCTAAGGATATGGATGAAGATTTAGTAGCTGGAATTAATGCAGGTGCTGATGATTATATTATGAAGCCCTTTAGTATGCAAGAATTGTTAGCACGTGTTAAAATGCACTTGCGTCGTGAAGAACGGACTAAAGGAAATGTTCATCAAATAAAGATTGGGAAGCTTATACTATATACGGATAGTAAGGAACTATTTGTAAACGATGATAAGATTGCCTTGACAAGGAGGGAATTTGACATAGTGAATCTTTTAGCAAGCACCCCAAGTAAAATATATTCTATTGAGGAAATTTATAATTATCTATATCCACAAAGTTCAGAAGCGCTTTTACGTTCGGTTTCAGAGTACATTTATCAAATTCGTCAAAAGTTGAAACCTTATCAATTAAATCCAATTAAAACCTTGTACGGTGGAGGATATCAATGGGTAGAATCAAAAGTTTTAGACAATTAATTCGAGAAACCTGTTGGAGAATTATTTGGCAGTTTTGTCTTGGCTTACTAATAGCCTATCTTATTCCCTTAGCTTCAGTATCTATACATATAAATGAAGACGGGAAACCTCTAAAAAATAGTGGTGTTCTATCAATTTTTTTCAATGTGTCATCATGGATATATATTTGTATTTTATTGATTGTTCTAATAAGTTATCACATTGGAAAATTGTTGAAAAAACTGAGTTATGAAATGACTTTGATTTATGAAAATAGTATGTGGTTGGAGAAGGAATGTACAGAAAGATTAACGGTTAAAGAATTTTGTGAGACAGGAAATAGGATTATTGTGATGCAAGATAGAATTCGACAATTAATAGTTGATGAGAAAGAGCAGAAAGAAGATTTAATGTTTCAGGTTTCAGCAGCTTCTCATGATTTAAAAACTCCCTTAACCATTATTAGGGGAAATGTGGAATTTTTGCAGGCGATAACTGAAAACGACCAATCTCAAGAATGCTTAGCAGATATAGAAAGAGCTAGTCAACAGTTACTAGATTATTTCAATCAATTGATTCACTATTCTAAAACCTATTATGATGATGAGACAGGTTGGATGGAGTATTCCTCTTCAGATTTTATCAATGAATTAGAGAAAGAAGTCTCTTTTTTGATAAAAAATCAGATGAAGTTTTCTTTTGAACAAAATGTGAAAGGAACTGAAAACTATTATATAAATCCATCTCTTCTGATTCGTGCAATACAAAATATTTTAACAAATGCTTTGGAGTATGCAGATAAACAGAATCCTAAAATTAAAATTAGGGTAGAGCAAGAGGCGAAAGAATTGAAAATAGGTATATGGAATAATGGCTCTGAATTTCCAGAGGAAGTTTTAACTAATTTTGGAAAGCTATTTTATCGTATGGATAAAGCTAGATCGGTTAAAGAGCAACATTATGGTATTGGACTTAGTTTTGTATGTAGAGTTGCAAAACTACACAAAGGCCGAGTTGAGCTTAGAAATAGAGACGAGGGAGCAGAAGTTTTAATAATTATGAATTGTATTAAATCATAGTGATTTACTTACTAATTTGTTATCATAGGATTTAAATAAATTTAAGATGTGAAAGTAGATAATAAAAAAGAATGAATGATATCTAGTTGATGAAAACTATTTATCATTCATTCTTTTTTAATTATTGGATAAATTACATAGCTTTATCTCGAACGTTGTTTTCCAGCGTTGCGATTTTTGTGTTTTTTCTTGCTTGTGATAGCAGTTGGTTGCTCAGGGGTAACGTCTTTTCGTCCACTTGGTGTAGAGAAAGCACGTGCTTTTGGCGGGTTCTTGGCTAGTTCTTCACGGACTTTTTTGCGAAGTTTTGGACGAACGATATAGTTGACGATAAACTGTTGGAGAATCATCATGAAACCACCAACAACCCAGTAAAGTGTGACACTAGCTGGTGAGAAGAGGGAGAAGACAACGATCATGAGTGGGCTCATGTAAATCATTTTCTTGATTTGTTCTCTTTGCATTTCATCTTCTACTCCGTGAAGTGAAAGGAGCGATTGAAGATAGTAAAGGACACCAGCGCAGGCAACCAAAATCATACTTGGAGAGCCTAGAGGAATGCCTAGGTAGCTTGCTTGAGCAACGCCTTCAGTATGTTGGGCAGCAAAGTAGATAGCAGAGAAGAATGGCATTTGAATGAGGATAGGGAAACATCCTACACCACCAAACATGCTGATGCCGTGCTCTTTTTGAGCAGCAAAGAGAGCTTGTTGGGCTTCGAGTTTTTCTTCTTGAGTCGTTGCTTCTTTGAGACGTGTTTGGTGTGGCTCAAGGACGTGCTTGAGGGCGTTCATCTTTTCAGAGTGAAGTGTCGCCTTCCATGATTGGTAGATACCAAGTGGTAAGATAATCAAGCGCACGATAATGGTTACGATGATAATAGCGACACCAAAGCCTAGACCTTGATCAGTAGCGAAGTACTTAATAGCTTCAGCCATAGGCGCTCCAATCGTATTCCAAATAAATCCTGTTGGCTGGCCTGTCGCTTTGTCTACTTGGACACAGCCTGTCAATACGAGCAACATAGCCACTCCCATAGCTGAGAGTGCAAAACGTTTAATAGATTTCACTGTTTTTATTCCTTCTTTTAAAATTATACCTTTCTATTCTACTGTTTTTTTACAAAATATACAATAGTTCTAGAGACCTAATTTGCGATTTTAAAGTCAGGGTAGGGAGGAAAGTTGCTTAGTTCGACATCTAAGTAGCTGACTTTTGAAAAAGGTGTCGGTCCTTTTCGGATTTCTTGGATAAATTTTGCCATGGTAGCAGATGAGTCTGCTTGAGCTAAGATTTCCACTGTGCCATCGTCGTTATTCCAGACACGACCTGTGATACCACCAATTTCAAGCGCTAAGCTATAGACACCCCAACGAAAGCCGACTCCCTGCACCCTGCCTTGGGCAATCATTCTAACCTTTTGCATACCAAACCTCCTTGATTGTGTTATAATGTTTCTATGACTATTATAACCTCAAAAGCCAATTCTGTGGTAAAAAATGCCAAGAAATTACACCAAAAAAAATACCGCAAGTCTGCTTATTTGATTGAAGGATGGCACTTGTTTGAAGAAGCTGTTCAAGCTGGGGTAACGATTGAGAAAATCTTTGCCCTAGAAAGTTATCGAGAACAGTTAGCTGCTTTTCCGCAAACTGTCTGGGTTTCAGAGGATATTTTGCTAGATTTGGCAGATTCTCAGACTCCACAGGGAATTGTTGCGGTGGTTCAAAAAGAAGAAGTAGGACAAGTTGATTTTAGTCAGGGCAAGTTCTTATTTTTGGAAGATGTGCAAGATCCTGGTAATGTAGGAACCATCATTCGAACTGCAGATGCAGCAGGTTTTACTGGAGTAATTGTTTCAGATAAGTCAGCAGATATCTATAGTCTCAAGACCTTACGTTCCATGCAAGGCAGTCATTTTCATCTGCCTATTTATAGGATGTCTAGTCAATCGCTTCTTAAGGAGACCAAAGAGGCAGCTATCCCTGTGCTAGCAACAACCCTATCTAAAGATTCTGTTGATTACAGAGAACTGCCTCCTATAGAAAATTTTGTACTAGTCATGGGAAATGAGGGTCAAGGAATTAGTCCCCACATGGCTGAAAGTGCAGACCAGTTGGTCCACATTAGTATGAAGGGGCAGGCGGAGAGTTTGAATGTTGCGGTTGCAGCCGGTATTTTAATTTTCCATTTAAGCTAATTTTAACTTTATTTGTTATAATCAAGGAAAGATGTTCATAAAAAAAGGAGAAAAGATGAATCACACTATTATTCATGACCGCGCAGGTCTCAATCAATTTTACGCTAAGGTTTATGCCTTTGTTGGTCTGGGAATCGGACTATCCGCTTTGGTATCAGGCCTTATGTTGACGGTCTTTCAGTCTCAGTTAGTTTATTTTTTGATGCAAGGGCGTCTCTGGTTGACTATTGCTACTTTTGCAGAGCTAGCTCTGGTCTTTGTTGCCAGCAGTATGGCTTCAAAGAATAGTCCAGCGGCTCTTCCGGTATTTTTACTTTACTCAGTATTAAACGGCTTTACCCTCAGTTTTGTGGTGGCCTTCTATACTTCAGGTACAGTTTTATCTGCCTTTGTATCAAGTGCCCTTCTCTTCTTTGTCATGGCGGCAGTCGGTATGTTCACCAAGAAAGATTTGAGTGGGCTTGGTCGAGCAATGATGGCAACTCTCATCGGTTTGCTGATTGCTATGGTAGTCAATATTTTCTTGGCTAGCGGTTTCTTTGATTATATGATTAGTGTAGCCATGGTTTTGGTCTTCTCTGGGCTGATTGCTTGGGATAACCAAAAAATTCGCTATGTCTATGAACAATCACAAGGCCGCGTAGCGACAGGTTGGGTTGTGTCAATGGCTCTCAGTATCTATCTTGATTTTATCAATCTTTTCCTAAGTATTCTACGTATCTTTGGTCGTAATGACTAGAAAGTCCCTAACATCAGTGTTCGAAGGAGCACTGGTTTTTTTTATTTGCTCTTTCCTTTTCTTGAAAATAGGTGTATAATGCTTTTAACTAATTTTTGAGGAGTAGTTTATGAAGAAAAGTTTTATTCATCAACAAGAAGAGATTTCCTTTGTCAAAAACACTTTTACCCAGTATTTGAAAGATAAGTTAGAAGTTGTCGAAGTTCAAGGCCCCATCTTGAGCAGGGTCGGCGACGGGATGCAGGATAATTTATCAGGTGTGGAGAATGCCGTATCGGTCAAGGTTCTCCAAATCCCTGATGCTACTTATGAAGTTGTGCACTCACTTGCTAAATGGAAACGCCATACCTTGGCCCGGTTTGGTTTCGGTGAGGGTGAAGGTCTTTTTGTCCACATGAAGGCTCTTCGTCCAGACGAAGATTCGCTGGATGCGACTCACTCCGTTTATGTTGACCAGTGGGACTGGGAGAAAGTTATCCCAAATGGTAAGCGGAATATCGCTTATCTAAAAGAAACAGTCGAAAAGATTTACAAGGCTATTCGTCTTACTGAGCTAGCTGTTGAAGCCCGCTATGATATCGAGTCTGTCTTGCCAAAACAAATCACCTTTATCCACACAGAGGAGTTGGTAGAACGCTACCCAGACTTGACACCAAAAGAGCGTGAAAATGCTATCTGTAAAGAATTTGGAGCAGTCTTCTTGATTGGTATCGGTGGGGAATTGTCAGACGGTAAACCGCACGATGGACGGGCACCAGACTATGATGACTGGACAAGCGAATCTGAAAATGGCTACAAGGGTCTAAATGGCGATATTCTTGTTTGGAATGAGTCTCTGGGTGGAGCCTTTGAGCTATCTTCTATGGGAATCCGTGTAGATGAAGAAACGCTTCGCCGTCAGGTTGCTATTACAGGTGATGAAGACCGCTTGGAATTGGAATGGCACAAGGCTTTGTTGAATGGCCTATTCCCATTGACAATCGGTGGAGGAATTGGACAATCTCGAATGGCCATGTTTCTACTTCGCAAGAAACATATCGGAGAAGTGCAAACAAGTGTTTGGCCTCAAGAAGTCCGCGATACTTATGAAAATATTTTGTAAAGAATCGAATCGCAAGGTTCGGTTTTCTTTCTCTTTTCGCTCATAATTTGGTATAATAAACGGTATGAAAATCGTATCAGGAATCTATGGGGGACGTCCCCTCAAGACACTAGAAGGCAAGACGACAAGACCTACTTCGGATAAGGTTAGGGGAGCTATCTTTAACATGATAGGTCCCTACTTTGAAGGGGGACGAGTCTTGGACCTGTATGCAGGTAGTGGTGGTTTATCTATCGAGGCAGTCTCGCGTGGCATGTCCAGCGCTGTTTTGGTGGAGAGAGACCGTAAGGCTCAGGCTATCGTGGCTGAAAATATTCAGATGACTAAGGAAGTTGGAAAATTTCAACTCCTCAAGCTGGATGCAGAGAGAGCATTGGAACAAGTATCTGGGGAATTTGACCTTATTTTCTTAGACCCTCCTTATGCCAAGGAACAAATCGTAGCAGATATTGAAAAAATGGCTGAGAGAGAGCTTTTTTCTGAAGATGTAATGGTCGTGTGTGAGACGGATAAGACCGTTGAACTTCCAGAAGAAATTGCCTGCCTGGGTATCTGGAAGGAAAAAATTTATGGAATTAGTAAGGTGACAGTCTATGTCAGATAAGATAGGCTTATTCACAGGCTCATTTGATCCGATGACAAATGGGCATCTGGATATCATTGAACGGGCGAGTAGACTTTTTGATAATCTTTATGTGGGTATTTTTTTTAATCCTCACAAACAAGGATTTCTCCCTATCGAAAATCGTAAACGGGGGTTAGAAAAGGCTGTGAAACATTTGGAAAATGTTGAAGTCGTGTCTTCTCATGATGAATTGGTAGTTGATGTTGCAAAAAGACTAGGAGTTACTTTCCTAGTGCGAGGCTTGAGAAATGCGTCGGATTTGCAATATGAAGCCAGTTTTGATTACTACAACCATCAGCTGTCTCCTGATATAGAGACCATTTATTTACATAGCAGACCTGAACATCTCTATATCAGTTCATCAGGCCTTAGAGAGCTTTTGAAGTTTGGTCAGGATGTTGCCTGCTATGTTCCTGAGAGTATTTTGGAGGAAATAAGAAATGAAAAAAAAGATTAGATGGCCCTTATACGTCATTGCGGCCTTGATTGTGACTTTCTTGGCGTTTGTAGTGCCCTTGCCATACTACATAGAGGTTCCAGGTGGTTCGGAAGATATTCGCCAAGTCCTTAAAGTAAATGACACAGAAGATAAGGAAGCTGGTGCCTATCAATTCGTTACAGTTGGTGTCCAACACGCCACTTTAGCTCATATGATTTATGCTTGGTTGACACCTTTCACAGATATTCGTAGTGCCCAAGAGACTACAGGTGGTTCTTCTGATGTAGAATTTATGCGGATCAATCAATTTTACATGCAGACATCACAAAACATGGCCAAGTATCAAGGACTAAAAACAGCTGGTAAGGATATTGAACTCAAATACCTTGGGGTCTATGTTTTGACGGTGACCGATAATTCAACCTTTAAAGGGATTCTTAACATCTCTGATATCGTCACAGCAGTCAATGATCAGACCTTTGATAGTTCCAAAGACTTGATTGATTACGTCAATTCTCAAAAGCTAGGGGACTCCGTCAAGGTCACCTATGAAGAGGATGGGCAAACCAAGTCAGCAGAAGGAAAGATTATCACCTTGGAAAATGGCAAAAATGGAATTGGGATCGGCTTGATTGACCGTACGGAAGTGACCAGTGATGTTCCAATTCGCTTTTCAACAGCTGGTATCGGCGGTCCAAGTGCAGGTCTCATGTTTAGTCTGGCCATCTATACCCAAATAGCTGACCCAGGTCTTCGAAATGGTCGTATCGTTGCTGGTACAGGTACAATTGACCGCGATGGGAATGTGGGGGACATTGGAGGTATTGATAAGAAAGTTGTTGCTTCGGCTAGAGAAGGTGCTGCTATTTTCTTTGCCCCGGATAACCCTGTTAGCGAAGAAGAACAAAAAGCACATCCTGATGCCAAAAACAACTACCAAACAGCCCTGGAAGCAGCTAAAACAATCAAGACAGATATGAAAATCGTGCCAGTTAAAACCCTACAAGATGCAATTGATTACTTGAAACACAATCCCTAGTTTTTGAGTGAAGTTTCCAAACTAGCGCGCAAACAGAGAAGATGGTATAATAGTCAAATGGTTCAATTATTATTCACTCTAAGCAGTCATATGCTCTTTATTTATGTGAGTTTTTACCTTTTAAAGGGTCTTGTTAGATGGGAAAAGATTTTAAAAGTGACAACTGAGAATACAGGAAAAGTTCGTTTACTAGTAGCCTTTTTCAGCATTGTAATGGGCTACATCATGAGTTCTTTCTTTATCAGCCTGTATCAGTTGTGGCAAGAAGCACTTAGAGGACTATTATAAAATCAAGAGTAAAGGAAATAAGTATGGAAAAAATTGTGGTTCAAGGTGGCGATAATCGTCTGCTAGGAAGTGTTACGATTGAAGGAGCAAAGAATGCAGTCTTGCCCTTGTTGGCAGCGACTATTCTAGCAAGTGAAGGAAAGACTGTTTTGCAGAACGTTCCTATCTTGTCAGATGTTTTCACTATGAATCAGGTGGTTCGTGGTTTGAATGCCAAGGTGAATTTTAATGAAGAAGCTCATCTTGTTGAGGTGGATGCGACTGGCGATATCACTGAGGAAGCTCCTTACAAGTATGTCAGCAAGATGCGTGCATCCATCGTTGTCTTGGGGCCAATCCTTGCTCGTGTAGGTCATGCCAAGGTATCCATGCCGGGCGGTTGTACGATTGGTAGCCGTCCTATTGATTTGCATTTGAAAGGTCTAGAAGCTATGGGGGCTAAGATTAGCCAGACAGCTGGTTATATCGAAGCTAAGGCTGATCGCTTGCAAGGCGCTCTTATCTATATGGATTTTCCAAGTGTTGGTGCTACACAAAACTTGATGATGGCGGCGACTCTGGCTGATGGTGTGACAGTGATTGAGAATGCTGCGCGTGAGCCTGAGATTGTTGACTTAGCCATTCTTTTAAATGAAATGGGAGCCATGGTCAAAGGTGCTGGTACAGAGACTATTACCATTACCGGTGTTGAGAAACTTCATGGTACGACTCACCATGTAGTCCAAGACCGTATCGAAGCAGGAACCTTTATGGTAGCAGCTGCCATGACTGGTGGTGATGTTTTGATTAAAGATGCTGTTTGGGAGCACAATCGTCCTTTGATTGCCAAATTACTTGAAATGGGAGTGGAAGTGACAGAGGAGATTGAAGGGATTCGAGTTCGATCTCAACTAGAAAATCTAAAAGCTGTCCAGGTAAAAACCTTGCCCCACCCAGGATTCCCAACGGATATGCAGGCTCAATTTACAGCCTTGATGACCGTTGCAAAAGGGGAATCAACTATGGTGGAGACAGTTTTCGAGAATCGTTTCCAACACTTAGAAGAAATGCGCCGCATGGGCTTGCACTCTGAGATTATCCGTGATACAGCTCGTATTGTTGGTGGTCAACCTTTGCAGGGAGCAGAAGTTCTTTCAACTGACCTTCGTGCCAGTGCAGCCTTGATTTTGACAGGTTTGGTAGCACAGGGAGAAACTGTGGTCGGTAAATTGGTTCACTTGGATAGAGGTTACTACCGTTTCCATGAGAAGTTGGCGCAGCTAGGTGCTAAGATTCAGCGGATTGAGGCAAGTGATGAAGATGAATAAGGAATCAAGCTACGTAATCAAGCGTTTAATTCTGGTCATTTTGGTACTGTTTTTAGGTGCTCTAGCTCTAGGAATTGGCTTAATGGTGGGTTATGGAATCCTGGGCAAGGGTCAAGATCCATGGGCTATCCTGTCTCCAGAAAAATGGCATGAATTGATTCATAAATTTACAGGAAATTAGGCTGGAGAACCAGTCTTTTTCTAGAGATAAGGAGAAAAATGGATAAAAAAACAAGACAGGCACTGATCGGACTGCTAGTGTTATTACTCTTATCTGCAGGGAGCTACTATATCCAGCAGATGCAGTTGATACCAAATAGTCCCAAAACCAAAGTTAGTCAGAAAAAACAAGCTGCTGAAGCTCCTAGTCAAGCATTGGCAGAAAGTGTCTTAACAGACGCAGTCAAAAGCCAAATAAAAGGGAGTCTTGAGTGGAATGGCTCAGGTGCTTTTATCGTCAATGGTAATAAAACAAATCTAGATGCCAAGGTTTCAAGTAAGCCTTACGCTGATAATAAAACAAAGACAGTTGGCAAGGAAACCGTGCCAACTGTAGCAAATGCCCTCTTGTCTAAGTCTACTCGCCAGTACAAGAATCGTGAAGAAACTGGGAATGGTTCGACTTCTTGGACTCCTCCAGGCTGGCATCAGGTTAAGAATCTAAAGGGGGCTTATACCCATGCGGTTGATAGAGGTCACTTGTTAGGATATGCCTTAATCGGTGGCTTGGATGGTTTTGATGCCTCGACAAGCAATCCTAAAAATATTGCTGTTCAGACAGCCTGGGCAAATCAGGCACAGGCAGAGGATTCGACTGGTCAAAACTACTATGAAAGCATGGTGCGTAAAGCCTTGGACCAAAACAAGCGTGTCCGCTACCGTGTAACCCTCTATTACGCTTCAAAAGAGGACCTAGTTCCTTCAGCTTCACAGATTGAAGCCAAGTCTTCAGACGGGGAATTGGAATTTAACGTCCTAGTTCCCAATGTTCAAAAGGGGCTTCAACTGGATTACCGAACTGGAGAAGTGACTGTTACTCAGTAACATACAAAACAACTCCTATATCACTTGTGGATATAGGAGTTGTTTTTACTAGTTTAAGTAGGGCTACAATAGACACTAATACTCAATGAAAATCAAGGTGCAAACTAGGAAGTTAGCCGCAGGTTGCAGATAAAGCTGACGTGGTTTGAAAAGATTTTCGAAGACTATGAGAAAAAATAATATGTACTGAACTATATTTTGTGATATAATAGAGGATAAGATACTATTTTAGGAGAAGAACTATGGAAGACCCAAGTAGTCAGAATTTGTTGCTACAACTTGTTTTATTGTTTATCTTGACGGTGTTAAATGCTTTTTTTTCAGCCACAGAAATGGCTATGGTTTCTCTTAACCGTTCGCGGGTTGAACAAAAGGCAGAAGAAGGAGATAGACGTTATATCCGTCTGTTGAAGGTACTAGATAATCCTAACCACTTTTTATCAACCATTCAAGTAGGAATTACCCTGATTACGATCTTATCTGGGGCGAGTTTGGCAGAAACTCTGGGACGAGAAATTACATCTTGGCTTGGAGATGGTGAAACAGCTTATGCCGTTGCAAGTTTTCTATCTTTAGCATTTTTGACTTATATTTCCATCGTTTTTGGGGAATTGTACCCTAAGAGAATCGCTCTTAATCTAAAGGATGCCTTGGCGATTCGTACAGCGCCAGTTATCATTGGGCTTGGGAAACTAGTTAGTCCCTTTGTTTGGCTCTTGTCTGCATCTACCAATCTCTTGAGTCGCTTGACTCCTATGGCCTTTGACGATGCTGATGAAAAAATGACCCGTGATGAAATTGCCTACATGCTGACAAATAGTGAAGAAACACTAGATGCTGACGAAATTGAAATGTTACAAGGAGTCTTTTCACTAGATGAATTGATGGCCAGAGAAGTCATGGTTCCTCGAACGGATGCCTTTATGGTGGATATTCAGGATGATAGTCAAATCATTATCCAAAGCATTTTAAAACAAAACTTCTCCCGTATACCTGTTTATGATGGAGATAAGGATAACGTGATTGGGATCATTCACACCAAGAGTATTCTCCAGGCAGCCTTTGTAGATGGTTTTGATAACATCGTATGGAAGAAAATTTTACAAGATCCACTTTTTGTTCCTGAAACTATTTTTGTGGATGACTTGTTAAAAGAATTGCGCAATACCCAAAGACAAATGGCAATTTTGCTAGATGAATACGGTGGGATGGCTGGTTTGGTGACCCTAGAAGACCTCTTAGAGGAAATTGTTGGTGAAATCGATGACGAAACAGATAAAGCGGCAATAGATGTTCATCAAATCGGTGAGGATACTTACATTGTTCAAGGTACCATGAATCTCAATGATTTTAATGACTACTTTGATGTTGAACTGGAAAGTGATGACGTTGATACCATCGCTGGCTATTATTTGATAGGAGTGGGGACCATTCCAACGACTGAGAAACTCAGTTATGAATTAGTCAGCCAAAACAAACAGCTTCTCCTAACCAATGATAAAGTGAAAAATGGACGTGTTACCAAGGTGAAAGTCCAAATTACCGAAGTTGAAATAGAAGAAGAAACAGAATAAACTAGAGGCTTTTGTCACCATGCGTGACGGAGCCTTTTTCAGTTGATTTCAAAAGGGGATTGTGTCCTCGAAAAGCTTAGCCCCAAACTTACCCCAAAAGTTTTTAAAAGTTATACGTATTGATTCGAGGAAAAAGAAAAAAGCCCTTTATACTGGGCTTTCTGTTTAAATGAAACCTGATAAATCAAGTTATAGAAGGCGGTAGACGGATTTGAACCGACGATCAAGCTTTTGCAGAGCCGTGCCTTACCACTTGGCTATACCGCCTTAACGTTTATTATTATACCTTGAAAATGATTTTCAGTCAATAGCTTTTTCAGATTTTTTGTATCAATAAGCCTAAATATTCTGAAAATTCGTTTACTTTTCTTGAAATCTATGATATAATTGATGATAACCTATACTTTATAAAGAGGAGTAAATAAATGAAAAAAAGTCAAGTGCTTGCTGTAGCGGGGGCTACCTTATTAGCGTCAGGAGTTCTAGCTGCGTGTTCAAACACTAGTTCAAATAATGCTAAACTAGCAAAAGATTACCAATATGTTTATCAAACAGACCCAGAAACTTTGGATTATATCGTTAGCAATATCGATTCAACATCTTTTATCACAACAAATGCTGTAGATGGTTTGTTGGCTAACGATAAATATGGTAATCTGGTTCCTTCTATCGCTGAATCATGGACAGTTTCAAAAGATGGTTTGACTTATACCTATAAAATCCGTCAGGATGCTAAATGGGTGACAGCAGAGGGAGAAGAATACGCTCCTGTAACTGCTAAAGACTTCGTTACTGGTTTGAAACATGCTGTAGATGGAAAATCAAAAGGACTTTCAATCGTTAGCTCTTCTATTAAGGGGTTAGAAGGCTACATCAAGGGTGAAACAAGCGATTTTTCAACCGTTGGTGTAAAAGCACTTGATGACCAAACACTAGAATATACCTTGAACCAGCCAGAAACTTTCTGGAATGACAAGACAACTAGTGGTGTTTTGATGCCAGTTAATGAAGAGTTCTTAACTTCAAAAGGGGAAGGTTTTGGTGCCCCAACAGATGCTAACTCTATTCTTTATAACGGTCCATTTGTCTTGAAGGCTGTAACTCCAAAATCATCCATCGAGATGGCTAAAAATGACGCTTACTGGGACAAAGAAAATGTAAAAATTGAGAACGTTAAGTTCACTTTCTGGGATGGTAAGGACCAGGATGTGATTGCTAAAGGTTTTTCTGATGGTCAATATAGCAAGGCTCGTATCTTCCCTACAAGTTCTACATATGAAAAATATGCAGCTGACTTCAAAGATAACATTTACTTTAATGAACCAGGTGCGGGTGTTGCAACTGTCAGCTTGAACTATGGCCGTACAACCTATAACCACACTGCCAAAACAAGTGATGCTCAAAAGACATCTACTCAGAAAGCATTGCTAAACAAGGAATTCCGTCAAGCCTTGAACTTTGCAGTCGATCGCAATTCTTATTCTGCTCAAACAAATGGTACTGATGGAGCTGCAGTAGCCATCCGCAATACGTTTGCACCTTATAATCTTCAAGTTGGTAAGAAAACATTTGGTGAATTGGTACAAGATAGCTTGGCTAAGACAAATTCTTCTACTTGGTCAAACGTGTCTCTAGCGGATTCTCAAAATGGACTTTACAATGAAGAAAAAGCGAAAGAAGTCTTTGCTAAAGCTAAATCAAGCCTGCAAGCTGAAGGTGTTGAATTTCCAATTCACTTGGATGCTTTGGTTATCCAAGAATCAACAGCGGTTGTAAACCGTGTTCAATCATTGAAACAATCAATTGAAAAAGTATTGGGTTCAGATAATGTTGTTGTAGACTTACAACAAATGACTCAAGCAGAAGCTTTACCAATTTCATTTAGCGCTCCAACAGCTAAAGAGCAAGACTGGGATATCCATACCTTACTAGGATGGAACCCTGACTATCAAGATCCTTCTACTTTCTTGGATCAGTTCGTCCTTAAGGGAGGAAGTACTCGTCTTTACCTTGGTATTGACCAAAATACAGATGCATCAGTAGTGGGCAAACTTGCTTTAGCTGATTATGGAAAATTACTTGATGACGCAAACAGTGAAAACCAAGATGTTCAAAAACGTTATGAAAAATACGCAGTAGCACAAGCTTGGTTGACTGACAACGCTTTGACAATTCCAGTAATGGCTTCTCCTAAAGAAACAGCCGTTTCATATGTTTCAAAAGTTCTACCATTTAGTTCTTCATATTCTGTAGCTGGCCTTAAAGGTGAAAATGCAGGATACCTGAAGTACACTGAAGTTGGTGAAAAAGCAATCACCAAAGAAGAGTATGAAAAAGCTCGTGAAAAATGGTTGAAAGAAAAGACTGAATCAAACGAGAAAGCTCAAAAAGAATTGGCAAGTCATGTGAAGTAAATAATGTTCAATAGAACTTTCTCTCCATGAGGAGAAGGTTCTTTTGGGATTTTTAAAGGAAATGATATGAAAAAATATATTTTTATGCGTGTTTTACGGTCATTGGTTTCTATCTTCTTAGTAACAACTTTGACTTACACGATTATCTATACAATGGTTCCTCGAAAATTGATTTTCAAACAGGATACCAACTATAACAAAATTGCGACAACTGCTGATAAACGTGATAACTATGAAAATACTGTTTATGAGCGTATGGGCTATATCGAGTACTACGATACCAAAGAGTTGCAAGAAAAAGCTAGTCAGATGGATGCTTCTGTAACCGTTGAAGCAAATGATACCAACAAGGCTATCTACGAAAAATACATCAAACAAATCGGTCATGGTTGGACCTTGGGAGAATTTACTGAAAGTGGCCAATTCTACGCTACTCGTGAAATCCCAATTTTCGAGCGTGTGTTCAAATTCTATGCAAACTTGCTTGACATTGACCATACAAACAAGATTCAAGACCCGGAAAATCCTAATTTAGAGCGTTATTTGCGATTTGAAAACGATCCGGCTATTGGATGGTCTCTAGTAGGTTCAGGGACTAAACATAAATACCTCTTGTACTTCAACAGTCAATTCCCATTTGTTCACCAAAACTTTGTCAACTTGAACTTAGGAGATTCTTACCCAACTTATGCCAATACTCCTGTTCTTCAAGTTATCACACAAGGTCAAGGACAAACCAAGACTTCAGAAGTTCAATTCCCAACTGGTAAGAAAACTTCTTCTGTAAATATTTACTCAAGAACCTACAAGTCTCCTAGTCAGGCTGATTCACGTGAAATAGCCAATTATGGGAAAGATGATCCTTATACAGCTACAGAAAGCAACTACCAATATCCTTCTATGATTGCTAGCTCTGCAGTCGTTGGATTGATTGGTTTGGTAATTTCTTATGCGATTGCTGTGCCACTTGGTTCAGCAATGGCTCGCTTCAAGAATACTTGGATTGATAGCTTTTCAACAGGGGTTTTGACCTTCTTGATGGCTCTTCCAACCATTGCCTTGGTTTACATTGTTCGTTTGATTGGATCATCAATTGGTCTTCCAGATTCATTCCCTATTTTGGGTGCTGGAGATTGGCGTTCGTATGTTTTACCAGCAGTGATTCTTGGTTTGTTGGGTGCTCCTGGTACAGCTATTTGGATTCGTCGTTACATGATTGACTTGCAATCACAGGACTTTGTTCGTTTTGCTCGTGCCAAAGGTTTGTCTGAAAAAGAAATTTCAAACAAACACATCTTTAAAAATGCCATGGTTCCGCTGGTTTCAGGAATTCCTGGTGCCGTTATCGGGGTTATTGGTGGTGCAACCCTTACTGAAACAGTCTTCGCCTTCCCAGGTATGGGTAAAATGTTGATTGACTCTGTAAAAGCATCTAATAACTCTATGGTCGTTGGTCTTGTCTTCATCTTTACATGTATTTCTATCTTCTCACTTCTTTTGGGAGATATTTGGATGACTATTATTGACCCACGTATTAAATTGACTGAGAAAGGAGGCAAATAATGTCTACAATCGATAAAGAAAAATTTCAGTTTGTAAAACGTGACGATTTTGCCTCTGAAGCTATTGATGCGCCAGCTTATTCATACTGGGGTTCAGTGTTTAGACAATTTATGAAGAAGAAATCAACTGTAGTCATGTTGGGAATCTTGGTAGCTATCATTTTGATGAGTTTCATCTACCCAATGTTTTCTAAGTTTGATTTCAATGATGTCAGCAAGGTAAACGACTTTAGTGCTCGTTATATCAAGCCAAATGCTGAGCATTGGTTCGGTACAGACAGTAACGGTAAATCTCTTTTTGACGGTGTCTGGTTCGGAGCTCGTAACTCTATCCTCATTTCTGTGATTGCGACAGTAATTAACTTGGTTATCGGTGTTTTTGTCGGTGGTATTTGGGGAATTTCAAAATCAGTTGACCGCGTGATGATGGAAGTTTATAACGTCATCTCAAACATCCCATCTCTTTTGATTGTCATTGTCTTGACTTACTCAATCGGAGCTGGATTCTGGAATCTGATTTTTGCCATGAGTGTGACGACATGGATTGGGATTGCCTTCATGATCCGTGTGCAAATCTTGCGTTATCGTGACTTGGAATACAACTTGGCGTCACGTACTCTGGGAACACCAACCTTGAAGATTGTTGCCAAAAATATCATGCCTCAATTGGTATCTGTTATTGTGACAACCATGACTCAAATGCTTCCAAGCTTTATCTCATACGAAGCCTTCTTGTCATTCTTCGGTCTTGGATTACCAATTACCGTGCCAAGTTTGGGTCGTTTGATTTCGGATTATTCACAAAACGTAACAACCAATGCTTACTTGTTCTGGATTCCATTGACAACTCTTGTCTTGGTATCCTTATCCCTTTTCGTAGTTGGTCAAAACTTAGCGGATGCTAGTGATCCACGTACACATAGATAGGAGTAGAAATGACAAAAGAAAAAAATGTAATTTTGACTGCTCGCGATATTGTCGTGGAATTTGACGTTCGTGACAAAGTATTGACAGCCATTCGCGGCGTTTCCCTTGAACTAGTTGAAGGAGAAGTATTAGCCTTGGTAGGTGAGTCAGGATCAGGAAAATCTGTTTTGACAAAGACCTTCACAGGTATGCTTGAAGAAAACGGTCGCATTGCCCAAGGTAGTATTGACTACCGTGGTCAAGATTTGACAGCTTTATCTTCTCACAAGGATTGGGAACAAATTCGTGGAGCTAAGATTGCGACTATCTTCCAAGATCCAATGACTAGTTTGGACCCAATTAAAACAATTGGTAGTCAGATTACAGAAGTTATTGTAAAACACCAAGGAAAAACAGCTAAAGAAGCGAAAGAATTGGCCATTGACTACATGAATAAGGTTGGGATTCCAGATGCAGATAGACGTTTTGATGAATACCCATTCCAATATTCTGGAGGGATGCGTCAACGTATCGTTATTGCGATTGCCCTTGCCTGCCGGCCTGATGTCCTGATTTGTGATGAGCCAACGACCGCCTTGGATGTAACTATTCAAGCTCAGATTATTGATTTGCTAAAATCGTTACAAAAGGAGTATCATTTCACAACAATCTTTATTACCCACGACCTTGGTGTGGTGGCAAGTATTGCGGATAAGGTAGCGGTTATGTATGCAGGAGAAATCGTTGAGTATGGAACTATTGAGGAAGTCTTCTATGACCCTCGCCATCCATATACATGGAGTCTCTTGTCTAGCTTACCTCAGCTTGCTGATGATAAAGGGGATCTTTACTCAATACCAGGAACACCTCCGTCACTTTATACTGACCTGAAAGGGGATGCCTTTGCCTTGCGTTCTGACTATGCAATGCAGATCGACTTCGAACAAAAACCCCCTCAGTTCTCAGTATCAGAGACACATTGGGCTAAAACTTGGCTACTTCATGAGGATGCTCCAAAAGTAGAAAAACCAGCTGTGATTGCAAATCTCCATGATAAGATTCGTGAAAAAATGGGATTTGCCCATCTGGCTGACTAGGAGGAAGGAAATGTCTGAAAAATTAGTAGAAATCAAAGATTTGGAAATTTCCTTCGGTGAAGGAAGTAAGAAGTTTGTCGCGGTTAAAAATGCTAACTTCTTTATCAACAAGGGAGAAACGTTCTCGCTTGTTGGTGAGTCAGGTAGTGGGAAAACAACTATTGGTCGTGCCATCATTGGTCTAAATGATACAAGTGGTGGTGATATTATTTTTGATGGTCAAAAGATTAATGGTAAGAAATCGCGTGAACAAGTTGCGGAATTGATCCGTCGAATCCAGATGATTTTCCAAGACCCTGCCGCAAGTTTGAATGAACGTGCGACTGTTAATTATATTATTTCTGAAGGTCTTTACAATCACCATTTATTTAAGGATGAAGAAGAACGTAAAGAGAAAGTTCAAAATATTATCCGTGAAGTAGGTCTTCTTGCTGAGCACTTGACTCGTTACCCTCATGAATTCTCAGGTGGTCAACGTCAACGTATCGGTATTGCCCGTGCCTTGGTCATGCAACCAGACTTTGTTATTGCGGATGAGCCTATTTCAGCTTTGGACGTTTCTGTGCGTGCCCAAGTCTTGAACTTGCTCAAAAAATTCCAAAAAGAACTTGGCTTGACCTATCTATTTATTGCCCATGACTTGTCGGTCGTTCGTTTTATTTCAGATCGTATCGCGGTTATTTACAAGGGTGTTATTGTAGAGGTTGCAGAAACAGAAGAATTGTTTAACAATCCAATTCACCCATATACTCAAGCCTTGCTTTCAGCGGTACCAATCCCAGATCCAATCTTGGAACGTAAGAAGGTCTTGAAGGTTTACGACCCAAGTCAACACGACTATGAGACTGATAAGCCATCTATGGTAGAAATCCGTCCAGGTCACTATGTTTGGGCTAACCAAGCCGAATTGGCGCGTTACCAACAAGGGTTAAACTAATAATGGTTTTATAATTTCCATGTCAACTTTTTATGGGAATTATAAACCTTTTTTGTTGGACTAATTTGAAAAACTTTGAAAGCAGCTTGAAAGAATTTTCGAAAGAAATAGAATTCTTAGAAAATCATTGAATTATAGTGAGATGAAATAAAATCTGAACAACTCGATTAGGAAAGTCAAATTAATTTCTAGAAATGATTTAGAAGTCGCGGCGTATTATTCTAGCTTCAATCTACTATAGTCTAATACTCTTCGAAAATCTCTTCAAACCACGTCAGCGTCGCCTTACCGTAGATATAGGTAACTGACTTCGTCAGTCTTATCCACAACCTCAAAGCAGTGCTTTGAGCAATCTGCGGCTAGCTTCCTAGTTTGCTTTTTGATTTTCATTGAGTCTAATATCTATAATGTAAAAAACTCTAGCTATCAGGTAGTCGATAGTTAGAGTTTTTTCCTATTCATATGATTTAATGAGATTAAATAAGGCTTCTGCTTCTGATGACAGTGTAGCTGATTTGAGATAAGCGTAATAAACTGTAAATGTTATCTGGTCCTCCGGTATTAGAGGAATTTTTATTAAATCATCATCTTCATCAGAAAGTGCGATATCAGCCAGTAAACTAAGGCCAATCCCTTTCTTTAAAAGTTCTTTAATGATGACAATGTCGTCACTCTTAAAGAATATTTCTGCCTTGTTTTGATACTTTTGATTAAGCATTTCAAAAGCTTTCAGGTGAACAAAGTGTTCGTCTAAAAGTATAAAGGATTGATCTACTAAATCTTCAAAAGTGAGGGAAGGAGCAGTAGCAAGAGGATGGTTCTTTGATAAAACGACATACAGTTCTTTATGAAAGAGTTCATGTGTCTCTATTGAAGGATGATTGAGTGGTTCAATCAAGCCGAGTAGGCTTGCATCAAGGTCTCCTTTGAGGAGAAGATTTAATAACTCTACGGAGCCACCGCGGATAGGGCGTACTTTTTTTAAAAAATCGAATTTATCTTTTTCGTTTAAGGCAGCAAAGAGATACTGAATGATAATAGGAGGAAATCCTACAGTAGAGTATTGGGCCAAGGAACGATTGATTTCTTTGCGAGTAGAAATAACCTCAGGTAGGATCTTTTCTGTATGCTTTAGAAGGATTTGCCCTTGAGGAGTGAGTTTGAAGGAACGATGCGAGGGATCGTGGTGAATCAATTTGCAATTAAAAGATTCCTCTAAGCGCTTGATGGCATAAGAAATAGATGGTTGGCTGACTTTATGTAGTTTTGCTACTTCCGTATAGGATTGAAGCTGGCAGAGGTCATAAAAATATTGTAGATCTTTTAAATTCATATGGGCTCACTTTCATTAGTTGGAGAAGGAAAATAAGTGGAAATCACCAGATAAATACTTTTTATCCGTACACTACAATTTGACTATACGAGTATTCACCAGTTAAAATGTAAGTGAGTCAGGGATATCAAAGGTTATCTAAGATACTTTCAAAAATGACCAACATCTTTTCTCGTTTATCAATAGGGAGTTGTTTAATCTTCATGTTGATTCTTTTGAGTGAAAGATTGTCACTCTTATCAGAGGTTAATTCAAGGCTATCAAAATTGAAAAATTCCTCTGGGGTCATTTCTAGGGCATCAATCACTTTTTCAAGACTGTGAATGGTCAGATTCACATTTTGGTTTTCAAGTTGATTGATATACTTAAGTCCGAGTCCTGCTTGTTCCGAAAGTTCTTCCTGGCTCATTTTATTCTGTGTTCGAAAATATTTCACTTTTTGGGAAATATATTGTTGTAAATAGTTTTTATTCGTCATATAAATAGAATACAAGTTTTATATGACAAAAAAACACCTTGAAAAATACAAAGTATTATATAACATACTTATATGATATTTATTTTAATTCGGATTATCAATTTGTATGATTGGTTTCTTTTACTCGAAACTTTTAATAAAGAGTGATTATCGAGAGTTTGATGAGTTCAGAAATTTATAAAATAGAACAACTTAAAGTGCCATTAATAATAGTGTTTTAAGTATAAAAGAGCCTATTAGAAAATGTCTTCGTAGACTCATTATAACATATGCGTACACAATAGTATTTTTTAAACAACAAAGTTTTCCAAACAATTCATTTAAGTGGTATAATAGAAGTAAAAAGGAGGTTGCACTATGACTGCACATGATATTTTAAACAACCCTTTCCTGAACAAGGGGACTGCCTTTACCTTAGAGGAGCGAAAGGAACTAGGTCTTATTGGTTTATTGCCACCGTATGTTCAAACGATTGAAGAACAAGCGGCGCAAACTTATGCACAAATGCAAACAAAAGCCAATGATTTGGAAAAACGTCTTTTCCTAATGGAAATTTTTAATACCAACCGGACTCTTTTCTATTACCTCTTTTCTCAACATTTGGAGGAATTCAATCCAATTGTATATGATCCAACCATTGCAGATACCATTGAAGGCTATAGTGACCTCTTTGTAGATCCCCAATATGCGGGATATCTTGATATCAATCATCCTGAAAATATTGAAGCCACTTTGAAAAATGCTGCTGGGGATCGCGAGATTCGTCTCATTGTTGTAACAGATGCAGAAGGAATCCTTGGAATCGGTGACTGGGGAACAAATGGTGTCGATATTTCTGTCGGGAAATTGATGGTCTACACGGGTGCTGCTGGAATCGATCCTGCTATGGTCCTTCCTTTAGTTATTGATGCAGGGACTAACCGTGAAGAACTTCGTAACAATCCTAATTACTTAGGAAATCGTCACGAACGGGTTCGCGGAGATCGTTACTACGACTTTATTGACCAATTTGTTCAAACAGCAGAACGTCTCTTTCCTAAACTCTACCTTCACTGGGAAGATTTCGGCCGCTCGAATGCTGCCAATATTCTTGAAAAATACCGGAAACAAATTCCAACTTTTAATGATGATATTCAAGGTACAGGAATCGTTACCTTGGGTGGTATCTTTGGATCACTGGATATTAGTGGTGAAAAATTAACAGATCAAGTTTATCTCTGCTATGGTGGTGGGACTGCAGGTGCAGGAATTGCCTCTCGTGTTCTTCGTGAAATGGTGAGCGAAGGTCTTTCTGAGGAAGAAGCCTATAAACGTTTCTTTATGGTTGATAAACAAGGTCTTCTCTTTGATGATATGGATGACTTAACACCAGAGCAAAAACCATTTGCTAAGAAACGTGCTGACTTTAGTAACGCAGACAAGTTGACTGACTTGCTTGAAGTAGTGAAGACTGTGAAGCCAACCATTCTTGTAGGAACTTCGACTCAACCTAATACCTTCACTAAAGAAATAGTAGAGGCTATGTGTGAAAACACAGAACGCCCGATGATTTTCCCTTTGTCAAATCCAACCAAACTAGCAGAAGCTAGTGCCAAAGATTTGATTGAATGGTCAGATGGCAAAGCTTTTGTCGCAACAGGAATTCCTGCTGATACGGTTTCTTATAAAGGTGTCGACTATGTGATTGGTCAAGCCAATAATGCCTTGATTTACCCAGGTCTTGGTCTAGGTATGCTGGCTTCTGAAGCAAGTCTTTTGACTGATGAAATGATTGGAGCAGCAGCTCATTCATTGAGTGGTATTGTCAATCCAGGTCAACCAGGAGCTCCTGTCTTGCCACCATTCAAGTATGTAGCAGATGTTTCTATTAAAGTAGCAGAAGCAGTCGCTAAAAAAGCACAAGAGCAAGGCCTTGCGCGTGCTAAAGAAACTGATATGGCTAAAGCAGTTCGTGATTTGAAATGGTATCCAGAGTATAAATAATTCATTCCTGCTGTCTATCCTTCACTAGCGACAGATTTGTATGGACTGTGGACTTAAGTAATTTAGAAAGGATACCTATGTCACTCTTTTTAACCTCGATTACGAGTATCATTCCGATTATTGCTATCATTGTTTTGGGGTATATTCTTCAGGTGAAGGGATGGTTTGGAGATGCCTTTGGACCTAACCTGTCTCGTTTGATCATGAATGTAGCCTTGCCAGCGTCAATCTTTGTGTCGGTGATGAAATACCTAACTCTAGATAAACTAATCAGTCTTTCTGGAGGTCTCCTTTATACATTTGTGGCCTTTATCTTGGGCTATATCGTAGCTTATATTGCAGTTATGGTTTTCAAGGTTCGTCCAGGACGGCGAGGAACCATGATTAATACCTTTGTGAATGCCAACACTATTTTTATTGGTTTACCTTTAAACGTTGCTCTTTTTGGGGATCAGGCTCTTCCTTATTTCTTAATTTACTATATCACCAACACGATTTCCACCTGGACATTGGGCGTGTATTTGATGACGAGTGATAGTAAGTCGGGTCAAAGCAAGAAGACAAGTAAATTTGACTGGAAGAAATTGCTACCAGCTCCGCTTGTAGGTTTTCTTGTGGCTCTACTGTTTTTGATTCTCCGAATCTCTATTCCAGATTTCGCAACGAATACCTTAACTTATGTTGGAAATATCGTCACTCCCCTATCTCTGATTTATATTGGTATCGTTCTTGCAAAGGCAGGCTTGAATACGATTACTTTTGATAAAGATACAATTGTCACTTTAGTTGGACGCTTTATCCTAGCCCCTCTAATCATGCTTCTTGTATTGAAGTTCTTTGCACCAAATATGGCGACAGTAGAATTTAAGACCTTTATGATTCAGTCCGCTACACCAGCTTTAGCTGTTCTCCCGATCCTTGCTAATCAGGGAAAAGGAGATGTTGAATTTTCAACGAATGTGGTCACTCTAAGTACGGTTCTATTTATCCTTGTTATTCCAATATTACAAACTTTATTAGGATAAGAGGAAGATGGAAGATATCATACAAGAACTGGAGAAGGAAGTTATAAAGTTCACCCTTAATCGGCGATGGACCAGAATACCTTTTGAAAGTAGATGAGTATAAAAATCTTTGAAATTATCCTAAAAGAATTGGAAGAATTTGCCAAATTGAAAGCAGCTGTCAAGAATTTTCGAAAAATTTTAAAAAATTCTGAAATATTCTTGACAGGTGAAGAAAAAGGTGGTAGGATAGGAAACATCAAAAAAGAAAGCAGAAAAAGAAATGAATAAGAGACAAGCTGTAACGATGAATCAAAACTTTTACTTTAGCTACTTTAGATAGTGTTTGTAGACATGTCACCATGGATGCAAACAGTTCAAGCAATTTGTTTGTATCTATGTGGCTAAGATTTTTGATTGTGGTCCATATAGATGAATATCTAAATGGACTAGCTAAGTTATAACTTGTTAGATTATTTCAAGCATCCGTTTAGGTATTATCTAGGCGGTTTTTTGTTTTATACTCTTCGAAAATCAAATTCAAACCACGTCAACGTCGCCTTGCCGTACTCAAGTACAGCCTGCGGCTAGTTTCCTAGTTTGCTCTTTGATTTTCATTGAGTATTATCTTTTCTGAGAAGGAGTTTCATTATGAAAGTTGTTCGAAAATTACTAGCCCCCCTCTTGGTAGTAGGGATTCTCTTGACCTCTCTGATCAGTTTGCATCAGTTGAAGGCAGATAAGAAAAAAGATGTTTTTCGTATCGGTATTTCGCAGTTTATTACTCATCAATCTTTGGATGCTACTAGAGAAGGTTTTGTGGATGAGCTGGCCAAGCAAGGCTATGTTGAAGGGGAAAATATCGAGATTGATTTGCAAAATGCACAGGGTGAGCAAAGAAATCTAAAAACTATTTCTCAGCAGCTAGCAGAATCTAGTGATGTCGTTCTAGCTATCGCAACGCCTTCTGCTCAGAGCTTGGCCAATACAACACAAACGACACCGGTTATCTTTTCAGCGGTAACAGATCCTGTCAGTGCCAAGTTGGTTGAGTCAAGAGAGCACCCTGGGGGCAATGTAACTGGGACAAGTGATCAGTCATCAGATGCCATTTTAACCCAAATCAATTTGATAAAGAAAGTGTTACCAAAGGCTAAAACGATTGGAATCCTCTATACTCAGAGCGAGGCAAACTCAGTTGTCCAAAAGGATGAAGCTAAGCGCCTTCTGGAAGAAAAAGGCTTTACCGTTGTTGAAAAAACAATCTTGGACAGTAACAACGTCAAGGCAGCAGCAGAAAGCTTGATGGCAGAGGTGGATATGGTTTTTGTACCAACGGATAATATCATTTCATCAACCATGGAAACAGTCAAGCAGATTTCTATTAAACACAAGGTTCCAGTATTTGGTGGTTCAACAGAAATGGTTGCGGTTGGTGGCTTGTATAACTACGGTACTAATTATGAAGAATTGGGAAGACAGACAGCACGCATGTTGATTCGTGTTTTAAAAGGTGAGAAGCCAGAAAATATAGCAGTTGAGTTGCCTGAAAAACTGGAATTGCATACCAATCAAGAAATGGCAGAAGCATTGGGAATTGATATTAGTAAGTTAGAAGGCAAGGAATAAGGAGGTTTAAGATGAATTTTGTATTATCTAGTTTATCAGAAGGTTTACTATGGTCGATTATGGCGATTGGGGTCTACTTGACTTTCCGTATTTTGGATATTGCGGATATGACTGCTGAAGGAGCCTTTCCACTGGGGGCGGCTGTTGTCGTATCTCAGATACAGGCAGGGACAAATCCTTGGATTGCGACCTTACTTGCTTTGCTGGCGGGTATGGTAGCAGGTCTTGTATCAGGAATGCTCCATACCAAGATGAAAATTCCAGCTCTCTTGACAGGAATTGTGACCTTGACAGGGCTTTATTCAATCAATATTAAAATCATGGGAAGTGTCCCCAATCTTTCCTTGGGAGATTCTTCGACTGTCTTTAAACAATTGGCGAGTTTGGGGGTGTCAAATGAAGAAGCTGTTTTCTCATTCAGTTTAGCCTGTCTCTTACTTGTCTGTCTAGTCTTGACTCTTTTGATGAAAACAGAGATTGGCTTGGTCTTGCGTTCGACTGGAGACAATATTCCGATGAGTGAGGCCAATGGGGTCAATGTAGACACCATGAAGATTGTTGGTTACATGATTTCAAACGGTTTGATTGCCCTATGTGGTTCCTTGTTTGCCCAAAATGATGGATTTTCGGATGTAACTTCTGGGACAGGAACTATCGTTGTTGGTTTGAGTGCAGTCATTATTGCGGAAGTTTTGATACACGACTTGACCATTGGAGGCCGCTTATTATCCATCGGAATCGGTGCTATTGTTTACCGTTTGATTATTTTAAATATCTATGAGATTCCAAATCTAGATCAAAATCTAGTTCGTCTCTTTAATGCAATCTTGTTAGCCTTAGTTTTATTTGCGCCAGAATTGCAAAAGAGATTAAAGATTCGTGGCCTGAAATTGAGAAATGAATAGGAGGAGAAAGTTATGGCAAGTTTGTTAACACTTGAAAATATTCACAAAACATTTGAAGCAGGGACGGTCAATGAGAATCATGTCCTCAAAGGATTAGATTTAGAGGTTGAAGAGGGAGATTTTATCTCTGTGATTGGTGGAAATGGAGCAGGGAAATCCACTTTGATGAATATCTTGGCTGGCAATCTATCGGTGGACGAAGGTGACCTTTTATTGGCAGGCAAATCCATTAAAAATCTGAGTGTAAGAAAGAGGGCCAAGGATATCGCCCGTGTTTTTCAAGATCCGAAGATGGGAACGGCTTCTCGTTTGACGATCGAGGAGAATATGGCTATTGCCTTGAGACGTGGACAAAAAAGAGGTCTTGGTTGGGGCGTGAAAGAGAAGGATAGAATCCGGTTCCAAGAGGCCTTAAAAGAGTTGAATATTGGCCTTGAAAATCGCTTGAAAGTGGATACCCAATACCTCTCAGGAGGACAAAGACAGGCCTTGACCCTAGTCATGGCAGCTCTGGTGAAACCCAAACTTTTGCTTCTGGATGAACACACTGCAGCCCTTGACCCGAAAACGAGTCAAATGGTGATGGATTTGACGCAAAAGATTGTGGAACAACATCAATTGACGACGTTGATGATTACCCATGATATGAACCATGCGATTGAGTATGGCAATCGTCTCATTATGCTCTATCAAGGCAAGATAGTGGTGGATGTCAAGGGAGAGGAGAAAAAGCATCTAACGGTTGAAGACCTCATGCATCTCTTCCAGAAAAATAGTGGCCAAAGCCTAGTCAGTGATGAATTGGTTTTAGGATAAAGAAAAAGGCTGAGATCTAGTGTCTCAGTCTTTTATTAGTACAAATGGATAGGAAGAAATATGAAATTGATACTCTTCTAAAATCTATTCAAACAACGTAAGCTTTATCTGCAACCTGCGGCTAGCTTCCTAGTTCGCTCTTTGATTTTCATTGAGAATGAATTTGTATAGTTGTGTGATTATTTATGACTAGAAATTCTTCAAAGGATAGACACTAGGTTTAACTGTAATCTATCAGATGGTAACTAGATATACGATATTAAAACCAGTCCTCAAGACAAAAAGGACTGGTTTGTAGTTTAGAATATTATCTTAAAAGATATCAGTTAAATGGTAAATGAAATGCTACATACCAAACTTGTGTCACTCTCGGATGAGATAGCTCTCTAAATCACTCTTAAAAGTTTGTAGTTTTAATCCTTCTTGTTTTTTAATAAGAAGATTGATGTTAAGACTAAACTAAGTCCTGCTAAGAAGAGGAGTAAATTTGAGAATTCACCAGTTTCTGGAAGTTGTTCTCTGTGATGAGTATTTTCCAGCTGAGTTGGACTATCGGTAGTTGAAGCCTGTTCAAGGTTTATTGAAGTTGGTTCTGAAGGGGTTTCCATTGTCTTGTTTGGTGTAGTTTCTTGAGAATGGCTAGATTGATAGACTACCGCGTAGGTGCTAAAATGGCTAGTGGTAAATTCTGCCATACCATCTCGAACTGTAAAATCAAGTGCTTCCAATTCCTTAGTTGGACTTAGGTAATAGACATTTTCTACTTTAGATGAAATTGGTAAGCGAACCAAAACAGGGCCTTTTGGTTGCATATTGCTATTTGATTGGTTTTTAAGTTGAATATCATAAGCATCATATGTCTTACCAAATAGTTCTTGAGCTAGTACTTTCTTGCTAGAGACATATAAAATTCCCTCTAAGTTATTGCTATCACCGATAATTTCAACTCCAGTTTTTTCATCTTTTAAGACATGTGTCTGGATTTTAGGGACACTAAGAGTTGAAGGAGATTGGTCGTTATTGCTTCCGATAGGTTGATTAGGCTTAGGTGTGTTGACTTCAGATGGTTTGACTTCAGATGGTTTGACGTGTCCAGCGGTTCCAATAGGTTGAGTGTATTCAGGGCTGTTTACTACAGGTGGTTGTTCCTGTCCAGCGGTTCCGATAGGTTTAGTATACTCAGGGCTGTTTACTACAGGTGGTTGTTCTTGTCCGGCTGTACCTATAGGTTTAGTATACTCCGGAATATTTACTACAGGTGGTTGTTCCTGTCCAGCTGTAGCAATAGGATTTGTGTACTCAGGAATTTCAACTGTAGGAGCTGGCCCATTTCCTTTGCTTGTCGTTGATTGCTCTGTATCATTCTGGTTATCATCGACATTAGGAGTGAAGATACCAACAACTGGGCTACTTGTTGTATTTCCTTGGATAGAATAAGCCTCTATCACATTTCCAACCTTCCGATTAGTTTTATCAGGAATAGGGATTTGTACCTGATTTTCTTGGACTGATAGCACCGTCTGATCTCCAGTTGTAAGCAGGTGATGATCATCAACTTTTCGCAAAACGAGTGGATCTTTGACACCTGGGAAATTGATTGCAATTGCTTCCCAGTCTCCGGTTGGTAGAGTTAAGGAGACAGTTTTATCATTTGTCTTAAGAGGAGCAATACTTGGAAGGTCTAAACCAATAGCTGGAGATTTTATAATATCAAATGAGTCGAGGGAAATTTTCTTGCGTCCTTCTGGTGAGTTAGGATCAACTCTCAACGTCAAGGTATGTGGACCATCAGCCAGATTTGTGAATTCTCCAATAAAGGCTCTCTTTTCAGTTGCTTCTGAAGTATAGAAATCTAAACTAGGCATCTCTTTTCCATCTAGTGTCACCAGTGCTTTGCCCAATTCAGAGGTTTTTAAACCATAAATACGAATTCCTGTACCTGTGAAGGAAATAGTTGCTTGAGATTCTGAAGCTGCACTGGATGAATTGTTATTGATATCAGCATATTTCTCTGTAGCTTCGTAGAGCTCAGGGTCGCTCCAGTTTTTAAATTGAGAACCGTATTGGATTCGAGGGTCTCTGTCATCCATTTTTTCAATAGTACGCCCCTTTCCAGATAGAATTTTGAAGTAGTCAAGAATGATTCTTGATCCCTCATTATCTCGTCCTTTATTAGTTCGTTTCACACTGATAGTGAGTGTATGAGGCTTTTCTGATAATCCGGTGAAGCGACCGATTAAGCTGCTTTTTTCTGTTTCTCCAGCGGTATGGAAATCAAGTTCACCGACTTCTTTACCATCGATTTTTGCAGTTGCAAGGCCTAAATCAGATGATTTTTGCCCATAAACTTCAATTCCAACCCCAGTGAAAGGAATTGTGGCAGTGATATCTTCATCAGAATAATCATAGTATGAAAGATCAGCATATTTTTCAGTTCCTCTATATAACTCTGAATCTGTCCAGCTTCCAAATCCGGCACCGTATTGAATTCGACTATCTCGATCGTCCATCACTTCACTATAGGTTTCTGCACTTGCTTTTTCAGAAACTTGTGTCGAGACATCTCCGAACATGGCTTTAACAGTATAGGTATAAGCAAGCTTAGGATCTAGTGAGCTGTCGATAAAGTGAGTTTGATTGGTAACAAATTCTTTAATTACAGGAGCTTGACCTGAATCATTCTTTACTTCTCTTCGGATGATATAATTTGTCGCTCCATCTACTTGATTGAAGTTGAGTTCAGCAGCTAAGCCATTTTGTCTAGCGGCAGTTAAAAGTGTCACTCGGCCAGGGACCTGTTCGAAAGAAACAACATCACCTTTTTGAGTAGTAAGTTGGATACGATTGTTTTTAAGAACAGTTGCTTTGACAGGTTTGCCATTAACCTTGATTTGGCTAGCTTCGATATTTGGATAGTCTACGACGAGGTCTCCACCAACATTTGAAAGGAAGGACAGATTTTGAAGATTTTTATCTTTCCACTTCATATTGACTTCAAAGTTGCCACGAGCAATTAAACCGGATACTTGTCCATCTTTCCATACATCTGGGAGGGCAGGCAATGGTGAGATATAGCCAGTATGAGATTGAAGAAGCATTTCTGAAATACCACTGGTTGCACCAAAATTTCCATCGATTTGGAAAGGCGCGTGTGTATCCCAAAGGTTTTCAAGAGTTGAATACTTAAGTTGTTCTGCAAGTAGGCGATGGGCACGGTTACCGTCTAGCAGACGAGCCCAGAGGTTGATTTTATTTGCCTTAGACCAACCAGTCCCCCCATCACCTCTATGGTTCAAGGTAGTACGCGCGGCCTCTAAGTATTCAGCTTGGTCTTTGTTAAAGAGAGTACCTGGGAAGAGACCAACTAGGTTGGAAACATGCCGGTGATGCTTTTCTATCCCTTCATTGGTGAATTGCGGACTGTCCTCCTCGTACCATTCCTTGATGCGTCCTTCTTTGTTGATGTGAAGTGGTTTGAGTTTGTCAAATTTATCCTTGACCTCTGTGACTAAGTCTTGGTCGACTTTTAGATGGTTGGCTGCTTCCATATAATCATGGAATAATTGCCAAACAAGTGATTGGTCAAAGGTATTTCCAATGGTAATAGTACCGTGTTCTGGTGAGTAAGAAGGAGAAGACACCCAACGATCACTAGATTTGTCATAATGTAAGAAGGAATTCCAAAACTTAGCTGTTTCCTTGAGCATTGGGTAAATCTTTTCTTTGAGATAAGTTTCGTCCTTGGTGAATTTATAGTAGTCATAGACGTTCTGCATCATCCAAGCATTAGCAGCTGGAGACCAACCCCAATAGTAGTTCCAACCCGGAGTAGTCCAGCCAAAGGGTGTTGCTTGAGTGTGGACCAGCCAACCATTTTCTTGTCCATCTTTGGATTCGATGCCAGCGTATTCCTTAGCAGCAATACGACCATAAAAGCGCATGTCATCAATATAATTGATCATTGGCTTGGCGGTTTCAGCTAGATTGCTCATGTAGGCAGGCCAATAGTTCATTTGCAAATTGACATTGAGATGGTAGTCAGCGTTCCAAGGTGGATTGTCTACAGCATTCCAAACTCCTTGTAGGTTGGCAGGAAGGGCATCTGTGCGATCACGAGATGAACTAATCAATAAATAACGTCCGTATTGGAAGAAGAGTTCTTCCAGTTTTTGCCCTTTGGTAGGCGTGTAAGTTCGAAGTGCCTCTTTTGTAGTCAGGTTAGAGTTATTTCCGCCTAGATTTAATTTAACACGGTTGAAGAGCTTTTGATAGTCTTTGATATGGTCTTGCTTTAATGCTTCGTAGTCCTTTGCTTTAGCAACCTCTACGATATTTTTAACAGTTTTTTCGAGGTCAATTTCTTTTCGATAGTTTGTTTTTGGATTTTGAGCAAAGTTGGTTTTGGCACTGAGATACAAGGTGGCGTAATTCGCCCCTGTGACCGTTAAACTATCATCATGGACAGTAACGTTTCCGTCCGTTTTAATTCCTAGATAGGATGCAAACTGGAGGCCATTATCTTTGACCGTACCTTTTAGTAGGATACCATTCGGGTCTGTCGTAACATGGCCACTCTTGTAGTTAGAATACTCCGCTGAGTAGTCTCCGTTAGCAATCAAATCTTCTGTTAAGCTATTCCAAACTGTAAAATCAAGTTTTTTGTCCCCTTTTTGAGTCAAGTGGGTAACTGTAACATCATCAGGGTAGCTTGAGAAGGTTTCTCTTTTAAAGGTAGTCCCATCTTGGGTGTAAGAAGTTGTAGTAGTAGCTTCTGTTATATCCAAACTACGATGATAGTCTGTGACGTTCTCTAATCCTTTCTTTTGGTTGGTGAATACCATAGAGATATCACCAAAAGCTAGATAGCGACCATATTGGGGATTATTTGGACCAACTAGATTCTGTTCAGCGAGTTGTTTTGCTTTTTGACGATCTCCGTCTTCAAGAGCCTTACGAATTTCTGCTAAAATTTTATACCGCTCCTGGTAGTTTCCTCCATTATAGTCGGTACTGTCGGGACGTGGTCCACCCGACCAAAGAGTTTTTTCGTTGTATTGGATTCTCTCCTCACCGATGAGACCAAAAACCTTAGCACCCATCTCACCGTTCCCAACTGGAAGGGCTTGTTTTTCCCATCCATCATAGGAAGGAGCTGTTGGCTGATCGTAGTTGAGTTGATAGTTGTTTTGTTTTGTCACAGGTAGTTCTTGTTTTTCGGTTTCCTTATTTTCGTTAGGTTTGACAATAGCTTCGGTACTTGCTTGGTTAGCTGTAGCAGAAGTAATATCAGCCTCAACGGGTTTGCTTTCAGATGCACTATTGTCGGCTAGAACTGGTTTTGTATGATCAATTGGTTCGTTTGGCTGTGTGTGCTCAGTTAATTCACTTGCTTTCGTTACAGTGTCTGTCTTAACTGTAGTCTTCTCTAATGCAAGTTCGTTTTGCTTTACTTCGATAGTATCAGCAGAGACGGTATGACTAGCTAGAAAAACCGCTCCAAGCAAAACAGAGGCTGTGCCGACCGTTAGCTTCCGAATACTGTAGCGACAGGATTTCTCCCTACAAATTTTTTCCATAGAAACCTCCTTCATTAATTAAAAGCGCTTTCATTTTTTAAAAAGCGAACTTTCTTGTTTCTATATTGTGTTCTTACTCTAATTTTAAGAGCTAACGAGGTATTGTCAAGGGGATTTAAGAAGGATATATATTTGATATTGTTTTATATTAAAAAAGTGGAGGAAATGAATGGTAAGGGAGTGTTTTTTTATATTATTTCTAGTTTTAACTAGAAAGATAAGCCAACTTTAATTACAGCCCACCCCTCCCTGAAAGCGTAAAACAAACTGGTCAGGGTGGCTAGTTTGTGGTATAATGAAAGAGACTCAAAAAGAAACAGGAGAAATATGATGGATTTACTATTAGCAATTGTATTGATTGTGCTAGCTTTTCTAGGAGGAGCTCTTGGAGGAATGTACTTGGTTCGTAAGCAAATTGAAAAAGAATTCGCTGACAACCCACGTTTGAATGCTGAAGCAGTTCGTACTCTTTTGAGTGCAAATGGTCAAAAACCAAGCGAAGCTAAGGTACAACAAGTCTACCACCAAATCATTCGCCAACAAAAAGCAGCCCTCGCTAACAGCAAAAAGAAAAAATAAAAGCTCTTTTGAACTATAAATAGGAAAAGTCTGGGATGAAAGTTCCAGACTTCTCACTATGTTGGCTAAGAGTTTAAGGATGAGACTTTTTCCTTGCATTCTATTGATATTTGATTATGATTAATAGAGATAGTTGTTGATGAGGCAGTTATTCAGTTCTTACAGACAAGTAATCATAATGAACTATCAATCAGAAAAAAGACTAGAAAGAAGACTGTATGGATAATCGACCAATTGGTTTTTTGGATTCGGGTGTCGGGGGCTTGACCGTTGTGCGCGAGCTCATGCGCCAGCTTCCCCATGAAGAAATCGTCTATATTGGAGATTCGGCACGGGCGCCTTACGGGCCCCGTCCTGCTGAGCAAATTCGTGAATATACTTGGCAGTTGGTCAACTTTCTTTTGACCAAGGATGTCAAAATGATTGTCATTGCTTGTAATACTGCGACTGCGGTCGTCTGGGAAGAAATCAAGGCTCAACTAGATATTCCTGTCCTGGGTGTAATTCTGCCAGGAGCTTCGGCAGCTATCAAGTCGAGTCAAGGTGGGAAAATCGGGGTGATTGGAACGCCCATGACGGTCCAATCAGACATCTACCGTCAGAAAATTCATGATCTGGATCCGGACTTACAGGTGGAGAGTTTGGCCTGTCCAAAGTTTGCTCCCTTGGTGGAGTCGGGTGCCCTGTCAACCAGTGTCACCAAGAAAGTTGTATATGAAACCTTGCGTCCCTTAGTCGGAAAGGTGGACAGCTTGATTTTAGGTTGTACTCATTATCCGCTTCTTAGGCCTATCATCCAAAATGTTATGGGCCCTAAGGTTCAGCTGATCGATAGTGGAGCTGAGTGCGTACGGGACATCTCAGTCTTACTCAATTATTTTGAAATCAATCGTGGTCGCGATGCTGGACCACTCCATCACCGTTTTTACACAACAGCCAGCAGCCAAAGTTTTGCACAAATTGGTGAAGAATGGCTTGAAAAAGAGATTCATGTGGAGCATGTAACATTATGACAAATAAAATTTATGAATACAAGGATGACCAGGACTGGTATGTTGGGTCCTATAGTATTTTGGGTGGCATTCGGACTTTGACGGATGATGACTTAGAGTTTCCTTTGTTTGATTTAGCCAAAATCTTTCGAGATGAGGAGCGAGGTTTTCCTATTTCTGTGATTGTTTTACGCTATGATTCTCTCTACCGTTTATTGTCTTTTGTGGTAGATATTCTTAACCAAGAAGCAGGACGAAATTTGGAAGTCATTCAACGTCAGGGAGCTTTGCTCTTAGTTGAAAATGGGCAACTCCTGCATGTAGAATTGCCTAAAGAAGGTGTTGATGTAGAAGCCTTCTTTGAGACAAAGAAGGTCAAAGAAACCTTATTGATTGCGACTCGTAACGAGGGCAAGACCAAGGAATTTCGTGCTATCTTTGATAAGCTAGGCTATGATGTAAAAAATCTTAATGACTATCCTGACCTACCTGAAGTAGCAGAAACAGGCATGACATTCGAAGAAAATGCCCGTCTCAAGGCAGAAACGATCTCTAAATTAACAGGCAAGATGGTTTTGGCTGATGATTCTGGACTTAAAGTCGATGTCCTGGGTGGCTTGCCAGGTGTCTGGTCAGCTCGTTTCGCAGGTGTGGGAGCTACTGACCGTGAAAACAATGCCAAGCTCTTGCACGAATTGGCCATGGTCTTTGAACTCAAGGACCGCTCGGCTCAATTCCATACAACCCTAGTCGTAGCCAGTCCAAACAAGGAAAGCTTGGTTGTTGAAGCAGAATGGCCTGGCTACATTAACTTTGAACCTAAGGGTGAAAATGGCTTTGGCTATGATCCTCTCTTTCTTGTAGGAGAGACAGGCAAGTCCTCAGCTGAATTAACCCTTGAAGAAAAAAATAGTCAATCCCACCGTGCCTTAGCCGTTAAGAAACTTTTGGAGGTATTTCCATCATGGCAAAGCAAACCATCATTGTAATGAGTGATTCCCATGGCGATAGCTTGATTGTCGAAGAAATCCGTGACCGCTATCTGGGTAAAGTTGATGCCATTTTTCACGATGGTGACTCAGAACTCCGTCCTGATTCTCCCCTTTGGGAGGGTATCCATGTCGTCAAAGGCAATATGGACTTCTACGCCGGCTACCCAGAACGTTTGGTGACTCAACTTGGTCCTACAAAGATCATCCAGACTCACGGACATTTATTTGATATCAATTTCAACTTTCAAAAGTTGGACTACTGGGCTCAGGAAGAAGAGGCTGATATCTGCCTCTATGGGCACTTGCATGTGCCAAGTGCTTGGATGGAAGGCAAGACCCTTTTCCTAAATCCAGGCTCCATCAGCCAACCACGAGGAACCATCAGAGAATGTCTCTATGCTCGTGTGGAGATTGATGATAGTTATTTTAAAGTGGACTTTTTGACACGAGACCATGAGGTGTATCCGGGCTTGTCTAAGGAGTTCAGCCGATGATTGCCAAGGAGTTTGAGACTTTCTTGTTGGGGCAAGAGGAAACTTTTTTGACTCCTGCTAAAAATTTAGCTGTGTTGATTGATACCCACAATGCAGATCACGCGACCCTCTTGCTCAGTCAGATGACCTATACCCGTGTTCCCGTTGTGACAGATGAAAAACACTTTGTTGGGACGATTGGGCTCAGAGATATTATGGCTTATCAGATGGAGCATGACTTGAGTCAAGAAATCATGGCAGATACGGATATCGTTCATATGACGAGAACAGACGTAGCGGTCGTCTCGCCTGATTTTACTATTACGGAGGTCTTACACAAGCTGGTAGATGAGTCCTTCTTGCCGGTTGTGGATGCGTCAGAGGTTTTCCAAGGGATTATCACGCGCAAGTCTATCCTCAAGGCTGTCAATGCTCTCTTGCATAACTTTAGTAAGAAATATGAGATTCGATGCAAATGAGAAACAGGATTTCAGATTTCTTAGAGGACAAGCAAGGTTTGTCTGCCAATTCTAAGCAGTCCTACAAGTATGATTTGGAGCAATTTTTAGACGTTGTGGGTGAACGGATTTCTGAGACCAGTCTCAAGATTTACCAAGTCCAGCTAGCCAATCTAAAAATGAGCGCCCAGAAGCGAAAGATTTCGACCTGTAACCAATTTCTCTACTTCCTCTATCAGACAGGAGAGGTGGAAAGTTATTATCGTTTGGAATTAGCTAAACAAGCTGAAAAGAAGGCCGCTAAGCCAGAACTGTTAAACCTAGACTCTTTTTGGCAGGAAAGTGCCTATCCAGAGGGTCGCTTGCTAGCACTCTTAATCCTAGAAATGGGGCTCTTGCCCAGTGAGATTTTAGCTCTCAAGGTTGCGGATATCAATCTGGACTTTCAAGTGTTGAGAATCCAGAAGGATTCCCAACAGAGGATTGTCAGCATTCCCACGCCCTTACTTTCAGAATTGGAACCCTTGATGGGGCAGACCTACCTCTTTGAAAGGGGAGGGAAAGCCTATTCTCGTCAGTGGGCCTTTCGTCAGTTAGAATCTTTTGTCAAGGAGAAAGATTTTCCATCCTTATCAGCCCAAGCTTTGCGGGAACAGTTCATTCTAAGACAAATAGAAAACAAGGTCGATTTGTACGAAATTGCAAAAAAATTAGGATTAAAAACAGTCCTGACCTTAGAAAAATATAGATAATGGATATTAAACTAAAAGATTTTGAAGGACCTCTGGACCTGCTCTTGCACTTGGTTTCTAAGTACCAGATGGATATCTACGATGTGCCCATTACGGAAGTCATCGAACAGTATCTAGCCTATGTCTCGACCCTGCAGGCTATGCGGCTGGAAGTGACGGGGGAGTATATGGTCATGGCTAGTCAGCTCATGCTGATCAAGAGCCGTAAACTCCTCCCCAAGGTAGCGGAAGTAACAGATTTGGAAGATGACCTGGAGCAGGATCTTCTTTCCCAAATTGAAGAATACCGCAAGTTCAAGCTCTTGGGGGAACACTTGGAAGCCAAGCACCAAGAACGGGCCCAGCACTATTCCAAAGCGCCGACAGAGTTGATTTACGAAGATGCGGAGCTTGTGCATGACAAGACGACCATTGATCTCTTTTTGGCTTTTTCAAATATCTTAACTAAGAAAAAAGAGGAGTTTGCACAAAATCACACGACCATCTTGCGGGATGAGTATAAGATTGAGGACATGATGGTTATCGTGAAAGAGTCCTTGACTGGACGAGATCAATTGCGCTTACAGGATTTGTTTAAGGAAGCCCAGAACGTCCAAGAGGTCATCACCCTCTTTTTGGCAACCCTAGAGTTAATCAAAACCCAGGAGCTGATCCTCATGCAAGAGGAAAGTTTCGGAGATATTTATCTCATGGAAAAGAAGGAAGAAAGTCAAGTGACCCAAAGCTAGACGTCATAGAGAGGAAAGATGAGTACTTTAGCAAAAATAGAAGCGCTCTTGTTTGTAGCGGGTGAAGATGGGATTAGAGTCCGCCAGTTAGCTGAACTCCTCTCTCTGCCACCGACAGGCATTCAGCAGAGTTTAGAAAAAATAGCCCAGAAGTATGAAAAGGACCCAGATTCCAGTTTGGCTCTGATTGAGACAGGGGGCGCTTATAGATTGGTGACGAAACCTAAATTTGCAGCTGTTTTGAAGGAATATTCCAAGGCACCAATCAACCAGAGCTTGTCTCGGGCTGCCCTTGAGACCTTGTCCATCATTGCCTACAAACAACCCATCACACGGATAGAAATTGATGCCATCCGTGGGGTAAACTCGAGTGGGGCTTTGGCAAAGTTGCAGGCTTTTGACTTGATACGAGAAGATGGGAAAAAAGAAGTGTTGGGTCGCCCCAACCTCTATGTGACTACGGATTATTTCCTAGATTACATGGGAATTAACCATTTGGAAGAACTGCCAGTGATTGATGAGCTTGAGATTCAAGCCCAAGAAAGCCAATTATTTGGTGAAAGGATAGAAGAAGATGAGAATCAATAAGTATATTGCCCACGCAGGTGTGGCCAGTAGGAGAAAAGCAGAAGAGTTGATCAAGCAAGGTTTGGTGACGGTTAACGGCCAAGTGGTACGTGAACTAGCAACGACCATCAAGTCAGGCGACAAGGTCGAAGTTGAAGGTCAACCTATCTACAACGAAGAAAAGGTCTATTATCTGCTTAACAAACCACGCGGTGTCATTTCCAGTGTGACAGATGACAAGGGGCGTAAGACGGTTGTCGACCTCTTGCCCAATGTGAAGGAGCGCATCTACCCTGTAGGTCGTTTGGACTGGGATACATCAGGAGTCTTGATTTTGACCAATGATGGGGATTTTACGGATGAGATGATTCACCCTCGTAATGAGATTGACAAGGTCTATGTCGCGCGTGTTAAAGGTGTGGCCAATAAGGACAATCTCCGTCCCTTGACCCGTGGACTTGAGATTGATGGTAAGAAAACCAAGCCAGCTGTCTATGAGATTCTCAAAGTGGATCCAGTCAAAAACCGCTCTGTGGTGCAGTTGACTATCCATGAAGGGCGTAACCACCAGGTTAAAAAGATGTTTGAAGCTATCGGTCTTCAAGTGGACAAGTTGTCACGGACTCGTTTTGGACATCTAGACTTGACAGGACTCCGTCCGGGAGAATCTCGTCGTCTTAATAAAAAAGAAATCAGTCAACTACACACCATGGCTTTAACCAAGAAATAATGAAACGAATTTTAATAGCGCCTGTGCGCTTTTACCAACGGTTTATCTCACCAGCCTTTCCACCCTCTTGTCGCTTTGAGCCTACCTGCTCAAACTACATGATTCAGGCTATTGAAAAACATGGCTTCAAGGGTGTTTTGATGGGCTTAGCTCGGATTTTACGTTGCCATCCCTGGTCAAAAACAGGGAAGGACCCCGTCCCAGACCATTTTTCCCTCAAACGGAATCAAGAAGAAAAATGAGGCTAGGTAAAAATATTTTAGTGAAATGATAAAAACGCATCCTATCAGGTTTGAGTGAGCTTGATAGGATGCGTTTTATCATGTAAAGATGTGATTGAGTTTGAAGCAGCTTATTTTAAAGCTTTTTGTGCGTCTTCAATCATGAGTTTAGTTGATTCAAGACCGCCTCCACTTAGATACCAGAGGTCTGGTGTTAGTTGGATAATTTTACCATTTTTAGCTGCAGGTGTTTCAGCAATGAGGGCATTTTCTAGGACGCCATCGTTGCTTGAGTTGTCACCACCGATAGCAAGGGTACGGTTGATGACAAAGAGGATGTCAGGATTGATTTCTTTGACACTTTCAAAGCTGACTTCTTGTCCGTGGCGTGAGTCTTCGAATTTAGTGTCAGTTGGCTTGAATTTCAAGGTTTGGTACAAGAAAGAGAAACGAGATTGGGCACCAAAGGCAGCCATTTTTCCTTCGTTGAGGAGGATAGCAAGGGCTTTTTTGTCAGAACTTTCGTTTTTAGTTGCGACTTCTTGGATGCTCTTGTCTAGCTTGGTCAATTCTTCCTTGGCTTTCTGTGTACCAGTTTCACCAAAGGCGCTTGCTAAGGATTCGATATTAGCCTTGGTAGAAGTCCAGTAGTCTTCTTTTCCTGCTTCAAAGAGCACGGTTGGAGCGATTTCTTTGAATTTGTCTACGAACTTTTGGGTACGTGGTGAAGCAATGATCAAATCTGGCTCAAGAGCAGCAATGGCTTCTAGGTCTGGCTCAACCATAGAACCAACATTGTTAACTTTTCCAGCTAGGTCTTTGAGATAATTCGGAACAGTTTTTGTAGGCATTCCAACGATATTCTTTTCAAATCCTAGAGCACGAATAGTATCCGCAGCGCCGAGGTCAAAGGTAACAATCTTTTCAGGGACTTTTGAAAGTGTGACTACACCTAGTGAACTTTTAATGGTTACCTCTGTTGGAGCAGAGCTACTTGACTCCGTCTTACTAGTGCTTGAGTTTGTGTTTGTACTACATGCACCAAGTAGAAGCAAGAAGCTGGCTGCTAGGGCAGTGAGGTAAAGTTTAAGGGATGTTTTCATGATTTCTCCTTTTTAAAATGTGATAACGATTTAGGGAGTCTCTAGGTTTTATTGACTAAGAGACTGAAGGTTCTATAACTTGAGTTTCTATGTTACTAGCTATAGATACAGATCTTTTTGCCATTGATATCAGCTAGCGTGATGGGAATCTCATAGAGTTGACTGAGCAGGTCAGCCTGCATGATTTGATTGGTTGTTCCCTTGCTAAAGACTTGACCGTCCTTGAAGGCAACAATTTCATCCGCATATTGGCTAGCCATGTTGATATCGTGGAGGACGATGATAATGGTCTTGCCGAGCTCTTCCACTAGTCGCTTGAGAATCTGCATCATACTGACACTTTGTTTGATGTCGAGATTATTGAGTGGTTCGTCCAGCAAGATAAAGTCTGTATCCTGGGCCAGTACCATAGCGATAAAGACCCGCTGGAGTTGTCCTCCAGACAGGCTATCGATGTAGCGGTCTTTTAGGTTAGTCAGTTCTAAATAGGTCAGGGTTTCTCGGATTTTTTCCCAATCTTCTGGTCTCAGTCGACCTCGGCTGTAGGGAAAACGTCCAAAACTGACTAGTTCTTCAACCGTCAATTTGGCTTGGTAATTGATCTTCTGCTTTAGGATAGTCAGCTCTTGAGCCAGTTCTTGCGAATTCCAACTTTCAATTTCACGACCTTTGATACTGAGAATCCCCTGATCCTTCTTGGTCAGTCTGCTCATGATGGAGAGGAGAGTCGATTTTCCAGCACCATTGGGACCAATAAAGGCTGTCAGTTTCTGAGGACTGACTTCAAGCGAAATGCCTTGCAAAATATCCTGTTTTTGAATGGATTTGCCAATGTTTTCCAGTTTCACTGACGCGCCCTCCTGTAGAGTAAGATAAAGAATAAAAGGCCACCCACGCTCTCGATAATCATGCTGATGCGAATTTCCAGTGCAAAGACTCGTTCAATCAGGGCCTGTCCCAAGGTTAAGCTAATAAATCCAATCAGAATGGCCACGATAAAGAGTAGCTTGTGCCGATAGTCTTTGACAATCAGGTAGGTGAGGTTGGCTAGCATAAAACCGAAGAAGGCCATAGGTCCTACTAAAGCTGTGGCCGTTGAGGTCAAAAGCACGATACCCCAGAGGAGTTCTCTCTGTTCTTTTTCAACATCGAGTCCCAATATCTGAGCTGTTTCTCTTTGCAAGTGCAAGACATCCAGAATGACTGCTTTTCGAAAGAAAAAGATGGTCAAAGCAAGGATAATCAGAGAACCAATGGCTAGGATGGAAGTGTTGAGATGTTGAAAGGAAGCAAAGAGACTGTTTTGCAGTTTATCGTATTCGTTTGGATCCATCAGAACCTGAAGGAAGGTACTGCTATTTCGAAAGAGACTTCCAAGGGCTAGACAGATTAACAGAATGAAGACCAGATCTTGTTTCATCAGTTTCTTCAAGTAGCCTTGCAAGGCGAGAAAGAAGAGGGATTGGACGAGAAGTAAGATTAGAAATTCTAAGATAGGAGACTTGCCAAGTTGAAGAAACTTGCTTTCAAAAACTAGTAGTAGAGTTTGCAGTAGGATATAGAAGGATTCGATTCCCAAAATACTTGGCGTCAGGAAGCGATTTTCTGTCAGGGTTTGAAAACTAATGGTCGAAATCCCTGTCGCGATAGCTACTAAGAGATAGACGATGATCTTTTGGGAACGCAACTTCCAAGCAAAGGCAGACAGCTGGGTGATAGACCAAAAGTAGAGGAGAGAAGCTCCGATGGCTAGAATAATGAGAAGCCAGAAGAGCTTGGTATGTTTGCTTTTAAACTGCATCTTTTCGTCCCCCTCTCCATAGAAGTAGGATAAAGAAGAGGCTACCGATGATTCCTAGCAAGAGACTAACAGACAGCTCATAGGGCCGAATCAGAACTCGAGAGAGGATATCGCAGGCCAGAACCAGATTGGCTCCGACCAGCGCGACCATGAGTTTGGTCTGACTTAGATTATCTCCATAGCGCTTACGGACTAGATTAGGAACGATAACCCCGAGAAATGGTAAGGCACCTACGGTAATCATGGTGACACTTGTCGTTAGCGCCACCAAAAAGAGGGCCAGCTTTTCAAGTAGGGAGTAAGAAATCCCCAAACTTTCACTGGTTTCTTTGCCTAAATTCATGATGGTAAAAGTTTGGGATAATTTCCAAACGGTCATCAGGATAATGAGCCCTAAGAAGAGCCACTCATACTGATGGGTCTGAATCATGGTGAAGGATCCCTGGGTCCAAGCTGTCATACTCTGAACCAGATTGAAACGGTAGGCGATAACTTCTGTTATAGAACCGATAATCCCACTATAGATAATCCCGATCAGAGGTAACATCCCCCTTTCCTTTATAGAAAAAATAGTCATAAAGGCTAGGAAGAAGAGAGTAAAAACAATCGATGAAACAAAAGCAAAGAGCATCTTTTGGGTCAGACTAGCTGATGGAAAGACAAAGAGGCTCAATACCATTCCTAGTTTGGCGGCTTCAGTAGTTCCAACTGTACTCGGTGCAGCAAATTGATTTTGAGTGATGGTCTGCATGAGGAGCCCTGCCATGCTCATACTAGAGGCGGCCAGGAGAATGCTGATGGTTCTTGGGAGACGCGATTCTTGAAAGAGAAGCCAGGTCTGCTGGTCAAAAGCAAAGAATTTTGCCCAAGAAAAATCACTGGTTCCAATGGTGATGGAGAGAAAGACCAGGAGTAGAAGTAAACCTGTTAAAAGATGAGAGAGTTTCATACCCCGTCCTTTCATGTAGATTTGGTACCCAAAGATACCTGCGGATATAAATGTAACATGATTTCTTTAATCTGTCAATAAATTTTCTGACAATTTAATAAATAAAACAAGGAGAGAGCCACAAGACTTTCTCCTTTGTTAACCTATTCTAAAATATTTTTACCTTCTTTAACACGCCAACGATAATCTGATAAAATAATATCTTCGAGGGAGTAGCTAGTCTTCCAATCGAGATATTTTTTTGCTTTTGATGCGTCTGCTAGGACGCTAGCTGGGTCACCAGCACGGCGAGCAACAATTTCGTGTGGTATTTTTTGATTCAGTAATTCTTCAGCAGTTTTAAAGATTTCTTTGACGGTATAGCCTTTTTCAGTTCCTAAGTTAAAGATTTGAGAAGAACTGTCTTCTTGAAAGAGGTAGTTCATTCCTTTAACATGAGCTTGTGCAAGATCCAAGACATGAATGTAATCTCGAATACATGAACCATCACGTGTATCGTAGTCATCTCCAAATATTTTTAGACTATCATTTTGTCCCAATGCAGTTTTGTTGATATTGGGAATGATATGAGTTGGATTTTTTACACGTAGACCATTTGAAGCATCCATTTCAGCCCCAGCTACATTAAAGTAACGGAAAATGACATATTTCCAATCGTAGCGATTGGCCATCCAGTAAATCATTCGTTCGCCCATCAATTTTGTTTCTGCATAAGGATTGACAGGGTCGAGCAGGGTATCTTCAGTAGCTGGTTTGTCAATACAGTTATTACCATAGAGGGAAGCAGTCGAAGAGAACATGATTTTTTGAATGCCAACTTCAGATAGGACTTTGAGAACTTGGTTCATACCAGCAACATTGGCAGTGAAGTATTTACTTGGATTTTCAATACTTTCGCTCACAACAATTTCACCTGCACAATGGAGAACAGCATCAATTTGATTTTCTTCCAAATAAGCCTTTAAGGCGCTAGCATCATAAACATCCAGTTGTTTAAAGCTAGCACGACTATCTACAGCCGCTCGATTTCCTGTAGAGAGATTATCTAGGACATGCACCTGGTAGTCAGCATTTAAAAGAGCTTTAACGGTATGGGAGCCAATGTAGCCAGCCCCACCTGTAACAAGAATTGTTTTGGTCATGATTTTTTCCTTTTCTAGTTTTGTACTATTTTAAAGAAATAAGAAAAGAAAGTCAACTACTTTCTGCAAATTTCATGAAAAACTGAACAAATATAGCATGGAATTGTTTTTTTGTTTGGGAATTAATAGTTTGCTTGGTCTTGAAATCGTTCTTAGAATTCACCTCATATGCAAGAAAATACTATCCTTTTCTAAGATAGAGCAAGACTAATACTCTTCGAAAATCTCTTCAAACCGCGTCAATGTCACCTTGCCGTAGATATAGGTAACTGACTTCGTCAGTCTTATCCATAACCTCAAAGCAGTGCTTTGAGCAACCTGCGGCTAGTTTCCTAGTTTGCTTTTTGATTTTCATTGAGTATAGGATACTAACATAGAAATCCAACTTCCCGCTATCCTTCTCCTATAAAAAGTGGTAAAATGGATGAAAGAAAGAAGGAACTGAAATGACAACATTATTTTCAAAAATCAAAGAAGTAACAGAACTTGCTGCGATCTCAGGTCATGAAGCGCCTGTCCGTACCTATCTTCGTGAGAAGTTGACTCCGCACGTGGATGAAGTGGTGACAGATGGCTTGGGTGGTATTTTTGGTATCAAACATTCAGAAGCTGCAGATGCACCGCGCGTCTTGGTCGCTTCTCATATGGATGAAGTTGGTTTTATGGTTAGCGAGATTAAGTCAGATGGTACTTTTCGTGTCGTAGAAATCGGTGGTTGGAATCCTATGGTGGTTAGTAGCCAACGTTTCAAACTCCTGACTCGTGACGGTCGTGAAATTCCTGTGATTTCGGGTTCTGTTCCTCCACATTTGACTCGTGGTAAGGGCGGGCCAACTATGCCTGCTATTTCAGATATCGTCTTTGACGGTGGTTTTGCAGATAAGGCTGAGGCAGAAAGCTTTGGCATTCGTCCTGGCGACACCGTCGTACCTGATAGTTCTGCAATCTTGACAGCCAATGAAAAAAATATCATTTCAAAAGCTTGGGACAACCGCTACGGAGTTCTCATGGTGAGTGAGTTGGCAGAAGCTCTGTCAGGTCAAAAACTGGGAAATGAACTCTATCTTGGCTCTAATGTCCAAGAAGAAGTTGGCCTTCGTGGTGCTCATACTTCTACAACTAAGTTTGACCCAGAAGTCTTTCTGGCAGTTGACTGCTCACCAGCAGGTGATGTCTACGGTGGTCAAGGCAAGATTGGGGATGGAACCTTGATTCGCTTCTACGATCCAGGTCACTTACTCCTCCCAGGTATGAAGGATTTCCTTTTGACAACGGCTGAAGAAGCCGGTATCAAGTACCAATACTACTGTGGAAAAGGCGGAACAGACGCTGGCGCAGCTCATCTGAAAAATGGCGGTGTCCCATCTACAACTATCGGTGTCTGCGCTCGTTATATCCACTCTCACCAAACCCTCTACGCTATGGATGACTTCCTAGAAGCTCAAGCTTTCTTACAAGCCTTGGTGAAAAAATTGGATCGTTCAACGGTTGACTTGATTAAACATTATTAAAAATAAGGGAGGTGGTAGGAATGGGAAAACCAAACCTAGAAAGCCTTATAAAAGATCTTTACAATCATGCTCGACATGATTTGAGTGAGGATTTAGTTGCTGCTCTCCTAGAGACTGCTAAAAAACTGCCTTCTACAAATGAGCAATTGCTGGCAGTTCGTCTCTCAGGCATGGTCAATCGTGAATTGTTCCTTAATCCCAAACATCCGGCACCTGAGTTGCTCAACTTGGCTCGTTTTATCAAAAGAGAAGAAGCCAAGTACAAAGGAACCGCAGCTTCTGCGCTTATGTACGGGGAGGCCTTTAAAATGCTTTGATTCCATTGTGAATCAAAGCATTTTTCTATATGTTAAAAAAGCAATTCTTAGGTAGGCAAAGAAAAAAGCCATCCTAATTAGGATAGCTTCTTGGTTCTTAAATTTGTTCAGCGATGACCTTTTCAGCTAGATTCATAGCGTGATCAGACACACGAGTATAGTGGGAAATGATGTCGATAAAGTTGACCCCAGCTCGTGTTGAACATTCACCCTTGTTGAGGCGTTTGATATGGGTCTTTCTGAGAACACGTTCCATATTGTTGATTTCTTTATGGCGTTCAATCAGACTTTGAGCTTTTTCAATATCATTGTTTTCTACACTATCAAGGGCATCCTTGATAAAGTCAGTGGTTTTTTGATAGATATCAGCCAATTCCCGCAAAGCGGCTTCAGAGAACTCAACATTTTTACGTTGAAGATAGTCAGTTAGGTTGAGAAGAGCTTCTGCGTGGTCCCCAATCCGTTCCAAATCGCGGGATGAATCAAGGATGTTGGTCAAGACTTCACTTTCTTTCTGGCTAAGGGCTTCACTTGAAAGGGTAATGAGGTAACGAGTCAATTTTTCATCAATGGTGTTGATGGCTTCTTCCGTCTTGTGGCCTTTTTCAGCGACCTTTTCATTGAGGTCAATGATGTAGTTGTATGAAAGGTCAAAGGCTTTAGAAGCATAATTTCCCAAGTGAAGGAGTTCTTTCTTGGCATTTCCGAGAGCGATTGATGGAGCTTGTTTAATCAAATGCTCATCAAGATAAAGTGGCTCGTACTTGACAACTTCGTCTTCACCAGGAATGAGCTTGGTTACAAAGTAGGCCAAGGCTCCGATGAAGGGAAATTGTACAATGGTGTTACTTACGTTAAAGGCACCGTGAGAGAAGGCTATGGTCATCTCAGGTGAGAGATGAAGGAGTGCCTGGAAGTATTCAATCATTGACGTAAATGGGCCTAATAAGATTAAGCAAAGAATAGTCCCTAAAACGTTAAAGATAACGTGGGTTGCAGCAACTCGTTTCGCAGAGATATTGGCTCCAGCTGCCGCGAGGATAACTGTTAGGGTTGTCCCGATATTATCTCCGAAGAGAACTGGTAGAGAACCTTTAAGGTCAAGGAATCCACCTGCATAGAGACCTTGCAAAATCCCGATTGTCGCAGAAGAAGCTTGGATGAGAACGGTAATTACTGCACCGGCCAAAACCCCCAACACAGGATTTTGGCCCAAGGTTACCATGTATTCCTTGAATTGTGGTAAATCTTTAAGAGGGCTCATACCGGCACTGATGAGGTTGAGGGCGTAGAAGATTCCCCCTACACCAAACAGGATGCGCCCGATATTGTTTGCTGTTCTATTTTTGGTAAAGAAGAGGAACATGGTTCCAAGGAAAATCAAAGGTAAAGCATACTCACCAAGTTTGAAACCGATGATAAAGGAAGTAACGGTGGTTCCGATGTTGGCTCCCATGATAATTCCGATAGCCTGCCTAAGAGTGAGAAGACTAGCGCTGACCAGTCCAACCGTGATCACTGTAACCCCTGTACTTGACTGAATCAGGGCAGTCACGATAATTCCAACTAGAACACCTAAAAAAGGATTGCTGGTGTACTTGTCAATGTAAAAACGAAGGCGGTCTCCAGCAGCTTGTTGTAAACCGTCTCCCATGGTCTTGATACTATATAAAAATAGTCCCAGACCACCTAAAAAGTGAAATAAAATTTCCTGCCAATTAATGGACATTTCTTTTTCCTCCGAAAAATAATAACGGAATTTCTCCTATTCTATTTTAAAGGATAAAAGTAAATCTAACAAGTATTAAACTAAGATTTTAGAAAGAAAATTCGTTAGAATGATCCTTAATTATATTAATTTTACCAATTTCTAACCTAGATATAGGTATTTCCTTTTATATATTGACATTTAAAAGAAATATTTTAAAATGAGGGAGGAATTATCTTGGTCCCTGTGATTGGGATAAAAATTTTATAAAGAAAGTTAAGCGCTTTCTTTTGTGCAACAAAATCAATCTTTTAGGAGGAGAAAATGAAGAATCCATTTTTTGAAAGACGTTGTCGCTACAGTATTCGTAAGTTATCAGTAGGAGCCTGCTCGCTGATGATTGGGGCTGTTTTATTTGCTGGTCCAGCCTTGGCCGAAGAAACTGTAGTTCCTGAAAATAGCGGAGCCAATACAGAGCTTGTTTCAGGAGAGAGTGAGCATCCAACTAATGAAGCTGACAAGCAGCATGAAGAAGAATCTGCTAGAGAAAACAAGTTAGAAAAGGCAGAAGGAGTAGCGACAGCATCTGAAATTGCTTCACCAGCAAGCAATGAAGCTACAACTACTGAAACTGCAGAGGAAACCAGTGTAGCTAAACCCGAGGAAAAACTAAGCGAGGTGGTTGCAGAAACACCATCTGCAGACGAAAAACCAAAGTCTGACAGAGAAGCAGAAGCAAAACCTGAAGCAACTAGCAAAGGGGATGAGTCTAAGCCAGCAGCAGAAGCTAATAAGACTGAAAAAGAAGTCCAGCCAGATGTTCCTAAAAATACAGAAAAAACATTAAAACCAAAGGAAATCAAAATTAATTCTTGGGATGAATTGCTGAAATGGGAACCCGGAGCTCGTGAAGATGATGCTATTAACCGCGGGTCTGTTGCCCTTGCTTCACGTCGGACAGGGCATTTGGTCAATGAAAAAGCTAGCAAGGAAGCAAAAGTTCAAGCCCTATCAAACACCAATTCTAAAGCAAAAGACCATGCTTCTGTTGGTGGAGAAGAGTTCAAGGCCTATGCTTTTGACTATTGGCAATATCTAGATTCAATGGTCTTCTGGGAAGGTCTCGTACCAACTCCTGACGTTATTGATGCAGGTCACCGTAACGGGGTGCCTGTATATGGGACACTCTTCTTCAACTGGTCTAATAGTATTGCAGATCAAGAAAAATTCGCTGAAGCTTTGAAGCAAGACGCAGATGGTAGCTTCCCAATTGCCCGTAAATTGGTAGATATGGCCAAGTATTATGGCTATGATGGCTATTTCATCAACCAAGAAACAACTGGGGATTTGGTTGAACCTCTTGGAGAAAAGATGCGCCAGTTTATGCTCTATACCAAGGAGTATGCTGCTAAGGTAAATCACCCAATCAAGTATTCTTGGTACGATGCCATGACTTATAACTATGGACGTTACCATCAAGATGGTTTGGGAGAATACAACTACCAATTCATGCAACCAGAAGGAGATAAGGTTCCAGCAGATAACTTTTTTGCTAACTTTAACTGGGATAAGGCTAAAAATGATTACACTATTGCAACTGCCAACTGGATTGGTCGCAATCCTTATGATGTATTTGCAGGTTTAGAATTGCAACAGGGTGGATCTTACAAGACAAAGGTTAAGTGGAATGACATTTTAGATGAAAATGGGAAATTGCGCCTTTCTCTTGGTTTGTTTGCTCCAGATACCATTACAAGTTTAGGAAAAACTGGTGAAGATTATCATAAGAATGAAGATATCTTCTTTACAGGTTATCAAGGTGATCCTACTGGCCAAAAACCAGGTGACAAAGATTGGTATGGGATTGCTAACCTAGTTGCAGACCGTACGCCAGCAGTAGGTCATACTTTTACTACTTCTTTTAATACAGGTCATGGTAGAAAATGGTTCGTAGATGGTAAGGTTTCTAAGGATTCTGAGTGGAATTACCGTTCAGTTTCAGGTGTTCTTCCAACATGGCGCTGGTGGCAAAAATCAACTGGCGATAAGTTGAAAGCAAGCTATGATTTTGAAGATGCTTATAATGGTGGAACTTCTCTCAAATTTGCAGGGGATCTTTCAGGCGCGACCAAGCAAGATGTGAATTTGTACTCTACTCGCTTGAAGGTGACAGATACCACCAAATTGCATGTTGCCCACAAAGGAGGCAAAGGGACCAAGGTTTATGTAGAATTTGCAACCAAGAAAGATTATACCTACGGTGATGAAGCTGCCCGTAAAGAATTAACAGTTTCAGATGACTGGACTACCAATGATTTTGATTTGAGTGCCTTGGCAGGTAAAACAATTTACGGTATTAAACTCTATTTTGAAAATGACAAAGACTTAAAAGGTTATCAATTTAATCTGGGGCAATTGACTATCAGCAATAATCAAGATGCTCCTCAGGCACCAACCACAGTAGCTGTAGCCAAACAAGTCCTTAAAAATGCCCAAGAAGCGGAAGCAGTTGTGCAATTTAAAGGCAACAAGGATGCAGATTTCTATGAAGTTTACGAAAAAGATGGAGACAGCTGGAAATTACTAACTGGCTCATCTTCTACAACGATTTATCTACCAAAAGTTAGCCGCTCAGCAAGTGCTCAAGGTACAACTCAAGAACTGAAGGTTGTAGCAGTTGGTAAAAATGGGGTTCGTTCAGAAGCTGCAACCGCAACCTTTGATTGGGGCATGACTGTAAAAGATACCAGCCTACCAAAACCACTAGCTGAAAATATCGTTCCAGGTGCAACAGTTATTGATAGTACTTTCCCTAAGACTGAAGGTGGAGAAGGTATTGAAGGTATGTTGAATGGTACCATTACCAGTCTGTCTGACAAGTGGTCCTCTGGACAGTTAAGCGGTAGTGTGGATATTCGTTTGACCCAGCCACGTACAGTTGTTAGATGGGTGATGGATCATGCTGGGGCTGGTGGAGAATCTGTTAACGACGGTTTGATGAACACCAAAGACTTTGACCTCTATTATAAAGATGCGGATGGTCAATGGAAGTTGGCGAAGGAAGTTCGTGGCAATAAAGCCCATGTTACAGATATTACCCTTGATAAACCAATCACAGCTCAAGATTGGCGCTTGAATGTGGTCACTTCTGACAATGGAACTCCATGGAAGGCTATTCGTATCTATAACTGGAGAATGTATGAAAAGCTTGATACTGAGAGTTTCAATATTCCGATGGCCAAGGCTGCAGCCCGTTCTTTAGGCAATAACAAGGTACAAGTTGGCTTTGCGGATGTACCAGCTGGAGCAACTATTACCGTTTATGACAATCCAAATTCTCAAACTCCTCTTGCAACCTTGAAGAGCGAGGTTGGAGGAGATCTAGCAAGTGCACCATTGGATTTGACAAATCAATCTGGTCTTCTTTACTATCGTACTCAGTTGCCAGGCAAGGAAATTAGTAATGTCCTAGCAGTTTCCGTTCCAAAAGATGACAGAAGAATCAAGTCAGTCAGCCTAGAAACAGGACCTAAGAAAACAAACTACGCCGAAGGGGAGGATTTGGACCTTAGAGGTGGTGTTCTTCGCGTTCAGTATGAAGGAGGAGCTGAGGACGAACTCATTCGCCTAACCCACGCAGGTGTATCGGTATCAGGCTTTGACACGCATCACAAGGGAGAACAAAATCTTACTTTACAATATTTAGGGCAACCGGTACATGCGAATTTATCAGTGACTGTTACTAGTCAAGATGAAGCGAGTCCGAAAACTATTTTGGGAATTGAAGTAAGTCAGGAACCGAAAAAAGATTACCTAGTTGGTGATAGCTTAGACTTGTCTGAAGGACGCTTTGCAGTGGCTTATAGCAATGACACCATGGAAGAACATTCCTTTACTGATGAGGGAGTTGAAATTTCTGGTTACGATGCTCAAAAGACCGGTCGTCAAACCTTGACGCTTCGTTACCAAGGTCATGAAGTCAACTTTGATGTTTTGGTATCTCCAAAAGCAGCATTGAACGATGAGTACCTCAAACAAAAATTAGCAGAAGTTGAAGCAGATAAGAACAAAGTGGTCTATAACTTTGCTTCACCAGAAGTAAAAGAAGCTTTCTTGAAAGCAATTGAAGCGGCAGAACAAGTGTTGAAAGACCATGAAACGAGCACCCAAGATCAGGTTAATGACCGACTTAATAAATTGACAGAAGCTCATAAAGCTCTGAATGGTCAAGAGAAATTTACGGAAGAAAAGACAGAACTTGATCGCTTAACAGGTGAGGCTCAAGAACTCTTGGCTGCCAAACCAAACCATCCTTCAGGTTCTGCCCTAGCTCCGCTTCTTGAGAAAAACAAGGTCTTGGTTGAAAAAGTAGATTTGAGTCCAGAAGAGCTTGCAACAGCGAAACAGAGTCTAAAAGATCTGGTTGCTTTATTGAAAGAAGACAAGCCAGCAGTTTTTTCTGATAGTAAAACAGGTGTTGAGGTACACTTCTCAAATAAAGAGAAGACTATCATCAAGGGCTTGAAAGTAGAGCGTGTTCAAGCAAATGATGAAGAGAAGAAATACTTTGCTGGAGAAGATACCCATATCTTTGAAATAGAAGGTCTAGATGAAAAAGGTCAAGATGTTGATCTCGCTTACGCTTCTATTGTGAAAATTCCAATTGAAAAAGATAAGAAAGTGAAGAAAGTCTTCTTCTTACCTGAAGGAAAAGAAGCAGTAGAATTGGCTTTTGAACAAACGGATAGTCATGTTATCTTTACAGCCCCACACTTTACTCATTATGTCTTGGTTTATGAAACTGCTGAAAAACCACAACCTGCTAAACCAGTAGAAGAAGTTATTGCAAGCAAGGAACCAGCTGAAGGTATCAAGAATTTGGTTGTGGATACTCCGAAATTAGAAGTCGAAGAAACAAGTATCGCCTTCGAACACCAAGAACGTCCAAATCAAAATCTCCCAGTCGGCCAACGTCAACTTGTCCAAGCGGGAGTTGAGGGGCAAATTCGCCGCTTGATTGAAGTAGATATCCAAGGCAATCGTACGCTTCGCGCTACAGAAGTTTTGAAAGAAGCAAGTCCTGAAATCGTAGAAGTAGGTACTGGTCTTATTCCTGCCAATCCAGCACCACAAAACACAGACCTTCCAAAACCTACGAATCAATCGGCGTCAGATCAACAAAAGGCTCCTAAATTGGAAGTTCAAGAGGAAAAGGTTCCTTTTGATCGTCAAGAACATGAAAATGCTGAGATGCTAGTTGGGGAACAACGAGTCATCATACAGGGACGAGATGGTCTATTAAGACATGTCTTTGAAGTTGGTGAAAACGGTCAGCGTCGCCTTCGTTCAACAGAAGTCATCCAAGAAGCGATTCCAGAAATTGTTGAAATTGGAACAAAAGTAAAAACTGAACCAGCAGTAGCGCCTACACAAGAAAAACCATCCCAAAATACAGCAGTTAAATCAGAAGAAGCAAGCAAACAATTGCCAAATACAGGAACTGCTGATGCCAATGAAGCCCTAATAGCAGGATTGGCCAGCCTTGGTCTTGCTAGTTTAGCCTTGACATTGAAACAGAAAAAAGAAGATGAAGATTAAATATCGAAAAATCTTGTGAAATCTTTCCTTATATTTCCAAAGTGTGATATAATAGTTTCGAATAAAATAAATAAAGGGGTTTTTGTAACATGGCAAAACTTACTGTTAAAGACGTTGACTTGAAAGGTAAAAAAGTCCTCGTTCGTGTTGACTTCAACGTACCATTGAAAGATGGTGTAATCACTAACGACAACCGTATCACAGCAGCTCTTCCAACTATTAAGTACATCATCGAGCAAGGTGGACGTGCAATTCTTTTCTCTCACCTTGGACGTGTGAAAGAAGAAGCTGATAAAGCTGGTAAATCACTTGCTCCTGTAGCAGCAGACTTGGCAGAAAAACTTGGTCAAGACGTTGTTTTCCCAGGTGTCACTCGTGGTGCTGAATTGGAAGCAGCGATTAACGCTCTTGAAGATGGACAAGTTCTCTTGGTTGAAAACACTCGTTTTGAAGATGTTGACGGCAAGAAAGAATCTAAAAACGATCCTGAACTTGGTAAATACTGGGCATCACTTGGAGATGGTATCTTCGTAAACGATGCCTTCGGTACAGCTCACCGTGCACACGCATCTAACGTTGGTATCTCTGCAAACGTTGAAAAAGCAGTTGCTGGTTTCCTTCTTGAAAACGAAATTGCCTACATCCAAGAAGCAGTTGAAGCCCCAGAACGTCCATTCGTGGCTATCCTTGGTGGTTCAAAAGTTTCAGACAAGATCGGTGTTATCGAAAACTTGCTTGAAAAAGCTGATAAAGTTCTTATCGGTGGTGGGATGACTTACACATTCTACAAAGCACAAGATATCGAAATTGGTAATTCACTTGTAGAAGAAGATAAATTGGATGTTGCGAAAGCTCTTCTTGAAAAAGCAAACGGCAAATTGATCTTGCCAGTTGACTCAAAAGAAGCAAACGCATTTGCTGACTACACTGAAGTGAAAGACACTGAAGGTGAAGCAGTTGACCCAGGTTTCCTTGGTCTTGACATCGGTCCAAAATCTATCGCTAAATTTGACGAAGCTTTGACTGGTGCCAAAACAGTTGTATGGAACGGACCTATGGGTGTATTTGAAAACCCAGACTTCCAAGCTGGTACAATCGGTGTGATGGACGCTATCGTGAAACAACCAGGCGTTAAATCAATCATTGGTGGTGGTGACTCAGCTGCCGCAGCAATCAACCTTGGCCGTGCAGATAAATTCTCATGGATCTCTACTGGTGGTGGAGCATCAATGGAACTTCTCGAAGGTAAAGTATTGCCAGGACTTGCAGCCTTGACAGAAAAATAAGATTTTATAAATAAATCAAAGAAGAGAGGGATGAAGGTTCCTCTTTTCTTTTGCTTAAAATAAAAACGCTTCCTCTCAACTATTCCTCATAAAATCACCCAAATTGTGATAAAATGGAAATAGAAAGTTGAGATTATGAGTTATTTTAAAAAATATAAATTCGATAAATCCCAGTTCAAACTTGGTATGCGAACCTTTAAAACAGGTATTGCTGTTTTTCTAGTTCTCTTGATTTTTGGCTTTTTTGGCTGGAAAGGTCTTCAAATCGGTGCTTTGACAGCCGTTTTTAGCCTCAGGGAGAGTTTTGATAAGAGTGTCCATTTTGGAACTTCGCGTATTCTTGGAAATAGTATCGGTGGCCTTTATGCACTGATCTTCTTCTTATTAAATACCTTTTTCCACGAAGCCTTTTGGGTGACCTTGGTAGTTGTCCCAATCTGTACCATGTTAACCATTATGACAAATGTAGCCATGAATAACAAAGCAGGAGTTATTGGTGGTGTAGCAGCTATGTTAATTATTACCCTATCGATTCCGAGTGGTGAAACAATTTTGTACGTTTTTGCTCGTGTATCAGAAACTTTCATGGGAGTTTTTGTCGCAATTCTCGTAAATTACGATATTGATCGTATTCGACTCTTTTTAGAGAAAAAAGAAAAATAATGTTATATTTTATAACATTATCGATTGACGTTTGTATTTTTTTAGACTATAATAGACAGAAAGAAGGAAATTGTAAATGAAGGAAAAAGAATTTCGCCGAAATATGGCTGTTTTTCCTATCGGCAGTGTTATGAAGTTGACCGATCTATCGGCGCGTCAGATTCGTTATTATGAAGATCAAGAGTTGATCAAGCCTGATCGAAACGAAGGGAACCGTCGCATGTATTCTTTGAATGACATGGATCGTCTGCTTGAAATCAAAGATTATATCTCTGAAGGTTATAATATCGCTGCCATTAAGAAAAAATATGCTGAACGTGAAGCGAAATCTAAGAAAGCAGTGAGTCAGACTGAGGTGCGTCGTGCACTTCACAATGAACTCCTCCAACAGGGTCGCTTTGCTTCAGTACGGTCACCTTTTGGTCGCGGTTAGGCAACCGCAAGTAGTTATAATTAAGGAGAAAACTCATGCCAATCACAGCTGCAGATATTCGTCGTGAAGTCAAGGAAAAAAATGTTACCTTTATTCGTCTCATGTTCTCAGATATTTTGGGAACCATGAAAAACGTCGAAATTCCTGCCACAGATGAACAGTTAGATAAAGTCTTGTCAAACAAGGCTATGTTTGATGGATCTTCTATCGAAGGTTTTGTACGTATCAATGAGTCAGATATGTACTTGTACCCTGACTTGGATACATGGACAGTCTTCCCGTGGGGAGATGAAAATGGAAGTGTTGCAGGTTTGATCTGTGATGTCTATACAACAGAAGGTGAGCCATTTGCAGGAGACCCTCGTGGCAATTTGAAACGTGCTCTTCGTCACATGGAAGAAGTAGGGTTCAACTCTTTCAACCTTGGACCAGAGCCAGAATTCTTCCTATTTAAGTTGGATGAAAATGGTGACCCAACACTTGAAGTAAATGACAAGGGTGGCTACTTTGATTTGGCGCCTACGGACCTTGCGGACAATACACGTCGTGAGATTGTCAATGTCTTGACCAAAATGGGATTTGAAGTAGAAGCCAGCCATCACGAGGTTGCGGTTGGACAGCATGAGATTGACTTCAAGTACGATGAAGTTCTCCGTGCTTGTGATAAGATTCAAATCTTTAAACTTGTTGTTAAGACCATTGCTCGCAAACATGGTCTTTACGCAACCTTTATGGCCAAGCCAAAATTTGGTATTGCTGGATCAGGTATGCACTGTAATATGTCCTTGTTTGATGCAGAAGGAAATAATGCCTTCTTTGATCCAAACGATCCAAAAGGAATGCAGTTGTCAGAAACGGCCTACCATTTCCTTGGCGGTTTGATCAAGCATGCCTACAACTATACTGCCATTATGAACCCAACGGTTAACTCATACAAACGTTTGGTTCCAGGTTATGAAGCGCCTGTTTACATTGCTTGGGCTGGTCGTAACCGTTCGCCACTTGTGCGCGTGCCTGCTTCACGTGGTATGGGAACTCGTCTTGAGTTGCGTTCAGTGGATCCAATGGCGAACCCTTATATCGCTATGGCAGTTCTGTTGGAAGTTGGTTTGCATGGTATTGAAAACAAAATCGAAGCACCAGCCCCTATCGAAGAAAATATCTACATCATGACAGCAGAAGAGCGCAAGGAAGCTGGTATTACAGACCTTCCATCAACCCTTCACAACGCTTTGAAGGCTTTGACAGAAGATGAAGTTGTCAGAGCAGCTCTTGGAGAACATATCTATACTAGTTTCCTTGAAGCCAAACGAATCGAATGGGCAAGTTATGCAACCTTCGTTTCACAATGGGAAATTGATAATTATTTAGACCTTTACTAATACTAATATAGAAGAAAGATTGCCTGTGGGTGATCTTTTTTCTTGTATTTTATATCGAGGTGTGATATATTTTATATAACGAAGTGCGATATATCGAACTGGATAGGAGGCAGCTATAAATGGAATTAACGGATAAGATTCGTCGAGTTTATCTTCCGATGACGGAAACGGGCTTTTATATCTTGTTCTGTCTGCAAAAGGAAGGTCATGGTTATAGTATTACGCAAAAGGTCAAGGAAATGACAGATTCGCAAGTTTCGATTAGTCCTGGGACTATGTATGGAACCTTGTCAAAAATGGAAAAGGATGGTTTGATTTCCTTTATCCGCGAAGAGGAAAAACGGAAAATCTATCAGATCACAGACTTGGGACGAAAAGTTTTAGATATTGAATTGAAACGTATTGAACGGCTCTATAGAAACAGTCGGGAGGAAGGGTGATGGAAAAGAAGGTTGTTTATAGAATTGCTACTATTGCGGATTATGATAGAGAGGCTTTATATTTTAGAAAAATGCATGCTGAGGGCTGGAAACTTAAGGAAGTGACCTACTCTAACTTAGTAGTTGCGGTTAAGTATACTTTTGAAAAGTGCCAATCGGAGCAGGTGTCTTATCAGTTGGACTTTTATCCCATGAAAAAATCCGATAGAGCCTCCTATTTACAATTATTTAAAGATTGTGGCTGGGAGCATATTACAGACTTTAATGGGTTTTCCTACTTTAGAAAGCTTCATTCTGGAATTGAGTCGGATGCCGAGTTTGAAATTTATAATGACGCGGCCGGGAAGCTAGCTATGGTCAAACGGATTTTAACGAGGCGGATGTTTCCTATTTTGCTTCTCTTTTTAGCTCTACTACCGGTTTTCTCAAAGTTTGTCACTGGAGGTAGTTCTTTCAGTTGGGAAATGTTTTTGATTGTTATAATAGATGGTGTTTTATTGATAGTCCATGCGATTCAGATTTCTTATATTTTTTGGAGATTGAGTCAAAAGTGGAAAGAATTATCTAATAAATAACACCAGGCATGTTTTCTAATTTTGGGGTAAGACAATGAATAGCAGAGTAGAATTTCGGATTTTCACTATTGTTGATTTAGACAAGGAAGAAGAATATTTACATGAGATGCATTTGAAAGGTTGGAAGTATAGAACGAGTCGTTTTGGTTTGTTCTATTTTGACCAATGTCAACCAGACGATGTCATCTACTGTATCTATGATTCTAGATTTCTTAAAAAATATAAGCATGAACTGCAAGATTTTAGAAATAGAGGTTGGGAATTGATAGAAACAGGTTTTTGTTCAATTCTTCGTAAATCATCTTCTGATTTACTTACGGAAGATCAAGTCTATATGAGTAAGGATCTCAGATGGGAAGTTATGCGGTATAGACTTCGTTCATGTACAGCTACTTTCTTAGGTGGTCTTGTTATTTGTATGAGTTTATTTAGAGAAGATCTTTCTATGTCTTTCTTCATTATTTTTGTTTTGTATGCTTTCATGATTTCTTATCTAATCTATGGTTATTTCAGACTAAAAAGGAAATATCGAGTAGATAAACAGTAAGGTTCTAGGTCTTTAGACTGATTTTTAGCACTCTTGGTAAAAGAGTGCTAATTTTTTGAGTTTTTGTCTTGACATTCTCTTTTAAGGGTGTATAATAGAATCATAAGTTAGCACTTAAGTGTATCGAGTGCTAATCGATCAGACAGAGAGGAGTGATGAGGTGGTTACAGAGCGTCAGCAGGATATTCTAAATCTGATTATTGACATCTTTACCAAAACGCACGAACCTGTCGGATCCAAAGCCTTGCAAGAGTCTATTAACTCTAGCAGCGCAACCATTCGTAATGACATGGCGGCTCTAGAAAAGCAAGGTTTGCTTGAGAAGGCTCATACTTCAAGTGGTCGAATGCCAAGTGTTGCTGGTTTTCAGTACTATGTGAAACACTCACTGGATTTTGACCGACTGGCTGAAAATGAGGTATATGAGATTGTCAAGGCCTTTGATCAGGAATTCTTCAAATTGGAGGATATTCTGCAAGAAGCTGCTAATCTATTGACAGACTTGAGTGGCTGTACGGTAGTAGCACTGGATGTTGAGCCGAGCAGGCAACGGTTGACAGCCTTTGATATCGTTGTTTTGGGGCAACATACAGCCTTGGCGGTATTCACCCTAGACGAGTCGCGAACGGTTACCAGTCAGTTTCTGATTCCAAGGAACTTCTTGCAGGAGGACTTGCTGAAACTGAAGAACATCATTCAGGAACGTTTCCTCGGCCACACCGTTCTAGATATTCACTACAAGATTCGGACGGAGATTCCGCAGATTATCCAGCGTTACTTTACAACAACGGATAATGTGATCAATCTCTTTGAACATATCTTTAAGGAAATGTTCAACGAAAACATTGTGGTGGCGGGCAAGGTCAATCTCTTGAATTTTGCTAATCTAGCAGCCTATCAGTTCTTTGACCAACCGCAAAAGGTGGCTCTGGAGATTCGTGAGGGGTTGCGTGAGGATCAGATGCAAAATGTCCGTGTTGCGGACAGTCAAGAGTCCTGTCTAGCTGAGCTAGCTGTGATTAGTAGCAAGTTCCTTATTCCTTATCGAGGTGTTGGAATTCTAGCCATTATCGGTCCGGTTAATCTGGATTACCAACAGCTAATCAACCAAGTCAATGTGGTCAATCGTGTTTTGACCATGAAGTTGACAGATTTTTACCGCTACCTCAGCAGTAATCATTATGAAGTACATTAATATTGAAATCATTAAAGGAGGCGAAAATGGCCCAAGATAAAAAAAATGAAGAAGTAGAAGAAGTTCAAGAAGAGGAAGTTGTGGAAACAGCTGAAGAAACAACTCCTGAGAAGTCTGAGTTGGACTTGGCAAATGAACGTGCGGATGAGTTCGAAAATAAATACCTTCGCGCTCATGCAGAAATGCAAAATATCCAACGCCGTGCCAATGAAGAGCGTCAAAACTTGCAACGTTATCGTAGCCAGGACTTGGCAAAAGCGATTCTCCCTTCTTTGGATAACCTTGAGCGTGCACTCGCAGTTGAAGGTTTGACAGACGATGTCAAAAAAGGATTGGAAATGGTGCAAGAAAGCTTGGTTCATGCTTTGAAAGAAGAAGGAATCGAAGAAATCGCAGCTGATGGCGGATTTGACCATAACTACCATATGGCCATCCAAACTCTCCCGGCAGACGATGAACACCCAGCAGATACCATCGCTCAAGTCTTCCAAAAAGGCTATAAACTCCATGACCGCATCCTACGCCCAGCAATGGTAGTTGTTTATAACTAGGATCCAAAGCCCGTAAAAAGCTCACAGTAAAAATAGGAGATTGACGAAGTGTTTGATGAACACAAGAAAATCTAACTTTTTTACTCAGAGCTTAGGGCGTGTTCGATTAGGCAATTCTGACGGTAGCTAAAGCAACTCGTCAGAAAACGGCAATCGCTATGGCGTTTTCCTAGCCTTCTTACTAACTCGTCGTTGAAATAAAATCAATTTCGACTTCTCGTGTCACAATCTACATAATAGAAAACTTGTCCGAAACGACAATAAACTATGAAGAAAGATAAGAGGCAAGCCGGAGGCTTGCAAGGAAGATATTTCCCACCGTGGTGAAAGTTTCAGTAGCTTGTGCTACTGAAACAGGGGATTTTTGAGACAATAGGCTCAAAAATAAGTGATGAAATCCCGAAGGGAGTTGCTCACGTCCCCACCACTTAAGGGAAATATCAAAAAATCAAAATTCGAATTAAAATTTAAGGAGAAAAACACATGTCTAAAATTATCGGTATTGACTTAGGTACAACAAACTCAGCAGTAGCAGTTCTTGAAGGAACTGAAAGCAAAATCATCGCAAACCCAGAAGGGAACCGTACAACTCCATCTGTAGTCTCATTCAAAAATGGTGAAATCATCGTTGGTGATGCTGCAAAACGTCAAGCAGTCACAAACCCAGATACAGTTATCTCTATCAAATCTAAGATGGGAACTTCTGAAAAAGTTTCTGCAAACGGAAAAGAATACACTCCACAAGAAATCTCAGCTATGATCCTTCAATACTTGAAAGGCTACGCGGAAGACTATCTTGGTGAAAAAGTAACGAAAGCAGTTATCACAGTTCCAGCTTACTTCAACGATGCTCAACGTCAAGCAACAAAAGACGCTGGTAAAATCGCTGGCCTTGAAGTAGAACGTATCGTCAACGAACCAACAGCAGCAGCCCTTGCTTACGGTTTGGACAAGACTGATAAAGAAGAAAAAATCTTGGTATTTGACCTTGGTGGTGGGACATTCGACGTCTCTATCCTTGAATTGGGTGACGGTGTCTTCGACGTATTGTCAACTGCAGGGGACAACAAACTTGGTGGTGACGACTTTGACCAAAAAATCATTGACCACTTGGTAGCAGAATTCAAGAAAGAAAACGGCATTGACTTGTCTACTGACAAGATGGCAATGCAACGTTTGAAAGATGCAGCTGAAAAAGCGAAGAAAGACCTTTCTGGTGTCACTTCAACACAAATCAGCTTGCCATTTATCACTGCTGGTGAGGCTGGACCTCTTCACTTGGAAATGACTTTGACTCGTGCTAAATTCGACGATTTGACTCGTGACCTTGTAGAACGTACAAAAACTCCAGTTCGCCAAGCCCTTTCAGATGCAGGTTTGAGCTTGTCAGAAATCGACGAAGTCATCCTTGTTGGTGGTTCAACCCGTATCCCTGCCGTTGTTGAAGCTGTTAAAGCTGAAACTGGTAAAGAACCAAACAAATCAGTGAACCCTGACGAAGTAGTGGCTATGGGTGCTGCAATCCAAGGTGGTGTGATCACTGGTGATGTGAAAGACGTTGTCCTTCTTGACGTAACGCCATTGTCACTTGGTATCGAAACAATGGGTGGAGTCTTTACAAAACTCATCGACCGCAACACAACCATTCCAACATCTAAATCACAAGTCTTCTCAACTGCAGCAGACAACCAACCAGCCGTTGATATCCACGTTCTTCAAGGTGAACGCCCAATGGCAGCAGATAACAAGACTCTTGGACGCTTCCAATTGACAGATATCCCAGCTGCACCTCGTGGTATCCCACAAATCGAAGTAACATTTGATATCGACAAGAACGGTATCGTGTCTGTTAAGGCCAAAGACCTTGGAACTCAAAAAGAACAAACAATTGTTATCCAATCTAACTCAGGCTTGACGGACGAAGAAATCGACCGCATGATGAAAGATGCAGAAGCAAACGCTGAAGCAGATAAGAAACGTAAAGAAGAAGTTGACCTTCGTAACGAAGTAGACCAAGCTATCTTTGCGACTGAAAAGACAATCAAAGAAACGGAAGGCAAAGGCTTCGATGCAGAACGTGATGCTGCCCAAGCTGCCCTTGATGACCTTAAGAAAGCGCAAGAAGACAACAACTTGGACGACATGAAAGCAAAACTTGAAGCGTTGAACGAAAAAGCTCAAGGACTTGCTGTGAAACTTTACGAACAAGCCGCAGCAGCGCAACAAGCTCAAGCAGGAGCAGAAGGCGAACAAGCAACAGGAAACGCAGGCGATGACGTCGTAGACGGAGAGTTTACTGAAAAATAAGATGCAAAGCCCGTTAAAACCTCACAGTGAAAATAGGAAATCTGACGCAGAAACTTTAGTTTCTAGAAAGATTTGTCTTTTTCACCAAGAGGTTAGGGCGTGCTCGATTTAGCATTACTAGCTTGATTTTTAAAACTCGAACGTCGTAATGATAGGAAGAAATCCAGAGGTTGCAACCCAGCCTCTGTTTTTCGGTAAAAAGGGCCTAAACCTGATTTATTTAGGGTTTGTTTCATCAATATAAAAGAAAGGAATTGAACCCGACCTAAATCCAGGTTTGATTCAAAAAATCAATAGAAAGGAACAAGGGTGTTCAGGGAATTGAACACGGGTTTCCAAATTTCTTACTCAATATAAAAGAAAGGAATTGAACCCGACCTAAATTCTCGGAAAAAAGATAAATCTGCCTAGGAGCATCGCTCCAGCGTCAGATTTTCTATTTTTCAGTCGAATTTTACGGTCTTGGTATCTTGTATGAATAATACTGAATTTTATGATCGTCTGGGGGTGTCAAAAAACGCTTCGGCAGACGAGATCAAAAAGGCTTATCGTAAGCTTTCAAAGAAATACCACCCAGATATCAACAAGGAGCCTGGTGCTGAGGAAAAGTACAAGGAAGTTCAAGAAGCTTATGAGACCTTGAGTGATGACCAGAAGCGTGCTGCCTATGACCAATATGGTGCTGCGGGTGCCAATGGTGGCTTTGGTGGTGCTGGTGGTTTTGGCGGATTTGACGGAGCAGGTGGCTTCGGTGGTTTTGAAGATATCTTCTCAAGTTTTTTCGGAGGAGGCGGAGCTTCGCGCAATCCAAACGCTCCTCGTCAAGGAGATGACCTCCAGTATCGTGTGAATTTGACTTTTGAAGAAGCCATCTTCGGAACGGAAAAAGAAGTCAAATACAACCGTGAAGCAAGCTGTAGTACATGTAATGGCTCTGGTGCTAAGCCAGGAACAAGTCCAGTCACTTGTGGACGCTGTCATGGCGCTGGTGTCATTAACGTCGATACGCAGACTCCGCTTGGTATGATGCGTCGTCAAGTAACCTGTGATGTCTGTCATGGTCGCGGAAAAGAAATCAAAGATCCATGTACAACCTGTCACGGAACAGGGCATGAAAAACAAGCCCATAGCGTACATGTCAAAATTCCTGCTGGTGTGGAAACAGGTCAACAAATTCGCTTAGCTGGTCAAGGTGAAGCTGGCTTTAACGGTGGACCTTATGGCGACTTGTATGTAGTAGTTTCTGTGGAAGCTAGCGACAAGTTTGAACGTGAAGGAACCACTATCTTCTACAATCTCAACCTCAACTTTGTCCAAGCAGCTCTTGGCGACACAGTAGATATCCCAACTGTTCACGGTGATGTTGAATTGGTTATTCCAGAGGGAACTCAGACTGGTAAGAAATTCCGTCTACGTGGCAAGGGAGCACCGAGCCTTCGTGGTGGTGCAGTTGGTGACCAATACGTTACTGTTAATGTCGTAACACCGACAGGATTGAACGACCGCCAAAAAGCAGCCTTGAAAGAATTTGCTGCTGCTGGTGATTTAAAAGTCAATCCAAAGAAAAAAGGTTTCTTTGACCATATTAAAGATGCCTTTGAAGGAGAATAAACAAAAAGAGCCGAGTGGCTCTTTTTGTTTATAGATTTTTTAAGACGTTCCTTAAGTAATGACGGACGGTAGTGACCTTCTTTGAAGTCCCATATCTAAACTTTGAGCCTAGGTCTCAAAGTTTCTGAACACTTAAAACTAAGCTGTTTCAGATATTTTCATTAAGGCGAAAAGTCTGGGAGAGTCTTTAATTTAGTTATGAAACGGTGAATGATACTCTTCAAAAATCTCTCCAAACCACGTCAGCGTCGGCTTGTCGTAGATATATGTAACTGACTTGGTCAGTCTTATCTACAACCTCAAAGCAGTGCTTTGAGCTGACTTGGTCAGTTCTATCCACAACCTCAAAACGGTGTTTTGAGCAGCCTGTGTCTAGCTTTCTAGTTTGCTCTTTGATTTTTATTGAGTATGAGTTTTCTAAATTATGATGTATAGTTGATGGGATATAACTTGTTTACCTTTTAAAAAAGAGCCGAGTGGCTCTTTTTACTTATCTTCAGGTTCCTGTGTTTCTTTGATGACAGCTAGATTAGTCTGGATATCTTTTTCCAAGACCTTAAACTTGTAAGTCAAGTCTTCTTGGTATTTCTTGATGAGTTCTTTTTGCTGGTCGATGATTTGCAGGCTGTTTTGGATAATATCCACATCATCCTTGATAGCTTGAACGCGGTCAGTGGTATTCAAGACTTCATCTGTGATGGTTTGGCGATTTTTTGTAACCAGATAACTTCCGGCTGCAGCTCCCGCAAATAGCAGTAGATTGGATAATTTCATAGCAACTCCTTATGCGTTTTTGATGGTTTCAGCGACTTGAGCAAGTTTGTCAAAGTCTGGTTCGTGGGCGATAAAATCAATCTTGAGGTCATCGTCCGCACTGTAGCGAGGCACGAGGTGAACGTGGGTATGAAAGACGGTTTGACCAGCGATTTCTTCACAGTTGGCAATGATATTCATGCCAGCAGCCTTGGTAGCTTTCATGACTTTTTGAGCTACTTTTGGTACTTGGGCAAAGAGTTGGCTGGCGCTAGTAGCATCCATTTCTAAAAGATTGCGATAGTGTTCTTTGGGTACGACCAAGGTATGTCCTGGTGTCACTTGAGAGATATCAAGAAAGGCAAGAACCTGCTCATCTTCATATACTTTTGAAGCAGGAATTTCCCCTGCGATGATTTTACAAAAAATGCAATCTGACATAAAATCTACCTCTACTGTATTGAATTTTGATATAATATAGCTACATTATACCAGATTTGGAGAAAATATGTTAGAAATTAAAAACCTGACAGGTGGCTATGTTCATGTTCCTGTCTTGAAAGATGTGTCCTTTACCGTTGAAAGTGGGCAGTTAGTCGGTTTGATTGGCCTCAATGGTGCTGGGAAATCAACGACTATTAATGAGATTATCGGTCTGTTGACACCTTATAGTGGCTCCATCAATATCAATGGACTTACTCTTCAAGAAGATGCAACTAGCTACCGCAAGCAAATTGGCTACATTCCTGAGACACCTAGTCTGTATGAGGAATTGACCCTCAGAGAGCATATCGAAACGGTTGCTATGGCTTATGGTATTGAGCAGAAAGTGGCTTTTGATCGAGTAGAGCCCTTGTTAAAAATGTTCCGTCTGGACCAGAAATTGGACTGGTTCCCTGTTCATTTTTCAAAAGGGATGAAGCAAAAGGTCATGATTATCTGTGCTTTTGTGGTGGATCCAAGTCTTTTCATCGTGGATGAGCCTTTCCTTGGTCTGGATCCGTTGGCTATTGCAGACTTGATTCAGCTTTTGGAAGTGGAAAAGCAAAAGGGCAAGTCCATTCTCATGAGTACTCACGTGCTGGATTCGGCGGAGAAGATGTGTGATGCCTTTGTCATTCTCCACAAGGGTGAGGTGCGTGCTAAGGGAAATCTCCTGCAACTGCGCGAAGCCTTTGACATGCCTGAGGCTAGTTTGAATGATATTTACTTGGCTCTGACCAAAGAGGAGGAGCTATGAAAGACTTGTTTTTAAAGAGAAAGCAGGCTTTTCGTAAGGAGTGTCTTGGTTATCTGCGCTATGTTCTCAATGACCACTTTGTCTTGTTCCTGCTTGTCCTGCTGGGCTTTTTAGCCTACCAGTACAGTCAACTCTTACAACATTTTCCTGAAAATCATTGGCCTATCCTTTTGTTTGTAGGAATTACCTCTGTTTTACTGTTGCTTTGGGGTGGAATTGCCACCTATATGGAGGCTCCAGACAAGCTCTTTCTCTTGGTTGGAGAAGAGAAAATCAAATTCCATCTCAAGCGTCAAACTGGCATTTCTCTAGCCTTTTGGCTCTTTGTCCAGACCCTTTTCTTGCTATTATTTGCGCCTTTATTTTTAGTAATGGGCTATGGCTTGCCTGTTTTTCTGGTCTATGTGCTTTTATTGGGAGTAGGTAAATATTTCCTCTTTCGTCAAAAGGCCAGCAAATTTTTCACGGAAACTGGACTGGACTGGGACTATGTCATTTCCCAAGAAAGCAAGCGTAAGCAAGTCTTGCTTCGTTTCTTTGCCCTCTTTACGCAGGTAAAGGGAATTTCAAACAGCGTCAAGCGTCGTGCCTATCTGGACTTTATCCTAAAGGTTGTTCAGAAGGTGCCTGGGAAGATTTGGCAAAATCTCTATCTGCGTTCTTATCTGCGAAATGGAGACCTCTTTGCCCTCAGTCTCCGTCTGCTCTTACTTTCCTTGCTGGCGCAGGTCTTTATCGAGCAAGCTTGGATTGCGACAGCAGTGGTAGTTCTCTTTAACTACCTCTTGCTCTTCCAGTTGCTGGCCCTCTATCACGCCTTTGACTACCAGTATTTGACCCAACTCTTTCCACTGGACAAGGGGCAAAAGGAAAAAGGCTTGCAGGCGGTAGTTCGAGGATTGACCAGTTTTGTTTTACTTGTGGAATTAGTTGTTGGGTTGATTACCTTCAAAGAAAAACTAGCCCTTCTAGCCTTACTGGGAGCTGGTTTGGTTTTACTAGTCTTGTACTTACCTTATCAGGTCAAACGTCAGATGCAGGACTAACATTGCTTATATGACACTAAAAAAGAAGTTGAGTTCAGTTTGTCTCAGCTTCTTTTTAGTTACTACAGGATAATGGTTGGTCCGTAGAGACACAACTTTGTCTTGACCTGGTCAAAGTGGAAGCGGTCATAAGCCCGCCAAGCAGCGCGAGTAGGAGCATCTGGATCAAGAGTGCTAAGTCCCATGAGAAGACTGGAAGTCTGGTAAAATTTTTCCAATTCGATCAAGACTCGATTGTCCACTGTCTCAGCCTTGGCTAGAAAACCAAGAATAGAGTTTAATTGCTCCTGAAAGTGGACGTCGTCAGCGCTTGCCTGTTTGCATGCCTGATAGGCTTTGTTTAAGTCCGTAATCAAAGTCTGAGCTCTTTTGATAGGGTTTGTATCTGTCATGAGAATTCCTCCTTTAATCTAGGTACAGTCTTGGTTCTAGTAACTGTGTTTTGATACTGTCAGTTTATCACTTTTCTCTCCTTTTTCAGCTTCAAATCTTTAATTGTCATTGAAATTTCCTGAATGGTACTGTTAAGATTTTATGATAAAATAGTTGTAAGTTCATCATAATCTTGTAGAAAAATAATCCTTTTAGGAGTTTTCAAAGACTGTTTAGGATTGGGTGGGCTTGTGCTAGACTTTTTCTGTTATTCTTTTCTTAGGAGGAGAATCCAATGAAACATATGATTATTCAGACACAGAAAACAGTCTATAAAGTAAACGTCGACGATATCTACTATATCCAAACACATCCAACTAAAGCCCATACCGTGCAGATTGTTACAGAAGAAGCTAGTTTTAATATGGTTCAAAATTTAAGTAATCTTGAGAACCAATATGGGGAAACCTTGATGAGATGTCATCGAAATTGTTTGGTCAATCTTGATAAAGTAAAATCGATTGATTTTCAAGAAAGAATCCTTTTTCTTGGAGAAGAAGGTCAATACGCTGTCAAGTATGCCAGACGTCGCTATAGAGAAATTCGTCAAAAATGGTTGAAAGAAGGAGAGTAAGAAGATGAGAATATTTGTTTTAGAAGATGATTTTTCCCAACAAGCTAGAATTGAAACGACGATTGAGAAACTTTTGAAAGAACATCATATCACTCCCAGCTCTTTTGAGGTCTTTGGCAAGCCAGACCAACTGCTGGAAGAGGTGCATGAGAAGGGCGCCCATCAGCTATTCTTTTTGGATATTGAGATTCGAAATGAGGAGATGAAAGGGCTAGAAGTGGCTAGAAAGATTCGGGATCGGGATCCGTATGCCCTAATCGTCTTTGTGACGACTCACTCGGAGTTTATGCCCCTGTCCTTTCGCTACCAAGTGTCAGCTTTGGACTACATTGATAAGGCCCTTTCGGCAGAGGAATTTGAATCTCGTATCGAGACAGCCCTCCTCTATGCCAATAGTCAAGACAGTAAAAGTCTGGCGGAAGATTGTTTTTACTTTAAATCAAAATTTGCCCAATTCCAGTATCCTTTTAAAGAGGTTTACTATCTCGAAACGTCTTCTAAATCTCATCATGTCATTCTCTATACCGAGACGGACAGACTGGAATTTACAGCGAGTTTAGAGGAGATTCTCAAGCAGGAGCCTCGTCTCCTGCAGTGCCATCGCTCTTTTCTCATCAATCCTGCCAATGTGATACATTTGGATAAGAAAGAAAAACTCCTTTTCTTCCCCAATGGGAGAAGTTGCCTAATCGCGCGTTATAAGGTCAGGGAAGTGTCTGAGGCTATCAATAACTTACACTTAGTGAGGTGATGGAATGGAAATAGTTTGGAAAATAGTTTATACATTTTTGGTATCTGGATTGGAGTTGTTTATATTTTTTAAGGTAGATGGAATTGGTCTCACTTTTGAGAGGATTTTTAAGGCCTTTCTTTTTAAGATACTGTTGGCCTTTGTTTTTGTAACAATTAACTATATAGTAGGAAATGATTACCTATCTTATTTTACGGAACCATTGTACGGTATCGGCTTATCTTTCTTATTGTTTAGAGGGCTTCCTAAAAAACTCCTTATCTTTTATGGTCTCTTTCCAATGATATTGGTAAATCTCTTTTATAGAGGTGTTTCCTATTTTTTGCTTCCGTTTTTAGAGCAAGGGCAACTATATAATGACTACTCATTTACTTGGTTATGTATAATAATTTTCAATTTCTTCATTTCTCTAGCCTTTTTGAGATGGTTAGACTATGATTTCACTAGCTTGAGAAAGGAGATTCTAGATAAAGGTTTTCAAAAGTCCCTGACTAAGATTAACTGGATAATGGGGGCTTACTATCTAGTGATGCAAAGTCTGTCTTATTTTGAATATGTACAAGGTATTCAATCAAAGACTGTTCGCCATCTGATTCTAGTGTTTTACTTGCTCTTTTTTATGGGTGTTATCAAGAAGCTGGATACCTATTTGAAGGAAAAACTTCAGGAAAAACTGAACCAAGAGCAGATCTTGCGCTATAGAGATATGGAACGCTATAGTCGGCATATAGAGGAGCTTTATAAGGAAGTGCGGAGCTTTCGACATGACTACACCAACCTCTTAACCAGTTTACGTCTGGGTATTGAAGAGGAGGATATGGAGCAGATAAAAGAGATTTACGACTCTGTTTTAAAGGATTCTAGTCAGAAATTGCAGGACAATAAATATGACCTGGGCAGATTGGTGAATATTCGTGACCGTGCCCTCAAAAGTCTCCTCGCGGGGAAATTTCTAAAAGCCATAGATAAGAAGATTATCTTTAATGTCGAAGTTCCTGAGGAGATTCAGGTAGAGGAGATGAGCCTGCTTGATTTTCTGACTATTGTGTCTATCCTTTGTGACAACGCTATTGAAGCTAGTATAGAGGCTAGTCAACCTCATGTTTCAATCGCTTTTTTTAAAAATGGAGAACAGGAGACCTTTATCATTGAAAACTCCATCAAAGAAGAGAGCATAGATATTTCTGAAATCTTCTCCTTTGGAGCAAGTTCTAAAGGGGAGGAGAGAGGAGTCGGTCTCTATACCGTTATGAAAATTGTGGAAAGTCATCCCAATACCAGTCTAAATACCACCTGTCAAGATCAAGTCTTTCGTCAGGTGCTTACTATGATACATACAGAATGATGAAAAAATAAGACCGAGAGTGCTTTCTCTTGGTCTTGTTTTTTTATAGTTGTATTGGTTGATGAAGTCCTTGTGTGATGTGAAGAGGATATATACGAATGTTATATAAAAGTTCTTCCCACAATCCTCCACCTGTAATTTGGTTGAGTTCGGTAGTTGTTAGTTCTTGAAATGAAGTTAGGTTTTGATTCTTATCCATGTTACAATTCTCCTTTTTGATAAGATAATAAATAGTTATAGAGTGTTATCTGAAAATTAATCAGAATGGGTTAAAATTTTATCTTTGAAATAATCAAAATATGTTTTCTTTGCAGTTACACTAGTGACGCGACCTTGTAAGCCATATTGGATGAGTTTACTATCCTCATTAGATAGTTTTGCAAGAGCGGTTAGTTTAAAGAGATTTCCTTGCTCTGTTCTGGTAGGAGTTTGATCAATTGTCTGAAGTTGGCCGATGATGGTAATGCCGTGATTTCCAATCTTCTCCAGTTTTAATCTTACAGTTTGTCCTTTATCTAGTAGAGGTAGATAGTCAGAAGATACGTAGTAAGTGATTAGTACTTCTCTTGTATCTGTGATGACAGGGAATATTTGAGCAATTTCTGTACCAGTTGGAATTCTATTTTTACCTTCAAATTCGCTGTTCAGATGAACGATACCTTTACTTGGAGCGGTTAAGGTATTGTTTTCTAAGCGCTGTGTCGCTTGATCTAGTTGTACTTTTAATTCTGTTAATTGATTTTCCACGGTTAGTTGTTGCTGAGAAGCTGTCTGTAAAAATTGAGTACGAAGTACTTCAATTTTGGTCGCTAAACTATTGTCATAAGTTGCTACACTTCCGATACCAGCTTGCTGAATTTTGAGGCTTGCGATAGATGATTCCAGACCTGCAATACTTTGATTAATTTGAGATAAAAATGGCTCTTCTGCAGTTCCTTGTGTTTGTCCTTGTGAGGCTACAAGATAACGATTCAAAATTGACTGGTGCGGATTGTCAGTTGGTAAGCGTGCTCTGTTATTTATGATAGCATCTCTCAGCTCTTGATATTCTCCAATTTGTTGTTGAACTTTTGTAATTTCTTGTTCGATGGCTGATGAACTGCTATTGGCAAGATTGGCTTGATTTGAAACTTCAGTGTTAGTCTTTGAGATACCTAACTCAATATCATGAGCTTGTTTAGTAAAATTCATAAAGGTATTATGGTAGCCAAACTCATCCTCATCAGAAAAAAGATCAGTAGCTTTTTCTAAGCTTTGTTTCAAAATTCCAAGTCCTTCTTTTTGCTTCTCAAGTCTTTGTAATTGAGTTTCTAAGGCAGTTTTCTGACTTTCTTCCATTGTTTCAGAGTATTTGATGAGTAACTCACCTTTTTCAACTACTTGATTTGCCACTAAATGATTAGCAAGGATAGGATTATCACTTGTTGACTGAATGGATGCAATGACACTTGTAGGGGTGATTTCCCCTTGGGAAGTAACAGTAATTTCTTTTGTGGCAACAAGGGAGAAAATCAAGATGAAAGTAAATAGTAATGAAAGAGGTATAATTAATACTGTCGCATAGTTATGGTAACGTCTCTGATAAAACTCGACGCTTCTAAAAAGATTAGGATTCATGACATTCTCCTTATTTATTGAATAGATGATGGTAGAAGCCTTGCGCCTGCATTAACTCTTGGTGACTACCAACTTCAATGATTTTCCCCTGATCAAGAACAATGACACGGTTAGTTCGTTCGGCTATACTGAGACGATGGGCTACAAAGAGAATGGTTTTATTAGTTAGAGACATAAGATTATCTATAACTTTTTTCTCAGTCAAGACATCAAGACCGCTAGTAGCTTCATCTAGTATTAGAACAGGAGCTTTAGTTAAAAGAGCACGAGCGAGGGCTATTCGTTGCTTTTGTCCTCCTGATAGACCAGCTCCATCAGAGAGCTGAGTTTGATAGCCCATAGGCATTCTTTCAATGTCTTGACGGATTTCAGCTAATTCACAAGCTCTTAGAATATCTTCTTGGCTAATCATATGATTACCACCCAAGGTTAAATTTTCCAATATAGATCCATTAAAGATATAGGCTTGTTGAGGTAGGTAATTAATATGACGGCGCAAGACTTTTTTATCAATGTTTTTAATATCCTGATGATTGATGGAAATATGTCCTTTGTAGGGTTCAAAGAAATTGACAATCATTTTGGCTAAAGTTGTTTTACCAGAACCACTGACTCCAACTAGGCTAACCTTATCTCCTTGTTTAATCGTGAGATTAATATCTGTTAAGGTATCTCGTCCAAAACCATACTTATAAGAAAGGTCATCAAATTCAATATCGCCCATCAAAAAATGTGAATGAACAGGGTTTTCTTGAACTTTAAATTCAGATTCGACTAGATAGACTTCGTTCAAACGGTTATTAGCGACCTTCGCAGATTGGAGTTTGGTTTGGAGGTTGATAATATTTTCCATAGGAGTTGTAAAGTAAGAAAGAAGTGTGTTAAAAGTAATCAGTTGACCGATAGAAATCTTATTAGACATGACTAATTGAGCGCCAAACCATAGGATAAGGATATTCAGAACTAATTTTGTTCCCTGTTTTAAACTCGTTTGTAAAATAGAATACTTACTGAGCTTAAAGGATTTTTCCAAATAATCTACAAATTCACTGTCTATATTTTGATAGCGATTTTCTTCACTCGTGAGCGACTTTATAGTTTCAATCCCGTTGATATCTTCGATAATGGCAGAGCTAACCATAGAATTACTTTGCATGACATCATGGTTCATTTTTTCGAAAGGCTTCATAAAAGAAAAGATGATGAACATGTATATAGGAATGGAAATAAGAGAAAGAAGGAAGAGATTAGGGTTTTGTGCCAGTAAGACGCCTCCTACAAGAATCAGAATAGAAACATCCAGAAAAAGAGAAAGAATGGTAGAAGCCAAGGCATCTATAATAGAGTTAGCATCTGTGAACCGTGAAATGATTTCTCCTGTACGACGTGTCGCAAAGAAAGACATAGGAAGTTCAAAAATATGGCGAATATAGGATAAAATCACATCAATACTTAATCTCTGACTCAGAACAGTTAGGAGATAATCTCTGGAGAAGCCCATGACTTGTTGGAGGATATAGGTAATAACCAGACCAACTGAGATGATTCCTAAAGTTGATTTCATCTGATTTGGAATGTATTCATCCAAGATTCCTTGGAGATAATAAGAACCACCGATATTGATAATAGTGACCAATAAGCTTGAGAGAACGATGTAAGCAATGAGAGATTTTTGTTTGAAAATCAGAGGAAGGAAGCTTAGTAGACCATTCTTTTTATCTTTATGGGGTTGATAGCTAGGTTTGGGAGCTAGAAAAATAGCTACTCCAGTCCATTCAGAGAAAAAGCGTTCTTTTGACATTTTAGTGATTTTTACAGAAGGGTCAGGATCACCAATAATCAGATAGTCTTTCTTTGTTTGATAGACAACATAGTAATGTTGGAGTTTTCCTTCTTTGTTAACGTGAACGATAAATGGATAGGGGACATCACTCATGTCAAAGAGAGTTTTATCTGCTTGAACAGGTCTTGTTTCAAATCCTATTTCATTTGCGGCTTTTACAATGCCAAGAGCAGTCGTCCCTTCTTTATTGGTCTTTGCAAGTTCTCTCAAGTGAGCTAGAGAAAAATCTGAACCATAGAATTTAGCAATCGAGGCTAAGGCAGCGACACCACAGTCTCTCGCATCTATTTGAGGAACAAATGTACGTTTATAAGAAGTCATTGGCAAGTCCTTTCATATAGTAGATAGATATATTATGCCATAATAATAAGTTCATATTTTATAAAATCTTGAATAGTCATTGAAATTTCCTGAATGGTAAAAAAGTGATTAGAAACTGTCTTTTTTTAAAAAATTTAGAGGTGATTTCAAATAAAAAAGCTAATTCAAGGCGTTTCGATGACAATTCAAGATTTAGATAAGAAAATTTTAAAAACAGTGCTATACTTAAACTGTCAAGGTTGCAACAGGACAAAAATTAAAAATAAAAAAGGAGTATTTGTCATGGATACAAAAATGATGTCACAATTTTCTGTTATGGATAATGAAATGCTTGCTTGCGTTGAAGGTGGAGATATTGATTGGGGAAGAACAATTGCTTGTGGAGCAGGGATTGCGTATGGCGCACTTGATGGGTATGCAACAACTTATGGTTCGACATTTCTATTGGGACCATATGCTATAGGAACAGGTGCAATTGGTGCTGTACTAGGTGGAATTGGTGGTGCACTTACCTGTTAGCATAGGAAAGGAGATAGTAATGAAAAAAATATTTGCAACAAAACACAATGTTTTCTTAGTGAGGTTGTTGTTCGGACAGATACCTTTGGTTGTTTCTACTTATCTATTTCTATCTCGTCAGTTTTTAAATTTTTCCTTGGTTTTCCAATTTCTTTTAGTGGTTATTAACTTGGCTTCTATTTTGGTCACTGTTTACCTCACTAGGGAAATGAGGATAAGAGAGTTTGAAGATGATGATTTGGTAAGTCCTAGAACCAATCAACTTATGTTCATTGGTTTGACAGGTTTTATGTCTATTATTTGTTTGTATAGAGGTATCACAGCAGGAGAATTCTACCAACAAATAATCGCTTATATTGGTGCTGTTCTCTGCTTAATCATCATGCTTCTGCTCATTTGGGGCTTGAAGTATTATAAAAAGTAGAGCTTAATGAAGTATAAAAGAAAAGGGTAAGTGTTTTCGCAATACTTACCTTTTATAATGAAGTTTTTGCAATTCAAGATGTTTCGATGACCATTTAAGATTTATATGAATTTGTAATCTTAAATAAGGTAAGATAAAGATAACAAATGTAAAGGAGTATTCTTATGAAGAATCAAAAGATAAAATCGCTATTACTTGTACCACTTGTATTTGCATCTATTATTACGGGTGTTGTATATGCAGAAGAACATCCTACTACTTCATCTATCCAGGCGAATGATAGTTCTCTTGTGGCACCAGATTTGCCATCGGCTAAGGAAAAGGTGGAGCATAAACCTTCTGTTGTAACCCCAGAAGAGTATGAGAAGAATGTTACGGACTTTAAAAAGATAGATATTGAAGCTGTACGTCAATCTTTTACAGAGGATCAATTGGAACATACTATTTATTTTGGTAGAAAAACTTGCTCTCATTGTCGTCAATTTTCTCCTGAATTGAAAGAATTTAATAACTTGATTGAAAAGAAGTTAGAGTATTATGATTTGGACGGTAAGGATTTTGATGGGGAAGCGAGAGAGTTTCTATTTAAAAAAGTCGGTATTCCAGGAACACCAACAATTTTGTATTTAAAAAATGGACATCCGATATCTGGATGGGTTGGTGGCGGAGCAACTGCACAGCAGGTGTATGATTATATGTACGCTAGAAACTCACCTAAGCAAACGGAGACAGTGAAATCTTATGAGGAAACAGTAACTGAAAGTGTCCGTGATGAGAAAACCAGAAATGACAGCATGAGTATTAGTGATAAAGTTGTAAGCGACAGCAAAGGTATGAGTGATGAAAAAAGAACCGAAATGAAAATATCCAATGATAATCCCAATTCTAATAGCGAAAATAGTGGGAAAGTGGAGAGTACAAACTCAACTTCTAAAGCTAAAACTACTCAATCTGGCAATTTAGCAATGTTAGACAATAAGAATCAATTGGAAACTCCCAAACCTATTTTTGATGTTGCTCAAGAAAATAAAACTCCTTCAACTGATGTTAAGGGGACTGATTATGTAAGCAAATCTATTACTTCGAATGAAAAATTATTACCGAAAACAGGAGAGGAAGAAAGTTACCAACTGCTTCGGCTGGCTGTCGCGTTTTTTATGGCTTCTATAATGATTAAAGTGAAACAAAAAATTCATAAATAAAAATAGTGGTAAACAGGTGAAATGATACTCTTTGTTTGTAATAACATATAGCTAGAATTTGCCTATAGACAAGAGTGAGAAGATAGGTGTATTTATTTTATATATAAAAGATTATAATTGTATATGAAGTGGACTGAATGGTAAAAGGTCAAGTATTGCCGAAATGCTTTCTTTTTCAATTCTTTTAACGCCTCAAGATGTTATGGTGACTATTTATGATTTGGATGGAAAAAATTAATAAACGATGATATACTAAACTTGTCAAAGTTGCAACAGGGCAAAAATTAAAAATAAAAAGAAGTATTTGTCATGGGTGCAAAAATGATGGAACAATTTGAAATTATGGATACTGAAATGCTTGATCATATAGAGGGTGGGGATGTATCTGATATTTATAGAGGGCACGCTTATCAGGAAGGTCCATTTGGTGCTTACCCTTCTATATTAAAAAATTCAGGTCCTTTTCCAGTAAGTGGGTCCTGCCCGCGTGGTTATCATGACCGTGGTTATATAGGAGAAGGTTTTCATTTATGTGGAATATAGGCTGAAATATAAGAAATGAGGAAGGATTTCTATGAAAAAGTATCAACTTCTATTCAAAATAAGTGCAGTCTTCTCTTACTTATTTTTCGTATTTGGTCTTTCTAAGCTGACGCTTATCGTCCAAAATTATTGGCAATTTTCTTCCCAGATTGGCAATTTCGTCTGGATTCAAAATATCTTGAGTTTACTATTTAGTGGAGTCATGATTTGGATTCTGGTTAAGACAGGCCATGGTTATCTCTTTCGCATTCCAAGAAAAAAATGGCTTTGGTATTCGATTTTGATAGTATTAATGGTAGTGCTCCAGATCTCTTTTAACGTTCAGATAGCTAAACATGTTCAGTCAACTGCTGAAGGTTGGGCTGTATTGATCGGTTATAGTGGGACCAACTTTGCTGAGCTAGGTATCTATGTAACCCTGTTTTTCCTGACTCCACTAATGGAAGAGTTGATTTATAGGGGATTACTTCAACACGCCTTCTTTAAGCATTCGCGATTTGGCCTCGATTTGCTTCTTCCTTCCATTTTGTTTGCTCTTCCTCATTTTTCAAGTCTGCCTAGTCTGTTAGATATTTTCATTTTTACAACATTTGGCATCATCTTTGCTAGTTTGACCCGCTATACCAAGAGTATTTATCCATCCTATGCGGTACATGTGATTAATAATATTTTCGCAACATTACCATTTTTGCTCACTTTTCTACATAGGGTCTTGGGGTAAAAAAATAAAAGGCTTGCTTTTCAGCCATAGAGGAGGTCATCATGTATAAACACTTATTTTTCCTAGATTCCAAAACCTTAGACTGGTTGACACCTTATATTCTAGTCTTGGCTTCTGACACCATTGCCTTTAATGTTTTTGTGCTAACCTTTGTATATGCGGTGGTCTTTAATTCCCTAAATTCCATGCTAGCTTTAATGGCTATCTTCTTAGGGGCTGGCTATGTGGTCGGATTTTGGTTACGAATACTCAATGAAAATCAAAGAGCAAACTAGGAAACTAGCCGCAGGCTGTACTTAAGTACGGCAAGGCGACGTTGACGTGGTTTGAAGAGATTTTCGAAGAGTATAAAATGGTTTGTTTTGGAAAGGTTAGAGCTAAAGGATGACGTGTAGGAAAGTCTGCTGAGGAGGATAATTTTATGGAGTTTTTTGATAAATTTCATGCCTTGTGCTTTGGATTTTTAGTACTAATAATCGTCATTACAGTTCCTTATACGATTAACCATGGGGATTTTTTTCAAAATGAGCCTGCACTGATGATTGTAAGTCTTCTAGTAACCTCTCTGAGTGTTGCTTATGCTAGAAAGTTTGAAATGATTTCTTTTGGGATGTTAAGCAGGAAACAACTTTTACTTTTCATTGCAATCTTTCTTCTAAGTGTGCTTGAGATGCTGGTTTATATTCATTTCTTCGCTATTTCTTCTGGCGCGGGAGTTCAACACTTGGCGGAAGTCAGCAGAGGAATTTCTCTGTCTTTGATTTTGACTTCCTCAGTTTTTGGCCCCATCCAGGAGGAACTCATTTTCAGAGGACTTCTTCAGGGGGCTATATTTGACAATTCTTGGTTAGGGCTTGTGCTAACTTCCTCTATCTTTTCTTTCATGCATGGACCTTCTAATGTTTCTTCGTTTATTTTTTATCTACTTGGGGGCTTGTTGCTGGGCTTTGCTTATAAAAAGAGTCAAAACTTATGGGTTTCTACTCTAGTTCACATGTTTTACAATGCTTGGCCACTCTTAACTTATTTCTAAAAATTATGAAAAGGTAAGCAGAAGATGGTGCTTGCCTTTTTCTTTCTAGAATCCTAGCCCAAGCCAATCCAGATGCCTTTCTTTGAGAATCGGGTGTGGAGCGGTTGACGAATAGACCAAAAACTAGTAGAATAGTAAGGAAACTTTATACGGAGGAAAGAAATGGATTTGGGTGATAATGAGCTAATACTGACTCCCATACCTGGGAAAAGTGGCAAGGCTTATATGGGTAGCTATCCTGATGGGAAGCGCATCTTTGTAAAAATGAACACCTCTCCAATCCTACCTGGTCTAGCTAGAGAACAAATTGCTCCACAATTATTATGGAGTCGCCGTTTGGCAGATGGTCGTGATATGAGTGCTCAAGAATGGTTGACAGGCAAGATATTGACCCCCTATGATATGAATCGTAAACAAATCGTCAATATTTTAACCCGTCTTCATCGCTCACGTCCGTTGATGACACAGTTGAGTCGTTTGGGATATGTCATGGAAACACCTGTAGATTTACTACAGTCTTGGCAGGAAACGGCTCCAGATGCTTTGCGTAAAAATCATTTTATCAGTGAAGTGATGGCTGATTTACGTCAGACTATTCCAGGATTTAGAGAGGACTATGCGACCATTGTCCATGGAGATGTACGACATAGTAATTGGATTGAGACAGACAGTGGCTTGATTTATTTGGTGGATTGGGACTCGGTTCGCTTGACCGACCGCATGTTTGATGTGGCCCATATGCTCTGCCATTATATTCCAGAACATCAGTGGAAGGAATGGTTGACCTACTACGGTTACAAGTATAATCAAACGGTATTAAATAAATTGTACTGGTATGCTCAATTATCTTATTTGAGCCAGATTTCCAAGTATTATATGAACCAAGATTTAGAAAATGTCAATCGGGAGATCCATGGCTTGCGTCACTTCCGAGACAAGTATGGAAAGAGAAGATGAGAGTTAGAAATCGTAAAGGGGCAACAGCATTACTAGAGGCAAATCCCCAGTATGTGGTCCTCAATCCCTTGGAAGCCAAGGGGAAATGGCGGGACTTGTTCGGAAACGACAATCCCATTCATGTGGAGGTTGGAAGTGGAAAGGGTGCCTTTGTTTCAGGTATGGCCAAGCAAAATCCTGACATCAACTATATCGGGATTGATATTCAAAAGTCTGTTTTGAGCTACGCTTTGGACAAGGTGCTTGAAGTTGGAGTGCCTAATATCAAGCTACTGTGGGTGGATGGTTCTGATTTGACAGACTACTTTGAAGACGGTGAGATTGATCGCTTGTATCTGAACTTTTCAGATCCATGGCCGAAAAAACGCCATGAAAAGCGTCGTTTGACTTACAAGACCTTTTTGTATACCTTCAAGCGTATCTTGCCTGAAAATGGAGAAATTCATTTCAAGACAGATAACCGTGGCTTGTTTGAGTACAGCCTAGTGAGCTTTTCTCAATATGGCATGAAGCTCAATGGTGTCTGGCTTGATTTACATGCCAGTGATTTTGAAGGCAATGTCATGACAGAATACGAGCAAAAATTCTCCAACAAGGGGCAAGTTATCTATCGAGTTGAGGCTCAGTTTTAATCTAAAGAGATGTGAAAAACTGTTTCGCACTTAAAAAGTTAAACAAATCATATATTCTAAGGATTTAGTTCTGTATTGCGCAGGATTAGGTCCTTTTAGTTTGATTTCAAAACAGGTGGTTTTTGCTAAGAGTGTATTTGCGGCCAGATAAGTGGTATAATGGAAAGGTTATGAGAAATAGTATAAATCCTCTTGTATTCTATCTTTTCTTTTTTCTTGTCATACTTGGTTTGATTTTTTCTGATTATCAACAACAGAGACAAGTAGAGGTGCAGGTAGAAAAAGAGGTTCAAGTAGAAAAAACTGAAACAACTATTGAAACTAGTGAAGGAGAGAAAAATAAGGTTATCGAAGACAGATTAGCCACGATGACCTTGGAAGAGAAAGTAGGACAATTATTTTGGGCTAGAGTTCCTTCTAATCATCAGATAGAAGATCTTCGATCCTATCATTTGTCTGGTTATATCTTATTTGGCAGAGATTTTGAGGGTCGAAGCATAGAGGATATAAAGGCTTTGACAAAGAGCTACCAAGCTGCTGCAAAAATTCCTTTGTTGATTGGTTCAGATGAAGAGGGAGGGACAGTGACTCGTATCAGTTCGATTTTAGAAACTCCTTTTCAATCTCCAATGGCACTTTATCAGCAAGGGGGATGGAGGCGGTGCTTTCTGATACGAAGGAAAAGGCAGAGCTGTAAAATCTGTTGGCATCAATGCTGGCCTTTTCCCCGTTGCGGATCTTGCAAGGAATCAATCAGCCTTCATTTATGATCGAACGATTGGACAAGATGCCTCAACAACTGCAAGCTATGTTCAGCAGGTTGTAGAAGAACTTAAAAAGAGCAAGATTGGGTCAACCTTGAAACATTTTCCAGGATATGGCGATAATGGAGATAGTCATACCGCTATTATCCAAGACAACCGTTCTCTGGATGAATTAAGACAAGTTGATTTTCTTCCCTTTCAAGCTGGGATAGATGCAGGGGCAGATAGCATCTTAGTCTCTCACAATATCCTATCTAAAATTGACACGGTGCCATCATCTATCTCACCGAAAATCACGGACCTTCTTCGTAAGGAACTGCATTTCAAAGGTGTCATTCTGACAGATGATTTTGATATGGCAGGATTAGCCGATTTTGTCAGTCAGGAAGAAGCTGCTTTTCAAGTGATTGTAGCTGGAAATGATTTGATCCTAGGGTCTTCCTATCAAACTCAGATTCCTTATCTATTAAAGAAAATTTCCTCTGGAGAGTTGACAGAAGAGCGTATTGATGAGTCTGTCAGACGCATTTTAAATTGGAAATACGACTTGGGCTTATTAGGAGCGTCTCAGTAAGTCTTTTAAGCCCAGACAAAAAGCTTCAAGGTCAAATCCTTGCAGGTTGGCTTGATTTGTGTTATAATTATAACAAGAATATGAGAAAGTGAGGCGGGGAAATATCTTCGCCTCTTGCTTGTGAGGAGGTGGACACAATCGCAACTATCGTAGAATTAGTCAGAGAAGTCGTAGAACCTGTCATTGAAGCTCCCTTTGAACTCGTTGATATCGAGTACGGAAAGATTGGCAGTGACATGATTCTTAGTATTTTTGTAGATAAACCAGAGGGAATTACCTTGAACGACACAGCGGACTTGACAGAGATTATCAGTCCTGTCCTTGATACTATCAAGCCAGATCCCTTCCCGGAACAATATTTCCTAGAAATCACCAGCCCAGGCTTGGAGCGTCCTTTGAAAACTAAGGAAGCAGTCGCTGGAGCAGTTGGGAAATACATCCATGTTGGACTTTACCAAGCCATCGATAAGCAAAAGGTCTTTGAAGGAACCTTGCTAGCCTTTGAAGAGGATGAGTTGACTATGGAATATATGGACAAGACGCGTAAGAAAACGGTCCAAATTCCATACAGTTTAGTATCAAAAGCACGTTTAGCAGTAAAATTATAGTAAAAGAAAGGAAGCTTTTGAGGATTCAAAAGTGAAGAAAAAATGAGTAAAGAAATGCTAGAGGCCTTCCGCATTTTGGAAGAAGACAAGGGAATCAAAAAAGAAGACATCATTGATACAGTGGTGGAATCACTTCGTTCAGCCTATCGCAGACGTTATGGGCAGTCTGACAGTGTGGCCATTGATTTCAACGAAAAGACAGGTGACTTTACAGTTTATACTGTTCGTGAAGTTGTTGATGAAGTATTTGATAGCCGTTTGGAAATCAGTTTGAAAGATGCTCTTGCCATTAATTCAGCCTATGAACTTGGTGACAAAATCAAGTTTGAAGAAGCACCTGCTGAGTTTGGTCGTGTAGCAGCTCAATCTGCCAAACAAACCATCATGGAAAAAATGCGCAAGCAAACACGTGCCATCACTTACAATACTTACAAAGAGCATGAACAAGAAATCATGTCTGGTACTGTAGAACGCTTTGACAACAGATTTATCTATGTCAATCTCGGCAGTATCGAAGCCCAATTGTCAAAACAAGACCAAATTCCTGGAGAAGTTTTTGCTTCTCATGATCGTATCGAAGTATATGTTTACAAGGTTGAAGACAACCCTCGTGGTGTCAACGTCTTTGTTAGCCGTAGCCATCCAGAAATGATCAAACGCTTGATGGAGCAAGAAATTCCAGAAGTTTATGATGGAACTGTTGAAATCATGAGCGTGGCTCGTGAAGCTGGTGACCGTACTAAGGTTGCAGTTCGTAGCCACAATCCAAACGTGGACGCTATCGGTACAATCGTTGGACGTGGTGGTGCTAATATCAAGAAGATTACTAGCAAGTTCCACCCAGCTCGCTACGATGCCAAGAGCGACCGTATGGTCCCAATCGAAGAAAATATCGACGTTATCGAGTGGGTAGCAGATCCAGCTGAATTTATCTACAATGCCATCGCTCCTGCTGAAGTTGACCAAGTTATCTTTGATGAAAACGACAGCAAACGTGCCTTGGTGGTTGTTCCTGATAACAAGCTTTCTCTTGCCATTGGTCGCCGTGGACAAAACGTTCGTTTGGCAGCTCATTTGACAGGCTATCGTATCGATATCAAGTCTGCAAGTGAGTTTGAAGCCATGGAAGAAGCTGATTTGGTAGACTTGGAAGCAGAAAACGATACTGTTGAAGAATAAAAACTGCTAGAGGAGGGAAAGATGAAAACGAGAAAAATCCCTTTGCGCAAGTCTGTTGTGTCTAACGAAGTGATTGATAAGCGTGATTTGCTTCGTATTGTCAAGAACAAAGAAGGACAGGTCTTTATCGACCCGACAGGCAAGGCCAATGGCCGTGGCGCTTATATCAAGCTAGACAATAAAGAAGCCCTAGAGGCGAAAAAGAAGAAGGTCTTTAACCGCAGCTTTAACATGGAAGTGGAGGAAAGCTTTTATGACGAGTTGATTGCTTATGTGGATCACAAAGTAAAAAGAAGAGAGTTAGGACTTGAATAAGCAAAAGATAAGCAATCTCTTGGGACTTGCTCAACGAGCAGGGCGTATCATATCGGGTGAAGAATTGGTCGTTAAAGCGATTCAAGATGGCAAGGCCAAGTTGGTCTTTCTCGCCCATGATGCTGGACCCAACCTAACCAAGAAGATTCAAGATAAAAGTCATTATTATCAAGTAGAAATTGTAACCGTGTTTTCAACACTGGAATTAAGCATAGCAGTCGGAAAATCGAGAAAGGTTTTGGCTGTAACAGATGCTGGATTTACAAAGAAAATGAGGTCTCTTATGGAATAGAAGAGGAGGACATGATTTGTCTAAGAAAAGATTGTACGAAATCGCAAAAGAACTTGGAAAAGAAAGTAAAGAAGTTGTAGCGCGTGCAAAAGAGTTGGGCTTGGATGTGAAAAGCCACTCATCAAGTGTGGAAGAAGCTGCCGCTGCAAAAATTGCTGCCAGCTTTAAGTCTGCAGCTGCTCCGAAAGCAGAAGCGAAACTTGTAGCACCAAAAGCAAGTGCAGAAAAGAAAGCTGAAAAATCTGAGCCAGCAAAACCAGCTGTAGCCAAGGAAGGGGCAAAATCTGCAGAGCCAGTCGCTCCTAAAGCAGAAAAAGTAGCAGCTAAACCGCAAAGTCGTAATTTCAAGGCTGAGCGCGAAGCACGTGCCAAAGAGCAGGCAGAACGACGCAAGCAAAATAAGGGCAATAACCGTAACCAACAACAAAACGGAAACCGTCAGAAAAACGACGGCCGTAATGGTGGAAAACAAGGTCAAGGCAATCGTGACAATCGTCGCTTTAGTGACCAAGCTAAGAAACAGCAAGGTCAGCAAAATCGTGGAAATGAGCGTCGTAAACAAGAGGACAAGCGTCCAAATCAAGTGGCTCCACGTATTGACTTTAAAGCCCGTGCAGCAGCTCTAAAAGCAGAGCAAAATGCAGAGTACGCACGCTCAAGCGAGGAGCGCTTCAAACAATCGCAAGCTGCCAAAGAAGCCTTGGCTCAAGCTAACAAACGCAAGGAACCAGAGGAAATCTTTGAAGAAGCGGCTCAGTTAGCTTCACAAGCACAACAAGCAGAGCAAGTTCAAGCAGTGGTTGAAGTCGTCCCTGAGAAAAAAGCAGCTGTAATGGATACACGTCGTAAAAAACAAGCTCGACCAGAAAAAAATCGTGGCGATTATGATCACGAAGAGGATGGTCCTAGAAAACAACAAAAGAATCGAAGTAGTCAAAATCAAGTGAGAAATCAAAAGAATAGTAACTGGAATAACAACAAAAAGAACAAAAAAGGCAATAACAAGAACAACCGTAATCAGGCTCCAAAACCTGTTACAGAACGTAAATTCCATGAATTGCCAACAGAATTTGAATATACAGATGGTATGACCGTTGCGGAAATCGCAAAACGTATCAAACGTGAACCAGCTGAAATCGTTAAGAAACTCTTTATGATGGGTGTCATGGCCACACAAAACCAATCTTTGGATGGGGAAACAATTGAACTCCTCATGGTGGATTATGGTATCGAAGCCAAACAAAAAGTTGAAGTGGATAATGCCGACATCGAACGTTTCTTTGTCGAAGATGGTTATCTCAATGAAGATGAATTGGTTGAGCGTCCACCAGTTGTAACTATCATGGGACACGTTGACCACGGTAAAACAACCCTCCTAGATACCCTTCGTAACTCTCGTGTTGCGACAGGTGAAGCAGGTGGTATCACTCAGCATATCGGTGCCTACCAAATCGTGGAAAATAATAAGAAGATCACCTTCCTTGATACACCGGGACACGCGGCCTTTACCTCAATGCGTGCACGTGGTGCCTCTGTTACCGATATTACGATCTTGGTCGTAGCGGCAGATGACGGGGTTATGCCTCAGACTATCGAAGCCATCAACCACTCAAAAGCGGCCAACGTTCCAATCATCGTTGCCATTAACAAGATTGATAAGCCAGGTGCTAACCCAGAACGTGTGATCGGTGAATTGGCAGAGCATGGTGTTATGTCAACAGCTTGGGGTGGAGATTCTGAGTTTGTAGAAATCTCAGCTAAGTTTAACCAAAATATCGATGAACTCTTGGAGACTGTTCTACTTGTGGCTGAAATCCAAGAACTCAAAGCAGACCCAACAGTTCGCGCCATCGGTACTGTTATCGAAGCCCGTTTGGACAAAGGTAAAGGTGCGGTTGCAACCCTCCTTGTCCAACAAGGTACTTTGAATGTTCAAGATCCAATCGTTGTCGGAAATACCTTCGGACGTGTCCGTGCCATGACCAACGACCTTGGTCGTCGTGTTAAGGTTGCAGGGCCATCAACACCAGTTTCAATCACAGGTTTGAACGAAGCACCGATGGCGGGTGACCACTTTGCCGTTTACGAAGATGAAAAATCAGCTCGTGCAGCTGGTGAAGAACGTGCTAAACGTGCTCTTATGAAGCAACGTCAAGCTACACAACGTGTCAGCCTTGAAAACCTCTTTGATACGCTTAAAGCTGGTGAACTCAAATCAGTTAACGTTATTATCAAGGCCGACGTACAAGGTTCTGTTGAAGCTCTTTCTGCCTCACTTCAAAAGATCGATGTGGAAGGTGTTAAAGTTACCATTGTCCACTCAGCAGTTGGTGCTATCAATGAATCTGACGTGACTCTTGCCGAAGCTTCAAATGCCTTTATCGTTGGTTTCAACGTACGTCCTACACCACAAGCTCGTCAACAAGCTGATGCGGACGATGTAGAAATCCGTCTCCATAGCATCATCTACAAGGTGATCGAAGAGATGGAAGAAGCTATGAAGGGTATGCTTGATCCAGAATTCGAAGAAAAAATCATCGGTGAAGCACTTATCCGTGAAACCTTCAAAGTGTCTAAAGTGGGAACAATCGGAGGATTCATGGTTACTAGCGGTAAGGTTACCCGTGACTCTAAAGTCCGTGTTATCCGTGATGGTGTCGTTATTTACGATGGTGCTCTAGCTAGCTTGAAACACTATAAAGATGATGTTAAAGAAGTTACAAATGGCCGTGAAGGTGGTCTCATGATTGATGGCTACAATGATCTTAAGATGGATGATGTGATTGAAGCCTACATCATGGAAGAAATCAAGAGATAATTTTTTGCTCCTTTCTTAGGCGGTGAGGGACGCAAGCAAACCGATGGTTTCATTGCTTATTTTTGAGCCTAGGGTCTCAAAAATCCCATGTGATGGGACTGATAAATCAGTTCCATCACTTTCACCACAGCGAAAGAAGCAGGTGATTTCAAATTGAACTTCGTTTCAATTTGAAATGGTTATCAATAACTCAAGAAAAGCTGGGTCTGCTGGCCTAGCTGTTGGTTCAATTGAGAGAAAGGAAGAAATATGGCAAATCATTTCCGTACGGATCGTGTGGGCATGGAAATCAAGCGCGAAGTCAATGAGATTTTGCAAAAGAAAGTCCGTGATCCACGTGTCCAAGGTGTGACCATCACTGATGTTCAGATGCTAGGTGATTTATCTATGGCTAAGGTTTACTACACTATTTTGAGTAACCTGGCCTCAGATAATCAGAAAGCTCAAGTCGGGCTTGAAAAAGCAACTGGTACTATCAAACGTGAACTTGGTCACAATTTGAAATTGTACAAAATCCCAGACTTAACTTTCGTCAAAGACGAATCCATCGAATATGGAAACAAGATTGACGAGATGCTACGCAATCTGGATAAAAACTAAGTAGAAAGAGGGGCAACCCTCTTTTTTAGTGGAGAAATGAAAGATAATATAGGATACGAAAACGCTCTATATGGTATGATATTATATAATAAAAAAATAACAGGGAGATAGAGATGGCTAAAGAAGATGTGGCGATGCAAGTGTTGCAACAGGTAGTAAAACTTCCTGTCGTCAAAGTGAACCGGTCAAAATTTTTAATGGACAAATTCTCTAAGGAAGTAGTTTCAAAGGATATTCCTAAATTATTGGAAGAAGGGCCGACAGCTTTATTACCTCAGGAAACCTTAGATCGAGTGGCCAATGCCTGTATTAAAGATAATGTTTTGCTGGCAAGTGGGACATCTGTTTTGGCTGGATTACTTGGCGGTCTTGCCATGGCCGTTACAATTCCGACAGATGTAGCTCAGTTTTACGCATTTTCACTGAAACTAGCTCAGGAGCTAGGCTATATTTACGGCTATGATGATCTCTGGGCTTCGCGAAATGAGCTGAGCGAAGAAGCTAAAAATACCCTCTTGCTCTATCTGGGAGTGATGTTGGGAGTAAATGGTGCGGGCGCTCTACTTCGTTCTGGTGGTGTTACAGTTGCTAAGCAGGTCATGAAGACTGTTCCCCAGAAAGCCTTGACAAAGACACTTTGGTATCCCATTTTGAAGAAAGTGTTGAAAATCTTTGGAGTGAATCTGACCAAGGGAGGATTGGCTAAGGGGATGGGAAAAGTTATTCCTATCTTAGGTGGAGTCCTATCAGGTGGCTTAACCTTTGCGACCATGAAACCCATGGGTGAGAGATTGCAGAAGGAATTATCTAAATTGGTTAATTATGATGAAAATCAATACCAAGAAGATATAGAAACTATCCGGAAAGAAGTGGAAATCATAGAAGGAGATTGATATGGAATTCATAAAAGTGTTGGCCAAAACCTATGGTAATGATCTTCTTACAACCCAAGCTTTAACAGTTGCAGAAACCATAAAAAAAGATGAAAATACAGTCGTTAGTTTGGGAAAATTAGTTCTCGTAGATAAGCTTAAGGATACAGCTACTTGGTCAATGAAGCCTGAGGATAAAGAATGAAATCTTTTTGGAGGTTCTTCACTCTTTTTTATAACACCAATTGTTGGTTTTTCGAACTTGTCTGATGATCATGGTAAGGATAAGACTTTGAGGTTTTACTAGGAAAAGTCTATATAATTAGAAATAATGAAGTTATACGAAATAAAACTAGCAAGTCTTCTACTGCTAGTTTTTTAATCTTTGTCCTTGTGGTATAATAAAAAGAACAAAACTGTTAGAGAATATGATGGAGGTTATGATGGACAATATCATTGATGTATCTATTCCTGTTGCGGAAGTTGTGGACAAGCATCCAGAAGTTTTAGATATCCTAGTAGAGCTGGGTTTTAAACCACTTGCTAATCCCTTGATGCGCAATACAGTTGGTCGCAAGGTATCGCTTAAGCAGGGGTCTAAGCTTGAAGGAACTCCTATGGACAAGATTGTCCGCACGCTGGAAGCAAACGGCTACGAAGTGATTGGGTTAGACTAATGGCAGATGAACGGATTCATGTCCTGCGGGATATTTTGTTAGAATTGCACAATGGTGCCTCTCCTGAGTCAGTTCAGGAGCGTTTTGATGCGACCTTTACAGGTGTGTCAGCCATTGAGATTTCTCTCATGGAGCACGAGTTGATGAACTCAGACTCAGGTGTTACCTTTGAAGATGTCATGGAACTCTGTGATATCCATGCCAATCTTTTTAAAAATGCTGTTAAGGGTGTCGAAGTAGAGGATACCGAGCATCCTGGGCACCCAGTTCGTGTCTTTAAGGAAGAAAATCTGGCCCTCCGTGCGGCCTTGATTCGCATTCGGAGATTGTTAGATACCTATGAGTCCATGGAAGATGAAGAAATGCTTGCAGAAATGCGTAAGGGCTTGGTGCGTCAGATGGGACTTGTAGGTCAATTTGATATTCATTACCAACGTAAAGAAGAACTTTTCTTTCCTATCATGGAGCGCTATGGTCACGATTCGCCTCCAAAAGTGATGTGGGGAGTGGATGACCAGATTAGGGAACTCTTTCAAACAGCTTTAGCGACAGCCAAGTCATTGCCAGAAGTGTCTATTAGTAGTGTAAAGGAAGCTTTTGAAGTCTTTGCGACAGAGTTTGAAAGTATGATTTTTAAGGAAGAATCTATCCTCCTCATGATTCTCCTTGAGTCCTTTACTCAGGATGACTGGATTCAGATTGCGGAGGAGAGCGATGCCTATGGCTGTGCTATCATCCGGCCATCTGAGAAATGGATGCCAGAAAGACAGAGCTTTGTTGAGAAGAAAAGTGTAGAAGAACCAAGTCAGTCAGAAACTGTAGATGGACAGGTTCAGCAAGTTATCGATACGCCAGAAGGGCAGTTTACCATTACCTTTACCCCTAAAGAAAAGGAAGCAGTGCTGGACCGTCATAGTCAACAGGCTTTTGGCAATGGTTATCTTTCAGTCGAGCAGGCCAATCTCATCCTCAATCACCTCCCTATGGAGATTACCTTTGTTAATAAGGATGATATTTTCCAGTATTATAATGACAATACGCCAGCAGATGAGATGATTTTCAAGCGGGCACCGTCTCAGGTTGGACGCAATGTCGAACTCTGCCATCCACCTAAGTACTTGGACAAGGTCAAGACCATCATGAAGGGACTTCGTGAGGGAAGCAAAGACAAGTATGAAATGTGGTTCAAGTCTGAGTCACGAGGTAAGTTTGTCCACATCACCTACGCTGCAGTGCACGATGAAAACGGAGAATTCCAAGGTGTGTTGGAATACGTTCAGGATATCCAGCCCTACCGTGAGATTGACATGGACTATTTCCGTGGATTAGAATAAGGAGAAAAAATGAGTTACGAACAAGAATTTATGAAGGAATTTGAAGCTTGGGTCAATACCCAAATTATGATCAACGACATAGCGTACAAGGAAAGTCAAAAAGTTTACGAAGAAGACCAGGACGAGCGTGCCAAAGATGCCATGATTCGCTACGAAAGCCGCTTGGATGCTTATCAGTTTTTGCTTGGTAAGTTTGAAAACTTCAAAGCAGGCAAGGGATTCCATGATTTACCAGACGGCTTGTTTGGTGAGCGAAATTATTAAATGCTTAGATAAAAAGTGCAGTTATAAGAACCGCACTTTTTATTTTATACGTGGTGTGTATGTTTGGTAATCCATTGTTCCATTTTGATGTTCAACCAAAATGAATAAATTCCAAGCGTGATGATACAGAGTAAGAACCATTTAATCCAGTTTCCAAATAACTGGGCACCTGTACCATCAAAATAGAGACGACGTCCGTCAATGACAGTGTGTTTGATTTTCCAATTTTGCATGAGACAAACAGCCCATGGGGTAGCTATCCCTAAAGTAAGGACGATAATAATGAATGATAGAATTGAGTAACCAATATAACTCAAGAGCCCACCATCAAAGTAACTTTCAGTATTCATAAATTCATCTTCGTCAGCTTTTTGTGTGGATCAGTCTTGCACATTGAGGTATATTCTATCAACTTGTTAAAACATTGTCAACTTTTACTAGAAGTCAGAAAAGCTGATTTTTAGTCTAACTATATTTCATTTCTTGATTTTTTACTAAAATCTTGATAAAATACTCTTATTAAATCCTTGTTAGAGCAGGGATTTTTTATTGAAAGGATTTTATCATGTCAAAGAAACTCAATCGTAAAAAACAATTACGAAATAGCCTCCGTCGTGCAGGTGCTTTTTCAAGTACTATGACTAAGGTTGTAGAAGAGACAAAAAAAGTCGTGAAACGTGCAGAACAGTCAGCAAGTGAAGCTGGTAAGTCTGTTTCTAAAAAAGTTGGGCAAGCAGTAGAAGCTACCAAAGAGCAAACTCAAAAAGTATCCAATTCTGTAGAAGATTTTGCAGCTAACTTGGGTGGACTTCCACTTGACCGTGCCAAGACCTTCTATGATGAAGGAATCAAGTCTGCGTCAGATTTCAAAAACTGGACTGAAAAAGAACTCCTTGCCTTGAAAGGAATCGGCCCAGCTACCATCAAGAAATTGAAAGAAAATGGCATCAAGTTCAAGTAATCTTTCTTGTGCCTTGCATTTCCGAAAAAATATTGTTACAATAGAGCCATTAGAGGTGTTTTGAATCCCGCATTTTACAGAAAGTGGCGGCGCTGAGAAGTCCACAAATGTGTCAAAACTGGTTGCTAATGGATGAAAAATTGAAATAAAAGTGTCTTTTTGTTTTTAAAGACGAGAGTTGCGGGCAACTGCCCGAAATTGGGTGGTACCGCGGATAAATACATTCGTCCCTGTCATGTAGATGGCAGGGATTTTCTTTTGCGTCTTAGTAAAAGGAGGTTGTCATGAAACAATCTTTTAACACCAGCAAACTCTACTATGGTTTTCCTATCTTCATCTTGGGATATCAAGACGAGAACTTTGGACACAATATCACGACCTGCAGTTCCTCTTATAGTCTGGGAGATTGGCTGGTCATCGGTGTTGGTGCTGAGGAAAATGCGGCTGAGCAAATCAAGCATTATCAACAGTTTACCGTAAATATCCCTGATGAACGTCTCATGCTTGAGATGGAGCAGGCTGGTTTTATTAGCCATCGGGAGAAATTAAAATACTTAGAACTTGACTACGAGATTTCTGAACGAACTCAGGCACCGATTTTAGAGGCCTGTCCAGTAGTATTGGACTGTCGGGTAGATCGGATTATCGAGGAAGATGGCATCTGCCATATCTTTGCCAAGATTCTCGAGCGACTGGCTGATCCAGAGCTCTTGGATGATAAGGGCCATTTTAAAAATGACCGTTTTTCACCGACTTACTTTATGGGGGACGGTCATCAGCGCGTTTACCGTTATCTGGATGACCGAGTCGATCCCATGGGAAGCTTTATCAAGAAAGCGAGGAAGAAGGATGGCAAGAGCTGAACTGCCAGAACGCTTGGAAACAGAACATCTCGTGTTACGAGTCCGCACAGTCGCTGATGTCGAGGATATCTTTGACTATGCTAGTCGTCCAGAAGTCGCCTACCCAGCAGGATTTCTACCCGTCAAGACCTTGGAAGATGAGGTTTACTATCTAGAGCATATCCTTCCAGAACGCAATAAAAAGAAAAATCTCCCAGCTGGCTATGGTATTGTCGTCAAAGGAACCGATAAAGTCATCGGCTCTGTTGATTTCAACCATCGGCACGAAGACGATGTACTGGAGATTGGCTACACCTTGCACCCAGACTATTGGGGGCGCGGTTATGTGCCTGAAGCGGCGCGTGCCTTGATTGATTTATCTTTTAAAGAATTGAAGCTACACAAGATTGAACTATCTTGTTTTGGTTATAATGTCCAAAGTCAACGGGTCGCAGAAAAACTTGGATTTACCCTCGAAGCTCGCATAAGAGACCGTAAAGATGCCCAAGGAAACCGCTGTGACAGTCTGATGTATGGCTTGCTGAGGAGTGAGTGGGAGGTAATTTGATGCATCTTTTCATTATCGGTGCTCCGGCCTCAGGAAAAATGACGATTGGTCAAGAACTATCTCGACTGACGTATTCCACTCTCTTTTATAACCATCAAGCCATCGATTTTGCACTGGAAATCTATCAGGACTTTACAGAGGAAATGTGGGAATTTGTTCGTGGAATGATCTTTTCTTTCCTTGGAGCAAGTGCAAGAAATCAGCGATCAGTAATTTTAACTGACGTAATTGATTTTTCAAATCAGTACCAGCTGCTGTATTTGAAGCAAATTCAGGATTTGTTGGATGACTATCATCAAGAGATTCTGTTTGTTGAGTTGGAAACAAGTCTTGAGGAGCGCTTACATCGAAATCAAACGGAGAACCGGTTGAAGCACAAACCCTTAAAACGACATATTGAGGTGTCTGAAAGAGAAATTTTAGAGACCGCTGAAACACTTCAATTAAATTCCCAGCATCAACTGAATGAGTTGCACCACTACTTTAAAATAAATAATACGAATTTGTCTGCAGAAGAAGTTGCTAAGCAAATTCAAAATAGAATGAACAAAATAGAGAAAGGACAAACACATGTCTAAAGAACTTTCACCTAAATACAATCCAGCCGAGGTTGAGGCTGGTCGTTACCAAAAATGGCTTGATGCTGATGTTTTCAAGCCTTCAGGCGATCAAAAGGCGAAGCCTTATTCAATCGTGATTCCACCACCAAACGTAACTGGGAAACTCCACCTTGGTCACGCTTGGGATACAACTTTGCAAGATATCATCATCCGTCAAAAACGTATGCAAGGTTTTGATACGCTTTGGCTTCCAGGGATGGACCACGCGGGTATTGCGACTCAGGCTAAGGTTGAGGAGCGCTTGCGTGGTGAGGGCATTACCCGTTACGACCTGGGTCGTAAGAAATTCCTCGACAAGGTCTGGGAATGGAAAGACGAATATGCCACTACCATCAAGGAACAATGGGGCAAGATGGGTCTTTCTGTAGACTACTCTCGTGAGCGTTTCACTCTTGACGAAGGTTTGTCCAAAGCTGTTCGTAAGGTCTTTGTGGACCTTTACAAGAAAGGCTGGATCTACCGTGGTGAATTTATTATCAACTGGGATCCAGCAGCTCGCACAGCCCTTTCTGATATCGAAGTGATCCATAAGGATGTCGAAGGTGCCTTCTACCACATGAACTATATGCTAGAAGATGGCTCACGCGCCCTTGAAGTAGCGACTACTCGTCCTGAGACGATGTTTGGGGACGTTGCCGTTGCGGTCAATCCAGAAGACCCACGCTACAAGGACTTGATTGGAAAAAACGTCATCCTTCCAATCGCTAATAAACTCATCCCAATCGTTGGGGACGAACACGCCGATCCTGAGTTTGGTACTGGTGTCGTGAAAATCACGCCTGCCCATGATCCAAACGACTTCTTGGTTGGTCAACGCCACAACTTGCCACAAGTCAATGTTATGAACGATGACGGAACTATGAACGATTTGGCCTTCGAATTTGCAGGTATGGACCGTTTTGAAGCTCGTAAGGCAGTCGTTGCTAAATTGGAAGAAATCGGTGCCCTTGTAAAAATCGAAAAACGTGTCCACAGTGTTGGTCACTCAGAACGTACAGGTGTTGTGGTTGAACCACGCTTGTCAACGCAATGGTTCGTCAAGATGGACCAATTGGCGAAAAATGCTATTGCCAACCAAGACACAGAGGACAAGGTAGAATTCTACCCACCTCGTTTCAACGATACCTTCCTTCAATGGATGGAAAATGTCCACGACTGGGTTATCTCACGTCAGCTCTGGTGGGGTCACCAAATCCCTGCTTGGTACAATGCAGAAGGTGAAATGTACGTCGGCGAAGAAGCTCCAGAAGGTGACGGATGGACTCAAGATGAGGATGTCTTGGATACTTGGTTCAGTTCTGCCCTCTGGCCATTCTCAACCATGGGCTGGCCTGATGTCGACTCAGCAGACTTCAAACGTTACTTCCCAACTTCAACCTTGGTAACAGGTTACGATATCATCTTCTTCTGGGTGTCTCGTATGATCTTCCAATCCTTGGAATTCACTGGCCGTCAGCCATTCCAAAACGTCCTTATCCACGGTCTTATTCGTGACGAGCAAGGACGCAAGATGTCGAAATCCCTCGGTAACGGAATCGACCCTATGGATGTCATCGAGAAATACGGTGCCGATGCCCTTCGTTGGTTCCTTTCAAACGGTTCTGCACCAGGTCAAGACGTGCGCTTCTCTTACGAAAAAATGGATGCCTCTTGGAACTTCATTAACAAGATCTGGAACATCTCTCGCTACATCCTCATGAACGATGAAGGTTTGACCCTTGAGCAAGCAACTGCCAATGTGGAAAAAGTTGTTAACAAGGGAGCCGGAAATGTCACTGACCGCTGGATTCTCCACAACCTTAATGAAACCATCGGAAAAGCTACTGCCAACTTTGACAAGTTTGAATTTGGTGTAGCTGGGCACATCCTCTACAACTTCATCTGGGATGAGTTTGCGGACTGGTACGTTGAGTTGACCAAGGAAGTCCTTTATAGCGATAACGAAGAAGAGAAAGTTATCACACGTTCTGTTCTCCTTTACACTTTGGACAAGATCCTTCGACTCCTTCACCCAATCATGCCATTCGTTACAGAGGAAATCTTTGGACAAATTTCAGAAGGCTCTATCGTTACCGCAGAATACCCAACTGTTAACCCAGCCTTTGAAGACCTTGCGGCCCACACAGGTGTCGAAAGCCTCAAAGACTTGATCCGTGCTGTTCGTAATGCACGTGCAGAAGTGAACGTAGCACCAAGTAAGCCTATCACCATCCTTGTTAAGACAAGCGATAGCGACTTGGAAGCCTTCTTTAACAGTAATGTCAACTACATCAAACGCTTCACAAATCCAGAACACTTGGAAATCGCATCAACCATCCCTGCACCTGAACTCGCTATGTCAAGCGTCATCACAGGAGCAGAAATTTACTTGCCACTGGCAGACCTCCTCAATGTCGAAGAAGAATTAGCTCGTCTCGACAAAGAACTGGCTAAATGGCAAAAAGAACTGGACATGGTCGGCAAGAAGCTCTCTAACGAACGCTTCGTAGCTAATGCCAAACCAGAAGTCGTCCAAAAAGAACGCGACAAACAAGCCGACTACCAAGCTAAATACGATGCGACCGTCGCACGTATTGATGAGATGAAGAAGTTGGTGAAATAAACATAGAAACACGGTGGTAAACCGTGTTTTTTTGGTATAATAAAATCAATATCTATTGATGGAGAAAGTGATGTCTAATACTCGTCGAAAATCAAATTCAAACCACGTCAGCGTCGCCTTACCGTACTCAAGTACAGCTTGCGGCTAGCTTCCTAGTTTGCTTTTTGATTTTCATTGAGTATAAACACCCTCATTATGAATTGTTAAATTTAATTGGCTACGGTCTTGCCAAGTTTGACAAGCTTTTTATAAAAGAATTTTAATGTTCTAGTAAGTCGGAGTTTTATCGCCATGTGGTTTCTCTGGGAGTTGCTGAAACAACTGGAGTTGTAAAAAATAGAATGGATTTATTTGATCCTTATTTTGAAAATAATCGAAAAGGTTGGTGGCAGAAAGCTGAAGTTTATCGTTTTCGTAAAGATTTAATTGATATTATGTTTGGAAATGAAGATGTTCATAGTTATGCAGAAATCGTTAAAATGTTGCTTGCAAGCGAAGGGAAGAAAACAGGCATAACCATCGTTGAAAAACCAATAGTTCGAACTAAGTTCAAACGTCTACAAGAAACTGGAATGGAGGCAGAGAATTATTTTATCCTTCATTTTGATAAAGAAGAAAGATTCCAAGGTGGACTATTGACCGATGCCCGTATTTATGGTGATGGATATGATTTCCAAGTAGATGTGCAAGATCATTCCTACCTTGCCGAAGTAAAAGAAATTCGAAAACCTAAGGGTCGTATTCGTTTGACTGCCAATGAATTTGAGAAAGCTAAAGAGTTTCAATCAGATTTTATTTTATCTCTAGTCACCAACCTAGATGATATTCCAAAGATAGTGTTAATTGATAATCCTTTAAAACATTTTGAGTTTAAAAAAAATATTATCAAAAATGAAATTATTGAATATAGAAGCTTAGAAGATTTTTATTAGTTCTCCCTTAACCTTTGACTATTCCGCAAAATTATCGTAAAATAAAGAGTAAATGATAAAATGAGGTCAGAGTCTGTTCGCTCTGGCGATAGTAGTAAAAATGAGGAGAAACGCTTTGGAATTAGAAGTATTTGCTGGGCAAGAAAAAAGTGAACTATCTATGATTGAGGTAGCGCGTGCTATCCTGGAGCTTCGTGGTCGCGATCATGAGATGCATTTTAGCGATCTTGTAAACGAAATTCAAAACTACCTTGGAACATCAAACAGCGATATCCGCGAAGCTTTGCCTTTGTTCTACACAGAGTTGAACTTTGACGGTAGCTTCATCTCACTAGGAGACAACAAATGGGGTCTTCGTTCTTGGTATGGTGTAGACGAAATCGACGAAGAAATCATCGCTCTTGAAGAAAGTGACGACGATGAAGTAGCACCAAAAACTAAGAAAAAACGCGTCAATGCCTTTATGGATGGTGATTCAGATGCGATTGATTACAATGCTGATGATCCTGAAGACGAAGATGCATATGAAGCAGATCCAGCTCTGTCATATGATGATGAAAATCCAGATGATGAGAAAAACGAAGTGGAAGCTTATGATGCAGAAATAAACGAAATCGCTCCTGATGACTTGGATGAAGACGTCGATCTCAACGAAGAAGATGATGAGTTTTCAGATGATGACGCTGAAACGAGTGAAGGATAAAAGACTTCACAGAGGAGATCGCCTGATCTCCTTTTTGTTCCTTGAGCAGGTCATCCGTTTGGATGTGGATTTTTAGTTGGTCTTCTGAAAGCAATCTCCTTTTTTCATGCTTTACCAATTCGAGTTGACAAATGTTCTGCTTTAAGGTATCATATTGTTCGGGCACCTCTTTTAGAGGTCGGGGCTCCCTAGTTACTAGGGAGCTATTTTTGTTTTTTCAGGAAGTTTTCTTGAAAAGTCGTTATTCATAAGTGTCTTGTTTTCTATGTCCCCTCGTAGTTAACAAGACCTTGAGCATTTTAGAAAGAGGAATCTATGTCTATGAAATATATTTTTGTAACTGGTGGTGTGGTATCGTCTATTGGGAAAGGGATTGTCGCAGCAAGTCTGGGTCGTCTTTTGAAAAATCGTGGTCTCAAAGTAACCATTCAAAAGTTTGACCCTTATATCAATATCGATCCGGGAACCATGAGTCCTTATCAGCACGGGGAAGTCTTTGTGACAGATGATGGGGCTGAGACAGATTTGGACTTGGGTCACTATGAACGTTTTATCGATATCAACCTCAACAAATACTCCAACGTGACAACTGGTAAAATTTACAGTGAAGTTCTCCGTAAGGAACGCCGTGGAGAGTATTTGGGTGCAACGGTCCAAGTTATTCCTCATATTACAGATGCTTTGAAAGAGAAAATCAAGCGTGCTGCTCTAACGACTGACTCTGACGTTATTATTACAGAGGTTGGTGGAACAGTCGGCGATATCGAGTCACTTCCATTCTTAGAAGCTCTTCGTCAGATGAAGGCAGATGTGGGTGCAGATAATGTCATGTATATCCATACGACCTTGCTTCCCTACCTCAAGGCAGCTGGTGAAATGAAAACCAAACCAACTCAGCATTCTGTCAAAGAATTGCGTGGTCTGGGAATCCAACCAAATATGTTGGTTATTCGTACTGAAGAGCCAGCAGGACAAGGGATTAAAAATAAACTAGCCCAGTTCTGTGATGTGGCGCCAGAAGCAGTTATTGAGTCCTTGGATGTGGATCATCTTTACCAAATCCCACTTAATCTGCAAGCACAAGGCATGGATCAAAACGTCTGTGACCACTTGAAAATAGATGCACCTGCAGCAGATATGACAGAGTGGTCAGCCATGGTGGACAAGGTCATGAACCTGAAAAAACAAGTTAAAATTTCCCTCGTTGGTAAGTATGTGGAGTTGCAAGATGCCTACATCTCAGTAGTCGAAGCCTTAAAACACTCTGGGTATGCCAACGACGCAGAAGTGAAGATCAATTGGATCAATGCCAACGATGTGACAGCAGAGAATGTAGCAGAGCTCTTGTCTGACGCTGATGGAATCATCGTTCCAGGCGGTTTTGGTCAACGTGGGACAGAAGGTAAGATTCAAGCGATTCGCTATGCGCGTGAAAATGATGTTCCAATGTTGGGTGTCTGCTTGGGAATGCAGTTGACCTGTATCGAGTTTGCTCGTCACGTTTTAGGTCTTGAAGGTGCCAATTCTGCAGAGCTTGCACCAGAAACAAAATACCCTATCATTGATATCATGCGTGATCAGATTGACGTTGAGGATATGGGGGGAACCCTTCGCTTGGGACTTTATCCGTCTAAGTTGAAACGTGGCTCTAAGGCAGCAGCTGCTTATCACAATCAAGAAGTGGTGCAACGCCGTCACCGTCACCGCTATGAGTTTAACAACGCCTTCCGTGAGCAGTTTGAGGCAGCAGGCTTTGTCTTCTCAGGAGTTTCTCCAGATAATCGTTTGGTAGAAATCGTGGAAATTCCAGAAAATAAATTCTTTGTAGCGTGTCAGTATCACCCTGAACTGTCAAGCCGTCCAAATCGTCCAGAAGAACTCTACACTGCCTTTGTGACTGCAGCAGTTGAGAACAGCAATTAGCAAAATCAGAACCTTTGAGAAGAATCTCAGAGGTTTTTTGATTCCTTCAAAAAATTCTTGGCAACTCAGGCGCTTGGCAATAAGGATAAGCGGTCCTCTCTCCTCATTGAGGGAAAGGGATTTTCCCTGTCTAGATACGGCTTCCCTATTTGTCCTAAAGCCTTTTTTGTGTTAAAATGAATGGTATGAAAGCTAAAAAAATGTGGATGACAGGTCTGGCTCTGCTTGGCATTGGGAGCCTTGCACTTGCTACGAAAAAAGTTGCAGATGACCGTAAGTTTAGGAAGACTCAGGAAGAGTTGACAGAGATTGTGCGAGATCATTTTTCAGACATGGGGGAAATTGCGACCCTCTATGTTCAAGTTTATGAAAGCAGTCTAGAGAGCTTGGTTGGTGGCGTCATTTTTGAGGATGGTCGTCATTATACCTTTGTCTATGAAAATGAAGACCTGGTCTATGAGGAGGAAGTCTTATGATACAACCAGCAAGTATAGAAGAATTGGCATCTTTAGTAGAAAAAGATGGTAAGAAGGTTTTCCTTTTTGTGGCAGACTGGTGTGGCGATTGTCGCTATATCTATCCTGCCTTGCCAGAGATTGAAGAGACCAATCCAGAGTTCACCTTTATTCGAGTGGACCGAGACCAGTATATGGATTTGGCTAAACTCTGGGATGTTTACGGAATTCCTAGCCTTGTTGTTCTAGAAAAGGACAAGGAAATCGGCCGTTTTGTCAATCGTGACCGTAAAAGCAAACAACAAATTAATGACTTTTTAGCAGGACTGAAATAGGAGAAAAGGAAACAATGATTTTTACATATAACAAAGAACATGTCGGTGATGTCCTTATGGTCATCGTGAAAAACAGCGGCGATGCCAAACTGGATGTGGAGCGCAAAGGCAAGGTAGCCCGTGTTTTTCTCAAAGATAATGGAGATACAGTGGCTTGGAATATTTTTGAAGTTTCAAGTTTGTTTGAAATTGCAGAGCGCGGTCAAGTCTTTTTATCAGATGAGCAAGTCGCTCGTTTGAACCAAGAGTTGCAAGCGGCAGGTTTTACAGAAGAAATTATCAATGACAAAGAGCCTAAGTTTGTTGTCGGTGAAATTGTCGAGATGGTAGCTCATCCAGATAGTGACCACCTCAATATCTGCCAAGTTGCAGTCGCAAGTGACAAGACAGTGCAAATCGTTGCAGGAGCTCCCAATGCGCGTGTGGGGTTGAAAACCATTGTGGCTCTTCCAGGAGCTATGATGCCCAAAGGCAATCTTATTTTCCCAGGCGAACTTCGTGGTGAAAAGAGTTTTGGCATGATGTGTAGCCCTCGTGAATTGCACCTCCCAAATGCTCCTCAAAAACGTGGGGTGCTTGAGTTATCAGAGGATCAAGTTGTCGGAACTCCATTTGACCCAGCTAAGCACTGGACTGCCTAAGAAGTTGTTAGTATCTGAACCACCAGCTAGAAGGAAATAAGATGGCAAAAAATGTAGTGATTACTGGGGCTACCTCAGGAATTGGTGAAGCGATTGCGCGTGCTTATCTGGAGCAGGCTGAGAATGTTGTTTTAACAGGACGACGGACAGATAGACTAGAAGCTCTTAAGTCGGAGTTTGCAGAGACCTTCCCAAATCAAACAGTTTGGACTTTCCCGCTAGATGTCACGAATATGACCATGGTGAAGACTGTTTGCTCCAATATTCTAGAAACGATAGGTCAGATTGATATCTTGGTCAACAACGCTGGACTGGCTCTAGGTTTAGCACCCTATCAGGATTATGAAGAGTTGGATATGTTGACCATGCTGGATACCAATGTTAAGGGTTTGATGGCAGTTACTCGCTGTTTCTTGCCAGCAATGGTAAAAGCCAATCAAGGACATATCATCAATATGGGCTCAACCGCAGGAATTTATGCCTATGCAGGTGCCGCTGTTTACTCAGCCACCAAGGCGGCAGTTAAGACCTTTTCAGATGGTCTGCGAATTGATACCATCGCAACGGATATCAAGATAACAACCATTCAGCCTGGAATTGTCGAAACAGATTTCTCAACGGTACGTTTTCACGGTGACAAAGAGCGAGCTGCGTCCGTTTACCAAGGAATAGAAGCCTTGCAAGCCCAGGATATTGCAGACACGGTGGTCTATGTGACCAGTCAACCGCTCCGTGTTCAGATTACAGATATGACCATTATGGCCAATCAACAGGCGACAGGTTTCATGGTTCATAAAAAATAAAAAATTTCCTCGAAAAGTTACAAATTTCTGTAACTTTTTTTGATTTCCTACGAATAGATAAGTAGGAGGAAAAAATATGTATAATAAAGTTATCTTAATCGGACGCTTGACGTCTACACCAGAATTGCACAAAACCAACAATGACAAGTCAGTAGCGCGAGCAACTATCGCTGTGAACCGTCGTTACAAAGACCAAAATGGGGAGCGTGAAGCTGACTTTGTCAATATAGTTCTATGGGGCAGACTAGCAGAAACTTTGGCCAGCTACGCAACCAAAGGTAGTCTCATTTCAGTGGATGGAGAATTACGTACCCGTCGTTTTGAGAAAAATGGTCAAATGAACTACGTGACCGAAGTACTTGTTACAGGATTCCAACTCTTGGAAAGTCGTGCCCAACGTGCTATGCGAGAAAATAACGCAGGGCAGGATTTGGCAGATTTGGTCCTGGAAGAGGAAGAATTACCATTTTAAACATTGAAAAGTCTGAGTTGGTCTCAGGCTTTTTATCTTGCCAAAGTCAGACTTTTTTCTTGACTATTTCTGACCAAGTGATACAATAGAACTATGAATTAGCACTCAGGTATAAAGAGTGCTAATACTATCTATCTCATTATGGAGGAAATCAGATGTTGAAACCATTAGGGGACCGTGTGGTCTTAAAAGTAGAAGAAAAAGAACAAACTGTTGGAGGCTTTGTCCTTGCAGGCTCAGCCCAAGAAAAAACAAAAACAGCCAAAGTTGTAGCTACTGGACAAGGTGTTCGTACCTTGAATGGTGACTTGGTTGCTCCAAGTGTTAAAGCTGGAGACCGTGTATTAGTTGAAGCTCACGCAGGTCTTGATGTCAAAGACGGCGATGAGAAATACATCATCGTAGGTGAAGCTAACATCTTGGCTATCATTGAAGAATAGAAGGAGAAAGTAAGTATGTCAAAAGAAATTAAATTTTCATCAGATGCCCGTTCAGCTATGGTTCGTGGTGTCGATATCCTTGCAGATACTGTTAAAGTAACCTTGGGACCAAAAGGTCGTAACGTTGTGTTGGAAAAATCATTTGGCTCACCCTTGATTACCAATGATGGTGTGACTATTGCCAAAGAAATTGAATTAGAAGACCATTTTGAAAATATGGGTGCCAAATTGGTATCAGAAGTAGCTTCAAAAACCAATGATATTGCAGGTGATGGGACTACAACTGCAACTGTTTTGACCCAAGCAATTGTCCGTGAAGGAATCAAAAACGTCACAGCAGGTGCCAATCCAATCGGCATTCGTCGTGGGATTGAAACAGCAGTTGCCACAGCTGTAGAAGCCTTGAAAAACAACGCCATCCCTGTTGCCAACAAAGAAGCAATCGCTCAGGTTGCTGCCGTTTCTTCTCGTTCCGAAAAAGTAGGTGAATACATCTCTGAAGCCATGGAAAAAGTAGGCAAAGACGGAGTCATCACTATCGAAGAGTCACGTGGTATGGAAACAGAGCTTGAAGTCGTAGAAGGAATGCAGTTCGATCGTGGTTACCTTTCACAGTACATGGTGACAGATAGCGAAAAAATGGTGGCTGACCTTGAAAATCCGTACATTTTAATCACTGACAAGAAAATTTCAAATATCCAAGAAATCTTGCCACTTCTAGAAAGTATCCTTCAAAGTAGCCGTCCGCTCTTGATTATTGCGGATGACGTTGATGGCGAAGCTCTTCCAACTCTTGTTTTGAATAAGATTCGTGGAACTTTCAATGTAGTTGCTGTTAAGGCACCTGGTTTTGGTGACCGTCGCAAAGCCATGCTTGAAGACATTGCTATCTTGACAGGCGGAACAGTTATCACAGAAGACCTTGGTCTTGAGTTGAAAGATGCGACAATTGAAGCTCTTGGTCAAGCAGCTAGAGTAACAGTGGACAAAGATAGCACTGTTATCGTAGAAGGTGCTGGAAATCCTGAAGCGATTTCTCACCGTGTTGCGGTTATCAAGTCTCAAATCGAAACCACAACTTCTGAATTTGACCGTGAAAAATTGCAAGAGCGCTTGGCAAAATTGTCAGGTGGTGTTGCAGTCATCAAGGTCGGAGCCGCAACTGAAACTGAGTTGAAAGAAATGAAACTCCGCATTGAAGATGCCCTCAACGCTACTCGTGCAGCCGTGGAAGAAGGAATCGTTGCTGGTGGTGGTACTGCCCTTGTAAATGTTATCCCTGCCGTAGCTGATTTGGAGTTGACAGGAGACGAAGCAACGGGCCGCAATATTGTTCTCCGTGCTTTGGAAGAACCTGTTCGTCAGATCGCCCACAATGCAGGATTTGAAGGGTCTATCGTTATCGATCGTTTGAAAAATGCCGAGCTTGGTACAGGTTTCAACGCAGCAACTGGCGAGTGGGTTAACATGATTGAAGAGGGAATTATAGATCCTGTTAAGGTTAGCCGTTCAGCCCTACAAAATGCAGCGTCTGTAGCCAGCTTGATATTGACAACAGAAGCAGTCGTAGCCAATAAACCAGAACCAGTAGCTCCGGCTCCAGCAATGGATCCAAGCATGATGGGAGGCATGATGTAAGCTTTCTGTAGAAAATAACTTATAAACATCACAAAAGGAGGGAATGATTAACCCTCCTTTTTATGCTATTCACTTCTAAACTGATTTGAGCTCTCCTAACTTATATGATAAAATAAGACTAGAAAAAGGAGAAGAACATGATCGATATAGAAGAAATTCTGAGCAAGATGAACCCCAATCAGAAGATTAATTATGACCGTGTCATGCAGAAGATGGTACAAGTATGGGAGAAAAATGAGCAACGGCCAACCATTCTCATGCATGTTTGTTGTGCCCCTTGTAGCACCTATACTCTAGAATATTTGACAAAGTATGCAGATGTGACCATCTATTTTGCCAATTCTAATATCCATCCCAAGGCAGAATACCATAAGCGGGCTTACGTCACCAAGAAATTTGTCAGTGATTTCAATGAGCGGACAGGAAATACGGTCCAGTATCTAGAAGCTCCTTATGAACCTAACGAATATCGTAAACTGGTTCGAGGTTTGGAAGAAGAGCCAGAAGGAGGCGACCGTTGCAAGGTTTGCTTTGACTATCGACTGGATAAGACAGCGCAAGTGGCTATGGACTTGGGTTTTGACTACTTTGGCTCAGCCTTGACCATCAGCCCTCATAAGAATTCTCAAACCATTAACAGTATCGGAATTGATGTGCAAAAAATTTATACAACCCACTATCTTCCAAGTGATTTCAAGAAAAATCAAGGCTACAAGCGTTCAGTTGAGATGTGTGAAGAGTATGATATCTATCGTCAATGTTATTGTGGATGCGTCTATGCAGCCCAAGCCCAGAATATTGACCTGGTTCAAGTGAAGAAGGACGCCACAGCATTTCTGCTTGATAAGGATGTTGAAAAAGACTATTCCCACATCAAATTTACAGTGACTAAATTAGATATATAAGAATAAGCCCAGCTGCAAAGCTGGGTTTTTAAAATAAAAAACCAGGGCCTTGACCCCAGTTTGACAACTTTACCGATTCTTTAGTTCTACATAGCGCTTGTACCAAATGTTGACATAGGCTTCTGAGAAAGGACCTCGCTCATTGTTAATCCAATCAACAAGAATCTTAACATGCTCTTTCAGAATATAGTCTAGATCAGAAGAATACTTCATTTTACGTTTGTGACGCTCGTACTCTTCAACGTCCAAGAGACGTTTTTCCCCATCTGTAAAAATTTTAACATCCAAATCGTAATCAATATACTTTAGTGCTTCTTCATCCAGATAGTAGGGGCTAGCCATATTGCAATAGTAGGAAATTCCATTATCACGAATCATAGCGATAATATTAAACCAATATTTCTTGTGAAAGTAAACAATAGCCGGTTCTCGAGTGACCCAACGACGACCGTCACTTTCGGTAACAAGTGTGTGGTCGTTGACGCCGATAATAGCGTTCTCTGTTGTTTTTAGTACCATGGTGTCCCGCCAAGTACGGTGGAGACTCCCATCATGCTTATAACTTTGAATTGTAATAAAGTCGCCTTCTTTTGGAAGTTTCATAACTAACCAACTTTCTACAATTTATAAGTTTATCGTTTACTATTGTACCATAAAATTACCTAAAATCTGTAAATTTTACGTGAAAATATTAAAGATATTCTCTGAGAGCGCTGGCTATATCCGAAAAATCGTAGCCTTTTCGAGCTAAAACTTGAGTTAAACGCTGTTTAAGTTCGTATCCCTCATATTTGCGAGTATACTTAGCATATTGCTTGTCAAGTTCCTTGAAGATGAGTTCCTGAGTCGTTTCTTGGTCAACTTGACTATCCAATTCGTCAAAGGCACTTTTAGCATCAGAATAGGAAAACCCCTTGTTGGTCAGATTTTGGATTATCTTATCTTGCAAGGCACGAGCTGGAAGTTTTCCCTCATATTTTTTCAATAGTTTATTAGCTACACGTTGAGCAACTTCAGAAAAATCAAATTCTTTCAAGTTCTCTTCTATAGTAGATTTTGAAATCCCTTTTTGTGCTAATTTCTGAGTCAGTACATAAGGCCCCTTATCTCCTGAAAGTTGATTGGCATTGGCGATAGCATAAGCGTACTGGGCATCATTAATCCAATTATCCTCTTTGAGGTTAGCAATGACTTGTGAAATTATGTTTCCATCAATATCGTATTTTTTCAAATATTCTCTGACTTCTTTTTCAGTGCGAGCTTTAAAGGATAAGTGGTAGAGGGCTAGATTCTTACCATAAGAAAATTGGGCAAAGTCCTGAATCTCTTTTAATTCTTCTTCGCTTATCACCTTATCTCTCGATAACATAAAACGAACAATAGTATCTTCAGTAATGTAGCATTTGTTGTCATTATCAAGCTCCATCAGATAGAGCCTTTTTTTCTTTTCAAGTTTTGTGATTTTCATATTTTCCTCTTACCCAAATGCTTCGAAGGCAGCAACGAGTCGAAGTTTGTTGCTATCAACCAGCTCTCTCCCGTAATAGTCGAGAAAAAGCTCAGCATATTTGGGATCTTTTAAGTTGTAATTGAGGGACCAAATTGCCCAAAAGAGATCGATATGCCGATCACTGAAATCAGCCAAACCAAGATCAATGAAGCAAGAGAAATGGCTAGCATCTTTTAGAATAAAGTTCGGTAGACAGGCGTCCCCGTGAATGAAGGCATCTGTCTTTAAAAGGTGCCCTTGTTCTTGTATGAGTTGGAAGGCCTCTTTGCGACTGTTAATATGGAATTGGGGTAGGAGTGCTTTGGCGTAGAACTCCCCTTTTTCATAGTTTTTAAAGGCTCTGTCTTTATAGGTCTGTAAATGATTTTCTGATGGAAAATTGTGTGGGTTTAAGTTGTGAAGCTTTTTAAGAGCCTCTGCCATTGTTCGGCAGATTTTTTCTGGTTGGTCTAAAAAAGCGAGAGCATCATGACCAATAGCCTCTTTAGTCAGGAAGTAGTCTTTATCTGTAGATAAATAGTGGATGACTGGAGTTCCCAGTCCTTTGGTTTCAAACCACCTTGCAATGCTAGCTTCTCGCTCTAAACTCCCATTTTGATCTATTTTTAAATAGTAACCTGAGTCAAGATAAAGGACCCTTGCGCCTGAATGAGAAGAGCTGTCAGAAAGGCTCGACCCCTCTATATAAGTTCGTAATTGCGCAGGAAAATCCAATGAGGAAAAAGATATCTTTGTATTCATGGTTTTATTGTAACATATTCTTAACCATTGGGGAACTACGTGGTATAATAGACTTATGAATCTAAAAGTCAAACAAAAAATTCCATTAAAAATCAAGCGCATGGGAATTAATGGTGAGGGAATCGGTTTTTATCAAAAAACATTAGTCTTTGTGCCTGGTGCTCTAAAAGGAGAAGATATCTATTGTCAGATTACTTCTATTAAACGTAACTTTGTAGAAGCAAAATTACTGAAGGTCAACAAGAAGTCTAAATTTCGTGTTGTGCCAGCATGTACTATTTACAATGAGTGCGGAGGCTGCCAAATCATGCACCTACATTATGATAAACAGCTAGAGTTCAAGACGGACTTACTTCATCAAGCGCTGAAAAAATTTGCTCCTGCAGGATATGAAAACTATGAAATCCGTCCAACTATTGGAATGCAGGAGCCAAAGTACTACCGTGCTAAGTTACAATTTCAGACTCGAAAATTTAAAAATCAGGTCAAGGCAGGTCTGTATGCACAAAACTCTCATTATTTGGTAGAGTTGAAAGACTGCCTAGTACAAGATAAGGAAACCCAAGTGATTGCTAATCGCCTAGCAGATTTGCTTACTTATCACCAGATTCCAATCACGGATGAGAGAAAAGTTCTAGGTGTTAGGACTATTATGGTTCGACGAGCAAGAAAGACTGGACAGGTTCAGATTATTATTGTTACAAATCGTCAGCTTAATTTAACCCAACTAGTAAAAGACTTGCTTAAAGATTTTCCAGAGGTTGTGACAGTAGCTGTGAATACAAATACAGCTAAAACCAGTGAGATTTATGGTGAAAAGACAGAGATTATCTGGGGAAAAGAGAGTATTCAAGAAGGTGTACTCGATTATGAATTCTCACTATCTCCTCGTGCTTTCTATCAACTAAATCCTGAACAAACAGAAGTTCTTTATAACGAGGCGGTAAAAGCCTTGGATGTTACTAAAGAAGACCATTTGATTGACGCTTATTGTGGAGTTGGAACGATTGGATTTGCCTTTGCAAAGAAAGTTAAAACACTTAGAGGTATGGATATTATTCCCGAAGCTATTGAAGATGCCAAGCGAAACGCTAAAAAAATGGGATTTGACAATACTCATTATGAAGCTGGAACAGCAGAGGACATTATTCCTCGATGGTATCAGGAAGGCTACCGAGCAGATGCTCTGATCGTGGATCCACCACGTACAGGTCTGGACGATAAGTTATTAGATACTATTCTTACCTATGTACCAGAAAAAATGGTCTATATTTCTTGCAATGTTTCGACCTTGGCTCGTGATTTAGTACGCTTAGTAGAAGTCTATGATCTCCATTATATCCAGTCGGTCGATATGTTCCCACATACAGCTCGAACTGAAGCTGTTGTAAAATTAATTAAAAAAGTTTAAAAAAGGTGTTGACAAAGTTTAAAAAGTCGGTATAATAGTAAGAGTTGAAAATAGCAACTCCGGTCCGTTGGTCAAGGGGTTAAGACACCGCCTTTTCACGGCGGTAACACGGGTTCGAATCCCGTACGGACTATGGTATGTTGCAGTTGAAACACTTGATGAAAAAAATTAAAAAAAGTTTCAAAAAAGTGTTGACAAGCGAAAGCGGCTGTGATATACTAATATAGTTGTCGCTTGAGATAAGCGAGTGACAAAGACCTTTGAAAACTGAACAAGACGAACCAATGTGCAGGGCACTACAACTAAGGTTGTAGTACTGAACAATGAAAAAACAATAAATCTGTCAGTGACAGAAATGAGTGAGAACTCAAACTTTTAATGAGAGTTTGATCCTGGCTCAGGACGAACGCTGGCGGCGTGCCTAATACATGCAAGTAGAACGCTGAAGGAGGAGCTTGCTCTTTCCGGATGAGTTGCGAACGGGTGAGTAACGCGTAGGTAACCTGCCTGGTAGTGGGGGATAACTATTGGAAACGATAGCTAATACCGCATAACAGTAGATGTTGCATGACATTTGCTTAAAAGGTGCAATTGCATCACTACCAGATGGACCTGCGTTGTATTAGCTAGTTGGTGAGGTAACGGCTCACCAAGGCAACGATACATAGCCGACCTGAGAGGGTGATCGGCCACACTGGGACTGAGACACGGCCCAGACTCCTACGGGAGGCAGCAGTAGGGAATCTTCGGCAATGGACGGAAGTCTGACCGAGCAACGCCGCGTGAGTGAAGAAGGTTTTCGGATCGTAAAGCTCTGTTGTAAGAGAAGAACGAGTGTGAGAGTGGAAAGTTCACACTGTGACGGTATCTTACCAGAAAGGGACGGCTAACTACGTGCCAGCAGCCGCGGTAATACGTAGGTCCCGAGCGTTGTCCGGATTTATTGGGCGTAAAGCGAGCGCAGGCGGTTAGATAAGTCTGAAGTTAAAGGCTGTGGCTTAACCATAGTACGCTTTGGAAACTGTTTAACTTGAGTGCAAGAGGGGAGAGTGGAATTCCATGTGTAGCGGTGAAATGCGTAGATATATGGAGGAACACCGGTGGCGAAAGCGGCTCTCTGGCTTGTAACTGACGCTGAGGCTCGAAAGCGTGGGGAGCAAACAGGATTAGATACCCTGGTAGTCCACGCCGTAAACGATGAGTGCTAGGTGTTAGACCCTTTCCGGGGTTTAGTGCCGTAGCTAACGCATTAAGCACTCCGCCTGGGGAGTACGACCGCAAGGTTGAAACTCAAAGGAATTGACGGGGGCCCGCACAAGCGGTGGAGCATGTGGTTTAATTCGAAGCAACGCGAAGAACCTTACCAGGTCTTGACATCCCTCTGACCGCTCTAGAGATAGAGTTTTCCTTCGGGACAGAGGTGACAGGTGGTGCATGGTTGTCGTCAGCTCGTGTCGTGAGATGTTGGGTTAAGTCCCGCAACGAGCGCAACCCTTATTGTTAGTTGCCATCATTCAGTTGGGCACTCTAACGAGACTGCCGGTAATAAACCGGAGGAAGGTGGGGATGACGTCAAATCAGCATGCCCCTTATGACCTGGGCTACACACGTGCTACAATGGCTGGTACAACGAGTCGCAAGCCGGTGACGGCAAGCTAATCTCTTAAAGCCAGTCTCAGTTCGGATTGTAGGCTGCAACTCGCCTACATGAAGTCGGAATCGCTAGTAATCGCGGATCAGCACGCCGCGGTGAATACGTTCCCGGGCCTTGTACACACCGCCCGTCACACCACGAGAGTTTGTAACACCCGAAGTCGGTGAGGTAACCTTTTAGGAGCCAGCCGCCTAAGGTGGGATAGATGATTGGGGTGAAGTCGTAACAAGGTAGCCGTATCGGAAGGTGCGGCTGGATCACCTCCTTTCTAAGGATAAGGAACTGCGCATTGGTCTTGTTTAGTCTTGAGAGGTCTTGTGGGGCCTTAGCTCAGCTGGGAGAGCGCCTGCTTTGCACGCAGGAGGTCAGCGGTTCGATCCCGCTAGGCTCCATTGGTGAGAGATCACCAAGTAATGCACATTGAAAATTGAATATCTATATCAAATAGTAACAAGAAAATAAACCGAAAACGCTGTAGTATTAATAAAGAGTTTATGACTGAAAGGTCAAAAAATAAGGTTAAGTTAATAAGGGCGCACGGTGGATGCCTTGGCACTAGGAGCCGAAGAAGGACGTGACAAACGACGATATGCCTTGGGTAGCTGTAAGTAAGCGATGATCCAGGGATTTCCGAATGGGGGAACCCAACAGGTACTACCTGTTACCCATATCTGTTAAGGATGTGAGGAGGAAGACGCAGTGAACTGAAACATCTAAGTAGCTGCAGGAAGAGAAAGCAAAAGCGATTGCCTTAGTAGCGGCGAGCGAAACGGCAGGAGGGCAAACCGAAGAGTTTACTCTTCGGGGTTGTAGGACTGCAATGTGGACTCAAGGACTATAGAAGAATGATTTGGGAAGATCAGCCAGAGAGAGTAATAGCCTCGTAATTAAAATAGTCTTTGTGCCTAGCAGTATCCTGAGTACGGCGGGACACGCGAAATCCCGTCGGAATCTGGGAGGACCATCTCCCAACCCTAAATACTCCCTAGTGACCGATAGTGAACCAGTACCGTGAGGGAAAGGTGAAAAGCACCCCGGGAGGGGAGTGAAATAGAACCTGAAACCGTGTGCCTACAACAAGTTCGAGCCCGTTAATGGGTGAGAGCGTGCCTTTTGTAGAATGAACCGGCGAGTTACGTTATGATGCGAGGTTAAGTTGAAGAGACGGAGCCGTAGGGAAACCGAGTCTGAATAGGGCGAATTAGTATCATGACGTAGACCCGAAACCATGTGACCTACCCATGAGCAGGTTGAAGGTGCGGTAAGACGCACTGGAGGACCGAACCAGGGCACGTTGAAAAGTGCTTGGATGACTTGTGGGTAGCGGAGAAATTCCAAACGAACTTGGAGATAGCTGGTTCTCTCCGAAATAGCTTTAGGGCTAGCGTCGACATTAGAGATTCTTGGAGGTAGAGCACTGTTTGGGTGAGGGGTCCATCCCGGATTACCAATCTCAGATAAACTCCGAATGCCAATGAATTATGGTCGGCAGTCAGACTGCGAGTGCTAAGATCCGTAGTCGAAAGGGAAACAGCCCAGACCACCAGCTAAGGTCCCAAAATAATTGTTAAGTGGAAAAGGATGTGGGGTTGCACAGACAACTAGGATGTTAGCTTAGAAGCAGCTATTCATTCAAAGAGTGCGTAATAGCTCACTAGTCGAGTGACCCTGCGCCGAAAATGTACCGGGGCTAAAACAATTTACCGAAGCTGTGGATACCTTTTATAGGTATGGTAGGAGAGCGTTCTATGTGTGAAGAAGGTATACCGTGAGGAGTGCTGGAACGCATAGAAGTGAGAATGCCGGTATGAGTAGCGAAAGACAGGTGAGAATCCTGTCCACCGTAAGACTAAGGTTTCCAGGGGAAGGCTCGTCCGCCCTGGGTTAGTCGGGACCTAAGGAGAGACCGAAAGGTGTATCCGATGGACAACAGGTTGATATTCCTGTACTAGAGTATGTAGTGATGGAGGGACGCAGTAGGCTAACTAAAGCAGACGAATGGAAGAGTCTGTCTAAGCAGTGAGGTGTGATATGAGTCAAATGCTTATATCTATAACATTGAGCTGTGATGGGGAGCGAAGTTTAGTAGCGAAGTTAGTGACGTCACACTGCCAAGAAAAGCTTCTAGCGTTTAAACATACTCTACCCGTACCGCAAACCGACACAGGTAGTCGAGGCGAGTAGCCTCAGGTGAGCGAGAGAACTCTCGTTAAGGAACTCGGCAAAATGACCCCGTAACTTCGGGAGAAGGGGTGCTGACATATGTCAGCCGCAGTGAATAGGCCCAAGCAACTGTTTATCAAAAACACAGCTCTCTGCTAAATCGTAAGATGATGTATAGGGGGTGACGCCTGCCCGGTGCTGGAAGGTTAAGAGGAGTGCTTAGCGTAAGCGAAGGTATGAATTGAAGCCCCAGTAAACGGCGGCCGTAACTATAACGGTCCTAAGGTAGCGAAATTCCTTGTCGGGTAAGTTCCGACCCGCACGAAAGGCGTAATGATTTGGGCACTGTCTCAACGAGAGACTCGGTGAAATTTTAGTACCTGTGAAGATGCAGGTTACCCGCGACAGGACGGAAAGACCCCATGGAGCTTTACTGCAGTTTGATATTGAGTGTCTGTACCACATGTACAGGATAGGTAGGAGTCTAAGAGATCGGGACGCCAGTTTCGAAGGAGACGTTGTTGGGATACTACCCTTGTGTTATGGCCACTCTAACCCAGATAGGTGATCCCTATCGGAGACAGTGTCTGACGGGCAGTTTGACTGGGGCGGTCGCCTCCTAAAAGGTAACGGAGGCGCCCAAAGGTTCCCTCAGAATGGTTGGAAATCATTCGCAGAGTGTAAAGGTATAAGGGAGCTTGACTGCGAGAGCTACAACTCGAGCAGGGACGAAAGTCGGGCTTAGTGATCCGGTGGTTCCGTATGGAAGGGCCATCGCTCAACGGATAAAAGCTACCCTGGGGATAACAGGCTTATCTCCCCCAAGAGTTCACATCGACGGGGAGGTTTGGCACCTCGATGTCGGCTCGTCGCATCCTGGGGCTGTAGTCGGTCCCAAGGGTTGGGCTGTTCGCCCATTAAAGCGGCACGCGAGCTGGGTTCAGAACGTCGTGAGACAGTTCGGTCCCTATCCGTCGCGGGCGTAGGAAATTTGAGAGGATCTGCTCCTAGTACGAGAGGACCAGAGTGGACTTACCGCTGGTGTACCAGTTGTCTTGCCAAAGGCATCGCTGGGTAGCTATGTAGGGAAGGGATAAACGCTGAAAGCATCTAAGTGTGAAACCCACCTCAAGATGAGATTTCCCATGATTTTATATCAGTAAGAGCCCTGAGAGATGATCAGGTAGATAGGTTAGAAGTGGAAGTGTGGCGACACATGTAGCGGACTAATACTAATAGCTCGAGGACTTATCCAAAGTAACTGAGAATATGAAAGCGTATGGTTTTCTTGATTTGAATAGATATTCAATTTTGAGTAGGTATTACTCAGAGTTAAGTGACGATAGCCTAGGAGATACACCTGTACCCATGCCGAACACAGAAGTTAAGCCCTAGAACGCCGGAAGTAGTTGGGGGTTGCCCCCTGTGAGATAAGGAAGTCGCTTAGCTAAAGGGAGTTTAGCTCAGCTGGGAGAGCATCTGCCTTACAAGCAGAGGGTCAGCGGTTCGATCCCGTTAACTCCCATAGGTCCCGTAGTGTAGCGGTTATCACGTCGCCCTGTCACGGCGAAGATCGCGGGTTCGATTCCCGTCGGGACCGTTTAAAATAATGAAAGTTATTTTAGACTCGTTAGCTCAGTTGGTAGAGCAATTGACTTTTAATCAATGGGTCACTGGTTCGAGCCCAGTACGGGTCATATATGCGGGTTTGGCGGAATTGGCAGACGCACCAGATTTAGGATCTGGCGCTTAACGGCGTGGGGGTTCAAGTCCCTTAACCCGCATTGAGATATAATAAATGAGCCGGCTTAGCTCAGTTGGTAGAGCATCTGATTTGTAATCAGAGGGTCGCGTGTTCAAGTCATGTAGCCGGCATTTTTAGATAGAAGGAAACAGTGCGAACGTAGTTCAGTGGTAGAACACCACCTTGCCAAGGTGGGGGTCGCGGGTTCGAATCCCGTCGTTCGCTTAGAGAGGCCGGGGTGGCGGAACTGGCAGACGCACAGGACTTAAAATCCTGCGATTGGTAACGATCGTACCGGTTCGATTCCGGTCCTCGGCATAATATAATGAGCACCCTTAGCTCAACTGGATAGAGTACCTGACTACGAATCAGGCGGTTAGAGGTTCGACTCCTCTAGGGTGCATTTTTCTTTTTAACTCGGGAAGTAGCTCAGCTTGGTAGAGTACTTGGTTTGGGACCAAGGTGTCGCAGGTTCGAATCCTGTCTTCCCGATATATGGCGGTGTAGCTCAGCTGGCTAGAGCGTCCGGTTCATACCCGGGAGGTCGGGGGTTCGATCCCCTTCGCCGCTATAATGATCTTGTTGGACCTTTAGCTCAGCTGGTTAGAGCTCTCGGCTCATAACCGAGTGGTCGTAGGTTCAAGTCCTACAAGGTCCATTTGAATAGTATGGAGGATTACCCAAGTCCGGCTGAAGGGAACGGTCTTGAAAACCGTCAGGCGTGTAAAAGCGTGCGTGGGTTCGAATCCCACATCCTCCTTTTATATCAACGCGGGATGGAGCAGCTCGGTAGCTCGTCGGGCTCATAACCCGAAGGTCGTAGGTTCAAATCCTGCTCCCGCAATAAGGCTCGGTAGCTCAGTTGGTAGAGCAATGGATTGAAGCTCCATGTGTCGGCGGTTCGATTCCGTCTCGCGCCATTTTTGTTATTAGTATGTATGCGGGTGTAGTTTAGTGGTAAAACTACAGCCTTCCAAGCTGTTGTCGCGAGTTCGATTCTCGTCACCCGCTTTGAACTTTGTTCAATTACCAAGTTTTTAACTTGGGCGCGTAGCTCAGGTGGTTAGAGCGCACGCCTGATAAGCGTGAGGTCGGTGGTTCGAGTCCACTCGTGCCCATTAATTGGAGAATTACTCAAGAGGCTGAAGAGGACGGTTTGCTAAATCGTTAGGTCGGGTAACTGGCGCAAGGGTTCGAATCCCTTATTCTCCGTTTAATGAGAGTTTATAAAGGACTCTTTATCAACTGTAGTGGGTTGAATTCAGCTAAGATCAAGAAAGGACAAAATTGTCCTTTCTTTTTTGATATTCAGAGCGATAAAAATCGGATCTTTGTCAACTGTAGTGAGTTGAAGAAAAATCAAAATTTTTAACTATTGCTCATTTTAAGGTTGTATAGTGGATTGAAATAAGATATGTACAAATCAATTAGAAAAGTCAAATTAATCTCTAGAAATACTTCAGCAGCCACAGCATACTACTCTAGATTCAATACACTATACTAGTTTATCATTTTTTCCAAGTTTTTAATGAAATTTCTCCGCTATTGAGCCAGATTTCTTTTCCGTTATCACATTGAACTAAAAGTTTTCCGCTTTCTGAGATATCTTTAGCAAGTCCTTTGTAGTCTTTTTGATCTAGTGTAAAAGTAACTTCTTTTCCTAGAACGAAGGACTGTTTTTTGTATAGGTATAATAGCTCTTCTGCAGGTGTTTCGAAGAAAGCACGCCAGATTTCTATGATTAATTCATTTCTGGTAATAGGTGCTGGTGCTTTAAATAAACTAGCAGCTTTTTCTTTTAATTCTTGAGGGAAATCTTTAATAGTGAAGTTGATTCCTACTCCAATAATGATATCTGTGACTAAGCCAGTTTCTACAGAGGTCATTGCCTCAGTAAGGATTCCTCCAATTTTATGATTGTTTAGGTAGATATCATTGACCCATTTGATGTCGACATCTATTAAAGTAAGGTTTTTAATGGCTTTGTAGATAGCTCCTGCTACAAGTAGTGTGTAGGATGGTAATTGGTCATAGGGTAGATTGGGTTTAAGGTGGAGTGACATATAAATACCACCTTGTGGCGAGTAGAAGGAACGCTGAAAACGGCCTCGCCCTGCTGTTTGATAGGAAGCTAGATAGAGGGTGTTTGTTTCATATCCTCTATCTATTGCTTCTTTTGCATCAAGTTGTGTTGATCTTGTTTCGGGTTTAAAACTGATTTTAATTGGAAGATTTGCTTCTAGAAGTTCTGGAAGAATAAGGTCTCCACTAACCAGTTTATAGCCTTTGTTTTTGATACTATCAATTTCAATGCCTTCTTGTTCTAGACGCTTGATGGCTTTCCAAATTGATGTTCTGCTCAGGGATAGTTCTTCTGCAATCTTTTCTCCGCTGATATAGTCGGTTTCTTTAGCTAGAATCTGATAGACAGCTTGGTAGGATTTCATAGTGTTTCCTTTCTCACTAGTTGGTATTGAGAGTATTCTTTTCTTGTTTGACTTGGAGTCTGATTAAAGTATTGTTTATAAGCTTTCGAAAAATGGAGTGGATCTGAAAAGCCTACCGAGTATGCAATTACCTTGATTGACTCTTGGGTATTTTCGAGAAGTTGTTTAGCTCGGTGCATTCGAACGTAGAGTAGGTATTCTTTGGGTGATAAGGTATTAAATTCTTTGAATACGCTTGATAAGTAGCTTCTGTGAACGGATAGTTCTTTTGCTAAATCTTGAATTGTAAGTGATTGAGGATAGTGGCTATCAATTAATCGTTTGCATTCAAGATAGAGTTGGTGGGTTGATGAAATATTCTTTTTTTTCTGATTGGGAGCAATAGTTCCCAGATGAAACATCAGTTCATGAAGTTGTCCCATGATATGGAGTTGAGCTAATTCATTTGATTTTGTAATCTGAGCGAAGCGGACAATGTCTGAGATGAGTTTTGCGGTAGTCTGGGTATGACAAGTTTCAGATTGGATGAGATAGCATTTGTCAGAAATTTGAGAAAGAGCAAAATAGTCAGGAGCTTTCCCTCCAGTGATTCCTAACCAGTAGTAGGCCCAAGGTTCTTCACTATCTGCTTGATAAAAGGTTAATTCATCTGGTTTTAAAAGAAAGAAATCTCCTTCTTTTAAATCAACAATTTTACCCTTGTAATGAAATTTTCCTTGTCCTTTAGTAATGTAATGTAGAACGTATGTATCACGAATGGCTGGACCAAAAGAGTAATTAGGTGTGCATTCCTCATATCCATAAAAGCTTAGGGAAAGGTCAATTGTTCCAGTCTGGTATTCTGAAAAAACTAGCATGTGCTACCTCCTACCTAACATTTTACCATATTCTTGAGACATTTTTCTATTTTAGAAAGCGGTTTCAGATGATAAAATATAGTCAATAAAGTGATGAGGTGAAGTAAATGGGAGTTAGGATAGAGAATAATCTATTTTATGTTGAGAGTAAAAATCTAAGTTTGATTATTGAAAATCGTGATGGGTACTTACTTTTGAAACATTTAGGAAAGCCTATTAAGAACTATAAAGGTGTCAATAGTGTTTATGAACGAGATCATGCCTTTTCAGGAAATCCAACGGCTACTAATCGAACCTTTAGTTTAGATACTCAACGTCAAATTTTTGGACAACATGGTTTGGGTGACTTTAGAAAACCAACTTTACAGATTCAGCATGATGCAACTGAAGTAACAGACTTTCGATTTGTAGAAGCAAAGATTTTAAAAGGTCAGAATGGTCCACAGGGCTTACCTTCTCCACATAGTATGGACGATACAGAGACGCTTGTCTTGATGTTAGAAGATCCTAAGGCTCAACTTAGTCTGAATTTGTATTATACTGCTTTTGATAATGATGCGACAATTGCTAGTTACAGCAAATTGGAAAATAAGAGCAATCAGGAAGTTGTCATCCATAAAGATTTTTCTTTTATGACTGATGTTCCAGCTGCAGATTACGAAATTGTAACTTTGCAGGGTACTTATGCTCGAGAAAAGACTGTCAGACGTCAACAGGTAGAACAAGGAATCTTTTCGATTAGTTCGAACCGTGGTGCTTCTGGTCATGCTCAAACACCAGCTCTTCTATTATGTGATCAAGGAGTCACAGAGGATGCTGGAAATGTGTTTGCTATTCAACTAATGTATAGTGGAAACTTTGAAGCTTTTGTTCAAAAGAATCAATTGAATGAAGTTCGGCTGGCTATAGGGATTAATCCGGAAAACTTTTCTTGGAAGTTAGATCCTGAGGAATACTTTGAAACACCGGTAGCTTTAGTGACCTATTCAGATAAGGGATTAACTGGTGTTAGTCAGAAAAGTCAGAATTTTGTACGGAAGCACATTATGCCAAGTAAATTTTCTAAAAAAGAACGTCCAATTCTAATCAATAACTGGGAAGCTACTTACTTTGACTTTCAGAGAGAAAAACTGTTAGAGTTAGCAGATGAAGCGAAGAAAGTTGGCATTGAACTTTTTGTATTAGATGATGGGTGGTTTGGCAATCGCTTTGATGATAATCGTGCTTTAGGGGATTGGGTTGTTAATGAGGAAAAACTGGGTGGAAGTCTAGAAAGTCTGATTTCAGCTATCCACGAAAGAGGTTTGCAGTTTGGGCTTTGGTTAGAACCTGAGATGATTTCTGTAGATAGTGATTTGTATCGTCAACATCCTGACTGGGCTATTCAGATTCCTGGTTATGAGCATACTTATTCTAGAAATCAATTAGTCCTTAATCTTGCCAATCCTCAGGTAGTAGAATATTTGAAAAATGTCTTAGATGAACTCCTATCTTATCATGAGATTGATTACATTAAATGGGATATGAATCGTAATATGACTAACCTAGGAAATGGATCAAACTACCTAGAGACAAAAATGCAATCTCACCAGTATATGCTGGGGCTTTATGAACTCGTTTCTTATCTGACAGAGAAGCACAGCCATATTCTCTTTGAGTCCTGCTCTGGTGGTGGTGGACGAAATGATCTTGGTATGATGCGCTATTTCCCACAAGTCTGGGCTAGTGATAATACTGATGCCATTGCACGTTTACCAATTCAATACGGGTCATCTTATCTCTATCCAACTATTTCTATGGGGGCTCATGTGTCAGCAGTACCGAATCATCAGATGGGACGAAAGACACTGTTAGAAACACGTGGTCATGTGGCAATGATGGGAAATTTGGGCTATGAGCTTGATTTGACAAGTTTATCCGATGAAGAGAAAGCTACGATTGCTAATCAGGTGAACTTGTATAAAGAATTGCGACCAGTAGTTCAGTTAGGACAACAGTATAGACTAATTAATCCTGATACTGCATCCAATGAAGCAGCTGTACAATTTAACTACGGAAATCAAACGATTATAACCTATGTTCGTGTGTTATCAGTTGTAGAGACCATGGAAACAACGTTAAAGTTAAAAGATTTGGCTGAAGAGGGACTATATGAATTACAGGAAAATGGAGAAGTTTACTCAGGTGCAGAACTAATGTATGCAGGTCTAACTGTTATCTTATCCCAAGGAGATTTTTTGAGTAGACAATATACTTTTAGAAGACTATAATAAAGGTGTGAATTTATAAAGGAGGCATTCCAATGAAATGGTATAAGAAAATCGGACTTCTTGCAACTACAGGTTTAGCTTTGTTTGGGCTCGGCGCTTGCTCCAACTATGGTAAATCTGCGGATGGCACAGTGACCATCGAGTATTTCAACCAGAAAAAAGAAATGACCAAAACCTTGGAAGAAATCGCTAGTGATTTTGAGAAGGAAAACCCTAAAATCAAGGTCAAAGTCGTCAATGTACCAAATGCTGGTGAAGTATTGAAGACACGCGTTCTCGCAGGCGATGTGCCTGATGTGGTCAATATTTACCCACAGTCCATTGAACTGCAAGAATGGGCAAAAGCAGGTGTCTTTGAAGATTTGAGCAATAAAGACTACCTGAAACGCGTGAAAAATGGCTACGCTGAAAAATATGCTGTAAACAAAAAGGTTTATAATGTTCCGTTTACAGCTAATGCTTATGGAATTTACTACAACAAAGATAAATTTGAAGAACTGGGCTTGAAGGTTCCTGAAACCTGGGATGAATTTGAACAGTTAGTCAAAGATATCGTTGCTAAAGGACAAACACCATTTGGAATTGCAGGTGCAGATGCTTGGACACTCAATGGTTACAATCAATTAGCCTTTGCGACAGCAACAGGTGGAGGAAAAGAAGCCAATCAATACCTTCGTTATTCAAAACCAAATGCCATTAAATTGTCGGATCAGATTATGAAAGATGACATCAAGGTTATGGACATCCTTCGCATCAATGGCTCTAAGCAAAAGAACTGGGAAGGTGCTGGCTATACCGATGTTATCGGAGCCTTCGCACGTGGGGATGTCCTCATGACACCAAATGGGTCTTGGGCGATCACAGCGATTAATGAACAAGAACCGAACTTTAAGATTGGGACCTTCATGATTCCAGGAAAAGAAAAAGGACAAAGCTTAACCGTTGGTGCGGGAGACTTGGCATGGTCTATCTCAGCCACCACCAAACATTCAAAAGAAGCCAATGACTTTGTGGAATATATGACCCGTCCAGAAGTCATGCAAAAATACTACGATGTGGACGGATCTTCAACAGCGATTGAAGGGGTCAAACAAGCAGGAGAAGATTCACCGCTTGCTGGTATGACCGAATATGCTTTTACGGATCGTCACTTGGTCTGGTTACAACAATACTGGACCAGTGAAGCAGACTTCCATACCTTGACTATGAACTATGTCTTGACCGGTGATAAAGTAGGCATGGTCAATGATTTGAATGCCTTCTTTAACCCGATGAAAGCGGATGTGGATTAGGAGCAGAGAGACTATGAAAAAAGTATTACAAAAATATTGGGCATGGGCTTTTGTGGTCATCCCCCTCTTCTTACAAGCAATTTTCTTCTATGTGCCGATGTTTCAAGGAGCCTTTTACAGTTTTACCAACTGGACAGGATTGACTTATAACTACAAATTTGTCGGCTTAAACAACTTTAAGCTCCTCTTCATGGATCCAAAATTCATGAATGCGATTGGCTTTACCGCAATCATTACGATTGCCATGGTGGTTGGTGAGATTGCACTGGGGATCTTCATTGCGCGTGTCTTGAACTCTAAAACCAAAGGCCAAACCTTCTTCCGTGCTTGGTTCTTCTTCCCAGCTGTTTTGTCTGGTTTGACAGTGGCTTTGATCTTCAAGCAAGTCTTCAACTACGGTCTTCCAGCGATTGGGAATGCCCTTCATATTGAATTTCTCCAAACTAGTCTTTTAGGGACTAAGTGGGGAGCAATCTTTGCGGCTGTCTTTGTCCTTCTTTGGCAAGGGGTGGCTATGCCCATTATCATCTTCCTAGCTGGTTTGCAATCTATTCCAACTGAGATTACAGAGGCAGCAAGGATTGATGGTGCGACTAGCAAGCAAGTTTTCTGGAATATTGAATTGCCTTACTTGCTACCAAGTGTCTCTATGGTCTTTATCCTAGCCCTAAAAGGTGGGCTGACTGCCTTTGACCAAGTCTTTGCCATGACCGGTGGTGGTCCAAACAATGCCACAACTTCACTTGGACTCTTGGTTTATAACTATGCCTTTAAAAACAACCAATTTGGTTATGCCAATGCCATTGCCGTAATCTTGTTCTTCTTAATTGTAGTGATTTCGATCATCCAATTGAGAGTATCTAAGAAATTTGAAATTTAAGAGGAGAAGTATGATGAAACAAGATGAAAGAAAAGCCCTGATTGGCAAATACATTCTATTGATTCTAGGATCGGTTCTGATTTTAGTGCCGCTCCTTGCGACCCTCTTTAGTTCCTTCAAACCCACTAAGGATATTGTAGATAATTTCTTTGGCTTTCCAACCAACTTCACATGGGACAACTTTAGCCGTCTCTTAGCTGATGGGATCGGAGGCTATTATTGGAACTCTGTCGTCATCACTGTCTTGTCTTTACTTGCAGTAATGATCTTTGTCCCTATGGCAGCCTACTCCATCGCTCGCAATATGAGTAAAAGGAAAGCCTTTACCATCATGTATACCCTCTTAATCCTCGGAATCTTCGTACCTTTCCAAGTCATCATGATTCCGATTACGGTCATGATGAGTAAACTCGGTTTGGCTAATACCTTTGGTTTGATCTTGCTCTACTTGACCTATGCGATTCCACAGACCCTCTTTCTTTATGTTGGCTATATCAAAATCTCGATCCCAGAAAGTCTGGATGAAGCTGCGGAGATCGATGGGGCTAATAAATTTACAACCTATTTCCGCATCATCTTCCCAATGATGAAACCGATGCATGCGACAACCATGATCATCAATGCCCTTTGGTTCTGGAATGACTTCATGTTGCCACTCCTTATCTTGAACCGGGATTCCAAAATGTGGACTTTGCCTCTCTTCCAATACAACTACGCAGGCCAATATTTCAACGACTACGGACCAAGCTTTGCCTCTTACGTGGTCGGCATTATCAGTATCACCATTGTCTATCTCTTCTTCCAACGCCATATCATCGCAGGAATGAGCAACGGCGCAGTGAAGTAATAAGATACAAAGCCCGTTAAAAGCTCACAGTGAAAATAGGGAATCTGAATAAGAAGCCTTGGCTTCTTGGAGGATTCATCTTTTTCATACAGAGCTTAGGGTGTGTTCAATTCTAGATACAAAGAGACGATTCAGCTTGCTGATTTCAATCGTACCCTATGAAGCAATTCTTAAAATAGATAAACTCAAAAAAGCCAGGTCATATGAGACTTGGCTTCAATTAGAAAAAGGAGAGTAATGATGCCAATTCAGAATAAAACCATGTTGATTACCTATTCAGATAGTCTGGGGACTAATCTTAAAGACTTATATGAGAATTTGGAAGAGCATTTTGGAGATGCTATTGGAGGAGTTCACCTTCTACCATTTTTTCCATCAACAGGTGATCGTGGATTTGCGCCAGTTGACTATGACGAAGTGGATTCAGCTTTTGGTGATTGGGAGGATGTTCAGCGTTTAGGTGAGAAATATTATCTTATGTTTGACTTTATGATTAACCATATTTCTCGTCAATCCAAGTACTATAAGGACTATCAAGAAAAACATGAAGCCAGTGAATTTAAAGATCTCTTTTTAAACTGGGATAAGTTTTGGCCAGAAAATCGTCCGACACAGTCTGATGTAGATTTAATTTACAAGCGTAAGGATCGCGCTCCAAAGCAAGAGATTCTTTTTGTAGATGGGTCAGTGGAACATTTGTGGAATACTTTTGGTGAGGAGCAGATTGATCTTGATGTGACCAAAGAAGTAACGATGGAATTTATCCGTAAGACCATTCAGCACTTGGCAAGTAATGGGTGTGATTTGATTCGTCTAGATGCCTTTGCTTATGCAGTGAAGAAATTGGATACTAATGATTTCTTTGTGGAACCAGATATTTGGGATTTATTGGACAAAGTTCGAGATATCGCTGCGGAATATGGGACAGAGCTCTTACCTGAGATTCATGAACACTACTCGATTCAGTTTAAAATAGCGAATCATGATTACTATGTTTATGATTTTGCTCTGCCAATGGTGACACTTTATACTCCTTACAGTTCCAGAACAGAGCGTTTGGCTAAGTGGTTAAAGATGAGCCCAATGAAGCAATTTACGACGCTAGACACCCATGATGGGATTGGAGTGGTAGATGTCAAGGATATCCTGACTGATGAGGAGATTGACTATGCTTCAAATGAGCTCTATAAGGTTGGAGCGAATGTCAAACGTAAGTACTCTAGTGCAGAGTATAACAATTTAGACATCTACCAAATCAATTCAACTTACTATTCTGCTCTTGGAGATAATGATATCAAGTATTTCCTTGCACGTTTAATTCAAGCTTTTGCTCCAGGTATTCCTCAGATTTACTATGTAGGGCTATTAGCAGGCAAGAATGACTTGAAATTATTAGAAGAAACCAAGGAAGGTCGCAATATTAATCGTCATTACTATAGCAATGCGGAAATAGCAGAAGAAGTCCAACGTCCTGTGGTAAAGGCACTTCTCAACCTATTTTCTTTCCGTAATCGTTCAGAAGCCTTTGATCTAGAAGGGACTATTGAGATAGAGACACCAACAGCTCACAGCATTGTCATCAAACGTCAAAATAAAGATAAGTCCGTAACAGCAGTTGCAGAAATTGATCTGCAAAGTCAGACTTATCGAGTAATTGAAAATGGAGTTGAGGTAATATTTTGAAAACTTCATATGGTTAATACGCTAGGGTTTTTATTTTAGGAAACGTTTCCTTTGTTTTCAAATTGCTAAAAAAGTGGTACAATATAGGGTAGCTTACTATTATCTGAATCAACTGATTTGGAGAGAAAGGATTCATTTTGAAATCAATAGGCTTTATTGAAAAGCTGAAAGGGTTGTCTAGTAAAGAGCTGATTTTATTGGGAATTATCCTGAGTATCTTTTTACCCTTTTATCTTTTTGTAGTTGTATTCTGTTTATATATTATTAGTTTGATTTTTACAGGAGACATGAAAAGTATTCTTCAGAAAATGGGGGAGCATCCGATGCTACTTCTTTTTCTTGGCTATAGTACTGTTATATCCATTTTTGCACAAAATTGGATGGGTCTTGTGGCTTCAGTAGGAATTTTTTTATTTACTGTTTTCTTTTTGCACTATCAGTCGATTTTATCACATAAATTCTTTCGATTGATTTTGCAGCTCATCTTGTTTGGTAGCGTCTTGTCAGCTGCTTTTGCGAGTTTAGAACATTTCCAAATTGTGAAGAAATTCAACTATGCTTTTCTTTCACCCAATATGCAGGTCTGGCATCAGAATCGGGCAGAAGTGACCTTCTTTAATCCTAATTATTATGGAATTATTTGTTGTTTCTGTATCATGATTGCTTTCTATCTGTTTACAACGACCAAGTTGAATTGGTTGAAAATATTCTGTGTGATGGCAGGCTTTGTGAATCTCTTTGGTTTGAACTTTACGCAAAATCGAACTGCCTTTCCTGCTATTATCGCTGGAGCCATTATTTATCTCTTTACGACCATTAAAAACTGGAAGGCCTTTTGGCTTAGTATTGGGGTCTTTGCAATTGGCTTGAGCTTCCTCTTTTCTAGTGATTTGGGAGTTCGGATGGGGACGTTAGACTCTTCTATGGAAGAACGAATTTCTATCTGGGATGCTGGGATGGCCTTGTTTAAGCAAAATCCTTTTTGGGGTGAGGGACCATTGACCTACATGCACTCTTATCCTCGGATCCATGCTCCTTATCATGAACATGCTCATAGTCTTTATATTGACACGATTCTGAGTTACGGAATTGTGGGGACCATTTTATTAGTTTTGTCTTCGGTTGCTCCTGTTCGCATGATGATGGATATGAGTCAGGAGTCAGGGAAACGTCCGATTATCGGTCTTTATCTATCTTTCCTTACAGTGGTTGCTGTGCACGGAATCTTTGACTTGGCCCTCTTCTGGATTCAGTCAGGTTTTATTTTCTTGCTAGTTATGTGCAGTATTCCATTGGAGCATCGAACGTTGGTATCGGACATGACGGATTAAGTTTTATAAGATTGAAATCTTCTACCTTGGGTGGGAGATTTTTTTACTTGGAAAAATTATTTCTAAATCGAAATAGTTGACAGATGAAATGTTGAGTGTTAGAATGGGTTTATTCATTTCGATATCGAAATAAATTGGAGGTATCATGAAAGATAGTCATTTGCTAGCCCATCATATTCGTTTGTTGAATGGGCGGATTTTTCAAAAGTTACTGAGTCAAGATCCTGAGTCTCTTTATAGGGGTGAACAGGGCAAGATTTTAGCGGTTTTATGGAATAGTGAGACAGGTTGTGCAACTGCGACAGACATTGCGCTTGCGACTGGGCTTGCGAATAATACGCTGACTACTATGATTAAAAAGCTAGAGGAACAAAATCTTGTAACTATTAGTCCATGTGGAGAAGATAAGCGTAAGAAGTATTTGGTTTTAACAGAGTTGGGCAAGTCCCAGAAAGAAGTGGGGAATCGTGTTAGTCAGAAGTTGGATTCGATCTTTTATAAAGGATTTTCAGAGGTAGAAATTCGTCAGTTTGAAGGTTTTCAAGAAAGAATTTTGGCTAACCTGAAAGAGAAGGAAAATGAGTTTTAAAATGGAGCAGATTAGCTGTTTATAAGTAAAGGCCACTTTTGACTTTGTTTTCCAACTCTTAGGACAAGGAAACTAGGTGGTTCGCTATGGTCAGACTTAGACTGATGGAGTTGCCCATGCCCAGTATGATATCTTTCGTCTAGAAAACAGGAAAATGGTGGAGCATTGAGGCAATAAGAAAGTCATGCCTAGGGTAGAAGACTTGACCAATCGAGGCAAGTTTTAAATTGAGGATACAGAATGATTGAATACAAAAATGTGGCGCTACGCTACACAGAAAAAGATGTCTTGAGAGATGTCAATTTACGGATTGAGAATGGGGAATTTATGGTTTTAGTTGGTCCATCTGGCTCAGGTAAGACGACCATGATTAAGATGATTAACCGTCTCTTGGAACCGACTGATGGAAATATTTATATGGATGGCAAGCGCATCAAAGATTATAATGAGCGTGAACTTCGTCTTTCTACTGGTTATGTCTTACAGGCTATTGCTCTCTTTCCCAATCTTACGGTCGCGGAAAATATTGCCCTGATTCCTGAAATGAAGGGCTGGACTAAGGAAGAAATTTCTAAGAAAACAGAAGAGCTTTTGGCAAAGGTTGGTTTACCAGTGGCTGAGTATGGACTTCGACTTCCTAGTGAATTATCTGGTGGAGAACAGCAACGGGTTGGTATTGTTCGTGCTATGATTGGTCAGCCTAAGATTCTCCTCATGGATGAACCTTTTTCAGCCTTGGATGCTATTTCTCGCAAGCAGTTGCAAATTCTGACTAAAGAGTTGCATAAAGAGTTTGGGATGACAACTATTTTTGTAACTCATGATACGGATGAAGCCTTGAAATTGGCGGACCGTATTGCTGTCTTGCAGGATGGAGAGATTCGTCAGGTAGCCAATCCCGAGACTATTTTAAAAGCTCCTGCCACAGAATTTGTAGCAGACTTGTTTGGAGGTAGTGTTCATGACTAATTTAATTGCAACTTTTCAGGATCGTTTTAGTGATTGGTTGACAGCTCTATCTCAACATTTGCAGTTGTCCCTTTTGACCTTGTTACTGGCCATCTTTATAGCGATTCCCTTGGCTGTTTATCTTCGCTATCATGAGAAGTTGGCGGATTGGGTTTTGCAGATTGCAGGGATTTTCCAGACCATCCCGTCTCTGGCCTTGCTGGGGCTCTTTATCCCCTTGATGGGGATTGGGACCTTACCAGCTTTGACAGCGCTAGTGATTTATGCGATTTTCCCGATCTTACAAAATACCATCACTGGACTCAAGGGAATTGATCCAAGTCTGCAAGAGGCTGGGATTGCCTTTGGGATGACTAGATGGGAGCGACTCAAGAAGTTTGAAATTCCACTTGCCATGCCTGTCATCATGTCTGGGATTCGGACGGCAGCGGTCTTGATTATCGGTACGGCAACCTTGGCGGCCTTGATTGGTGCAGGTGGACTAGGTTCCTTTATCCTTTTGGGAATTGACCGCAATAATGCCAGTCTGATTTTGATTGGGGCCCTTTCTTCTGCAGTGCTGGCCATTGCCTTTAACTTCCTACTAAAAGTGATGGAAAAAGCAAAATTGCGGACGATTTTCTCTGGTTTTGCCTTGGTGACCATATTGCTTGGTTTGTCTTATAGCCCAGCTCTGTTCGCTCAAAAAGAGAAAGAAAACTTGGTGATTGCTGGGAAATTGGGACCAGAACCAGAAATTTTGGCCAATATGTATAAGTTACTGATTGAAGAAAATACTAGTATGACTGCGACTGTTAAACCGAATTTTGGGAAAACAAGCTTTCTTTATGAAGCTTTGAAAAAAGGCGATATTGACATCTATCCTGAATTTACAGGAACGGTGACTGAAAGTTTACTTCAGCCATCACCGAAAGTGAGTCATGAGCCAGAGCAGGTTTATGATGTAGCGCGTGATGGCATTGCCAAACAGGATCATCTAGCCTATCTCAAACCCATGTCTTATCAAAATACCTATGCTGTAGCTGTTCCGAAAAAGATTGCTCAAGAATATGGCTTGAAGACCATTTCGGACTTGAAAAAAGTGGAAGGGCAGCTAAAGGCAGGCTTTACACTTGAGTTTAATGACCGTGAAGATGGAAATAAGGGCTTGCAGTCAATGTATGGTCTCAATCTCAATGTAGCGACCATGGAGCCAGCTCTTCGCTATCAGGCGATTCAGTCAGGTGATATTCAAATCACAGATGCCTATTCGACAGATGCGGAGTTGGCACGTTATGATTTACAGGTCTTGGAAGATGACAAACAACTCTTCCCACCTTATCAAGGGGCTCCACTAATGAAAGAAGCTCTTCTCAAGAAACATCCAGAGTTGGAAACAGTTCTCAATAAATTGGCTGGAAAAATTACTGAAAGCCAGATGAGCCAGCTTAACTATCAAGTCGGTGTCGAAGGCAAGTCAGCAGAGCAAGTAGCCAAGGAGTTTCTACAAGAAGAAGGTTTGTTGAAGAAATAGTTTGAAAATGTCAAACTCAACTTTGTTAAACGACCATATAGAAAACTGCTCAGACAATGTCGTCTGGGCTTTTTGATTATTGAAAAGATAAAAAACTCAGTAGCCTAGAAATAAGGCAACTGAGCTTTAATCTGTATTCAATTTTTAGGAATGAGAAGGTCTAGATAAAACTGGACAACTTCTTGGTCTGTCAAGTTTTGTCCTTTTTTGAGCCACCATGTCAATGTCTCGATAAAGTTGGACACGACTAAGTGTTGGAGGTAAGAAACAGGCAGACTTGGGTGTGCTTCTTTCAACTCATCAACCAGCATGGGATAGACGTGGTGCTCCAGCTCTCTCTGGAGTTGACGGAGGAAATAGTCATTCTTGGAGAATAGTAAACTGGTGATATGGTCTTGGTTTTTCTGAAAATGGAGAAAGAGGTGGGCGAGGTAGTCCTCAGTTGAAATGGGTTGCTCTCTTTCAAAGAGATGATGGAAGAGGTGGCGGCAAAGCGCGTCCAGAAGTAGTTCCTTACTCTCATAGTGACAGTAAAAGGTGGATCGTCCCACATCTGCGAGATCAATGATATCCTGAACTGTAGTGGCTTCGTAACCCTTATCGTTTAAAAGTTGTAGAAAAGCTTGATAGATGGCTTTTTTTGTTTTGCTGATACGGCGGTCAATGGTAGTCATATGGACACTTGAGGCAAATTGTTCAGAACTGAATAAAGCTGACGTTTTGCTTCTATCCTTTCTTTGAGTTTTAGTGGATAATGATAATGAACAAGGTATTCATAAATCTATTATAACAAAGGAATGAGAAAGATGAAGACAAAATATACTGTTTGGGTAGCTTTTTTCTTAAATTTAAGCTATGCTATTGTTGAGTTTATCGCAGGAGGAATATTTGGTTCGAGTGCCGTTCTCGCTGATTCTGTTCATGACTTGGGAGATGCTATAGCCATTGGCATATCGGCCTTTTTGGAAACAATCTCAAATCGAGAAGAAGATAGGCAGTACACCTTGGGTTACAAGCGATTTAGTCTTTTAGGGGCCCTGGTGACTGCTGTGATTCTTATCACAGGATCCATCCTAGTGATTTTGGAAAATATAACTAAACTTTTTAATCCACAGCCTGTTAATGATGAAGGTATCCTCTGGCTAGGAGTCATTGCAGTAAGTATCAATGTGCTAGCTAGTCTAGTAGTTCGTAAGGGAAAGACAAAAAATGAGTCAATTCTTAGCCTGCATTTTTTGGAAGATACTCTTGGTTGGTTGGCTGTCATTCTAATGGCGATTATCCTCAGATTTACAGATTGGTATATCCTTGATCCGCTCTTATCGCTTGTCATTTCTATCTTCATTCTAACAAAAGCTATTCCTCGCTTTTGGAGCGCGTTAAAGATTTTCTTGGATGCTGTACCAGAAGGAGTAGAGACGGGTGATTTGAAGAAGGATTTGGAGGCTTTGATCAATGTCAAAAGTGTCAATCAACTTAGCATTTGGTCCATGGATGGTCTGGAAAATAATGCCATTATTCATCTCTGTTTAGAGGATTGGGAGCAGATGATAGCAACAAAGAATCAAGTGCGTCAGCTCTTAGAAGAAAGAGGAATTCAGAATATTACCATCGAAGTGGATGCCAGCGAAAGCAATCATGTGCAACATAAACGGAGGGTAACAACCTTAGAGCAACCCAATGGGCATCAACACTAGAAAAAGCGACCTTTTGTTGAGGTCTTTTTGATATTTGATTTGAAAGATGTTTTCACCATACTATTTGACTAATGAAAAGGCATGCTAATAAGAGAACTGATAATGCTAAAATTTTTCGATTAGGTGCAAAATGCTTGACTTGGAGTCAACTCAAAGTTATATAATAAGATAAGTGAATTAAAATAGCGTAAACTCACTGAATGAAATGAGAGGGAGGTTAGCGTGTGAATATTAAATCTGCCAGTGATTTGTTGGGAATTTCAGCGGATACGATTCGGTATTATGAACGGGTTGGTCTTGTGCCACCGATTACTCGTACTGCTACTGGGATTCGTGATTTTCAAGATCAGGATATCGAAGCGCTGGAATTTATTAAGTGTTTTCGTTCGGCGGGTGTCTCTATAGATAGTTTAGTTGACTATATGTCGCTCTACCAAAAGGGGGATGAAACGAGAGAGGAGAGGCTTGGTATTTTAGAAGAAGAAAAGCAAAAATTAGAGGAACGCTTGTCTCAGTTACAGGTAGCTTTAAATCGTTTAAATCTCAAAATTAAACTTTACAAGGAAGGAAAATTTTAAATGAAATCAGCAGTATATACAAAGGCAGGCCAGGTTGGTCTTGCCAGCATTGAACGTCCGCAAATTATAGACGCAGATGATGTGATTATTCGTGTAGTTCGCGCGTGCGTTTGTGGTTCGGATTTATGGAGGTACCGTAATCCAGAAACGAAAGCTGGACACAAGAATAGTGGACACGAAGCGATTGGAATCGTTGAAGAAACTGGAGAAGCCATTACAACAGTAAAATCAGGTGATTTTGTGATTGTCCCTTTTACACATGGATGTGGGAAGTGTGATGCTTGTCTTGCTGGATTTGACGGCTCTTGCGACAATCATATTGGTAACAACTTGGGAGGCGATTTTCAAGCAGAATACATTCGATTCCACTATGCAAACTGGGCATTGATTAAAATTCCTGGACAACCTTCTGATTACACAGAAGGCATGCTCAAGTCCCTCTTGACTCTTGCTGATGTCATGCCAACAGGCTATCATGCGGCGCGTGTTGCAAATGTTCAAAAAGGGGATAAGGTTGTGGTCATTGGTGATGGGGCTGTCGGTCAATGTGCTGTCATCGCGGCCAAGATGCGTGGTGCGTCGCAAATTATTCTTATGAGCCGTCATGAAGACCGTCAAAAGATGGCTCTGGAGTCAGGAGCGACAGCTGTTGTAGCTGAGCGAGGTCAAGAAGGTATTGCCAAGGTACGTGAAATCCTCGGAGGAGGAGCAGATGCAGCACTTGAGTGCGTCGGTACGGAGGCTGCTGTGGAACAGGCGCTTGGTGTTCTTCATAATGGAGGACGCATGGGATTTGTTGGTGTGCCTCACTATAATAACCGTGCTCTTGGTTCGACCTTTATGCAAAATATCTCTGTGGCAGGTGGAGCAGCTTCTACGACAACCTACGATAAGCAATTTTTACTAAAAGCTGTCCTTGATGGTGATATCAATCCAGGTCGCGTCTTTACTTCAAGTTATAGACTGGAAGATATCGACCAAGCCTACAAAGACATGGATGAACGTAAAACTATTAAGTCTATGATTGTGATGGATTAAAAAAGAAAATCCTAATGGAGATTTGAGACTCTCTATTAGGATTTTTTGTTATATTTATACTCAATGAAGATCAAAGAGCAAACTAGGAAACTAGCTGCAGGCTATACTTGAGTACGGCAAGGAGACGTTGACGCGGTTTGAAGAGATTTTCGAAGAGTATTAATTTGTGAAGTTATGGCAGAGTACTCTCTCTTAGAGTCAGTCTGGTTCCCAGCATAGTCAGGCTAGGGATTTTGCGACCGTGGAGTACTTCCTTGTTAAGAATATCCATACCTGCTCGGCCCATTTCCTCAGTATAAACCGTGATGCTGGAAAGGGGAGGATAAACCTGCTTGGTCAGGCTGGTGTCGTTGAAAGAAATGAGGCTGACGCGGTCTGGTAGACTGATTCCAGCTTCTTGGAGGGCACGGAGGGCACCAATGGCTAAACTATCGCTAGCAGCAAAAAATGCTGGTGGCAGTTGGTCTCCCAAGCTCTGAATGGCATGTTTCATTAAGTCATAGCCAGACTGGGCAGTAAAGCTTCCTTGAAAGACCAGTTCATCATGGTAGATTCCCTTTGCTTGACTGTAGTTTCTGAAATTTTCAAGCCGCTTATCCTCAATGATTTCTTCCTGGTCAGTTGTTTCCTCAAGGCCTGTTAGAATCCCGATACGGTCCATTCCTTGGCTGAGGAAATAATCGACAACCTGCTTCATGGCAGTGTAAAAGTCTGTGATAATGCAGGTATGTCCCAGGGAAAGTGTATCGCTGTCTAGAAAGACTAGAGGCTTTTGGTATTCTTCAAAGGTAGAAATCTGAGCTCGGCTAAACTTTCCGATGCAGAGAATCCCAATCACTTCCTCGCTTAAGGTAAAAGGATGGTCATTAAAATAGCGCAAGATATCATAGTCCAACTCTTGGGCTCGTTTTTCTATTCCTAGGCGAATCTGGTAGTAGTAGAGGTCATCTAGCTCCCCTTGTTCGCTGATCCATTGGATAATGGCAATCTTTTGCTTGGGCTTGTGGGACTCGCCTGTCTTGAGGTGCTTGGTGTAGCCCAGCTCTTCAGCAACGGTTAAAATACGGTGTCTGGTTTCTTCTGTAACAGATAGGCTCTGGTCGCGATTGAGGACGCGGGATACGGTCGCGATAGAGACAGAGGCTAGCTGTGCAATGTCTTTTAAGGTAGCCATAAATCCTCCTTGATGAGGTTAGTATATCATATTTTTCTGCTTTTTACCTATATTTTAGTAAAAGTTTAGTAAAAAGGATTGACCTTGGGAAATCCCTTGGATACAATAGAAGAAAACGATTACACGTTAAGGTGACTTAACGGACAGTCAAAGGAGAAATCATATGACACAACATCTTACTGCTGAAGCCCTTCGCAAAGAATTTCTTGCCGTTTTTGGTCAAGAAGCAGACCAAACTTTCTTTTCACCAGGACGCATCAATTTAATTGGTGAACACACGGATTACAATGGTGGACACGTTTTTCCCGCGGCTATTTCCTTGGGAACTTATGGAGCGGCTCGCAAGCGTGACGATCAAGTTTTGCGTTTCTACTCAGCTAACTTTGAGGACAAGGGCATTATTGAAGTTCCTCTTGCTGACCTCAAATTTGAAAAAGAGCACAACTGGACCAACTATCCAAAAGGGGTTCTCCATTTCTTGCAAGAAGCTGGCCATGTCATTGACAAAGGTTTTGATTTTTATGTCTTTGGAAATATCCCAAATGGTGCAGGCTTGTCATCATCTGCATCCTTGGAACTCTTGACAGGGGTCGTGGCAGAGCATCTCTTTGATTTAAAACTAGACCGTTTGGATTTGGTTAAAATCGGAAAACAAACAGAAAACAACTTTATCGGAGTCAACTCTGGTATTATGGACCAGTTTGCCATCGGTATGGGGGCTGACCAACGTGCTATTTACCTAGATACCAACACTCTAGAATACGACTTGGTGCCACTTGATTTAAAAGACAATGTCGTTGTTATCATGAACACTAACAAACGCCGTGAATTGGCCGACTCTAAATACAATGAACGTCGTGCTGAGTGTGAAAAAGCAGTGGAAGAGTTGCAAGTTGCCTTGGATATTCAGACCTTGGGTGAATTGGATGAGTGGGTCTTTGACCAATATAGCTACCTGATTAAAGATGAAAATCGTTTGAAACGTGCTCGTCATGCTGTGCTTGAAAACCAACGTACGCTTAAAGCTCAAGCAGCCCTCCAAGCAGGAGATTTGGAAACATTTGGTCGCTTGATGAATGCTTCTCACGTTTCTCTTGAGCATGATTATGAAGTAACTGGTTTGGAATTGGATACCCTTGTTCACACAGCTTGGGCACAAGAAGGCGTTCTTGGTGCTCGTATGACAGGGGCAGGTTTTGGTGGCTGTGCCATTGCCTTGGTGCAAAAAGATACTGTTGAGGCCTTTAAGGAAGCTGTAGGCAAACACTACGAGGAAGTAGTTGGATACGCTCCAAGCTTCTATATCGCTGAAGTTGCAGGTGGGACTCGCGTCCTTCACTAGTCAAAAGGAGGTTGTCTAGTGACCCTAGTAGATAAATTTGTAACACAGATCATTTCTGAAAGTTCATTTGAGGAAATGGATCGAATCTACCTGACCAATCGTGTCTTGGCACGAGTGGGAGAGGGTGTTTTGGAAATTGAGACCAATTTGGATAAATTGATTGACCTCAAGGACCAGCTGGTTGAGGAAGCGGTTCGATTAGAGAGGATTGAGGATAGTCAGACTGCGCGTGAAATCCTTGGTGCTGAACTGATGGACTTGGTGACCCCTTGTCCCAGTCAGGTCAATCGTGACTTCTGGGAAACCTACGCCCAATCTCCTGAGCAGGCAATAGGAGATTTTTACCAACTTAGCCAGAAAAATGACTACATCAAACTCAAGGCCATTGCTAAGAATATTGCTTATCGTGTTCCATCTGACTATGGAGAACTTGAGATTACCATCAACCTCTCTAAGCCTGAAAAGGATCCAAAGGAGATTGCGGCAGCCAAGTCGGTGCAAGCTAGTAATTATCCACAGTGTCAGCTTTGTCTAGAGAACGAGGGCTACCATGGTCGGGTTAATCATCCAGCTCGCAGCAACCACCGCATTATCCGTTTTGAAATGGCTGGTCAGGAGTGGGGCTTCCAGTATTCGCCCTACGCTTATTTTAATGAGCACTGTATTTTCTTAGATGGCCAGCACCGCCCCATGGCTATCAGCCGTCTCAGCTTTGAACGTCTGTTGGCTATCGTAGAGCAGTTTCCAGGCTATTTTGCAGGTTCTAATGCCGACTTGCCGATTGTGGGGGGGTCTATTCTAACTCATGATCATTATCAGGGAGGCCGTCACGTATTTCCTATGGAATTGGCTCCCTTGCAAAAGACTTTCCGATTTGCTGGTTTTGAGCAGGTCAAGGCTGGAATTGTCAAGTGGCCTATGTCAGTGCTACGTTTGACTTCTGATTCCAAAGAAGATTTGATCAACTTAGCTGACAAGATTTTACAGGAGTGGCGTCAGTATTCAGATCCTGCAGTGCAGATTTTGGCAGAAACAGACGGGATACCGCATCATACCATTACACCCATTGCTCGTAAACGCGATGGACAGTTTGAGTTGGACTTAGTCTTGCGGGACAATCAGACTTCAGCAGAGCATCCTGATGGCATCTATCATCCCCACAAGGATGTTCAGCATATCAAGAAGGAAAATATCGGCTTGATTGAAGTCATGGGCTTGGCAATCTTACCACCTCGTTTGAAGGCAGAAGTGGAGCAAGTAGCTAGCTATCTTATAGGAGAAGCTGATACAGTTGCCGATTATCATCAGGAATGGGCAGACCAACTCAGAGAACACCATCCAGACCTAACAGATAAAGAAAAAGCCCTTGAAATCGTCAAGGACTCTGTGGGTGCTATCTTTGCACGTGTGCTTGAGGATGCAGGAGTCTACAAGCAGACAGAGCAGGGACAGGCAGCCTTTATGCGCTTTGTAGAGCAGGTTGGAATTTTGTCAGACTAGGAACTTTCTTCTTGCACAGTTCTATAAAAAGTAGTATCATAGTGTCGTTTGAAATATCAGGAGGAAACGATGAAAGACTTTCATTTTGACGCTATATCTGCCTTTGAAAATTACGAAATTGAACAAATGAGAGATGGTCACGTTGTAGTGACGACAAAAGTAGTGGACTCGTCTCTCAACTACTATGGCAATGCCCATGGTGGCTATCTATTCACACTCTGTGACCAAATCAGTGGTTTGGTGGTTATCTCGCTAGGACTAGACGGAGTGACGCTCCAATCCTCTATCAACTACCTCAAAGCAGGAAAACTCGACGATGTGCTGACTATTAAAGGAGAATGTGTCCATCAAGGTCGCACAACCTGTGTGGTGGATGTGGATATCACCAATCAAGAAGGCAGAAATGTCTGCAAAGCAACCTTTACCATGTTTGTCATAGGCCAACGGTCAGAAGACAGACAGGTAAGGATATAACATAAAAAAGAGGCTCGTACCTCTTTTTCTTATTTCTTTTTATGATTTAATACGGCATTGAGGACAATGGCGAGGAGACTGGCTACGACGATTCCGTTTGAGAAGAACATTTGGAAGGCTGTCGGCATGCTGACAAAGAGATTACTGTTGTTGAGTCCGACACCTGCAGCGATGGAAACAGCTGCGATAAGGAAGTTATGTTCGTTGTTAGCAAAGTCAACGCGGGCGAGGATTTGCATCCCTTGAATCGATACAAAACCAAACATTACCAGCATAGCACCACCGAGGACAGGGCTCGGAATGATTTGAGCAAGGGCACCAAACTTAGGAAGGAGTCCAAGGAGAACGAGGAAACCAGCTGCGTAGTAGATTGGCAGGCGAGTCTTGATACCTGACAATTTAACCAAACCAACGTTTTGTGAAAATCCTGTGTAAGGGAAGGTGTTGAAGATTCCTCCAAGAAGTACGGCCAAACCTTCTGCGCGGTAACCGTTGCGAAGGCGCGTGCTGTCGATTGGATCTTTTGTGATATCAGACAAGGCTAGGTAAACACCAGTTGATTCAACCATAGACACTGTTGCGATGATACACATCATGACAATAGATGAGATCTCAAAGGTTGGCATCCCAAAGTAGAGTGGAGTTGGGACATGGACAAGTGGTGCTGTTGCAACAGGAGAGAAGTCAACCAAGCCCATGGTAGCAGCAATGGCAGTTCCGACAACTAGACCAATCAAAATGGAGATAGACTTGATAAATCCTTTAGTAAAGATGTTAATCAAGAGGATGATCAAAATAGTGATGGCCGCAAGCAAGAGACTTTGACCAGTTGGCTCTGGAACGTTATTTCCCATATTTCCAATAGCGACAGGGATCAAGGTTAAACCAATAGTGGTAATAACAGATCCTGTTACGATAGATGGGAAGAGATTGGCCACTTTTGAGAAGACGCCTGAAATAAGAACCACGTAAATCCCTGATGCGATAAGGGCACCAAACATAGCGCCACTACCATGGCTTTGCCCAATCATAATCAAGGGAGCAACGGATTGGAAGGCTACTCCGAGAACGACTGGGAGTCCAATCCCAAAGTATTTGTTGAGTTGGAGTTGGAGGAAGGTTGCCACCCCACACATGAAGATATCTGTGGAAATCAAGTAGGTCAACTGCTCAGCCGAGTAGCCAAGGGCTGTCGCAATCATAATAGGAACCAGGATGGATCCCGAGTACATAGCTAGTAAGTGCTGCAAGCCAAGAACGGCTGCTTGCGAGTGTTTTTCTTGTTGTTGCATTAGAGATCTGCCTCCTTAAATACGACTTGACCATTTTCAAAACGATCCAAACGAGCGAGTGATAGAACAGGATAGCCTGCTTTTTCAAGCAAATCACGACCATCTTGGAAAGATTTTTCAATCACAATACCGATAGCTTCGACTGTGGCACCGGCCTCTTCGATGATTTGAATCAAGCCTTTAGCAGCTTGGCCGTTAGCAAGGAAATCATCAATGATCAAGACCTTGTCCTCTGGTGAGAGGAATTTTCCAGCGATAGAAACGGTGCTGGTTACTTGCTTGGTAAAGGAGTAGACTTGGGCAGTTAAGATGCCTTCGTTCATAGTGATGTTTTTAGCTTTTTTGGCGAAAATCATGGGAACGTTTAAGGCTTCAGCTGTAAAAACGGCTGGGGCAATGCCTGACGCTTCAATGGTTACGACCTTGGTAATGCCAGCAGCAGCGAATTTTTCCGCAAAAACCTTACCAATCTCTCGCATCAAGCTAAAGTCAACTTGGTGAGTTAAAAAGGAATCTACTTTGAGGATGTTATCACCCAATATCTGCCCATCCTTGAGGATGCGCTCTTCTAATAATTTCATAAGACCTCCTAAAGTCTAAAAGGTAATCCATTTGCTTGTTTCAAATTTCTATCAAGTAAAACTAATAGAAAAAGGACCTACTTAATCTCTAAGTAAGTCCCTCAAAATAGGCATGGCGAAAAAAACCATACCCAAAGCTAACTTACTTATTGTTAGGTGTTCTGGCACCTTGTAGAAACGTCGTGCCAATTCCCGACATAAACAAGTAAAACGATATTCAATTTTAATTAGGCTTGTGCCAATATTTTTATTTTACACTAAATAGCTTTAGAAATCAAATGTTTTGTTAGTGTTTTGACTAAAAAAACGAACATATATAATAAAAATGGGCAAAAATTAACTTATTAGCTAACATTTAGAAGGTTTTTTCCATCATAAAAGGCATATTATCAAGATTTTCCCAGTCTCTATTTTTCTACTCGCTAAATCTTAAAAAATAACCATCTGGGTCCAAAACTGCAAACTCGTGAGGATAGATATAGTGATTCCCGACACGAAATGTTCTCTTGGTTAAAGGACGGTAAATAGGGTAGTTGGCCTCCGTCACTTTTTGATAGAGTTTTGGAACATCCTTTATACCAAAAGAGAGATTGACTCCACGGCCAAATGGGTAGGTAAGGTTAGCCAATTCCTCGGGGGTTCCTTCCTCTAGCATTAGCTGGCACTCTTCAAGAGAAAGGAAGAGAAAGTTTTCTTCCGGACGCTCATATTCAATCCTAAAACCGAGTAAATCACAGTAGAAGGAACGGGACTGTTCGATATTCGATACCATAAACTCAGGAATAACTGCATTGAAGTTCATCGTGAAAATCCTTACAGTTCAATTTCCAAGACAATTGGTGTGTGGTCTTGGCGAGCTCCTGAGTCAATCATGTCTGACTTGGTCACCTTATCAGCGACGCGGTTACTTGTTAGCCAGTAGTCGATCCTCCAGCCTGTATTGTTAATTTTTGAAGTCTTGCTGCGTTGTGCCCACCAAGTGTAGCGTTCTGGAACATCGCCGTGAATGTGGCGGAAGGTGTCGGTAAATCCAGTTGCCAAAAGTTTGGTAAATCCAGCACGTTCCTCGTCGGTAAATCCTGGTGAACGGCGGTTGCTGGCAGGATTTGCAAGGTCGATTTCATTGTGGGCTACGTTGTAGTCACCAGTTGCAAGGACTGGTTTTTCTTTGTCTAGTTCTGCCAAGTACTCAGCATATTTGACATCCCAGACTTGACGTTCTTCCAAACGTTTGAGGCCATCGCCAGCATTTGGTGTGTAAACTTGAGTCACGAAAAATGCATCAAATTCTAGAGTGATGATACGGCCTTCCAAGTCCATGGTAGAAGGAGCACCAATTTCTGGGAAGCTGATAGTGGGCGTAAGTTCTTTCTTATAAAGGAACATGGTTCCAGCATAGCCTTTACGGGCAGGCTCTTGGGAAGAGCGCCACGTGTTCTCGTAGCCTGGGAAGAGTTCTGCTAAAATTTCCAAGTGTTTCTTTGTAGGACCCTTGGCAGAAAGCTTGGTTTCTTGGATAGCAATGATATCAGCGTTTTCAGCGACCAAGGTTTGTAGGACTTCTTGGGACAATTTGGCGCGTGCTGAGTCACTCGTTAGGGCTGCATTGAGGGAATCAATATTCCATGAGATCAATTTCATAAAGTTACCTTTTTCATTCAGATTATAGATTTTATTATACCAAAAAAAGGTCTATTTCCCCAACGTATGGTTTGAAAAATCACCTTCTTTCGTTTATAATTAAGAATGATTTTATGAAAGGGAGTGAAAATAAATGAAATTTTACTCATATGACTATGTACTTAGCCAAATCAGTCAGCAAAATGGCATCATGATTGGCTTTGGAATTGTTCTCCTAGCTATCACAGGATTTTTTGCTTTTAAAGCCTATCGAGATAAAAAGGGGACTAAGTTTCGGGAATTGGTCATGATTTTGGCCTTGACCTTGGTGGCCATGCTTTTGGTGACAATCTCAAAATACCAGACCAATCAAGCCTCTAACAACCAATTTCAAACCTCCCTTCATTTCATAGAGGTTGTTTCCAAAGACTTGGGAGTGGATAAATCAGAAGTTTATGTCAATACTTCTGCAGCCACTGATGGAGCGCTTGTCAAGGTAGGTCCAAATTTCTACCGCGCCATGAACGGGAGCCAACCAGACAAGTATCTTTTAGAGAAATTAGAATTGCATCAAACAGACGCTATTGAATTGGTGGAGGTAAACAAATGACACTCAATTATATGGAAATTTTAATCAAACTGGCCTTGGGGCTCTTCTCGCTTGTTTTTGTTATCAATGTGACAGGAAAGGGGAACCTAGCACCTAACTCTGCGACAGACCAAATTCAGAACTATGTTCTTGGTGGTATCATCGGTGGGGTGATTTACAATAGTTCTATCAGCATTCTCCAGTATGCAGTGATTTTGATGATGTGGACGATTTTGGTCTTGACCCTCAAGTGGCTCAATAACAATGTTCGTTTTGTCAAACGCTTGATTGATGGAAAACCAACTCTCCTTATCAAAAATGGGCAGATTGACCCAGAAGCCTGTCGTTCAGTTGGTTTGTCTGCAGCAGAAGTTGCTCTCAAACTTCGTAGCCAAGGGATTTTCCAGATGAAACAGGTCAAATGCGCTGTGCAGGAGCAAAATGGCCAACTCATCGTGGTCCAAATGGGGGATGAAAATCCTAAGTATCCAGTTGTGACTGACGGTGTGATCCAAGTCGATGTTTTGGAATCGATTGGCCGTAGCGAAGAGTGGCTGCTTGATAATCTAAGCAAACAAGGACATGACAATGTGGCCAATATCTTTATCGCTGAGTATGACAAGGGTGCCGTCACAGTTGTAACCTATGAATAAGAAAAACCTGGGGTCTTGGCCTCAGGTTTCCATTTGCAATCAGAAAGGGATTTTATGTCCATTATTCAAAAACTTTGGTGGTTTTTCAAGTTAGAAAAACGCCGTTATCTAGTCGGAATCGTGGCCCTGATCTTGGTTTCCGTACTCAATCTCATTCCACCTATGGTTATGGGGCGGGTTATTGATGCTATTACATCGGGGCAATTAACCCAGCAGGACCTCCTTCTTGACCTATTTTACTTGCTTCTTGCAGCCTTTGGGATGTACTATCTGCGCTATGTTTGGCGTATGTATATCCTTGGGACTTCTTATCGTCTGGGACAGATTATGCGGTCTCGCTTGTTTGAGCATTTCACAAAAATGCCTCCAGCCTTTTATCAGACCTATCGTACAGGGGACCTGATGGCACACGCTACAAATGATATCAATGCCTTGACGCGTCTCGCAGGGGGTGGTGTTATGTCTGCGGTGGATGCCTCGATCACGGCTTTGGTGACTTTGCTGACCATGCTTTTTAGTATTTCATGGCAAATGACCCTAGTTGCCATTTTACCCTTACCTTTCATGGCTTATGCGACCAGTCGTCTAGGGAGAAAGACCCACAAGGCCTTTGGCGAATCCCAAGCTGCCTTTTCCGAACTCAATAACAAGGTACAGGAGTCTGTATCAGGTATTAAAGTGACCAAGTCTTTCGGTTACCAGGCGGACGAGTTGAAGTCCTTTCAGGCAGTCAATGAATTGACCTTCCAGAAGAACCTGCAAACCATGAAATACGATAGTCTCTTTGACCCTATGGTTCTCTTATTTGTTGGTTCATCCTATGTGTTAACCCTCTTGGTCGGCTCCTTGATGGTTCAGGAGGGACAGATTACAGTTGGTAATCTAGTTACCTTTATCAGCTACTTGGATATGCTAGTTTGGCCTCTTATGGCCATCGGCTTCCTCTTTAATATTACCCAGCGAGGGAAGGTTTCTTACCAGCGAATTGAGGAACTTTTGTCTCAGGAATCACCTGTACAAGACCCTGAGTTTCCTTTGGATGGCATTGAAAACGGTCGCTTGCAGTACGATATTGATAGCTTTGCCTTTGAAAACGAGGAAACACTGACGGATATTCACTTTAGTTTGGAAAAAGGGCAAACTCTGGGCTTGGTTGGGCAGACAGGCTCTGGAAAAACGTCCTTGATCAAGCTCCTCTTGCGTGAATTCGATGTGGACAAGGGAGCCATTTATCTAAATGGTCACGATATTCGCGATTATCGTTTGACAGACCTTCGCAGTCTTATGGGCTATGTTCCTCAGGACCAGTTCCTCTTTGCGACCTCTATCTTAGACAATATCCGCTTTGGGAATCCTGATTTACCACTTTCAGTGGTCGAGGAAGCGACCAAGCTAGCCCAAGTTTACCAAGACATTGTAGCCATGCCTCAGGGATTTGATACGTTGATTGGTGAAAAGGGAGTCAGTCTTTCTGGTGGTCAAAAGCAGCGTCTGGCTATGAGTCGAGCTATGATTTTAGATCCAGATATTTTGATTTTAGATGATTCCTTGTCAGCTGTGGATGCCAAGACGGAGTATGCGATTATTGATAATCTAAAGGAAACGCGTAAGGACAAAACAACCATCATCACAGCCCATCGCCTCAGTGCAGTTGTCCATGCAGATTTGATTTTAGTACTGCAAAATGGACAGATTATCGAACGCGGGACACACGAAGACCTGCTAGCTTTGAATGGCTGGTACGCCCAAACCTACCAGTCTCAACAGTTGGAAATGAAAGGAGAAGAAGATGCAGAATAAACAAGAACAATGGGCTGTATTGAAGCGCTTGGTGTCTTATCTTAAACCTTATGGTCTTCTAACCTTTTTGGCACTCAGCTTTCTCCTAGTGACTACGGTCATCAAAAGTGTCATTCCCCTTGTGGCCTCCCATTTTATTGACCAGTACCTCAGTAATCTCAACCAGCTTGCCGTGACCGTTTTGCTGGTCTACTATGGCCTTTATATCCTACAAACTCTGGTTCAGTATGTCGGCAATCTTCTCTTTGCTCGAGTATCCTACAGTATTGTTAGGGATATTCGTCGCGATGCCTTTGCCAATATGGAAAAACTAGGCATGTCTTATTTTGACAAGACGCCAGCAGGCTCTATCGTCTCTCGTTTGACCAATGATACCGAGACTATCAGTGATATGTTTTCAGGGATTTTATCCAGCTTTATCTCAGCAGTTTTCATCTTTCTGACAACCCTTTATACCATGTTGGTGTTGGATTTTCGTTTGACGGCTTTAGTCCTGCTCTTTCTCCCCTTGATTTTCCTTTTGGTCAATCTCTATCGGAAAAAGTCTGTCAAGATTATCGAGAAAACCAGAAGTCTCTTGTCTGATATCAATAGCAAGCTAGCTGAAAACATCGAGGGAATCAGGATTATTCAGACCTTTAATCAAGAGAAGCGTCTGCAAGCAGAATTTGATGAAATTAACCAAGAACACTTGGTCTATGCTAACCGTTCTGTAGCCTTAGATGCCCTCTTTTTGCGCCCTGCCATGAGTTTGCTGAAACTTCTAGGCTATGCTGTCTTGATGGCCTACTTTGGCTATCGCGGACTTTATCTGGGAATAACGGCAGGAACTATGTATGCCTTTATCCAGTATATCAATCGTCTCTTTGACCCCTTGATTGAGGTGACGCAAAACTTTTCAACTCTTCAAACGTCCATGGTTTCTGCTGGCCGTGTCTTTGCCTTGATTGATGAGAAGACCTATGAGCCTCTCCAAAAAAATGGCCAGGCTAAAGTCAAAGAAGGCAATATTCGGTTTGAACATGTGTGTTTCTCATATGATGGCAAACATCCGATTTTGGATGATATTTCCTTTTCGGTTAACAAAGGTGAAACCATTGCTTTTGTGGGTCATACAGGTTCAGGGAAATCTTCGATTATCAATGTTCTCATGCGTTTTTATGAATTCCAGTCAGGGCGAGTTCTCTTAGATGGTGTGGATATTAGGGACTACAGTCAGGAAGAGCTGAGAAAAAATATCGGTCTGGTCTTGCAGGAGCCCTTCCTCTATCATGGGACCATTAAGTCCAATATCGCCATGTACCAAGACATTAGTGATGATCAGGTCCAGGCTGCGGCAGCCTTCGTGGACGCAGATTCCTTTACTCAAGAACTTCCGCAGGGTTATGACTCCCCTGTTTCCGAGCGTGGTTCGAGCTTCTCTACTGGGCAGCGCCAGCTTCTTGCTTTTGCTAGAACAGTAGCCAGTCAGCCTAAAATTCTGATTTTGGATGAAGCGACAGCCAATATTGACTCTGAAACAGAAAGTTTGGTTCAAGCTTCTCTAGCTAAGATGAGACAGGGACGGACAACCATTGCCATCGCTCATCGCCTTTCTACCATCCAAGACGCCAACTGTATCTACGTTCTGGATAAGGGGCGCATCATCGAGAGTGGAACCCATGAAGAACTCTTGGCCTTGGGAGGAACCTATCACAAGATGTACAGCTTGCAGGCAGGGGCCATGGCCTGATACTTTTTGACAATCTCTTTAAACCAGGTCAACTTTATACACAGCCTCAAAGCTGTACTTTGGGCAGCCTGCGACCAGTTTCCTAGATTAATAAGAAGGAAATCCTTCAAATTACAGCTTTCTTTCACCGCCTTTTCCATTTTGTGGTATAATGAAAAATGTTGACAAATAGTATAATAAAAACAAAGGAGAAACAGCATGCTGAAATGGGAAGCCTTGCCCGTGGAAATGAAATCAAGCGAGGTTGAGTCTTACTACCAGCTTGTCTCTAAAAGGAAGGGTTCGCTGATTTTCAAGCGTTGCTTGGATTGGATTCTGGCTTTGATCTTGCTGATTTTGACTTCCCCAGTCTTTCTCATCTTGAGCATATGGATCAAGTTGGATAGCAAGGGGCCAGTGATTTACAAGCAAGAGCGCGTGACCCAGTATAACCGTCGGTTCAAGATTTGGAAGTTCCGTACCATGGTGACGGATGCGGATAAAAAAGGAAGTCTGGTGACTTCTGCTAATGATAGCCGCATCACCAAGGTTGGCAATTTCATCCGCCGTGTCCGTTTGGACGAACTACCTCAGTTGGTCAATGTTCTTAAAGGTGAGATGTCTTTTGTAGGTACACGACCTGAAGTGCCACGCTACACAGAGCAGTATAGCCCTGAAATGATGGCGACCTTGCTCTTGCCAGCAGGGATTACCTCTCCAGCCAGCATTCACTACAAGGATGAGGACACTATCATCAGTCAAATGACGGAGAAAGGTCTGTCGGTTGACCAAGCCTATGTCGAACACGTCCTTCCTGAAAAGATGCGCTATAACCTCGCCTATCTCCGAGAGTTTAGTTTCCTTGGAGACATCAAAATCATGTTTCAAACCGTGTTTGAAGTGCTAAAATAAAGTAGTCATGAGGAAATGAGTACAGATAAAAGGAGCAAATCAATGCCAAATTACAATATTCCATTTTCACCACCCGATATTACAGAAGCAGAAATTGCTGAAGTAGCAGATACCCTACGTTCTGGTTGGATCACAACAGGTCCTAAGACAAAAGAACTAGAGCGTCGCTTGTCTCTTTACACACAGACACCTAAGACTGTCTGTCTCAACTCTGCGACTGCCGCTCTGGAGTTGATTTTACGCGCTTTGGAAGTGGGACCTGGGGATGAAGTCATCGTTCCAGCCATGACCTATACAGCTTCATGTAGTGTCATCACTCACGTAGGGGCGACCCCTGTCATGGTGGATATCCAAGCAGATACGTTTGAGATGGACTATGACTTGCTTGAGCAAGCCATTACAGAAAAGACCAAGGTGATCATCCCGGTAGAGCTTGCAGGGATTATCTGCGACTATGATCGTTTGTTCCAAGTAGTGGAAAAGAAACGTGACCTCTTTACTGCTTCAAGCAAGTGGCAAAAAGCCTTTAACCGTATCGTGATTGTCTCTGATAGTGCCCATGCTTTGGGATCTACTTACAAGGGTCAACCGGCTGGTTCTATCGCTGACTTTACTTCCTTCTCATTCCATGCCGTTAAGAACTTTACAACAGCTGAGGGAGGAAGTGCTACTTGGAAAGCCAATCCAGCGATTGACGACGAAGAGATGTACAAGGAATTCCAAATCCTTTCCCTTCACGGACAAACTAAAGATGCTCTTGCCAAGATGCAACTAGGCTCATGGGAATACGATATCGTAACTCCTGCCTACAAGTGCAATATGACAGATATCATGGCTTCACTTGGTTTGGTACAATTGGACCGCTATCCAAATTTGTTGCAACGTCGTAAGGACATTGTGAACCGCTATGATCGTGGTTTTGCAGGTTCTCGTATCCATCCATTGGCACACAAGACTAATACTGTCGAATCTTCACGCCATCTCTACATCACCCATGTAGAAGGAGCGAGCTTAGAAGAACGCAACCTCATCATCCAAGAATTAGCCAAAGCAGGAATTGCAAGTAACGTCCACTACAAACCACTTCCGCTCTTGACAGCCTATAAGAATCTTGGCTTTGATATGGCCAATTATCCTAAGGCCTATGCCTTCTTTGAAAATGAAATTACGCTTCCTCTTCACACTAAATTAAGCGATGAAGAAGTTGATTACATCGTTAAGACTTTGGTGAGAATTTCCGAAGAAATTCTTGGTTCTGAAAAAAATCATAAAAAAATCTTGACAAAAAGCGGACAATAGCATATAATATTCTCAATAAATCAGAAAAGTAACTATATTTGATCTTCAGGGAGCCTGTGGAGATTGTGAACAGGTGGTTGAAAGTAGTGAAAGTGGGCTGATTTTAAAAATGAATTTGAAACAATGAAAATTCGGTGCGCACACCTTACAGTGCAACTTGTTGTTAGACAAGGTAGAGATGTAAAGGGGGATAGTCCCTTTATAATTGAGGTGGCACCGCGTTACCAACGCCCTCACATGGAATTTAATTCTGTGTGTGGGCTTTTTTCTATCCCTCATTTTGTTTATCTTTTATTAGGGCCTTAAGTCGCTTTGATGAACTTGAGTTCTATCTACAGCTCCTTGGCTACTATTAAAAGCAAACAAAAGGTCAAATGAATACAGAAAGAGGAAATTTTTATGACAACTAAAGGTTATTTTGGACAATTTGGTGGTAGTTTTGTACCGGAGCCGATTCAGGCTTTGTTGGATGAGTTGGAAGTGACATTTGAAAAGTACAAGGATGATCCAGAATTTTTGGCAGAATTTCGCCATTACTTAAAGGACTATTCAGGTCGCGAAACACCGCTCTATTTTGCAGAAAGTTTGACAAAGCACCTAGGTGGAGCTAAGATTTATCTCAAACGTGAAGACCTTAACCACCTTGGTTCTCACAAGCTCAACAACGTTTTAGGGCAAATCCTTCTTGCCAAACGTATGGGCAAAAAACGAGTGATTGCGGAAACAGGAGCTGGTCAGCACGGTGTTGCGACAGCAGCGGCTGCAGCCAAGTTTGGTATGGCCTGTGATGTCTACATGGGAGCAGAGGATGTGGAACGTCAACGTCTCAATGTTTTCCGTATGGAGATGATGGGAGCAACTGTTCATGCAGTTGAAACGGGAACACGTACTCTGAAGGATGCGGTTGATGCAGCCTTTGGAGCATGGATGAATGACCTTGAAGCCTTCTACGTTTTAGGATCTGCTGTAGGTCCTCACCCATATCCAACCATTGTTCATGAGTTCCAAAAAGTGATTAGTGAAGAATCTCGTCGTCAAATTTTAGAAAAAGAAGGACGTCTGCCAGACTACGTTATTGCTTGTGTAGGTGGTGGTTCCAATGCCATCGGTGCTTTTTCTCAGTATGTAGCTGATGAAGAAGTCAAATTGGTTGGGGTTGAAGCTGCTGGTCATGGACTTGACACAGACAAGCACGCAGCTACTATGACAAAAGGTAGTATCGGAATTGTTGATGGCATGAAGACTTATGCAGTCTTTAGGGAAGATGGAGAACTGGCTCCAGTTTACTCTATCTCAGCTGGATTGGACTATCCAGGGGTTGGCCCAGAACACGCCTACTTCAAAGATTCAGGTCGCGTGGAATATGTGGCAGCAACTGATGAAGAGGCTGTCCAAGCTTTGCTTCTACTTAGCAAAACTGAAGGAATTATCCCAGCAATTGAAAGTTCGCATGCTATCGCTGAAGCAGTCAAACGCGCACCAAAACTAAGTAAAGATGAGATTATCATCATCAATGTCTCTGGTCGTGGAGACAAGGACGTAGCTGCGATTGCAGACTATCTAGAAGCTAAAAAATAATAGATGGAAAAATTACAGTCTTTTCTCTCACAGAGAGCTTGTGATTGCTGGAAACAAGCAGAGAAAGCTGTAAGGTTGGGTCCATCTGAAACAAGAGAAGAAAACATAATTCTCAAGGGAGTGCCCTTTATCGCACAGCCTGTTACAGAATCTTTCTAAGACAGGAATGAGAGATAGGAGAAATCCTATAATTGAGGTGGCACCGCGAATTTCGTCCTCACGCAAGTTATTTTGCGTGGGGATTTTTCATACAGTTGCCACGGACTAGAAGTAGAACTGAAAGGGAAATTACAATGGAACGAATCATTCATGGAGATGTCTTATCACCAATCTTGGCTTATATGCGTCTAAAGGGGCAACACAAGGTTATTCTAGAAAGTATTCCGAGAGACAAGGAAACAGCTCGTTTTTCTATCCTAGCTTATAATCCAATTTTTGAGATTCAGTATGAAAATGGAGTCCTTTATCAAAATGGTCAAGTGATTGACCGGGATCCCTTGGATTTTCTTTATGAAGTGACTCATAAGAGCCAGCACCATTCAGACCTCCCTTTTGGTGGGGGAGCCATTGGTTTTGTTGGTTACGATATGATTTCGCTTTATGAAGAAATTGGTCAAATTCCTGAAGATACTATTGGAACGCCAGACATGCATTTCTTTGTCTATGAGAGCTATATGGTCTTTGACCACAAGAAGGAAAAAATCCATGTCATCGAGGATGCTCTCTATAGCGATCGCGGTCAAGAAAACTTGGAAGAAGCCTTGAACCAAGTGCTTGAAGAATTACGTATTCCTGCTCCAAATGAATTTGAAGACTTGGATCTATCTCCGTTAGACTTCAAACCCCATATCGTTCCTCAGAAGTTTGAGGAAATGGTGGAAATAGCTCGTGACTTGATTCGAAATGGTGATATGTTCCAATGCGTGCTCAGTCAGCGCTTCTCAGCAGAAGTTACTGGAAATCCATTTGACTTCTACAGAAATCTCCGCGTGACCAATCCTTCTAATTACCTTTATTTCTATGATTTTGGGGATTATCAAATCATCGGTGCCAGTCCAGAAAGTTTGGTTTCTGTCAAAAATGGCATCGTGACAACCAATCCGATTGCAGGGACGCGACCAAGAGGAGCTACAGATGAAGAGGACAAGGCTTTGGCGACAGACCTGCTTTCGGATGAGAAGGAAACAGCAGAGCATCGGATGTTAGTAGACTTGGGACGAAATGATATTGGCCGTATCTCTGAAACGGCAAGTGTTCATGTCACCAAGTATATGGAAGTGGAGCTTTTCCGTTATGTCATGCATTTGACCAGCGTGGTCAAGGGGCGTTTACTTCCAGAACTCACTGCTATGGATGCCTTGAAAGCTACACTTCCAGCTGGAACAGTTTCAGGAGCACCAAAGATTCGGGCCATGAGACGCATCTATGAACTGGAAAGAGAAAAACGGGGCGTATACGCTGGAGCAATAGGCTATCTGTCTGCTACGGGTGATATGGATTTCGCCATTGCCATCCGAACGATGATTCTTAAAAATCAAACAGCCTATGTGCAGGCTGGGGCAGGGATTGTCTACGACTCCATCGCCCAAAATGAATACCAAGAAACCATTAACAAGGCTAAATCTATGACTAGAATTGGAGAACTAAGACTATGATTTTATTGATTGACAACTATGATTCTTTTACCTATAACTTGGCCCAATACATTGGGAATTTTGCAGAAGTTCAGGTCTTGAGAAATGATGATCCCAAGCTGTATGAAGAAGCTGAAAAAGCAGATGGTCTGGTCTTTTCGCCAGGCCCGGGTTGGCCAGTTGATGCTGGAAAGATGGAAGACATGATTCGTGACTTTGCTGGCAAGAAGCCGATTCTTGGGATTTGTTTGGGCCACCAAGCCATCGCAGAAGTTTTTGGTGGTAAATTAGGTTTGGCTCCAAAAGTCATGCATGGGAAACAGAGCAATATCAGCTTTGAAGCGCCATCTGTTTTGTATCAAGACATCGAGGATGGCCGTGCGGTCATGCGTTACCACAGTATTTTGATTGAGGAAATGCCAGAAGACTTTGAAGTAACAGCTCGTTCGACTGATGACCAAGCTATCATGGGTATTCAACATAAAAACCTACCGATTTATGGCTTTCAGTACCATCCAGAGAGCATCGGAACGCCAGATGGCTTGTCTTCTATTCGGAATTTTATCGAGAAGGTTGTAAAGTGAGGAAACTAGGATGAAAGAGATTATTGAAAAACTAGCAAAATTTGAAAATTTATCAGGTGTGGAAATGACGGATGTCATTGAGCGTATCGTAACTGGCCGTGTAACGGAGGCGCAGATCGCTTCTCTCCTCTTAGCTCTTAAGATGAAGGGGGAAACACCTGAAGAACGCACAGCCATTGCCCAAGTTATGAGAGGACATGCCCAACATATTCCAACTGAGATTCATGATGCCATGGACAATTGTGGTACAGGTGGAGATAAGTCATTTAGCTTTAACATCTCAACAACCGCAGCCTTTGTCTTGGCTGGTGGCGGTGTTCATATGGCAAAACACGGAAATCGCTCCATCTCTTCTAAATCTGGTTCTGCAGATGTCCTCGAAGTTTTGGGCATCAACCTAGACCTCAAACCAGCTGAACTAGGTAAGGTCTTTGATAAAACTGGCATCGTCTTTCTCTTTGCCAAAAACATGCATCCAGCCATGAAATACATCATGCCAGCTCGTTTGGAATTGGGAATTCCAACGATTATGAACTTGACTGGTCCCCTGATTCATCCAATGGCTTTGGAAACACAGTTGCTTGGCATTAGTCGTCCAGAACTGCTAGAAAGTACAGCTCAGGTTTTGAAAAATATGGGTCGCAAACGTGCCATTGTAGTAGCTGGTCCAGAAGGATTGGATGAAGCTGGTTTGAATGGAACAACTAGCATTGCCCTTCTTGAAAATGGAGAAATCACTTTGTCAAGCTTCACTCCAGAAGATCTGGGGATGGAAGACTACGCTATCGACGATATTCGTGGAGGCAACGCTCAGAAAAATGCAGAAATTTTGCTCAGTGTTCTCAATAACGAACCAAGTCCATTCTTGGAAACGACAGTTTTAAATGCTGGTCTTGGTTTCTATGCTAATGGTAAGGTTCATAGCATCAAGGAAGGAGTTGCCTTGGCCCGTCAAGTGATTGCTAGTGGCAAGGCCCTTGAAAAACTCAGACTATTACAGGAGTATCAAAGATGAGTCAGGAATTTTTAGCCCGAATTTTGGAGCAGAAGGCGCGTGAGGTGGAGCAGATGGAGCTGGAGGAAATCCAGCCTCTGCGCCAGACCTATCGCTTGGCAGAATTTTTGAAGAATCACCATGACAGATTACAGGTAATCGCTGAGGTCAAGAAAGCTAGCCCTAGTCTGGGAGATATTAATCTCGATGTGGATATTGTGCAACAAGCCCAGACTTATGAAGCAAACGGTGCAGTGATGATTTCAGTTTTGACAGATGAGATTTTCTTTAAAGGGCATTTGGATTATCTACGGGAGATTTCCAGTCAGGTAGAGATTCCGACGCTTAACAAGGACTTTATCATCGATGAAAAGCAAATCATCCGCGCTCGCAATGCAGGTGCAACAGTCATCTTGCTCATTGTGGCAGCTTTGTCAGAAAAACGCCTCAAGGAACTGTACGACTACGCGACAGATCTTGGTCTGGAAGTCTTGGTGGAAACTCACAATCTAGCTGAACTAGAAGTGGCCCACAGGCTTGGTGCTGAGATTATTGGGGTTAATAACCGCAACTTGACCACCTTTGATGTTGATTTACAGACTAGCGTAGACTTGGCACAATACTTCAAGGACGATTGCTTCTACATTTCTGAATCTGCTATTTTTACAGGGCAGGATGCGAAACGAGTAGCACCATACTTTAACGGAATTTTAGTTGGGACAGCTCTGATGCAGGCAGAAGATGTGGCCCAGAGAATCAAGGAGTTGCAGATTGACAAAGGTTAAAATTTGCGGATTATCGACCACAGAAGCGGTAGAGACAGCCGTTTCAGCAGGAGCGGACTACATCGGTTTTGTCTTTGCACCTAGTAAAAGACAGGTGACCTTGGATCAGGCTGCAGAGCTGGCTGAGATCATTCCTGCAGATGTCAAAAAGGTTGGTGTATTTGTTTCACCAAGTCGGGTAGAACTGCTAGAAGTCATTGAAAAAGTTGGCTTGGACTTGGTTCAAGTTCACGGTCAAGTGGCAGATGATTTATTTGAGAATTTGCCTTGTGCCAGCATTCAGGCTGTGCAGGTGGATGGAGAGGGGCATGTCCCCAATTCTCAGGCAGATTATCTACTCTTTGATGCCCCTGTGGCAGGGAGTGGCCAGACCTTTGATTGGGGCGAACTGAATACAACACGACTAGCCCAGCCTTTCTTCATCGCAGGTGGGCTTAATGAAGACAATGTAGTAAAAGCAATTCAACACTTTACTCCCTATGCAGTAGATGTATCAAGCGGAGTGGAGACAGACGGACAAAAAGATCATGAAAAGATTAGAAGATTTATAGAGAGGGTTAAGCATGGCATATCAAGAACCAAATAAAGATGGATTTTACGGGAAATTCGGTGGACGTTTTGTCCCAGAAACATTGATGACAGCAGTTTTGGAGTTAGAAGAGGCTTATCGTGAAAGTCAGGCAGATCCAAGTTTTCAAGAGGAGTTAAACCAACTTTTGCGCCAGTATGTAGGTCGTGAAACTCCTCTTTACTACGCAAAAAACTTGACCCAGCATATCGGCGGAGCCAAGATTTATCTCAAACGGGAAGACCTCAACCATACAGGGGCTCACAAGATTAACAATGCCTTGGGACAAGTTTTGCTGGCTAAACGCATGGGCAAGAAGAAAATTATTGCTGAAACCGGTGCCGGTCAGCACGGTGTGGCAACTGCAACAGCTGCGGCTCTCTTTAACATGGAATGCACTATCTACATGGGTGAGGAAGATGTTAAACGCCAAGCCCTCAATGTCTTTCGTATGGAGCTTTTGGGAGCTAAGGTTGAGGCAGTGACAGACGGTTCGCGCGTGCTCAAGGATGCGGTCAATGCAGCCCTTCGTTCTTGGGTGGCTAATATCGATGATACCCACTATATCCTTGGTTCTGCCTTGGGACCTCATCCTTTCCCAGAAATCGTTCGTGACTTCCAAAGTGTCATCGGTAGAGAAGCTAAGCAACAGTATCGCGATATGACAGGTGAAAATCTGCCAGATGCCCTAGTAGCCTGTGTTGGTGGTGGGTCGAATGCCATCGGACTTTTCCATCCATTTGTGGAAGATGAGTCAGTAGCCATGTATGGGGCTGAAGCAGCTGGACTTGGTGTAGACACAGAGCACCACGCAGCTACCTTGACCAAGGGGCGTCCGGGTGTCCTTCATGGTTCCCTCATGGATGTGCTCCAAGATGCCCATGGTCAAATTCTTGAAGCCTTCTCTATCTCAGCAGGTTTGGACTATCCTGGTATCGGTCCAGAGCATTCTCACTACCACGATATCAAACGTGCCAGCTATGTTCCTGTGACAGACGAAGAAGCCTTGGAAGGATTCCAACTCTTGTCTCGTGTGGAAGGGATTATCCCAGCCTTGGAATCTAGCCATGCTATCGCCTTTGCGGTGAAATTAGCTAAAGAACTTGGACCAGATAAGTCTATGATTGTCTGTCTATCAGGTCGTGGAGACAAGGATGTGGTTCAAGTTAAAGACCGCTTGGAAGCAGATGCAGCAAAGAAGGGAGAAGCTCATGCCTAAGAAACTAACAGAAAAATTAAATGCTATTAAAGCGACTGGAAAAGGAATTTTCGTTCCCTATATCATGGCTGGTGACCACGAAAAGGGTTTGGATGGACTCGGAGAAACAATACACTTTTTAGAAGACTTGGGTGTCTCTGCCATTGAAGTGGGCATTCCCTTTTCAGACCCTGTTGCAGATGGACCTGTTATCGAAGAGGCTGGCTTGCGCAGTCTAGCCCACGGGACCTCTACACATGCTTTGGTTGAAACCTTGAAAACCATTGAAACAGAGATTCCAGTGGTCATTATGACCTACTTCAACCCCCTCTTTCAGTACGGTGTGGAGAACTTTGTCAAAGATTTGGCAAATACAGCGGTTAAGGGTTTGATTATTCCAGACCTGCCTCATGAGCATGCCAACTTTGTAGAACCATTTTTGGCAGATACAGACATTGCTTTGATTCCTTTAGTTAGCTTGACCACAGGAATTGAACGCCAGAAAGAGTTGATTGATGGGGCAGAAGGATTTGTCTATGCCGTTGCTATCAACGGGGTAACAGGGAAATCTGGCAATTACCGTGCAGACTTAGACAAGCACTTAGCACAATTGCACCAAGTGGCCGATATCCCAGTCTTGACAGGTTTTGGCGTATCTAGTCAAGCCGATGTAGAACGCTTCAATGCGGTATCAGATGGTGTTATCGTCGGTTCAAAAATCGTAAAAGCTCTCCACCAAGGAGAGCCGATTCAGGACTTTATCAAACAAGCAGTAGCTTACCAAAAATAATCACACAAGCAGCGAGTAAGAGGAAAGGCACGAAAGGAAGTCTTTCCTTTTTCTTTTGCAGGAGAAAGGCTAGAATTCCCATCACAGAAGCAAACTGAATCAAGATGAGCAACTCCGTTACGCTAAAGACGAGAGCACAAGAAGCCAGAAAAAGAAAATCCCCTGCGCCCATGCGAATATCGATAACATGAGCCAACATTCCAAGGACAAGGAAGAAAACCATGACCAGATTCCAACCACAGAAAGCCATGAGGATTAGGTGGAAAGTCATCCATACCAGTAAGGGATATTCTTGATTGCGAAAGTCGTAGATGCCCAAGGTCAAACCCGCAGTGATTAGGATGACTTGATCCAAAGAGAGCCAGCCCAATGACCAAGCCAGAAAGAGAAGACCCAAGCCTAGTTCAAAGAAAGCATACCAGACTGGATAAGGAGCCTTGCAGTAGCGACAGCGAAAGCGATTGAAGACCTGCGAGAGAATCGGAATCAAATCTAAGGGACGCAAGCGAGTCTGACAGGAATCGCAGTGACTAGCAGGTCGGATAATGGAATGTTCTGGAAAACGGTCAATGACCAAACCAAGAAAGGAAGCGAGAATGCTCCCGACAAGAAAAAAATAAAAATCAATCATACTTATTTATTCGTAAAAAATAGGAGAAGTAGTATAATGGAGAAACATAGATAAGGTGGTGAGGTCAAGATGACAATTCGTTTTGAAGAAAAAGTAAGCCCAAAAAATGCTCAGATCGTATGCCAATGGTCCAACTCCCTTGGCAAATCCTTTCAAGAACAATGGATGGGAACAATGATTCCTTTTCCCTTGACAATTCAAGTCTTGCAAGATTTGGAAGGAATCTTTTCAATCTTTGAAGGACAAGAGTTTGTCGGGCTTATCCAGAAAATCAGGCAAGAAGACAGTAATCTTCATATTGGAAGATTTTTTATCATCCCCCAGAAACAGGGGCAAGGCTTAGGTAGCCAGGCTTTAAGGAAATTTGTTAGTTTGGCCTTTGAAAATGGAGATATAGATAGTATTTCTCTAAATGTCTTCGAGGCAAATCAAAGAGCTCAGAATCTTTACCAAAAAGAAGGATTTGAGATCGTGGAAATCATTGAAGCACCAGATCGGAAATACATTATGAGAAAGTTTAGATAGAATGCAAAAAGTTTTGATTCCAAAGATATTCTGAATAACCATTACTTTTGATATAGTTTCATATTTTGCTAGGTTTTTATAAACAAAAAAGAGAACGTCAGTTACACTAACGTTCTCTTTTTTTGTTCTAAAATGATAGATAAAGTCTAAACCTTATTTTTCTTCTTTATGAAGCATATTTTTGACACCTTCGATAGCGCCTTCTACAGCGTCTTTGGCATCTTCAGCAACTTCTTTTACTTTAGAAACAACTTTTTCAGTTGTTCCTTCTTTTTCCACTTTTTCATCACCGATGGCTTTTCCAACACCTTCTTTAATAGAACCTTTAGCTTGATTTAATTTTTCTTCTACTGACATGATTAATTCTCCTTTTAATTAGATTATTTTACGCGAGAGTTTTCTTGAGCTACTGTTCCAGTTGCTGCATTTTTAACGTTTTCGAAACCTTCACCAACTTTTTCTTGAACAGTAGATACACCGCTACCAAGACCAGATTTTACTTTTTCAAATTGTTCTGAAGCGAATTCTCCAGTTGATTCAGCAACATCAGATACGCGGTCTTGAAGGCTTACTGAGTCCGCTTCGTATTGTTCTTTAGTTTTGATATCGATAACGTTTACGTTTACTTCAACAACTTCCAATTCAGTCATCTTGCTAACTTCAGCAACAACAACATCTTTGATTTGTTTGTATAGATCAGGAACATTCTTTTGGTATTCAACTACAACGTTAAGGTCAACAGCAACTTGTGACTTCCCAACTTCAACGTTAACTCCATTAGTTACATTATCAGAATTAACAAGTTTGTCTTTTAAGTTAGAGAAGAAGCCACCGTCGATTTCCAAAAGACCTGAAATATTTTCTAGAGATAGACCGATGATTTTTTGAATTACTTTATCTTCATAAGTAAGTTCACCTTTAACATCTTGAGATACAACAGTAGAATTTTTCTTTTCTACATTAACATTAGTGTTTTTTTCGTTTGACATAGGAAACTCCTTTATTAAATTATTTATTATTTACTTATTTATTTTCTATATAGATAGTTATTTGTCTATATAGTTGTTTTGGATATACAATCCAGCTGCTACTCCCAGTACTCCTAAAATTAATACAAATATTGTTTTGAAGAAGCCAAAGGAGACAATCAAACAAGCGAGAAATACGCCTATTAGACCTGCTATAATTGGATATCGATACTGTTTAATCCATTCCATTTCTTACTTCCTTACTTTACTCGACTAGCAGTTTTTTTCTTTTGAGGTTTTGGTTTAGGCTGGTAGTCTTTTACTATAACTTCTAGTTTAACCTGACGCTCAATACCAAAGAATTGCTTCAATCCATTAGCTATTTCATTTTGAATTAGCTGGCATCTGTTAGCGATATTATCTGAAGGAATAACTTTACCTTCTACTTTAACGAAACATTTATTTCTTCGTAAATTTACATGGACAGTTGGATTTTTGATTAATTCATGATCGCTGACCAAACTTCTAACAAAACCTTCGATTGCTGAATTCTTTAATTTCAATGTATCGTTTTTAGTTTCAAGTTGAATTTCCAAATGACGTTTAGGATAAAACAACACAACTAACATCGATAACAAAACTAAAGTTGATAGAACCACAATCCCCCAGAATACATATCTAGAGAGATAGAATTCAACGAAATGATTCTGTCTCCAGCTAAATAGCTGAATGCCTAGATCACTAACTTGATGATAATCTATCAAAACAGGAAGGAAAATTGTCAAGATTAAAATACAGAAAATAATTAAAAATATTTTCTTTGTTTTTGACATATACAATCCTTTCGATTTAACATTAAACTATTTTTACCTATCTAATCTATTTAAAAATAGTTTATCCTACAAGTAATTATTTTTTACCTGTAAAGAATGATACTATAGTAACAACAATTGCTGCTCCTGCAATAGATGGAATCAAAGCCATTCCAGCTATTGATGGGCCCCAACTACCTAAGAGGGATTGTCCTACAGATGATCCGATTAAACCAGCGAATACATTTGCGACGATTCCCATAGAACTATCTTTCTTAGTGATTTTACCTGCCAAGAGCCCAATAAGACCTCCAGCAATAATTGACCACAACATTGCCTACCCTCCTTTATTATTTTAATTTCAAAAAATCAATTTTTTGATTACTGCTATTATATAATTTTAATATCAAAAAATCAACTTCTTTGATTATTACTATTATATAATTTTAATATTAAAAAATCAATTATTTTGGTCATTGCTATTATATAATTTTAAAAACTAAAAATATAGTCTTTCGACTTGAATTTGATTCTGTATTCACGCCCTCAATAGACGGTAAAATAAAAAAATTGTTTATATATTTCCTGTTTCGTGTTATTATACGAAATAAAGGATCTTAATAAAAGTCGTTATAGTATGCTATAGCTAGTCTTTATGGTATAATTGCAAGAGGTAAAATTTGATAATTTATAAAGAGAGAAAGATATTCATGAGAGATTTATTATCTAAAAAAAGTCATAGGCAATTAGAATTATTAGAATTATTATTTGAACATAAACGATGGTTTCATCGTTCTGAATTAGCAGAGCTACTAAATTGTACAGAACGAGCAGTCAAAGATGATCTATCCCATGTTAAATCTGCTTTTCCTGACTTGATTTTTCATTCTTCTACTAATGGTATACGCATTATTAATACCGATGATAGTGATATTGAAATGGTTTACCATCATTTCTTTAAGCATTCAACTCATTTTTCGATTTTAGAATTTATCTTCTTTAATGAAGGTTGTCAAGCTGAGAGTATTTGTAAAGAATTTTATATCAGTTCATCTACGCTCTATCGTATTATTAGCCAAATCAATAAAGTGATTAGAAAGCAATTTCAATTTGAAATCAGTCTGACTCCTGTTCAAATTGTTGGAAATGAGAGAGACATTCGTTACTTTTTTGCACAATATTTTTCAGAAAAATATTATTTTCTAGAATGGCCATTTGAAAATTTTTCATCAGAGCCCCTATCTCAATTGTTAGAATTGGTTTATAAGGAAACAAGCTTTCCAATGAATTTGTCAACGCATAGAATGCTAAAGTTGCTCCTAGTTACGAACCTATATAGAATAAAGTTTGGTCATTTCATGGAAGTAGATAAAGACTCTTTTAACGATCAAAGTTTGGATTTTTTAATGCAGGCAGAAGGAATAGAAGATGTTGCTCAGAGTTTTGAATCAGAATACAATATCTCTTTAGATGAAGAAGTTGTTTGCCAATTATTTGTGTCTTACTTTCAAAAAATGTTTTTCATAGATGAAAGTCTCTTTTTGAAATGCGTAAAAAAGGATAGCTATGTTGAAAAATCTTACCATCTATTGAGTGATTTTATTGATCAGATTTCAGTCAAGTATCAGATTGAGATTGAGAATAAGGATAATCTGATTTGGCATCTGCATAATACTGCACATCTGTATCGTCAGGAGTTGTCCACTGAGTTTATTTTATTTGATCAAAAAGGGAATACAATCAGGAATTTTCAAAATATTTTCCCTAAATTTGTTTCAGATGTAAAAAAAGAGCTTTCTCATTATTTAGAGACTCTTGAAGTTTGTTCTAGTTCAATGATGGTAAATCATCTATCTTATACCTTCATCACTCATACCAAACATTTGGTGCTTAATCTACTACAAAATCAGCCAAAGCTGAAGGTTCTGGTTATGAGTAATTTTGATCAGTATCATGCAAAATCCGTTGCAGAGACACTTTCTTATTATTGCAGCAACAATTTTGAACTTGAAGTTTGGACTGAATTAGAATTATCAAAGGAATCTTTAGAAGAATCGCCTTATGATATCATCATTTCTAATTTTATTATTCCTCCGATTGAAAATAAGAGACTGATCTATTCAAATAATATAAACACGGTCTCACTCATATCTTTGTTAAATGCCATGATGTTTATTCGATTAGATGAGTAATCAAAAATAACAAAAAAACGCTATTTCGCGTTTGAACTCTACCTCAAAAGTTAGACAGAAAAAATCTAATTTTTGGGGTGTTTTTGTTAAGAAAAGACCTTCAATCATTTAATCAAAATGTACATCTAGATTCACAGTCCTCTAAAACTCTTGCTTTTTTTGTAGAAGATACGAAAAAAAGCCTTGCATCCAAGTTTTTCCCTGTTGTTTTCATGAATATTGAAAGGGAGGATGAAAGCCGATTGGAGTAATTTTATTCATGATAGGAAAAAGTATGTGGCCAAAAATGATTGAGAAATAGTTGCTAAAAAAGCGGTTGCATGATACTATATATTGAAAGGAGGTGAGAATATGGTAGAACAAAGAAAATCAATTACCATGAAAGATGTTGCTTTAGAAGCAGGAGTTAGTGTTGGAACAGTTTCACGTGTGATTAATAAAGAAAAAGGTATTAAAGAAGTAACTTTAAGGAAAGTTCAAAGGGCTATAAAAACATTGGACTATATCCCTGATAATTATGCTCGAGGTATGAAAAAGAATAGAACAGAGACTATCGCATTGATTATTCCGAGCATATGGCATCCATTTTTCTCGGAGTTTGCCTATCATGTTGAGAAAGAGTTATTAAAATATAATTATAAATTATTTATTTGTAACGCTGATAGCGATTCACAAAATGAAATCGAATATATCGAAATGTTGAAACAAAATAAAGTGGATGGAATTATTGGTATCACATATTCTGATATTGACAAATATATTTTATCTGATTTACCGTTTGTAAGTATAGACAGACATTTTTCGGAAAATGTATGCTATGTTACTTCAACAAATTACAAAGGAGGACAAACTGCAGCAGAGGAACTGGTTAGAAGGAATAATAAGCACCTTGCTTTTATTGGTTCAATTAATATGTATGAGAATGAGACTATACTCAGAAGTAAAGGATTTAGAGAAAAAGCTAAGGAATTAGGGGTAGATGTCTATAATTTTGAAATGAAAGAACCTTTAATAAATCCTGAAGATCAGATAAGAATTTTTTTGCAATCTCATAAAGAAATTGATGGTATATTTACAATAAATGATATGATGGCTCTGAGAGTTATTAGTGTTATGAAAGAACTGGGGAAAATAGCACCTGATGATTACCAGATAATTGGTTTTGATGGTTTAAAAACTTCTGTCGATCAATCTTACCTAGTATCTACAATAGTTCAAGATATTGGTATGATGGCAAAAGAATCTGTTGCAATGATACTGAAAATGATTAAGCAAGAAGAGATTCTAGAAAAACGAATCGTAATTCCCACATATTTTTGGGGAGATAAAACAACAAAAAAAATTTAAACAGCACTTGACAAATAATGAAAGCGCTGTTATAATATAAACTATAAATGAAACGTTTCAAAAACAAGTTGAAAAAACTTGTTTAAAAAATAAATAAAAAATGAAACGTTTCAAAAAGGAGGAAAATGATGCGTAAAGGTACAATGTTATCTGTTGTTGCGGGGCTATCGTTAGCTATACTTGCAGGTTGTAGTGGAGGGACTAACTCAAAACAAGCGAGTTCTTCAAATGATATTAAAGTTTGGGTACAATTCTCTGACGAAACAAATGAAGGAAAAGCTTGGCAAAAAGTTGTTGATAACTTTAATCAATCAGGAAAAAGTAAGTACAAGGTTGTAACTGAGTATATTCCTCGTAGTGGTAGCGGTGGAGGATATGAAGATAAGGTTAATGCTGCCATCACGACTAATAGTCTTCCAGATGTTATTACCCTTGATGGACCAAATACGGCAGCTTATGCAAAATCTAAAGTGATTACTCCGCTAGATGATTATCTAAAAGATAATAATATGGATGATGTTTTGGACAGTATTAAACAACAAGGAACTTATGATGGCAAATTCTATGCATTTGGATTTTCTGAATCGAATGTTGGTGTTTATTACAACAAAAAAATGTTCAAAGAGGCCGGAATTGCGGAATCAGAGCTTCCAACGCTAGAAAAGCCATGGACATGGGATGAATTTAATACGATTGCTAAAAAATTGAAAGATCATTATAACAAACCGGCAATTGATTTTCGTATTAATTCAAACGATGAAATGTTACCATATGCTTATATGCCGTTGATTTGGTCAAATAATGGTTCTGTCGTAAACGAAGATGGAACAAAGGCAGAAGGATACTTCAACTCAAAAGAGAGTGTAGAAGCAGTTCAATTCATTCAAAATCTTGTAAAAGAAGGTTATACAACTGTTAGTCCAGTCGAAAAAGGTTTTGAAACAGGAGAGTATCCAATGCTTTTGAGTGGTTCTTGGACGATTGCTGACATGAATACAAACTACAAAGATATTGATTTTGGTATCCTTCCTTACCCAGTATCTAGTAAGACGAAAAAATTAGTATCCCCTTCAGGTAGTTGGCAATTAGCTGTTACGACAAAATCTGATAAAAAAGAGGCAGCATCTGAATTTGTTAAATTTGCTACAAATTCAGAATCAAGTGAAATTATTAGCTTGGGGAATTCGGTCCTTCCGATTCGTAAATCTACAATTGAAAATATCAAAGATAAAGTGTCCGAACCAATGCGTTTCTTGATGGAACAAAATTCAAAAACAGCTCATGCTCGCCCAGTTGTCGTAGCATATCCTCAGGTTTCTAGAGCTTTTCAACAAGCGATGCAAGATATCAGCTATTATGAAGAAAATCCAAATGTGCAAAAAGTCTTGGATACTCGTACAAAAGAAATGCAAACTGCTATTGATCAGTCACTCAAATAATCTGTAAAAAAGAAGGTGGAAGGAAAATGTTTGGAACTACCTTCCCCTTTCTTGTTAATAGCCTAGTTTGATATATATGATTAAAGGAGATGGATATGAGTAAAGAAACTGTTGTGGATACAAAAAGACGTGAAAAAATAAAGGATAACATACTAGGTTATAGTTTTTTAGCTCCAGCTTTAATTTTATTAGGTATCTTTTTAGTAATTCCAGTTGGAATGGTCATTTATTATGCTTTTACAGATTATTATTTGTTGACACCAGATGAAAGAAAATTTGTTGGACTTGAAAATTTTATTCGATTAACAAAAGATCCGATTTTCTTAAAGAGCTTCTTGAATACTTTGAAATTTGTTGTTTGGATTATTCCAGTTCAATTGGGAGCGGCCTTAGGAATGGCTTTGATTGTTAATAAAAAGCGCAAAGGGAATATGTTTTTTAAAGTGGCTTTTTTTGCTCCAGTTGTCATGTCCTTGGTAGTTATTTCTATTCTTTGGCTTTATCTTTTAAATCCAAATAGTGGCTTATTAAATGCTATTTTAAATAAGGTAGGTATTGCTTCTCAACCTTTCTTGACTAGTCCTAAACAAGCTATGTATGCAATTGTTTTTGTTTCTGCTTGGCAGGGTGCAGGTTATCAGATGCTTTTATTTTTAGGAGGAATGCAGAATATTCCACAAGATGTCTATGAAGCTGCTGAATTAGATGGATTCTCAAAATGGGCTCAGTTTCGTTATATCACGATGCCCCTACTAAAACCAACAGCCCTGTTTGTATTGTTAACAACTTTAATTTCTGCTTTTAAGCTGATTGTACAACCAATGGTTATGACGCAAGGTGGGCCATTAAACTCAACAATTACTATGGTGTACTATATTTATCAACAAGGTTTTACTGATCGTCTTGTAGGATATTCTAGCTCAATCGCTTTAGTATTTACAACGTTAATTGGTATGATTAGCTTAGTACAACGTCGCGTTCTGAAGGAGGATGACTAAGATGAAACGATTTAAACCAACAACAATCTTAGAATATATTCTGTTAACCCTATTGGCAGGACTCTTCCTTTTTCCTATGGTTTGGATGGTAGTTTCAGCTATGAAGCCAGAAGCAGATGTTTATAAAAATTTGACTAGTTGGCAAGCCTTCTTACCAAGTTTAAATCCCGCTGATTGGTTTAAACCTTATCAGGAAGTATTTGAGCGCTTTAGTATTTTTACATATCTAGGGAACAGCATTTTTTATGCTGGAACGTTTGCTATTGGTTCTATTATTGTCAATGCACTGGCCGGTTTCGCTTTTGCAAAAGTCAATTTTTCAGGTAAGAAAATTTTATTTGGTTTCTTACTTGCTTTACTTATTATTCCAGTAGAAACTGTATTAATTCCACAATTTACCATTATCAATTCCTTAGGTTTGGTCAATAATCGTCTTGCAGTTATTATTCCAGGATTGGCGAGTGTATTTAATATTTACTTATTTAGGAATTTCTTTATTGCAATTCCAGAAGAGATTCTTGAGTCTGCAAAGATGGATGGAGCAAGTATCGTTAGAATTTTCTTTAGAATTATGCTTCCAATGTCTAAACCTGCAGTTGCTACAGTTGGTGTTTTATCATTTATTTCAAGCTGGAATGATTATATTTGGCCATTGATGGTTTTGACAGATTCTTCTAAATTTTCAATGCAGGTTGCAATTACAACTATTAATACAACTCAACCAGTTTATATCAATCAGGTAATGGCTGTATTAACTATTTCAACGATTCCGTTGATTTTGGTCTATGTAGTCGCTCAGAAATATATTGTTCAAGGTCTGGGTGGTTCCGGAACTGGAATAAAATAGGATATACTTATGATAAATAAAACATTTACAGTAGAAAAAGCCAATCATTTTATAGCAGAAAATAAGCATCTGGTTAATACTCAATATAAACCTGAGAACCACTTCTCTGCTGAGATTGGCTGGATTAATGATCCAAATGGATTCGTCTATTTTCGTGGAGAATACCATCTCTTTTATCAGTTTTATCCTTATGATAGCGTTTGGGGGCCAATGCACTGGGGCCATGCTAAAAGTAAGAACTTGGTGACTTGGGAGCACTTGCCAGTGGCACTTGCTCCTGACCAAGACTACGACCGCAATGGTTGCTTCTCAGGTTCAGCGATCGTCAAAGACGATCGCCTCTGGCTCATGTATACTGGACATATCGAAGAAGAAACCGGTGTCCGTCAAGTGCAAAATATGGCATTTTCAGACGACGGGATTCATTTTGAAAAGATTTCCCAAAATCCAGTTGCGACAGGTGCAGACTTGCCAGAAGAGCTAATTGCCGCTGATTTCCGCGATCCAAAACTCTTTGAAAGAGATGGCCGCTATTATTCGGTAGTTGCTGCCAAACACAAAGATAATGTGGGCTGTGTCGTTCTACTAGAGTCCGATAACCTAGTAGAGTGGCAGTTTGAATCCATCTTTTTAAAAGGGGTAGAACACCAAGGCTTTATGTGGGAATGTCCAGACTACTTTGAGTTAGATGGAAAAGACTGCATCATTATGTCACCAATGCGTTATCAACGTGAGGGAGATTCTTATCATAACATCAACTCATCGGTTTTGTTCACGGGGAAGGTAGACTGGGAAGCTAAACAGTTCATTCCTGAAACAGTAGAAGAAATCGACCATGGCCAAGACTTCTATGCGCCTCAAACATTGCTGGACGATCAAAATCGTCGTATCCTGATTGCTTGGATGCAGACATGGGGGCGTACCCTTCCAACCCATGACCAAGATCATAAGTGGGCTGGTGTCATGACCTTACCTCGTGTACTTCGATTGAAGGGTGGGAAGTTATTCCAAACTCCTATCAAGCAAGGGAGCCATCATATTCAAATTGATGGTGATCAGCGTTACCGTTTGGGAAACGATACAGATTATCTAGAGTTTGGTTATGACAGCACAGCCAAGCAAGTCTATATTGATCGTAGTCATTTGGCTCAGAAAATCCTCGGTGAAGAAGAACAAGATACGAGCCGCCGCTATGTAGATGTAGGAGCTAAAGAATTGGAAGTTATTCTAGATAAAAATTCCATCGAGATTTTTGTTAATCAAGGTGAAGCAAGCTTGACTGCAACTTTTTACTTAACAGCGCCAGCTGAGCTAACCCAAATCGATTAAAAAATAAGTTATTTCTCCTAAAGAAAAAGTTCTCTTTCTAGCAAAATGGAAAGAGAACTTTTTTCTAATTAAGCAGAGCAGATTTCTGTTTAAACAACTTAATTTTATCATTACAGTAATTGATTAAATCTCGAGCTTTCTCAAAAGTATAGCCTTTTTCAGATACAGACTTTACTTTCTTTTCATCAAAATAGTAGCCTGTCAAGCCCCTGACTTCCTCTGATAAGATGAGATAATAGCCTGTTTCAATCCCCTCGTCTAGATTTTTGGAAAATGACTTCATCAAGCATCCAAAGAGAGACTTTTTCGTCTTTTCATCACTGGAATCATTCCCTAAGTTGGTTGAAATCAAACCCGGATGATAGGCATTGATGGTGATGCTTGAACCTCTTAAAAAGAAGTCTCTGGCTAGATAGCGTGTCATCCAAATAGTGTAAAGTTTGGAATTGTTGTAGGCCAAACCTGGATGATAGTTTTTCTCAAATCCAAAGTCCAAATCCTTGACCTTGGCAAAATGATGCATATAGGAAGAGGTATTAATGACACGACCCTCAGCCGCTTTTTCTAACAAGGGGCTTAGCTCAGTTGTTATCAGATAGGGAACCAGAACGGATAACATAAAAGACAACTCGACATTTTCAGCACTTGCTTTGCGTTCTTTTCCTGCATACAGGCCTGCATTGTTAAATAAGACATCGATTCTTTGAAAGTCGCGCTTGATTTCCTCTACAAATCGATAAACATCATCTAATTTTGAAAAATCTGCTAAGTAGCTTGAAACTCTGCCTCTCAGGGAAACGGCCCGAACCTCTTGAAGTGCCAGCTCAAGTTTTTGAGGATTTCGACCATGAAGAATGATCTGATGACCTGCACTAGCCAGTTTCTTTGCCAAATACTTATCAATATCGTCAGTAGCGCCTGTTATTAGAATAGTTTTGACCATATTAGTCCTCCAAGAAAGCTATTAGTTCTTTTGAAAACTCCTCTGCATATTGGAAGATCGAACCGTGCCCTGCATTTGGATAGATAATCAGCTTACTATTTTCGATTTTATCATGCATATCATAAGAATTTTCCGTTGGAACCTGCATATCGTTGTCCCCGTTGACGATTAAGGTTGGTTGGGTGATAAATCTTAGGTCGTCTTGAGAATCTTTCCCCCAACCTTTAATAGCTTTGAGTTGCGTCAAGAAACCAGACACACTTATGTCTTTATCCGCAAATTCCTTGGTTCGCATATCCATTCGTCCAAGAACATTCAGAGCTTCGATTTTCCCTTGTTCATCATGGTTATAGAAGATATAGCGTTTAGGATCGATGCGCTCGAGTCCAGCTTTAACCATATAGTTAAAGGTTTTCCCTGTAACCTTATCGACCTCTTTTCCACCTCGAGGTCCTGTTCCTGCTAAGATGAGACGGTTGACCATATTAGGCTTGATTCGGACCATTTCTTGGGCGATCATGCCCCCCCATAAAAAGGCCAAGAAGATTGATTTTATCGTAACCAAGGGCATTTACAAAGTCAATTGTCTGCTCAGCTATTCCAGGAATGGTTGGCGCTACTTTTCCTTGACTGGCTCCAACACCAGGAAGATCAACTACAATGACATGGTGCTTTTCAGCAATCAAGTCCAAGAGTTTTGGGTCCCAGTTGTCGAGGGTTGCTGCCAAATGGACTAGCATCAGAAGAGGTAGTTTTGATTTGCCTTTACTAAGTTCGCGATAGGCAATTTTGTTCCCGTCGACTGTGATGTCTTGATTTTTTTGTAGTAAGATATGACATTGTCTTTTCCTTTTTATTTCTTAAAGCTGAGGACTGTTTTTCCACGTGAGCGACCATTAGCGACCTTGTCTAAGGCGCTATTTACCTGTTCAAATGGATAAACTGTATAGATAGAGGGTTTGATTTCTAATTTGCTAAAGAGGTCAGCTACCTCTTGTAATTGAGCGCCATTGCTTTCTACAAAGATAAAATGATAGTGAACACCGTATTTGTCAGCCATCTTATCAAATGTACGACCGGCTAAGCCAAGAATCATCTGTTTCCATTTTGGTAGATTCATGCGTTTGGCAAAGTCACCATTTGGCATAGCACGGAGGGAAACAAGCTGACCACCTTTTTTCATGATAGACATTTGTTTTTCAGTCTCAGCTCCACCGAGAGTATCGAGGACATAATCCACTTGCCTAACAGTCTTTGTATAATCCTCTGTTTTGTAATCAATAAAGCGGTCTGCTCCTAGCTTCAAAACACGCTCAGCGCTATCTCCAGAACCGTTGGTAATGACCGTCAAACCTTTAGCTTTGGCAATCGGAATAGCCATTCCACCGACACCACCTGTACCACCAGAAATAAAGATCTTTTTGCCAGCTTGAGCATCTATGAGTTCCAAGGCTTGCATGATAGTTAAGGCAGTAAGCGGAACAGCAGCGGCTTCCTCGTCTGATAGATAGTTTGGAACCTTGGCTAAGGCTTGGCTATCGACAGCTACGTATTCTGCAAAGGCGCCGATATGATAAAGTGGCAGACGGCCAAAGACACGATCTCCTACCTGAATGTTATTAACTTTCTTGCCAATGCTTTCAACGATTCCAACCACTTCATTACCTGCAGTTTGAGGGAGTTTGTAAGGGACGATCATCTTGACTTCTCCTCGGGAAATCATGTTATCGAGAGGATTAACCCCGGCTGCGGTGACTTTGACCAAGACTTGTTTGTCTGTAATACTTGGTGTAGCGATTTCTGTGATGTTTAGTGTGATATTATTTTTGTTATAAGTAGTGTGTTGTGCGACTTTCATATGTTTTCTCTTTTCTTTTTTAATACGACTGATTATACTTGTATCTAATACAAGTATATGTTGTTTCAGGTAAAACTGACTTGACTTATTATCAAATCAGTTTCGGACCTGTTTGGCTTGTTTATATAGATTGTCAATGACATCCTCTAAAGTTTGATTTGTTAATTCCTTCTCTAATTGAGATTCGGCGCTAGCGAAAAGTGGTGAAACTGCTCCTTGAATATGTTTTCCAACGGGACAATCGGGATTACTATTTTGATGAACAGGAAATAAACTAATGTGATTGATTTCTTGAGTAGCATAGTAGATCTCTAGTAAAGTCATTTTCTTTGGAGACTTACTGAGTTGATAGCCTGTTTTTCCTTGATGTGAAGTAATCAGGTCTGCATTTTTTAATAAGGCAATCACTTTTCGAATGTAACTAGCGTTAGTTCCAACACTAATAGCTAGTGCTTGAGAACTTAATGTTTCCTTGCTTTCACTAATCATTGTTAAGATATGCAAAGCAACTGAGAATTTTGTATCCATCTGAACTCCTTTTTATAAACATGTATCAGATACAAGAACAAGTATACCACAAATACAAAGAAAAACAAGACTTTTGTTTTTAATTCTTTAAAATTTTGAGTGAAATCAGATTAGAGCTGTCTGGAAAGGTTGTTTACAAAATTATATCTTTAGTATCCATTGGTAGAACAAAAGTAGAACAGATACACAAAAAAGCCTTGATTTCAAGGCTTTTTCCTGTTGATTTAGATGCCCCCTACAGGGATTTGGAAAGGACTTTCATATTGAGAGCAATTAAAAATATTGAAATATAAGTGATTTTAGGTATTTTCAATGTCATGATTTAAAGATGGGACAAAAGTGGGGCAAAAACCATACAGATTCTAAACTGTATTGTTCTTTTTTATCTAACCAAGAAAGGTTAAAACTTATTAAAACAAATGCAATCAACTGTTGAAAACTTTTTAGTCTGTGTAATATAAAAACAAGTAAAATGTTGAACTATAGTGAATATTGTGTCATAATAGGTAATAGATGAATAATTAATAGATTGGAAATAATGCTTTCTTACCTTAACAAGTTGAATTGGTTATACATTTTTTCGTCGCAATTGTGTCTATCTCTCGAGTTTAGCTAGTTTTTATAAGCTCTGGTTTCTAATCAATATAACAAATTTTAGAAGTGCATAAGACAAGATGGTGACATTACTACAGTCATTTCTAGTCACCATATGTTGCTGGCACAGGCTGTTTGTAGTGTTGGCTATTTACTAGTCAGTTTAATCGGAGTGTTTAATTTTTATTGTTGAAAGGTTTTTATATGGCGAAAATTCTATCTTTAGGTCTGACAGGTAAGAAATTACTTGCTCAGGGGTTCTTGTTTGTTCTGCTAGGTCTCATCTTGATGGTCACGGGGACTTGGTTGCCAGTAAAGGTTATTCGACTGGTTCTGTTTTTAGCTTGGATAGCAACGGTCTTAGATTTAGTATTACGTATTTTCAAAAAAAGTCAGTCAACGGACACCTTGGGAGTTGCACTGGTTAAATTGTTAGTGCTGGGATATTTGCTAGGCTCCAATCTTGCGACGGATGTGCCGATTTATATTTTGGCTCTTGTGATTGGAGTTTATCAGATTTTTCATGCTAGTATTAACCTTGTCACCTATGTTCTCTACCGCAAAAACAAAATTCGACCTCGTTTTCGTCTCTTACTAGATGGACTCGTACTAGTTTTTCTTGGTGGGACTAGTCTTTTGTCCTCTACAGGAAATTCTGTCTTTCAACTCTTTGTATTAGGGGCTTATTTTTTCCTTTATGGTCTGTCCAATATCCGTGACGGTTTCTTATTTGAAGGGGAAATTGGGAAAAACCATCTCAAACGTCGTATTAGAATTAGCTTACCTATTGTCCTAGCCGCTCTCATCCCTGCAAGAACTTTAGCAAAAGTTAACAAATTCATGCAGGAAAATGCTGATGAGAGAGAGGATATCCATCTTGGAATGGTGAAGTCTGGTAAGACAGCGGAGCTTGAAATTTTTGTTCATACAGCTGAGACCTCTCTGTTTTCGGCAATTGGTCATGTGGATATCTGCTATCAAGGCCGTGTTATTTCTTATGGCAACTATGATCCGTCTTCTGAGACCTTATTTGGCATGGTAGGAGATGGTGTCTTATATTTCTGTGATCGTGACAAGTACATTGACCTATGTAAACGTGAGAGTCAAAAAACGCTTTTTGGTTATGGGATAGATTTGACGCCTGAAATGGAAAAAGCAGTTCAGAAAAAGTTGGCTGAATTGAAACAACTGACGATTCCATGGGAGCCAAGTGCAGATAAAATCATGACAGGTGATGGTAAGGAAGACTACACCTACGCTTATAAAATCAGACATGAGACAGATGGGGAACTTTATAAATTTATCAAATCTAAGTTTAAATCCTACTTTGTCTTATCTACAAACTGTGTGCTCTTGGCTGATACCATAGTCGGTCAGGCTGGCACCGATATCCTCTCACCCAAAGGATTTATCGCTCCAGGAACTTACCAAGCCTACCTTAATCGAGAGTTTGAAAAACCAAATAGTATAGTCGTATCTAAACATGTTTATTAAGGAGAATTTATGAACTTAGTAAAAAAATACACCCCGTTAATACTTTTTATAGGGCTGGTTACTCTTGTAATTCTGAATGCATCAAGCTTTATATCAGGGGCAGTATCTCTCTTTGAAGTAACTTCTACCTTGATTTATGGTGCTGTCATTGCTTTTGTGCTTAATGTTCCTATGAAAAAAATTGAAGAATTCCTAGTTAAAATGAAGGTAAAGGCAGGGTTGCACCGTCCGATTGCCATGGTACTTGTTTTCCTAGCTCTTATCTTAATCGTGATTGCTCTTTTGGTTTTGGTGCTGCCAACCCTAGCCCAGACTATTAGTCAGCTGGGAACAGTCCTTTCAACAGTCCTTACTCAACTTGGGAAATTGCTAGGCAGCTCGGAATTTGTAACCAAAGACATGTTGTCAACTATCGTATCAGGCATACAGGGACAATCTAGTTCTATTAGCCAAGCTTTGATAGGTTTTTTATCAGGTCTGACTAGTAATATCGGCAATATTTTTTCAAGTTTGATGAATGCCTTTTTGATTATAGTCTTCACCTTTTTATTTTTATCCAGTAAGGAACATTTGGCAGCGATGACGAGTCGACTTCTAAAAGTTTTTCTTCCAGAGAAGGTGGTGATAAAGTTGACTTACATTGGACAAGTAGCACTAGAGACTTATGACCAATTTTTGATGAGTCAGCTGATTGAAGCAGTTATCATAGGAGTTATGATAGCGGTTGGTTACAGCGTGTTTGGGATACCCTATGGAGTAATGACAGGTATCTTTGCAGGAGTGCTATCGTTCATTCCTTATGTAGGGCCTATGATTGCTTGTGTTGTGGGAGCGATTTTTATCTTCACAGTGAGTCCTACTCAAGCCTTACTTTCTCTTCTTCTATATCAAGTTATACAGCTGATTGAAGGAAACCTTATTTATCCTAGAGTTGTAGGTCAGTCTATTGGTTTGCCAGCTATTTTCACGCTTGCGGCTGCTAGTATTGGAGGCAATCTCTTTGGCTTACTTGGGATGATATTCTTTACACCGATATTTGCTGTTATCTATCGATTGGTTAAGGAATTTGTCGTTGCAAAGGAAAATCAGCTAGATTAAGAAAAACTAAATTTAATAAGATATACTGAGAAGAGAGTGAGAGATTCTCTTCTCTTTTATTTTTAAATACTTTTCTACAAAAAGCTATTGGACGTCAAAAAAGTCTTGGTTTCAAGGCTTATTCCTGTTGATTTAGATGCCCCCTGCAGGGCTCGAACCTGCGCCCCATAGATTAAGAGTCTACTGCTCTACCAACTGAGCTAAGGAGGCAACAGAAAAAGCTGAGAATGTAACTTCCCAGCTATTTTGTTGTAGAAAAAAAGTCCCATATGAGCTATAATGAAAAGCGTTCAAACAACTCATTAGAAAGATTCATATGGAACAATTACATTTTATCACAAAACTGCTCGATATCAAAGACCCTAATATCCAATTTATGGATATCATCAATAGGGTTACTCACAAAGAAATCATCGCTAAACTGGACTACGATGCTCCATCTTGCCCTGAGTGCGGAAGTCAAATGAAGAAATATGATTTTCAAAAACCATCGAAAATTCCTTACCTTGAAACGACTGGTATGCCTACTAGAATTCTCCTTAGAAAGCGTCGATTCAAGTGCTATCAGTGCTCGAAAATGATGGTCGCTGAGAGCTCTCTCGTCAAGAAAAATCACCAAATTCCTCGTATTATCAACCAAAAAATTGCGCAAAAGTTGATTGAAAAGACTTCTATGACCGATATTGCCCATCAGCTTTCCATTTCAACTTCAACTGTCATTCGAAAACTCAATGACTTCCACTTTGAGTGTAACTTTAGACATCTGCCTGAGATTATGTCTTGGGATGAGTATGCCTTCACTAAGGGCAAAATGAGTTTCATTGCGCAAGATTTTGATAAGCTCAATATCATCACTGTTCTTGAAGGCAGAACACAAGCTATCATTCGAAATCACTTTCTTAAATATGATAGAGTCGTTCGATGTCGAGTGAAAATCATTACGATGGATATGTTTAGTCCTTACTATGACTTGGCTAAACAGCTTTTTCCAAACGCTAAAATCGTTCTCGACCGCTTTCACATTGTCCAACATCTCAGCCGTGCTATGAGTCGTGTCCGTGTTCAAATCATGAATCAATTTGAGCAAAAATCCCATGAATACAAAGCCATCAAACGTTACTGGAAGCTCATTCAACAGGATAGTCGTAAACTGAGTGATAAACGGTTTTATCGTCCTACTTTTCGCATGCACTTAACGAATAAAGAGATTCTAGACAAGCTTTTGAGCTATTCAGAAGACTTGAAACACCACTATAATCTTTATCAACTCTTGCTTTTTCACTTTCAGAACAAGGAACCTGACAAATTTTTTGGACTCATTGAGGACAATCTAAAGCAGGTTCATCCTCTTTTTCAGACTGTCTTTAAAACCTTTCTAAAGGATAAAGAGAAGATTGTCAACGCTCTTCAATTACCCTATTCCAACGCCAAATTAGAAGCGACTAATAATCTCGTTAAACTTATCAAACGAAATGCATTTGGGTTTCGGAACTTTGAAAACTTCAAAAAACGGATTTTTATCGCTCTCAATATCAAAAAAGAAAGGACGAAATCCGTCCTTTCTAGATCTTAGCTTTTCTTCAACCCACTACAGTTGACAAAGAGCCTTTTAATATGCCCAAAATGGCAACTAGATTATTTACGAAAGGCCTCAATAATGTAGGTGAAGCCAGTAACTAAAAATGAAAAGGCAATGACATAAACGACAAAGACACCTGTAGCCACTGGATTGAACAGAATCACTAGACCTAGTAAAAATACAAGCAAGGCTACCCACATGATATGGTTGCCAATAATAGGGAAAATCAATCCCAGACGATTGCCTTTAAAGAAAACTATAATGGCTTCTACAATTAACCAAATTCCTAAAATAGTTGGAATGACGACCGGCAGGGTCACAAAGCCATAAGCAACGAGGTAAAGAGCTAAGAGAAGACTAACAAACCCTTGGAAAAGATAAACAGGTGAGCGAAGCTCTTTTGGTGCAGAGAAATAGCCTAAAAGAGCTGCTATAGAAGAAACCAGTAAATCAAATGCAATCCACCAGCTGTAAGCAACAAGATTAGCTACTGGGTGTGTAAATAGGAAAAGTCCAAAAAGGGCAAAAACAACTCCTGCAAGGAATAGCAGTAAACGATTAGAAAATTTCATTTCAATACCCCCCTATATAGTATAGTCTGATAATAAAACTATTATACTTATTTTTATAGAAAATGTCAATAAAATAAATAAACAATTTGGAAGTTTCAGTTTTTATCATTTTGAAAATAAAAAGAGAAGATAAAATTTGTCTTCTCTACATGAAAATATTGTATGGCATCAAAGCAAAAGTAACTGGCTTTACACTATTTGTTAAGATGTAATTTGATTCAAAAAGAAAAGATAGATTTAAAAGTGGGGCAAATGATGGAGCAAATCAGTTATAGACAAGCAAAAAAGCCTTGAAATTAAGGCTTTTTCCTGTTGTATTTAGATGCCCCCTACAGGGATCGAACCTGTGACCCACGGATTAAGAGTCCGCTGCTCTGCCAGCTGAGCTAAGGAGGCAAAGAAAAAGCTGTATTGGTGCCGAAACTTCACGGTTTGTATTGAACCCGCGCAATTAAGCAGGTGGGCAACTCGCTCTAACTGAAGCTGTTTCCGTGTGAGACGGCCTACATGCTGTTAGAAGACTTTTGTTTCCCTAATAATACAAAAAATAGTCGGTCAACACTTAAGTGTGAAGTCGTACACCACAGCGTTTCTATGTTTATATAATACCACTTTTTCAAAAAAAATCAAGAGGAAAGTGCAATTTTTTGAAAAGGATTTCAGATTTTTCGCAAACGGTCGATGGCTTCCTTTCTTTGAGCCAAAGCTCGTTCATATTTACCAGTATCTTCTGCTTGGAAATAGTGCTGATTACGAATTTTTTCTGGTAGATAGTCTTGCTTGACCCAATTTCCAGGATAGTTGTGTGGATAGAGATAGTCTTGGGAGTTGCCCAGTTCCTTGCTTCCACTGTAGTGACCATCACGCAGGTGTCGCGGAATAGGCAAGTGCCCTGATGTTTTGAGGTCGGAAAGTGCCTTGTCCATAGCCACATAGGCAGAGTTGGATTTTGGAGAAAGGGCCAAATCAATCACGACATTGGCAATGAGAATGCGGGCTTCTGGGAAACCAATCCTTTGTGCAGCATCTAGAGCTGTTACGGTGTGAATCTGGGCCTCGGGATTGGCCAAACCGATATCTTCATAAGCGATAACAGTCAAACGGCGAGCGAGACTTGGCAAATCACCAGCCTCGATCAAACGGGCAGCATAGTGAAGACTGGCATCAACATCTGAGCCACGGATAGACTTTTGCAGGGCAGATAGAACATCATAGTGACCGTCTCCATCCTTGTCCATAGTGATGTAGCTTCTCTGAAGACTATTTTCCATGATGTCTAGAGTGATATGACGGATGCCCTTATCATTCTCAGGAGTAGAGAGAACAGCCAAGTCCAGTGAGTTAAAGGCAGAGCGAAGGTCTCCGTTTGTAGAGGTCGCAATGAAATCCAGCGCATCCTCATCTAGTTTTACTGGAAAATCAAAACCACGCTCAGAGTCAGTCAGGGCTATTTGAATGGCTCCTTTGACATCCTGGTTAGACAAGGGTTCCAACTCAAAAATCTGAACACGGCTACGGATGGCTGGAGTGACAGAAAAGAAAGGATTTTCAGTCGTCGCCCCAATCATGATGACCAGTCCGCTTTCTAAGAGAGGCAAGAGGAAGTCTTGTTTAGTCTTATCAAGACGATGAATCTCGTCTAGTAGCAGTACAAGGCCACCTGAGAATTTAGCTTCTTCAGCGATTTCTTGCAGTCGTTTTTTACTATCAACTGTCGCATTGAAAGTTCGAAAGGCGTACTTGGTCGTCCCTGCGATGGCTGAGGCAATACTGGTTTTGCCGATTCCCGGAGGTCCATAGAGAATCATGGAGGACAGGCGGTTGGCTTCTACCATGCGGCGAATGATTTTTCCAGGTCCGACCAGATGTTCCTGACCGATGACCTGGTCGATAGTTTTAGGGCGCATGCGAAGCGCGAGATTGTCTGGCATAGCAGTCCTTTCTAACGTGGATTTTCTGGTGTATATGTGGTAAGATGGTAGTATCTATTTTAGCATATTTCCGAGCAATCGGGGCGATTTAAGAGTCGCATAGAAAGAGGACAAAATGGCAACATATGGATTTTTAGATGTTTTACAAGAAGAGTTGGACAAGAACTTTCCTTTTGATTATGAGATTAGTTGGGACAAGCGTAATCATGCGGTTGAAGTGAGTTTTCTATTAGAGGCACAAAATGCTGCTGGAGTGGAGATGGTGGATGAAGATGGAGAGGTTTCATCAGATGACATTCTCTTTGAAGAAGCAGTGCTTTTTTACAATCCTGCCAAATCAACAGTCAATGAGGAAGACTATTTGACGGTCATTCCTTACTTGCCTAAAAAAGGATTTTCTCGCGAATTTTTAGCTTATTTTGCTCTTTTCCTTAAAGATACTGCCGAGGTTGGACTAGATGCCCTCATGGACTTTTTGGAAGACCCAGAAGCAGAAGAATTTATCATGGAATGGAACCAAGAAGTCTTTGAAGAAGGAAAAGTAGGCTTGGAAGAGGGAGAGTTTTATCCTTATCCGAGATACTAGGAGTCTAATATGGAAATAGAGATTTCTGATTTCCAAGGTTGCAAGATTGCCTTGATTTGTGGGGATAAGGTCTTGACTATCTTACGTGATGATAAGGACGATATCCCTTGTCCCAACATGTGGGAGTTGCCAGGTGGTGGCCGTGAAGGGGATGAAAGTCCTTTTGAGTGCGTGGCTCGTGAAGTTTATGAAGAACTGGGAATTCATTTGACTGAGGATTGTCTGCTTTGGAGTAAGGTTTATCCAAGTATGCTCTATGAAGGTCGGCAGTCTGTCTTTATGGTTGGTCAGCTAAGACAAGAACAATTTGACAATATTACCTTTGGAGATGAAGGACAGGGCTATAAACTGATGCCTATTGAGGAGTTTTTGAAGTCTAAACAGGCAGTGCCTCAGCTACAGGGGAGATTGAGGGATTATTTGGAGGAAGTAAGGTAGATGCCAAATCGTAGTAAGAATATCAATATGTTTCTCATAGATGGAGAAGTTACTGGGATAATTAAATGTACCTTGTCAAATTGGACAGGAGTGATTTATAAAATTCCTCGAATTCAATTGGCAGATTTAAAATCTCGTGATGAAATGAATCAAAGCGGCATTTATTTCCTATTTGGTCGTGATGAGGATAAGCAAAAGGATGTTACCTACATTGGGCAGGCAACGAATCGCAAAAACGGTGAAGGTGTCCTTTTACGTATTCAGGAACATACTCGTGACAACCATGCAGATTATTTTAATGATGTCATTATTTTGACGACGCAGAATAACTCCTTTGGACCCACGGAAATTAGTTACTTGGAAAATAAATTTACACAGCTGGCAAAGGACGCGGGGCGCTTCATTGTAAAAAATGGGAATGAGCCCAATTCTGGGAATGTAACAGAAGAAAAGCAGTCAGAGTTAGATGAGGTTGTGGAAAACACTTTGATGATTGTAGGGACCTTAGGGTACCGAGTGTTTGTTCCTATGACCAAGAAAACAGGTCAGAATGTTTCTGATGATAATTTAACTTATCTCTATCTAAAGCGAAAAACCAAGAAATCAAATAGAACGATCGAAGCAATCTGTGAACATACTTCAGAAGGGTTTGTTGTTTTAGAAGGAAGTCAAGTGGATGTGGTTGATTCATCCGCGATACCAGCAAGCTTAAAGGAATTGCGTAAAGAGTTAATCAAAACAAATATGATTAAAGATGGTATTTTACAAGAAAAACAACTGTTCTCCAGTCCATCTTATGCAGCTGCTTTTGTATTAGGAATGAATACGAATGGACGAACTGACTGGAAGAACAAGGATGGTAAAACACTAAAAGAATTAGAAGAAATGGAGGGTTAAGGAGAATCATATGGAAACATGGCAAGAGTTAAAAGTGACAGTGAAGCGTGAGGGAGAGGAATTAGTTTCCAATCTCTTGATTGAGCTGGGTGCCCAAGGTGTTGCAATCGAAGACAGTATGGATTATGTGGGAAATGTGGATCGCTTTGGCGAGATTTTCCCAGAGGTCGAGCAGCAAGAAGAAATCGTTGTGACAGCCTACTACCCTGATACGGTTGATGTAGCAACGGTTGAGTCAGATTTGCAGGCTCGTCTCGCGGAACTAACTGATTTTATGGATTTGGGAGATGTCAAGATTGGGACGACTGCCTTGGCTGAGGAAGACTGGGCAGACAACTGGAAGAAATACTATGAACCCGCTCGCATCACTCATGACCTGACCATCGTACCGTCATGGACAGACTATGAGGCGACAGCGGGAGAAAAAATTATCAAGCTGGACCCTGGCATGGCCTTTGGAACGGGAACGCACCCAACAACCAAGATGAGTCTCTTTGCCTTGGAGCAAGTTCTTCGTGGTGGCGAAACAGTGATAGATGTAGGAACTGGTTCAGGGGTTCTATCTATTGCAAGCTCACTCCTAGGTGCCAAGGAGATTTTCGCCTATGACCTGGATGATGTGGCGGTTCGTGTCGCTCAGGAAAATATTGAGCTCAATCCTGGTATGGAAAATATCCATGTAGCTGCTGGAGATTTGCTTAAGGGTGTGGAGATTGAGGCAGATGTCATCGTGGCTAATATCTTGGCGGATATCCTCGTTCATCTGACGGAGGATGCCTATCGCTTGGTCAAGGATGAAGGCTACCTCATCATGAGTGGGATTATCAAGGACAAGTGGGATATGGTGCGCGAGTCGGCTGAGTCAGCTGGATTTTTCCTCGAAACTCACATGGTTCAAGGGGAATGGAATGCCTGTGTATTTAAGAAGACCAAGGATATTTCAGGTGTGATTGGAGGCTAGCATGCAGCAGTATTTTGTCAAAGGCAGTGCAATCTCTCCTGTCATTATCGAGGACAAGGAAACCAGTAAGCACATGTTTCAGGTTATGCGCTTGAAAGAAGATGATGAGGTTACTTTGGTCTTTGATGATGGAATTAAGCGCTTGGCGCGTGTGCTAGATGTGGAAGCTCGTCAGTTTGAATTGGTAGAAGAACTAGATGATAATGTGGAACTGCCAGTCCAGGTGACCATCTCCTCGGGCTTTCCCAAGGGGGACAAGCTGGAGTTTATCACTCAAAAAGTGACAGAACTAGGTGCCAATCAGATTTGGGCCTTCCCTGCTGATTGGTCGGTCGCCAAGTGGGATGGTAAGAAATTGGGCAAAAAGGTTGAGAAACTAGAAAAAATCGCCCTTGGAGCAGCAGAGCAAAGCAAGCGTAATATCGTTCCAGGTATCCAGCTTTTTGAGAAGAAAGTAGATTTTCTAGCTCAGTTTGACCAGTTTGACTCTATCATAGTGGCCTATGAAGAATCAGCCAAAGAGGGAGAAGCTGCTGCGCTCTTACAAGCGGTTTCTGGTCTTGAAAAAGGAGCCAAACTGCTCTTTATCTTTGGTCCAGAAGGTGGACTGTCACCTGCAGAAATTGAGAGTTTTGAAGCTAAGGGAGCAGTCTTGGCAGGACTTGGTCCTCGCATCTTGCGAGCAGAAACAGCACCGCTTTATGCCTTATCAGCCCTTAGTGTTTTATTAGAATTAGAGAAATAAGAGGAAGAAAATGGAACAAAAACGTCGTTCAGAATTTCCAGAAAAGGAACTTTGGGATTTAACCGCCCTATACCAAGACCGTGAGGATTTCTTGCGTGCAATCGAGAAGGCTCGAGAAGACATTAATCAATTTAGCCGTGATTACAAGGGCAATCTTCATACTTTTGAGGATTTTGAGAAGGCCTTTGCGGAATTGGAGCAAATTTACATTCAGATGAGCCATATTGGTAACTATGGCTTTATGCCTCAGACGACAGACTATAGCAATGAAGAATTTGCGAATATCGCCCAAGCTGGGATGGAATTCGAAACAGATGCCAGTGTAGCCTTGACCTTCTTTGACGATGCCTTGGTGGAAGCTGATGAGGAAGTATTGGACTGTTTGGGTAAATTGCCACATTTAACAGCTGCCATTCGTCAGGCAAAAATTAAAAAAGCCCACTATCTAGGGGCTGATGTGGAGAAGGCCTTGACCAATCTCGGTGAAGTTTTCTACAGTCCGCAGGATATCTATACGAAAATGCGAGCTGGAGACTTTGAAATGGCTGACTTTGAAGCTCATGGCAAGACCTACAAAAACAGTTTTGTGACCTATGAAAATTTCTACCAAAATCATGAGGACGCTGAGGTTCGTGAGAAATCTTTCCGTTCTTTCTCAGAAGGACTTCGTAAGCACCAAAATACGGCTGCAGCAGCCTATCTAGCCCAAGTCAAGTCTGAAAAACTATTGGCAGATATGAAGGGCTACGACTCAGTCTTTGATTATCTTCTGGCTGAACAAGAAGTGGACCGTGCTATGTTTGATCGTCAGATTGACCTTATCATGAAGGATTTTGCGCCCGTTGCTCAGAGATACCTCAAGCATGTTGCCAAGGTAAATGGTCTTGAAAAGATGACCTTTGCAGACTGGAAATTGGACTTGGACAGTGCCCTGAATCCTGAAGTGACTATTGACGATGCCTATGATTTGGTCATGAAGTCAGTAGAACCTTTGGGGAAAGAATATTGTCAGGAAGTTGCTCGCTATCAAGAAGAGCGCTGGGTGGACTTTGCTGCTAATAGTGGCAAGGATTCTGGTGGCTATGCAGCTGATCCATACCGTGTGCATCCCTATGTCCTCATGAGCTGGACAGGTCGTTTGAGCGATGTCTATACCTTGATTCATGAAATCGGGCATTCTGGTCAATTTATCTTTTCTGACAATCATCAGAGTTACTTTAATGCCCACATGTCTACTTATTATGTCGAAGCGCCTTCGACCTTCAATGAATTACTTCTCAGCGATTACTTGGAACAGCAGTCTGATGATCCACGTCAGAAACGTTTCGCCCTTGCTCACCGTTTGACAGACACCTACTTCCATAACTATATTACCCACCTCTTGGAAGCAGCCTTCCAGCGTAAGGTGTATACATTGATTGAAGAAGGGAAGACCTTTGGAGCAAGCAAGCTCAACAGCATTATGAAGGAAGTCTTGACGGATTTCTGGGGGGATGCCATTGAAATTGATGATGATGCAGCACTGACTTGGATGCGCCAAGCTCACTACTACATGGGCTTGTATAGTTACACTTACTCTGCAGGACTAGTCATCTCGACTGCGGGTTACCTTCATCTGAAACATTCAGAAACTGGAGCTGAAGATTGGCTCAATCTCCTCAAATCAGGTGGTAGCAAGACACCACTTGAGTCAGTCATGATTATCGGTGCTGATATTTCAACAGACAAACCACTCCGTGATACCATCCAATTCTTGTCTGACACAGTTGATCAGATCATCGCCTATAGTGTTGAGTTGGGAGAGTAGGGGAATTTAGGATAACGATATGAACAGAATTAAAAAATGGCTGGAGCAGGATTCACAAAGAATGCGTTTTATTAAAATAGGCCTAGTCTTGTTGGGAATCGTTTTATTAATTGCTCTTCCAACTCTCTATCTTGTTTTGAGCGCAGTTGGTATTTGGTATTTTGTAAAGAAAGTACCAGATATTCGAAAAAGAAATTTAATGATAGGACTTTTTGTTGTTAGTTTTGTTGTAGTTTCTCTTCAAACTCCAACAGTCACAAAGAAAATTTCATCTTCTCAATCAGAAACTAAGCAAACTGCGGCATCCACTACTAAAGTAGAGTCAAAAACCGATGCTTCATCTAGTACAGAAGAAACAAAACGAGTTGAAGAAGAGAAAAAAGCTAAAGAAAAAGCAGAAGAAGATAGAATTGCCAAAGAAAAAGTTGCAAATGAGTTGCAAGAAAAAGGTGAGATCTTAGTCAAACAATTGGAAGAAAGTCAAGATGCAAGTCAAGTGAAGTCTGCTAAAGAAACAGTTAATCAAATTGAAAATAATGATAAAAAGGCAGAATTACTTGGTAGGATAGATGCAGTTGAGTCTTTCATTTCTCAAAAAGAAGAAGAGAAAAGAATTGCACGTGAAGCTGAAACTAAAGCCCAACAGCAAGACAGAATTGTTTACGTCGCTAAGAATGGGCAAGCGAAAGTATATTGGTATAACAAGGATAGAATGCCTTCAAAAACTGATAAAGCCAACGTTGTCGAGATGACAGAGGCTGATGCAATTGCTGCGGGAAAAACTCCATCTAAAAAAGAATAAGATAGAAAGTTATCTTGGTCTGGCTTTTTGAACAGTTGCTAGAAATGTAGAGGTATTGACCATGTATCAAAAGTTACTTAGAAAAATAGCAGAAGAAAAACCAAATTATCATGAGGAAGAAATTCAGTGGTTGCTTGACCATTTGGGAGATCCTTCTCCAGAAATTCGCGATGACCTTGTTTTTACAAGCTTTGCTAGAGGGATTCAGGAAGAGCTATTTACACAGGAGCAATTAAATTTCATTGCTGAAGGGATTTCATCTGATGGAGGGTTAGATAAAGAGATTGATAAGGTAGGCCTGCCAACCCTTGAACGTTCTTTTAGGGCGCTTATTTATGCCAATCTCTTGTCTGCAGATGCCAACCAGCAATCGATTTTTTATCAGGAATTAAATGCAGAAATTCGTAATGTCCTTTTAAGTCAAGGTTTGTATTATCTTTCAAAAGAAAAGGATACAACAGGTTTTTCAAGTCAGTATGGTTGGGTTCATGCTTTTGCACATGGAGCCGATTTACTGACAGAGGTGGTCTGTCATCCAAACTTTCCTAAAAACAGAGTTCATGAAGTATTTGATATACTTGGCCAACTATTTAAAAGAATTTCGGTTCGCTTTACAGATGATGAGGATTGGCGTTTAGCAAGAGTGGTCTATGAACCTATTTTACAAGGGAAGTTGGAGCAAGAGCAAGTAGCTTCTTGGATAAAAGCTGTTGACTTTCCGATAGAAGTGACGGAAGATTTTTATAAATTTTCCAATTTTAGATCCTGTCTGTTGGAAGTCTATGTTCAACTTGACCAGAGAAATAGTTTACAAGATGACTTGAAAGAAGCTATCCAGTCTTTTCAATACTAGGGATTAGCTAATATTACTTATTGAAAGAGTTTCTATTCTATCCTCCTAACTAATAATGAAAACTAATAAAAGAGGTTGAATCATTTTCCAACCTCTTTTTGTGTATCTTAATGGAATTGCATACCACCATCAACGATAATGGTTTGACCTGTAATGTAGTTTGAATCTGGTCCAGCAAGGAAGCTAACCGCTGCAGCAACATCTTCTGGTTCAGATAAACGTTTCAAAGTAATATCTTTTGCGAATGTTTGCATACCCCACTCGTCGTCTTTTCCAGCATTTTTTCCAACTTCATGGGCGATATCATACATCATTGGTGTTTTAACGATACCTGGAGCATAGGCGTTGACAGTAATACCTGACTCTGCTAAATCACGCGCCAATGTTTGCGTAATTCCTCGAACAGCGAATTTTGTACCGCCGTATACAGTCAAGTTTGGATTTCCGACAACACCTGCTTGAGAGGTTGCGTTGATAATTTTACCACCGTGACCAAGTGCTTTAAATTGCGCTTGAGCAGCTTGTGCTCCCCAAATCACACCACCGACGTTAATAGCAAATGTGCGAGCGAATTGTTCCTCTGTAATTGTATCCAGAGGTGTAGTAGGAGCGACACCAGCGTTGTTTACCACAACGTTCAAATCTCCGAAATGATCAACAACTTTTTGGAAAGCTGCAGCAACTTCTGCTTGTTTAGACACATCAGCTACAACAGCAAAAGCTTTATCTGCTGACAATTCAGCAACTGCTTTCTCAGCTGTTTCAGCATTGTAGTCCAAAATTCCAACCTTAAAACCATCTTGAACCAAGCGTTTTGCGATTGCAAAACCGATCCCTTGACCTGCACCTGTGACAATAGCAACTTTAGACATATGATTCCTCCTCGGTATCCACGATACCATTCAAACGTTCATCAAAGAACAGCAAAGTTGTAAAAAATAGTTCAAATTAGGGAATAAATAATTTGTTAGAACTATATTGACATTATATACCTTTGGAAAAAATGTTTCAAATAAACACTACCGTTTTTATAGAATTTTATCCTGAAAATTTCCAATCAATTTTCTTGAAACCCTTTCCCTCTTTTGATAGACTGGTACCTAGTTTTTGAAAAAAGGAGAAAAAAATGAAAAAATTTGTTGCTGAATTAATCGGTACTTTTATGCTTGTGTTCATCGGAACAGGTGCTGTTGTTTTTGGAAATGGTGTTGAAGGACTTGGAAACCTTGGGATTGCTCTTGCCTTTGGTTTAGCCATCGTGGTTGCTGCCTACTCAATCGGAACTGTTTCAGGTGCTCACTTGAACCCAGCTGTTTCGATCGCTATGTTTGTAAACAAACGTTTGTCATCTTCAGAACTTGTAAACTACATCCTTGGACAAGTAGTTGGAGCTTTCTTAGCATTAGCTTCTGTATTCTTTCTCTTGGCTAACTCAGGTATGGCAACTGCTAGTCTTGTTGAAAATGCCTTGGCAAACGGTGTCACTGTATCTGGTGGTTTCTTGTTTGAAACAATCGCAACATTCTTGTTTGTCTTGGTTATCATGACTGTAACTTCAGCAAGCAAGGGCAATGGCGCAATTGCTAGCTTGGTAATCGGTTTGTCATTGATGGCGATGATTCTAGCTGGCTTGAACATCACTGGACTTTCAGTAAATCCAGCTCGTAGCTTGGCTCCTGCTGTATTGGTAGGTGGCGCAGCTCTTCAACAAGTTTGGATTTTCATCCTTGCACCAATCGTTGGTGGAGTTCTTGCAGCTCTAGTTACCAAAAACTTCCTTGGAACAGAAGAATAATTGAAACTTAAAAAGCCTTGCTCCTCAGCTTGAGGAACAGGGCTTTTTCGTATGATTCTCTTCGAAAATTTCTTTAAACCACGTCAGTTTCCATCTGCAATCTCAAAACCATGTTTTGAGCTGCCTTCGTCAGTCTTATCCACAACTTTAAAGCAGTGCTTTGAGCAGCCTGCGGCTAGTTTCCTAGTTTGCTTTTTGATTTTCATTGAGTATGAGTTTAACGGTTGTCAATTTTCTCTGGATAGAGGTCATGTTGGAAGAGGCGTTGTTCTGCCAAGCCTTCATACTTAGTTCCTGGCTTACCGTAGTTGTAGTAAGGGTCGATTGAAATGCCACCGCGAGGTGTAAATTTTCCCCAGACTTCTAAATAGCGAGGGTCTAGCAAGTTGACCAAGTCTTTCCCGATGGTGTTGATACAGTTTTCGTGGAAATCTCCGTGGTTTCGGTAGCTAAAGAGGTAGAGTTTGAGGGATTTTGACTCGACACAGAGCTTGTCAGGAATGTAGGAAATATAAATGGTCGCAAAGTCTGGCTGAGCAGTGATTGGGCAAAGCGAGGTAAATTCAGGACAGTTAAATTTGATAAAATAGTCATTTTCCACATGACGATTGTCAAAGGATTCGAGGACTTCTGGTTGATAGTCAAAAATGTAGTTGGTTTCTTTGTTGCCTAGCAGGCTGAGGTTTTTCATTTCTTCTTGTTGTGACATGATTTTTTCTTTCTAATCTTAAACACCACGTTGGTTATCGTAGAGGAGGGTATGGAGTTGAGGAAGGACGCGGACATTGCCCCAGCTATCGTCAGTAGCGACACGTTCCCAGAGTTCTTTGAGCCGGTCTAGTTGGTCTTGGACAATATTACCTGTGGCCTTGGGCTCAGGGTTTCCAGCAGATAAGAAGAGGACATCGGGTTGGTAGCGTTCTTGAATGCCTTTGGCAAAGGCCAAATCAGCATCATCAAAGACAGGGATTTTAAAGGTGACTTGGTCTGGATCCAGTTGGGAAACGATGAAATCCAAGGTCTCAAAGTTGACTTCCATCTTGGATGAAGGAGGTTTGGGGCTTAGAGTGACTTGGTCGATATCTTTTAACCAATTTTGCCAGCGAGAACCTTGAGTCTCGACAGCAAGGGTGACACCGCGTTCCTTGAGCTTGGTGACCAATTCGGCCATGTTGGCTGCTAGGATAGCAGGATTACCCCCAGATAGGGTGACATAGTCGTAGCTCCCTAATTTATCCAAGGCAGCAATGACTTCGTCAGCAGTCATACGAGTTGGCTTTTCAGAGCCATCCCAAGTAAAGGCGGAGTCGCACCAGTCGCAGTGGTAGTCACAACCAGCAGTGCGGACAAACATGGTTTTCTGACCAATTGCACGACCTTCACCTTGAAAGGTTGGGCCAAAAATTTCTAGAACTGGTAGTTTGAGGACACGTTCCCTAGTCATCTAACCACTCCCGTCTAAACTCTGCAAAGGCAGTAGGAGTTTCATAGAGGCGAACATATTCCAAACGGAGACCGCGCTCGTCTGGCAACTCTTGGCTCATGGTTTGGAAAATCCAGTAAACCATATTTTCAGCAGTCGTATTCATGTAGGGCAGGGTTTCATTGAGATAGCGATGATCCAAGTGGGGCTCTAAGTAGTCCTTGTAGATAGTTTTGATGTCTCCGAAATCGTAGGTCATACCACGCTCATCTAAAAATCCACTAACAGCGATTTGCAGATGATAGGTGTGACCGTGTAGGGATTTGCATTTTCCTTCATAGTGAAAGAGGTGGTGGGCAGCATCGAAGGTAAACTCTTTTGATACCAAGGTTCTGTGAGGATTGTAAACGAGAGACTCCCCAGTTTCCTGTTTGATTTCTTTGGGTGCAAAAAACATTAGTCCTCTCCTTTCTGTGAGAGATAAACATCTAGACCATGCTGACGTAGGTGGCAGGCTGGGCAATCTCCACAGCCACTTCCGATAATTCCGTTGTAGCAGGTCAAGGTCTTTTCACGAACATAGTCAAAGGCACCGAGTTGGTCAGCTAATTCCCAAGTTTCAGCTTTGTCTAGCCACATGAGAGGTGTTTGGATAACAAAGTCGTAATCCATAGCAAGGTTGAGGGTGACATTGAGGGATTTGACAAAGACATCTCGACAATCGGGGTAGCCTGAGAAGTCTGTCTCGCAGACACCTGTTACGATATCTTTAATACCTCGTTGCTTAGCAAGAACTGCCGCAAAGGATAGAAAGAGGTGGTTGCGACCGTCAACAAAGGTATTGGGAACCTCTCCCTCTTTTTGCTCAATCTCTAGATCAGAGGTCAGGGCATTTTCAGTGATTTGCCCCAGCAGAGACATATCTAGGATATGATGACGAATCCCCTGTTCCTTAGCGATTTCTCTAGCGACTTGAATTTCGAGATGATGACGTTGGCCGTAGGCAAAGGTAACGGCTTCAACAGTTTCATAGTGTTCTTTAGCCCAAAAGAGGCAGGTTGTAGAATCTTGACCGCCACTAAAGACGACCAAGGCTGATTGACGTTTCATAGTACTCCTTCCAAAATGGGAAATGTTCAGAGCACGCAAAAAGCTCCCTTGAGGGAGCTAAAAAATACCAAGTAGAGGTTTTTTTTAGCGATGGCATGTCCCAAACATCGTAATATTCTACATACAGTCTAGCATATTTTTTGAAAAATGGCAAAGGACAAGAAAAAAGAGACCAAAGCAAGTACTTGGTCTCTCAGTTGATTAGCTCAATTCAGCAACGATGGCCTTGATTTGTTCTGCTGTGTGAACACCAGCAACTTGTTTCACAACTTGGCCGTCTTTTTTGAAGAGAAGAGTTGGGATAGACATGATTCCAAAAGCACGAGCTGTGTTTGGATTTTCATCCACGTCCATTTTAACGATTTTCAAAACATCTTCTGAAAGCTCTTCAGACAATTTGTCCAAGATTGGACCTTGCATACGACATGGACCACACCAAGTTGCCCAGAAGTCTACCAAGACCAAACCGTCTTTTGTTTCTTGTTCGAATGTTGCATCTGTAATTGCTTTTGCCATAGTATTTCTCCTTTTTTAGTTATATTGGCTTAAATCTTGTTTCTTGAGATAGAAGAAGATATCTCCATAAGTCCCATGGTAGTCCAAATCATGACCATTATAAGTTAATTTTTGGACAGGGTAGTAGTCTGCGACGCCGATGAGGCAAGCTTGTTGTGAACGATCAAAGTCTTCATAAGAATCGAAGGTTATAGTTCTTTCGTTCTTGCTAGCATCTAGATAGGTAATTTCAATCATTTTTAAAACTCCTTTGTTTAATGATGACTTTATTTTACTCCTTGTAAAGGAGATTGTCAAGAAAAATGATTGCGCACGCAACTTTTTTCTAAAGTCATCTTAAACCCAGAAATCCAAACCAGTTTCCAAGCTTTCTTCGACAGCTTTTTGTAGAGAGGCCAGTGTCTTTTGCCCATCGCTTGTCAGGCAGATAAAGCTAGAGCGTCGATCTTGATCACAACACCTACGACTAAGTAGACCGCAATTTTTAGCTTCCAAGCGAGCCACCATCCGAGAAACAGCGCTCGGGCTCAGATGAAGTTTATCTGGCAGGTCAATCTGGCGTAGAGATTTTTCTTGGGCCAAGTCTAGATAGTAGAGCAGGTAGAACTCTTTCAAGGTCAGACTTTGCTCGCTCTGTTGGGCAATAGTCTCTTCCAAGAGACTTTCAATTTCTTTCTGACGTCGATTGAAGTCAAACCATTTTTCCAAATAGGTCATAGTATCTCCTTTCTTTTTATAGTTGTAAATAAAAGAAGGTCCATTCATGGACAGTCTCTGTATTACAAGATGATTGCGCATGCAATTATTATACTACTTTTCAAGAATGCTGGCAAGAAGGATGCTGAAATCTTTTACCCTAAATCATTCCTGTTTCCACTAGTCTTTAACTGTCTGTATCCCATTTCGTCTCTAATTTTCATTAACTCTTTTGTATTTCCTTGAAATTTTCTGAAAAAAGAGTAAACTGGTATGCAAGAAGTCTATTTCGTGGAGTTTAGGATGAAATTATATGTTCAATTAATGATTCTCTTTGTGATTTCTCTAATCGGAGAGGGAATTTCCAGTTTCTTTCATTTGCCCATCCCCGGCAGTATTATCGGTTTGATTATTCTCTTTCTCGCCCTACAATTCAAGTGGCTGAGAACCAGGCATGTCAACATGGTGGGGAATTTCTTGCTGGCCAATATGACCATTCTCTTTTTGCCACCAGCAGTGGGAATTATGGAAAAGTTTGATGTGATTGCTCCCTATCTTTTGCCCATTGTTTTGATTGTCTTTTTTGCAGCAGTGATTAATATCATCTTGATTGCGCTTGTGGTTCAATTTATCAAAAAACGCTATGAAGGTGACTACGAAGAAAGAGGTATCAAATGAGCGAATTTGTTTCCAATCCCCTATTTGGGCTTGCCCTGTCTATTCTAGCCTATCTAGTCGGAATGCTGATTTACAGACGTTTTCCCCATCCATTGACAACGCCCTTGCTTTTGTCAGCCATCTTTATTATCATTTTTCTAAAGGTGACGGGGATATCTTACCAAGATTATTACCAAGGTGGGGTTTATCTGAACAACTTGATTGTCCCATCGACCGTTGCTCTAGGGATTCCGCTTTATAAGAGTTTTCACTTGATGAAGCACCATGCTCGGAGTATTCTCTTTGGTAGTCTCTTAGCAGTAATTGTCAATACCTCTTTCACGGCCCTTGTAGCAAAGATTTTTGGCATGGACTTTTTCCTAGCCATTTCTCTCTTTCCTAAGTCAGTGACAACCGCTATGGCAGTGGGAATCACAGAAAAATTGCAAGGTCTGACGACCGTGACCTTGGTCGTTGTAGTGGCGACTGGGATTTTAACCAGTGTCATCGGCCCAACCCTTTTGAAGTGGTTGAAAATTGATGACCCAGTAGCGGTTGGACTAGCCCTTGGAGGAACAGGCCACGCTGTCGGAACAGGCACAGCCTTCCGATACGGTTCTGTAGCAGGAGCCATGGGGGGCTTGGCTATCGGTGTTACCGGTATTCTCTATGTCTTTGTCAGCCCTATCGTAGCCAGTTTGATATTGAGTTAAATCAAAACCCAGCTGTTTAGCTGGGTATTTTTTATTGCAAATTAACCTTGTTTCTCAAAATATAGTAGGTTCCGAGGTAAAAGATAGCTATGAAAATGAGTTCTTCCACAATGGATATACCTGCTCCCATATAGAAATCACCATTAAATCCTGCAAGTGAATTGACATAGAAGTTAGTACTGGTATTGAAGAAAACTCCAATAAATCCAATGACGATTTGGATACCAATGTAGGCTACAATTGACAGTGCGGTACGGTATTCGTTGAAAAGCTGTCCGATGGAGATGGCCAAGTAAATGCAGAGGATTCCTGAGATTGTACTAAGCAGGAAGGATAAGACAGTAAGACCAAAGCCGGTAAAATGTTCTCCAACAAATGATAGAAGAGTAGAAAGTTGAACTTCATTAGAATTTGTTGACAATAACATAATGTAGATACATAGGAGTAAGACAGCAGTGCTAATCACAGACCAGATAAAGGCACCGATTAGTTTGGCTGTGATGATATGGTGTTCGGAAACTGGCAAGGTCAAAGTCAGATAACCTTGACGGTCATAGATACTACCCTTGAAGCGACGGATAATCAAAATCAAGGTTGAAATCCCAAGTGTAATCATCAAGCCACCAAAGACTGTAGCTAGAAAAAATAGCATAGCAGATTGACTTTCTTGGTAAGGTAGATTTTTAAAGGATTGTGTCTGTATTCCGATAAGGGCAGAAAGTGCCAACACAGCACCATAGAGGGCTAAATACCATTTGTTAACATTTTTAAATTCATAACGAACTAAATTCCAAAACATAAATAATCTCCTTTGCTTAGGCCTTAAATTCCTGACGGAAGAGTTGGTCGATGGATTCACCTGACTCATAGCGAATATCATCTACATTTCCTTGACGGACGACTTTTCCATCCTTGAGGAAGACAATCTCATCCAAGATTGGTTCAATGTCTGAAATCAAGTGGGTTGAAATCAAGACAGTCGAAGTTGGCGAGTAGTTGTTGATGATGGTGTTCAAGATATAGTCACGAGCTGCGGGGTCTACCCCCCCGATTGGTTCATCAAGCACATATAGACGAGCATCGCGACTCATAACCAAAATCAGTTGTACCTTTTCTTTGTTCCCTTTTGAGAGTTTTTTGAAACGGCTATTTTCATCAATACCAAGGTCATGAAGAAGACTTTGAGCACGTTCCAGATTAAAATCTTGGTAGAAGGTCTTGAAATAAGTGAGAGCTTCCTTGATCTTCATCTGTTCGTTTAGATAGGTCGTATCAGGTAGATAAGAAACAATTGCTTTAGTTGCTGGGCTTGGTTCCATACCATTGATAAGGATACGGCCTGTCTCTGGTTGCAAGAGGCCATTGATTAGTTTAATCAAGGTTGTTTTTCCTGAACCGTTTGGTCCAAGGAGACCAACAATTTTTCCAGCTGGGATGTCAAGAGAAACATTTTCCAAGGCTGGTGTTGCTCCATAAGATTTGGATACATTTTCAAATGCTAGTAATGACATAGGCTTAAACTCCTTTAATATAATCGCCGACTACGCCTGGTAGTTCTTCTTTTTCATAGCCAAAATGGGTCATGGAGGAAACGAAGTGTTCCAGTTCTTCTTCTGATAATTGTTTGCGCGATTGGGCGATCAGTTCCCTATCCTCAGTTACAAACCGTCCAGTTGTTCGCTTGCTGTAGACAAATCCTTCTCGTTCAAGGTCTGACAAGGCTCTTTGGATGGTGTTGGGATTGACGCCGGCCTCGCTAGCTAGCTCTCTCACGGTTGGAAGTTGTTGATTGGGTTCCAGTGTGTGGGAAACAATCTGAAGCTTGATTTTCTCCATAATCTGCAAATAAATGGGTTTATTGTTATCAAATGTCCAAGACATCACGATCTCCTTTCTATTTACCTTTGTGTTGATCAAATAATACAACAAAACAAAAAACTTGTCAAGCAAAAAGAAGAATTGTTTTGGGAATCGTTTAAAAAATGGTATAATGAAAAGAAAACGATAAGGAGGGAAAGGATGCGTTGTCCAAAATGTGGGGCTACCAAGTCAAGTGTTATCGATAGTCGCCAAGCAGAAGAAGGGAACACCATTCGTAGAAGACGTGAGTGCGATGAATGCCAGCACCGTTTTACAACCTACGAACGGGTAGAAGAACGAACCTTAGTGGTTGTTAAAAAAGATGGCACACGGGAACAGTTCTCCAGAGATAAAATCTTTAATGGAATTATCCGCTCAGCTCAGAAACGTCCTGTGTCAAGTGATGAAATCAACATGGTAGTCAATCGTATCGAACAGAAACTCCGTGGTCGAAATGAAAATGAAATTCAAAGTGAGGATATTGGTTCACTCGTCATGGAGGAATTGGCTGAATTGGATGAGATTACCTATGTACGTTTTGCCAGTGTCTATCGTAGTTTTAAGGATGTCAGTGAGTTAGAGAGCTTGCTCCAACAAATCACCCAGTCCTCTAAAAAGAAAAAGGAAAGATAAATGAAGCCGATTGACCGTTTTTCTTATCTAAAGAATAATCGGGTGTCGCAAGATACCTCATCTCTGGTACAGTGCTACCTCCCGATTATCGGTCAGGAGGCACTGAGCCTTTATCTTTATACGATTAGTTTTTGGGATAATGGTAGAAAGGAATATCTTTTTTCAAGCATTCTTAACCATCTCAACTTTGGGATGGATAGACTGATAAAATCCCTGAAAATCCTATCTGCTTTTAATCTCTTAACCCTCTATCAAAATGGGGATACCTATCAGCTAGCCCTCCATGCTCCTCTTTCAAGTCAGGATTTCTTGGAACATCCTGTTTATCGTAGACTCTTGGAGAAAAAAATTGGTGATGCAGCTGTGGAGGATTTGGGAGTTGAAAGTGCTGATGGTCAAGAAATACCTGTCTCACTTAATCAAGTCTTTCCAGACTTGGCAGAACTGGGAAGTCAAGAAGACCATAGTCTCAAGAAGAAAGTGGCCAACGATTTTGACTTGGACCATTTTCGTCAGCTTATGGCTCGAGATGGGCTTCGCTTTGCGGATGAGCAATCCGATGTCTTAAACATCTTTGCCATTGCCGAGGAGAAGAAATGGACTTGGTTTGAAACCTATCAATTGGCCAAGTCAACAGCTGTTTCCCAGGTTATTTCAACCAGACGCATGCGGGAAAAAATTGCTCAAAAACCTGTTTCCTCTGACTTTAGTCCTAAGGAAGCAACCATTATCAAGGAAGCCAAAAGTAAAACGGCCTTGCAGTTCTTGGCAGAAATCAAGCAAACACGTAAGGGGACCATTACCCAAACAGAAAGAGAACTTTTGCAACAGATGGCTGGCTTGGGCTTGCTGGATGAAGTCATCAATGTTATCTTGCTCCTGACCTTTAATAAGGTGGATTCGGCCAATATCAATGAAAAATACGCCATGAAGGTAGCCAATGACTACGCCTATCAAAAGATTCATTCGGCAGAAGAGGCAGTTCTTCGGATCCGTGAGCGAGGGCAGAAAGCAAAAACACAAAAACAGAATCAGATTGCCCCAGCAAAAACCAATGTTCCTAAATGGAGTAATCCTGAATATAAAAATACGTCATCCGCTGAGGAATTAGAAGAAATGGAACGCCAAACCCTAGAATTATTAGCAAAATTAGATAACGGAGGTGATTAGATGGAAAGTGTCGGAGATGTACTCAAACGTCAACCAAGTCGTTTTCACTATCAAGATTTGGTCCAGAAAATCATGAAGGATCCTGATGTTGCGGCCTTTATCCAGCAAGAATCCCTCAAACAGGACGAGTTGAGCCGTAGTATTTCCAAGTTTAACCAATACATCACTGAGAGAGATAAATTCCTCCGAGGAGATACAGATTATATTGCCAAAGGCTACAAGCCTATACTAGTCATGAACCATGGCTATGCGGATGTTTCTTATGAAGAAACTCCTGAACTAATCGCAGCTGAAAAAGAAGCAGCTATCAAGAAACGTCTCAACTTAATTAATTTTCCATCTAGTCTGAAAAATGTTAGTTTTTTAGATGTTTATCGTGATGATGTTCAGCGTTTAACTGTTCTAAAAAGAATGATAGAATTTGTTAACGATTACCCCAATAATTTGAAAGGTCTTTACTTGTATGGAGACTTTGGTGTGGGTAAAAGTTTCATGGTAGCTGCCCTAGCCCATGATTTGTCAGAAAAACGTGGTGTTTCATCAACGCTCCTCCACTATCCGAGCTTTGTCATCGATGTCAAAAATGCCATTGGTGATGGCAATGTTAAGACCTTGGTGGATGAAATTAAGCTTGCTGAAGTCCTGATTTTGGATGATATTGGTGCCGAGCAATCAACAGCTTGGGTGCGTGATGAAATCCTGCAAGTCATTCTTCAATATCGAATGCAGGAAAATTTACCGACCTTTTTCACCTCCAACTTCAACTTTGAAGATTTGGAGAAGCATTTCGCTAAAGGGAAACATGGAAATGACGAAACCTGGGAAGCCAGACGCGTCATGGAACGCATCCGTTATTTGGCTGAGGAGACTCGTTTAGAAGGAGTAAACCGTCGATGACAGAAACTATTAAACTGATGAAGGCTCACACTTCAGTGCGCAGATTTAAAGAGCAAGAGATTCCTCAAGAGGACTTGAATGAGATCTTGACAGCTGCCCAGATGGCGTCGTCTTGGAAGATTTTTCAATCTTACTCTGTGATTGTGGTACGAAGTCAAGAAAAGAAGGAAGCCTTATTTGAGCTAGTGCCTCAGGAAGCTATTCGCCAGTCTGCAGCCTTTCTGCTCTTTGTTGGTGACCTAAACCGTGCAGAAAAAGGGGCCCGTCTCCATACGGATATTTTTCAACCTCAAGGGGTGGAAGGACTTCTCATTACTTCAGTAGATGCTGCGCTTGCTGGGCAAAATACCTTGCTTGCGGCAGAAAGCCTAGGTTATGGCGGAGTGATTATCGGTTTGGTGCGTTACAAGTCTGTTGAGTTAGCAGAATTATTTAAGCTTCCTGACTATACCTATCCAGTCTTTGGGATGGCACTCGGTGTGCCAAATCAACAGCATGATGTGAAACCAAGACTGCCACTAGAGAATGTTGTCTTTGAGGAAGAATATCAAGAACAGTCAACTGAGGCTATTGAAGCCTATGACCGTGTACAGACTGAATATGCAGGTGCGCGTGCGACTACCACTTGGAGTCAACGTTTGGCAGAGCAATTCGGCAATCCAGAACCAAGCTCGACTCGAGAAAATCTTGAGCAGAAGAAGTTATTGTAGAAAGTGAGAAAACATGGCCTTACCAACTGTTGCCATTGTGGGACGTCCCAATGTTGGGAAATCAACCCTATTTAACCGTATCGCGGGAGAACGCATCTCAATCGTAGAAGATATTGAAGGTGTAACGCGAGATCGTATCTATGCCACAGGTGAGTGGCTCAATCGTTCTTTTAGTATGATTGATACTGGGGGAATCGATGATGTCGATGCACCTTTCATGGAACAAATCAAACACCAGGCAGAAATTGCCATGGAAGAAGCAGATGTTATCGTCTTTGTCGTGTCTGGAAAAGAAGGAATTACAGATGCAGATGAATACGTTGCCCGTAAGCTTTATAAGACCCACAAACCAGTTATCCTCGCAGTTAACAAGGTGGACAACCCTGAGATGCGAAATGATATCTATGATTTCTATGCTCTTGGTTTGGGTGAACCATTGCCTATCTCATCTGTCCATGGTATCGGTACAGGGGATGTACTAGATGCTATCGTAGAAAATCTTCCAAATGAATATGAAGAAGAAAACCCAGATGTGATTAAGTTTAGTTTGATTGGCCGTCCAAACGTTGGAAAATCCAGTTTGATCAATGCTATTTTGGGAGAAGACCGTGTCATTGCAAGTCCCGTTGCTGGAACAACGCGTGACGCCATTGATACCCATTTTACAGATACAGATGGTCAAGAGTTTACCATGATTGATACGGCTGGTATGCGTAAGTCTGGTAAGGTTTATGAAAATACTGAGAAATACTCTGTCATGCGTGCTATGCGTGCTATTGACCGCTCAGATGTGGTCTTAATGGTCATCAATGCGGAAGAAGGCATCCGTGAATACGATAAGCGTATCGCAGGATTTGCCCATGAAGCTGGTAAAGGGATGATTATCGTGGTCAACAAGTGGGATACGCTTGAAAAAGACAACCACACTATGAAAAACTGGGAGGAAGATATCCGTGAGCAGTTCCAATACCTGCCTTACGCACCGATTATCTTTGTATCAGCTTTGACCAAGCAACGCCTCCACAAACTTCCTGAGATGATCAAGCAAATCAGTGAAAGTCAGAATACACGTATTCCATCAGCTGTCTTGAACGATGTCATCATGGATGCCATTGCCATCAACCCAACACCGACAGACAAAGGAAAACGTCTTAAGATTTTCTATGCGACCCAAGTGGCAACCAAACCACCAACCTTTGTCATCTTTGTAAACGAAGAAGAACTCATGCACTTTTCTTACCTGCGTTTCTTGGAAAACCAAATCCGCAAGGCCTTTGTCTTTGAAGGAACACCGATCCATCTCATCGCAAGAAAACGCAAATAAAAAAGTAGAATCTGGAATGACATTTCCAGATTTTTTTGATAGAATAAAGTTGAAGAAAAGGCTATCAAAAGGAGGTATCGATAATGGAACATTTGTTTAAATCCTTGCTTATATTTCCCGTTTTTTACTTTTTCAGCTGGATTGAAAAGGCCAATAGAGATAGTAAATTTTTCCCAATTTTTTTCTATTTTTACTGGATTTATATCACCCTCTATGCTCTTTTTAGCCTTGCTTTGACAGTTTTTTCAGTTCTGTTTTTCAATATCGTCTTGAGAAATGTGGCAGATATCAAGGTTTGGGGCAGTTGGTTATTATTACTACTTATTGCTTTTGCCAGTGACTGGTTAGATTATATCTTTTTCAAAAAAATGTTTCGCTTGAGACGGGAACTCGGGAAGTCAAAAGGTGGAAGGCATTGATTTATATGGTTTTTATTGATAGGAGGTAGCTTATGGCACATCTAAAATCATTTATTACACGCTATTCTAAGGTCTATATTGGTTTAGTTCTGTTGATCTGGATTGCTTTCTTCTTTCTTCCTTGGGGCAGTCCGATTCTGGGGGGAAAGATTGACCTCTTCAGCATACAGAAAGTCTTGCTAGTTTTTGGTATTCTGTCTATTTTGATGGCCTTGCTGTCCAAGAAAGTCAGTCTCTTTGTTTTTGGATTGATCTGCTGTCTTTCTCTTTGGATTAATCTATTTATCCTATTTGCAATTTTGCCGATTTTTGGCAATTAAAGCATCATAAAAGTCAGAGAGGTTAGCTTGGAAACTAGCCTCTTTTTCCTTTTCAAAATGGGGATTCTTCCTTGAAAATAATCAGTAATTGTGCTAAAATTAAAAGAACATTCTAAAATATTCGGAATTTAAAGTAAGGAAAAACATGGCTAATATTTTAAAAACAATTATCGAAAATGATAAAGGAGAAATCCGTCGTCTGGAAAAGATGGCTGACAAGGTTTTCAAATACGAAGACCAAATGGCTGCTTTGACTGACGACCAACTAAAAGCAAAAACAGTTGAATTTAAAGAACGTTATCAAAATGGAGAATCACTAGATTCATTGCTATATGAAGCATTTGCGGTTGTCCGTGAGGGTGCCAAACGTGTTCTAGGTCTCTTCCCATATAAGGTTCAGGTCATGGGGGGAATCGTTCTTCACCATGGTGACGTGCCAGAGATGCGTACAGGGGAAGGGAAAACCTTGACTGCGACCATGCCGGTATACCTCAATGCCCTTTCAGGTAAAGGGGTTCACGTAGTTACGGTCAATGAATACCTGTCAGAACGTGACGCGACTGAGATGGGTGAATTGTACTCTTGGCTTGGCTTGTCAGTAGGGATCAACTTGGCTGCCAAATCTCCAATGGAGAAAAAAGAAGCCTATGAGTGTGATATTACTTACTCAACCAACTCAGAAATCGGATTTGACTACCTTCGTGACAACATGGTCGTTCGTGCTGAAAACATGGTACAACGTCCGCTTAACTATGCCTTGGTCGATGAGGTTGACTCTATCTTGATTGACGAGGCTCGTACACCTTTGATTGTATCAGGTGCTAATGCAGTTGAAACCAGTCAGCTCTACCACATGGCAGACCATTATGTAAAGTCTTTAGACAAAGACGATTACATCATCGATGTGCAGTCTAAGACCATTGGTTTGTCTGATTCAGGGATTGATAAGGCGGAAAGCTACTTCAAGCTTAATAATCTCTATGACATCGAAAATGTGGCTTTGACTCACTTTATCGATAATGCCCTTCGTGCCAACTACATCATGCTTCTCGATATTGACTATGTGGTGAGCGAAGAGCAAGAAATCTTGATTGTCGACCAATTTACAGGTCGTACCATGGAAGGTCGTCGTTATTCTGATGGCTTGCACCAAGCTATTGAAGCTAAAGAAGGTGTGCCAATTCAGGATGAAACCAAGACATCTGCCTCAATCACTTACCAAAACCTTTTCCGTATGTACAAGAAATTGTCTGGTATGACGGGTACAGGTAAGACTGAAGAAGAAGAATTCCGTGAAATTTACAACATTCGTGTTATTCCAATCCCAACAAACCGTCCTGTTCAGCGTATTGACCATCCAGACTTACTTTTTGCTAGCATTGAAGCTAAGTTTAAGGCAGTTGTCGAAGATGTTAAGGCTCGTTACCAAAAAGGTCAGCCAGTCTTGGTTGGTACAGTAGCGGTTGAAACCAGTGACTATATTTCTAAGAAATTGGTAGCCGCAGGAGTTCCTCACGAGGTCTTGAATGCCAAGAACCACTACAAAGAAGCCCAAATCATCATGAACGCTGGTCAACGTGGTGCCGTTACTATCGCAACCAACATGGCCGGTCGTGGTACCGACATCAAGCTTGGTGAAGGGGTTCGTGAACTTGGTGGACTTTGTGTCATTGGTACAGAACGCCATGAAAGCCGTCGTATCGATAACCAGCTTCGTGGTCGTTCAGGTCGTCAAGGGGATCCAGGTGAGTCACAATTCTACCTATCTCTTGAAGATGATTTGATGAAACGTTTTGGTTCTGAACGCTTGAAGGGAATCTTTGAACGTCTCAACATGTCTGAAGAGGCGATTGAGTCTCGCATGTTGACACGTCAGGTTGAGGCGGCACAAAAACGTGTCGAAGGAAATAACTATGATACCCGTAAACAAGTCCTTCAATATGATGATGTCATGCGTGAACAACGTGAGATTATCTATGCTCAACGTTACGATGTCATCACTGCAGACCGTGACTTGGCACCTGAAATTCAGGCTATGATCAAACGCACGATTGAACGTGTCGTTGATGGTCATGCGCGTGCTAAACAAGATGAAAAACTTGAAGCAATTTTGAACTTTGCTAAGTACAACTTGCTTCCAGAAGATTCTATTGCGATTGAAGATTTATCTGGCTTGTCTGATAAGGCCATAAAGGAAGAACTCTTCCAACGTGCCTTGCAAGTTTACGATAGTCAGGTTTCAAAACTACGCGATGAAGAAGCAGTTAAAGAATTCCAAAAAGTCTTGATTCTACGAGTGGTAGATAACAAGTGGACAGATCATATCGATGCTCTCGATCAATTGCGTAACGCGGTTGGACTACGTGGCTATGCTCAGAACAACCCTGTTGTTGAGTATCAGGCAGAAGGCTTCCGTATGTTTAATGACATGATTGGTTCGATTGAGTTTGATGTGACACGCTTGATGATGAAAGCACAAATTCATGAACAAGAAAGACCACAAGCAGAACACCATATCAGTACAACAGCGACTCGCAATATCGCTGCCAACCAAGCAAATATATCTGAAAAACTGGATTTGAGCCAGGTTGGACGGAATGAACTTTGCCCATGTGGTTCTGGTAAGAAGTTTAAAAACTGTCACGGTAAAAGACAATAAAATGAGATAGTTTAGAGGCGGATACCTTGTGAAAAGTAAATTTTTACTTGGTATCCGTTTGCTTTATAAGGAGATGAGTTATGGTATTTACAGCAAAAAGTCCTAAAATTAATATTGAAGAAGTTCGTGCCTTATCAAAATTAGAAGGCCAAGCTTTGGAGAGAAAATCACAGCGCGATCAAGAGCTAGAAGCCATTATACGTGGAGAAGACCAGAGAATTCTCTTGGTAATCGGGCCATGCTCATCTGACAATGAAGAAGCTGTCCTTGAATACGCTAAGCGTTTAGCGACTCTGCAAGAAGAAGTTGCAGAGCGTATCTTTATGGTTATGCGTGTTTATACTGCCAAACCTCGTACCAACGGAGATGGGTATAAAGGCTTGATTCACCAGCCTAACGCGACAGAAGCGCCTAGCCTCATCAACGGCATCAAAGCCGTGCGCCATCTGCATTATCGTGTCATCACGGAAACAGGTATGACGACAGCTGATGAAATGCTTTATCCTGAAAATCTGCCGCTTGTAGATGATTTGATTTCTTACATGGCGGTTGGTGCCCGTTCAGTTGAAGACCAGCAACACCGCTTTGTAGCAAGTGGAGCAGATTTCGCGACTGGTTTTAAAAATCCAACCTCTGGAAATCTCAATGTCATGTTTAATGGGATTTATGCTGCTCAAAACAAGCAAAGTTTCCTTTTCCTAGGAAAAGAAGTGGAAACAACTGGTAACCCGCTTTCACATGCCATTCTTCGTGGAGCGATTAATGAGTATGGTAAGAATATTCCTAACTACTACTATGATAATTTAATGGATACCATTGCCCAGTATGAGAAAATGGGCTTGGAAAATCCCTTTATCATTGTCGATACCAATCATGACAATTCTGGTAAGCAATACATGGACCAGATTCGAATTGTCCGCCAGACCTTGATTAACCGTGATTGGAATGAAAAAATCAAGCAGTACGTCCGTGGCTTTATGATTGAGTCTTATCTAGAAGACGGCCGCCAAAACGAACCAGAAGTATTTGGCAAGTCGATCACAGACCCTTGCCTAGGCTGGGAAAATACGGAAGCCCTTGTCAGAGAAATCTACCAAACGCTAGGAGAATAAGATGGCATTTATTGAAAAAGGTCAAGAGATCGATATTGAAGCAATCAAGGCAGAAACTCAATTGTCTGCGGAAGCCTTGCGATTAAAGGAGCGCCGTGATAGAGAATTGGCAGATATTATTTCAGGGGAAGATGATCGTATCCTTTTGGTGATTGGTCCTTGCTCGTCTGACAATGAAGAGGCTGTCTTGGAATATGCCCGCCGTTTATCAGCCTTGCAAAAGAAGGTGGCGGACAAGATTTTTATGGTTATGCGTGTTTATACTGCTAAACCTCGTACCAACGGAGACGGCTATAAAGGTTTGGTTCACCAACCAGATACTTCTAAGGCTCCAAGCTTGATTAACGGCTTGCAGGCTGTGCGCCAGTTGCACTACCGCGTGATTACAGAGACTGGTTTGACGACGGCAGATGAGATGCTTTATCCGTCCAATTTGGTCTTGGTAGATGATTTGGTTAGCTACCATGCTGTAGGAGCTCGTTCTGTGGAAGACCAAGAGCACCGCTTTGTAGCTTCAGGGATTGATGCACCGGTTGGAATGAAAAATCCAACCTCTGGAAATTTGGGTGTTATGTTTAACGGTATCTATGCCGCTCAGAACAAACAAACTTTCCTCTTTCATGGTCAAGAAGTTGAGACTTCAGGAAATCCCTTGGCCCACGTCATCCTTCGTGGCGCAGTTAATGAATATGGGAAAAATGAGCCTAACTTTTACTATGAAACTTTGCTAAATGCCATTGAACGCTATGAAACTATGGGGCTTGAAAATCCTTTTATCCTCATTGACACTAACCATGACAACTCAGGCAAGCAATATATGGAGCAGATTCGAATTGTTCGTCAGACCTTGCAAAATCGTGATTGGAATGAGAAGATTAAAAAGATCGTTCGAGGCTTTATGATTGAGTCTTACCTAGCAGATGGTCGTCAAAACCAACCAGAAGTCTTTGGTTGCTCTATTACCGATCCTTGCCTAGGTTGGGAAAACACAGAGGCCTTGGTAGAAGAGATTTATGCTACCTTGACAAAATAAGTGAAAAGGATGGAGTTGGGGAATCTCAACTCCTTTTGATGAGAATGATAGTTGGACACGGAATTGACATCGAAGAATTGGCTTCGATAGAAAGCGCAGTTACACGACATGAAGGCTTTGCTAAGCGCGTGCTGACTGCTAAGGAAATGAAACGGTTTAACAGTCTTAAAGGGCGCAGACAAATCGAATATTTGGCTGGTCGCTGGTCGGCTAAGGAAGCCTTTTCTAAGGCCGTAGGAACTGGTATTGGCAAGCTCGGTTTTCAGGATTTAGAAGTCTTAAACAATGAACGCGGGGCGCCTTATTTTAATCAGGCACCATTTTCAGGAAAGATTTGGCTGTCTATCAGCCATACCGATCAGTTTGTGACAGCCAGTGTCATTTTGGAGGAAAATCATGAAAGCTAGTCCACATAGACCAACCAAGGCTCTCATTCATCTGGGAGCTATTCGACAAAATATTCAGCAAATGGGGGCTCATATCCCTCAAGGAACGCTCAAGTGGGCAGTGGTCAAGGCCAATGCCTATGGCCATGGAGCAGTCGCTGTTGCGACAGCGATTCAAGATGATGTTGATGGCTTTTGCGTTTCCAATATTGATGAAGCTATTGAACTTCGTCAGGCTGGAGTTAGCAAGAAAATCCTTATTTTGGGAGTTTCTGAAATCGAAACTGTTGCTCTAGCTAAAGAATACGATATCACCTTGACAGTAGCTGGACTGGAGTGGATTCAAGCACTTTTAGATAAGGAAGCTGACCTAACTGGATTGACAGTCCATCTCAAGATCGACTCAGGAATGGGACGGATTGGTTTTAGAGAGGCAGGTGAGGCTGAGCAGGCTCAAGCTTTGCTCCAACAACACGGTGCTCGTGTTGAAGGGATTTTTACCCACTTTGCTACTGCAGACGAGGAATCAGATACCTACTTTAATGAACAGTTAGAATGGTTTAAAACTATTTTGGCCAGTATGAAAGGTCTTCCAGAGCTGGTTCATGCCAGCAATTCTGCAACGACCCTTTGGCATGCAGAGACTATTTTCAATGCGGTTCGTATGGGAGATGCTATGTATGGTCTCAATCCAAGCGGAGAGGTTTTGGACCTGCCTTATGACCTGACACCAGCCTTGACCTTGGAATCTGCTCTGGTTCATGTCAAGACAGTTCCAGCTGGAGCTTGCATGGGCTATGGAGCAACTTATCAAGCGGATAGCGAGCAAGTCATCGCGACGGTACCAATTGGCTATGCGGATGGATGGACACGAGACATGCAGAATTTTTCTGTCTTGGTAGATGGCCAAGCTTGCCCAATCGTTGGGCGGGTTTCTATGGACCAAATCACTATTCGTCTGCCTAAGCCTTATCCTTTAGGGACCAAAGTCACCCTCATTGGTTACAATGGGGACAAGGAAATTACAGCTACTCAGGTAGCGACCTACCGTGGAACCATTAACTATGAGGTGGTTTGTCTCATCAGCGACCGTATTCCGAGAGAATATGATTAGAAAAGAAAGGAGTAGAGCATGAATCTACATCAACCCTTGCATGTCTTGCCTGGTGTAGGGCCAAAGTCAGTAGAGAAATATGCCAAACTAGGAATTGAAAACTTGCAAGACCTCTTGCTCTACTTTCCTTTCCGTTATGAAGATTTTAAAACCAAGCAGGTTTTGGAGTTGGAAGATGGTGAAAAGGCGGTCCTTTCTGGTCAAGTCGTGACTCCTGCCAGTGTCCAGTATTATGGTTTCAAGCGCAATCGCCTACGTTTTAGCCTCAAGCAGGGAGAAGTCGTTTTTGCGGTGAATTTCTTTAACCAGCCCTATCTAGCTGATAAAATAGAGTTGGGAGCAACCCTTGCTGTCTTTGGAAAATGGGACCGGGCCAAGGCTAGTCTGACTGGGATGAAGGTCCTAGCTCAGGTGGAAGATGACCTCCAACCAGTTTATCGTTTGGCTCAGGGAATCAGTCAGGCCAGTCTGGTCAAGGTTATCAAGACAGCCTTTGATCAGGGACTGGACCTCTTGATAGAAGAAAATCTGCCCCAGTCTTTACTAAACAAATACAAACTCATGTCCCGTTGTCAGGCAGTCCGAGCTATGCATTTTCCAAAGGATTTGGCAGAATACAAGCAGGCCCTTCGCCGTATCAAGTTTGAGGAACTCTTTTATTTCCAAATGCAATTGCAGACGCTCAAGTCTGAAAATAGAGTTCAGGGCAGCGGTCTGGTTCTGGATTGGTCTCAGGAAAAAATGACAGCTGTTAAGAAATGTTTACCTTTTGCCCTGACCCCAGCTCAGGAAAAGAGTTTGCAGGAAATTTTGACCGACATGAAGTCGGATCACCACATGAATCGTCTCCTGCAAGGAGATGTGGGGAGCGGAAAAACGGTAGTCGCTGGCTTGGCTATGTTTGTGGCAGTGACGGCTGGCTACCAAGCCGCCCTCATGGTACCGACAGAAATCCTTGCAGAGCAACACTTTGAGAGTCTACAGAGTCTCTTCCCGGACTTGAAACTGGCTCTTTTGACAGGTTCCTTAAAAGCTGCAGAAAAGAGAGAAGTCTTGGAGACTATTGCCAAGGGTGAGGCTGATTTGATTATCGGAACTCACGCTCTGATTCAGGATGGGGTGGAGTATGCTCGCCTTGGCTTGATTATTATCGATGAGCAACATCGTTTTGGTGTGGGACAAAGGCGTATTTTACGAGAAAAAGGCGACAATCCAGATGTCCTCATGATGACAGCGACTCCCATTCCACGGACGCTGGCCATCACGGCCTTTGGGGATATGGATGTTTCCATTATCGACCAGATGCCAGCAGGGCGGAAACCTATTGTGACACGCTGGATCAAGCATGAGCAATTGCCTCAGGTCTTGACTTGGTTAGAGGGGGAAATCCAAAAAGGTTCTCAAGCCTATGTCATCTCTCCCTTGATTGAAGAATCAGAAGCTTTGGATTTAAAAAATGCCATTGCCTTATCAGAAGAGCTGACGTCTCATTTTGCAGGAAAAGCAGAGGTGGCCCTTCTACATGGTAAGATGAAGAGTGATGAAAAAGACCAGATTATGCAGGCTTTCAAAGAAAGAAAAACGGATATTCTGGTTTCGACGACAGTTATCGAGGTTGGAGTCAATGTTCCCAATGCGACTGTCATGATTATCATGGATGCGGATCGCTTCGGGCTTAGCCAACTTCACCAGCTCAGAGGTCGTGTCGGTCGGGGGGACAAGCAGTCCTATGCTGTTCTCGTTGCCAATCCTAAGACGGATTCTGGGAAAGACCGCATGCGCATCATGACAGAAACCACCAATGGATTTGTTCTTGCGGAGGAAGATTTGAAAATGCGTGGTTCTGGTGAAATTTTTGGAACCAGACAATCAGGACTACCAGAATTTCAAGTGGCTGATATTATCGAAGATTTTCCGATTTTAGAAGAAGCCAGAAAGGTTGCTAGCTACATTAGTTCGATAGAAGGCTGGCAAGAAGATCCAGAATGGCACATGATTGCCCTTCATTTGGAGAAGAAAGAACACCTAGATTAAGCTTTCTCTAAGGAAATCTTATACTCAATGAAAATCAAAGAGCAAACTAGGAAGCTAGCCGCAAGCTGTACTTGAGTACGGTAAGGCGACGCTGACGTGGTTTGAATTTGATTTTCGAAGAGTATTAAGCTAGCTTTCAGGTTTGCCCTTTATACTAGAGTCATCAAAAAGAAACGAGGACTCTCACATGACAGTAGCTATTAAAGTAAATTACCAAACCACTTTCCAAAAGAAAGAAGCAAAAAACTAAGATTGAGCAGAAGAAGAAAGAGCGAAATGCTCTTTTTTCGTTTCTACAAGCACAATTTATTGAATCTAAAATAGCACACTGCGGATTCTAAAAAATTTCTAGAAATTATAGTAGACTGAATCTGGAATAGTCCACCGAATTTTCTAAAACATTTTTAGAAATTAGTTTGAATTCCGCAATCAATTTGTTCAGTTTTTATTTCATTTAACTATAATTTGACTTTCCTAATTCCTTTGTTCATATCTTATTTCAATACACTATATCTTACTATTTCAGAGCCCACATCTAGCATAACTAAAAAAAAACAGATTCTTCCATCTATTACGGAAAAATCTGTCATTGATTTAATGATTTACAAAAACTCCAACCAGGGCTTGCGAACCTCGTCTTTGATAGTTTCTCTATATTTTTTAATTACAAAAATGCCATCTTGACTAAATGATTTCTTGACCATTAGTGCTGGCCTTACAACAATGCCTCAAACTCAGCGACGGTCATTCCTAATTGTTCACTTGCAACCTCAGCTGTCAGAAGGTCTTGACGAACTAGATTTAATAGCATAGACAAACTCCCTTCGACTATCCCACGCTCCAGTCCCTGTTCAATACCACGTTCCAACCCCTGTTCAATCCCTTCTTCCCTAGCAGTTTCCAAGGCATAATCATGAGCCAATAATGCCTGTTCTTCACGCATACGTAGTTGACTAAACATTTTCCTGTCCTCCTCGGACCAGCTCTTGTAGTCTAGCAGTTGGTCTGCCTGACTGATGGCTCGCTCGGGTTCCTGAGTAAAGGGTTTATTCCCAAAAAACTCCAACCAGGGCTTGCGAATCTTGTCTTTGCTGGTTTCTCTGTATTTTTTTAGTTCTAAGAACGCCATCTTGACTAGATGGTTTTCCTGACCGTTGTTTGTAATTGTCAAAATCTCACCCGTCGTATTCTCTCGCATACTAAAACTGTGAAAGGCTAAATCATCCTGAAAGTAGTTGCTGTCCACAATTGCAATGGCGTAAACAGGAGCGATATGCTTGTAACTCTGGTGAGTGTCACCTTCACGTTGACGAATTTTTTCTAGATTTTGATTGACCTGACTACACAGATAAGCCCATAGGCGATTGATGAAAAAATTCTGATGATGCACCTGAATCTCAATAATTACTTGCGTTCCATTGTCCAACTCCGCCAAAACGTCTATACTGGTATAAAAATCCTGGGCCGAGTACGGTGTAGTAGGCAAGACGTGAATGTTACTTCCCTCTAAAATGGTCACATTTTTGGCTGGTAAGTCCAGCATATCGCGAATAAATTGACAAGTGACTTCTGGATTGCTAAAGATTTTCTTAGCAACCAAGTCATTGGTTGGGCTGATGCCCGGATGTCTGAGAATCATCCATTCCCTCCTTCTATTATACCATATTTTAAAATCTAATTTTGCTAGATTCGATGGTTCTATCTATTTATTCGGAAAAAAGCGTAACTTTTCAAAGTAATTTCCATCTCTCTCCCAAAACTGGAAATTAGTTTTAGAAGTTACCCAATGAAAATCAAAGAGCAAACTAGGAAACTAGCCGCAGGTTGCTCAAAGCACTGCTTTGAGGTTGTAGATAAGACTGACGAAGTCAGTTACATATATAATCCAAGGCAACGTTGACGTGGTTTGAAGAGATTTTCTAAGAGTATAAAATAGATGACTCTCTGAAACTACTTTCAGAAACAGCTGTTCTATAAAATACTTTTGAAACTGAAATCTATTCTACCACAAAGCATTGAAAACGCTTAACAAATGATATATAATGACCTCATAAGAACAAAGAAAAGGAGGAAAGAGGATGCCACAGATTACTAAAGAAGGCTTGATTGCCAAAATCAAAGATGGAATCATCGTTTCTTGTCAGGCCCTTCCTCACGAACCGCTCTATACAGAAGCGGGAGGAGTCATTCCCTTGCTGGCTAAAGCGGCTGAGCAAGGTGGAGCAGTTGGTATCCGAGCAAACAGTGTTCGTGATATCAAGGAAATCAAGGAGGTTACCAACCTTCCAATCATTGGGATAATTAAACGAGATTATCCACCACAAGAACCCTTCATCACGGCTACCATGAAAGAAGTTGATGAACTAGCAGAACTGGACATCGAGGTGATTGCTCTTGATTGTACCAAGCGTGAACGCTACGATGGTTTGGAGATTCAAGACTTTATTCGTCAGGTTAAGGAGAAATATCCTAACCAGCTCTTGATGGCTGATACAAGTACTTTTGAAGAAGGACTAGCAGCTGTTGAAGCAGGAATTGACTTTGTCGGAACAACCTTATCAGGCTACACATCTTACAGTCCAAAAGTAGATGGCCCCGATTTTGAATTAATCAAAAAACTCTGTGATGCCGGTGTAGATGTCATTGCAGAAGGGAAAATTCATACACCAGAACAAGCCAAACAAATCCTTGGATATGGAGTGCGCGGTATCGTTGTTGGTGGCGCTATTACTAGACCAAAAGAGATTACAGAACGCTTTGTTGCTGGTCTCAAATAACAAATAAAGAAAGGGGGATTGAGTATGATTATCACTAAAATCAGTCGTTTAGGAACTTATGTGGGAGTCAATCCACATTTTGCAACATTAATAGATTTTCTAGAAAAAACAGGACTAGAAAATTTAACAGAAGGTCCGATTGATATCGATGGTGATCGATTGTTTGGAAATTGCTTTACTTATCTAGCAGACGGTCAAGCAGGAGCCTTCTTTGAAACTCACCAAAAGTATTTAGATATTCATTTAGTTTTGGAAAATGAAGAAGCCATGGCTGTTACGTCGCCGGAAAATGTAAGCGTTACCCAAAAATATGATGAGGAGAAAGATATTGAATTATACACAGGGGAAGTGGAACAGTTAGTTCATTTGAGAGCTGGCGAATGCCTCATCACTTTTCCAGAAGATTTACATCAACCGAAGGTTCGTATAAATGATGAACCTGTGAAAAAAGTTGTCTTTAAAGTTGCGATTTCTTAATGTAGAAAGGGAAGAACAATGAAAAAAATGAGAAAGTTTTTATGTCTAGCTGGAGTAGCGCTAGCAGCCGTTGCCTTGGTAGCTTGTTCAGGAAAGAAAGAAACTACAGCTGACACTGAACCACCGACAGAATTATCTGGTGAGATTACAATGTGGCACTCCTTTACTCAAGGGCCACGTTTAGAAAGTATTCAAAAATCAGCAGATGCTTTCATGCAAAAACATCCAAAAACGAAAATCAAGATTGAAACATTTTCTTGGAATGACTTCTATACTAAATGGACTACCGGTTTAGCAAATGGAAATGTGCCAGATATCAGTACAGCCCTTCCTAACCAAGTAATGGAAATGGTAAACTCAGATGCTTTGGTTCCGCTAAACGATTCTATCAAGCGTATTGGACAGGATAAATTTAACGAAACTGCCTTAAATGAAGCAAAAATCGGAAATGATTACTACTCTGTTCCTCTTTATTCACATGCACAAGTCATGTGGGTTAGAACAGATTTGTTAAAAGAACATAATATTGAGGTTCCTAAAACTTGGGATCAACTCTATGAAGCTTCTAAAAAATTGAAAGAAGCTGGAGTTTATGGCTTGTCTGTTCCGCTTGGAACAAATGACTTAATGGCAACACGTTTCTTGAACTTCTATGTTCGTAGTGGTGGTGGAAGTCTCTTGACAAAAGATCTTAAAGCAGATTTGACAAGCCAACTTGCTCAAGATGGTATTAAATACTGGGTTAAAATGTATAAAGAAATCTCACCTCAAGATTCTTTGAACTTTAATGTCCTTCAACAAGCTACCTTGTTCTATCAAGGAAAAACAGCATTTGACTTTAACTCTGGCTTCCATATTGGAGGGATTAATGCCAACAGTCCTCAATTGATTGATTCGATTGATGCTTATCCTATTCCAAAAATCAAAGAATCTGATAAAGACCAAGGAATTGAAACCTCAAATATTCCAATGGTTGTTTGGAAAAATTCAAAACATCCAGAAGTTGCTAAAGCATTCTTGGAATCACTTTATAATGAAGAAGACTACGTTAAATTCCTTGATTCAACTCCAGTAGGTATGTTGCCAACTATTAAGGGAATTAGCGATTCTGCAGCCTATAAAGAAAATGAAACTCGTAAGAAATTTAAACATGCTGAAGAAGTGATTACTGAAGCTGTTAAAAAAGGTACTGCTATTGGTTATGAAAATGGACCAAGTGTACAAGCTGGTATGTTGACTAACCAACACATTATTGAACAAATGTTCCAAGATATCATTTCAAATGGAACAGATCCTATGAAAGCAGCAAAAGAAGCAGAAAAACAATTAAACGATTTATTTGAGGCTGTTCAGTAGATATAAAAGACTAGAAAATAGGTGGGCTAGTGAGCTGAAAAGCCCTAGCCCAATCTTGTAAAAGAAGGGAGAAGGAGAATGGTTAAAGAACGTAATTTAACTCGCTGGATATTTGTTTTGCCAGCTATGATTATCGTAGGATTACTCTTTGTTTATCCGTTTTTCTCGAGTATTTTTTATAGCTTTACCAATAAGCATTTGATTATGCCCAATTATAAATTTGTTGGTTTAGCTAACTATAAAGCTGTGCTATCAGATCCCAACTTCTTTAATGCGTTCTTTAATTCAATTAAGTGGACCGTTTTCTCATTAGTTGGTCAAGTTTTAGTAGGGTTTGTATTGGCTTTAGCTCTTCACAGAGTACGTCACTTCAAGAAATTATATAGGACCTTATTGATTGTTCCTTGGGCATTTCCTACAATTGTTATTGCCTTTTCTTGGCAGTGGATTCTAAACGGGGTTTATGGCTACTTACCTAACCTAATCGTAAAATTAGGTTTAATGGATCATACACCTGCATTTTTGACAGATAGTACATGGGCATTCCTATGTTTGGTGTTTATCAACATTTGGTTTGGAGCACCGATGATCATGGTTAATGTACTTTCAGCTTTGCAAACAGTACCAGAAGAACAATTTGAAGCTGCTAAGATAGATGGTGCTTCAAGTTGGCAGGTGTTCAAGTTTATCGTCTTTCCACATATTAAAGTGGTTGTAGGGCTTCTAGTTGTTTTGAGAACTGTATGGATCTTTAATAACTTTGACATTATCTACCTAATTACTGGTGGTGGACCAGCCAATGCTACAACAACGCTTCCAATTTTTGCTTACAACCTAGGTTGGGGAACTAAATTGTTGGGTCGTGCTTCAGCAGTCACAGTATTGCTCTTTATCTTCTTGGTGGCGATTTGCTTTATCTACTTTGCTATCATCAGTAAGTGGGAAAAGGAGGGTAGAAAATAATGAAGAAGAAATCTGGTATTTATTTAGATATTCTCTCACATGTACTCTTGATTGGTGCGACCATTGTTGCAATTTTCCCACTGGTATGGATTATCATATCTTCTGTCAAGGGTAAAGGAGAATTAACTCAGTATCCAACACGATTTTGGCCTGAACAATTTACATTAGATTATTTCACTCATGTTATCAACGATTTGCACTTTATTGATAACATTCGAAACAGTTTAATCATTGCCTTAGCTACAACCGTTATTGCGATTATTATTTCTGCTATGGCAGCCTACGGTATTGTTCGATTCTTCCCTAAATTGGGAGCAATCATGTCGAGACTACTCGTCATTACCTACATTTTCCCACCAATTTTGTTAGCAATTCCATATTCAATTGCCATTGCTAAAGTTGGGTTAACAAATAGTTTATTTGGCTTGATGATGGTTTATCTATCTTTTAGTGTTCCATATGCAGTTTGGCTCTTAGTTGGATTTTTCCAAACAGTCCCAATTGGAATTGAAGAAGCAGCTCGAATTGATGGTGCAAATAAATTTGTTACATTTTATAAAGTTGTGCTACCGATTGTAGCACCAGGTATTGTAGCAACAGCTATTTATACATTTATTAATGCTTGGAATGAATTCTTGTATGCTTTGATCTTGATTAATAATACAGGAAAGATGACAGTAGCAGTAGCTCTTAGATCTCTTAACGGTTCAGAAATTTTAGACTGGGGAGATATGATGGCAGCATCTGTTATTGTAGTTCTTCCATCAATCATTTTCTTCTCTATCATCCAAAATAAGATTGCAAGTGGATTGTCAGAAGGATCTGTGAAGTAGACGAAAGAAGGAAAAAAATGAATAAGAGAGGTCTTTATTCAAAACTAGGAATTTCTGTTGTAGGCATTAGTCTTTTAATGGGAGTCCCCACTTTGATTCATGCGAATGAATTAAACTATGGTCAACTGTCCATATCTCCTATTTTTCAAGGAGGTTCATATCAACTGAACAATAAGAGTATAGATATCAGCCCTTTGTTATTAGATAAATTATCTGGAGAGAGTCAGACAGTAGTAATGAAATTTAGAGCAGATGAACCAAACTCGCTTCAAGCTTTGTTTGGCCTATCTAATAGTAAAGCAGGCTTTAAAAATAATTACTTTTCAATTTTCATGAGAGATTCTGGTGAGATAGGTGTAGAAATAAGAGACGCCCAAAAGGGAATAAATTATTTATTTTCTAGACCAGCTTCATTATGGGGAAAGCATAAAGGACAGGCAGTTGAAAATACACTAGTATTTGTATCTGATTCTAAAGATAAAACATACACAATGTATGTTAATGGGATAGAAGTGTTCTCTGAAACAGTTGATACATTTTTGCCAATTTCAAATATAAATGGTATAGATAAGGCAACACTAGGAGCTGTTAATCGTGAAGGCAAGGATCATTACCTCGCAAAAGGAAGTATTGATGAAATCAGTCTATTTAATAAAGCAATTAGTGATCAGGAAGTTTCAACTATTCCCTTGTCAAATCCATTTCAGTTAATTTTCCAATCAGGAGATTCTACTCAAGCTAACTATTTTAGAATACCGACATTGTATACATTAAGCAGTGGAAGAGTTCTATCAAGTATTGATGCACGTTATGGTGGAACTCATGATTCTAAAAGTAAGATTAATATCGCCACTTCTTATAGTGATGATAATGGGGAAACGTGGAGTGAGCCAACTTTTGCTATGAAGTTTAATGACTATGAGGAGCAGTTGGTTTACTGGCCACGAGATAATAAATTAAAGAATAGCCAAATTAGTGGAAGTGCTTCATTTATAGATTCATCCATTGTTGAAGATAAAAAATCTGGGAAAACGATATTATTAGCTGATGTTATGCCTGCTGGTATTGGAAATAATAATGCAAACAAATCTGATTCAGGTTTTAAAGAAATAAACGGTCATTATTATTTAAAACTAAAGAAGAATGGAGATAATGATTTCCGTTATACAGTTAGAGAAAATGGAGTTGTTTACGATGAAACGACTAATAAACCTACAAATTATACTGTAAATGATAAGTATGAAGTTTTGGAGGGAGGTAAGTCTTTAACAGTCGAACAATATTCGGTTGATTTTGATAGTGGTTCTTTAAGAGAAACACACAATGGAAAACAGGTTCCTATGAATGTGTTCTACAAAGACTCTTTATTTAAAGTGACTCCTACTAATTATATAGCAATGACAACGAGTCAGAATAGAGGAGAAAGTTGGGAACAATTTAAGTTATTGCCTCCGTTCTTAGGAGAAAAACATAATGGAACTTACTTATGCCCCGGACAAGGTTTAGCATTAAAATCAAGTAATAGATTAATTTTTGCAACATATACTAGTGGCGAACTAACTTATCTCATTTCTGATGATAGTGGTCAAACATGGAAGAAATCCTCAGCTTCAATTCCGTTTAAGAATGCGACAGCAGAAGCGCAAATGGTTGAAATGAGAGATGGTGTGATTAGAACATTCTTTAGAACTACTACAGGTAAGATTGCCTATATGACTAGTAGAGATTCTGGAGAAACATGGTCAGAAGTTTCGTATATCGATGGAATTCAACAAACTTCATATGGTACACAAGTATCTGCAATTAAATACTCTCAATTAGTTGATGGAAAAGAAGCAGTCATTTTGAGTACACCAAATTCTAGAAATGGCCGTAAGGGAGGTCAATTAGTTGTCGGTTTAGTCAATAAAGAAGATGATAGTATCGATTGGAAATACCACTATGACATTGATTTGCCTTCGTATGGTTATGCTTATTCTGCGATTACAGAATTGCCAAATCATCACATAGGTGTATTGTTTGAAAAATATGATTCATGGTCAAGAAATGAATTGCATTTAAGCAATGTAGTTCAGTATATAGATTTGGAAATTAATGATTTAACAAAATAAAGGAGAAAAAACATGGTTAAATACGGTGTTGTTGGAACAGGATATTTTGGAGCTGAGTTGGCTCGTTATATGCAAAAGAATGATGGAGCAGAGATTACTCTTCTCTATGATCCAGATAATGCAGAGGCTATTGCAGAAGAATTGGGAGCAAAAGTAGCAAGTTCCCTAGATGAGTTGGTTTCTAGCGATGAAGTAGATTGTGTTATCGTCGCAACTCCAAATAATCTTCATAAGGAACCGGTTATTAAGGCTGCACAACATGGCAAAAATGTTTTCTGTGAAAAACCAATTGCGCTTTCTTATCAAGATTGTCGCGAGATGGTAGATGCATGTAAAGAAAATAATGTAACCTTTATGGCAGGACATATTATGAACTTCTTTAATGGTGTCCATCATGCAAAAGAACTAATTAATCAAGGAGTCATCGGAGACGTTCTATATTGTCACACAGCTCGTAATGGTTGGGAAGAACAACAACCATCCGTATCATGGAAAAAAATTCGTGAAAAATCAGGTGGTCACTTGTATCACCATATTCATGAATTGGATTGCGTGCAATTCCTTATGGGTGGTATGCCAGAAACTGTAACCATGACAGGTGGAAATGTAGCCCATGAAGGTGAAAATTTCGGTGATGAAGATGATATGATTTTTGTCAATATGGAATTTTCTAATAAACGTTTTGCCTTGTTAGAATGGGGTTCAGCTTATCGTTGGGGTGAACATTATGTCTTAATCCAAGGAACGAAAGGTGCTATCCGTTTAGACTTATTCAACTGTAAAGGAACTCTTAAGCTAGATGGACAAGAAAGTTATTTCTTGATTCATGAATCGCAAGAAGAAGATGATGATCGTACTCGTATCTATCATAGTACAGAAATGGATGGGGCAATTGCTTATGGTAAACCAGGTAAACGTACTCCATTATGGTTATCATCTGTCATTGATAAAGAAATGCGCTATTTGCATGAGATTATGCAAGGAGCTCCAGTATCAGAAGAATTTGCAAAACTATTGACAGGTGAAGCTGCTCTAGAAGCAATTGCTACTGCAGATGCTTGTACCCAATCTATGTTTGAAGATCGCAAAGTAAAATTGTCAGAAATTGTAAAATAAACAGAATGTAAAGGGGATGAAAAATTTATTTTCTCCCCTCATTTCGGAAATAAGTTAGGAGAAAATCTATGTCAGATTTAAAAAAATACGAAGGTGTCATTCCAGCCTTCTACGCATGTTATGATGATCAAGGAGAAGTCAGTCCAGAGCGTACGCGTGCCTTGGTTCAATACTTCATTGATAAAGGTGTTCAAGGTCTTTATGTCAATGGTTCTTCTGGTGAATGTATCTACCAAAGCGTTGAAGACCGCAAGTTAATCTTGGAAGAAGTCATGGTAGTTGCCAAAGGTAAATTGACCATTATCGCTCATGTTGCTTGCAATAATACTAAAGATAGTATGGAACTTGCTCGCCACGCAGAAAGCTTGGGTGTAGATGCCATTGCAACGATTCCACCGATTTACTTCCGCTTACCAGAATACTCAGTTGCTAAATACTGGAACGATATCAGTTCTGCAGCTCCAAATACAGACTACGTGATTTACAACATTCCTCAATTGGCAGGGGTTGCTTTGACGCCAAGCCTTTACATAGAAATGTTGAAAAATCCTCGTGTTATCGGTGTGAAGAACTCTTCTATGCCAGTTCAAGATATCCAAACTTTTGTGAGCCTTGGTGGCGAAGACCATATCGTCTTCAACGGTCCAGATGAACAGTTCTTAGGTGGTCGTCTCATGGGAGCTAAAGCTGGTATCGGTGGTACTTATGGTGCTATGCCAGAACTATTCTTGAAACTCAATGAGTTGATTGCTGACAAAGACTTAGAAACAGCGCGTGAATTGCAATATGCTATCAATGCAATCATTGGAAAACTCACTGCTGCACATGGAAATATGTACGGTGTGATTAAGGAAGTCTTGAAGATTAATGAAGGCTTGAATATTGGTTCTGTTCGTTCACCATTAACACCAGTAACCGAAGAAGATCGACCAGTTGTAGAAGCAGCTGCAGCCTTGATTCGTGAAACCAAGGAGCGCTTCCTCTAATCCATAAGGAGGTATTTATGACACACTACGTTGCAATTGATATCGGTGGAACAAATATCAAATATGGTTTGATTGACCAAGAAGGCCAACTTGTTGAATCGCATGAAATGCCAACAGAGGCGCATAAGGGTGGACCTCATATCTTACAAAAGACCAAAGATATCGTAGCTAGTTATTTAGAAAAAGGCCCAGTAGCAGGTGTTGCTATTTCTTCAGCAGGAATGGTGGATCCTGATAAGGGTGAGATTTTCTATGCTGGACCTCAGATTCCAAATTATGCAGGGACCCAGTTCAAGAAGGAAATTGGGACTAGCTTCTCTATTCCTTGTGAAATTGAAAATGATGTCAACTGTGCAGGTCTGGCTGAGGCAGTATCTGGTTCAGGCAAGGGAGCGAGTGTGATACTTTGCTTGACCATTGGAACCGGTATCGGTGGCTGCTTGATTATGGATGGGAAAGTCTTCCATGGATTTAGCAATTCAGCCTGTGAAGTTGGTTATATGCATATGCAGGATGGAGCTTTCCAAGATTTGGCCTCTACGACAGCCCTGGTTGAGTATGTAGCAGCAGCTCATGGAGATCCAGTTGACCAGTGGAATGGCCGACGCATCTTTAAGGAAGCTACCGAAGGAAACAAAATTTGCATGGAAGGCATTGACCGCATGGTAGACTATCTAGGAAAAGGTCTGGCAAATATTTGCTATGTGGCCAATCCAGAAGTAGTCATTCTCGGTGGTGGTATTATGGGACAAGAAGCTATTCTCAAGCCTAAAATTCGAAAAGCTTTGAAAGATGCTTTGGTACCAAGCCTGGCAGATAAGACGAGATTAGAATTTGCGCATCACCAAAATACAGCAGGGATGCTTGGTGCTTATTATCATTTTAAAACAAAACAATCCTAGTTTGGCTCAGCCAAACTAGGATTTTCTAATCAAATTCCCTTGACTTTCTTTATAATTGTGAGATAATAAAGAAAATATATAAAGGAATTATATAAAATGGCTATAGCGAATTCAAATAAAATTGTGACCTTCCAAGCTAATAGAGAATTGGTAAATGATGCCATGGAGGTGTTAAAAGAACAAAACCTCTCTCTTTCATCGGCACTCAGATTATTTTTAAAGAATGTTGCCGTAACAAATGAAGTAGATTTACTTAATGAAGAGGAATTAGAGAAGGAGTACTTGTTTAGACAATTACAAGCAGAAGTTCAAGAAAGCTATGCCAAGATTGAGGCTGGAAGTTACTTGACAGATGAGGATGTCGTGACACGCTATGGATTATAAAAAATATAGGATTTTGTATTCTCCTAGAGTGATTGATAGTCTGGATAAAATATATCAGTATATAGCAGAGGAAATCGGTTCTGTAGAGGCTGCGAGACGAAAAGTAGCGAGTATCAGAAAAGATATGAATCGGCTAGAAATTTTCCCCCAAGCTGGATTTGATGCCGATGAAAAATTTGGTAAGAAATTAGACCCTCGCTACCAAACGCGAGGATTGACCTTGAGTAAGGATTACATCGTATTATATACAATTGTTGAGGATACCGTCAGACTTGCTTATTTACTCCCTTCAAAAAGTGATTACATGAAATTATTCAAGACTAAGTCAAGATACGACTGATTCATAATCTAGAAGAGGTATGTTTAGTGATGAATAAAAATCCTAGTTTGGCTCAGCCAAACTAGGATTTTCTTACACGTTTTTGTCTACGATAGCCATTGAGTTTTTTATTTTCCCAGTAGCTATTAAAGATTTTCTCCTTGCTTTCACGATTGATTTCCAAAAAATAGGCATAAATCAAATCGATAAAGAAGAGCATAGGAAGTTGAGCGGATATACGTTGGATGTAGGAGGATTGGCTGTGACTGGCTACTAGGACAGTCTCTGTATAGGCCTGACTATCTTTATTGGGAACACTTGTAAAGAGTACAGTCTTTGCTCCCATCTCCTTAGCGTCTAATAGACTATCTAAAATAGAAGGAGTTGAGCCAGAAAGTGAGAAACCGAGTACGAGACAATTCTCATCCATAATACTGGTTGTCCAAGCAAAGCCGTCTTGGTCAGTCAAGGCCTCGCAGACCACACCTAGACGCATGAAGCGTAATTTCATTTCACGAGCTACGAGGCCAGAACTCCCTGTTCCGAAGAAGTAGACACGTTCAGCATCTTCGATTAACTGGGCAATTCTTTCTAGTTGGACTTCGTCAATCAAGTCCTGTGTTTGTTCCCGCATACTGCTATAACTTCTGATGACTCGTTTTGTCAGTGGACTGTGTTTGTGAGAATGGGTGTCTTGTTTCTCTGCTTGGTGTTGGTATTGGAAAATAAATTCTCGATAGCCCGTAAAACCACACTTTTTAGCAAAGCGGGTCAAAGCAGCTTGGGAGATATGTAATTTTTGAGTGACTTGCTGGGATGATAAATCATCTACAATGGTTTCTGTTTGCAAAAAATAGCGAGCGATTTCTTGCTCTAAATCTGTCATTTCTTCGAAGTGGGAATCAATGAGGGTTGCTATATCTGGTTTATCCATAGGGAAGGCTCCTTTAAATGAGTCGTATTGGAAAAAGGATAGATTATTGAACTTTTACATTCATTATAACATATAATATAGGGATGGATAAATAAAAACGTATTTTCCTGTAAAAAGAAAAAAAGCTTTTTCCTTTTCCATAATTTTCTTCTCAAATTGTGGTACAATGAAGAGTAAGATTTTAAATAGAAATGAGACTGATTTGTATGAGAAAATTTGATAGCCATTCAATTCCAATTCGGCTTAATTTATTGTTTTCGATTGTCATTTTGCTCTTTATGGCTATTATTGGTCGCCTGCTTTATATGCAGGTTTTGAACAAGGATTTTTATGAGACAAAATTAGCATCTGCTAGTAAAACAAAGGTGACCACGAGTTCAGCTCGAGGCGAAATTTATGATGCCAGCGGTAAGCCTTTGGTTGAAAATACTGTGAAACAAGTTGTTTCCTTTACTCGAAACAACAAAATGACGGCTGCAGATTTGAAAGAAACAGCCAAGAGGTTGCTAACCTATGTGGGAGTTTCTTCACCAACATTGACGGATAGACAGTTGGTGGACTATTATCTAGCAGATGAAACTGTCTATAAGAAAGCTGTGGAAAGCTTACCACGTGAGAAACGCCTTGATTCTGATGGGAATCAATTATCTGAATCCGAGGTTTACAATAATACTGTTGAAAGTATCGATCCAGGTCAATTGACCTACTCGGATGACGAAAAGAAAGAAATTTACCTCTTTAGCCAACTGAATGCAGTTGGAAATTTTGCGACTGGGACCATAGCGACAGAGTCCTTGACAGATACTCAGATTGCTTTGATAGCTTCTGCTTCTAAAAATTTACCTGGCATCAGTATTTCAACCTCGTGGGATCGAAAAGTCCTAGATACTTCACTTTCGTCTATAGTAGGTAGTGTATCCAGTGAAAAAGCTGGTCTTCCAGCTGAAGAAGCAGATACTTATATCAAAAAGGGTTATTCTCTAAATGACCGTGTTGGAACCTCTTATCTAGAAAAACAATATGAAGAAACCTTGCAAGGAAAACGCTCGGTGAAAGAAATCCATCTAGACAAGTATGGCAATATGGAAAGTGTCGAAAATATCGAAGATGGTACCAAAGGGAATAATATTAAACTGACTATTGATTTATCCTTCCAAGATAGCGTGGACAATCTGCTTAAGAGTTATTTCAATTCTGAACTGGGAAATGGAGGAGCCAAGTATTCAGAGGGTGTGTATGCAGTCGCCCTTAACCCAAAAACAGGTGCGGTTTTGTCTATGTCAGGAATCAAACATGACCTGAAAACGGGTGAATTAACGTCAGATTCCTTGGGCACTGTGACCAATGTCTTTGTACCAGGTTCGGTCGTTAAGGCTGCAACTATCAGCTCTGGTTGGGAAAATGGTGTTTTATCAGGGAACCAGACCTTGACAGACCAACCGATTGTCTTCCAAGGTTCAGCTCCAATTAATTCTTGGTATACTCAAGCCTATGGTTCATTCCCGATTACAGCTGTGGAAGCCTTGGAGTATTCTTCTAATGCCTATATGGTTCAAACGGCTTTGGGCATTATGGGTCAGACCTATCAACCCAATATGTTTGTTTTAACTAACAATTTAGAATCCGCTATGGGGAAACTTCGTTCGACATTTGCTGAATATGGTCTTGGAGCCTCAACAGGCATTGACCTTCCAGATGAGTCAACTGGTTTCATACCAAAAGAGTATAATTTTGCTAATTACATTACCAATGCATTTGGTCAGTTTGATAACTACACCCCAATGCAATTGGCCCAGTACGTTGGAACTATTGCCAACAACGGTGTTCGGATTGCACCTCACATTGTCGAGGGGATTTATGGAAACAACGAACAAGGTGGCTTAGGGAACTTAATTCAATCTATTGATACCAAGGAAATGAATAAAATTAATATTTCTGAGTCTGATGTTTCCATCCTCCAACAAGGATTTTATCAAGTGTCACATGGTGGTAGTGCTTTGACAACCGGTCGTGCCTTTTCAAATGGCGCAGCGGTATCCATTAGTGGGAAAACAGGTACTGCCGAAAGTTATGTTGCGGGAGGTCAAGAAGCTAACAATACTAATGCTGTGGCCTATGCACCATCAGATAATCCTCAAATCGCTGTAGCTGTTGTCTTCCCTCATAACACCAACCTTACAAATGGTGTCGGACCTTCCATTGCGCGCGATATTATCAACCTCTATAACCAACATCATCCAATGAATTAGAAAGGAACATATGCTTTATCCAACACCTATTGCCAAGCTAATTGACAGTTATTCTAAGTTACCGGGTATCGGGATTAAGACGGCTACACGTCTGGCCTTTTATACGATTGGGATGTCTGATGACGATGTCAATGAATTTGCTAAAAATCTCCTTTCTGCTAAGAGAGAGCTGACCTACTGTTCCATCTGCGGTCGCCTGACTGATGACGATCCGTGCTCTATCTGTACCGATCCGACTCGTGACCAGACGACAATTTTGGTGTTAGAGGATAGTCGCGATGTGGCAGCCATGGAGAATATCCAAGAATACCATGGACTCTATCATGTTTTACATGGACTCATTTCTCCCATGAATGGTATCAGTCCAGATGATATCAATCTCAAGAGCCTGATGACTCGTCTTATGGATAGTGAAGTTTCAGAAGTAATTGTAGCGACTAATGCTACAGCAGATGGTGAAGCGACATCCATGTATCTTTCTCGTTTGCTCAAGCCAGCTGGGATCAAGGTTACGCGTCTAGCACGAGGTCTCGCTGTCGGAGCGGACATTGAGTATGCGGATGAAGTCACACTCCTAAGAGCTATTGAAAATCGGACAGAGTTGTAAGTGTAGACAAATGAACACACTCAATTCATTCATACAAAAATAAGGGAGACCGACAGTTGTTTTATAGGTCTCTTTTTAGATTTATTCAAGACCAGTATCAGGTTCAAGTTTCAAAAAAGAAGCAAATATGATATACTAAAGAACGAGTATTCTATTAGAATTGGAACAAATAATATGAAACAAACGATTATTCTTTTATATGGTGGACGGAGTGCAGAACGTGAAATATCTGTATTATCAGCTGAGAGTGTCATGCGTGCGGTCAACTACGACCGTTTCACAGTCAAGACTTTCTTCATCAGCCAGTCAGGTGACTTTATTAAAACGCAAGAATTTAGTCAGACTCCAGGTCAAGAGGATCGTCTTATGACTAATGCGACAATTGATTGGGATAAGAAAGTTGCACCAAGCGCCATCTATGAAGAAGGAGCCGTTGTGTTCCCAGTTCTTCATGGACCTATGGGAGAAGATGGCTCTGTCCAAGGCTTCTTAGAAGTTTTGAAAATGCCTTATGTTGGTTGCAATATCTTGTCATCAAGTCTTGCCATGGATAAAATCACGACCAAGCGCGTCTTAGAATCTGTCGGGATTGCTCAAGTTCCTTATGTGGCCATCGTTGAAGGTGATGATATGACTTCTAAAATCGCTGAAGTGGAAGAAAAATTGACTTATCCAGTCTTCACGAAGCCGTCAAACATGGGTTCTAGTGTCGGTATTTCTAAGTCTGAAAACCAAGAGGAACTCCGTCAAGCCTTGGAACTTGCCTTCCGATATGACAGCCGTGTTTTGGTAGAACAAGGGGTGAATGCACGTGAAATCGAGGTTGGTCTCTTGGGCAACTACGATGTCAAAAGCACGCTTCCAGGAGAAGTTGTCAAAGATGTAGCCTTTTATGACTACGATGCCAAGTATATTGACAATAAGATTACCATGGATATCCCAGCCAAAATCAGTGATGATGTGGTAGCTGTCATGCGTCAAAATGCAGAAACAGCCTTCCGTGCCATTGGTGGGCTCGGTCTATCTCGTTGCGATTTCTTCTATACAGATAAGGGAGAGATTTTCCTAAACGAGCTTAATACCATGCCAGGTTTCACCCAGTGGTCAATGTATCCACTACTTTGGGATAATATGGGGATTAGCTATCCAGAACTAATTGAGCGTTTGGTTGACCTTGCCAAGAAAAGTTTTGACAAGCGCGAAGCGCATTTGCTATAAAAATGAAAGAGAGGGTAGGAGTCAGAACCGTCGCTGTAGGTGAGTCGAGTTCTCGAGCTTCGACCCTTTTTAAAGGAGTAGAAATGAAATTAACCATCCATGAAGTGGCTCAAGTTGTAGGAGCTAAAAATGATATCAGCATCTTTGAGGACACCCACTTAGAAAAAGCTGAGTTTGACAGTCGTTTGATTGGGCCAGGTGATTTGTTTGTGCCTCTCAAGGGTGCGCGTGACGGTCATGACTTTATCGAAACAGCCTTTGAAAATGGTGCTGTTGTAACCCTGTCTGAGAAAGAGGTTGCAAATCATCCTTATATTCTGGTAGATGACGTATTGACTGCCTTTCAATCCCTAGCAGCCTACTATCTTGAAAAAACGACTGTTGATGTCTTTGCTGTTACAGGTTCAAATGGTAAGACGACGACCAAGGATATGCTGGCGCACTTACTATCAACAACTTACAAGACCTACAAAACACAAGGTAACTACAATAACGAGATTGGCCTTCCCTACACAGTTCTCCATATGCCAGATGATACTGAAAAGTTGGTCTTGGAGATGGGGCAGGATCACCTGGGAGATATACATCTTTTGTCTGAATTGGCTCATCCAAAAACAGCTATCGTGACCTTGGTTGGAGAGGCTCATTTGGCTTTTTTCAAAGATCGTTCGGAAATTGCCAAAGGAAAAATGCAAATTGCAGACGGGATGGCTTCAGGTTCCTTGCTTTTGGTGCCAGCTGACCAGATAGTAGAAGCCTACTTGCCTACTGATAAAAAGGTGGTTCGTTTTGGTCAAGGAGCAGAGCTGGAAATTACCGACTTGGTTGAGCGTAAGGATAGTCTGACCTTTAAGACTAATTTCTTGGAACAAGTCCTCGATTTGCCAGTGACTGGTAAGTACAATGCTACTAATGCCATGATTGCATCCTATGTTGCCCTACAAGAAGGAGTTTCAGAGGAGCAAATTCGTCAGGCCTTCCAAAATCTTGAATTGACGCGTAACCGTACCGAGTGGAAGAAAGCAGGCAATGGAGCAGATATCCTATCAGATGTTTACAATGCCAATCCAACTGCTGTGAAGCTGATTTTAGAGACTTTCTCTGCCATACCAGCCAATGAAGGTGGCAAGAAAATTGCAGTTCTAGCAGACATGAAGGAACTTGGTGACCAGTCTATTCAACTCCATAACCAGATGATTTTGAGTCTTTCTCCAGATGTGCTGGATACCGTTATTTTCTACGGTGAAGATATCGCTGACTTGGCTCAATTAGCCAGTCAAATGTTCCCAATCGGCCACGTTTACTACTTCAAGAAAACAGAAGACCAAGACCAATTTGAAGACTTAGTTAAGCAGGTTAAAGAAAGCCTTGGAGCTAATGACCAAATCCTGCTCAAAGGCTCTAACTCTATGAATCTAGCCAAGTTGGTAGAAAGTTTAGAAAATGAAAACAAGTGATTTTGTTAAACATTTACGTATTTCTAAATCCATTTTTCTTAAGTAGCATGGTACAATAATAAGCAGGAACATTTTGAATCATGAGGAAGACTAGATGAATTTATGGGATATTTTCTTTACGACTCAGGCAACCGAGCCACCCAAATTTGACCTTTTTTGGTATGTCAGTATATTTACACTCTTGGCTTTGATCTTTTATACAGCCTATCGTTATCGTGAAAAGAAGGCTTATCAACGATTTTTCCAAATCTTACAGGCGGTTCAGTTGATCTTTCTTTATGGTTGGTATTGGATTACTCGTATGCCTCTGTCAGAAAGTTTACCATTTTACCATTGTCGTATGGCTATGTTTGTGGTGCTCTTGCTGCCTGGTCAGTCTAAATATAGGCAGTATTTTGCATTGTTGGGAACATTCGGGACATTAGCGGCCTTTGTTTACCCAGTGTCAGATGCCTATCCTTTCCCACATATTACGATTTTATCCTTTATCTTTGGCCACTTAGCTCTCTTGGGGAACTCATTGGTTTATCTCTTGAGACAGTATGATGCACGATTGCTGGATGTGAAGGGAATTTTTCTCATAACTTTTGCCCTAGACGCCTTAATTTTTGTGGTTAATTTAGTAACAGGTGGAGATTATGGATTCTTGACAAAACCACCATTGGTTGGAGACCATGGCTTAGTAGCTAATTATTTAATTGTTTCCCTGGTCTTGTCAGTAGCGATGACGTTGACAAAGAAAATCTTGGAACTATTTTTAGAACAAGAAGAAGAAAAAATGATTGCAAAGAAAGCATAGAAATGAGCTTTCTTTTTTTCATAAATCTGATTTTTTATAAATTTTTTGGAAAAATCTAGTCTACTGAATCTAAAATAGTACTATGTGGCTGTTGAAATATTTCTAGAAATTAATTTGACTTTTCTAATTGATTTGTACAGTTCTTATTTCAATCTACCACAAAAAAGATGTTGAGCGAATGTGAAAAAAATGGTAAGTAAATTTAGGAAAAACTAAGCACGATTGGATTTTTTGTGTTATAATATTCTGTGAATAGCTATACCCTATTTTAGCTATATTGAATAGAAGTTTGAAACTTGGAAGAGAGAGGATGCGATGTAATGACTAGAGATGGTTTTTTTACAGGCTTAGATATCGGAACTAATTCGATTAAAGTATTGGTTGCCGAGCTTAGAAATGGTGAACTTAATGTAATTGGTGTAAGTAATGCCAAGAGTAAAGGTGTAAAGGATGGGATTATCGTTGATATTGAAGCAGCAGCAACTGCTATCAAGTCAGCTATTTCCCAAGCAGAAGAGAAAGCTGGCATTTCAATCAAATCAGTGAATGTTGGTTTGCCTGGAAATCTTTTGCAAGTAGAACCAACTCAAGGAATGATTCCAGTTACATCTGATACAAAAGAAATTACAGATCAAGATGTCGAAAATGTTGTCAAATCAGCCTTGACAAAGAGTATAACACCAGATCGTGAAGTCATTACTTTTATTCCAGAAGAATTTATCGTAGATGGTTTCCAAGGGATTCGTGACCCACGTGGTATGATGGGGGTTCGACTTGAAATGCGTGGTTTACTTTACACAGGTCCACGTACTATTCTTCACAATTTACGCAAGACAGTTGAACGCTCAGGAGTTCAAGTTGAAAATATTATTATTTCACCATTAGCTTTGGTTCGTTCAGTCTTGAATGAAGGAGAGCGTGAATTTGGTGCTACTGTGATTGATATGGGAGCAGGTCAAACAACTGTTGCTACAATCCGTAACCAAGAACTCCAGTTTACAAATATTCTTCAAGAAGGTGGAGATTATGTCACAAAAGATATCTCTAAAGTCTTGAAGACTTCACAAAAACTAGCTGAAGGATTGAAATTGAACTATGGTGAAGCCTACCCTTCACTTGCAAGCAATGAAACTTTCCAAGTTGAAGTGATTGGTGAAGTAGAGCCTGTAGAAGTTACAGAAAGTTACCTAGCAGAGATTATTTCAGCTCGCATTAAACACATTTTTGAACAAATCAAACAAGAGTTGGAAAGAAGACATTTGTTGGATCTTCCAGGTGGGATTGTTCTGATTGGTGGAAATGCTATTTTACCAGGTGTTGTAGAACTTGCGCAGGAAGTATTTGGCGTTGGTGTCAAACTTTACGTTCCAAATCAAGTTGGAATCCGTAACCCTGCCTTTGCTCATGTGATTAGTTTGTCTGAATTTGCAGGACAATTGACGGAAGTGCATTTGTTAGCACAACGAGCAGTTAGAGGTGAGGATACTTTGCGTCATCAACCAATTAATTTTGGTGGGATGATTCAACGCGTTACGCAGGTAGCACAACCTACCCCTATTCAACCAGTTCAAAATACTGAGGTAGAGCAATCAGCTTCTACGAACGTAGTTGCTCCGAAAGAAGATAAAGTATCTTCTCAAAATAAACCAAAAATCGCAGATCGCTTCCGTGGTTTAATTGGAAGTATGTTTGATGAATAAAAGAGGAAAAATAAACTATGACATTTTCATTTGATACAGCAGCTGCTCAAGGTGCAGTTATTAAAGTAATCGGTGTTGGTGGAGGTGGCGGTAACGCCATTAACCGCATGGTTGACGAAGGTGTTGCAGGCGTAGAATTTATCGCAGCAAACACAGATGTACAAGCTTTGAGTAGTACAAAAGCTGAGACTGTAATTCAGTTAGGCCCTAAATTGACTCGTGGTTTGGGTGCTGGCGGTCGACCTGAAATTGGTCAAAAGGCTGCTGAAGAAAGCGAAGAAGCCTTGACTCAAGCTATAACTGGAGCAGATATGGTCTTCATTACTGCAGGTATGGGAGGTGGCTCAGGTACTGGTGCTGCTCCTGTTATTGCCCGTATTGCTAAAGATTTAGGTGCTCTTACAGTTGGTGTTGTGACACGTCCTTTCGGTTTTGAAGGAAGCAAACGCGGTCAATACGCTGTGGAAGGAATCAATCAACTTCGCGAACATGTAGATACTTTATTGATTATTTCAAACAACAACTTGCTTGAAATTGTTGATAAGAAAACGCCACTTCTTGAAGCTCTTAGTGAGGCAGATAACGTACTTCGCCAAGGTGTTCAAGGGATTACGGACTTGATTACAAATCCTGGTTTGATTAACCTTGACTTTGCCGATGTGAAAACAGTTATGGCAAATAAAGGGAACGCCCTAATGGGTATCGGTATTGGTAGTGGTGAAGAACGTGTGGTAGAAGCAGCGCGTAAGGCAATCTACTCACCACTTCTTGAAACAACTATTGATGGCGCTGAGGATGTTATTGTCAACGTTACTGGTGGTCTTGATTTGACTTTGATTGAAGCAGAAGAAGCTTCAGAAATTGTTAACCAAGCAGCTGGTCAAGGAGTGAACATCTGGCTCGGAACATCAATCGATGAAAACATGAAAGATGAAATCCGTGTTACAGTTGTTGCAACTGGTGTTCGTCAAGATAGTGTTGAAAAAGTTGTTGGTCATGCACCAAGACAAGCTGTTCGTCATGAACAAGCAAGTCCTAGTCATGCACACAATCATAATCGTCACTTTGATATGGCTGAAACTGTAGAAATTCCAAGTCCAGCACCTCGTCGTACAGAAACTTCTCAATCTTCGGCATTTGGTGATTGGGACTTGCGTCGTGAGACAATTGTTCGGCCAACTGATTCAGTGGTATCACCAGTTGAACGTTTCGAAACGCCATCTTTACACGATGAGGATGAATTAGACACTCCTCCATTTTTCAAAAATCGTTAAGTAAATGAATTTGAAAGAAAATACAGAACGTGTTTTTCAACAAATAAAAGAAGCAAGTCAGCAGGCAGGAAGAGAAGAAAATTCTGTTTCGGTTCTTGCTGTTACAAAATATGTAGACGTACCGACAGCGGAGGCCTTGCTTCCGCTAGGTGTGCATCATATTGGTGAAAATCGTGTGGATAAATTTCTTGAGAAATATGAAGCTTTAAAAGACAGAAATATTACCTGGCATTTGATCGGAACCTTGCAAAGACGCAAAGTTAAAGACGTCATTCAGTATGTTGATTATTTCCACGCTTTGGATTCATTAAAGCTAGCAGAGGAAATTCAAAAAAGAAGTGACCGAGTTGTTAAGTGTTTCTTACAAGTAAATATCTCAAGGGAAGAGAGCAAACATGGTTTTTCAAGGGAAGAACTATTGGAGCTCTTGCCAGAATTGGCTGCCTTAGATAAAATTGAGTATGTCGGCTTGATGACCATGGCTCCTTATGAAGCTAGTAGTGATGAGTTGAAAGAGATTTTTAAAGCAACACAGAATTTGCAACTAGAAATTAGAGAAAAACAAATTCCCAATATGCCAATGATGGACTTGAGTATGGGTATGAGTCGTGACTACAAGGAAGCGATTGAATTTGGCTCGACCTTTGTCAGAATTGGTACAGCATTTTTTAAATAGGAAAGAAATATGTCTTTAAAAGATAGATTTGATAAATTTATAGATTATTTTACAGAAGACGGAGAAGATGTTGGTACTACTTATCAGCCTAAAGCTGAAGAGCCAATTGTGACTTCAGGCCCGTATGTTCAAGAGTTACCTCAACAAGCTGGTAGTACGCCATCTAAAGATAAAAATATCACTCGTCTACATGCCCGTCAACAAGAGTTAGCTATGCAAACTCAACGTTCTACTGATAAGGTGACGATTGATGTTCGTTATCCTCGTAAATACGAAGATGCTACAGAAATTGTTGATTTATTAGTTGGTAATGAAAGTATTTTGATTGATTTTCAATATATGACAGAAGTTCAAGCACGTCGTTGTTTGGATTATCTGGATGGGGCTCGCTACGTTTTAGCAGGTAACATGAAAAAGGTAGCATCTACTATGTTCCTGCTGACACCAGTTGATGTCGTCGTGAATATTGAAGATATCAAAATTCCAGATGAATCACAAAATGGTGAATTTGGATTTGACATGAAACGTACGAGAATAAGATAATGCTCTTTCTCATTCGTTTTATTCAAAATGCAGTGGATATCTATTCACTGATTTTAATCATTTTTGCTTTGATGTCTTGGTTTCCCAATGCTTATGAATCACGTCTTGGTCGATTGATTATTAGCTTAGTAAAACCGATAATAGCTCCCCTGCAACGTTTACCTCTCCAGATTGCAGGTCTTGACTTGTCTGTCTGGATTGCGGTATTACTAGTTCACTTCCTAGGGGAACAGTTGATTCGATTTTTAGTGATTTTTCTATGAACAAGATGATTTATCAACACTTTTCTAAGAATGATTCGTCATTTATTGATAAGGGAGTAGAATGGATAAATAAGGTAGAAGATTCTTATTCTCCTTTTTTAACACCCTTTGTAAATCCCCATCAAGAAAAGATTTTAAAGGTTCTAGCATCAACCAACGGCATCTCCTACATGAGCAGTCGGCAGTTTCTTGAAACTGAATATGTTCGGGTTCTCCTGTATCCTGACTATTTTGAGCCAGAATTTTCTGATTTTGAACTATCCTTGCAAGAAATTGTCTATCCTAGTAAGTTTGAGCGCTTAACACATGCAAAAATATTAGGAACAGTTTTAAATCAGCTGGGAATCGATAGGAAGCTATTTGGTGATATCTTAGTCAATGAAGAGAGGGCGCAGATTATCATTAATCGACAGTTTATGCTCCTTTTTCAAGATGGTATTACGAAAATTGCTCGTTTACCGGTTCGTCTAGAAGAACGGAATTTTACTGAGAGAATTGCTACAGTAGAAGATTATCAAGAATTAGATATTCATATTGCTAGTTCTAGATTAGATGTTTTTCTAGCAGGTGTCTTCAAGCTGTCTAGAAATCAGGCAAATCAGTTAATTGAAAAACAGGCAGTCCAAGTGAATTACTATTTAGTTGAAAAAGCAGATTTTCCAGTTCAAGTTGGTGATTTGATTAGTGTAAGGAAATTTGGTCGATTGAAACTCGTTAGAGATAATGGGCAAACAAAAAAAGATAAAAAGAAATTAACGGTCCAATTGTTATTAAGTAAGTAAGGAAAAATATGCCAATTACACCACAAGATATTGTTGATAAAGTTTTTTCAACAAAATTCCGAGGCTACGATAAGGAAGAAGTTGACGAATTTTTAGATAAGATTTATATTGACTACGAGGAGTTAGTCCGTTGCAAGGATGAGACAGAACGCTATATCAAAAAATTAGAAGAACGTCTTTCCTATTATACGACTGATATTCCTAAGAGAACAGTAACAAACGAGCAAGAACCAGAAGCAATGAATGATTCTATTTTTTATTAAGTAAGTGAGGAAAAATATGCCAATTACATCATTAGAAATTAAAGATAAAACCTTTAGCACACGCTTCAGAGGGTTTGATCAAGAAGAAGTAGATGAATTTTTAGATATTGTAGTTCGTGATTATGAAGATTTAGTTCGCTCTAATCATGACAAGGATTTACATATTAAGAGTTTGGAAGAACGTTTGTCTTACTTTGATGAGATGAAAGATTCATTGAGTCAATCTGTATTGATTGCTCAAGATACGGCTGAGCGAGTAAAACAAGCTGCAACAGAACGTTCAAACAATATCATCCACCAAGCAGAGCAAGATGCCCAACGTTTGCTGGAAGAAGCTAAGTACAAGGCAAATGAAATTCTTCGTCAAGCAACTGACAACGCTAAGAAGGTTGCTGTCGAAACTGAAGAATTGAAGAACAAGAGCCGTGTTTTCCACCAACGTCTTAAATCTACAATTGAGAGCCAGTTAGCAATTGTTGAATCTTCAGATTGGGAAGATATTCTTCGCCCAACAGCGACTTATCTTCAGACAAGTGATGAGGCTTTCAAAGAAGTGGTCAGTGAAGTCTTAGGTGACTCTGTCTTGCAACAACATCAAGAGGAAGAACCAATTGATATTACTCGCCAGTTTTCCCCCGAGGAAATGGCTGAGTTGCAAGCGCGTATCGAAGCGGCTAATAAGGAACTTGCAGAAGTCGAAGCAAGAGCTGAGCAGGAACAAGTGGTTTCACCAGCTCCGGTTGTTGAAGAAAGTCCAGCTCATCCAGTTGGTCCAATGTATGAAGAGCCAGAAGTAGCTCCAAGCCATTACTCAGGACCAACACCAGCTACTGAAGCTGTAAACTCTGAACCAGGTTTTGCGGCACCGCAAGAATCTGTTACAATTTTATAAGAAATAATCTGAGAACAATATTTTATCCTTATATTTCCAGCGAGTAGGAGATGGTGTGAGTCCTGCATTCCCTATTGATAAGATTATCCTCTCAAAAACTCAAGTCTGAAGTTAGTAGGATTTGACGTTCCCCACGTTACGGGATAAGAGGGAGAAAGATTAAATCTTTTTCCGAACAAAGGTGGTACCACGATTTTCGTCCTTTTTGGAAGTCGTGGTTTTTAATTTGTCATTATTTATAAAGGAGATACCATGAAACTCAAAGATACCCTTAACCTTGGGAAAACAGCTTTCCCAATGCGTGCAGGCCTTCCAACCAAAGAGCCAGTCTGGCAAAAAGAATGGGAAGAAGCAAAATTGTACCAACGTCGTCAAGAGTTGAATGAAGGAAAACCTCATTTCACTCTTCATGATGGCCCTCCATACGCTAACGGAAATATCCACGTTGGTCATGCTATGAACAAGATTTCAAAAGATATCATTGTTCGTTCTAAGTCTATGTCAGGATTCTACGCACCATACATTCCAGGGTGGGATACACACGGACTACCAATCGAGCAAGTTTTGGCAAAACAAGGTGTTAAGCGCAAAGAAATGGACTTGGTTGAATACTTAAAACTTTGCCGTGACTACGCTCTTTCTCAAGTAGATAAACAACGTGAAGACTTTAAACGTTTGGGTGTTTCTGGTGACTGGGAAAATCCATATGTAACTTTGACCCCTGATTATGAAGCAGCTCAAATCCGTGTCTTCGGCGAGATGGCTAATAAGGGTTACATCTACCGTGGTGCCAAGCCAGTTTACTGGTCATGGTCATCTGAGTCTGCCCTTGCTGAAGCAGAGATTGAATACCATGACTTGGTTTCAACATCACTTTACTATGCCAATAAGGTCAAGGATGGCAAAGGTGTGTTAGACACTGATACTTACATCGTTGTTTGGACAACAACTCCGTTTACCATTACAGCTTCTCGTGGTTTGACTGTTGGAGCAGATATTGATTACGTTTTGGTTCAACCTGCTGGTGAAACCCGTAAGTTTGTACTTGCTGCAGAATTATTGACTAGCTTGTCTGAGAAATTTGGTTGGGCTGATGTTCAGGTCTTGGCAACTTACCGTGGTCAAGAACTCAACAATATCGTGACAGAACACCCATGGGATACTGCAGTAGATGAACTCGTTATCCTGGGTGACCACGTTACGACTGACTCTGGTACTGGTATTGTCCATACAGCCCCTGGTTTTGGTGAGGACGACTATAATGTTGGTGTGGCTAATGGTCTTGAAGTTGCTGTGACAGTTAACGAACGCGGAATCATGATGGCTAATGCTGGCGCTGAGTTCGAAGGTCAATTCTATGACAAGGTGCTTCCAACTGTTATCGAGAAACTTGGTAACCTCCTTCTCGCTCAAGAAGAAATCTCTCACTCATACCCATTTGACTGGCGTACAAAAAAACCAATCATCTGGCGTGCTGTGCCACAGTGGTTTGCTTCTGTATCAAAATTCCGTCAAGAAATCCTGGATGAAATTGAAAAAGTGAAATTCCATTCAGAATGGGGTAAAGTGCGTCTTTACAATATGATCCGTGACCGTGGTGACTGGGTTATCTCTCGTCAACGTGCTTGGGGTGTTCCACTTCCGATCTTCTATGCTGAAGACGGTACACCAATCATGACAGCTGAAACGATTGAGCATGTAGCTCAACTCTTTGAAGAGCATGGTTCTATCATCTGGTGGGAACGTGATGCTAAAGACCTCTTGCCAGAAGGATTTACCCATCCAGGTTCACCAAATGGCGAGTTCAAGAAAGAAACAGATATTATGGATGTTTGGTTTGACTCAGGTTCATCATGGAATGGTGTTTTGGTAAATCGTCCAAATCTGACTTATCCAGCTGATCTTTATCTTGAAGGTTCTGACCAATACCGTGGTTGGTTCAACTCGTCACTCATCACATCTGTTGCTAATCATGGTGTAGCACCATACAAACAAATCTTGTCACAAGGTTTTGCCCTTGACGGTAAAGGTGAGAAGATGTCTAAATCTCTTGGAAATACCATTGCTCCAAGTGATGTTGAAAAACAATTTGGTGCGGAAATCTTGCGTCTCTGGGTAACAAGTGTTGACTCAAGCAACGATGTACGTATCTCTATGGACATCTTGAGCCAAGTTTCTGAGACTTACCGTAAGATCCGTAACACTCTTCGTTTCTTGATTGCTAACACATCTGACTTTAACCCAGCTGAGGATGCAGTGGCTTACGAAGAATTACGTTCAGTTGACAAGTACATGACCATTCGCTTTAACCAACTTGTTAAGACCATTCGTGACGCTTATGCGGACTTTGAATTCTTGACGATTTATAAGGCTCTGGTAAACTTTATCAACGTTGATCTGTCAGCCTTCTACCTTGATTTTGCCAAAGATGTTGTTTACATTGAAGGTGCAAAATCTCTTGAACGCCGTCAAATGCAAACTGTCTTCTACGATATCCTTGTAAAAATCACCAAACTCTTGACACCGATTCTTCCTCACACATCGGAAGAGATTTGGTCATACCTTGAATTTGAAGCTGAAGACTTTGTCCAATTGTCAGAATTGCCAGAAGCTGAAACTTTTGCTAATCAAGAAGAAATCTTGGACACATGGGTAGCCTTCATGGACTTCCGTGGACAAGCTCAAAAAGCCTTGGAAGAAGCTCGTAATGCAAAAGTAATCGGTAAATCGCTTGAAGCACACTTGACAGTTTATCCAAATGAAGTTGTGAAAACTCTACTCGATGCAGTAAACAGCAATGTAGCTCAACTCTTGATCGTCTCAGAATTGACCATCGCAGAGGGACCAGCTCCAGAAACTGCTGTTAGCTTCGAAGATGTAGCCTTCACAGTAGAACGCGCTGCAGGTGAAGTATGTGACCGTTGCCGTCGTATCGATCCAAGTACAGCAGAACGTAGCTACCACGCAACCATCTGTGACCACTGTGCAAGTATCGTTGAAGAAAACTTTGCGGACGCAATCGCAGAAGGATTTGAAGCGAAATAAGGTTGAAAAGTCTAGGGAAGACTCAATTTGAGAAGAAAAGACAACTAATCTTATAGTCTATAAAACGTATTGTATCAAGTTTTTGAACGCCTGATATGATGCGTTTTTATTATGTAATACTCAATGAAAATCAATGAGCAAACTAGAAAACCAGCTGCAGGTTGCTCAAATACCCAGAGTCCTGAATTAACTGCATCTACAACAGTTGCAGGAGTTTTACTTCCAACTGTTTTAAAAATTGCTATTTTAGTTTTAGGAATTGTTCCAATTGTATACTATAAGGGAGAAAGTCGTGTTGGTTCGGCTCCTTCTGTTTTATTAATCGTATGTTCTGTGGTAGGATTGATTCCATTTTTAGGCTGGATTGGTGGAATCGTACTTGTCATCGGAGGAGCTTTGTACTTGTCAAGCTTGAAACAATTCAAAATTGAAGGATAAGTTATTCTAGGAGAAGAGTCGAAGAGCTCTTCTCCTTTTAATCGATTTTGACTAGCTTTTTTGTGAAAAATTGTGTAAAATAGAATAGATAAACGAGGGGAAACCTCGGAAAATTTAAAGGAGAATCCATCTAATGGTAAAATTGGTTTTTGCTCGCCACGGTGAGTCTGAATGGAACAAAGCTAACCTTTTCACTGGTTGGGCTGATGTTGATTTGTCTGAAAAAGGTACACAACAAGCGATTGACGCTGGTAAATTGATCAAAGAAGCTGGTATCGAATTTGACCAAGCTTACACTTCAGTATTGAAACGCGCGATCAAAACAACTAACTTGGCTCTTGAAGCTTCTGACCAATTGTGGGTTCCAGTTGAAAAATCATGGCGCTTGAACGAACGTCACTACGGTGGTTTGACTGGTAAAAACAAAGCTGAAGCAGCTGAACAATTTGGTGATGAGCAAGTTCACATCTGGCGTCGTTCATACGATGTATTGCCTCCAGCAATGGATCGCAATGATGAGCATTCAGCTCACACTGACCGTCGTTACGCTTCACTTGACGATTCAGTTATTCCAGATGCTGAAAACTTGAAAGTAACTTTGGAACGTGCTCTTCCATTCTGGGAAGATAAAATCGCTCCAGCTCTTAAAGATGGTAAAAACGTATTCGTAGGAGCTCACGGTAACTCAATCCGTGCCCTTGTAAAACACATCAAAGGTTTGTCTGATGACGAAATCATGGACGTGGAAATCCCTAACTTCCCACCATTGGTATTCGAATTCGACGAAAAATTGAACGTAGTTTCTGAATACTACCTTGGAAAATAATTTATAGACAGAAATCCTAGGAATTCCTAGGATTTTTTGTATTTGCTGCTGGTTCCCAACTAGTTAAAAAAGCGTTATAATGGTAGTAGGAAGTAATTTATTTGAGAGAGGGTGGGTCTGATGGCTTATATTGAGATGAAACACTGTTACAAACGTTATCAGGTTGGGGACACGGAGATTGTGGCCAATCGTGATGTGAATTTTGAGATTGAAAAGGGTGAATTGGTGATTATTTTAGGTGCATCTGGTGCAGGCAAGTCAACGGTTCTTAACCTTCTTGGGGGAATGGATACCAATGATGAGGGGGAAATCTGGATTGATGGTGCCAATATTGCAGATTACAGTTCCCACCAGCGCACCAATTACCGCCGCAATAATGTCGGCTTTGTTTTTCAGTTTTATAATCTAGTTTCCAATCTAACCGCTAAGGAAAATGTGGAATTAGCTTCAGAAATCGTGACAGATGCCTTGGATCCTGAGCAAGTCTTGACAGATGTAGGTCTGGCTCATCGTCGCAATAACTTTCCAGCCCAGCTTTCTGGAGGGGAGCAACAGCGAGTCTCCATTGCACGCGCGGTAGCCAAAAATCCTAAAATTCTCCTTTGTGATGAACCGACAGGCGCCTTGGATTATCAGACGGGGAAGCAAGTCTTGAAAATCCTCCAAGATATGTCTCGTCAAAAGGGAGCGACGGTGATTATCGTCACTCACAATGGAGCTTTGGCGCCCATTGCTGATCGCGTGATTCATATGCACGATGCCAGTGTCAAGGATGTGGTGATCAACCAACATCCTCAGGATATTGATACCTTGGAGTACTAGTATGATGAAGCGAAAAACCTATTGGAAGGACTTAATTCAGTCTTTCACAGGCTCCAAGGGGCGTTTTTTATCCATCTTAACCTTGATGATGTTAGGGTCTCTAGTCCTTGTAGGCCTCAAAGTAACCAGTCCCAATATGGAGGCGACTGCCAATGCTTATTTAACAACTGCTCAAACCTTGGATTTGGCAGTCATGTCTAACTATGGTTTGGATCAAGCAGATCAAGAAGAACTAGAGCAGATAGAGGGCACAGAAGTTGAGTTTGGCTATTTGACAGATGTGACTATGGATAATGGTCAGGATGCCATTCGCCTGTATTCCAAACCAGAGCGAATTTCAACCTTTCAACTAAGAGAGGGACGACTTCCTCAGTCAGATCAAGAAATCGCTTTGACCATTCATTTGCAGGGTCAATACAGCGTGGGACAGGAGGTTAGTTTTAAAGAAAAAGAAGAGGGTCATTCTTCTTTAAAAGACCATACTTATACCATTACTGGTTTTGTGGATTCAGCTGAAATCCTCTCCCAGCGAGATATGGGCTACGCAGCAAGTGGAAGTGGGACTCTGACAGCCTACGGTGTGATTTTACCGAGTCAGTTTGATCAGAAAGTCTACAATATAGCACGTTTGAAATATCAAGATTTAGCAGGCTTAAATGCTTTCTCATTATCTTATGAAGAGAAATCCAAACAGCATCAGGAAGACCTTGAACAATCTTTATCAGATAATGGCAAGGCACGTCTGCAACTCTTGAAAAAAGAAGGACAAGAATCTCTAGACAAAGGTCAAGAGACCCTTGACAAGGCTGAAACTAATCTGCAGGAAGGCAAGCGTCGTTTAGCAACTGCTCGAGCTCGTTTACAGGTTCAAGAAAGTCAACTAGCCTTGCTTTCTCAAGTCCAGAGAGAGCAGGCCAGTGCTCAACTTACTCAAGCCAAGCAGGAATTGAGTAAGGAAGAGGGCAAACTAAAGCAGGCTGAACAAAATCTAGCCCAAGAAAAGGAAAAATTAGAAAAACATCAGCAAGTCTTGGACACTTTGGCCGAACCAAAGTATCAAGTCTATAATCGTCAGACCATGCCAGGTGGCCAGGGATATCTCATGTATAGTAATGCTTCAGCCAGTATCCGGGCAGTGGGCAATATCTTTCCTGTAGTGCTTTATGCCGTAGCAGCTATGGTGACCTTTACAACTATGACTCGTTTTGTGGATGAAGAGCGAACTCATGCAGGGATTTTTAAGGCCTTGGGCTATCGCAGTAAGGATATTATCGCCAAATTTCTCCTCTACGGTCTAGTGGCTGGAACTGTCGGAACAGCTCTAGGTAGTATACTTGGTCATTATTTGCTAGCCGGTGTGATATCAAGTGTCATTACAAAGGGTATGGTAGTGGGAGAAACCCAGATTCAGTTCTATTGGACCTATAGTTTGCTGGCTCTTGGCTTGAGTTGGGTGGCGAGTGTGTTGCCAGCCTATTTGGTGGCTCGAAGGGAACTTCATAATGAAGCAGCCCAGCTTTTACTACCTAAACCACCTGTCAAAGGAGCTAAAATCTTACTGGAGCGCATCAGTTTTATCTGGCGTCGTCTCAGTTTTACTCATAAGGTAACAGCCCGCAATATCTTTCGTTATAAGCAAAGGATGTTGATGACGATCTTTGGTGTGGCAGGTTCTGTAGCCCTGCTCTTTGCAGGTTTGGGAATCCAATCCTCTGTAGCAGGAGTTCCGTCTAGACAGTTTCAACAAATCCAACAGTATCAGATGATAGTCTCTGAAAATCCTAGTGCGACCAATCAAGACAAGGCAGATCTAGAAGAAGTATTACAAGGTCAAGATATCCAAGCCTACCAGAAAATCTATTCTAAAACGTTAGACAAGGACTTCAAAGGTAAGGCTGGTCTTCAGACCATCACCCTTATGATGACAGAGAAGGAAGATTTGACACCCTTTATCCATCTGCAAGATCATCAGCAGGAGCTGACATTAAAAGATGGCATCGTTATCACAGCTAAACTTGCCCAGTTGGCAGGTGTCAAGGCTGGGCAGACTCTAGAAATTGGAGGTAAGGAGCTAACGGTCGCCGTTATTACTGAGAACTACGTTGGTCACTTTATTTATATGAGTCAGGCTAGCTATGAGCAACTTTACGGACAGCTACCCCAAGCCAACACTTATCTGGTCTCGCTAAGGGATACCAGTGCTTCTAGTATCGAAAGACAGGCCGGCTTACTTATGAATCAATCTGCGGTGTCCAGCGTTGTCCAAAATGCTTCAGCCATTCGACTCTTTGACTCGGTCGCAAGTTCACTCAATCAGACCATGACCATCTTGGTCATCGTATCGGTTCTATTGGCTATTGTTATCCTCTACAATCTGACCAATATAAACGTGGCTGAGAGAATCCGTGAACTCTCCACTATCAAGGTTCTCGGTTTTCATAATAATGAAGTCACCCTCTACATTTACCGTGAGACGATTGTGCTGTCCTTTGTGGGAATCGTATTTGGTCTGGTATCTGGTTTCTATTTACACCAATTTTTGATTCAAATGATTTCGCCTGCGACTATTCTCTTTTATCCGCAGGTAGGCTGGGAAGTCTACGTAATCCCAGTGGTAGCAGTAAGCATCATTTTGACCTTGCTTGGTTTCTTTGTCAATCATCATCTGAGAAAGGTTGATATGCTTGAAGCCTTGAAATCTATAGAGTAATACACAATGAAAATCAAAGAGCAATAGCCGCTGGTTGCTCAAAACACCGTTTTGAGGTTGCAGATAGAACTGACGAAGTCAGTTACATATATCTACGACAAGGCGACGCTGACGTGGTTTGAAGAGATTTTCAAAGAGTCAGGCAGTTCTTTTTAGCTGATTGATCTTATATTTACTCGTAAACAAAAATCCTCCGTTTCAAAGAGTAGGGAACTCTTTGTGACAGAGGATTTTTTCTATAGGGCTTTAGCAGCTGCAATTGCGGCTTCAAAGTTTGGTTCTGAGTTGATATTGTCCACGTATTCAACGTAGCGAATCGTATTGTCAGTATCGAGGACAAAGACTGCGCGTGCCAAAAAGTGCCACTCATTGATTAAGAGAGCATAATCACGTCCAAAGGAATGGTCGAAATAGTCTGAGAGCATGATGGCATTTTCAATACCTTCAGCACCGCACCAACGTTTTTGGGCAAAAGGGAGATCCAAGGAAACAGTCAAGACAACTGTATTATCCAGTCCAGCCAGTTCTTCATTAAAACGACGCGTTTGAGTTGAGCAGATGCCTGTATCGATAGAAGGCACGACACTTAAGACTTTTTTCTTCCCATCAAAATCAGCCAGAGATTTTTTAGAAAGGTCTGTTGTAGTGAGTGAAAAGTCAAGTGCCTTGTCGCCGACTTGTAGTTGTTTACCTGAAAAGCTAACAGGATTTCCGAGAAAAGTTACCATAAAATACTCCAATCTTTTTTCTTCCATTTTAGCTGAATCAGTCGGAATTTTCCAATGATTTGACTGGAAATATGGACATAGAAAAACGCCAGCTCACGTGAGAATGACGTTTTTAGAAATTTATTTAGATAATCCTTCAGCAATCTTGTCAAGGTTGTATTTCATCATGTTGTAGTAGCTATCGCCTTCTTTACCTTGTTCTGCGATAGAGTCAGTAAAGATTTGAGCGTAGATTGGGATATTTGTGTCTTGTGAAACAGTCTTCATTGGACGGTCATCGACACTTGATTCTACAAAGAGTGATGGAACTTTTGTTTGGCGAAGTTTTTCAACCAAGGTCTTGATTTGGTCAGGAGTTCCTTCTTCTTCAGTATTGATTTCCCAGATGTAGGCACTTGGGACACCATAGGCTTTAGAGAAGTATTTGAATGCTCCTTCGCTGGTTACAATGAGTTTCTTTTCAGCAGGGATGTTATTAAATTTATCCTTACTTTCTTTATCAAGTTTGTCTAACTTATCAGTATATTCTTTGAGATTTTTTTCATAAAATTCTTTGTTGTTAGGGTCTTTGGCGCTTAATTGTTTGGCAATATTTTTAGCAAAGATAATCCCATTTTCAAGGTTAAGCCAAGCGTGTGGATCTTCTTTTCCTTTTTCATTTTTTCCTTCAAGATAGATAACTTCAACGCCTTCACTAACTGCAAAGTAGTCTTTATTTTCAGTTTTCTTGGCATTTTCTACCAATTTTGTAAACCAGGCATTGCCACCTGTTTCAAGGTTGATACCGTTGTAGAAAATGAGGTCAGCCTCAGAAGTTTTCTTAACATCTTCAGGGAGTGGTTCGTATTCGTGTGGGTCTTGACCAATCGGAACGATACTGTGAAGATCAGTCTTGTCACCAGCAATATTTTTAGTAATATCGGCGATGATTGAGTTTGTAGCAACAACTTTTAGTTTTTGACCAGAAGCTGCATCTTTTTTTCCGCTAGCACATGCTACAAGAACAATAACGGAAAGAAAGAGAACGAATAATGTACCTAATTTTTTCATTAGATCCTCCAATTTATTGGGGCATTGCCCCTTATTTTAACAAATGTTTATTTTTCAGTTTCAAATATCGTTGTTTTGGAGCGATAAAGAAACTAATGAGAAAGAAACTAGCGGCTGTAAGCACGATACTAGAACCTGCCGCAACGTTAAAGCTATAACCGATAAAGAGTCCCAAAACTGAAGCTATAGCTCCAAAGGTTGAGGAAAGAAAAATCATACTTTTCAGGCTATTAGCATACAGATAAGCAGTTGCAGCTGGGGTAATCAGCATGGCTACAATCAGGATAGTTCCAACACTTTGCATGGCTGTCACAGACACGAGAGTCAGGAGTACCATGAGAAGGTAGTGATAGAAATTGACAGGCATTCCCATGGCTTTAGCCAAGAGTTCATCAAAGGAAGTGATCAAGAGTTGCTTGAAGAAAATCCAGATTAACAAGAGAATGACTGCCCCAACACCCATGGTAATAAACATATCCGTATCTTGGACAGCTAGGATATTACCAAAAAGAATATGGAAAAGGTCAGTTGAACTTTTAGCGACACTAATCAAGATGATACCGAGGGCTAAGAAAGATGAAAAGGTAATGCCGATGGCGGTATCGCTTTTGATAATCGAGTTCCCCTTGATGTAGGTAATGATGATGGCAGCTAGTAGTCCAAAGACGATGGCTCCAATAAAGAAGTCAATGCCCAAGATAAAGGAGAGGGCTACACCTGGTAAGACAGCATGTGAAATGGCATCTCCCATGAGTGACATCCCGCGTAGGATGATGAAACATCCCACAGCACCAGCTACGACCCCGATGACAATAGCTGTTATCAAGGCATTTTGCAAGAAATGGAAGTTCTGCAATCCATCGATGAATTCTGCAATCATAGGTCACCTCCATTGAAAAAGAGTCGATTACCGTAAGCTTCTTTGAGATTGGCTTCGGTAAAGGTTTCTTTGGTCGGACCAAAAGCAATCACTTCTCGATTGACAAGCAGGACTTGATCGAAGTAGTGGGGAACCTTGCTGAGGTCGTGGTGGACGATGAGAACCGTCTTCCCAGCTTTTTTCAGATCTCTCAGCGTATTCATGATGATTTCCTCACTGACTGAGTCAATCCCAACAAAGGGTTCATCCAAGAGGATATAGTCGGCTTCCTGCACCAAACATCTGGCAATCAAGACCCGCTGGAATTGACCTCCAGACAGTTGACTGATTTGCCGTTCAGCATAGTCAGCTAGGCCGACGATTTCAAGGGCTTCTTGCACTTTCTTCCAATGTTTAGCATTTAAACTTCGAAAGAGAGGAATAGAGGGAAATAGTCCTAACGAGACGCATTCCTTGACCTTGATGGGAAAGTTGTAGTCGATATTGATTTTTTGTTCGACATAGGCGATTCGATGTAAGGATTTTTTAACTTCCTTGTCATCGAGAAATGCCTGACCTTGATGTGGGATAATTCCCAGCATACCTTTTAATAAGGTTGATTTTCCAGCGCCGTTTGGGCCAATAATTCCGGTAATAGTGGGTCCTTGGAGCACTAGTGAAATATCCTTTAGTGCCAACGTTTCTTTGTAGGAGACACTGAGGTTTTCGATATGTATCATACAGTTATATTCCTCCTATCTTTTAATATACCTTAAAATAAAAATTAAGTCAAGTTAATTTTCGTAAATATTTAAAATATTAACTAGAAAACAATCAGGAGAAGACGGTATTTTTAATTGCAATCCCAAGGGAATTTTGCTAAGCTAGGAATAAGTGAAAATAGGAAAGCGAGAACAAGATGACACGTTATCAAGATGATTTTTATGATGCTATAAATGGTGAATGGGAAAAGACTGCCGTCATTCCAGCTGATAAATCGAGAACAGGTGGTTTTATCGACCTTGACGAAGAAATTGAAGACTTGATGCTAACGACGACTGACAAGTGGTTGGCTGGAGAAGAGGTGCCTGATGATGCTATCTTGGCAAATTTTGTCAAATACCACGCTATGGTAAGAGACTTCGATAAGCGAGAAGCTGATGGTATTACACCTGTCTTACCACTCCTTAAAGAATTCCAAGAATTGGAGACTTTTGCGGATTTTACAGCTAGACTAGCAGAGTTTGAACTTGCAGGAAAACCTAGCTTCCTTCCATTTGGAGTATCACCAGACTTTATGGATGCTAGAACCAATGTTCTTTGGGCTAGTGCTCCAGGAACTATCTTGCCTGACACAACCTACTATGCGGAAGACCATCCACAGCGTGAGGAATTATTGAACCTTTGGAAAGAAAGTACTTCTAATCTCCTCAAAGCCTATAACTTCTCAGATGAAGAAATCAAAGATCTTTTAGAGAAACGATTGGAATTGGACCGCCGTATCGCAGCTGTCGTACTTTCAAACGAAGAGAGTTCAGAATATGCCAAACTTTACCATCCATACGCTTACGAAGATTTTAAAAAGTTTGCCCCTGCTCTACCTCTAGATGACTTTTTCCAAGCTGTTCTTGGTCAAGTACCTGATAAGGTCATTGTAGATGAAGAACGTTTCTGGCAAGCAGCAGAGCAATTCTATAGTCAAGAAGCTTGGCCTTTGCTCAAGGCAAGCTTGATCTTGAGTGTGGTAAATCTTTCAACTAGCTATTTAACAGATGAGATTCGTATCTTGTCAGGTGCCTACGGACGAGCTCTTTCAGGAGTTCCAGAAGCCAAAGACAAGGTCAAGGCAGCCTATCAGCTAGCACAAGGACCTTTTAAACAAGCTCTTGGCCTTTGGTATGCCCATGAAAAATTCTCTCCAGAAGCTAAGGCGGATGTAGAGAAAAAAGTGGCAACCATGATTGATGTTTATAAGGAGCGTTTGGCTAAAAATGACTGGCTGACTCCTGAAACGCGAGAAAAAGCCATCGTCAAACTCAATGTCATCAAGCCTTATATCGGTTATCCAGAAGAACTGCCAGCCCGCTATAAGGATAAGGTAGTGGATGAATCTGCTAGCCTCTTTGAGAATGCCCTAGCCTTTGCGCGTGTGGAAATCAAGCACAGTTGGAGCAAGTGGAATCAGCCGGTTGACTACAAGGAGTGGGGAATGCCAGCTCATATGGTGAATGCATACTACAATCCACAAAAGAACTTGATTGTCTTCCCAGCCGCTATCTTACAGGCACCATTCTATGACTTGCACCAGTCATCTTCTGCCAACTATGGTGGTATTGGTGCGGTTATTGCCCATGAAATTTCTCACGCTTTTGATACTAATGGAGCGTCCTTTGATGAAAATGGTAGCCTCCAGGACTGGTGGACAGAGAACGACTATGCTGCCTTTAAAGAGAAAACACAGAAGGTTATCGACCAGTTTGATGGTCAAGAATCTTACGGTGCAAAAATCAATGGGAAACTAACCGTGTCAGAAAACGTTGCCGACCTTGGAGGAATCGCTGCAGCGCTTGAAGCAGCTAAGAGAGAACCAGACTTCTCAGCTGAAGAGTTCTTCCATAACTTTGCTCGTATCTGGCGCATGAAAGGTCGCCCAGAGTTGATGAAACTCATGGCTAGCGTTGATGTGCACGCGCCAGCTAAACTCCGTGTTAACATCCAAGTGCCGAACTTTGATGACTTCTTTACAACCTATGATGTCAAAGAAGGTGACGGAATGTGGCGCTCACCAGAAGACCGTGTGATTATTTGGTAATATAATTAATGCTTTAATTATAATATTTTCTATAGTTGTTTTCTTTAGATTAGATTTTATGCTCATTGTTAACAACTATCAATATTTGTATAGTTTAGAATCTTATAAGTGAACAATCGATTCTTAATATACTCCATTGTCATTTTTCTTGTTATAAAATAAGTAAAGCTTATCTATTATTAAAATGTTGGACTTTTGTTAGTTGGATTAAGGATATGGTTAGTTTTGCATGTATGTTAGGAGAGATGACTCAAATATTTTATAAAATATAAAATGAAATTTATGGTTTGCTATAATTGAGCAAACCATATAATCTTATGGATGATACATGGATGATTATGCTATAATAGTTTCAACTAGCGTTATTTCATTGATTTATCTATAAGAAAAGAATTAATCATATTGCAAAAATAGATACAATAGTGCTATAATTAGAAATTAAAATGAATAGAATTTAGGAAATCTATGGAAAAAATAAGTGTAATAATACCTGCATATAATGCAGAAAAATATTTAGATCAATGTGTTGAAAGTGTACAATCTCAAATATATGATAATATAGAGATTATCATTGTTAATGATGGTTCAACAGATCGTACAGCTGCGATGATTGAGCGATTGAAAGAGAAAGACTCTCGGATTAGAACCTTACATAAAAGGAAGAACGAGGGCCTTGGAGCGGCTAGAAATAGTGCTCTTGAGCTTGTCACTGGACAGTATGTTTTGTTTTTGGACAGTGACGATTGGATTGATCCCAATCATATCAGTGACCTCTACGATTTATTAGTGAGAACAGATAGTGATGTGGCAATAGCAAATTTTACTCGCTATATTGAATCTGAGAATAGATACGAGATTCATATTACTGACGGTGATTATTACGAGCAGATATTTACTCCTCAAGAGTGGTTCACATATCAGTATGGAAAACCTCATAATTTAAGCCTATGTTTCACGGTTCCATGGGGTAAATTATATAAGCGAACTCTGTTTGATAATATAATCTATTATACAGGACCTTTTGGTGAGGATGATCGTACAACATGGAAACTATATTTACAAGCAGATAAAATCTCTTATATGCACCGTTCAAGTCTAATTTATCGTGTGAATAGCGGAAGCATGACTCAAGTTGCCAATCAGAGTACAGTTTTTTCGGTTGAGCCTGTATTAGAAAGACTTGCACTATTATCGATGTTAGGATTCAATCTTGAAAATGAAATTGCTGCTTTCGATTGGCGTGCACATATTGGAAAAAATAATGCACTGGCTAATGGAGATATATCTACATATAAGAAATTACAGTTTCAATTAGATATGATAGAGAAATATCGAAAACATTAAGGAAATGTGAGGCGAAAGATGCGCGTTTATATTACGAATATTAATGGTCAGTCTGGGCAGAGTACAGCTCAGTTGTGTCAAAATACGGTGACAGATGTGGCTGTTTCTCTAGGGTATCGTGAATTAGGAATTTATTGTTATCAAATTCATACAGATACTGAAAGTGAAATGAGTAAACGGTTGGATGGTATTGTATCAGGATTACGACATGGAGATGTCGTAATTTTTCAAACCCCCACATGGAATACAACAGAATTCGATGAGAAGTTAATGAATAAATTGAAATTATACGATATTAAAATTGTGCTATTTATTCACGATGTAGTTCCACTTATGTTTTCTGGGAATTTTTACCTAATGGATCGAACAATCTCATATTACAATAAAGCAGATGTAATAATCGCTCCAAGTCAGAGAATGATCGATCAGCTGAGAAAATTTGGCCTGAATGTTGCGAAAACAGTAATTCAAGGAATGTGGGATCATCCGACTCAAGCTCCTATGTTTTCAGCAAGTCTGAAAAAAGAAATTCATTTCCCTGGGAATCCCGAACGTTTTAGTTTTGTGAAAGAGTGGAATTATGATATTCCTTTAAAATTATATACATGGCAAAATACTGAATTGCCACAGAATGTTCATAAATTGAATTACAGACCAGATGAACAACTTCTAATGGAGATGTCGCAGGGAGGATTTGGTTTGATATGGATGGATGACAAAGATAAGGAGTACCAATCGCTGTATTGTCCATATAAGCTAGGAAGTTTTTTAGCGGCAGGTATTCCTGTTATTGTGCAAGAAGGAATTGCTAATCAAGACTTGATAGAGAAAAATGGTCTCGGTTGGGTTGTTAAGGATATAGAAGAAGCTATTGTTAAAATCCAAAACGTGACTGAAAATGAATATGCAGAATTAGTTAAAAATGTAAGAAGATTTAATCCTATTTTGCGAGAGGGTTTCTTTACAAGAAGATTGCTAACAGAAGCTGTATTGGAAGCTATGTGTGACTAGGAGGAGTGAATAGTGGAGAGATTATCAGAAATTAACGTACTTCCTATCTTGGAAAGTCTTACTTATATTAAAAAAAATCATGCTTCTGTTGTTCGGTTTGGAGATGGCGAAATTGATTTGATGACAGGGCATTCTATTCCATATCAAACACATAATGATAAATTAGCAAAAAAATTAAAGCAAATTTTACAGACCAAAAGCGATGAAAATCTTCTTGTTTGTTTACCTGATGTTTTTTCAAATATGGAGCGTTACAATCAAAATGCACAAATTTTTTGGGAAGGCCATTTTTTAAAGTATTCTAATTTTTATTTAGATAATTGTAATTCCCCATTTTATGGTTCAACATTTATTTCCAGACCTTATATTGATCTGGTTGACAAATCAGTTTCAGAAACTTATTTTTCATCCTTAAAAGAATTGTGGAAAGAAAAAGATATTTTAATTGTTGAGGGAGCGACATCACGTTCAGGTGTTGGAAATGATCTATTTTCTGAAGCTTCTTCTATTAAACGAATTATATGTCCATCCAAAAATGCATTTCAATATTATGATGAAATTTTTCAAAAGATTAAAAAACATGGCAAAGACCGACTAATATTGATTATGCTTGGGCCAACAGCAAAAGTTCTTGTTTCTGAATTAGCTTGTCAAGGGTATCAAGCAATTGATTTGGGCCACATTGATTCTGAGTATGAGTGGTATGAGATGGGAGCTACTCATAAAGTAAAATTAGCTAATAAGCATACCGCTGAATTTAATCATGATGAAGGTATAGAATTAGAACTTGATCAGAAATATCAACAACAAATTATTGCTAGAATTGGAGTTGGTAACTTTAATGAAATACAAGTAGAAAAGGTAGAAGAGATGGATACTAGCGAATTGATTAGTGTGATTGTTCCTGTTTATAACGTTGAACAATATTTAAAACGTTGCCTTGATTCTTTGCTGAAGCAATCGTATGAAAACTTTGAAATTCTTTTGGTCAATGATGGTTCAACTGATAGTAGCTCATTGATTTGTGAAGATTATGCTAAAAGAGATGGGCGAATTCGTGTTTATCATCAAATGAATGCAGGCCCATCGGCTGCTAGGAATACTGGTATAACCTTTGCAACCGGCAAGTATATCACATTTATTGATTCGGATGATTTTGTGGAGGAAACCTACCTAGAACATTTGTATCGAGCTTTAGTGGATAACGATTCTGATATTTCTATTTGCAATTTTAATTCTTTTAACGAAGAACGACAGTCATTCCTTTTTTCTATTACGAAAGAAAAATATTTTAGCAAAAATTATACAGTTGCAGAATGGATGAATCTAGAAAGTTCTCCAAATAATAATCTTTTTTTAACATTTACATTTTCACCGACCAAATTGTTTAAAGCAGAACTGTTTGATGGAATTCGGTTTCCAATAGGGCGACTAAGAGAAGATGACGCAACGATTTATCGGCTTTATTTGAAAGCAAAACAAGTTACCTTTATCAATGAAGGTTCTTATTACTATTCTCAAAGGAAAGAAGGACTTTCTAGAACTCGAATGTTGGACGATATTTCTAGTATGATTACTAATGCAGAGGAGCGAATTGCTCTTCTTGCAGCTATGGGATATGATTTGACTGAACAGATAAAGTCATATAAGGGACGTTTGAAGAAGTGTTGTGAAGATGCTCTACGAAATGGTCAGATAGAACTTTATCAACAGTGTTGTAACAAGCTGGACCTGATAGAAAATTATTCAAAGGAGAAATAATGGAAAAAGTAAGCGTGATTGTACCAATATACAACGCCGGAGAATATCTTCGGCCTTGCTTAGAGAGTATCGTTAACCAGACTTATTTGAATCTTGAAATTATTTTAATTAATGATGGTTCAACAGATACATCAGCTGCTATTTGTGAAGAATTTCGCCAGATAGATTCTCGGATTAGGGTGATACACAGGAAATTGGGAGGAAGCGGAGTAGGTGCTGCTAGAAATGCTGCTTTACCATTAGTTACAGGAGATTTTATCTTATTTGTAGATAATGATGACTGGTTAGAACTAAATCATATTGAAATATTATACAAAGATTTAAAGAATACCGGTAGCGACATTGCAGTCGCAAACTTTACAGAGTTCTTTGAAGAAAGACAAAGTTTTGCTTTTCATGTGGATGTGTCGGACCCTTATCTAGAAATTTATACACCTCAGGAATGGTTTGAAAAACAGTATGATGGACGATTATCATTTAGTCAGTGCTTTACAGTTCCATGGGGAAAATTATATAAAGCAGAGCTTTTTCAAGATATTGTTTATCCTGAAGAAGAGAAAGTAGAAGATGATCTAACAACCTGGAAAGTATATTTAATGGCTGATCGTATTTCTTATCGTAATTTGGGCTTGTACTATCATCGGAAACGCCCAACTAGTGTGACAAGCGTGGTTGAAATAGAACATGTGTTTCCAATCAAGAGTATTGAAGAACGTGTAACGGTACTTTCTCTCATAGGTTTCGATATTTCTAATGAATTAAGAGCCTATCGATGGCGACTAGAAAAGCATAAGGATAGTTATATTTCACGTGGAGATGCTTATAATTACAAAAAATGTTTGCAGAAACTAAAAATGATAGAAAAATATAGATAAATTCTCCAAATAACTTCAACAGCTAAGATAAGTGAAGGTTATTCAATGAAAATAGTAGAATCCAGCATCATCCCTTGCTAAGGTAAGTCCGACTGATTTTGACAATGTTTGTCAAGTAGACCTTAGCCTTTCACTAAGTTAATATATATATATATATATATATATATATTAAAAAATAAACAAATTAGTTGTTTTTTCATAAGAAATATTGTAAAATAGGTCGATAAAATATAAAAAAGGAGAATTGTGTGAGACACATAGGAGAAACATCCAGAAAAACTAGAGTTAAAATGCATAAATCTGGGAAAAATTGGGTACGAACCCTCATTTCTCAGATTGGTTTAATGCATTTTTTAGGGGGAGCAACCTCAGAACAAAGCATTAATGTTGATATATATGAACAAAAGAATATTTCTGCAAGTACAATTTTGAAAGGTGCGTTAGCACTGGGGGCAGTAACAGGTGCAACCGTCGTTACTGAGAATGCTTTTGCAGATGATACTGTGATAGCTAAAGAAACAACCCTTTTAACGACTGATACCAATGAAGTTAAACTCTCTAGCGAAACTACAGATTCATCGATTGAGGAAGAAAAAAATAGTCTTTCACAATCAGAATCAAGCTCAGAGCCAGCTAGTGAGTCGAACTCAACCTCAACTAGTGAGTCGATGTCAACCTCAACTAGTGAGTCGGTATCTCAGTCGATGAGTGAATCCGTTTCTGAATCAGTAAGCGAGTCAGTATCTGAATCCGTATCCGTTTCTGAGTCAGTCAGTGAGTCCATTTCTGAGTCAGTCAGCGAATCAACTTCAAAGAGTATTGTCTTGTCTGAATCAGGTGTTGCTTCTGGAGATAAAAATGCAACAACAGGAACTGAAGAAAAACAGGACAGTGTTCGTGAAAATCTAGATAAAATGATTTCAGAAGCTGAAGTGTTGAATGATTTGGCTACCCGTCAATTGAACACACTAGATGATGAACAGCAATTGGAGCTGATGAAATTAATGGTAGCGACACAATCACAATTGGAAGCTACTAAAAATCTGATTGGTGATCCAAATGCGACTGTGGCAGATTTACAGATTGCCCATACAACTTTAGGAAATAATACAGAAGCTCTTGGGAATGAATTGATCAAATTAAGTTCAAATGGTCAAATTCATGCAGTTTTAAATAATATCGAAACTACCCGAGCTGCGACCTTGCGCTCAACCACTACTGGGACAAAAACAACCTTTACCATTAGTGATTTCTCAAATGGTGGAACTCAATACTACTGGTCTGGTGGAAATAAAAACAATCTTTTAAATCCTATAGATAGTATTACTGCGGTTTATGACTCAGCTACTGGAAAAATTTCGTGGACAGTAGAATACAATCCGACGAAAATATTAACACATCCTACTGTTAAAAAATCTGGAGCTTATACAGGGATTTATATCGACACTTCGGCGGATCCGAAATTAAGTAAACCAACAAATGTTTTAATTGACGGGGCGGCAACAAATGAAGTTACAAGTCCTTATACTAACAGAAATCCTCAAGGGATAGAGTATGTAACTCAAACGAGATCAAAAGGAATTACGACTCACACAATTACTTTCGACACGGACTATAGCGGAACAAGTAGCGATCTTCGTGACTTGAAAATTAAAATGCTGGCTGCTTCACGTCCATCGGAGACAGGCACTTTTTATGAAGATGGCTATAGAGGAACTTTTGGACGTTATAATGGTAAAGAGGCTCCTTATGTTGTAGCCAATGATGGTGGGACAGCGATTGGTGGTTATCAAGTTGGTGGTGTGAATGCGGATTCAATACCTTCAGATACAACCAGTCAGTCGGAATCAACGTCTAAATCAGAGTCTACCTCAAAATCAATCTCAGAATCAATCTCAGAATCAGTATCAGAATCAGTGATTAGATCTGTCTCAGAATCAGTATCACAATCAGTAAGTGAATCTGTATCAGAATCAGTAAGCGAGTCAGTATCAGAATCTGTATCTGAATCAGTAAGCGAGTCAGTGTCTGAATCAGTTTCTGAATCAGTATCCGAGTCAGTAAGCGAATCTGTATCTGAATCAGTAAGTGAATCCGTATCCGAGTCAGTAAGCGAGTCAGTATCTGAATCAGTAAGCGAATCAGTGTCTGAATCCGTATCCGAATCCGTATCCGAATCAGTAAGTGAGTCAGTAAGCGAATCCGTATCTGAGTCAGTAAGCGAATCTGTGTCTGAATCCGTATCTGAATCAGTAAGTGAGTCAGTAAGCGAATCAGTGTCTGAATCAGTAAGTGAGTCAGTAAGCGAATCTGTGTCAGAATCAGTAAGCGAGTCAGTATCTGAATCAGTAAGCGAATCAGTATCAGAATCAGTAAGTGAGTCTGTATCCGAGTCAGTAAGTGAATCAGTATCAGAGTCAGTCTCAGAATCCGTATCCGAGTCAGTAAGTGAGTCAGTAAGTGAGTCAGTAAGCGAATCCGTCTCAGAATCAGTAAGCGAGTCAGTATCAGAATCTGTGTCAGAATCAGTAAGTGAGTCCGTATCAGAATCAGTAAGCGAGTCTGTATCTGAATCAGTAAGCGAATCCGTATCTGAGTCAGTATCTGAATCAGTAAGCGAGTCAGTATCAGAATCAGTAAGTGAATCAGTAAGCGAATCCGTATCAGAATCAGTAAGTGAGTCTGTATCCGAGTCAGTAAGTGAGTCTGTATCTGAATCAGTATCAGAATCAGTAAGCGAGTCTGTATCCGAATCCGTATCTGAGTCAGTAAGCGAGTCAGTAAGCGAGTCTGTATCTGAATCAGTATCAGAGTCAGTAAGCGAGTCTGTATCTGAATCCGTAAGCGAATCAGTTTCTGAATCAGTAAGTGAATCCGTATCTGAATCAGTAAGTGAGTCAGTAAGCGAATCCGTATCTGAGTCAGTAAGTGAATCCGTATCAGAATCAGTAAGCGAGTCTGTATCAGAATCAGTAAGCGAGTCCGTATCAGAATCCGTATCAGAATCAGTAAGCGAGTCTGTATCTGAATCAGTAAGTGAATCAGTATCTGAGTCAGTATCCGAATCAGTAAGCGAGTCCGTATCAGAATCAGTATCCGAGTCAGTAAGTGAATCCGTATCAGAATCTGTATCCGAATCAGTGTCAGAATCCGTATCCGAGTCAGTAAGTGAGTCTGTATCAGAATCAGTATCAGAGTCAGTAAGTGAATCCGTATCAGAATCTGTATCCGAATCAGTGTCAGAATCCGTATCCGAGTCAGTAAGTGAGTCTGTATCAGAATCAGTGTCAGAATCCGTATCAGAATCAGTAAGTGAGTCAGTGTCTGAATCAGTCTCAGAATCAGTAAGTGAATCTGTATCTGAATCAGTAAGCGAGTCCGTATCTGAATCAGTAAGCGAATCTGTGTCAGAGTCAGTAAGTGAGTCTGTATCAGAATCAGTGTCTGAATCCGTAAGCGAATCAGTGTCTGAATCCGTATCAGAATCCGTAAGCGAATCTGTCTCTGAATCCGTAAGTGAATCTGTCTCTGAATCCGTAAGTGAATCAGTTTCTGAATCAGTAAGTGAATCAGTAAGTGAATCCGTATCCGAGTCAGTAAGCGAATCTGTGTCAGAATCAGTATCTGAGTCAGTAAGCGAATCAGTGTCTGAATCAGTAAGTGAATCCGTATCCGAGTCTGTATCAGAATCAGTAAGCGAATCAGTATCCGAATCAGTAAGCGAGTCTGTATCAGAATCAGTGTCTGAATCAGTAAGCGAGTCAGTATCAGAGTCAGTAAGTGAATCCGTATCTGAATCCGTAAGCGAATCAGTATCAGAGTCAGTAAGTGAGTCTGTCTCTGAATCCGTAAGTGAATCAGTTTCTGAATCAGTAAGTGAATCAGTAAGTGAATCCGTATCCGAGTCAGTAAGCGAATCTGTATCAGAATCAGTATCTGAGTCAGTAAGCGAATCAGTGTCTGAATCAGTAAGTGAATCCGTATCCGAGTCTGTATCAGAATCAGTAAGCGAATCAGTATCCGAATCAGTCAGCGAGTCTGTATCAGAATCAGTGTCTGAATCAGTAAGCGAGTCAGTATCAGAGTCAGTAAGTGAATCCGTATCTGAATCAGTAAGCGAATCAGTATCTGAATCAGTAAGCGAATCAGTATCAGAATCAGTAAGCGAATCCGTATCTGAGTCTGTATCCGAGTCAGTAAGTGAATCCGTATCTGAGTCTGTATCCGAATCAGTAAGTGAATCCGTATCTGAGTCAGTAAGCGAATCAGTATCTGAGTCTGTCTCAGAATCAGTAAGCGAGTCAGTATCTGAATCCGTATCCGAATCAGTAAGCGAGTCAGTATCTGAATCCGTATCTGAGTCAGTAAGCGAGTCAGTATCAGAATCCGTATCAGAATCAGTGTCTGAGTCAGTAAGCGAATCTGTATCCGAATCAGTAAGCGAGTCAGTATCTGAATCAGTAAGTGAATCAGTATCTGAGTCAGTAAGTGAGTCAGTTTCAGAATCAGTAAGCGAGTCAGTATCTGAATCAGTAAGCGAATCAGTATCAGAATCAGTAAGTGAGTCCGTATCTGAATCAGTAAGCGAATCAGTATCTGAATCAGTAAGTGAGTCCGTATCTGAATCAGTAAGCGAGTCGGTAAGCGAATCAGTATCTGAGTCAGTAAGCGAGTCTGTATCCGAATCAGTAAGTGAGTCTGTATCAGAATCAGTAAGCGAGTCAGTATCTGAGTCAGTAAGCGAATCTGTATCAGAATCAGTAAGCGAATCAGTATCAGAATCAGTAAGTGAATCTGTATCAGAGTCAGTAAGTGAATCAGTATTCGAATCCGTATCAGAGTCAGTAAGTGAGTCTGTGTCTGAATCAGTAAGCGAGTCAGTGTCTGAATCAGTAAGCGAGTCAGTATCAGAATCAGTAAGTGAATCTGTATCAGAGTCAGTAAGTGAATCCGTATCCGAATCAGTAAGTGAATCAGTATCTGAATCAGTTTCAGAATCAGTAAGCGAGTCTGTGTCTGAATCAGTTTCAGAATCAGTAAGCGAGTCTGTGTCTGAATCAGTAAGCGAGTCAGTATCAGAATCTGTGTCTGAATCCGTATCAGAATCAGTAAGTGAGTCTGTATCAGAATCAGTAAGCGAGTCAGTATCAGAATCAGTAAGCGAATCCGTATCTGAGTCAGTAAGCGAATCCGTATCTGAGTCAGTAAGCGAGTCAGTATCAGAATCAGTAAGCGAATCAGTATCTGAGTCTGTATCCGAATCAGTAAGCGAATCAGTAAGCGAGTCTGTATCTGAATCCGTATCTGAATCCGTATCAGAATCAGTAAGTGAATCAGTAAGCGAGTCTGTATCCGAATCAGTAAGTGAATCCGTATCTGAGTCAGTAAGCGAATCAGTATCTGAGTCAGTAAGCGAATCAGTTTCTGAATCAGTAAGCGAGTCAGTATCAGAATCCGTATCAGAATCAGTAAGTGAGTCAGTATCAGAATCCGTAAGCGAGTCAGTATCAGAATCAGTAAGTGAATCCGTATCCGAGTCAGTATCAGAATCCGTAAGCGAATCAGTGTCTGAATCAGTAAGCGAGTCAGTAAGTGAATCCGTAAGCGAATCAGTGTCTGAATCCGTATCAGAGTCCGTATCCGAATCCGTAAGCGAGTCTGTATCCGAATCCGTATCTGAATCAGTATCAGAATCAGTAAGTGAATCAGTATCAGAATCAGTAAGTGAGTCTGTATCCGAGTCAGTAAGTGAATCAGTATCTGAGTCAGTAAGCGAGTCTGTATCTGAGTCTGTATCCGAATCAGTAAGCGAGTCAGTGTCTGAATCAGTGTCTGAATCAGTAAGCGAGTCAGTATCAGAATCAGTAAGTGAATCAGTAAGCGAGTCAGTATCTGAATCAGTATCCGAGTCAGTAAGTGAGTCCGTTTCAGAATCCGTATCTGAATCCGTAAGCGAATCAGTGTCTGAGTCAGTAAGCGAATCAGTATCAGAGTCAGTAAGCGAATCTGTGTCTGAGTCAGTAAGTGAATCAGTATCTGAGTCAGTATCCGAATCAGTAAGCGAGTCCGTATCAGAATCAGTATCAGAGTCAGTAAGTGAATCAGTATCAGAATCTGTATCCGAATCTGTGTCAGAATCAGTATCCGAGTCAGTAAGTGAGTCTGTTTCAGAATCAGTAAGCGAGTCAGTATCTGAATCAGTAAGTGAATCCGTAAGCGAATCAGTATCAGAATCAGTAAGTGAATCCGTATCTGAGTCAGTAAGCGAGTCTGTGTCTGAGTCAGTATCTGAATCAGTAAGCGAGTCTGTATCCGAGTCAGTATCAGAATCCGTAAGCGAGTCAGTATCAGAATCAGTAAGTGAATCCGTAAGCGAGTCCGTATCTGAATCCGTAAGCGAATCCGTATCTGAGTCAGTAAGCGAATCTGTATCAGAATCAGTAAGCGAATCCGTCTCAGAATCAGTAAGCGAATCCGTATCCGAGTCAGTGTCTGAATCAGTATCAGAATCAGTATCTGAATCAGTAAGCGAATCCGTCTCAGAATCAGTAAGCGAATCAGTTTCTGAATCAGTGAGCGAATCTGTATCCGAGTCAGTATCAGAGTCAGTAAGCGAATCAGTGTCTGAATCAGTAAGCGAATCCGTATCAGAATCAGTTTCTGAATCAGTATCAGAATCAGTAAGTGAGTCAGTAAGTGAATCCGTAAGCGAGTCAGTATCAGAGTCAGTAAGTGAGTCTGTATCTGAATCAGTAAGTGAGTCTGTATCAGAATCAGTAAGCGAGTCAGTGTCTGAATCCGTATCAGAGTCAGTAAGTGAGTCTGTATCAGAGTCAGTAAGTGAATCTGTGTCAGAATCAGTAAGTGAGTCTGTATCTGAATCAGTATCTGAATCAGTAAGTGAGTCTGTATCTGAATCAGTAAGTGAGTCTGTATCTGAGTCAGTAAGCGAGTCAGTATCTGAGTCAGTATCTGAGTCAGTAAGCGAATCCGTATCAGAATCAGTAAGCGAGTCAGTGTCTGAATCCGTATCTGAATCAGTCAGCGAGTCAGTATCCGAATCTGTGTCTGAATCAGTAAGTGAATCCGTATCAGAGTCAGTATCAGAATCAGTCAGCGAATCAGTATCAGAATCAGTATCAGAATCAGTAAGTGAATCTGTATCAGAATCTGTGTCAGAGTCAGTATCAGAATCTGTGTCAGAGTCAGTAAGTGAGTCTGTATCAGAGTCAGTAAGCGAGTCAGTATCCGAATCCGTATCAGAGTCAGTAAGTGAATCAGTCTCTGAGTCAGTAAGCGAATCCGTATCAGAATCAGTATCTGAGTCAGTATCTGAGTCAGTATCTGAGTCAGTATCTGAGTCAGTGTCAGAGTCAGTAAGTGAGTCAGTATCCGAATCAGTAAGTGAATCCGTATCCGAGTCAGTGTCTGAATCAGTAAGTGAATCTGTATCTGAATCTGTGTCAGAATCAGTAAGTGAGTCTGTATCCGAGTCAGTAAGCGAATCAGTCTCTGAGTCAGTAAGTGAATCCGTATCCGAGTCAGTGTCTGAATCAGTAAGTGAATCTGTATCTGAATCTGTGTCAGAATCAGTAAGTGAGTCTGTATCCGAGTCAGTAAGCGAATCAGTCTCTGAGTCAGTAAGTGAATCCGTATCAGAATCAGTAAGTGAGTCAGTATCAGAATCAGTAAGCGAATCAGTCTCTGAGTCAGTATCAGAATCAGTAAGTGAATCAGTATCCGAGTCAGTATCAGAATCAGTATCTGAGTCTGTATCTGAGTCAGTAAGCGAATCTGTGTCTGAATCAGTAAGTGAATCCGTATCAGAATCAGTAAGTGAGTCAGTAAGTGAATCAGTAAGTGAGTCAGTATCAGAATCAGTAAGCGAGTCAGTATCAGAATCCGTATCAGAATCTGTGTCAGAATCAGTAAGTGAATCAGTGTCTGAATCAGTAAGTGAGTCAGTAAGTGAATCAGTAAGCGAGTCAGTATCAGAGTCAGTAAGTGAGTCTGTATCTGAATCAGTAAGTGAGTCTGTATCAGAATCAGTAAGCGAGTCTGTATCAGAATCAGTAAGCGAGTCAGTGTCTGAATCCGTATCAGAGTCAGTAAGTGAGTCTGTATCTGAATCAGTAAGTGAGTCTGTATCAGAATCAGTAAGCGAGTCAGTGTCTGAATCCGTATCAGAATCTGTGTCAGAATCAGTAAGTGAGTCAGTATCTGAATCAGTAAGTGAATCAGTGTCTGAATCAGTAAGTGAATCAGTGTCTGAATCAGTAAGCGAATCAGTATCAGAATCAGTAAGTGAGTCAGTATCAGAATCAGTATCAGAATCAGTAAGCGAATCTGTATCTGAGTCAGTAAGTGAATCAGTATCTGAGTCAGTAAGCGAATCCGTATCAGAATCAGTATCTGAGTCAGTATCTGAGTCACCATCTGAATCAATCTCTGAATCAGTAAGCGAGTCTGTATCTGAATCTGTATCCGAGTCAGTAAGTGAATCAGTATCAGAATCAATTTCAGAATCTGTATCTGAGTCTGTGTCAGAATCAGTAAGCGAGTCAGTATCAGAATCAGTATCTGAGTCAGTAAGCGAGTCAGTCAGCGAATCAGTATCCGAGTCTGTATCTGAATCAGTAAGTGAATCAGTATCTGAATCAGTAAGCGAATCAGTATCTGAATCCGTATCTGAGTCAGTCTCAGAATCAGTATCTGAATCAGTAAGTGAGTCTGTATCAGAATCAGTAAGCGAATCCGTATCCGAATCAGTAAGCGAGTCCGTATCAGAATCAGTAAGTGAATCAGTATCCGAATCAGTAAGCGAGTCTGTGTCTGAATCAGTAAGCGAATCCGTATCCGAATCAGTAAGCGAGTCTGTATCCGAATCAGTAAGTGAATCAGTATCAGAATCAGTAAGCGAGTCTGTATCAGAATCTGTATCAGAATCTGTATCCGAGTCTGTATCCGAATCAGTATCTGAGTCAGTAAGTGAGTCAGTTTCTGAGTCAGTAAGTGAATCAGTATCTGAATCAGTAAGTGAATCCGTCTCTGAGTCACCATCTGAATCAGCAAGCGAGTCAGTGTCAGAGTCACCATCTGAATCAATCTCTGAATCAGTGTCCGAGTCAGTAAGTGAATCAGTGTCCGAGTCAGTAAGTGAATCAGTATCAGAATCAATTTCAGAATCTGTATCTGAGTCTGTGTCAGAATCAGTAAGCGAGTCAGTATCAGAATCAGTAAGCGAATCAGTATCTGAGTCAGTAAGTGAATCAGTATCTGAGTCAGTAAGTGAATCAGTATCCGAGTCAGTATCAGAATCAGTAAGTGAATCCGTATCAGAATCCGTATCAGAATCCGTGTCTGAATCAGTATCTGAGTCAGTAAGTGAGTCTGTATCAGAATCTGTGTCTGAATCAGTAAGTGAATCTGTATCAGAGTCAGTATCTGAATCAGTATCAGAATCAGTATCAGAATCAGTAAGCGAATCCGTTTCTGAATCAGTAAGCGAGTCAGTGTCTGAATCAGTAAGCGAATCAGTATCCGAGTCAGTATCTGAGTCAGTAAGCGAGTCTGTATCAGAATCAGTATCAGAATCAGTGAGTGAATCAGTATCTGAATCAGTATCCGAGTCTGTATCAGAATCAGTATCCGAATCAGTAAGCGAATCTGTATCAGAATCAGTATCCGAATCAGTGAGTGAATCAGTATCTGAGTCAGTATCTGAATCCGTAAGTGAATCAGTAAGCGAGTCAGTATCTGAATCAGTGTCCGAGTCAGTAAGTGAATCAGTATCTGAATCAGTAAGTGAATCCGTATCCGAGTCACCATCAGAATCAGCAAGCGAGTCAGTGTCAGAGTCACCATCCGAATCAATCTCTGAGTCAGTAAGCGAATCAGTATCTGAGTCACCATCAGAATCAGCAAGTGAGTCAGTGTCAGAGTCATCATCTGAATCGATCTCTGAATCAGTAAGTGAATCCGTATCTGAGTCACCATCAGAATCAGCAAGCGAGTCAGTGTCAGAGTTACCATCCGAATCAATCTCTGAGTCCGTATCTGAATTCCTTTCTGAGTCCGTCTCAGAGTCAGATTCTAGACGATTATTGCCAAATACGGGAGAAAATTCTTCTTCTCTTGGATTAGTTGGGCTCAGTGGTCTGCTAATCGGAGGACTGTTAGGACGTAAAAAACGTAAAACAGGAGATAATGAGTAAGAAGCGAATAGACTCTTAAAATAAATAAGCAAGGGTTGGTGGTGTTCTCACACCTCAACCTTGTTTTTATGTTATAATAATTTGGAATGGAGAGAATGGATTAATTTGAATATGATAAGAAAATTTCAGAAACACTGGAGGAAATCACTAGTAATCCAAAAATTTTCATGGATGATTTGTATAATATTTATATATATGTTAGGTCGACAAATTCCTATTCCAACAGTTGGGGTTGATAAAGTTGTACTGGGTAATGCCATAGATTCACAACTAATTGAAAATTTTGGAGCTATTACTGGAATTCAATTTAGTAGCATGACCTTATTCACATTAGGGATTGGTCCGACTATGACAATGATGATTTTATGGCGTTTCTTAGTTACTTTTAAATTAATTAGTAATTGGACCTCAGATAAAGTGAATCGGTTGCAGTTTTTGATGACATTAGTAATTGCTTTGTTACAAAGTTATGGTATAACAAATAGTTCTGAATTTTTAATATCATTTGGATATAATGATGTGACTTTAAGGATCATTACAATCATCTTATTAACAACTGGTACACTCATACTAAATTGGTTATGCAAAATTAATAGTGAACGAGGTATTGGAGGAATGACTGTTGTCATATTGGTAAATATGATATTAGCGTTTCAAAGTAATACAATGAAGTACTTCACAACTCAACAATTCGATTCCCATAATCTCATACAATTTGGCATATTATTTTGTACTGTGTTATCTGTACTTGTTTATTTAACTATATTACTGTATAAAGGGGAATATCGTATACCGATTCGAAGAGTAGGATTAAATACACCATACCACTCTAGTAGCTATTTACCTATTCGTGTGACACCTGCGGGTGCGATGCCATTTATGTATGGAATGACTTTAATGTTGTTGCCTCCTTATATATTTATATTGTTGTTGAATATATTTCCTAATAATCAAATTTTAGAATATCTTTCAATTCATATTGGATTATCTCAAGTACCTGGCGTCATTTGTTATATCATACTACTTTATCTCTTGTCCATTGGTTTTTCATACTATAATTATGATCCATATGAAATTTCAAAAAATATGAGAAATAATGGTGATTATATTTCTGGTAAAAAGCCGGGTGAAGAAACCTTAAAATATCTTCGACTTGTTATAAATTCGTTTGCACAATTTGGGGCTTTTACAGTAGTTGTTTTGGGTGGTTTACCGTTGCTTGCAGTTTCATTGCAGGGGCAGGGTAAAAATAGTATTTCAATTGCTCTATTGATTAGTAATGCCTATATTATAGTAAGTCTCTTGTTGGGTGTGATGGAGCAGGTTGATACAATGAATAGTTGGAAAAAATACAAAAATTTAATTTAATGGTGGGAAGTTTATGTTTTATTTTGTGCCTTCTTGGTATAGTCGACAAAGACAATGGTATGATAATACACCTTGGTGGTTTCGTGTAAATAATCGAATGACTTTTGATGATAGTGTGAATCAAGTAAAAATGTTTTTGGAAGCAAAAGAGGAAATTGGAGTAATGATATTGAACTATCAGCCTCAACTTCGATATTTTTTACATAATCAAGGGATTTTTGGGACTTACTATTGGTCATTTTTTGATGATATCCAGAATATCACAAGATTTTACACAAAAATGATTCATTTAAAAGACTTAAATTGGCCAAAAGGTAGTGAGTTTTTTTACAGTCCTTTTGCAGTCATTGTCCGACTAAAGGGAAAAATTTATGCTGTTGTGAACTATGCTGAAAATGGGAATATTCATTCGATATCATTTCAAAAGAATGAAAAAATAACAAAAGATTATATCTTTGATGATAGAGGATTTTTATCTAGCATTCTTTATTACGATATAGATGGGCAAGCCCTTTATCAAGATTACTTGAACACTAATGGTATTTGGCAAGTTAGAGAGTTTCTAAAAAAAGAAAATGACTCCTCTCCTCTACTTATGGTTAATGATTTTGCAGATAAGACTTTTAGTAAGAAGTATTATAATAGTTGGAAAGAATTGATAGAGGAGAGATTGGCAGTTTTTCAAAAAAATCATATTAAAAATAATGATATATTTGTTGTTGCAAGCCATGAACAACATAATCAACTTATTTCAACTATATTTAAGGATTATAGAACAATTTACTCTTTTTTCGGAAATAGATTTAATTTGCAAGATTTTAAAAAGAGTCAATTAACTTTTAATGAAGCTTCTTTTGTGGTGGTCGATACTGAGCGGAATGAAAGATTATTGAAGGATTTTTTTGAAAAAATAGGATTTAAATCAATTCCAATCATGCGTCTTTCACCTTTTGATAGTCGATTACGTCTTGGACATAGTCAGACTGTTAAAGAGCAGATAATTTACTTTTTCATCGATAATATAGAGCGCGATGAACTATATTCTGTCCTAACAATTATTCTAGAATTAATGAGTTTGCGTAAGGATATTGAACTTAGAATCGTAACATTTAGGCAGGATATTCAGTTGGATTTGTTAAAGACATGGATTATAGGATTAATTAAAACATTCCATTTTGAAGAACTCTTTTTTCAACATGTTAGTGAAGGTGAAAATGAACTAGAAGATGAACAAGAGATAGAGTTAAGTCGAATAGTGATGGATTATTTTACAAATGAAAATCAGATTATTGAATGTCTGGATACAGCTAGGTTAGTCATTGATCTTGGGCTTGAACCAGATCTATATACACAAATTGCTAGTATTAGTGCGGGTATACCACAAATTAATCGTGTAATTTCGGACTATGTTGAACACCAAAAGAATGGATTCGTTATCAGTGAAATCAGTGATTTGTCAGCAGCAATTGAATTTTATTTTGATGGACTATCAAACTGGAACGAAGCGCTCATCTACGCTGTTCAAAAAATGTCTGATTACACAAGCGGCAAAATAATAGATCAATGGAAGCAAATGCTAGAAAATAGGAATAGGTAATTGGATGACGATGAAGATTTTACAAATTGGCTATGTAAATTGGTCTAGCAAGGTAGAAAAACTACCAGAAGATTTAGAATGGTTTTTTTGTGAGCCAGAGAATATCCAAAATTTTTTAAAATTAGAAGAAGAAAGATTACTTGCAGAAATCCTTAAAAGCATGACGAAGCAAGATAAATCGATACAAAATCCTAAAGTTCATATTCATTTCAATGCGATTGTTATAACTGATTATCTTGAGGAAAAACAATTAGAACCTTTAATGGACACAATTGAAGCCTATAGTTTATTTTGTAGTTCAGAATTAGACCTATCTTCAGATAATCTAGATGGAATTTTTAGAAGAAAAATACTACGTAAACTGGAAAAATCAAAAGACATTTCTACTTGTATCAATTTTTTACATCAAGTATTGTTTAGCAGTCAATATGGGGCAAAATTAAAAATACCTGAAATAGATATCAATCCAAATTTTGGAGGTATGGTACAACGGAATGGTCATGTAAATACTCAGTTTACTGGTGATTTTGGAGAAGATTTCCAACAACTATTTACTTATAGGTATAATCTTTCAAGTTTTCCAATAGCTCTAGAATTATGGCAGGAGTATGAAAAAGTCAAAGGCAATTGTCACATTCAGTTAATAATAACTCCAATGAGAAGGGGTAGTCTTTATGAATTAATGGACAGTATGATTTATAATGAAGACGATCTTAAAAATTTAATTATCCTAGAATCAAATCCTGAAGAAATTGGTTTTTATGCTGTATCCATATATGCCAAAGGAGAGGGGACTCTGTCATTTGGCCCCCTTCATTGGCGATATTCACGTCAAGGTCTCGGCAACTTAGTTCTTGGAGGTGGAAGGTACAGTGATGAGAGAAGACAGGAATTTTTCTATTACTTTAATCCAGGAGATATGAAGCCACCTCTAAATGTATATTTTTCAGGGTTCAGGCCAGCTGAAGGGTTTGAAGGATTTGGAATGATGAAATCTCTAAATTCTCCGTTTCTGTTAATTGCTGATCCTAGATTGGAAGGAGGCTGTTTCTATGTTGGAACTGATCAATATGAAACAAAAGTCATTGAAGTGATACAAAGATCATTAGACTATTTAGGATTTTCATCATCAGAGTTGATACTATCTGGCTTATCAATGGGGGCATTTGGTGCAGTATATTATGCAGCAGACCTAAATCCTGCGGCAGTAATTGTAGGGAAGCCATTTACAAATCTTGGAGATACTGTGTCTGGATTAAAATTAAAAAGACCAGATGAATTTGAAACAAGTGCAGACATGCTGCTGAATGTAACTCATGGTTTAACAGAAATACAAATTGATGAGTTTAACCAAAAATTATGGAAGAAATATCATAAAGCAAGCTTTAAAGATACTCAATTTGCTATAGGGTACATGAAAAACGATGATTACGATAGTTGTGCTACTCAACGTTTAACAAATTATCTTTCACAGAAAGGTGTACATATATATAGTGTAGGATATGAAGGAAGGCATAATGACAACAGTCAAGCGATTAATAAATGGTTTAAGCAACAATTTAAAAGAATTCTAGAAGATCAGTTTGGAAGGTAAGGAATGTAAATGATTAAACAATTAATTGCTGAAATTTATTGGAAGGAAATAAGAAAGGGAGAGAATTATTTATATGGTTCCCAAATTAAATTCCAAGAGGATTTAGTAAATTTTTACAATCTACGGTTCGCATCAGGAAAGCCCATCGTTATCTTTAAATCACGAACAAATTATCAAGGCGACCGCCATTCTCCTGATCTTCCTATTCTCATACAGGGAAAGAAATATCAAGTGGAGTATTTGATTGATTCAGTACCGGAACTATCCTTTTTCTTACAACTTGATTTTTTTAATCGTCAAGCTGAGCAAATTGAGTCTATCATATTGAGACAATCGGGAGAAAGTTTTATTTTCCCACAGGACACATTTACTTACACACTTACATTGATGAGTGCGGGATGTCAATCTGTTGCGTATCAAAAGATTATGATATATGACATTAATGAGGAAGGAGAAAAAGAATCAGTATTTCGTACTTGCGAGAATCGATATTTACGGGAGTTGCTTCCGAAAGATCTTGATTTAGTAAAGGACCTAGTGAAATATATTTAATGGATAGATGGAAAAAATTAAACAAAAAAAATCATTTATTAATACAATAAAATTACGTAGACTTCGACAAAAATTAGTGAAAATAAATGCATTAGAAGAATCAATGTCCCGCTTAAGCGATGAAGAACTTAAGAAGAAGACTGAAGAGTTCAAAAATCGCTTAAAGACAGGAGAAACACTGGATGATATTCTAATTGAGGCTTTTGCAGCGATTCGTGAAGCAGATCGCCGAATACTAGGCATGTTTCCATTTGATGTTCAAGTTTTAGGAGCTTTAGCCCTTCATGAAGGTACGATTGTTGAAATGAAAACAGGAGAAGGAAAGACTCTGACTGCTACCTTACCTCTTTATTTAAATGCTTTGGAGGGGAAGGGAACAATCCTTGTAACAACAAATGATTATCTTGCCAGACGTGATGCAATAGATATGGGTGAAGTTTATCGTTTTATGGGATTAACTGTTGGAGTAGGCGTTTTTGACGATGATGAAGAAGTAGATTCTAATCGGAAGAAAAAAATCTACTCTTCTGATATATTGTATACGACAAGCACTGCTCTTGGATTTGATTATTTGATAGATAATCTGGCAGGAAATGCAGAGGATAAATTTTTACGACCGTTTAACTATGTTATCGTTGATGAAGCGGATGCTGTTTTGTTAGATAGTGCACAGACACCACTTATTATCGCTGGATCACCCAGAGTTCAATCTAATCTTTATGATACAGCAGATCAATTTATTCGAACATTGAGAAAAGAGCAGGAGTTTAAATTTCTCAAAGATGAAAAAATTATCTTCTTAACTGATGAAGGCATTCGTTATGCAGAGAAATATTTTAATATTCCAAATCTCTATGGTGAAGAATATTTTGAGCTGAATAGACATATAAATTTGGCTCTTAGAGCGCATTATTTATTTAAAAAAGATATAGATTATGTTGTAACTGAGGATACTGTTGAGCTACTGGATAATCGTACAGGGCGAGTACTTGAAGGAACTCGTCTCCAGTCTGGAATTCACCAGGCTATTGAGACAAAAGAAAAAGTCAAAAAATCAAAGGACTCTCGTGCCATTGCTTCTGTAACGTACCAAAGTTTATTTAATATGTTTCCTAAACTATCAGGAATGACGGGGACGGGAAAAATTGCAGAGAATGAGCTGATTAGTACTTATGGGGTATCAGTAGTTGTTCTTCCAACTAACACACCTATACAAAGATTAGATTATTCAGATAAAATTTATACTACTTTACCCGAAAAATTATTTGCTACTCTTGAATTTGTTAAGGAAATCCACGAAAAACAACAACCGATTCTTTTAATTTCAGGAACAGTTGATATTGCGGAGATATACTCACGTATGTTATTACAAGAAAGGATTCCTCACAATGTTTTGACAGCAAAGAATATTGCTAAGGAAGCATTGATTATTGCTGAAGCAGGTCAAAAAGGCGCCGTTACAGTTGCTACTTCTCTAGCTGGGCGTGGTACAGATATTAAGTTAGGACAAGGTGTTGCAGAATTAGGCGGTTTAGCTGTCATTGGCACAGAAAGAATGCCAAATAGTAGAATTGATTGGCAGTTAAGAGGACGAGCTGGACGACAAGGGGATCCAGGTTTGAGTCAGTTTTTTGTATCCTTAGAAGATGAGTTGATTATGAATTATGCTAATAAAAGATTAAAAAAATACTTTGAAAAGCAAAATCATATAGATCGAGAGAATTATGGAAAGCCTTTAATTTCTAAACGTTTTTCTAGAATTGTAGCGCAAGCTCAACAGAAAAGCGAGGACAAGTCGGAATCTGCTCGTCAGAATACAATTAAATTTGATGAGAGCTTAAAATCACAACGTAAGAAAATATATCATTTAAGAGATCAGCTGATTTATGGTGAAGTAAAACTCAGAGATCGTTTAGATAAATTGATGCGTGAATATATTGAAATGTATATAGAAGATCATCGTTACATTGGATTAAACCAAAATGATTTAAAGAGATTTATTTTAGAGAATTTCACCTATCAAGTGAGATTCCTTCCAACAAGTCTAGACTTGGACAATAGTAAACAAGTGAAGGATTATTTATTTTATCTTTATCAATTAGAGATGGAACGTAAATCTAAGCAACTAAAAACAGATTCAAAAGTGGAAGAGTTTATTCGTTTATCAATACTACGAGCAATTGATGAATGTTGGATTCAACAAGTAGACCATTTACAACAACTGAAGACATTCGTATCAATGAGACAAATAGCCCAAAGGGATTCTATTAGTGAATACTTACGAGAATCCTTAGAATCTTATGAGGAAATGGGTAAAGAAGTGAAACAGGCCATTGTTAAAAATGTGATGCTAAGCACCATAGAAGGAAAGATAGACGATGGTTTATCAATTTATTTTGTATAAGAGGGAATAATGACAATCTATAGTATTAATTTAGGGATTGGCTGGGCAAGTAGCGGTGTTGAGTATGCTCAGGCATATAGAGCACAAATTTTAAGATCACTTGGAATACCTGCTAAATTTATTTTTACAAATATGTTTCAATCAGAAAATCTGGAGCATTTTACAAAAAACATCGGATTTGAAGATAGTGAAATAATATGGTTGTATGGCTATTTTACAGATGTTAAAATTGCTGGAACTACATATAAAAAAGAAGATTTGGAGGCTACTTTTTCACAACATCCTACAAAAAAAGAAGTGAGTTCTGATCGAAAACTTATTCGTTATTATTTTGAAAATCAAGAACTATATATTAATGCTTCCCTCCATGGAGAGAATCAGGAATATGTACAACGAGTAGAATATGTTGTGAAAGGAAAACTGATTCGTAAAGATTACTATAGCTATACAAAAGTATTTAGTGAATTTTATGCACCTGGAGAAAATGGGGTACAGCTCTGTAATCGTTCATTTTATAATGAAGATGGTAGTATTGCTTATGAAGAGCTTCTTTCTAATGAAAAGAGTACTTTTGTTTTTTCAAATAAAATTTGTTATGGGCTAGAAGAATTATTAGAGTTCATGCTTGAGGATCTTTCTTTGACAAAGTCTGATTTGATTTTACTTGATCGTGCGACGGGAATTGGACAAGTAGTATTTGAAAATATAGGGGCAGCGAAGTTAGCAGTAGTTATTCATGCAGAACATTTTAATGAAAAGAATACAGATGAATATAATATTCTCTGGAATAATTATTATGAATATCAATTTACTAATGCAAATAAAGTGAATGCATTTATAACGTCTACTGAAAGGCAAAAAATGCTTCTTGAGGAGCAATTCACACAATATACTTCTCTACATCCGAAGGTAGTAGCCATTCCAGTAGGAAGTTTAGAACAATTGAAGTTTCCTGAGCAATCTAGAAAACCTTTTTCAATAATGACAGGTTCACGTTTAGCAATAGAGAAACATATAGATTGGTTAATTGAGGGAGTAGCCTTAGCTCAGAAAAAACTACCTGAACTGACTTTTGATATATATGGTGAAGGAGGAGAGAGAAGAAAACTGACAGAGCTTTTAACTAAATTACATGCTGGGGAGTTTATTGAGTTAAAAGGCCATAAACAGCTTGATGAAATTTATCAGAATTATGAACTATATTTAACTGCTTCAACAAGTGAAGGGTTTGGTTTGACGTTAATGGAAGCAGTTGGCTCAGGACTTCCTATTATTGGTTTTGATGTGCCATATGGAAATCAAACATTTGTTTATTCTGGAGAAAATGGTCTATTAATTGAGCGTCCTAAAGGGGATGACCGTTCTCGTATTGCACAAGCTTTTGCAGATTCGATATATGAATATTTCACTAAGTTTAACAAAACTGATGCACAACAATATTCTTATCATATTGCAGAGGACTATAAGCATGAAAAATTAGTTGAAAGATGGAAAGATTTTATAGAAGAGGTTTTACATGATTAGGTTGTTTGAATGGCTAACACAAGAATCTTTGGATCTACATTATTCTCTTGAGGAATCTGGCATCCATGGAACCAGTGTGGTTTTAAATGATGATGGTTTTTTACCAGCAGGAATTATTTCACCTTATACTTTTTTTTGTGAAGTTGAAATGGATGGCGGAGCACTTTATTTCAATCAATTGGAAGTTCCTTCTCTTTGGCAGATAACAGGAACGAATATAGAAGGAGAAATTTGGAACCGTAGTTCTAAAAAGGGAGTTATTCATTATCATGAACCAAAATATTTGCGATTTGTCCAAAGTGTAGATTGGCTGTATCCAGATGGTTCGATTTATATGACAGATCACTATAATAAACATGGATGGATTTTTGCTAAGACTTATTTTTTTAGTGACCAGCAGGTGAGTCACAAAAAGTATTTTAATAAATCAGGTCAGGAAGTTTTATCAGAAAATATTTTAACAGGTGATATTCTTCTCAATTGGCAAGGTAAAGTTTATCATTTTACTAAAAAAGTAGATTTCTTTCTTTTTTATTTAAAAAAATCAGGTCTAGATTTATCTTCTATTTGGTATAATTCACTGGGAATGCCTTTCTTAATTTCATATTACTTGGGAGGTGAAGGAAGAGACATTTTATTCTGGCAAGAAAAACTTGCGGATCAGCTTCCAGGTAATATGCAAGTTATTTTTTCAGGAAGATCAAGCAGAACAAAGAAAGTAATAGTTCAAGATCAGTCGGTGTATAAAAAACTATTACACTTAGTGGAAGATGGGAAAAAAGAGATGATTAGTTTCTTAAACATTCTCTATCCTAAATTGAGAGAAAACTATTCTCGAAAAGAGATTCTAATTGTGACAAACTCTGATCAAATAGAAGGCTTAGAATTATTAACTGAGCAGCTCTCAGCTTATACTTTTCACATTGGTGCTTTAACGGGTATGTCGGAGAAATTACAAAATTTTGGTCAAAAAGAAAACGTACGACTCTATCCTAATATGTCACCTAAAACGATGTTGGATCTACTGGATCAATGTGATATCTATTTAGATATTAATCATGGGAATGAAGTTTTATCTATAGTACGACAAGCTTTTGAACGAAATCTTCTTATTTTAGCATACGACAATACTATTCATTCAGCGGCTTTTCATCATAAAAATGGTATTTTTAATCATAGTCAGCCTCACACATTATCTGATTGGTTATTGAATGTAGATGATTATTCACAGACGGTTTCGCGTTGGCGGTCAGACATACTCCCTATGACTTATGAAGATTATAAACAAATATTGTTTAGGAATGTAGATTAATGAAGGAGAAAAATAATGACAGATAGAAATAAACTATTAGATGAAGATATACATAAACGTATCAAAGAAATACGCTATGAGAAACCAGATGAGGTAAAAAATAGAAAATCTATTTTTTATATTATCGTGGTAGTATTAGTAACTCTTTCAGTTCTGTTATCATTGTTTAGATATTTATAATAAAAAGGCTCTTTTCTTGCATTTGTCAAGTATATCAAAGGCTTTAAGAAAAAAAAGAGATAAGACAGTAGCTATTCTGAGGTTACTGTCTTATCTCTTTTTTTACTTATTGATCCATAAAAGGGCATGCTAAAAAACATCTCATCTGGTATTTTTGAAACAAGGTGTTATAATACGGCTTAGATAGCCTTATCGATTTTGGGTCAAAGAGTAATCGTAAAGTTTGTTATGCGTAATGAGGGAATACATTGTTCGAATGAGACGATGTATAGAGGCAATCGCGTGTGGCTTGGTTGAAGCTATTGTCGATTGTCTTTTTCGTTTCTCATAAAAGTTGGCGATATGGCAGGGATTGGCATGACTAGCTGAAGCCATGTTATGAATGCACTCGAACAAGATTTTTCTGGCATAGAGATTACCTCGCTTAGTAATGTGTTCCTTGGCGAGAAAGTTCCCAGATTCATAGTGTCTCAGGTCAGTGCCAATAAAAGCGTTGATTTGCTTGGCAGACTAAAAGCGACGACTATCTCCCAATTTGCCAATGTAGATGTGGCTGTGTTTTCTGCGATGCCAGAAATTGACCGTAAGATGTCATACTCTGGTAAAGGCTGAGCTAGAGCTACCATGTCGTTTAAGACAACTTGTCTGCATTCAGAAAGACGAAGCCATTTAGACGAGTGGTTATTATTGCTAGAAAAAAGGATTGAAGGTCTTTTCGTGAGCAATAGTGGTAGCTGGACCATGCCCTGGATAGACATCATAGTTTGGTAGGGTGAAGAGTTGGGTCTGGATGCTATGAAGGAGTTGCTCCATGCTACCAGTCGGAAGATCAGTTCGTCCAATTGTTTCTCGAAATAGGGCATCTCCTGTCAAGACTAGATGAGCATCAGGAAAGACGATAGAAACACCACCGATAGAGTGCCCTGGTGTTGGCAAGACAGTGAAACGAAAGTCCTCCAGTTGGTATTCTTCGTGAAAGATAAAGGTGCGTTCAGCCGGTTTTGCGACCACATCTGCCATATCATCGTGGCGAGGGAGACCAGAGAGATTATCGACGGGAGTATAGAGCCAGCTGGCTTCACTCTCTGCGATATAGACAGGAGGATTGCCAAAAGTCTTGCGCACCAAGTCCAGACTCATGATATGGTCATAATGAGCGTGGGTCAATAGAATAGCACAGATCGGTTTGTTGATGTTCTCTATTGTCTGACGAATGGCGTCCCAATGACTACCAGGATCAACGACGATGAGGTACTTTTCGCCTTCCAAGTAATAGGTATTTTCATAAGCAACAGGATTCACGGTTTTATGGATTTTCATACTAACTCCAATCTCAAAGAATGTACTAATACTCTTCGAAAATCTCTTCAAACTGCGTCAACTTTATCTACAACCTCAAAGTAGTGCTTTAAGCAACCTGCGGCTAGTTTGTTCTTTGATTTTCATTGAGTATAAATTAAGTATAGCACAGTTAGGGAGAATAAGCATAAAAGGGAATAGTTCTAGAAAGAAGAACTAGATTTAGATAAAAAAATAAGCCCCGAATTAGTTCGAGGCTTAGACTGCTTTAATTTCCAGCATAATATTTTTGGATTCCCTTGACAATCCCTTCAACCAGTTTATCTTGATAGTCATTGTTGCGGATTTTTTGGTTTTCTTCTGGATTATCCATATAGCCCATCTCTAGCAAAACAGCTGGTTTAGCTGTTTCACGAAGAACGGCAAAGGTTGCTTGCAAAAGTCCGGCATCCCTAGCTCCAGTTTCAGCTAGCAGTGAAGAATGGATATCGGCTGCGAGACGATTACTTTCACTCATCCGTTCAGGATTGTTGTGCCAATCCTTGTTAATCTTGCTAGGGAAACCGGGTTCATCCTTGTAAGAATAGGTCTGAATACCCAGGTTAACGGTTGTATCATTCCCTTTTGCATTGAAATGAAGGCTGATGAAAAAGTCAGCATTGGTCTTGTTGACCATACGAGAACGCTCGGTAATAAAATCAACGTCTATATCACTATCTCGAGAGGTGAGAACGGTATAGCCGAGTCCTTCTAGACGTTTACGTAGCTTACGATAAACTTGTAGGTTCAATTCTTTTTCAGCTATACCATAGTAATAAGCCCCGCGATCCTTACCACCGTGTCCTGGATCGAGAAAAATAGTTTTAGAGTAATGTCCTTTTTGAAAACCTTGTGCTAATTCACGAACCCATTTTCCATTCCCTTGGAAGAGCTGGTTTTTACCATCCACAGCATAGGTTCCTGTGACATACACACCATCGTCCTTCAGGTAGTACCAAGCTTGATAGTCTGGGTCGTAGATCCATTCTTTGTGGGCCATGTAGCCACCAGATTTGAGGTAGTAGGAACCAATCCATTGTTTTTGGGCATAGCGTCCACCAGACTTGAGGTAAAACCAACTAAAGTAGCTTTGGTCGTAGACCCATTCCTTATCTGCCATAGCACCACTGGCTTTGAGGTAGTAATCGCCTTTCCAGACATTGGCCAACATTCTACCGTAGTCATCAAAAGCATACCACTTGCCATTGATTTGGCTCCACTGGTTGGATAAATATTTACCTGAACCATTGATATAGTACCAATTATTTCCCATTTGGTACCAGCTGTTTTCAAGCAAGTAGCCATGACTATCAAAGAAATAACCATCATAGAGAGTATCTGTAAATTTGACCCCAGTTTGACTATAAAAAGTCCACTTGTTCCCTTCTTTTACCCAGCCAGTCTGTAGAGGTTGATTGGGTTTGGTTTCCCTAGAAAGAGAAGGTTTGCTTTCTTGCTCACTTGAAGTAGCTGTACTTGACGAAGTTTCTGTATTAGCTTGAGAACTGCTAGCAGAAGTATTTGTAGAATTGCTTGTTGAGCTACTGGGTGAACTAGTCATAGGGGTAGTAGTAGAACGACTCGTATCATCAGCTAAAACGACTTGGTTTGTTAGTCCAAGAAAAGCCAAAGCTAAAAGTGTCAGTCTTTTGTGTGATTTCATCTTATTTGCCTTTCTAGAGAAATGAAATTTCAGTAATTATCGTAAAAAAACTGTTCTTATTACCATTATACACTAAAAAAGTTAGAAAATTACCAAAATATTAAACCTTATTTATTGAAAAAAGAAGAATGTGTTTTCATTTCCCTGACTTTTAGTGTAGCCTATATCAAAAAAGATAGATGAAAATCAGATAATTTTATTGTTTTAGTGTGAATCTTTTTTATCCTCCTTCCTAATAACTTGAATAAGCTTTAGAATCCTCTTTTTCTAGTTTTCATATCCTCAAAAAAGTGTTAAAATGGTAGGAAGAATGGGAGAGTTTGCATGCCAAAAGAAGAAATTTATTCAGGCGATGAAGTCGTCGCTTTAACGCAAAAATATTTATCGAAAGAAGATGTGGCTTTTGTCCATAAGGCCTTGGTCTATGCTGTGGAATGCCACAGTGGCCAGTATCGTAAATCTGGCGAACCCTACATTATCCACCCTATCCAAGTGGCAGGTATTTTAGCCAAACTCAAGCTGGATGCTGTAACGGTAGCTTGTGGTTTCTTGCATGATGTGGTGGAAGATACAGATGCGACCTTGGACGATTTGGAGAGAGAGTTTGGACCTGATGTGCGCGTGATTGTCGATGGCGTTACCAAACTTGGTAAGGTTGAGTACAAATCGATTGAGGAGCAATTAGCGGAAAATCACCGCAAGATGCTCATGGCCATGTCTGAGGACATCCGCGTTATCTTGGTCAAATTGTCTGACCGCTTGCACAATATGCGGACCCTGAAACATCTTCGAAAAGACAAGCAGGAGCGTATTTCCAAAGAAACCATGGAAATCTATGCCCCACTTGCCCACCGTTTGGGGATTTCGAGTGTCAAATGGGAGTTGGAAGACTTGTCTTTCCGTTATCTAAATCCAACGGAATTTTACAAGATTACCCATATGATGAAGGAAAAGCGCAGAGAGCGTGAGGCCTTGGTGGATGAGGTAGTCACAAAATTAGAGGAATATACGACGGATCGTCACTTGAAAGGGAAAATTTACGGTCGTCCCAAGCATATTTACTCGATTTTCCGCAAAATGCAGGATAAGAGAAAACGTTTTGAGGAGATCTATGACCTAATTGCCATCCGTTGTATCCTAGACACTCAGAGTGATGTCTATGCCATGTTGGGATATGTCCATGAGCTTTGGAAACCAATGCCTGGACGCTTTAAGGACTATATTGCCAACCGTAAGGCCAATGGTTACCAGTCTATCCATACGACCGTTTACGGACCAAAAGGCCCGATTGAGTTCCAGATTCGGACCAAGGAAATGCACGAGGTGGCTGAGTACGGGGTTGCGGCTCACTGGGCTTATAAGAAAGGCATCAAGGGGCAGGTTAACAGCAAGGAATCAGCCATTGGAATGAACTGGATCAAGGAAATGATGGAGCTCCAAGACCAGGCTGATGATGCCAAGGAATTTGTCGATTCAGTTAAGGAAAACTATCTGGCTGAGGAGATTTATGTCTTTACCCCAGATGGAGCTGTCCGTTCCCTTCCAAAAGATTCAGGACCGATTGACTTTGCTTATGAGATTCATACTAAAATTGGGGAAAAAGCAACAGGTGCCAAGGTTAATGGCCGCATGGTACCATTGACTACCAAGCTAAAAACAGGTGATCAGGTTGAAATCATCACCAATCCAAACTCATTTGGACCAAGCCGTGACTGGCTCAATATGGTCAAGACCAGCAAAGCCCGAAACAAGATTCGTCAATTCTTTAAGAACCAAGACAAAGAATTGTCCATCAATAAAGGTCGTGAATTGCTGATTAGTCAGCTCCAAGAAAATGGCTATGTGGCCAATAAATTCATGGACAAGCGCCACATGGACCAAGTTCTGCAAAAGACCAGCTACAAGACAGAAGAATCCCTCTTTGCGGCTATTGGTTTTGGAGAAATCGGTGCTATTACCGTCTTTAACCGTCTGACTGAAAAGGAACGCCGTGAAGAAGAACGTGCCAAGGCCAAGGCGGAGGCAGAAGAACTTGTCAAAGGTGGCGAGGTCAAGGTTGAGAACAAAGAAACCCTCAAGGTCAAGCATGAGGGTGGTGTGGTCATTGAAGGTGCTTCAGGTCTCCTCGTGCGGATTGCCAAGTGTTGTAATCCTGTTCCTGGTGACGATATTGTCGGTTACATTACCAAGGGTCGTGGTGTGGCTATTCACCGTGTGGACTGTATGAATCTGCGTGCCCAAGAAAACTACGAGCAACGTCTCCTTGATGTGGAGTGGGAAGACCAGTACTCTAGCTCAAATAAGGAGTATATGGCCCATATCGACATCTACGGCCTTAACCGTACAGGACTGTTGAACGATGTACTGCAAGTTCTTTCAAACACAACTAAGAATATCTCAACAGTCAACGCTCAACCAACCAAGGATATGAAGTTTGCGAATATCCATGTTTCCTTTGGAATTTCAAACCTTTCAATGCTGACCACTGTAGTTGATAAGATTAAGAGTGTACCAGAAGTCTACTCTGTCAAACGGACCAATGGTTAAGTTGGTTTGATATAATCAGAAAGGATTGCTATGAGAATTATCGTTCAGCGTGTCAAAAAAGCCCAAGTTAGCATTGAAGGTCAGGTGCAGGGAGAAATCAACCAAGGCCTTTTATTGCTGGTTGGTGTTGGACCAGAGGACCAAAAAGAAGATTTGGATTATGCAGTAAGAAAACTGGTCAATATGCGAATTTTTTCAGACGCAGAAGGCAAGATGAACCTGTCTGTCAAAGATATTGAAGGAGAAATTCTCTCTATTTCTCAGTTTACCCTCTTTGCGGATACTAAGAAAGGCAATCGTCCAGCCTTTACAGGTGCAGCTAAACCGGATATGGCAGAAACTTTGTATCAAGAATTTAACCAAGAACTAGCCAAGGAAGTGCCCGTTCAGACAGGCATCTTTGGAGCGGATATGCAGGTTGAGCTGGTCAATGATGGGCCAGTTACCATTATCCTCGATACTAAAAATAGATAAGAAAAACCGGCTCTTTGTCAACTGTAGTGGGTTGAAGTCAGCTAAGCTCGAGAAAGGACAAAATTCGTCCTTTCTTTTTTGATGTTCAGAGCTATAAAAATTCTTTTTTTGAAGTTTTCAAAGTTCCGAAATCCAAAGGCGTTTCGTTTGATAAGTTTGATGAGATTATTGGTCGCTTCCAATTTTGCGTTGGAATAAGGTAATTGAAGAGCGTTGATGATTTTCTCTTTGTTCTTTAGAAAGGTTTTAAAGACAGTCTGAAAAATAGGATGAACCTGCTTCAGATTGTCCTCAATGAGTCCGAAAAATTTCTCAGGGTCTTTGTTCTGAAAGTGAAAAAGCAAGAGCTGATAGATCTGATAGTGGTGTTTCAAGTCTTCTGAATAGCTCAAAAGCTTGTCTAGAATCTCTTTATTGGTCAAGTGAATACGAAAAGTAGGACGATAAAAACGTTTATCGCTGAGTTTTCGACTATCCTGTTGGATGAGCTTCCAGTAACGCTTGATAGCCTTGTATTCATGGGATTTTCGCTCAAACTGATTCATGATTTGGACACGCACACGACTCATAGCACGGCTGAGATGTTGGATAATATGGAAACGATCCAACACGATTTTAGCGTTTGGAAAAAGCTGTTTAGCCAAGTCATAGTAAGGACTAAACATATCCATCGTAATGATTTTCACTCGACATCGAACGACTCTATCATATTTAAGAAAGTGATTTCGAATGATAGCTTGTGTTCTGCCTTCAAGAACAGTGATGATATTGAGCTTATCAAAATCTTGAGCAATGAAACTCATCTTTCCCTTTGTAAAGGAGTACTCGTCCCATGACATAATTTCAGGAAGACGAGAAAAATCATGCTTAAAACGGAAGTCATTGAGCTTGCGAATGACAGTTGAAGTTGAAATGGACAGCTGATGAGCAATATCGGTCATAGAAGTTTTTTCAATCAGCTTCTGAGCAATTTTTTGGTTGATGATACGAGGGATTTGATGATTCTTCTTGACGAGAGAAGTCTCAGCAACCATCATTTTAGAGCACTGATAGCACTTAAAACGGCGTTTTCTAAGGAGAATTCTAGAAGGCATACCAGTTGTTTCGAGGTAAGGGATCTTAGACGGTTTTTGAAAGTCATATTTCTTCATTAGACTTCCACAATCAGGACAAGAAGGGGCCTCATAATCCAGCTTAGCGATAATTTCTTTGTGGGTATCCATATTGATGATATCTAGAATCTTGATGTTTGGGTCTTTAATATCGAGAAGTTTTGTGATAAAATGTAATTGTTCCATATGATTCTTTCTAATGATGGTTTGATCGCTTTTCATTATAGATGATATGGAACTTTTTTTCTACAACAAAATAGGCTCCATAATATCTATAGGGGATTTACCCACTACAAATATTATAGAGCCGAAAAACCAAGCTCACGGGCTTGGTTTTTCTTATCTATCATAAAATACTCCAAAATGCAATGGGTTCTTGATAAGCTTTTGGAAAGTCTCTTTTCAGGCTCTGGCTTATACGATAGGAAGGGATGAGATGTCCTAGGATGAGGAGAGTTCCCTGAAGGAAGAGTGGGACATCCCTTAAAAACAGCAAAGAGAGAATGAACAGGATATCCCATAGGAAAATTTGTAAGGCAAAGCGCCAGAATTTCGGTCTAATCTGGGAATAGAGTTGACTAAAGTGATCACAAAGTTGGTTGGAAAGATAGGTCAATAGCACAGGATGAAAGAAAATGAGCCAACCGCTATAAATCAAAATCCAGTCCCAAGTAAGCCCCTCTTTAAATGTCAAAAATGCCAGCATGATTCCATCAATGACAAGGAGTTGAGTGATTTTGATGTAGATGATTTTCTTCATGATAAAACCTCCCTCTTTTATCTATCTTCATTCTACTCCAAAAGAATGGAAGTTTCAACTGGAATGATAAAAAATTTTAGTAAGGAGATTCTGTTAGATTTCTTTATTGGATTTCCTTCTTATTATTCCACTTCTTCATCATTCCAGACAAATAAAGCTCCGATTGCATTGAGGATATAAAAGATGTATTTTCCGATATTGGCAAAATTTCCTTGAATGCCAGCCTTTGTCAGCTGAACGAAATTGTAAATCAACCAAAAGCCCCACTGAGTTGTTAGTTTCAATGCGTTCAAAGCGTTGGCAATGAGGGACAGTCCAAAGGCAATAGTTGTTACGTAGGCAAGGAGATTCATCTTACCTCCATAGCCAATATAGTTGGTCACAAAGGCAAAGAGGAAGGCGATGATGGAAATGATGATGGCCGCCAATTTTACCTGTTTTTGGCTCATTTGGTTGGGTTTGCCTTCTTGCGAAGCTTCCCATTTCTTAATCGCAAAGGTATAAATGAGGAAGGTGACGGGATAGGTAATGATGGCCGCCTTATTTCCAAGGATATAATCAATAGCACCGGACAAAATGGTATTAACAATACCAAAGTAATTTCCCCATTTGCTTAATTTTCCCGTGAAGCGAGTGGATAACATGGAAATCCCAACGTTGGTTACAGAAATCAATCCAAAGGGAATAAGGGCAGTCCATGGTCCCCAGTCTACGAATTTGTCGAGACGGGAGTTGAGGTAACCAGATGCAATCGCAATTCCAACGACTAAAGCAACTCCGAAAAGATCAAACCATTTAGATGTAGCAAAAATTTTTAGTGACTTTTTCATAGGTTAAACTATCTTTCTTTTTTTACAAACATTCTACAACTAAATGAGAGTAAAATCAAATGATAGAAATAAAACCCTGAAAATCAAGCTTTCAGGGTTGGTAGGGGACTTGAGAAATTAGTCGATTTTTTCGACATAGAGTTGTTTGGCAATGTCCATACTTACTTGGAAATCCTCGTTTTTACTGAGGATAGTGAAGGTATTGCTGAAGCCGTCAAACTGCTTGACTTGGAGCGAATCACCGATGTGAAGTGAGTGCTTGTCCAGATAATGGAGAATGTCGAAACTATCGTGAACTCGAGTCAGGCGGTAGGATCCAGTCTCTTTAATATCAGCTAGTGGTAGGTTGTTGATTTCAACCAAGAGTTCTCCCTTGGCAGGAATAGTTCCTCCGTGAGGGCAGGTCTTGGGGAACCCAAGTAATTTTTCTAGTCTCTCCACGAATAGTTCAGAGACAGTATGTTCCAATACCTCAGCTTCCTCGTGAATCTGGTCACTCGTATAGTCTAAATGATGAACTAGAAAAACTTCAATCAAGCGGTGTTTGCGATAGAGCTCAGAGACCAGTTTAAGGCCGAGGTTAGTCAGTAGATAGCCACATTCCTTGTCCTTTAGGATGAGATTTTCGCTCTGCATCCGTTTAATCATTTCAGTTACGGCAGGGGGGGAGACTTGCATACGAGCCGCAATTTCCTTATTGGTAATTTTATGCAAATCTAAGCCAATTTCATAAATACACTTTAGATAATCTTCTTTATTCGGGGTCATTCGTTTCCTCTTGTCTAATATCTTTATCTAGTATATCAAAAAAAGCTAGATTTCTCTAGCTGTGACTTTTTATGTTATACTTATTGCAAGAGAAAAAACGAGGAGATGGATATGACGAAAATAGCTCTTCTTTCAGATATTCATGGAAATACCACCGCCTTGGAGGCTGTTTTGGCAGATGCTCGGCAGCTAGGAGTGGATGAATACTGGCTTCTAGGAGATATTCTCATGCCAGGGACAGGGCGTAGAAGGATTTTGGACTTGTTGGCTCAACTACCGATTACGGCTAGAGTTTTGGGAAACTGGGAAGACAGTCTGTGGCATGGTGTCCGAAAGGAATTGGATAGTACTCGTCCCAGTCAACGCTATCTCTTGCGCCAGTGCCAGTATGTTTTAGAGGAAATTTCCCTAGAAGAAATTAAACTGCTCCACAATCAACCACTCCAGATTCATCGTCAGTTTGGGGATTTGACGGTGGGAATTAGCCATCATCTTCCTGATAAGAACTGGGGACGAGAGTTGATTCATCTGGGAAAACAAGAGGATTTTGATCGTCTTGTCACCAATCCGCCTTGCGATATTGCTGTTTATGGTCATATCCATCAGCAGTTGCTTCGTTACGGCACTGGTGGCCAATTGATTGTCAATCCGGGTTCGATTGGGCAACCTTTCTTTCTAGATGCCCAGTTGCGGAAGGACTTGCGGGCCCAGTATATGATTTTAGAGTTTGATGACAAGGGCTTGGTAGATATGGACTTCCGACGGGTGGATTACGATGTGGCAGCTGAATTACAGCTGGCTAAAGATCTCAAACTTCCTTATTTTGAGGTTTACTATGAAAGTCTGGTTAATGGTATCCATCATACTCATCATCAGGAATTTTTGAGAGAATTGGCTCAGAAAGAGGGTTATGACAGGGAATTAGATGCCTGGTTAAAAGGTGGTAATGATTGACATTACAACTAAAAAGGGTATAATAAAAGAAAAAGAAGAGTAGAGGCAGGCTAGCCTCGTAAAAAGGAGGAGAGGATGCAAATTCCAAGTAGATTTACCATTGCGACTCATATGCTGATAATCATTGCCCTCAAGGGGAAGGAAAGCAAGGTGACCAGTGATTTTCTGGCTACTAGTGTCGGGGTCAATCCTGTCATTATCAGAAAGACCTTGTCCCAGTTGAAGAAGGCGGAGCTGATTTCAGTCGCGCGTGGAACGGGCGGAACAGAGATTGTCAAGGATCTCAAAGATATTAGTCTATTAGATGTTTATCAAGCGGTTGAGTGTCTTGGTAAGACAGGTCAACTCTTTAGTTTCCATGATAATCCAAATCCAAATTGCCCTGTAGGAGCTCATATTCATGATGTTTTGGATCAAAAATTGGAGAGAATTCAGCTGGCTATGGAGGCAGAGCTTGGTCAGACCAGTCTAGAGCAAGTGGTAGCTGATGCAGAGAGTCAGATGAAGGAGTGAGAGGGATAGATGCCCTCTTTTTTCTTTGGCTAATTATGATAAAATGTACTCACAAAAGGAGGAAGAAATGCCTCTCGTTATAGGAATTGTATTAGCCTATATCCTGTAATTTTAGAGGGATAATAGAAGTTTGTGAAATCCAGTATTATTCTTATTATCCCTCATTTCAAGTTAATTTTATCTACATACCATCTGCTTTTATTCGGGAGTAAGTAGTGATCTGTGTCAAGATGAAATGGCTCTTCCTTGCTTTTTGTGTCCTACTATTAGTCATCATTTTGCTATCCAATAAAGGAATTCTTTTGTAGTTAAACTCTTTGAAGATCTCTTCAAAACACGTTAGCTTTATCTACAACCTCAAAGCTGTACTTTGAGCAATCTGCGGCTAGCTTCCTAGTTTGCTCTTTGGGTTTCATTAACGATTAGATTCTATTTAAAAAGACTTAGAACACACCTGAAAGTATGTATTCTAAGTCTTTTATTTTGTAGACATTTGATTTTTGAAAGCTACTATCTATTTTTCCAGGCTTGGTAACGGGTATCAATCAATAACTGGGTAAGGCGTCCCATAGTTTCCCTTTCTTCTGGAGTGAGGGATTGCGCTTGGACGAAGAGATGATGAATGTGTTCGATAGCCTTGAAGGAAGATAGGTCATTGATAGAAGTAATACCAGCATCAAGAATAGTGCCAAAGAAGAGGTCAAAGTAGAGCTGTAGTTCCTCGTCAGGGACTGTGGCCACCCACTCCTTAAAGGTTGTGTCTACTTGTTGGCTATCACTGTTAGTTTTATCCAGTTGAACGAAGTGCTTGTCCTCAATCTGCCAACTAAAGGTATCGTGCTGGGCGATGCCACCTAAGGCAGTACTGTGTACGATGATTTGCTGGTTAGGGATTTCCAGCATCATACCGATAATGGAACCTTGTGGAATGAAAACATTAGTTCTATCCATTATCCTTTGATAGCCCTTGGTTTGTGTCAAATCTGTGTGGAGACCGGGCGCGTCAAAGGTATAAATTGCTGTGATTTGATTTTGCAAGTTTTGCTCAACTTGACTAGCAGCATAGATAGCTAGATTTCCTCCCTTGGAATGTCCAGCCAGAATGACCTTTTGCTTAGGATGGTGGATAAGAAAATTTCTTAAATAACGTAGGGCGTGCTTTTGAGCAGGAATTTCCTTCATATAGGTCAGGTGGAAATCTTCCTTCCAGCCAATGATGCTGTCATCAGTTCCACGAAAGACAATCAGATAGGTATCGAGAGTGAGGCGGTAGGTCATAGCCGCAAACTGCTTTTGCAATTCAGGGTCAATGTCATTGATAAAATGGGAGAGTTTACAATTTTTGAAGCGCTTGTGTTGAGCCAGTTCGTCCAATAACTGGAGGTGATTTTTGCTGGTCAGCATGTTAGTCTTCCTTGGAACCTGAGGAGCCAGGTCTAAAAGTCGCTGAGGAGTTATGGAGACCAGATTATCAAAGGAGAGGTAGGTGATTTCTGTTAAGGCTAGAATGTCTAATTCATTTATAGGAAGGTCGTAAAAGGAATCGTATGCGACATCTTTCAGATAGTCAAAAATATTAGCCATAGGTGCTCCTTTCTTTTCTTTATCTTATCAAATTTTCCTCAAATTAGCTAGTAGGATTGTTTCATTTTCAGACTTTCTAGTATGGAAAAATCTGTTATAATAATAGAAAAGGAGGAGCGCATGCACAAGATTTTATTAGTAGAAGATGATCAGGTCATTCGTCAACAGGTCGGTAAAATGCTCTCTGAATGGGGATTTGAAGTAGTCCTGGTAGAAGACTTTATGGAAGTGTTGAGTTTATTTGTCCAGTCGGAGCCTCATCTGGTCCTCATGGATATTGGTTTGCCCTTATTTAATGGCTATCACTGGTGTCAGGAGATTCGCAAGATTTCCAAGGTACCTATCATGTTTCTGTCTTCGAGAGACCAAGCTATGGATATCGTCATGGCAATCAATATGGGGGCGGATGACTTTGTGACCAAGCCTTTTGACCAGCAGGTTCTCTTAGCCAAGGTTCAAGGCTTGTTGCGTCGTTCCTATGAGTTTGGGCGTGACGAGAGTTTACTGGAATATGCTGGTGTGATTCTCAATACCAAATCCATGGATTTACATTATCAAGGACAAGTCTTGAATTTGACCAAGAATGAATTCCAGATTTTACGAGTTTTATTTGAGCATGCGGGCAATATCGTAGCGCGTGATGACCTGATGCGGGAACTTTGGAACAGTGATTTTTTCATTGATGATAATACCCTCTCTGTCAATGTGGCTCGTTTGCGTAAAAAATTGGAAGAGCAGGGCTTGATAGGATTTATCGAGACCAAGAAAGGGATAGGGTACGGACTGAAGCATGCTTGATTGGAAACAATTTTTTCTAGATTATTTGCGTTCCCGTAGTCGTCTGTTTGTCTATCTGCTTGCTTTGACGTTTCTGGTCTTGCTCTTTCAGTTTTTATTTACCAGTCTAGGAATTTACTTTCTCTACTTTTTCCTCTTGTGTTGCTTTGTAACTATTTTATTTTTCGCTTGGGACATATTGGTGGAAATGCAGATCTATCGCCAGGAACTTCTCTATGGTGAGAGGGAAGCAAAATCTCCATTGGAAAGAGCCTTGGCTGAGAAACTAGAAGCGCGTGAGATGGAACTCTATCAGCAGAGGTCAGATTCAGAAAGAAAACTGACGGATTTGCTGGATTACTATACCTTATGGGTCCATCAGATTAAGACCCCCATTGCAGCCAGTCAACTCTTAGTTGCAGAAGTAGCCGACCGCCAATTAAAGCAGCAATTGGAACAGGAAATCTTCAAGATTGACTCCTATACCAATCTGGTGTTGCAGTACCTGCGTTTAGAAAGTTTCCATGATGATTTGGTCTTAAAGCAGGTTCAAATTGAGGACCTTATCAAGGAAATAATTCGTAAATACGCTCTTTTCTTTATTCAAAAAGGCCTAAATGTCAATCTACATGACCTTGATAAAGAAATCGTGACGGATAAGAAGTGGCTACTAGTGGTCATTGAACAAATTATCTCAAATAGTCTCAAGTACACCAAGGAAGGTGGTCTGGAGATTTATATGGAAGGCCAGGAACTCTGTATCAAGGATACGGGAATCGGGATAAAAAACAGTGATGTCCTCCGAGTCTTTGAACGTGGCTTTTCAGGCTATAATGGGCGCCTGACCCAGCAGTCATCTGGACTTGGCCTCTATCTATCTAAGAAAATTTCTGAAGAACTGGGTCACCAGATTCGCATTGAGTCTGAGGTTGGAAAAGGAACGACAGTGCGGATTCAATTTGCTCAAGTGAACCTAGTCCTTGAGTAAGCACAATAGATAAGAACCCAGGATAAGACGAAATGTATTTGAATTTCTTAACTTAATGGCATTGAGTAGTCTACAATAATATTTTTTACACTCTTGCAGTCGGAGTGTTGATTCTGAATGATTGAACGTTTCTAGTTGAACATCAAAATGGAGAAATGGATTGTCAAACACACTCATCCTGTTTAACGATTAAAACGGCATCTTCTTTCAGAGGAGATATCGTTTTTCTTTTTCGGATAAGGATACAAAAATTTCTGGCTTTAACTATCTGTTAAATTTATAGATTTCTTCATATAAATACTGTAACATTTTTGGTATAATGTTAAGGATAGATTGATGGATATTTAAAGGATCATTTTCAAAAGAATAACAGGTGAGCATTTAAAATATGTAAGATTGGACAGAAGTCTCTCTACCATCATCTAGGCAGAAACAAAATTATATGAAATAAAAGGAGTAACCAATGACCCGAAACTATTCAACACGTGAATTTCGCGAGAAACTATATGATGATCTTCATGTTCGATTAAGAGATATAGTGATTTTGATGTGTGCGATTTTTATTGCCTCTATAGGTTTAAATATGAACTCAACAGCTGTCATTATTGGAGCCATGCTGATTTCCCCTCTTATGACACCGATTGTTGGACTGGGGTTTGGTTTAGCTATTTTTGATACGCGTTTAATCAAGCAATCTCTAGAGGTTTTATTTACTCAAGTATTGGTCAGTTTGCTTGTATCGACTCTGTATTTCTGGATTTCTCCCTTATCTTATGAAAGTAGCGAGTTGATTGCACGAACTTCTCCAACTATCTGGGATGTTCTCATTGCTATTGCTGGTGGGATAGCAGGTGTAATTGGTTCAAGGAAAAAAGAAGCAAATAATATCGTGCCAGGAGTAGCCATCGCAACAGCCCTGATGCCACCTATCTGTACTGCAGGCTATGGTTTAGCTACTGGAAATGTACGATTTTTATTTGGAGCTCTCTATCTTTTCTTGATCAACTGTGTCTTTATCATGCTAACCAATATTGTTGGAACAAGAATTTTGATTAGAAAATCTCCCTTAAGTTCATTTAAAGAGCTCAATGTTAAAATGAGAATTGGATTGATAATCTTGATTGTATTATTGATTCTTCCAGCCAGCTATTCAGCAGTCACTCTGACGATAGATCAAGCGCGAAAAGAAGGGATTAAAAAGTTTGTAGGCAAAGAGTTCGCCAATCATACGGTCATTAATCAAGTCTACAAGTCAAGGAATAATGAATTGGTCTTGACAGTTGTTGGAGATCCGATTTCAGAAGAAGAGTTAGAAACGCTCCACCAAAAACAAGCCTCTTACGGTATTCAATCTGTTCAATTGAAAGTCAATCAAGTCCATAATTCGACAAAAATAGATAGTGAGACGACCAAGGAATTTTACGAAACCATTAACCAGTATATCGATCAAAAACTCTCTGAAAAAGATTCACAAAAAGACCTCGTAAAAGAAAAAGAGGCAGACAAGGATTGAGGATATTGACCTTATCCAACTCATGAAAGCAAATCTTGTGTGGAGGTTTGGCCAATCACTACTAGCTCAGATTAAATAAAATCGAAAAAGCAACAACTGTTTCAGTTGTTGCTTTTTAGCTAGCTAGAATGTTATCCCTTATCTCTCAACGCGTGATTTGTTAGCGATATCAGCAAGGATTGCTGCTACAAACTCATCTACTGGGACAGTTTGTGTTTCTTTTTGTCCATAGTGACGAACGTTGACTGTTCCGTCTTCCATTTCCTTGTCTCCAACAATCAATTGGTAAGGAATTTTGCTTGTTTGTGAAGCACGAATCTTGAACTGCATTTTTTCATTGCGCTCATCTACATCTGCACGGACACCGCGGTCACGGAGTTTCTTAGCCACTTCCCAAGCGTAGTCCACATGTTTCTCGTTAGATACTGGGATGAGGGTTACTTGGTGTGGTGCAAGCCATGTTGGGAAGGCACCCTTGTAGTTTTCAATCAAGATAGCTGTGAAGCGTTCCATGGTTGAAATAACACCACGGTGAATCATAACTGGACGGTGTTCTTCACCATCAGCTCCAATGTATTTGAGGTCGAAGCGTTCTGGAAGCAAGAAGTCAAGCTGGATCGTAGAAAGTGTTTCTTCTTTTCCAAGGGCAGTCTTAACTTGGATATCCAATTTTGGTCCGTAGAAGGCTGCTTCCCCTTCAGCTTCAAAGTAGTCAAGTCCCATGTCATCCATAGCTGATTTCAACATACGTTGAGCATTTTCCCACATTTCATCATTATCAAAATATTTGTGAGTATCTTGAGGGTCGCGGTATGACAAACGGAAACGATAGTCAGTCAAGTTGAAATCTTCGTAAACATCGATAATCAATTGAAGCGTACGTTGGAACTCATCTTTAATTTGTTCAGGTGTTACGAAAGTGTGACCGTCATTAAGTGACATTTCACGTACACGTTGAAGACCAGTTAGGGCACCTGATTTCTCATAGCGGTGCATCATACCGATTTCAGCAATACGGATTGGCAATTCACGGTAAGAGTGAACGTGATGTTTAAAGACTTCGATATGGTGAGGACAGTTCATTGGACGAAGAACGAATTCTTCCCCATCACCCATATCCATAGTTGGGAACATATCTTCACGGTAGTGATCCCAGTGACCAGAAGTCTTGTAAAGTTCTACTGAGGCAATTGGTGGAGTGTAGACGTGTTGGTAACCAGCAGCGATTTCCTTGTCGACGATGTAGCGCTCCAATTCACGACGGATAGTAGCCCCATTTGGTAACCAGAATGGAAGCCCTTGACCAACCTCTTGAGAAATCATGAAGAGGTCAAGCTCTTTACCAAGTTTACGGTGATCACGTTCTTTGGCTTCTTCACGCATTTGAAGGTAGTTCTTCAAGTCTTTCTTGTCAAACCAAGCTGTACCGTAGATACGTTGCATCATGGCGTTGTCGCTATTTCCACGCCAGTAAGCACCAGCTACGTTAAGAAGGTGGAAGATTTGGATACGACCAGTTGATGGGACGTGTGGACCACGGCAAAGGTCAACGTATTCACCTTGGCGGTAAATGGTCAAACCACCTTCGTCTTCTGAGTGTTCTTCAATCAATTCTAATTTGTAAGGGTCGTTTTTGAAAATTTCACGCGCTTCATCTTTAGTCACTTCCTCACGAATAGATGGGAAGTTTTCCTTAACGATTTTTTGCATTTCTTCTTCGATACGAGGAAGGTCTTCGTTAGAGATTTGACCAGCTGTGTTGTCAGTATCGTAGTAGAAACCGTCTTCGATGGCTGGGCCAACTCCCAAGTGAATGTCTGGGAAAAGGCGACGAGCGGCTTGAGCAAACAAGTGAGCAGCTGAGTGACGCAAGATTGGAAGAGCATCTTCGTGATCAGGTGTCACGATTTCGATGCTTCCATCTTCAGTAATGGCACGAGTAGTGTCGATGAGTTTGCCGTTGAATTTACCAGCAAGAGCTTTTTTAGCTAGGGAATTGCTGATTGATTGAGCAATTTCAAAAGTTGTAACGCCAGATTCGAATTCACGAACAGCGCCATCTGGGAAAGTAATTTTGATCATGGTTTTCTCCTTTTTATATTTCATAGTTTCTAAGCATTGACTTTTTATTATGAGACTACTTCCTAGTCTGAATGTTCAACTGCTTTTCTTTATCAGAGAGGAAGTTTTCCATTTCCATCAGGATGTCTATATCCAAACGTTGAGAAAGTTCTACTAGCCACCAGATATTTTCTGAAAGTTTATGTTCCAGTGTGTAGGGTGTTTCATCATAGTAGCGTCCTTGCTTGGTCATCACTAATCGTTGGAAATTTCCAATATCATTCGATAAAGCCAAGAGGTCTTCTTCTACCGTCCACTTGGAATCATGATGTTTAACTTCCAGATCGTGATAAGCTTGTCGGATTGCCCAACTGCGCTCCACTAATTCTTGCAACTCCATAGTTAGTCTCCTCATAAAAAAATTGCGACATCCTAAAAAGGACGTCGCAACGTGGTTCCACCTTCATTTATGTTCCTCAAAAAAGAGGGACACCTCTGATCGGCTCTAACGTGGCCACCGTTTTATGTTTTCATAAAAGTCAGTAGAGTAGTATCAGTTTAGGCTTCCTATGCGTTTTCAGCAACCACGCACTCTCTAGTAGAAAGGGGCTAAGTGACTTGTCTCTATGCAATATTATAGCATGATTGTGAGATTTTTCAAGATATTTTTAGATTTTTTTGAATTTCCTTGTTGGAAAGGTGTTTGCAATCAGATATGGTAATATTAGAAAAGTTGATAATCTTAATTATGCTAGTGAACCACATGGAAAGTAATTTGTTGACAAAGAAGTTAGTTATTGGTAGAATAGGAACTGTCGTAAAGACAAATAACTTCTTCTTGGTTACAGGCATGCCAACCTGTCACTCAGATGAAGCCAAATAAAAAGGAGAAACATCATGGCAATCTCAAAAGAGAAAAAAAATGAAATTATCGCACAATATGCACGTCACGAAGGTGATACAGGTTCAGTAGAGGTTCAAGTTGCTGTCCTTACTTGGGAAATCAACCACCTTAACGAACACATCAAACAACACAAAAAAGACCACGCTACTTACCGTGGATTGATGAAGAAAATCGGTCGCCGTCGTAACTTGCTTGCATACTTGCGTAAAAACGACGTTAACCGTTACCGTGAGTTAATCAACTCTCTTGGACTTCGTCGTTAATCTGCTTTATTTTCCACTTACATTGCGTTGTCACCTTACCTCGATATACTCAAGTATAATCTTCGGTTACGGTTCCTAGCACTGTAAGGTAAAATAATCCAGATATTCTCCCTTCGGGGAGATTTTTTTGTTTCACTGAAAGTTTCGTACATTCTTCTCCTCGCCGTCTAGTCTATAAACGGTTTATCCAGCAAGAATTATGATGCTAAGGGCGTAAGAAATCCGTATGAAAATAGGGAAATGACACAGTGTTCGATGAACACAAGGAGTTTCATCTTTTTCACTAGGATTTTAGCCCGAGCTCAAATTAGCTCTCTGACTTCAGAGGGCTTTTTATGTTGTTGCCTTACCTTTGTATGCACAAGTATTATCTTTGCTTATACTTCCTAGCACAATCAAACCAACGATATTCATTTGTTCTCAGCTTGTTACCTAGTTGAAAATATGGTATACTTTTCATGAGAATTTTCTAAATTTTTAAGATTCTATCAAAGGAGGTTTACATGCTTTCCAAATTTTCTGGAAGCCGACAAGACCTGCAATTTGTGTTACTTTTAGGTATCTTGCTAGGTATTTTAGGTATTTCTCTCTTTCTAGCAGTTTCAATGGGATCCGTTGCGATTGATCTAGGAGATACCTATCGGATTATTTTGAGCAGGTTGGGTTTTCCTCTTGAAATAGGAGAGGTTTCCAAGTCTACTCTTGCCATTGTATGGAACATGAGATTCCCCCGAGTATTGTTAGGTTTGATAGTGGGGGCTGGTCTTTCTATGTGTGGTAGCGTGATGCAGTCTACAGTGAACAATCCCATCGCAGAGCCTTATGTCTTAGGAATATCTGCGGGTGCAACTCTAGGGGCAACCTTGAGCATCATTCTTGGTTTAAAAGTGATGATTAGCCTTGGAGCTTTTCTTGGCGCTATTTTGGCAACAATTGCTGTCCTCATCATTGCCTCTATTCAGGGAAGGATGACGACTTCCAGTCTGATCTTATCAGGAACGGTGGTCAACGCTCTCTTTCTGGCTTTTTCCAACTTTATTATCTCAGTTGGAGCTAATGCGGATAGTGTGATGACCATTAAGTTTTGGACAATGGGTTCGCTCGCTGGGACTTCATGGGCAGACTTGGTCCTGCCAACTATAGTAGTAGGAATGGCCTTTCTATTTTTTTCTACTCAGTATCGTGTTTTCAATGCGATGATGATGGGAGATGAGGCTGCTTTAACATTGGGGATTCCCTTACGCTTTTATTGGTATCTTTATGTGACCATGGTGGCTGTGCTGACAGCAGTCTTAGTGGCGACCTGTGGGATTATTGGATTTGTCGGTCTGATTACTCCACATTTAGCTCGAGGGTTAGTAGGAACGAATTACAAGAGGCTTTTTCCTGTTGCAACCTTGCTAGGTGCCCTCTTTGTCATTTGGGCAGATGTACTCTCTCGTATCATCATTCCAAATGCAGAGCTTCCTATAGGTATTTTCACAGCCCTAGTAGGTGCTCCCTTCTTTATCTACATTGTTGGAGGTAGGCGAAGGGAGGTGAGGGTCTGATATGGACTTGATTTGTCGGGATGTCCACTTTGGGCTAGGAGAGAAAAAAATCCTCAAAGGAGTCTCTCTTAAAGTTGAAGGGCATCAATTTCACACGATATTAGGACCAAATGGAAGCGGGAAAACCAGTCTACTTAAACTCCTCTATCGTCAGGAAAAGGTGGACAAAGGCTTGATAAGTCTAGATGGAAAGCCTCTGGAACAATGGACGCTCAAAGAAACAGCCAAGCAAATGGCAGTTGTGACCCAGTTTAATCAACTGCAGTTTGATTGTACCGTTGAGGAAATCGTCTTGCTGGGAAGAACTCCCCACCTCTCTTTTCTACAAAAGGAAAAGGAAAGGGATTATGTGCTCGTTCAAGATGCCCTCGTTAAGGTGGATATGCTCGAGAAGAAAACTCGTCTCTATTCGTCCCTGTCGGGGGGAGAGAAACAGCGAGTTTTGTTAGCCCGCGCCTTGGCGCAAGAACCGACTCTCTTACTCCTAGACGAACCAACCAATCACCTGGATATCAAGTATCAGCTAGACTTGTTGGCTATTGTGAAGGAACTCAAGGTCAATGTCCTAGCTGTCCTGCATGATATTCAACTTGCTTGTCGCTATTCGGATTATCTCTATCTAATGAAAGAGGGAGAAATCCTTTACCAAGGGACTCCAAAGGAGACTATCACCTCTGAGTCATTGCAAACTGTATACGGAGTTCAAAGTCAGGTGACTTGGACCGAGGATCAGCAAGCTATGATTCACTATTTATAAGATTGAAAAGGAAAACAAGATGAAAAAAACACTCAGTATTTTACTCGTAACAGTTGCTATCCTAACCATGGCAGCTTGTGGTAATACTACTACAGAAAAAACTACCACACAATCTAGCGCAGAAACAAGTCAAAAGGCAAGCGCAGAGACGACTTATCCGCTAACGGTCAAAACTTATGATGCTAAGGGAAATGAAGTCGAACAAGTCTTTGACAAGGCACCTGAAAAAGTTATCACCAACAATCTTTCAACCACTGAAATCTTATTGGAGCTAGGCTTGAAGGATAAAATTGCTGGCATGCTTAACCCTGATAATGCTGTGACGGACAAATACAAGGACGCGATTGCGACGATTCCTCAAATTGGGGATAAAAAAACAGTCTCACAAGAAACAGTCCTTTCTTATGAGCCAGACGCTGTGATGGGTCGAAACATGATGTTTTCTGAAAAATCCTTGGGGACAGTTAGCACTTGGAATGAAAACAAAATCCCAGTCTATACGCAAAAAGCTTCTCTCTCAACAATTCAGCAAGATTTGGGGAATATTGTAGAAGATGTCAAAAATCTTGGAATGATTTTTAATGTTCAGGACAAGACCAATGAATACGCGGCCCAATTACAAACTAAAATTGACGCTGTTAAGAAAGCAAATCCAGCAAGTCAAGGTGAAAAGAAAAAGGCTTTGATTATGGTTGCTTATAATGATCAAACCTTCGGTGCCTACAAGTCTGCTTTGCAAGAAAGTTTACTGAACCAACTTGGTTATACAAACGTTGCTACGGGGACATCAGGCTTGACCTTGGAAAATCTCGTGTCAATGGATCCTGAATTGATTATCTATGTAACCAGCGACCGCAATAAAAAATTGGATGAAAAAGCAGTAGAGTTGATGAAGGCAAATGCTGTTTTGGAAAGCGTACCTGCCATTAAGAATCAAAAAATTATGACCATCTCTTACGATGAATTGATGGATTATGGTCCAGCAGTGATTGATTCCCTTGAGAAAATCAATGACTTTATCAATAAATAATGAGTTTGATTGGGAAGGGATCCAAGTCAAAGTCAGCCTTCCCTCTAACTACGACCCCAATCAAACCTATCCGGCTATTTTATTGAATGACGGAAATTTGGATTTCCTATCGTCCCTTTCTGAATCTGTGATTTTAGTGGGCTTGACCTCTAAAAATCGCCTAGATGACTACACTCCCTGGAAGGCAGCTGCTCTGAGAGATGGAGCTCCAGATTTTGGAGGTCAGGCCAACGTCTATCATGATCATTTATTTGGAGGTCTTTTAGATAAGTTGCACTCGCTTTATCGCCTGGACGAAACTCGCCTTGCTTATGGAGGCTACTCACTAGGTGGTCTGACAGCAGTATACAGTCTTTTCAGCTTTGACAAGGTTTCCTGTGTCTTCTCCATCTGCGGTTCCTTTTGGTATCCTGATTTTGTGACTTACTGTAAGGCAGAGACAGTGAAAAATCTAGACTGTTTGCTGTATTTACAGAATGGTCAAACAGAAGGAGTTAATCATAGCAATCGTCTGGCTCAAGCACCAGTCTATGCTGAGCAGATCCATACCAGTCTTCAGAAACGCTATCCGAACGGTCAGTTTGTCTTTGATCCTTATGGACACCATGAACAAGTAGCTGAGCGATTTCTAGCTTTTTCTAGCTGGTTGACCCAAAAATGGAAAATCAAATAAAAGATTTATCCCTTGGCTTTTGCCAAGGGATTTTTGTATGTATTTAACTAAGTTTTTCTCTTTTCTTATCTGGATTCCAGATGAAACTTGCGATAAAACTAAAGATGATGGTTAGGATAGCGAGGATAATGGCAAGGATGAGGGCAGGAATGCGGACAAACCACCAGAGTGGATTTGGTTTTTTATCATTGTGCCATTGTTTCGTTTCGTCGTCTAGACGTTGAAATTCTGCTTGGATACGGTCTGCAACCATTTCAATCCCTTCATCGTTCATTTTCTTGATGTCTGAGATATCGATAGGATTTCCAAAGTTCATATCCACACGTTCACGGCTGACCAATCCTTTCAAGGTCATAGGACCTGTGTAGGTAACAGGCATGATACGAACCTTGGCCATCTTGGCAATCAGGGCTACGCCACCTTTTACATCATTTGAGTGACGGCTCCCACTTGGAAACATGATGAGCGAGCGGTCGCTTTTTTTGAGGACATTGATAGGGTATTTGATAGCAGAAGCGCTGGGATTTTCCCGGTCGATAGGAAAGGCCCCACACATTCGAATCCACCAGCCAAATATGCGGTTGGTAAACAGCTCTTTTTTAGCCATAAAGATGAATTGTTTTGGCTTGGTCGCAAAGGCCATGTAAACAGGATCCCACCAGGTACGATGAGGTGCGACGAGGATATAGTTTTCATCTTTATTAGGAATTTTATCAGTATTATGATAGTGGGCATTGCCATTGATGGACCACAAAATCAGCATGACTAGTCCACGCAAATAAGTATAGAACATGAGATCTCCTTCGATTGTATTGCTTTTATTATTATACCTTATCGAAAGACTACAGGCAAACTTTTTCAGTTATTAGTGGACAGTTTTTGGATAGAATTAGAATTCTTTTAGAAAAAATGATATGATAGAATTTATGGATAAAAATAAGATTATGGGATTAACCCAAAGAGAGGTCAAGGATAGACAAGCTAAGGGCTTGGTCAATGATTTTACTGCATCGGCCAGTACCAGTACTTGGCAAATCATCAAACGAAATGTCTTTACCCTTTTTAACGCTTTGAACTTTGCCATTGCCTTGGCGCTAGCCTTTGTACAGGCTTGGAGCAATTTGGTCTTTTTTGCTGTTATCTGCTTTAACGCATTTTCGGGGATTGTGACCGAGCTACGGGCTAAACACATGGTGGATAAGCTCAATCTCATGACTAAGGAAAAGGTCAAAACCATCCGTGAGGGTCAGGAAATTGCCATCGATCCAGAAGAATTGGTGCTGGGTGATGTCATTCGTTTGTCTGCTGGAGAGCAGATTCCCAGTGATGCCTTGGTTTTGGAAGGCTTTGCGGAAGTCAATGAAGCTATGTTGACGGGTGAGAGTGATTTGGTGCAAAAGGAAGTGGATGCCTTGCTTTTGTCAGGAAGTTTCCTAGCTAGTGGGTCAGTTTTAGCTCAAGTTCACCATGTCGGTGCAGACAACTATGCTGCCAAACTCATGCTGGAAGCCAAGACCGTTAAACCCATCAACTCTCGGATCATGAAATCACTGGACAAGCTAGCAGGTTTTACTGGGAAAATTATCATTCCTTTTGGTCTAGCTCTCCTGCTAGAAGCCTTGCTTTTAAAAGGCTTGCCTCTTAAGTCGTCCGTTGTAAATTCGTCGACAGCCCTTCTGGGAATGTTGCCTAAGGGAATTGCCCTTTTGACCATTACTTCGCTCTTGACTGCGGTTATTAAGCTGGGCTTGAAAAAGGTCTTAGTGCAGGAGATGTACTCTGTTGAGACCTTGGCGCGCGTGGATATGCTCTGTTTGGACAAGACGGGCACCATCACCCAAGGAAAGATGCAGGTGGAGGCTGTTCTTCCACTGACGGCAACTTATGGTGAAGAGGCTATTTCTAGCATCCTGACCAGCTATATGGCCCATAGTGAGGATAAAAATCCAACTGCCCAAGCTATTCGAAAGCGTTTTGTGGGGGAAGTTACTTATCCTTTGATTTCAAATCTCCCCTTCTCAAGCGACCGCAAGTGGGGAGCCATGGAGTTAGAAGGTTTGGGAACAGTTTTCTTAGGGGCGCCTGAGATGTTGTTGGATGCTGAAGTTCCTGAAGCTAGAGAAGCTCTTGAGCGAGGCTCACGTGTCTTGGTCTTAGCTCTCAGTCAGGAGAAATTAGACCATCACAAGCCGCAGAAACCATCTGATATTCAGGCTCTAGCCTTACTGGAAATCTTGGACCCCATTCGAGAGGGAGCAGCTGAGACGCTGGACTATCTCCGTTCTCAGGAAGTGGGACTCAAGATTATCTCTGGCGACAATCCAGTTACGGTATCCAGTATTGCCCAGAAGGCTGGTTTTGCGGACTATGACAGTTATATAGATTGCTCAAAAATCACGGATGAGGAATTGGTTGCTATGGCGGAGGAGACTGCTATTTTCGGACGTGTTTCCCCTCATCAAAAGAAACTCATCATCCAAACGCTGAAAAAAGCGGGTCATACAACAGCAATGACAGGGGACGGAGTCAATGATATTCTGGCCCTTCGTGAGGCGGATTGTTCTATCGTGATGGCGGAAGGGGATCCAGCGACTCGTCAGATTGCCAATCTGGTTCTCTTGAACTCTGACTTTAATGATGTTCCTGAGATTCTCTTTGAAGGCCGTCGTGTGGTCAATAACATTGCCCATATCGCCCCAATTTTCTTGATAAAGACCATCTACTCATTCTTGCTAGCAGTCATCTGTATTGCCAGTGCTCTTCTGGGACGGTCTGAATGGATCTTGATTTTCCCCTTCATTCCGATTCAAATTACCATGATTGACCAATTCGTGGAAGGTTTTCCACCATTCGTTCTGACTTTTGAGCGAAATATCAAACCTGTTGAGCCAAACTTCCTCAGAAGATCCATGCTTCGTGCCCTACCAAGCGCTCTCATGGTTGTGTTCAGCGTTCTTTTTGTGAAAATATTTGGAAGTAGCCAAGGTTGGTCTGAGTTAGAAATCTCAACTCTACTCTATTATCTCTTGGGGTCAATTGGTTTCTTATCCGTATTTAGAGCCTGCATGCCATTTACCCTATGGCGTGTCCTCTTGATTGTTTGGTCAGTAGGAGGTTTCCTAGCCACAGCTCTCTTCCCAAGAATTCAAAAACTGCTTGAAATTTCGACACTTACAGGACAAACATTGCCTGTTTATGGAACCATGATGCTGGTCTTTACCGTGATATTCATTTTGACCAGTCGCTATCAAGCCAGAAAATAAAGAAAGACTGCAATCTGTGGATTGTGGTCTTTTTAGGTGCAGGAGTGCTGACTGAAATGTGGTATAATAAGAGGTAATAGAGTTTTGGAAAGTGAGAGAAGATGATTTCAAAGAGATTGGAATTAGTGGCTTCCTTTGTGCCACAAGGTGCCATTTTACTAGATGTGGGAAGTGACCATGCTTATCTGCCTATCGAATTGGTCGAAAGAGGCCAAATCAAAAGTGCCATTGCAGGTGAGGTTGTGGAAGGCCCCTATCAGTCTGCAGTCAAAAATGTTGAGGCTCACGGCCTCAAGGAGAAAATTCAAGTTCGTTTAGCCAATGGCTTGGCAGCCTTTGAAGAGGCAGATCAGGTATCGGTCATCACCATTGCAGGTATGGGTGGTCGTTTGATTGCTAGGATATTAGAGGGAGGCTTGGACAAGCTAGCCAATGTAGAGCGTTTGATTCTCCAGCCTAATAATCGTGAAGACGACTTGCGCATTTGGTTGCAAGACCATGGTTTCCAGATTGTGAAAGAAAGCATTCTAGAAGAATCTGGCAAGTTCTACGAGATTTTGGTGGTGGAAGCAGGACAAATGAAGTTATCTGCTAGTGATGTTCGCTTTGGACCCTTCTTGTCTAAAGAAGTTAGCCCAGTCTTTATCAAAAAATGGCAAAAAGAAGCTGCTAAGCTAGAGTTCGTCCTCGGACAAATTCCAGAAAAAAATCTGGAGGAACGTCAAGTTCTAGTAGATAAAATTCAAGCCATTAAGGAGGTGCTCCATGTTAGCAAGTGAAGTGATTAACGCGTATGAAGCCTTTTGCCCTCAGGAATTTTCTATGGAGGGAGACAGTCGTGGCCTGCAAATTGGCACTTTGGACAAGGATATCCAAAGAGTCATGGTAGCTCTCGACATTCGTGAAGAAACGGTGGCTGAAGCCATTGAAAAGTGTGTGGACTTGATTATCGTCAAGCACGCGCCGATTTTCCGTCCCATCAAGGACTTGGTAGCCAACCATCCGCAAAATCAGATTTACATTGATCTCATCAAACATGACATCGCAGTTTATGTCAGCCATACTAACATTGACATCGTTGAAAATGGCCTCAATGACTGGTTTTGTCAGATGCTAGGTATTGAGAAGACGACTTATCTGCAGGAAACAGGTTCTGAACGTGGGATTGGACGTATTGGGAATGTTCAGCCTCAGACATTTGGGGAATTGGCCCAACATGTCAAGCAAGTCTTTGGTCTAGATAGCCTTCGAATGGTGCATTATCAAGAGACTGATTTGCAGAAGCCTATCTCAAGAGTGGCCATCTGTGGTGGAAGTGGGCAGTCATTCTATAAGGATGCCTTGGCAAAGGGGGCAGATGTCTATATCACTGGTGATATTTACTACCACACTGCCCAGGATATGTTGTCTGATGGTTTGCTAGCATTGGACCCAGGCCACTATATCGAAGTGCTTTTTGTAGAAAAAATTGCAGAGCTTCTTAATCAATGGAAAGAGGAAAAAGGCTGGACAATCGATATTGTACCTAGTCAAGTATCAACCAATCCTTTCCACCATATCTAGTTAGAAAGTGAAAACAATGAAAAAAGTTGCTATTATCGGAGCAGGGATCGTGGGTGCAACAGCTGCCTACTACCTCTCTAAAGAAAGTGACCTAGAAATAACCGTCTTTGACCATGGACAAGGTCAGGCTACCAAGGCCGCAGCAGGAATTATCAGTCCTTGGTTTTCCAAACGCCGCAATAAAGCCTGGTACAAAATGGCGCGCTTGGGGGCTGATTTTTATGTGGATTTGTTGTCTGATTTAGAGAATTCAGGGCAAGAAATCGACTTTTACCAACGTTCGGGAGTCTTTCTCCTGAAAAAGGATGAAACTAAGTTGGAAGAACTCTATCAACTAGCCCTCCAGCGCAGAGAAGAATCTCCCTTGATAGGGCAATTAGCCATTTTAGACCAAGCGTCTGCAAATAAATTATTCCCTGGTTTGCAGGGATTTGATCGCTTGCTCTATGCTTCTGGTGGAGCAAGAGTGGATGGTCAGCTTTTAGTCACTCGTTTGCTAGAAGCCAGTCAGATCAAGCTGGTCAAAGAAAAAGTGACTCTGACACCTTTAGCAGCAGGCTACCAGATTGGCGAAGAGGTGTTTGATCAGGTTATTTTAGCGACGGGAGCTTGGTTGGGAGATGTTTTGGAGTCTTTAGGATATGAAGTAGATGTCCGTCCTCAAAAAGGACAACTCCGAGATTATCAACTTACCCAAGATATGGAAGCTTATCCTGTTGTTATGCCAGAGGGGGAGTGGGATTTGATTCCTTTTGCTGGTGGGAAATTGTCCTTAGGAGCTACCCATGAAAATGACATGGGATTTGACTTGACCGTGGATGAAACCTTGCTCCAGAAAATGGAGGAGGCAGCCTTGCCCCATTATCCAGTTTTGTCTAAACCGACTTCAAGAACTGAGCGTGTGGGAATCCGTGCCTATACTAGTGATTTCTCTCCTTTCTTTGGACAAGTACCTGGCTTATCAGGTGTCTATGCTGCTAGTGGACTGGGTTCATCAGGCCTCACAACTGGTCCTATCATTGGTTATCACCTAGCTCAACTAATCCAAGACAAGGAGTTGACCTTGGACCCTCTAAACTACCCAATTGCAAACTATGTCAAACGAGTAAAAAGCGAATAATACTCAATGAAAATCAAAGAACAAACTAGAAAACTAGCCGCAGGCTGCTCAAAACACTGCTTTGAGGTTGTGGATAGAACTGACGAAGTCAGTAACCATACCAACCCATAGCAAGTCGACGTTGACATGGTTTGAAGAGATTTTCGAAGAGAAGAGTATAAGCATTTTACTGAAATTTTAGCCTCCCCTCTATGATGGCAAATGACATTCCCTATCAAAAATGGTAAAATAAGAAAAAATAATCCGAGAATCGAGGAAAGAAGATGCAAGAAAAGATTTTGGTAACGGGTGGAGCAGGTTTTATCGGAACCCACACTGTTATTGAGTTAATCCAAGCAGGTCATCAGGTTGTTGTGGTGGATAACCTTGTTAATAGTAACCGAAAGAGTTTAGAAGTTGTTGAGAGAATTACAGGAGTTGAAGTGCCTTTCTATGAGGCAGACATCCGTGATACAGCTACTCTTCGTGACATTTTCAAGCAAGAAGAACCAACAGGTGTCATTCACTTTGCTGGTTTGAAGGCTGTTGGTGAATCAACACGTATCCCTCTTGCCTACTATGAGAACAATATCGCCGGAACTGTCAGTCTTCTAAAAGCTATGGAAGAAAACAACTGTAAAAACATCATTTTCAGTTCTTCTGCGACAGTTTATGGCGATCCTCATACAGTGCCCATCTTGGAAGATTTCCCACTTTCAGTGACCAATCCTTACGGTCGTACTAAGCTTATGCTTGAGGAAATTTTGACCGATATCTACAAGGCAGACTCAGAATGGAATGTGGTCTTGCTTCGTTACTTCAACCCAATCGGAGCTCATGAGAGTGGTGATTTGGGAGAAAATCCAAACGGTATTCCAAACAATCTCTTGCCATATGTGACGCAAGTAGCCGTTGGAAAATTAGAGCAAGTGCAAGTGTTTGGAGATGATTACGATACGGAAGACGGAACTGGTGTTCGTGACTATATCCACGTTGTCGATTTGGCTAAAGGTCACGTTGCAGCTCTGAAAAAAATCCAAAAAGGTTCAGGTCTAAACATTTATAACCTTGGAACAGGTAAAGGCTACTCAGTTCTTGAAATTATCCAAAACATGGAAAAAGCAGTGGGACGTCCAATTCCTTACCGCATTGTAGACCGTCGTCCAGGGGATATCGCAGCCTGCTATTCAGATCCTGCAAAAGCCAAAGCAGAACTGGGCTGGGAAGCAGAGCTGGGCATCACCCAAATGTGTGAAGACGCATGGCGTTGGCAAAGCAAGCATCCAAACGGATTTGAAGACTAAGATGGTGATGTCAATCATTGTCCCCTGTTTAAACGAAGAGGAAGTACTTCCTCTTTTTTATCAGGCTTTGGAAGCTTTGATTCCTGAGTTGGGAGTAGAAATCGAGTATGTCTTTGTCGATGATGGCTCAAGCGATGGGACCTTGAGACTCTTAAAGACCTATCGGGAGCAAAATCCGGCAGTGCATTATATTTCTTTCTCGCGAAATTTTGGAAAAGAAGCAGCCCTCTATGCAGGCTTGCAATATGCGACAGGAGACCTAGTGGTGGTGATGGATGCAGATCTCCAGGATCCTCCGAGTATGTTGCTTGAGATGAAAGCTTTACTAGACCAGAATGCAGACTTAGACTGTGTTGGGACACGGAGAACCAGTCGAGAGGGAGAACCCCTGTTTCGCAGTTTCTGTGCTGATCTTTTTTATCGCCTCATGCAAAAAATTAGTCCAGTAGCCCTGCCTTCTGGTGTCCGTGATTTTCGCATGATGAGAAGGCCTGTAGTCGATGCCATTTTAAGCTTGACTGAGTCCAATCGTTTTTCGAAGGGACTCTTTGCCTGGGTCGGCTTTAAAACCCACTATCTGGACTATCCAAATGTCGAAAGGCAGGCTGGCAAGACCAGTTGGAGTTTTAAACAACTCTTTTTCTACTCCATTGAAGGAATTGTTAATTTTTCAGATTTTCCTTTGATTATAGCCTTTGTGGCTGGTCTCCTATCATGTTTTCTTTCTCTGCTTATGACCTTTTTTGTTGTGGTTCGAACTCTCATTTTGGGCAATCCGACATCAGGTTGGACCTCTTTGATGGCTGTCATTCTCTTTCTTGGGGGAATCCAACTCTTAACCATTGGGATTCTGGGCAAGTATATTAGTAAGATTTATCTAGAGACCAAAAAAAGACCACTTTATCTTATCAAAGAAAAAAGTGGACTTCCTGATTTTACAGAAAAAAATAAAGAAAAAAGACTATAATTTTGCATGGAAATATGCTAAACTAGAAGAAGTAGAACGTTCTTGTCGATAGTAGAGTTAATCTTTAATCAAGGCACGTGTCGGACAGTTTCTAACAGCTTCTACGACGTCCTGACTAGGAGAAATTTCTTTTTCTAGTTGATCAGGGTCATCGTAAAAGCGCACGATTCCATTATCGTGGTAATCAAATAATTCAGAATAAGTTTGGCAAAGCCCACAGGCAATGCAACGTTCAGGTATAAGTGTGATTTTCATATTTATATTGTAATAAGAAAAGTAAAAAAAAACAAGGAGTAAGGTATGGCAAAAGAACCGTGGCAAGAAGATATTTATGAGAATCAAGAAGAAACAAGATCAGAACGTCGTAAGAGAGAACAAGGTGGAGGAGTGCTGGCTAATCGTATCTTGACTATTTTAGCAAGTATTTTCTTTGTGATTGTAGTCGTGATGATTATTGTTCTGATCTATCTTTCATCGGGTGGGAGTAATCGCACAGCAGCCTTGAAAGATTTTTACGATTCAGATACAAAAGTAGAGCAAGTTTCTTCTACTTCTAGTAGTAGTTCAGAGCAGGCATCTTCTAGTTCAGAGGAGAAGGTAGAAGAGTCATCTAGTAGCTCAGAACATCCAAATGATCCAGAAGGAACTACAAAAGTTATGGCTGGAGAAGGAGAAGCAGCCATTGCCGCTCGTGCAGGAATCTCGATTGCGCAGTTAGAGGCTTTGAATCCTGGGCATATGGCTACAGGATCTTGGTTTGCTAATCCAGGTGATGTTGTCAAAATCAAATAGGAGTTGATATGAAAACAATTCAAATTGCTATTGACGGCCCAGCTTCAAGTGGTAAGAGTACAGTCGCAAAGATTATTGCCAAGGATTTTGGTTACACCTATCTAGATACAGGTGCTATGTATCGTGCAGCGACCTATATGGCTCTCAAGAACCAATTAGGAGTTGAACAAGTTGAAGAACTCTTAACCTTATTGGACCAGCATCCAATCAGTTTTGGACGCTCAGAAACGGGAGAACAACTTGTCTTTGTAGGGGATGTGGATATTACTCATCCTATTCGTGAAAATGAAGTGACCAATCATGTTTCAGCTATTGCAGCAATTCCTGAAGTTCGTGAGAAACTAGTTTCTCTCCAGCAAGAAATCGCCCAGCAAGGCGGGATTGTCATGGATGGTCGCGATATTGGAACCGTTGTATTACCACAAGCAGAATTGAAAATTTTCCTAGTAGCTTCTGTCGATGAAAGAGCAGAGCGTCGTTACAAGGAAAATGTTGCCAAGGGAATTGAAACAGACCTTGAAACCCTAAAAGAGGAAATTGCTGCGCGTGACTATAAGGATAGTCATCGTGAGACTTCGCCTCTCAAACAAGCAGAGGATGCAGTTTACCTTGATACGACTGGATTAGGTATTCAAGAAGTAGTTGAAAAAATCAAAGCAGAAGCTGAAAAAAGAATGTAATTGTAGAAAAGCCGATAGATTGATATCGGTTTTTTTCTATATTTGTCAAAATACTGATTTTAAGGTATAATAGTTGCTGTTCGAGAAATTTTGATTTTCAAAGAATAGTGAATGACTATAAGGAGAAACCATGAACAACCTACCAAATTGTCCAAAATGTAACTCAGAGTATGTCTACGAAGACGGTGCCCTACTGGTTTGCCCAGAGTGTGCTTATGAGTGGAATCCTGCTGAAGTTGCAGATGTAGAAGAAGGCCTTGTCGCTATCGATGCTAACGGGAATAAATTGTCTGACGGTGATACAGTAACCCTTATCAAGGACTTGAAAGTAAAAGGTGCGCCAAAAGATTTGAAACAAGGAACGCGCGTGAAAAATATCCGCATCGTAGAAGGCGACCACAATATCGACTGTAAAATTGATGGCTTTGGTGCCATGAAACTCAAATCAGAGTTTGTGAAGAAAATTTAAGCATGTCAAAACACTATAAACTTGTATTTTATAGCCGTATCTTCTTGTTTCTAGCGGCTTTTACGGGAGTTTATCTTGAAATCGCCAAGCATGGTGGATTTGGGATGTTGCTCTATTATACGGTTCTGTCCAACCTCTTAGTCGCGATTTTTACTCTCTATCTCCTAAAGGCTATGAGCCGTTTAGGTGAAAACTGGCAAAGACCAAGTCTCTTGCGCTTAAAAGGTGGGGTCACCATGAGTATCATGATTACCTGTGTGATTTACCATTTCCTCTTAGCGCCTATTGTGCCTAATTTTTATACTCTAGAAAATTTCCTTTGCCACTATATCGTTCCCCTTTGGTTTTTAGCAGATACCCTCTTTTTTGACAAACAGGGTCAATACAAAATCTGGGATCCAGTTATGTGGACGATTTTACCCTTGCTGTATATGATTTTTGCTTTTTTTAATGGCTTGGTATTGAAGCTTGATGTTCCTAATTCTAAGGACAGTCCCTTCCCTTACTTCTTTTTGAATGTGAACAAGGGTTGGGATGTCGTGTTCAAGTGGTGTCTGATTATCTTTGTTGCCTATATGGTAGCAGGATTTATCTTCTACTTTATCAAGCAAATCAAGAGAAAGTCATCCTAATACTCTTTGAAAATCACTTCAAACCACGTCAGTTTCGACTTGCCGTGGGTTGGTATGGTTACTGACTTCGTCAGTTTCATCCGCAACCTCAAAAACATGTTTTGAGCTGATTTGGTCAGTGTTACCTACTACCTCAAAACAGTATTTTGAGCAACCTGCGGCTAGCTTCCTAGTTTGCTTTTTGATTTTCATTGAGTATATGAAACAAGGGATTCATTTTCGAGTTTAAGAAGGAGTCTATACACTAAAGAGGCTTCTTCTTTTCTTGCTTGTTTGACAACTATCAAAAAAGTAGAAGATTAATAGAAATATAGAAAGAGATTTCATGAAACAATTTTTAGAACGGGCCAGTATTTTGGCTCTCTCCCTCGTTTTGATTACTTCCTTTTCCATCTCGAGTGCCCTGCCGGCCATGTTTGACTACTATCAAGGCTATCCTAAGGAACAAATTGAGCTCTTGGCAAGCTTGCCATCCTTTGGAATTATGATTATGTTACTGCTAAATGGTTTCTTAGAAAAAATATTTCCTGAGCGCTTACAGATTAGTTTGGGATTGTTGATTTTATCTCTCAGCGGAACGGCACCCTTTTGGTACCAAGCTTATCCTTTTGTCTTTGGAACACGGATTCTTTTTGGCTTGGGAGTTGGGATGATCAATGCCAAGGCCATTTCCATTATCAGTGAACGCTATCAAGGAAAAACGCGAATTCAGATGTTAGGGCTACGCGGTTCTGCAGAGGTCGTTGGGGCCTCTCTCATTACCTTGGCAGTCGGACAGTTGTTGGCTTTTGGTTGGACAGCTACCTTCCTAGCCTATAGTGCTGGATTTTTGGTGCTGACTCTTTATCTACTCTTTGTCCCTTATGGAAAAGAAAAGAAAGAAGTCAAGAAAAAAGCGAAGGAAGCAAGTCGCTTAACTCGGGAAATGAAAGGCTTGATTTTTATCCTAGCTATCGAAGCGGCGGTTGTAGTTTGTACCAATACAGCTATTACCATCCGTATTCCAAGTTTAATGGTGGAAAGAGGACTGGGAGATGCCCAGTTATCTAGTTTTGTTCTTAGTGTCATGCAGTTAATCGGTATTGTAGCTGGTGTGAGTTTCTCTTTCTTGATTTCTATCTTTAAAGAGAAATTGCTTCTCTGGTCCGGTATTACCTTTGGTTTGGGGCAAATTGTGATTGCCTTGTCTCCATCCTTGTGGGTGGTAGTGGCAGGGAGTGTTCTGGCTGGTTTTGCCTATAGTGTAGCCTTGACAACGGTCTTTCAACTGGTCTCTGAACGAATTCCAGCTAAACTTCTCAATCAAGCTACTTCATTTGCAGTTTTAGGCTGTAGTTTCGGAGCCTTTACGACTCCGTTCGTTCTAGGTGCTATTGGCTTACTAACACAAAATGGGACGTTGGTCTTTGCTATCTTAGGATCTTGGTTAATTGTAACCTCTATCTTTGTCATGTACCTACTTCAAAAGAGAACTTAGGATTGATTCCTAAGTTTTTCTTTTTGTAAATTCTGTACCCAGACAATATTTGTTTTAGAACCTTGTTTAAAGATTATTTTCTTGATAAAATAGAAGTTATGACGAGATATAAAGCAACTATTTCCTATGATGGTTATGCCTTTGCTGGTTTTCAGCGCCAGCCTCATGCGCGTAGTGTTCAGGAAGAAATTGAAAAAACCTTTACTAGGTTAAATAAAGGGCAAGCTATTACTGTTCACGGTGCTGGTAGGACAGATAGTGGGGTTCATGCCCTGGGACAGGTCATTCATTTTGACCTGCCTTATCAGATGGATGAGGAGAAGCTCCGTTTTGCTCTAGACACTCAGTCCCCTGAAGATATTGATGTGATTTCGATTGAGCTTGTGGCGGATGATTTTCATTGCCGTTATGCTAAGCACAGTAAGACCTATGAATTTATCGTGGATAGGGGACGTCCCAAGAACCCTATGCGCCGTTATTATGCCACTCACTTTCCTTATCCACTCGATGTGGAACGCATGCAGGAGGCTGTCAAAAAGCTTGAGGGAACCCATGATTTTACAGGTTTTACAGCCTCTGGGACCAGCGTAGAGGACAAGGTTCGCACCATCACAGAAGCTAGTTTAACAGTTGATGAGACAGGCCAGTTTTTGACCTTTACCTTTTCAGGAAATGGTTTCTTGTATAAGCAGATTCGCAATATGGTGGGGACCCTGCTCAAAATCGGCAATAACCGCATGCCAGTAGAGCAGATTGACTTGATTTTGGAGAAAAAGGACAGGCAGCTTGCAGGTCCCACTGCAGCACCAAATGGTCTATATTTAAAGGAGATTCGTTATGAAGAATAATCGTATTTTAGCACTTTCTGGAAATGATATTTTTAGTGGTGGTGGTTTGTCAGCTGATTTGGCTACCTATACCTTGAACGGCTTGCATGGCTTTGTAGCAGTGACTTGTTTGACAGCCTTGACGGAAAAGGGCTTTGAAGTCTTTCCAACTGACGATACCATTTTTCAACATGAATTAGATAGCTTGCGTGATGTGGAGTTTGGGGGGATTAAGATTGGTCTTCTTCCTACTGTCAGCGTAGCTGAGAAAGCCTTGAACTTTATCAAGCAGCGCCCAGGAGTGCCTGTGGTTCTGGATCCTGTCTTGGTCTGCAAGGAAACACACGACGTAGCAGTTAGTGAACTCTGTCAAGAATTGATTCGCTTTTTCCCTCATGTCAGTGTGATTACGCCTAATCTTCCTGAAGCAGAGTTATTGGCTGGTCAGGAAATCAAAACCTTGGAAGACATGAAAGCTGCAGCGCAGAAATTGCATGAATTAGGAGCTCCAGCAGTCATTATCAAGGGAGGCAATCGCCTTAGTCAGGACAAGGCTGTAGATGTCTTTTATGATGGACAAACCTTTACAGTCCTAGAAAATCCTGTTATCCAAGGGCAAAATGCTGGTGCAGGTTGTACCTTTGCTTCTAGCATTGCCAGTCACTTGGTTAAAGGTGATGAACTTTTACCAGCAGTAGAAAGCTCTAAGGCTTTCGTTTACCGTGCCATTGCACAAGCAGATCAGTATGGAGTAAGACAATATGAAGCAAACCAAAACAACTAAAATTGCCCTTGTATCCCTCTTAACCGCCCTTTCTGTGGTTCTAGGCTATTTCTTAAAAATTCCAACACCGACAGGAATTCTAACTCTTTTAGATGCGGGTGTCTTCTTTGCAGCTTTCTATTTTGGTAGTCGTGAAGGGGCTGTAGTAGGAGGACTAGCAGGTTTCTTGATTGACCTCTTATCAGGATATCCTCAGTGGATGTTCTTTAGCTTGGTTAACCATGGCTTGCAGGGATTTTTCGCAGGATTTAAAGGAAAAACTCAGTGGTTAGGCCTTATCTTAGCAACGATTGCCATGGTAGGGGGTTACGCCTTGGGTTCTACTTTGATGAATGGCTGGGCTGCAGCCCTACCAGAAATTTTACCAAATTTCATGCAAAATACCTTGGGGATGGTTGTGGGATTTGTAGTCTTTCAGAGTATCAAGAAGATTAAGTAAAGAGGCTGAGTCAAAAGTCTTTCAAATAAGAAAAACGCATAGTATCAGGTGTTGAAAACTTGATACTATGCGTTTTATTGTGGGAAGATTTCGAAGAATATTAATCAAAATAAAGCAAGTCTTTGCTGGTGCTTGTAAAGAGGTCAAATCCATCCTTGGTAACAACACCACAGTCTTCGATGCGGACACCGACTTTACCAGGGATATAGATACCTGGTTCAACAGAGAAGCACATGCCTTCTTCGATGATCATGTCGTTTCCTTCCATGATAGATGGGAATTCGTGGACATCCATACCGATACCGTGACCGAGACGGTGGTTGAAGTACTCACCGTAACCAGCTTTTTCGATGACCTCACGGGCAGCGCGGTCCACTTCATGGGCAGTCACACCTGGTTTGATAAAGTCAAGAGCAGCTTGTTGGGCTTCAAGAGTCAAGTTATAAATATCTTTCTTGAATTGGTCAGGTTTGCCGACTGCGACTGTACGAGTCATATCTGATGCGTAACCATTAACCATGACACCGAGGTCAAAGAGGAGAAGGGCGTCCTTTTCAACTTTGTTTGCACCAGGAATTCCGTGTGGATTTGCAGCGTTATCACCAGTCAAGACCATGGTATCAAAACTCATTTCATAGCCTTCACGTTTCATAGAAAAGTCAATTTGAGCGATGATATCTGTTTCTGTCTTATCAAGAGAAATATTATCAAAACCAACCTTAACAGCCTTGTCCGCATAAAGACCTGCAACCATCATTTTTTGCACTTCGTCAGCTGATTTGATGAGGCGCATACGTTGGATACGAGGAGTGAGGTTTTCAAACTCGGCAGTTTCAAAGATAGTTTTTAAACCATGGTATTTAGTCAAGATGAGATTGTCAAACTCAACAGCGACACGTTTGAAGTCAAGCTGTGGAAGAGCATCTTTCATTTTTTGCCATGGATTTTCAGAATCTACATAGCCCGCAACCGGGAAGGAAACAGTGCTACTTGCACGCTCCACTTCAAGGGCTGGGACAAAGAGGAGAGGTTCCTGATCCGCTAGAACAAAAAGGAACATTTGACGTTCGTGTGGATCACTGTAAAAGCCAGTGAGGTAATTAATTGTGACGGGGTCAGATACGACAGCGACGTCTAGTTTTTCTGATTCAAGATATGTTACGATTTGTTGTAATTTAGACATATGCTACCTTCTTTCTACCCCTCTATTTTGGCAAAAAATGAGAGAAAATGCAAGGGAGAAGGTAAAAGAACAGACAAAAAAACTCCGACAAGATAACGGAGTTCTTTGATATAGTTTCACTTTGTTTAAGAAAAGTCTGCCTTGCTTTTGACATCACTGTATTCTTCAGCGATTTCTTGGCTGAGAATGTCCTCATAGGCAGGGAGTTGGATGTCCTGACCGTATTTCTTCTTGAGGGCGGTAGTGACTAGGCGATAAGCTAGATTGGCATTTCGAGAGAGGATAGGCCCGTGGAAGTAGGAACCAAAGACATTCTTATAATGAACCCCTTCGCCGACCTTTTCTTCGTTATTTCCATTTCCATAGACAACCTGTCCCAGTGGTTTTTGGTCATCAGAGAGGAAGGTACGGCCCTGATGATTCTCAAATCCATAGTAAGTTTCATCGAAATCTTCATTGTGAATCTTGATGTCACCGATAAAACGATTATTGGTCTGGTTGAGGGTATAATGTCCCATGACCCCTAGTCCTTCGATGCGTCTCCCTGAAGCTTCAACATAATATTGCCCCAGTAACTGGAAGCCACCGCAGATAGCCAGAACTACACCGTCGTTTTGGATGTAGTTGTCAATGCTCTCTTTTTTAGCAGGTAGGTCGTCTGCAATGATACTTTGTTCAAAGTCTTGACCGCCACCGAAAAAGGTAATGTCGTAGTGATTTTCGTCAAAGTCATCATGAAGTGAAACGATGTCAACGGTCACATGAGCTCCTAGCTTTTCAGCCACATACTTGAGCATGAGGATGTTTCCATTGTCCCCGTAGGTATTCATGAGATTTCCGTAGAGGTGGGCAATATTGAGCTGATAAGGGTAATTGCCAGCTTTTGAGGAAAGTGAAGTATAAACCATTAGTTCATCTCCTTTCTAACAATCTGACGACTAGCCAGCAGTTCGCGAAATTCCAGCATAGCCGTATAGGTCGCAAGGATATAAGCATGCTTGCAGTCTTGGTTCTCAATGGTTTTAAGAACTTGTTCCAGACTACTTGTTTCAGTGATTTTATCAGCTGGATAACCAGTTACTCGAAGACGGCGAGCAATTTCAGAATGGCGAACACCGCCAGCGTTGATTTCAGGAATGTCCATCTCAGTGATTTGTTCAAAATCAGCATCCCAGATCCAGCTGGTATCAATACCATCTGCATAGTTAGCATTGAGGAGAACAGATAGACTAAATGGATAAGGAGCTAGTTTAATCATTTCGATAGCTTGGGTCGCACCGACTGGATTTTTAATCAAGACGAGGGTGCATTCCTTGTCACCGATATGGAAGGTTTCTTGGCGTCCAAAGACAGCACGGCTCTTATCAAATCCTTGCTTAATTAGTTGTGAATCTGCTCCAAGGAAGCGAGCAATAGCCACAGCTGTCAGAGCATTGTAGATATTGTAGAGTCCGCCGATTTGAATACCATATTCTTGTCCGTCAATGACAAAGCGAGAGCGATTGTTGGTTAACTCAACCAGTTTTGTCAGACGGTAGTCCAAGTCAGGACGCTTGCATCCACAATTTTCACAGATATAAGCTCCCAAGTTGGCATAAGTGTTGAGCTCATATTTCAAAATACTTTGACATTCAGGGCAGAGGATACCTTCAGTATTGTAGTGAGCAAGTTGCGCTGGACCTTTTTCTAGATCAAAACCAAAATACTGAACAGGATTTGGAATTGCAGGCTTGTAGAAAAGCGGACTGTCACCATTCAGCAGAACAGTAGCCGTAGGAACTTTCCGAATAGCATCCAAAATCATATTGTAGGTCGTGTAGATCTCACCGTAGCGGTCCATCTGGTCACGGAAGATATTGGTGATAACAAATAAGCTTGGCTGGATATAGTCACAGATACGAGATAGACTGGCTTCATCGATTTCTAGAACGGCAATATTTTTCCCAGTTTTAGAAGATTTGGCTGTTAAGAAGGTTGTCGCAATTCCTGTAATCATGTTGGCACCGCTTGGGTTGGTCAGAACTTGACCATAAACCTCTTTTAAAATGCCGACAGTGAGGGCAGTTGTCAAGGTTTTTCCATTGGTTCCAGTGATCACGACAATCTCGTAGTTCTTAGCTAGGTTTTGTAAAATATCTTTATCAAGTTGAAGGGCAAGTTTTCCAGGGAGCGTACTTCCACGTCCAAGACGACTCAAAATAAAATGAGAAGAACGCCCAGCAAGAAGGCCCAAAGTAGTTTTTGATTTCATGTTTCTATTATATCACAAAAGAGGGAAAAGACAGATTTGAGGTTCCGCAGAAGCAAAAACAGCCCCAAGAGGGCTGTTAGATACGATTAAACGGCTCTATAATATTTGTAGTGGGTAAATCCCCTATAGATATTATGGAGCCTATTTTGTTGTAGAAAAAAAGTTCCATATCATCTATAATGAAAAGCGATCAAACCATCATTAGAAAGAATCATATGGAACAATTACATTTTATCACAAAACTTCTCGATATTAAAGACCCAAACATCAAGATTCTAGATATCATCAATAGAGATAGTCACAAGGAAATCATCGCTAAATTGGATTATGAGAACCCACCTTGCCCTAATTGCGGAAGTCAAATGAAGAAATATGACTTTCAAAAACCTTCGAAAATTCCTTACCTTGAAACAACTGGTATGCCTACTAGAATTCTCCTTAGAAAGCGTCGATTCAAGTGCTATCATTGTTCAAAAATGATGGTTGCTGAGACTTCTCTCGTCAAGAAGAATCATCAAATCCCTCGTATCATCAACCAAAAAATTGCTCAGAAGCTGATTGAAAAAACTTCTATGACCGATATTGCTCATCAGCTGTCCATTTCAACTTCAACTGTCATTCGCAAGCTCAATGACTTCCGTTTTAAGCATGATTTTTCTCGTCTTCCTGAAATTATGTCATGGGACGAGTACTCCTTTACAAAGGGAAAGATGAGTTTCATTGCTCAAGATTTTGATAAGCTCAATATCATCACTGTTCTTGAAGGCAGAACACAAGCTATCATTCGAAATCACTTTCTTAAATATGATAGAGTCGTTCGATGTCGAGTGAAAATCATTACGATGGATATGTTTAGTCCTTACTATGACTTGGCTAAACAGCTTTTTCCAAACGCTAAAATCGTGTTGGATCGTTTCCATATTATCCAACATCTCAGCCGTGCTATGAGTCGTGTGCGTGTTCAAATCATGAATCAGTTTGAACGAAAATCCCATGAATACAAGGCTATCAAGCGTTACTGGAAGCTCATCCAACAGGATAGTCGAAAACTCAGCGATAAACGTTTTTATCGTCCTACTTTTCGTATTCACTTGACCAATAAAGAGATTCTAGACAAGCTTTTGAGCTATTCAGAAGACTTGAAACACCACTATCAGATCTATCAGCTCTTGCTTTTTCACTTTCAGAACAAAGACCCTGAGAAATTTTTCGGACTCATTGAGGACAATCAAAAGCAGGTTCATCCTATTTTTCAGACTGTCTTTAAAACCTTTCTAAAGAACAAAGAGAAAATCATCAACGCTCTTCAATTACCTTATTCCAACGCAAAATTGGAAGCGACCAATAATCTCATCAAACTTATCAAACGAAACGCCTTTGGATTTCGGAACTTTGAAAACTTCAAAAAAAGGATTTTTATCGCTCTGAACATCAAAAAAGAAAGGACGAATTTTGTCCTTTCTCGAGCTTAGCTGACTTCAACCCACTACAGTTGACAAAGAGCCGATTAAACTCAACTTAAATCGCAAACAAGTCATTCAAGTTCTCAGCCAAGGTTGGGTGAGTGAAGATTTGTTTTGTGAAGTAAGTGTAAGGAATCTTGTTGTCCATAGCAACAGTGATGATATTGATGATTTCTTGAGAACCTTCTGAGAAGATGCTTGCTCCAAGAATTTCTTTTGTTTCAGTATTCACAACAGCTTTGAAAGCTCCACGAAGGTCTCCGTTTACGTGACCACGAGGCATTGCTGCAACAGGAATTTCCTTAACGGCGTATGGAAGTTTCAAATCAGCTGCTTGGCTTTCCGTCAAACCTACTTGTGAAAGGGCAGGTGTGATAAACATGGTGTTTGGTACATTGAGACGGTCTTCAAGAGTGTAGCTGCCATCACCAGCAAGGTAGCTGTAAACAACACGGAAGTCATCAAGTGAAATGTAAGTAAATTGAGGGCCACCGTTGACATCTCCAACTGCAAAGACACCAGGAACGTTTGTTTGACAATGTTTGTCTACTTTAATAGCACCACGTTCAGTTAGTTCAATATCTGTATTTTCAAGTTGAAGTGGTTCTACATTTGGTTTGCGTCCAGTTGAGTAGAGAAGGGCATCGAAACGGTAAGTTTCGTTTTCAGTTACAAGGAGCACTTGGTCACCATCGTTTTTGATTTCAGTAGTATGAATGTTTTGAAGCAATTCAATACCATCTTCTTCCATGTATTGTTTAGCAAGAGCTGCGATGGAAGGTTCTGCACGAGGTAAGAAAGTATCCAAGGCATCTAGGACTGTAACTTTGCTGCCAAGTTTGTTGTAAAGGCCAGCGAATTCAAGACCGATATTTCCGCCACCAAGGATTCCAAGTTTTTCAGGCAATTTGTCCAAGTTCTGGATACCTGTTGAGTCAAAGACGTTTTTGCTTGTAGCAAGTCCAGGAATTGGCAAGACGTTTGAAATAGCACCAGTGTTGATAACGATTGTTTCAGCAGTTAGTTCTTGTTTTTCATCACCAGCTTGAATTTCGATGACTTTATTAGAAACAAAGTGAGCTTCCGCATCAATGATATCAACGCCTGTACCAGCTACAGTAGCATAGTTTTTACCGTTAAGGCGACCAGTGACAGTGTTTTTGGTAGCAATCACTTCTTCAAAAGATAAGTCTTTCTCAGCAGCAACTAGTAAAGTCTTAGTTGGGATACAACCGATGTTGATACAAGTTCCGCCGTACATAGCCTTACTACGTTCGATAAGGGCAACTTTTTTACCAGCTGAAGCCAATTTACCTGCTAGTGTTTTACCAGCTTTACCAAATCCGATAACGATTAAATCATAAGTTAACATTTAGAGTTCCTCCTATTCGCATTTCATTCTAGCACAAGAAAAAAACTTTTGCACAATTCTGCTACGAAAAGGAAAGAAAATATAAAAACGCTTTCCAGGCAAAAAAATAGTAATTTTTCAACAATCTTGATAAACTAAAATCCTATCCTTTTTTATATAAAATAGGATAAATGTTCGAAAATAGGAGAATTTATGAAATCGAATCGTTATATTATTGCCTTTTCTGGAGTCATTTTGCACTTAATGCTGGGGTCCACGTATGCTTGGAGTGTTTATCGCAATCCTATTATTGAAAAAACGGGATGGGATCAGGCTTCTGTTGCCTTCGCCTTTAGTCTGGCAATCTTTTGTTTGGGATTATCGGCTGCATTTATGGGGCGTTTGGTAGAAAAATTTGGTCCGAGAGTCATGGGGAGTCTATCTGCTTTTCTATACGCAGGTGGAAATATCTTAACAGGATTTGCAATAGACCGTCAGGAACTGTGGTTGTTGTATCTTGCTTATGGCATTTTAGGTGGGCTCGGTTTGGGAGCAGGCTATATTACCCCTGTGTCAACGATTATAAAATGGTTTCCTGATAAACGTGGTCTCGCAACAGGTTTAGCGATTATGGGGTTTGGTTTTGCTTCTTTATTGACTAGTCCCATAGCGCAACATTTCATCGCAAAGGTAGGTCTTGTAGAAACTTTTTATATTTTAGGTGCAAGTTACTTTGTTATCATGCTCCTAGCTTCACAATTCATTAAGCGTCCAAATGAGCAAGAGCTTGCAATTTTATCTGTTTCAGGGAAAGAAAAAACAGCCTCTTTGACGCAAGGAATGGCTGCAAATCAGGCTCTGAAAAGCAATCGGTTTTATATACTTTGGATTATTTTCTTTATCAATATAGCTTGTGGTCTAGGATTAATTTCAGCGGCATCGCCAATGGCACAGGAGATGGCTGGCTTGTCTACAAGTCATGCAGCAGTAATGGTGGGCGTTTTAGGGATTTTCAATGGGTTTGGTCGTTTGCTCTGGGCGAGTTTATCTGACTACATCGGTCGCCCTCTAACCTTTAGTATATTATTGCTTGTCAATCTTTTCTTCTCGCTCTTACTTTGGCTATTTACAAATTCCGTTTTATTTGTAGTCGCTATGTCTATTTTGATGACTTGCTATGGAGCTGGTTTTTCTTTGATTCCAGCTTATCTCAGTGATATTTTTGGAACCAAGGAATTGGCTGCTCTGCATGGATATATTTTAACAGCTTGGGCAATGGCTGGTTTAGCAGGACCTATTTTATTAGCAGAGACTTATAAAATAGCTCATTCTTACACACAAACCTTATTCGTTTTTCTTATTTTATATAGTATAGCCTTGGCTTTGTCTTATTATCTAGGTCGTTCAATCAAAAAGGAGAGTCAAAAACCGCTTACATGATTTTCTAGAGAAATTAGGCTATCTTTTGTTCTGGTCTTGTGTTATACTAGATAGGTTGCAAAGAAAACAGTACTTTTCTTTTGTGGAAAAGAGGCAACACGATTTTGTATCCAGTATATGAAAATTCGTCATAAAAAGAAAAGTATAAACTAAGCCCTATAGGGTGGCTTCGCACCACCTTTAGAAAGAAGAATACCGTGAAATTTAATGAATTAAACTTGTCTGCTGATTTGCTAGCAGAGATTGAAAAAGCTGGTTTTGTTGAAGCCAGTCCGATCCAAGAACAAACCATTCCCTTGGCCCTTGAAGGCAAGGACGTTATTGGTCAAGCTCAGACTGGTACAGGAAAAACTGCAGCCTTTGGCTTGCCTACCCTTGAAAAAATCCGTACAGAAGAAGCGACCATCCAAGCTTTGGTTATCGCTCCAACACGTGAACTTGCTGTCCAAAGTCAGGAAGAATTGTTCCGCTTTGGTCGTAGTAAGGGAGTCAAAGTCCGCTCAGTATATGGCGGATCAAGTATTGAAAAACAAATTAAGGCTCTTAAATCTGGTGCCCATATAGTAGTGGGAACTCCAGGTCGCCTCTTGGACTTGATTAAACGCAAGGCCTTGAAATTACAAGATATTGAAACTCTTATCCTTGACGAAGCAGATGAAATGCTCAACATGGGCTTCTTAGAAGACATCGAAGCGATCATTTCTCGTGTCCCTGAAAGCCGTCAAACTTTGCTTTTCTCAGCAACTATGCCAGATGCCATCAAACGTATCGGTGTTCAGTTTATGAAAGAACCTGAGCATGTGAAGATTGCTGCCAAGGAATTGACGACAGAATTGGTTGACCAGTACTACCTCCGTGTCAAGGAGCAAGAAAAATTTGATACTATGACTCGTCTTATGGATGTGGAACAACCAGAACTTGCTATTGTATTTGGTCGTACCAAACGCCGTGTGGATGAATTGACTCGTGGACTTAAAATTCGTGGCTTCCGTGCCGAAGGAATTCATGGAGACCTAGACCAAAACAAACGTCTTCGTGTCCTTCGTGACTTTAAAAATGGCAATCTTGATGTTTTGGTTGCGACAGACGTTGCAGCGCGTGGATTGGATATTTCAGGTGTGACTCATGTCTACAACTACGATATTCCACAAGATCCTGAAAGTTATGTTCACCGTATTGGGCGTACAGGTCGTGCTGGTAAGTCAGGCCAGTCAATTACCTTCGTTTCGCCTAATGAAATGGGTTACCTCCAAATCATCGAAAACTTGACTAAGAAACGCATGAAAGGTCTCAAACCTGCAAGTGCAGAAGAAGCCTTCCAAGCTAAAAAACAGGTAGCTCTCAAGAAAATCGAACGTGATTTTGCAGATGAAACCATTCGTGCCAACTTTGAGAAATTTGGTAAGGATGCTCGTAAGCTAGCTGCCGAATTTACTCCAGAAGAACTGGCAATGTATATCTTGAGTCTGACTGTTCAAGATCCAGATAGTCTTCCTGAAGTGGAGATTGCACGTGAAAAACCACTGCCATTTAAACCATCAGGTAATGGCTTTGGTGGCAAAGGAAAAGGAGGTCGTGGAGGCCGTCGTGGGGACGACCGTCGAGACCGTGATCGCCGTGGTAATGGTCGTCGTGATGATTTCAAAAAAGGAAGTCGTGGCAATGATCGTTTTGATAAAGACAGACGTTACCGTAATAAAGACAATAAAAAACCACGCAATACTTCAAGCGAAAAGCAAACAGGTTTTGTTATTCGTAACAAGGGTGATAAATAAGAAAAAGCGGTTCAAAATGAATCGCTTTTTTATATAAGGAGACCGAATGAAAAAGAAAGATAAATGAAATAGATAGTTACCTTCTTTTGATATTATAATATACAAAATTAAGGAACTTGTCAATAGAAAAGAAGCAATTTAATTAAAAATATTCTTGTTTTTTCAAATTGCAAATAAATAAGCAATTTTCAGATAATAATTGAAAATTCAAGCTGTTTATGTTATAATGATAGCGATTAAATTCGAGGTGAAAAATGGCACATTTATTAGAAAAAACTAGAAAAATTACTTCTATCCTGAAGCGCTCAGACGAGCAGTTGCAGGAAGAACTTCCCTACAATGCGATTACCCGTCAGTTGGCAGATATTATTGACTGTAACGCCTGTATCGTTAATAGCAAGGGACATCTCCTTGGCTATTTTATGCGTTACAAAACCAATACAGATCGTGTAGAGCAATTCTTTCAAACTAAGATTTTCCCGGATGACTACATTCAAGGTGCGAACATGATCTACGATACAGAAGCTAATCTGACAGTTGATCATGATTTGAGTATATTCCCTGTCGAGAGTCGTTCTGATTTTCCAGATGGCTTGACGACCATTGCTCCAATTCATGTATCAGGGATTCGCCTTGGCTCTTTGATTATTTGGCGCAATGATAAAAAATTCGAAGACGAGGACTTAATCCTTGTTGAGATTGCCAGTACCGTTGTTGGGATTCAACTCCTTAACTTCCAGCGTGAAGAAGATGAGAAAAATATCCGTCGCCGTACGGCTGTTACCATGGCAGTTAATACTCTTTCCTATTCTGAACTTCGTGCTGTTTCAGCAATTTTAGAGGAATTAAATGGAAATGAAGGGCAGTTGACCGCATCTGTGATTGCAGACCGTATCGGAATCACCCGCTCTGTGATTGTCAATGCCCTTCGTAAACTTGAGTCTGCAGGGATTATTGAAAGTCGCTCACTTGGAATGAAGGGAACCTATCTTAAGGTCTTGATTTCAGATATTTTTGAAGAAGTAAAGAAAAGAGATTACTGATGACTAAAGCTTTAATTTCGATTGATTATACAGAAGATTTTGTTGCTGATAGTGGGAAGCTGACAGCAGGTGCTCCAGCTCAGGCTATTTCGGATGCCATTAGCAAGGTGACTCGATTAGCTTTTGAACGCGGAGATTACATCTTCTTTACCATCGATGCTCACGAAGAAAATGATTGTTTCCATCCAGAAAGCAAGCTATTTCCTCCACATAATTTGATTGGGACTAGTGGACGCAATTTATACGGAGATTTGGGGACCTTTTATCAAGAGCATGGTTCAGACAGTCGTGTCTTTTGGATGGATAAACGCCATTACTCAGCTTTTTCGGGTACTGACCTAGATATCCGTTTGAGAGAGCGTCGAATTTCGACAGTTATTTTAACCGGAGTTTTGACGGATATCTGTGTCCTGCATACAGCTATAGATGCCTATAATCTAGGATATGATATCGAGATTGTTAAACCAGCTGTTGCTTCCATCTGGCCTGAAAATCACCAATTTGCCCTAGGTCATTTCAAAAATACACTCGGAGCTAAGTTAGTAGATGAAAATCTAAATGAACTTTCTGAGTAATTTGGTTGATGAGCTAAATTCCCAAACTAAGTTCCACTGCTAATCCAAGTGGAAGTTAGTCTGAAAAAAATTGTAAAAACCAGTGGAAATCCGTGTCAGGGTAAGTTCCACTGGTTTTTCTAATTCTTGATTTCATCGCTTTTGTAGCCGAAAAGAATAGAAAAAAGAGCGCACAAAACCCTCTCATCTGAAAGCGTTTCAGATTAAGTTCCGCTATGGTGGAAGTTAGTGTGAGACGTTTGAATGGGGTTAAAGATTAGTTTTTAGAACTTATGTTGGAGTAATGTAGAAGATTGACAGACGTCTTCTGCAGGTATGTTAGAAATGCCGAGAAGTTCAGGAATCTCTTCTCCGTAAGTAAAGGCAAAGAGCTCATAAGAAGACTTTCCATTCAAAGCAGCACGTTTGACACTGTTGACATGCGAACAGACGAGATTAATATCCTCTTGCGTTAAATTGTCAAAGGAAGTTCCTTTAGGTAGAATGTCGCGAATCAGCGTGTGATTTTTCTCAATTCTCCCTTTCTGGTCAGAGCGATTAGGGTCACAAAAGAAAAGCTTACTCTCTCCTCGCACATCCATTTCGATATCATCAACCCTGGCAAACTCTCCACCATTATCTGTTAGAATGACAGGGAAAAATTGGAAGAAATCTTTGTCCGCTTGGTGAAAAGTGTTTTTGATGTCATAGAAGTGTTTGGTAACCTCAAGGGCAGTTTTATTATCCAGAAGTCTAGCGAAGATAAAGTTACAGAAAGAGAGATTGAAGGTGAGTAGGACTTTTCCTCCGGTTCGGCCCATAACGGTGTCCATTTCCAGCCAAGAGTCTAGTTGATTAAGGGTTAAATAGTTTTGGAAATCCTCATAGGAACGACCTTTTTTAGCTTCTTTAGGGATGGAAGGTAGCTTACTTTTCCGTCTTTCTTTGAATTTAACGGCTCTGGTTAGGTCAATCGGAGCGATAGATAGGTATCCTTTCCGGATGTGTCGATAGACAGTTGAGGAGCTGACATCAAGGTTATGAGTTTTCAGAATATGGTAGATGTGTTGTCCCTTTTTAACCCCATCAGAAATGATTTTATCCATTTCCCAGAAGGTCTTGGAATTGAGAGGAGTTCCTTCACGAGCTTCTACAAGAATTTTTTCGTACTGTTTTTGAGCTTGTTTAGCGAGGTAGAAGATCTTCTTATAGCCACAATTTTGTCTTCTTTTAGGGCATCCATTACAGACAAAGGGAGCCTTGTCGAGTAGAGGGCAGGGAAGATTATCGCATGTAGACTCTCGGACTTGTCTGTTTCGTTTGACTTCTTTGGAAACAGTAGTTGGGTCTTTTAGAATGGATTGTCCAATAGCTTTGAAGGTTTCACCGCGTTCTAAGCCTAATTGGATATCATTACGGTCTGAAAGGGTAAGGTGTTTATGTTTTGTCATAGTAGACCTCATTTCTAACTCAAACGTCTCACACTTAATTCCACCATAAAAATCCGTTTTAGACTAATTTCCACTTCGGTTAGGCAAGTGGAAGTTACTTTGAGAAGTTACCATTTGGTTGATGAAATGAAAAAAATGAAAAAAAGTGTTGACAAGCATCCCAAAAGTTGATATACTAGTAAAGTAATCGACGCGGGGATGGCGGAATTGGCAGACGCGCAGGACTAAGGATCCTGTGACCGCTTTAGGTCGTGAGGGTTCAAGTCCCTCTCTCCGCATAGGATAAGAGTTAGCTTAGGCTAACTCTTTTTTTATCTAATTCAAGTAGAGCAAAAAATTTTTGCTCTTTTTTGTATTTCATAAACATTTCATATTTGGATTTTATAATAGTCTTACAAATATGGAGGTGACAAATGAATCCAATCCAAAGAGCTTGGGCTTATGTCAGCAGAAAACGACTGAGAAGTTTTATTTTATTTCTGATTTTATTGGTCCTATTGGCTGGAATTTCAGCCTGTTTGACTCTGATGAAGTCCAACAAAACAGTTGAAACCAATCTTTACAAATCACTCAACACCTCTTTTTCTATTAAGAAGATAGAGAATGGTCAGACTTTCAAGTTGTCAGACCTAGCATCTGTAAGCAAGATTAAGGGACTGGAAACTGTCTCTCCTGAACTCGAGACGGTCGCAAAACTAAAAGACAAGGAAGCAGTGAGTGGCGAGCAGAGCGTGGAGCGTGATGATTTGTCAGCTGCGGACAAGAATTTGGTTAGCTTAACGGCTCTTGAGGATTCATCCAAGGATGTGACCTTCACCAGCTCAGCTTTCAATCTAAAGGAAGGACGACACCTTCAAAAAGGAGATGCAAAGAAAATCCTTATCCACGAAGAGTTGGCTAAGAAGAACGGTCTTTCGCTTCATGACAAGATTGGTTTAGATGCTGGGCAGTCAGAAACTGGTAAAGGACAAACAGTAGAGTTTGAGATTATCGGCACTTTTTCTGGTAAAAAACAAGAGAAATTTACAGGCTTATCTTCTGACTTCAGTGAAAACTATGTCTTTACAGACTATGAAAGTAGCCAGACCCTTTTGGGGAATAGTGAACCGCAAGTCAGTGCAGCGCGCTTTTATGTAGAAAATCCTAAGGAAATGGACGGACTCATGAAGCAGGTAGAAAACTTGTCTTTGGAAAATCAAGGCTATCAAGTCGAAAAGGAAAACAAGGCTTTTGAACAAATCAAAGAATCAGTTGCAACCTTCCAAACCTTCCTGACCATCTTCCTTTATGGGATGTTGATAGCCGGAGCAGGAGCCTTAATTTTGGTTTTGTCTCTCTGGTTGAGAGAAAGGGTCTACGAAGTGGGAATTTTACTGGCACTTGGAAAAGGCAAGAGCTCGATCTTCCTACAGTTCTGTTTAGAGGTGGTTTTGGTATCTCTCGGTGCTTTGCTTCCAGCATTTGCTGCAGGAAACGCAATCACAACTTACCTACTCCAAACTCTATTAGCAAGTGGAGACCAGGCAAGCTTACAAGACACGCTAGCCAAAGCAAGCAGTCTATCAACCAGCATCCTATCTTTTGCAGAATCCTATGTTTTTCTAGTTCTGCTCAGTTGCTTATCTGTAGCCCTTTGTTTCCTATTCTTATTTAGAAAATCGCCGAAAGAAATTTTATCATCTATTAGTTAATACTCTTCGAAAATCTCTTCAAACTACGTCAGCTTTATCTGCAACCTCAAAGCTGTACTTTGAGCAATTTGCAGCTAGCTTCCTAGTTTGTTCTTTGATTTTCATTGAGTATAAGAAGGAGAAATCATGACTTTGTTACAATTACAAGATGTTACCTACCGTTATAAGAACACTGCTGAGGCAGTCCTATATCAGATCAATTATAATTTTGAACCTGGCAAATTTTACAGTATTATTGGGGAGTCAGGAGCAGGAAAATCAACTCTCTTATCCCTCCTCGCTGGTCTAGATAGTCCTGTTGAAGGTTCTATCCTTTTCCAAGGAGAGGATATTCGTAAGAAAGGTTATTCTTACCATCGCATGCACCATATTTCTCTGGTCTTTCAAAATTATAACTTGATAGATTATCTTTCTCCACTAGAAAATATCCGCTTGGTCAACAAAAAGGCAAGCAAGGATACACTTCTTGAACTTAGTCTGGATGAAAGTCAGATCAAGCGAAATGTTCTCCAGTTATCAGGTGGTCAACAACAACGTGTTGCCATTGCTCGTAGCTTGGTATCAGAAGCTCCAGTTATCTTGGCTGATGAGCCAACAGGAAATTTGGACCCTAAGACTGCTGGAGATATTGTCGAACTGCTCAAATCACTTGCCCAGAAAACAGGTAAATGTGTAATCGTCGTAACCCACAGTAAAGAAGTGGCACAAGCGTCAGATATTACACTTGAGTTGAAGGACAAGAAACTGACTGAAATATAGAATCTAGTTATTAAACTTTAAAATAGTATTAGTTGGTAACCAGATACGTGTAAAGTAAGAATAAACAAAGTGAGTCTTTAACAACTATTTCCCGCAATAGTGATAGCCTAGATAATAACAGGGTTATTATCTAGGCCGGAATTTTTGAGAGTAAAATAGTTTGGGGAACTATTTTAGCCTGAGCATAGAAATTAAAGGGCGAAGGGCTCAAAAATTAGGGATGAAATTCCCTGGATTTCTAAAATCATCCACTGGATAATTTTACCTCCCGTCCGCACAATCTAAGGGAAATAGTAAAAAAATAATTTATATAAGTTATAAGACATTGAAATAGAACAAGATCTAGAAAGGAAACCTATGTTACACAACGCATTTGCCTACGTTACAAGGAAGTTTTTCAAATCAATTGTCATCTTCCTGATTATTCTTCTCATGGCGAGCTTGAGTTTGGTTGGCTTGTCAATCAAGGGAGCTACTGCCAAGGCTTCTCAGGAGACCTTTAAAAATATCACCAACAGCTTCTCCATGCAAATCAATCGTCGCGTCAATCAAGGAACGCCACGTGGTGCTGGGAATATCAAGGGTGAAGATATCAAAAAAATTACCGAAAATAAGGCCATTGAGTCTTATGTGAAACGCATTAACGCTATCGGAGATTTGACTGGATATGAACTGATCGAAACGCCAGAAACCAAGAAAAATCTGACACCTGACCGTGCTCAACGTTTTGGAAGTAGCTTGATGATTACAGGTGTCAATGACTCCTCCAAAGAAGACAAGTTTGTCTCTGGTTCTTATAAACTGGTCGAAGGAGAGCACTTAACAAACGACGACAAGGACAAGATTCTCCTGCACAAGGACTTGGCAGCCAAATACGGCTGGAAAGTAGGGGACAAGGTCAAACTAGACTCTAATATCTACGATGCAGACAATGAAAAAGGTGCCAAGGAAACAGTCGAAGTGACAATCAAGGGACTCTTTGATGGTCACAATAAGTCAGCAGTAACCTACTCACAAGAACTCTATGAAAATACAGCTATCACAGACATTCACACTGCTGCAAAACTTTATGGATACACAGAAGACACAGCTATTTATGGGGACGCAACCTTCTTTGTAACAGCAGACAAGAACTTGGATGATGTTATGAAAGAGTTGAATGGCATCAGTGGTATCGACTGGAAGAGCTATACACTGGTGAAGAGCTCCTCTAACTACCCAGCTCTTGAGCAATCTATCTCTGGTATGTACAAGATGGCTAATCTCCTATTCTGGGGAAGCTTGAGCTTCTCAGTTCTTCTCCTTGCCCTCCTGCTTAGCCTTTGGATCAACGCCCGCCGTAAGGAAGTGGGAATTCTCCTCTCTATCGGTCTCAAGAAGGCAAGTATCTTGGGTCAATTTATCACTGAATCCATCTTGATTGCCATCCCTGCTCTCGTTTCTGCTTACTTCTTAGCTACTTACACAGCGCGTGCAATCGGAAATACTGTTCTTGCTAATGTCACTTCAGGTGTTGCCAAACAGGCTAGCAAGGCGGCTCAAACATCTAACCTTGGTGGTGGTGCTGAAGTAGATGGCTTTAGCAAGACCTTGTCGAGCCTAGATATTTCTATTCAGACATCAGACTTTATCATCGTCTTTGTCCTTGCCTTGGTTCTAGTGGTTCTCGTTATGGCGCTTGCTTCAAGCAATCTCCTCAGAAAACAACCAAAAGAGCTTCTGCTGGATAGCGAATAACAAACTTGCTACCTATTCTCCCCTAAATGGGGTATAATATAGGTAGCATTTTTATCTATTTCATCTTGATAAGGCCTCTTCCTTTCAGGATGAAATTGAGATGATTTACAAGAAATTTAAAGGAATGTGAAACGTTTTTCTATGAAAATTTTAATTGTAGAAGATGAAGAAATGATCCGTGAGGGGGTCAGTGATTATTTGACGGATTGTGGTTATGAAACCATTGAGGCGGCAGACGGGCAAGAAGCTTTAGAAAAATTTTCCAGCTATGAGGTAGCCTTAGTTTTACTGGATATCCAGATGCCTAAGCTCAATGGTCTAGAAGTGCTAGCTGAGATTCGCAAAACCAGTCAGGTTCCTGTCTTGATGTTGACCGCCTTTCAGGATGAGGAATACAAGATGAGTGCTTTTGCTTCTCTAGCAGATGGCTATCTGGAAAAGCCTTTTTCTCTGTCCCTCTTAAAAGTGAGGGTGGACGCGATTTTTAAGCGCTATTATGATACGGGAAGAATCTTTTCTTACAAGGATGCCAAGGTGGACTTTGAGAGCTACAGTGCCAGCCTAGCAGGTGAGGAAGTAGCTATCAATGCTAAAGAGTTGGAAATTCTGGACTATCTGGTAAAAAATGAAGGACGGGCCTTGACCCGATCTCAGATTATTGATGCCGTCTGGAAAGCGACAGATGAGGTTCCCTTTGACCGTGTCATTGATGTTTATATCAAGGAACTGCGGAAAAAGCTAGGCTTGGACTGCATCCTCACTGTGCGCAATGTTGGTTATAAATTGGAGCGAAAATGAAACGAACGGGTTTATTTACAAAGATATTTATCTACACCTTCTCGATTTTTAGTGTTCTGGTTATTTGCCTTCATTTAGCTATTTATTTTCTTTTTCCTTTGACTTATCTGAGCCATCGTCAGGAAACCATTGGTCAGAAAGCAACAGCTATTGCCCAGTCCCTAGAAGGAAAGGATAGGCAGAGTATCGAGCAAGTCTTAGACTTGTATTCCCAGACTAGTGATATCAAGGGGACCATTAAGGGCGAGATGACCGAGGATAAGTTAGAAGTCAAGGACAGTCTTCCACTAGATACAGACCGCCAGACAACCTCCCTCTTTATCGAGGAGCGTGAGGTGACAACGCAAGACGGTGATACCATGACTCTCCAGTTTCTAGCTTCCATGGATCTGCAAAAGGAAGCAGAGCAAATTAGCCTCCAATTTCTCCCCTATACCTTGCTGGCATCCTTTCTGATTTCCCTCTTGGTGGCCTATATCTATGCTCGGACCATTGTTGCTCCGATATTGGAAATCAAGCGGGTGACCCGTCGGATGATGGAACTGGATGCTCAAGTACGGTTGCGCGTGGATTCTAAGGATGAGATAGGTGACCTCAAGGAACAAATCAATAGCCTTTACCAGCATCTCTTGACTGTCATAGCGGACTTGCATGACAAGAATGAAGCTATTCTCCAGCTAGAAAAGATGAAGGTCGAATTCCTACGGGGGGCTTCTCATGAATTGAAAACACCTCTGGCTAGTTTGAAAATCCTGATTGAAAACATGAAAGAAAATGTCGGTCGTTATAAGGACAGAGACCACTATCTGGGAGTTGCCTTGGGGATTGTGGATGAGCTCAATCACCACGTTCTCCAGATACTTTCTCTCTCGTCTGTACAAGAATTACGAGATGATAGGGAAAAGATTGACTTACACCAGATGACGCAAAGTTTGGTCAAGGATTATGCTTTACTAGCCAAGGAGAGAGAACTTCAGGTAGACATTAGCCTAACCCATCAGCAGGCCTACATAAACCCATCTGTCATGAAATTAATCCTATCGAATCTCATCAGTAATGCTATCAAGCACTCCACTCCAGGTGGCCTGGTTCGCATTGGAGAAAGAGAAGGAGAACTCTTTATTGAGAATAGCTCTAGTCCTGAAGAACAAGAAAAACTGGCCCAGTCTTTTTCTGAAAATGCTAGTCGCAAGGTCAAGGGTTCGGGGATGGGACTCTTTGTGGTCAAAAGTTTATTAGAACACGAGAAATTACCTTATCATTTTGAGACGCAGGGCAATCAATTAACCTTCTTCATACGTTATCCCAAAGTCACTCAGGACTAAGGTGAAGAAAGGGATTACATTGATTGGATTGGAAAAAATTCAATCTAAAGTATGGGAAAAACTAGCTTTTTTTATCAAAAAGTGATAAAATGAACAATGTAAATGGGATGTCCCAAAAAATATATAGGAGGCCTGACAAATGGCAATCGTTTCAGCAGAAAAATTTGTCCAAGCAGCTCGTGACAACGGTTATGCAGTTGGTGGATTTAACACAAACAACCTTGAGTGGACTCAAGCTATCTTGCGCGCAGCAGAAGCTAAAAAAGCTCCAGTTTTGATCCAAACTTCAATGGGTGCTGCTAAATACATGGGTGGTTACAAAGTTGCTCGCAACTTGATCGCTAACCTTGTTGAGTCAATGGGTATCACTGTACCAGTAGCTATCCACCTTGACCACGGTCACTACGAAGATGCACTTGAGTGTATCGAAGTTGGTTACACTTCAATCATGTTTGACGGTTCACACCTTCCAGTTGAAGAAAACCTTAAATTGGCTAAAGAAGTTGTTGAAAAAGCACACGCTAAAGGTATCTCAGTAGAAGCTGAAGTTGGTACTATCGGTGGTGAAGAAGACGGAATCATCGGTAAAGGTGAATTGGCTCCAATCGAAGACGCTAAAGCAATGGTTGAAACTGGTATCGACTTCTTGGCAGCTGGTATCGGTAACATCCACGGTCCTTACCCAGCAAACTGGGAAGGTCTTGACCTTGACCACTTGCAAAAATTGACAGAAGCTCTTCCAGGCTTCCCAATCGTATTGCACGGTGGATCAGGTATTCCTGATGAGCAAATCCAATCAGCTATCAAACTTGGTGTTGCGAAAGTTAACGTTAACACTGAATGCCAAATTGCATTCGCTAACGCAACTCGTAAATTTGCTCGTGACTACGAAGCAAACGAAGCAGAATACGACAAGAAAAAACTCTTCGACCCACGTAAATTCTTGGCTGACGGTGTAAAAGCTATCCAAGCATCAGTTGAAGAACGTATCGACGTATTCGGTTCAGAAGGTAAAGCATAATCTAGCTGAATAATACAGATGAAACCTGCCCATTGGGTGGGTTTTTTGGTGTGAATATATTGTAGAAGAACCAATATTAAGTTGCTAAAAGAGTCTAATTTTTGTACAATAATGCTATGAAAATACTGAAAAAATGGTGTATAGGGCTTCTTAGTTTCATTCTTTTGTTTTTAGTAGGGATATTTATCTTTCATCGTATCAGCTTAGAAAAGGAACAAGCCTCTCTAACTCCTATGGGTAAAACTGTTCTCGTTAATGGGCACAAAATCAATGTTTACGTTGAAGGGGATGGTCCTGAGACTATAGTAGTTCTCTCAGGTGCTGGTATTGCTTCTCCTATATTGGACTTTAAAGAAGTATCGGAATCCTTATCGAAACGGTATAAGGTAGTCATCGTGGAGAGAGCAGGGTATGGTTATAGTGATGATAGCAATCATTCAAGAGATGTGATAGATGTTTTGTCTGAGACGCGTCAAGCTCTTTCACAAGCAAACGTCAAAGGTCCTTTTATCATTTTATCTCATTCCATGGCTAGTCTTGAGAGTTTAGCTTGGCAGGAAAAATATCCTGATGAAGTGAAAACCTTGGTTGGGTTAGATTGGGCACTGCCAGCTAGTTATGAGAATTTAAAGCAAAATCAGGCCTTAATCACTGTGGCATTTTGGAGCAGCAAGATTGGCTTATTACGCTACTTCCCTGAGTCCTTTTATATAAAAAATCCAACTCTGATCGAAAGTGAACGAAAACAATATAAATTTCTAGCTTATAAGCAGTTGATGTCACAAGCCATGCTTCATGAATCCCAAACGGTAAAGGAAAATGCCAAGAAAGTTCCTTCAAACATTAATCCGAAAATTCCCACCTTACTACTGGTGTCTAACGGTCAAGGCACGACCTTTAGCCAATCAGAATGGCAGCATTATGCAGAGACATTTGCTAGTGACCAGTCTAATGTGAAAGTCATCTATATGGATGCGCCTCACGAACTTTATCATTATCAAAGTCATGAACTTATTTCTCGCATTAAAGAATTTTTAGAGAATAATTGAGGACTTAAAAATCCATTGAGACTGATGACAATAATTGAAAGGTAATGACTTATGAATAATTCTTATATTTTACTTAGACATGCTCATTCAAAATTTTCAAGTGATGATTTTAATAGAACTTTGTCAGAAAAAGGATTTTCATCTCTTGACCAGTTAGAGTTTTTGAATTCTTTTAATATTGATCATTATTTTTCTAGTCCTTATAAACGAGCATTTGAAACGGTTAATAGCTCGCCAATTCAATTTGATAAAATAGTTCTTGATAATCGGTTACGGGAGCGAAAATTATCTTCAACCTTTATAAAAGATTCTGAGTTTGAAGACAGTATTAAATATTTATGGCAAAATCCCAGTAAATCTCTTTCAGAAGGGGAATCAAATCAATATGCACTAGCTAGAGTACTAAATTTTTTAATGGAATTGGAAGAGAGATACTCAGAAAAAACGATTTTACTTAGTTCACACGGGAATTTGATAGGAATACTACTACATCATTTTGATTCCAGTTTTTATTATGAAAAATGGGAGCAGATGACCTTTCCAGATTGTTTTCTAATTGATAGAAATGGGATTGTGAAAAGAATTATGAAAGATTAGTTCTTTGATTAAATAGTGATTCATAATGATCAAAATAGTTTGCCTTTTTACAATTCGTAGCCTGCCCCTAAAGGCAGGTTTTTTGGTGTTTTAAGGAAACTATTAAACCAGAATTTATGACTCAAAAGCATTATTTTAAGAGAAAAATTTTCAATTTCATAATCTATAAGCAAACGCTTGCATTCCTTTTTTTATTGGATTATAATAGGTTGGTATAAATCCTTCTGTAATAATATTGAGAAGGTGTAGAAAGTAAGGATTTAGAATATTTGTATTCAAAAATACAATGTTGTTTCTTACTAAAGGGAGATAGATATGGCAATGATAGAAGTGCAACATCTTCAGAAAAATTTTGTGAAGACTGTTAAGGAACCGGGCTTGAAGGGAGCTTTGCGCTCCTTTATTCATCCTGAAAAGCAGACCTTTGAAGCGGTCAAGGATTTAACCTTTGAAGTTCCAAAAGGGCAGATTTTAGGATTTATCGGGGCCAATGGTGCTGGGAAGTCAACCACCATCAAAATGCTGACAGGGATTTTAAAACCGACATCTGGTTTTTGTCGGATTAACGGCAAGATTCCCCAGGATAATCGCCAAGATTATGTCAAGGATATTGGGGTTGTTTTTGGACAACGCACCCAGTTATGGTGGGATTTGGCTCTGCAAGAGACCTACACGGTTTTAAAAGAAATTTACGATGTGCCAGATTCGCTCTTCCATAAGCGTATGGACTTTTTGAATGAAGTCTTGGATTTGAAGGACTTTATCAAGGATCCCGTGCGAACTCTTTCACTGGGTCAAAGGATGCGGGCGGACATTGCAGCTTCCTTGCTTCACAATCCTAAAGTTCTCTTTTTAGATGAACCGACCATTGGTTTGGACGTTTCGGTCAAGGACAATATTCGTCGGGCTATCACCCAAATCAATCAAGAGGAAGAAACAACCATTCTCTTGACCACTCATGACCTGAGCGATATTGAGCAACTCTGTGATCGGATCTTTATGATTGATAAGGGGCAGGAGATTTTTGATGGAACGGTGAGCCAACTCAAGGAGACCTTTGGCAAGATGAAGACTCTCTCCTTTGAACTGCTACCAGGTCAAAGTCATCTCTTCTCTCACTATAAAGGCCTGCCTGATATGATTATTGATAGACAGGGGAATAGCCTCAACATTGAATTCGATAGTTCTCGCTATCAGTCAGCTGACATTATCAAGCAAACCCTGTCTGATTTTGAAATCCGCGATTTGAAGATGATGGATACGGATATTGAGGATATTATCCGCCGCTTCTATCGAAAGGAGCTCTAAGATGGTCAAATTGTGGAGACGTTATAAACCCTTTATCAATGCAGGTGTTCAAGAATTGATCACCTATCGAGTCAACTTTATTCTTTATCGGATTGGGGATGTTATGGGTGCTTTTGTCGCTTTCTATCTCTGGAAGGCTGTCTTTGATTCTTCGCAAGAGTCTTTGATTCAGGGCTTTAGTATGGCAGATATCACCCTCTACATCATCATGAGTTTTGTGACCAATCTTCTGACTAGGTCAGATTCGTCCTTTATGATTGGGGAGGAGGTCAAGGATGGCTCCATTATCATGCGCTTGCTGAGACCAGTACATTTTGCGGCCTCTTACCTTTTCACCGAACTTGGATCCAAATGGTTGATTTTTATCTCTGTTGGACTGCCATTTTTAAGTGTCATTGTTTTGATGAAAATCTTATCTGGGCAAGGTATTCTAGAAGTGCTAGGATTAACTGTCCTTTACCTCTTTAGCTTAACTCTGGCCTATCTGATTAACTTTTTCTTTAATATCTGCTTTGGTTTTTCAGCCTTTGTGTTTAAAAATCTTTGGGGTTCTAACTTACTTAAGACTTCCATAGTGGCCTTTATGTCTGGCAGTTTGATTCCCTTGGCTTTCTTTCCAAAGGTTGTTTCAGATATTCTGTCCTTCCTGCCTTTTTCATCCTTGATTTACACTCCGGTCATGATTATCGTTGGGAAATACGATGCCAGTCAGATGATTCAGGCGCTCGCTTTGCAGTTTTTTTGGCTCTTTGTGATGGTGGGCTTGTCTCAGTTGATTTGGAAACGAGTCCAGTCCTTTATCACCATTCAGGGAGGTTAGGATGAAAAAATATCAACGCATGCATCTGATTTTTATCAGACAATACATCAAGCAAATCATGGAGTACAAGGTGGATTTTGTGGTTGGAGTACTGGGAGTTTTTCTGACTCAAGGCTTGAACCTCTTGTTTCTCAATGTCATCTTTCAACACATCCCCTCGCTAGAAGGCTGGACTTTTCAAGAAATTGCCTTTATCTATGGTTTTTCCTTGATTCCCAAGGGACTAGACCATCTCTTTTTTGATAATCTTTGGGCACTGGGGCAACGCTTGGTACGAAAAGGAGAGTTTGACAAGTATCTGACTCGTCCCATCAATCCCCTCTTTCACATCCTCGTTGAGACCTTTCAGATTGATGCCTTGGGTGAACTTTTGGTCGGTGGAATCTTACTAGCGACAACGGCGACTAGCATTGCTTGGACTCTTCCAAAATTCCTGCTTTTCCTAGTCTGTATTCCTTTTGCGACCTTGATTTACACTTCTTTAAAAATCGCGACAGCTAGTATCGCTTTTTGGACCAAGCAGTCAGGTGCTATGATTTATATTTTTTATATGTTCAATGATTTTGCTAAGTATCCCATTTCCATTTACAATTCGCTTCTTCGTTGGTTGATTAGCTTTATCGTTCCTTTCGCCTTTACGGCCTACTATCCTGCTAGCTATTTCTTGCAGGACAAGGATGTAATCTTTAACATCGGAGGTTTGATATTGATTTCTCTGGTTTTCTTTGTCATTTCCCTTAAACTTTGGGATAGGGGTTTAGATGCCTACGAAAGTGCAGGTTCTTAAGTTCAAAACTATCAAAGCCTTGTCTCAGGACGGGCTTTTTCTAATGGAGATGAAAATTTCGGCTCTTTGTCAACTGTAGTGGGTTGAAGTCAGCTAAGATCGAGAAAGGACAAAATTCGTCCTTTCTTTTTTGATGTTCAGAGCGATAAAAATTCTTTTTTTGAAGTTTTCAAAGTTCCGAAATCCAAAGGCGTTACGTTTGATAAGTTTGATGAGATTATTGGTCGCTTCCAATTTTGCGTTGGAATAAGGTAATTGAAGGGCGTTGACAATCTTTTCTTTATCCTTGAGGAAGCTTTTAAAGACAGTCTGAAAAAGAGGATGAACCTGCTTTTGATTGTCCTCAATGAGTCCAAAGAATTTCTCAGACTCCTTATTCTGAAAGTGAAAAAGCAAGAGCTGATAGAGCTGATAGTGGTGTTTCAAGTCTTCTGAATAGCTCAAAAGCTTGTCTAGAATCTCTTTATTGGTCAAGTGCATACGAAAAGTAGGGCGATAAAAACGTTTATCGCTCAATTTACGACTATCCTGTTGGATGAGTTTCCAGTAGCGCTTGATAGTCTTGTATTCATGAGATTTTCGTTCAAACTGATTCATGATTTGAACACGCACACGACTCATAGCACGGCTGAGATGTTGGATAATATGGAAACGATCCAACACGATTTTAGCGTTTGGAAAAAGCTGTTTAGCCAAGTCATAGTAAGGACTAAACATATCCATCGTAATGATTTTCACTCGACATCGAACGACTCTATCATATTTAAGAAAGTGATTTCGAATGATAGCTTGTGTTCTGCCTTCAAGAATAGTGATGATATTGAGATTATCAAAATCTTGAGCAATGAAACTCATCTTTCCCTTTGTAAAGGAGTACTCGTCCCATGACATAATTTCAGGAAGACGAGAAAAATCATGCTTAAAACGGAAGTCATTGAGCTTGCGAATGACAGTTGAAGTTGAAATGGACAGTTGATGAGCAATATCGGTCATAGAAGTTTTTTCAATCAGCTTCTGAGCAATTTTTTGGTTGATGATACGAGGGATTTGATGATTCTTCTTTACTAGAGAAGTCTCAGCAACCATCATTTTTGAACAATGATAGCACTTGAATCGACGCTTTCTAAGGAGAATTCTAGTAGGCATACCAGTTGTTTCAAGGTAAGGAATTTTCGAAGGTTTTTGGAAGTCATATTTCTTCATTTGACTTCCGCAATTAGGGCAAGGTGGGTTCTCATAATCCAATTTAGCGATGATTTCCTTGTGACTATCTCTATTGATGATATCTAGAATCTTGATGTTTGGGTCTTTAATATCGAGAAGTTTTGTGATAAAATGTAATTGTTCCATATGATTCTTTCTAATGATGGTTTGATCGCTTTTCATTATAGATGATATGGAACTTTTTTTCTACAACAAAATAGGCTCCATAATATCTATAGGGGATTTACCCACTACAAATATTATAGAGCCAAAATTTCTTGACATCTATTCTCAGAGTGCTATATTGTAAGTGGAATCGCCGATTTAGCTTATACTCTTCGAAAATCTCTTCAAACAACGTCAGCTTCGCCTTGCCGTATATATGTGACTGACTTCGTCAGTCTTATCTGCAACCTCAAAACAGTGTTTTGAGCAGCCTGCGTCTAGTTTCCTAGTTTGTTCTTTGATTTTCATTGAGTATTAGTTGCTAGAGCAAGACACTCGTAAAGCCTAGGTCACAGGTTCAAACCCTGCAATCGGCAAAGTGAAGAAACTCATTCTACTGGGTTTCTTTTTTTTTAATTATTGAACCATTTAGACCGAGATAGAGACCAGATAGGCAAAAGCACTTGTTCTTGAAACTGACCTCTGCTATAATGATTTTTGTAAGGGACGTGAGATGTCACTATCAGATAACTCAAGTTCATAAAAAAGAAATCGGAGATAAAGAAATGAAAAAATTATTGGGGATTGTATTTTTAGTAGCAGCAGCGACAGTAGTGTATTTTGGTTCTGTTGGATAGCCAAGTTTAAATGTCAACCTCTGGTCATTGATTCCGGTAGGGCTGTTCCTATTTTTCACTCTAGAGAATCTTTTGAAAAAAGACTACAAGGCTAGTCTGATGTGTTTGATTATTGCCTTTATTATTGCGAATGCAATTTTGGATCTTTTACCAATTTCAAGTGGCTTGGTAATTGGAGCGGGTGTGCTAGCTTGCATTGGTATTGGATTTATCTTTCCTGATAAAGAAGGAAAATAAGATTTTTCAAATAGCGATGTGACATGATATAGCTGGATATTAAGGTTTAGTAATACGGTGAATTTAACCAAAACTTATAAGATAAAATAAAAATTAAGAGTTAACGAAATCAGGAAAAAATTGAACTATTCGTTTGCTCTTTTTGTATGTTTAAATCTTTAAGAAAGATTTTTTCTATTTGGGATAATAAAAAACTATTCCGTCTTAAAATTTTAAAGAAAGTCGGATATCATTTTTATTATAATAAATTCTACTTCAATACTTTTAAAAAACTCTCCAATTTTTATAAAAAACAATCAAAACTATTGTTTTTATCGGTATTCGATTGACAAATTTTTTATTGATTATAAAATCGTATTATAAGATAATGATAATAAGTAGGTTGCTCTCAGATAAAATGAAAGCGATTACTAAAAGGAGGATTACATGCAAAAAGGTAATTGGAACAAAAAAAGAGTGTATAGTATTCGAAAATTTTCAGTCGGTGCTTGCTCGGTGCTTATAGGGACATGTGCTCTATTATTAGGGGCGAGCGTTAGTCTATCTTCTTCGGTATATGCCAACGAAAATGCTGAAGAGATTGTGTCAACAAATAGGACTGAGCACCAGCCTGAAAATAAGGAAACTACTGATTTTTCAAATGAACATAAAGTTGAAGGAGTTATATCTGAAAAATCCAGTGAGCAACCTGTTACATCTGAAAATGTATCTCTAAAGGAAAATGCGGATGGTAGTGATGCTGTAGTAAAACCTCATGCAGATCAACCTTTGGTTTCAGTTGCTAATACTCAATCAGTTCCTTTAGTAGAAGGTAATGCTGAAGTTGAAAACAAAACAGAAGAAACGAACAAGCCTGAGGATAGCAATAAGCTTGAAGAAACAAATAAGACTGAGGTAACGGATAAATCTGAAGATAAAAATAAACCTGAGGATAAGAAGGAATCTGAAGAAACAAATAAAGCAGAATCACAAGATCGTTCTGTTTCAAAAGATAAGCAAGAATTCAAATCTGCTACGAATGAAGTAGTTGATAAGTTAATTGAAGATAGAAATATTTCCTTCAACCAGAATTGGCATTTTAAACTAAATGCCAATGCAAAGGAAGCTGTAAAACCAGACGCAGATATTTCTTCATGGAAAAAAATGGATCTTCCTCATGACTGGAGTATTCATTTTGATTTTGACCATGACTCTCCAGCTCAAAACGAAGGCGGTCAATTGAACGGTGGAGATGGTTGGTATCGGAAAACCTTTAAATTAGACGAAAAGGACTTGAATAAAGATGTTCGTGTAACCTTTGATGGTGTTTACATGGATTCACAAGTGTTTGTCAATGGCCAACTAGTTGGTCACTATCCAAATGGTTACAATCAATTTTCATATGATATTAGTAACTATCTCCATAAAGATGGGCGAGAAAATGTCATTTCTGTTCATGCAGTTAATAAGCAACCGAGTAGTAGATGGTATTCAGGAAGTGGTATCTATCGAGACGTATCATTGCAGGTAACAGATAAGATTCATGTTGAAAAAAATGGAACAACTATTTTAACTCCAAAACTAGAGAGTCAACAAGGAGGAAAAGTTGAAACCCAAGTAAGCAGTAGAATTGTTAATACAGATAATAAAGACCATGAAATTGTAGCAGAGTATCAAATTTTTGAACGAGGTGGTAAAGCGGTTACAAAACTTGTTCGAACTGAGAGTAAAACTCTAAAAGCTAAGGAAACCATTCATTTGGATTTAGCATTAGAGGTTGAAAAACCAAAATTGTGGACAGTGTCATCTGACAAACCTGCTTTATATGAGATGGTAACTCGTGTTTACAAAGATGGTCAGCTCGTAGATGCAAAGAAAGATTTATTTGGTTATCGCTACTATAACTGGACTCCCGACCAAGGGTTCTCTTTAAATGGTGAACATATCAAGTTCCACGGTGTTTCATTGCACCATGATCATGGAGCGCTAGGAGCAGAAGAAAACTATAAGGCAGAATATCGTCGTCTGAAACAAATGAAGGAAATGGGAGTGAATTCGATTCGTACGACTCACAACCCAGCAAGTCCTCAGACCTTACAGATTGCAGCTGAGCTCGGTTTGCTTGTTCAAGAAGAAGCATTTGATACTTGGTATGGAGGTAAGAAACCATACGACTATGGTCGTTTCTTTGAAAAAGATGCTACCCACCCTGAAGCAAGAAAGGGTGAAAAATGGTCCGACTACGATCTTCGAACAATGGTAGAAAGAGATAAAAATAATCCTGCTGTTGTCATGTGGTCTATTGGTAATGAAATCGGTGAAGCAGATGGGAAAGCCCATTCTCTTGCAACTGTCAAACGCTTGGTAAAAGTGATTAAATCTGTTGATAATACACGTTATGTAACCATGGGAGCTGATAAATTCCGTTTCGGAGATGGAACTGGAGATCATGAAAAGATCGCAGATGAACTGGATGCAGTTGGATTGAATTACTCGGAAGAAAATTATCAAACTCTTCATGCGAAACATCCTAAATGGCTCATTTATGGGTCAGAAACGTCTTCAGCAACTCGTACAAGGGGAAGTTATTTCCATCCAGAGAGTGAGTGGGTAGGAAGTAATCAATACTGGCGTAATTACGAACAATCCGATTATGGTAATGATCGTGTTGGTTGGGGTAAAACTGCTACAGCATCATGGACTTTCGATAGAGATCATCCAGGATATGCTGGACAATTCATTTGGACAGGTACGGATTATATTGGAGAACCAACTCCATGGCACAATCAAAATAGTACGCCGGTAAAAAGTTCCTACTTTGGTATTGTTGATACCGCAGGGATGCCAAAAAATGACTATTATCTCTACCAAAGTCAGTGGGTTTCTGCTAAGAAAAAACCAATGGTTCATTTACTTCCTCACTGGAACTGGGAAAAGACTGAATTGGCAGACAATGTTGCAGATGCTGAAAATCGAATCCCGGTTAGAGCCTATTCCAATGCTGCTAGTGTTGAGTTGTTTTTAAATAATGAGTCACTAGGTCTTAAAAAATTCAACAAAAAACAAACTAGTGATGGTCGTACATACCAAGAAGGTGAAAATCCTCACGAACTATATTTGGAGTGGAAAGTTGCTTATAAACCAGGAACTTTAGAAGCAGTTGCTCGAGATGAGTCTGGTAAGGAAATTGCTCGAGATAAGATAGTGACTGCTGGTGAGCCTGCTGGTGTTCGTCTGGTTAAGGAAGAGAACGCTATCGCTGCAGATGGAAAAGATTTGACTTATATCTATTATGAAATTGTAGATAGTAAGGGCAATGTTGTGCCAACTGCCAACAATCAAGTTCACTTCCAACTTCATGGACAAGGTCAATTGGTTGGTGTGGATAATGGTGAGCAAGCTAGTCGTGAACGTTATAAAGAACAAGCAGATGGTTCTTGGATTCGTAGAGCCTTTAATGGTAAAGGGGTAGCGATTGTTAAATCGACTGATCAAGCAGGTAAATTTACCCTTACAGCTTATTCAGGATTGTTGAAATCAGATCAAGTTACGATTTTTACAGGTAAGTCAGACCAGTCAGAAAAAACTGTTTTAAGCACAGAAATACCAAAAGTACGTACAGTTTTAGGACAAAAACTTAAAATGCCTCAGACAGTGCCATTTGTATATAGTGATGGTAGTCGTGAAAAACGTCCTGTAACCTGGTCTCAAGCAGATGTTAGTCAAGCTGGAATTGTAACTGTAAAAGGTATGTCTGATGGGCGTGAAGTTGAGGCTCGTGTTGAAGTACTTACAATTGCAAATGAACTTCCAGCTGTTAAACGCATCACACCTGGAACAGACTTGAGTTCTGTGGATAAACTTGTTTCACTTGTTTCAACAGATGGTCGTATTCACAATTATGAAGTTGAAAATTGGGAAATTTCACCAGAAGATAAAGAGAAGTTATCTACTCCGGGGGCACATATTCAGATGACTAGCCAATTAGGAGATAGAACCATCCACGCTACTTTGATAGTTGATGATGGTAAGGAATTGTCTCAAGTTACACCAACTATAGCAGTAGCTGGTGAAAGTGTTACGGAACTTTCAAAAGAGCATCCTGTACATTATCACAAACTTTCTTATGGTGCAAAAATTCCAGAAGTCAGTGCTAGTGCTGAAAATGCCGATGTGAACGTGATTCAGGCAAATGAATCCAATGGAATGCGTGCTAGTATCTACATTCAGCCTAAAGATGGGGGACAGTTACAAACCTATGCTGTTCAGTTCCTTGTTGATTCTCCACAAATTGAAAGTTTGAGTCTCAGAGTGGATCAAGCTGCTAGCCTCAAAGAAGATCAAACTGTTAAAGTGACAGTTTTAGCCCGTTATCAGGATGGAACTGAAGCTGTTTTACCAACTGATAAGGTGACTTTCTCAAGTCAAGGTGAGGGAGGAGTCTCTGTTAATAAGGGAATGCTAGAGTTGCATAAACCAGGCAGTCTCACTTTACAAGCTCAATATGAAGGTGCAAAAGGAGAACTTCCTCTAACGATCGCAGCAAATACTGAAGATAAAGTTGTTCAGACCATTCGCCCGGTTAGCCTTGTGACAGATTTGCACCAAACACCAAATCTTCCATCTACAGTAACAGTTGAGTACGATAAAGGATTTCCAAAAGTTCATAAGGTAGTTTGGGATTCGATTCCATCTGAAAAGTTAAATCAATATCATACTTTTGAAGTTCTTGGTAAGGTTGAAGGATTGAATCAAGAAGCGCGTGCGACAGTGTCAGTAGAAGGAATTGTAAAAGTTGAAGATGTGAGCATCACAACACCAATTTCTGAGGCACCAACCTTGCCAGAAAGTGTCCGAACTTATTATTCAAATGGCCAAGTATCTTCAGCTAAGGTAGCTTGGGATACTATTGATGCAAGCCAGTATGCAAAAGAAGGAATCTTTACTGTAACAGGTCATGTAGAAGGAACACAACTGACAACGAAATTACATGTTCGTGTATCGAGTCAGACAGAAATTGGGAAGAATATTTCAGATCAATGGACAGGTTCAGAATTACCACTTGCCTTTGCATCAGATTCTCATTCTTATGACCCAGTATCTAATGTAAATGATAAAGTGATTTCTTATGGTAACCAGCCTGCAAATCGTTGGTCAAACTGGAAACGTTCTGAAGAAGCCTCAGTAGGAGTGCTATTTGGAGATTCAGGTATTTTGACAAAACGTTCGGTTGATAATTTGAATGTAGCCTTTTATGAAGATAGTGGTGTAGGTGCTCCAAAATCTTACGTCATTGAGTATTATGTTGGTGAAAAAGCTCCAACTACACCGAAGAATCCTGGTTATGTAGAGGGTGAAAACCACGTATTTAATGACAGTAAAAATTGGAAACCAGTTACAAATCTTAAGGCTCCAGATCAGTTAAAAGCTGGAGGAATGAATCATTTCAGTTTTGACAAGGTGGATACCTACGCGGTACGTATTCGCATGACAAGAGCTGATGATAAACTTGGAACATCAATTACAGAATTACAAGTTTTCTCTAAAAAGGTAGCATCAGCTAAAGAGGCAACTACTAACATTAAGGTGGCTGGAAAAGATCTTCCTCACTTTAATCCAGACTTAACAGATTACTATTTAGACTATAGTGATGGAAAAATTCCAGAAGTAACAGCTAGTATCACAAATAATGGACTTGCTACAGTGGTTCCTAGTGTGAAAGAGGGCGATCCTGTCCGTGTTATTGTGAAAGCAGAAAATGGCGATATTCTTGGAGAATACAACCTTCACTTTACAAAAGATAAAGATTTGTTGGCTCGTAAACCAATTGCTGCTGCCAAACAGTCTCAATTGTTGCAATTAGGTCAACCTTTGGAATTGCCAAATAAGGTTCCAGTTTATTTCGCAGGTAAGAGCGGTTATGACGTAAAAGATTTGGCAGTTGAATGGGAAAAAGTCCCTGCTTCTACCTTAAACAAAGCTGGGGAATATACAATTAAAGGCCATGTAGTTGGTAGTGAAGTCCCAGTAGAATTATCTGTTCGAGTAACGGACAAGGTCGGTAGATCTCTTTCTGATAATCCAGATTATCTTGCTACTCATAGTCAGGCTTTTGCTTCAGCTACTAATGATTTGGATGATAATTCGAACGACCGTGTAGACTATTTAAATGATAATGACCGAAATCAAGACAACCGTTGGACAAACTGGTCCGCTAATCCATCCGCTAATCCAGAAGTATCAGTTGGTGTTATCTTTAAAAAGAATGGTAAAATTGTGGATAGAAAGATTTCACAAGCTAAACTAAACTTCTTTGCAGATAGTGGAACAGATGCCCCAGCTAAACTTGTATTGGAACGATACATCGGTCCTGACTTTGATGTTCCGGTTTACTATTCAAACTACAGCTACGAAACAAATCATCCATTTAATAACCCTGATAATTGGGAACTTGTTCCTTATTACGCAGACAAAGAAATTCAAGCTGGAGACGAGATCAATGTGACATTTAAACCTGTGACTACCAAAGCTATGAGATGGCGCATGGATCGAAAAGCAGATAAAAATGGGGTTGCTTTAACTGAATTAAGTTTCCGAGCACCAAGTGAACTTGCAAAAGAGAGCACAGAGGGAAGAATTTTAGTAGATGGTAAAGAGCTCCCTGACTTCTCTGAAAATCGTTTGGACTATGAATTGATTTATAAAGGGGAACGTCCAAAAATCACTGTGGAAGGGAAAGATCAAGTCACATCTACAATTGTGGATAGTGGAAATGAAAATCTTCCTGTATTAGTCCGTCTGGTATCAGAGAGTGGTAAGAATGTCAAAGAATTCCGGATTAAATTGACTAAGGAAAAACCGATTTCTGAGAAGACAGTTGCTGCTGTACAAGAAGATCTTCCAAAACTCGAATTTGTTGAAAAAGATTTGGCCTACAAGACAGTTGAGAAAAAGGATTCAACGCTGTATCTAGGTGAAACTCGTGTAGAACAAGAAGGAAAAGTTGGTAAGGAACGTATCTTCACAGCGGTTAATCCTAGTGGAAGTAAGGAAGAAAAATTCCGTGAAGTAATACAGACTCCAACAGACCGCATCGTCTTGGTTGGAACCAAACCAGGAACCTCCCTTCCAGAAGATGGAGTGAAGAACTTAGTCCTTAACAGACCAGAACTTGTAATCGAAGAAGAAGCAATTGACTTCAAGGTTGAAGAACGTAAGTCTGACAAGTTATATCTAGGTGAAACTCGTATCCTCCAAGAAGGAAGACAAGGTATTCGTGTTCACTTGATTGAAGTAGAAAATGGCAAGCGAACTGAGAAAGAAAGCTATGATAAAGTGATGGCTGAAGACCGTATCGTAGAGGTTGGTACAGCTATAAAAGATACAAAATCAGCTCCTCAAGAACAGCTTAAAGCAACTTCTAAAGAAACTAGTAAGTCTGTGCTACAAGATCAAGAAGTTCAAAAACCAGAATCTCAAGAATCTACAAAACAACAAGTAGAAACTGAGAAAATGGATGAAAAACAAGTGAGCTCACGTTCAGTTGAAGCCCAGCAAGATGAAAAGAATCACTTGCCAAACACTGGAACAGAGGCAGAACAGGCAGCAGTAGCAGCAGGTTTAGCTCTTCTAGGTTTGAGTGCAGGCTTAGTAGCCACTAAAGGAAAAAAAGAAGATTAGAGATCTTTAAAAACTGATTTGTTTTGATGAAAGTTAAAACAATGTATTGAGGCTGAAAAAAAGTCTTTAAAATTACAAAACGCATAATATCAGGTGTTGAAAAACTTTGATATTATGCGTTTTATTGTGGAAATAGTTACTTCCTTTTCGTTGAGTATAAAAATCCCTAGGCCTTAACTTTCTAGGGATTCGACTATTTCATTAAGAACAATTCAACAATCATCTCGATATACATGACAAGGGTTAATAAGAATCCTGCACGCCAGAAGAATTTGATGAATTTAGGATAGTAAAAGCTGCGTTTTTTCAAAAGGAAGAAAAAAACGAGAACTATGGCTAGGAGTGAGAGGGCTAGTCCCAGTCTAGGGAGAAAATTATGGGTAAAGGTTTTAGCTGTAATAAGGTAATACTCAAATACCAAAATTGGAAAAGCCAAATCCGCGAAGTTTCGTCCTAGTTTTTTTAATCTAAAAAGTTTGGTTATGATAATGCAGACGACTAAGGTCAGTATCAATAATAAAATAGATGCTAATTTCATTAAAATCATATCCATATTGTATCATAAAAAATGGCTAATGGAAACGAGAAATAGAGGAATTTATAGGAAAGTCAGGCTTTTGAGATTGTGGATGTTTTTTGTTATAATGAAAGTTATGAAATCTTATAATACCTTGAATGACTATTATCGAAAACTCTTTGGAGAAAAGACCTTTAAAGTCCCTATTGATGCGGGGTTTGACTGTCCAAATCGTGATGGGACTGTGGCTCATGGAGGTTGTACTTTTTGCACGGTTTCAGGTTCTGGAGATGCTATCGTAGCACCGGATGCGCCTATCCGTGAGCAATTTTATAAGGAAATTGACTTCATGCACCGCAAGTGGCCAGATGTGCAGAAGTATCTGGTGTATTTTCAAAATTTTACCAACACCCATGAAAAGGTGGAAGTCATCCAAGAGCGCTATGAGCAGGCTATCAATGAGCCAGGTGTAGTAGGCATCAATATCGGAACACGGCCAGACTGTCTGCCAGACGAAACCATTGAATATTTGGCTGAGTTGTCGGAGCGCATGCATGTGACGGTTGAATTGGGCTTGCAGACTACTTATGAAACAACCTCTGACCTGATTAATCGTGCCCACTCCTATGAATTGTATGTAGAAACGGTCAAGCGTTTGAGAAAGTATCCCAAGATTGAGATTGTTTCCCATTTGATCAATGGTTTGCCTGGTGAGACTCATGAGATGATGATTGAAAATGTCCGTCGCTGTGTTACGGATAATGATATTCAAGGGATTAAACTGCACTTGCTTCACCTTATGACCAATACACGGATGCAGCGAGATTACCACGAAGGACGCTTGCAATTGATGAGTCAGGACGAATATGTCAAGGTCATCTGCGACCAATTGGAAATCATTCCCAAACATATCGTCATCCATCGAATCACAGGAGATGCACCTAGAGATATGCTGATTGGTCCTATGTGGAGCCTCAATAAATGGGAAGTTCTCAACAGCATTGAGATGGAGATGCGACGTCGTGGAAGTGTTCAAGGATGCAAGGCTGTAAAACAGGAGTTTGAAAATGAAAAGACCACTTGAGATGGCACATGATTTTTTGGCTGAGGTAGTAACTCAGGACGATATCGTAGTAGATGCGACTATGGGAAATGGTCATGACACGCTTTTTCTAGCCAAGCTAGCCAAGCAAGTCTATGCTTTTGATATTCAGGAGCAAGCCTTGGAAAAGACCCAAGAGCGTTTGCAACAGGCTGGCCTGACAAATGCCCAGTTACTCTTGCAAGGCCATGAGACACTGGACCAGTTTGTGACTGAAGCCAAGGCAGGGATTTTTAATCTGGGTTATCTGCCTTCTGCTGATAAGTCTGTCATTACCCAACCTCAGACTACTATCGAAGCCTTAGAAAAGCTGTGTCATTTGCTTGTCAAAGGAGGACGGATTGCCATCATGATCTACTATGGTCATGATGGAGGCGACCTCGAGAAAGATGCTGTCTTGGAGTTTGTTAGCCAGTTGAACCAACAAGAGTACACAGCTGCCATTTACCGAACTGTAAACCAAGTTAACAACCCACCATTTTTAGTGATGATTGAAAAATTAGAGAGATATAGACATGGATAAACAATACTTACGTGAAAAGCTGGATGCTATGCGCCAGAATTTCGTTGAATCACCCCACCACGAACGAGCAGTGGATGCGCTAGATCAGGCTCATATGAGTAAAAAAATGCTTAAAATCAAGAAAAAATTAGTTGCTCTTGAAATGGAACGGTGTCAGAAAAAAATTGAGCACAAAGACTGTTCCAAGATTGACCAAAAAATCAAAGAGCAGAAGGAGATATTTGAATCCTGCTGTAAAAAAGATTAAGGAGGACATGTGTGGAATTACTGATTTACCTCATCCTATTTTTACTGGTTTTGATTGTCTCAAGTACAACCAATAAGCTCTTACCCTTTTTGCCTCTTCCTTTGGTGCAAATTCTTTTAGGAATTGTGATTGGTCTCTTTTTACCCAATACCGACTTTCACCTCAATACAGAGTTGTTTTTGGCCCTGGTTATCGGTCCCTTGCTTTTCCGAGAGTCGGAAGAAGCTGATATTACAGCTATTTTAAAACACTGGCGAATCATTGTCTATCTCATATTTCCAGTGATTTTCATCTCGACCCTGAGTTTGGGTGGCTTGGCCCATCTTCTTTGGCTCAGCCTTCCCTTATCAGCTTGCTTGGCTGTTGGGGCGGCCCTTGGACCTACGGACTTGGTAGCTTTTGCTTCTCTTTCGGAGCGGTTTAGCTTTCCTAAGCGCGTGTCCAATATTCTTAAGGGTGAAGGACTCTTGAATGATGCTTCTGGCTTGGTTGCCTTTCAGGTAGCTTTGACAGCTTGGACAACAGGAGCTTTTTCCCTTGGGCAAGCTAGTAGTTCGCTCTTCTTTTCAATTTTAGGAGGTTTTTTGATTGGCTTTTTAACAGCCATGACCAACCGTTTCCTCCATACCTTCTTGCTGAGTGTGCGAGCAACGGATATTGCTAGCGAACTTTTATTAGAATTGAGTTTGCCTCTGGTGACTTTCTTTCTGGCAGAAGAAGTCCATGTTTCAGGGATTATTGCCGTTGTAGTTGCGGGGATTTTAAAGGCAAGCCGGTTTAAGAAAATTACGCTTCTCGAAGCCCAAGTGGATACGGTGACCGAGACGGTCTGGCATACAGTGAACTTTATGCTCAACGGTTCTGTCTTTGTGATTTTAGGGATGGAGTTGGAAATAATAGCAGAACCTATCTTGACCAATCCAATCTATAATCCCTTACTCTTATTGCTATCTCTTTTCGCCCTTACCTTTGTCCTCTTTGCCATTCGTTTTGTCATGATTTATGGCTATTATGCCTATAGAACCAGACGTCTTAAGAAAAAGCTAAATAAGTATATGAAGGACATGCTTCTCTTGACCTTCTCAGGTGTTAAGGGAACCGTGTCGATTGCTACAATCCTTCTGATACCAAGTAATCTAGAGCAGGAGTATCCTCTTTTACTATTCTTTGTCGCAGGTGTGACACTTGTAAGCTTTTTAACGGGTCTTTTGGTTCTTCCTCATCTTTCTGATGAACAGGAAGAAAGCAAGGACTATCTCATGCATATCAGCATTTTGAATGAAGTAACGCTAGAGTTGGAAAAAGAGTTGGAAGGCACCAGAAATAAACTTCCCCTCTATGCGGCTATTGACAATTATCATGGACGTATTGAAAATCTCATCTTGAGTCAAGAAAATAAGGTGGCTCAAGCAGACTGGGAAGCCTTGAAACTTCTCATCCTCAGTATTGAAAGTGATGGTTTAGAACAGGCTTACGAAGAGGACAAGATGAGTGACCGTGCCTATCGAGTTTACCAACGTTATCTGAAAAACATGGAACAAAACATCAATCGCAAGTTTGTTTCACGATTGACCTATTATTTCCTCGTTTCCTTACGAACTTTACGTTTTATCCTTCACGAAGTCTTTACCTTTGGTAAGACCTTTCGCAGTTGGAAAAATGAAGAATCACAGAAACTTAGAGACATTGACTATGACCAAATTGCAGAGCTCTATTTAGAAAATACCGAGATGATTATCGAAAGTCTGGAGGACCTTAAAGGGGTTTATAAGAGTTCTTTGATCAGCTTCGTGCAGGATTCTCGTCTCCGAGAAACAGCTATTATTACCAGTGGTGCCTTTGTCGAACGGGTTATCAATCGTGTCAAGCCCAACAATATCGATGAGATGCTGAGAGGATATTATCTGGAGCGCAAGTTGATTTTCGAATATGAAGAAAAACGATTGATTACGACCAAGTATGCCAAGAAGTTACGACAAAATGTAAATAACCTAGAGAACTATTCCTTGAAGGAAGCTGCCAATACCCTGCCTTATGATATGATGGAATTGGTAAGAAGAAATTAGTTAATACTCTTCGAAAATCAAATTCAAACCACTTCAGCTTTATCTGCAACCTCAAAGCTGTGCTTTGAGCAACTTGCGGCTAGCTTCCTAGTTTGCTCTTTGATTTTCATTGAGTATAAGATTGTAAATGAAGGAGTGTGACATGAAGAAGTTGTGGAAAGAGCTGATAGACAAGCCTTTATTAAAAGCCTTTTTGCATTATTATCAAGCATCAGAGAGTGAGTTGACCAGTGTCGCAGTAGCCTACTATTGGTTGATTTCGATTTTCCCCTTGCTTTTAGTGGTGGTCAATATCCTGCCCTATTTTCAAATTCCAGTTTCTAATTTTTTAAAGGTTGTCGATGAATTCTTGCCCGATACCATGTATGATGTGGTCGCAAAGATTATTACAGAAGTGCTGACTCAACCGTCAACGGGCTTATTGAGTTTTGCTGTTTTGTCAGCCATCTGGACCTTTTCAAAATCCATGAATTTCCTACAGAAAGCCTTTAATAAAGCATATGGAGTAGCTAAAAATCGTGGAATGATTTCCCACCAGCTCATGAGTTTGTTTGTCAGTTTTGGCTTGCAGATTCTCTTTGCTTTGGCTCTCTTTCTAAGCGTTTTTGGCCGCATGCTCCTCAACCTTATCAAAAGTTACTGGAAATCGGATAGTCCTCTCTTTGATTATCTGCAAGACCTAACAGGTCCCTTGGTTTATTCCTTGATTTTTGCTGTCTTGGTCATGCTTTATTATTTCCTGCCAAACGTTAAGGTTCGACGAATTCGCTTTGTATTACCAGGTAGTGTCTTTGTCTTGTTGACCCTGCTCTTACTGCTCAATATCTTTTCCGTCTATGTCAACAATTATGTCAATCACCTAGTGGACGTGCGTTTTTTCAGTTCCGTCGTCGTGGTAGTCATGATGTTCTGGTTTATACTCATCGCGAAGATTTTGATTGTCGGCGCAGTTATCAATGCCAGTGTCCAGAGTTGGAAAGATCCGAGCTTTAGAATAGATTAACTCAATTTTTATCCATTACAAAACGCATACTATCAGGCTTTATAAAACCTTGATAATATGCGCTTTTTTTGATTATGAAAATTAATAGATAAACATGGCATCGCCAAAACTAAAGAAGCGGTATCGTTCTTGAATAGCATGGTGGTAGGCATCTAAGACCAATTCACGGCCGGCAAAGGCAGAAACCAACATGACCAGAGTTGATTTTGGTAGGTGGAAGTTGGTTGAGAAGGCATCCACCACCTTCCACTCATACCCAGGTTTGATAAAGATATTGGTCCAGCCAGAATCTGCTTGGATTTGCCCATCAAACTTGGAACCAATAGTCTCCAAAGTGCGGATAGAAGTGGTTCCGACAGCAATGACTCGACCACCGTTTTCTTTAACAGAGCGAAGGGTGGCAGCAGCTTCCTCAGAAAGTTGGTAGAATTCTGAGTGCATTTCATGTTCGTCCAAATTGTCAACTGAAACGGGTCTAAAGGTTCCAAGCCCGACATGAAGAGTCAGATAGACTAGATGAACACCCTTAGCTTGGATTTCTGCTAGCAGTTCTTTCGTGAAGTGTAGGCCAGCAGTCGGTGCAGCAGCAGAGCCACTTTCTTTGGCGTAAACGGTTTGATACCGTTCACGATCATCCAATTTTTCATGGATATAAGGCGGTAATGGCATTTCACCCAGACTTTCTAAAACTTCTAGGAAAATTCCTTGGTATTCAAAGCGGACAATGCGGCCCCCGTGAGTCAATTCTTCCGTAACGACAGCGCTGAGACGGCCATCTCCAAAGCTGACGCGAGTACCGACCTTGAGGCGTTTGGCAGGTTTTGCCAGAACTTCCCACTCATCACCTGCAGTATTTTTGAGCAGGAGAAGTTCCACATGACCTCCAGTTTCTTCCTTTTGTCCATAGAGGCGGGCAGGTAGGACGCGGGTATCGTTCATGACAAGGGCATCACCAGGTTCCAGCATATCAATAATAGAGTGGAAGTGTTTATCCTGCATTTCTCCTGTCTCACGGTTGACGATGAGGAGTTTAGAGGCATCCCGTTTTTCAAGAGGGGTTTGGGCAATCAATTCCTCAGGCAAGTGGAAATCAAAATCAGCTGTATTCATATATCTGTTCATTCTTTCTAAGTTCTAATCCTATACATTATAACATGTTTCAAGTTTGGACGCTCTTTTTTTAGAAATTAAACCGTTTTCACTTGACAAAAATTGGTCTATACCATATAATAAATATAGATTAAAACGGAGGATAAAAGAATGAAAGTTATTAAAGTTGAAAACCAAGTCGAAGGTGGAAAAGTTGCTTTTGAGATTTTGAAGGAAAAATTGGATAATGGTGCTCAAACATTGGGACTTGCGACAGGAAGTAGCCCACTTGAATTTTACAAGGAAATTGTTGAGAGTGATCTTGATTTTTCAAATCTAACTAGTGTCAACCTTGATGAGTATGTAGGGCTTGATGGGGACAACCCACAGTCTTATCGTTACTTCATGCAAGAAAACTTGTTTAACCAAAAACCATTTAAAGAAAGTTTCTTGCCTCGTGGGGTTAAGGACAATGCTGAGGCTGAAGTTGAACGCTACAATCAAATTTTGGCTGACCATCCAGTTGATCTGCAAATCTTGGGAATCGGTCGCAATGGACATATCGGATTTAATGAGCCAGGAACTGCCTTTGATAGCCAGACACACCTTGTAGACCTAGACCAGTCTACAATCGAAGCCAATGCACGCTTCTTTGACAAGATTGAAGACGTCCCAACCCAAGCTATTTCAATGGGAATTAAAAATATCTTGGATGCCAAGTCAATCCTTCTTTTTGCTTACGGTGCATCAAAAGCAGAAGCTATTGCTGGAACCGTGTCTGGCCCAGTGACTGAGAACTTACCAGCAAGTAGCCTCCAAAATCACCCTGATGTGACGATTATTGCAGATGCTGAAGCGCTCAGTTTGTTAGAAAAATAAAAAGTATAAGAACCACTTGCTCTTTGGAGTGAGTGGCTTTTTACTTCAAATGTTCACTATTCTGCTAAAAGAAATTTTTCTGTAAATCACCGTAACAGTTGTCGATATTTCATATAAAAATGAAAGTTCTATAATGAAGTTAGCCATCCAGTCTTCCTAAAAATATAATGGTTTAACTAGTTTATAGTTAGCTCTTGATTTCATTTGATAATAGGCTTGAAGATATTAGGCTCGCTAGCCAAGGCTAAGTCTAGGCTTGGTTTAGCTGACCGAACATCTTCAAGGGAAACTGTTGTCAAATGAAATCTAGTTATAGGCATAAGAAAACACCTCTGTGTTATACTTGTTATTCACCACAAACGCAAGAGTTGTTGATGCTGGAAATCATGATATAACTGGCAATTCCTGACATGTGAAGAAAGGTTGAAATCCAGCCTGTTATATTTGGTAGAAGCATGGTTAGAGATAGAACGATTAAAAGGATATAAAATAGTTTTAATCCTAAATTGAAATTTTTCCATATACTAAACATACTCATCATCCCGCCCGTTACAAAAGCATAGCCAATCGCAGAGATACCCGATGCCTGAATTTCTTGATTCTGTGTTAATATATGGAATGCAATTGAAGATATTACCATAGAAGTAATAAAAACTAAAAATACATATTTTGATCCCCTTTTATACTCCAATAGCCCACCAAAAGGAAGTAACATTAAAGTATTTAAAACTAGATGAAACCATATAAACCATACTGGTGCTTCTTTACTTCCATGCATAAATGTACCACTAAAGTATTGCCAACAATAAATTGGCTTTGAATGAAATGCAAATAAGTCATACATTACACTTCCCAAAAAGGTAGTAAGAATTCCTAGCAATAAACAAATTACAACTAAAATACTGACCACAGGGCAAATTTTTATGATTCTTTTCATGTTATAGATTCACTTCTAAATAATACTAATTTTTGCTAATCAATATGTGTCACTATTATATCATTTTCATCTATAAATGTTAATCAATTTTAACAAGATTAACAATAAGATTAAAATTGAAGATAATCAAAATTTACTTGCATTTTTTCTTGACAATTATTCCTTTTACGTGTAAAATAGAATAAATCTTGAACTTGAAGGGAGTGAAAAAAATGTCTAAAACAGTAGTACGTAAGAATGAATCTCTTGACGATGCACTTCGTCGTTTCAAACGTGCGGTTACTAAAGCTGGTACTCTTCAAGAAACACGCAAACGTGAATTCTATGAAAAACCTTCTGTAAAACGTAAACGTAAATCAGAAGCAGCTCGTAAACGTAAAAAATTCTAATTAGAAATGAGAGGCTAGAGAAATCTAGTCCTTTTCTTTTAAATAAATACTATAAAGCCTGCAAAAATCTCAAATATCCTCCTACAATTTGATATAATAGTAAAAAGAACTAGATTGAAGGAGGAAATGATGTCGGTTTTAGTAAAAGAAGTGATTGAAAAGCTTAGACTAGACATTGTCTATGGCGAACCAGAATTACTTGAAAAGGAAATTAATACAGCGGACATTACGCGACCTGGTCTTGAAATGACAGGCTACTTTGACTACTATACGCCAGAGCGGATTCAACTCTTGGGGATGAAGGAGTGGTCTTATCTTGTTTCGATGTCCTCTCACAACCGTTACCAAGTCTTGAAAAAAATGTTTTTACCTGAGACACCTGCGGTCATTGTTGCTCGCGGTTTGGTAGTTCCAGAGGAGATGCTAAAGGCAGCCAGAGAATGTAAGATTGCCATTTTAACCAGCCGTACGGCGACCAGTCGTTTATCTGGAGAGTTATCTAGTTATCTGGATTCTCGTTTGGCAGAACGGACTAGTGTGCACGGTGTTCTGATGGATATCTATGGGATGGGTGTCTTGATTCAGGGGGATAGTGGCATCGGTAAGAGTGAGACAGGGCTAGAGCTTGTCAAACGTGGTCACCGCTTGGTAGCTGATGACCGTGTCGATATCTTTGCCAAGGATGAGATTACTCTTTGGGGTGAACCAGCTGAAATCTTAAAGCACTTGATTGAAATTCGTGGGGTTGGAATTATCGATGTTATGAGCCTCTACGGTGCGAGTGCGGTCAAGGATTCTTCACAAGTCCAGCTGGCTGTTTACTTGGAAAATTACGATACGCATAAGACTTTTGATCGTCTTGGAAACAATGCAGAGGAAATAGAAATTTCTGGCGTATCTATCCCTCGTATCCGTATCCCGGTGAAAACAGGTCGTAATATCTCTGTTGTGATTGAGGCAGCTGCCATGAACTATCGTGCCAAGGAAATGGGCTTTGATGCGACACGTTTGTTTGAAGAACGTTTGACCAATCTTATTGCTCAAAACGAGGTGCCTAATGCTTGATCCAATTGCTATTCATCTAGGCCCTCTAGCCATTCGTTGGTATGCCCTGTGTATTGTGACAGGCTTGATTCTTGCGGTTTATTTGACCATGAAAGAAGCACCTAGAAAGAAGATCATCCCAGATGATATTTTAGATTTTATCTTGATAGCCTTTCCCTTGGCTATTTTAGGAGCTCGTCTCTACTATGTTATTTTCCGTTTTGATTACTATAGTCAGAATTTGGGAGAGATTTTTGCCATTTGGAATGGTGGTTTGGCCATTTACGGTGGTTTGATAACTGGTGCCCTTGTGCTCTATATCTTTGCTGATCGTAAACTCATCAATACTTGGGATTTTTTAGACATTGCGGCGCCGAGCGTCATGATTGCCCAAAGTCTGGGGCGCTGGGGCAATTTCTTTAACCAAGAAGCTTATGGTGCGGCAGTGGATAATCTGGATTATCTACCTGGCTTTATCCGTGACCAGATGTATATTGAGGGGAGCTACCGTCAACCGACCTTCCTTTATGAGTCCCTATGGAATCTACTTGGATTTGCCTTGATTCTGATTTTTAGACGAAAATGGAAGAGCCTCAGACGAGGTCATATCACTGCTTTCTATTTGATTTGGTATGGTTTCGGTCGTATGGTCATCGAAGGTATGCGGACAGATAGTCTCATGTTCTTTGGTCTTCGAGTGTCTCAATGGCTTTCAGTTGTTCTTATTGGACTGGGGATTTTTATCATTCTATATCAAAATCGAAAGAAGGCCCCTTACTATATTACAGAGGAGGAAAATTAAATGTTAGAAGTTGCATATATTCTTGTTGCCCTTGCTTTGATTGTATTTTTAGTGTATCTAATCATTACTGTACAAAAGCTTGGACGTGTTATCGATGAAACAGAGAAGACGATTAAAACCTTGACTTCAGATGTGGATGTGACCTTGCATCATACCAATGAATTGCTGGCTAAGGTCAATGTCTTGGCAGATGATATCAATGTCAAGGTGGCAACAATTGATCCACTCTTTAGTGCTGTTGCAGATTTATCTCTATCTGTTTCCGACCTCAATGACCAAGCGCGTGTCTTGAGCAAGAAAGCTTCATCAGCTGGTTCAAAAACACTGAAGACTGGTGCAAGTTTGTCAGCTCTTCGTCTTGCAAGTAAATTTTTCAAAAAATAAAAAAGGAGAATTCTTATGGCTAAACTATCCTCAATCCTTTTAGGAACCGTTTCAGGTACAGCTCTTGCCTTGTTTTTAACAAGTGACAAGGGCAAACAAGTTTGCAGTCAAGCTCAAGATTTTCTAGCTGATTTGAGAGAAGATCCGGAGTATGCCAAGGAGCAGGTCTGTGAAAAACTGACAGAAGTCAAGGAGCAGGCTACAGATTTTGTTCTTAAAACTAAAGAACAGGTTGAGTCAGGTGAAATCACTGTAGACAGTGTACTTGCTCAAGCCAAATCATGTACTCGTCATGCGAAAGAAGCATCAAAAGATCGATTTAATAATCTCAAGGAGCAATGGCAAGAAAAAGCCAAAACTCTTGATGAACCAGAAGAGATTGTTATTAACATAACAGAAGAATAAACTATCACCATCTCTGGACGGACTATGTATCTGGGGATGGTGATTTTTTTCTCCTAGCCTGTCTTTGTGGTATAATAATTACTATGCAGAAAAAACCAACGTCAGCCTATGTGCACATCCCATTTTGTACCCAGATTTGTTATTATTGTGACTTTTCAAAAGTTTTTATCAAGAATCAGCCGGTAGATAGTTATTTGGAACATCTGTTAGAAGAGTTTCAATCTTATGATATTCAAAAGTTGAGAACCCTCTATATCGGTGGTGGCACACCGACAGCTTTGTCAGCTTCGCAATTGGAGGTGTTATTGAAGGGCTTGACTAAAAACTTGGACTTGTCTGTCTTAGAAGAGTTGACCATTGAAGCCAATCCAGGCGACTTGGATGCGGACAAGATAGCTGTTTTGAAAAACTCGGCTGTCAATCGTGTTTCGCTAGGTGTGCAGACCTTTGATGACAAGATGCTGAAAAAGATTGGGCGCAGTCATTTGGAGCAGGACATTTATGAAAATATCGACCGCCTAAAACTGGCTGGTTTTGACAATATCTCTATTGATTTGATTTATGCACTGCCAGGTCAGACCATGGAGCAGATTAAGGAAAATGTGGCTAAGGCCATTGGACTAGACATTCCCCATATGAGTCTGTATAGCTTGATTTTAGAAAACCATACGGTCTTTATGAACCGCATGCGGCGAGGAAAATTACCTCTGCCTAAGGAGGAACTGGAAGCGGAGATGTTTGAGTACATCATCGCAGAGCTGGAGCGAGCAGGTTTTGAGCATTATGAGATTTCCAATTTCTCCAAGCCTGGTTTTGAAAGTCGCCACAATCTCATGTATTGGGACAATGCTGAATACTATGGCATCGGTGCTGGGGCATCTGGTTATGTAGATGGAGTGCGCTATAAAAACCATGGTCCCATTCGTCATTATCTCAATGCAGTTGAGGAAGGCAATGCTCGGATCACAGAAGAACACCTGAGTCAAAAGGAGCAAATGGAAGAAGAAATGTTCTTGGGATTCCGCAAGAAATCTGGGGTTTCCATGGCGCGATTTGAGGAAAAATTTGGACGGTCTTTTGATGGACTTTATGGAGAAATCGTCAGAGATTTGGTTCAACAAGGTCTCATGCAAATAGAGGGTGATCGCGTGCGTATGACAAAAAGAGGTCTCTTTTTGGGAGACACCGTAGCAGAACGATTTATTTTGGAGTAGGATGATGGGCTTAACTTATCAAATGAACATGAAAATTCCTTTTGATATGGCTGATATGAACGGTCATATCAAGCTTCCAGATGTGATTTTGCTATCCCTGCAAGTTTCAGGGATGCAGTCGATTGAACTGGGAGTTAGTGATAAGGCCATTTTGGAAAACTATAATCTGGTCTGGATTATCACAGACTATGATATTGAGGTGATTCGTTTGCCTCGTTTTGCGGAAGAAATTACTATTGAAACGGAAGCTTTGAGCTACAATCGACTTTTTTGCTACCGTCGCTTTACCATTTATGATGAAGCGGGTCAGGACCTTATCCATATGATGGCGACCTTTGTTCTCATGGACCGAGACAGTCGAAAAGTCCATGCTGTCGAACCTGAGATTGTGGCTCCTTTCCAGTCTGAGTTTTCCAAAAAATTGATGCGAGGACCAAAGTATGCAAATCTAGAAGAGCCAGTCAGCAAGGATTACCATGTCCGTTTTTACGACTTGGATATGAATGGCCATGTTAATAACAGTAAGTATCTTGACTGGATTTTTGAGGTCATGGGAGCGGACTTTTTGACCCACTATATTCCCAAGAAAATCAACCTCAAGTATGTCAAGGAAGTTCGACCAGGTGGGGTGATCACATCGTCTGTTGAACGGACTGGACTGGAAAGCAAGCATGAGATTACAAGCGACGGGGCGACCAATGCCCAAGCTATCATCACTTGGCAAGAAATAAAAAAGGATTAGGGAGAAATAGATGAAATATAAAGGCTATTTAATTGATTTAGATGGAACCATTTATAAGGGGAAAGACAGAATTCCAGCAGGAGAGGCTTTTGTCCATGAATTGCAAAAGCGGGATATCCCTTATCTTTTTGTGACCAACAACACAACCCGCACTCCAGAGAGTGTTCAGGAGATGCTAGCTCAGAATTTTAATATCGATACGCCCCTGTCGACTGTCTACACAGCGACTTTGGCGACTATCGACTATATGAACGACTTGGGGCTTGATAAGACCGTCTATGTCATCGGAGAAGCAGGGCTCAAGGAAGCCATCAAGGCGGCTGGTTATGTAGAAGACAAGGTCAATCCGGCCTATGTGGTAGTAGGCCTAGACTGGCAAGTTGACTATGAAAAATTTGCGACAGCAACTCTAGCTATCCAAAAGGGAGCTCATTTTATCGGAACTAATCCTGACCTCAACATCCCGACAGAACGCGGTCTTTTGCCAGGTGCTGGTTCACTGATTACCCTTCTTGAAGTAGCAACACGAGTGAAGCCTGTTTATATTGGAAAACCAAATGCCATCATTATGGACAAGGCGGTTGAGCACTTAGGTTTGGAACGTGAAGAGTTAATCATGGTCGGAGATAATTATCTGACGGATATCCGAGCAGGGATTGACAATGCTATTCCAACGCTCTTGGTGACAACAGGTTTTACCAAGGCAGAAGAAGTAGCAGACCTGCCAATCGCACCGACTCATGTGGTTTCTAGCCTTGCGGAGTGGGATTTTGATGAAAACTAAACTGACCTTTTGGAGCTCTATGCTCTTTCTCCTCTCCCTCTCAATCCTTCTGACCATTTATTTGGCTTGGATTTTTTATCCGCTGGAAATTCAGTGGCTGAACTTAACAGATCGGGTTTATCTAAAACCAGAAACCATTCAGTACAACTTTCATATTTTGATGAATTATCTGACCAATCCTTTTAGTCAGGTCTTGCAGATGCCAGATTTTCGTTCGTCAACAGCTGGTCTGCACCATTTCGCAGTGGTCAAGAACCTCTTTCACTTAGTGCAGCTAGTGGCTTTAGTGACACTGCCAAGTTTTTATTTCTTTGTCAAAGGAATTGTGAAAAAGGGCTTTTTGTCTCTATTTAGTAAAGGGCTTCTGACTCTAGTGGTTTTCCCTTTTCTGTTCGGTCTTGGGGGAGTTTTGATTGGTTTTGACCAATTCTTTACCCTTTTCCATCAAATTCTCTTTGTGGGAGATGATACTTGGCTTTTTGACCCAGCCAAGGATCCTGTTATTCTGATTTTGCCAGAGACCTTTTTCCTTCATGCCTTTCTCCTCTTTTTTGCCATCTATGAAAGCTTCTTTGGTTTTCTGTACCTGAAAAGTCGTGGGAAGTGAAACGAAAGATGTTTTTAATTGCTCTATATAAAAATGTATATCATTTAAAATCATCGTTAAGAGTGAATAAACCAAATCCAATTGTGTCAATCGTTTGCGAACAGTTTATTTTTCTTGAAAAAATAGTTTTTTTTCTAAAAACACCTAGTCAAGCGCTTTATTTTTTTGTATAATAGAAGTAGCAAAGTATAGATAAGAAGAGAAAAGCATGATTACATTATTTCTATCACCGAGCTGTACTTCATGTCGTAAGGCGAAGGCCTGGTTAGAGACGCATAAAGTTCCTTTTGAGGAGCATAATATTATGACTAGTCCTTTAACAAGAAAAGAATTGCAGCATATTCTTTCCTTGACCGAAAATGGTACTGATGACATCATTTCAACTCGTTCAAAAATTTTTCAAAAATTAGATATTGATGTAGAAAGTATTTCGGTATCGGAATTGCTTCATTTGATTGAGCAGTACCCTAGTCTTTTGCGTCGCCCAATTATTATCGATGCAAAACGTATGCAGATCGGTTTTAATGAAGATGAGATTCGTGCTTTTCTCCCTCGTAGTTACCGTAAGCAAGAACTAAAAGAAGCAAGAATGAGAGCTGGTATTAGTTAATGAACAAACAGTATAGTTACCCACTAGATTTGTCGTGGAGCACTGAAGAACTTGCTTCAGTGCTTTCTTTTTTTAATGATGTCGAAGCTGCCTATGAAGGCAAGGTAGAGGTTAAAAAGTTACTGGACTCCTATAAGGGATTTAAGTTGGTTGTGCCAAGCAAGAGTGAAGAGAAACGTTTGGGACGAGAATTTGAAACAGTTAGTGGCTATTCGCTTTACCGAGCAGTTCAGGCTGCCAAGGAAAAAGGGGAAGGGAAGATTTCTCTTGGAAAGTAAATTTAAATTTGCTAAAGAGCTGGTTAAGAAAGCAGGCCAGTACATTCTTGACCATATGCAGGAAGATTTGTGTGTTGAAGCCAAGTCCTCTCCAACGGATTTGGTGACCAGACTGGACAAGGAAGTTCAGGAACTCTTGGTTGGTGAGATTTTGTCTCGTTATCCTGAGGATAAGATTTGTGCTGAAGAAGGTTGTCTGCGAGCCTCGGTTCAAGAGGGCAAGGTCTGGGTCATTGATCCAATTGATGGGACCAATAACTTTGTCGCCCAGCAGGAAGATTTTGCTGTTATGATGGCTTATTTTGAAAATGGTCAGGGGCAGTTTGGACTGATTTATGATGTGGTCAAAGGAGATTGTTATCACGGTGGTGGAGAATTTCCAGTTTGTCTAAATGATAGGCCCTTAACTCCCTTTAAAGCAAAACCACTTGGAGATTTTCTCATTGCAGGGAATAGCGGCATGCTGGAAACCAATGAATGGGGGCTGGCTGATTTGAGTCGAGCGGTACTTGGTGTTCGTGTCTATGGGAGTGCGGCCATTAGTTTTGCCAAGATTTTGTCAGGGCGTTTGTTGACCTATGTTACCTATCTGCAACCATGGGATTATGCTGCCGCTAGTATTTTAGGGGAAAGTTTGGGCTATCGGGTTGTGACTCTTTCTGGTGAAACTCCTAATTTTCAAACCAGACAGCCGGTCATGATGCTACCTCTTGAGATGCAGGAGGAAATTCAGTCCTATATTTACGAAAGGAAAAGAACTTAGATGCAATTTCCAGAAGGATTTGTTGAAAAATATGAAGAGATACTAGGAGATGAGGCAAGAGATTTTCTTGCCTCTTTTGAGGAGGAAGCAGTTTCGGCCTTTCGGGTCAATCCTTTAAAAGAAGCGCCAGTTTCCTTTTCTGATCCCATTCCTCAAACCCCTTGGGGCCACTATGGTAAGGTGTCTGGGAAATCTCCGGAACATGCTACAGGGTTGGTTTACTCGCAAGAACCCGCTGCACAAATGGTGGCTCAGATAGCCCAGCCCAGTCCTGGTATGAAAGTCTTGGACTTGGCAGCTGCACCGGGTGGCAAATCAACTCAACTGGCAGCCTATCTAGCAGGGGAGGGTCTTCTCGTCTCTAATGAAATTTCAAGCAAACGGGCTAAGATTTTAGTAGAAAACATGGAGCGCTTTGGAGCGACAAATGTTGTGGTAACTAATGAATCTGCTGACCGTTTGGCCAAGGTCTTTAAGGGCTATTTTGACCTCATTATCCTCGATGCCCCTTGCTCGGGTGAAGGAATGTTTCGTAAGCAACCAGATGCTATGGACTATTGGAGCTTAGATTATCCAAGTCAATGTGCCAGTCTTCAAAGAGAAATTCTAGCAGATGCCGTGGCCATGCTAGCAGAAGGTGGTCGTTTGGTTTATTCAACCTGTACCTGGGCACCTGAGGAAAATGAAGAGATTGTCAAATGGTTGCTAGAAGAGTATGATTTTGATTTGCTAACAGTAGAGCATATTAATGGAATGGTAGCTGGTATTGATCTGCCAGAAACAGCTCGGATGTATCCTCATCATTTTAAGGGAGAGGGTCAGTTTGTCGCTCATTTTCAATTTAAAGGGGAAAATCCAGCCCCTAAATATAAGGCAAGTAAGAGTAATCTCAGCAGAGAACAAGTTGCCTTGTGGCAGGAATTTGCCCAAAAACATTTGCAGATCAATCTAAGGGGAATCTTGCAGACTTTTGGTGATCAACTCTATCTCTTGCCAGAACTCTTGCCAGATTTAGGGAAACTCAAGATTGCTCGCAATGGCCTGCATCTGGGCACTTTTAAGAAGAAACGCTTTGAGCCTAGTTTTGCTCTTGGTCTAGCCTTGAAACCGAGTCAGGTCAAGCAGTCGGTTGAAATTGACCAAGAAGCGTTTGTAAAGTATGTGGCTGGAGAAACCGTTCAGCTGGCGGAAAGTCTGCCAAATGGTTGGTACCAAGTTTTAGTTAAAGGAAATGGTTTGGGCTTTGCTAAGGTGACTGGAAATGTTTTGAAAAATTATTTTCCAAAAGGCCTCAGATTCAAGTGAAAATGCTAGTCAAAGTAGCTTGTCTATGTTATAGTGGAAGTATGGATTTTTTTAAATTGTCTTTCATTTTAAGTCAAAATTGGTGGGCAAGGCAATTGAGCAAATGACTAGTAAAACTAAGCAAAAGACTTCAGTTGGCGCCCAATTTTCAAAAGAAAAACATAAATAAATAGTTGAAAAAATTCACAGCATTCACCATTATTTTCAAGGAGAAAAACAGTGAAAAAAAGGAAAAAACTCGCTCTATCCCTTGCGGCTCTTTTGCTGGCAGGTTCTTTGGCGGGATGTGCCAGCTGGATTGATCGTGGAGAATCCATGACAGCTGTTGGCTCAACGGCTCTTCAGCCCTTGGTCGAAGCAGCAGCAGATGAATTTGGCTCTATGCACGTTGGAAAAACAGTCAACGTCCAAGGTGGAGGATCTGGTACAGGTCTGTCTCAGGTTCAATCTGGAGCCGTTGATGTAGGAAATTCAGACGTATTTGCCGAGGAAAAAGACGGTATCAACGCATCCGCTCTAGTGGATCATAAGGTAGCCGTAGCGGGCTTGGCAGTGATTGTAAACAAGGAAGTTGATGCTGAAAATCTGACAACGGAACAACTCCGTAGCATCTTCACAGGTCAAGTGACCAACTGGAAAGAAGTCGGTGGGAAAGACCTAGCCATTTCCATTATCAACCGCGCAGCAAGTTCTGGTTCGCGTGCAACCTTTGATAGTGTTGTCATGGATGGTCAATCTGCCGTGCAGAGTCAAGAACAGGATTCAAATGGGATGGTCAAAAACATTGTTTCCCAGACACCAGGAGCCATTTCTTACCTAGCCTTTGCCTATGTGGATGACTCGGTGAAACGCATGAAGTTGAATGGCTATGAGCCGATTGCAGAAAATGTTACAAGCAATAACTGGCCTTTGTGGTCTTATGAACACATGTACACCTTAGGCCAGCCAGACGAATTGGTGGCAGAATTCCTCAACTTTGTCCTCTCTGATGAAGCGCAAAGTGGAATCGTTAAGGGGATGGGCTATATTTCTGTCAAGGAAATGAAGGTTGAAAAAGATGCTGTAGGAACGGTGACAGCGCTAGAAGGGAGTCAATAATGAATCAAGAAGAATTAGCTAAAAAATTACTTTCTCCCTCAAAGAACTCTCGTCTAGAGAAATTAGGAAAAGGCTTGACCTTTGCCTGTCTGTCTTTGATTGTTATCATTGTGGCCATGATTTTGATTTTTGTAGCTCAAAAAGGCTTGTCGACCTTCTTTGTAAACGGGGTCAATATCTTTGATTTCCTTTTTGGACAAACTTGGAATCCTTCAGGTAAACAATTTGGTGCTCTTCCCATGATTTTAGGTTCCTTTATTGTTACCATCCTATCAGCTCTTATTGCAACACCATTTGCCATTGGGGCTGCAGTCTTTATGACAGAGGTGTCTCCAAAAGGAGCTAAGATTTTGCAACCTGCTATTGAACTCCTAGTTGGGATTCCTTCAGTCGTGTATGGATTTATCGGTTTGCAGGTCGTAGTTCCTTTTGTTCGTAGTGTCTTTGGTGGAACTGGTTTTGGGATTTTGTCAGGGATTTTCGTTCTCTTTGTCATGATCTTACCGACGGTAACCTTTATGACAACCGATAGCTTGCGTGCGGTGCCTCGTCACTACCGCGAAGCTAGTTTGGCTATGGGGGCCACTCGTTGGCAAACCATTTGGCGCGTGACCTTGAAGGCAGCGCGTTCAGGGATTTTCACCGCAGTGGTCTTTGGGATGGCGCGTGCCTTTGGTGAGGCCTTGGCCATTCAGATGGTGGTCGGAAACTCAGCCGTTGTCCCAACTTCATTGACAACACCTGCTGCGACCTTGACCTCTGTGTTGACTATGGGGATAGGAAATACTGTTATGGGAACAGTTGATAATAACGTTCTCTGGTCACTGGCCTTAGTCTTGCTCTTGATGAGTTTGGCCTTTAACAGTGTGATTAAATTGATTACGAAAGAAAGAGGAAAGAAAAACTATGCACGCTAAGAAATTAGATAAAATTGCAACAGCTGTCCTCTACTCAATTGCAGGAATTATCGTTGCCATCTTGGCATCCTTGATTCTCTATATCTTGGTTCGTGGTTTGCCCCACATCTCTTGGTCTTTCTTGACTGGCAAATCCTCTTCTTACCAAGCAGGCGGAGGGATTGGAATTCAGCTCTATAATTCCTTCTTCCTTTTGGTTATTACCTTGATTATCTCTGTGCCCTTATCTATGGGAGCTGGGATTTTCCTAGCAGAGTATGCTAAAAAAGGTCCTGTGACCAACTTTGTCAGAACCTGTATTGAAATCTTGTCTTCACTGCCATCAGTCGTAGTCGGTCTCTTTGGTTATTTGATCTTTGTAGTTCAGTTTGAGTATGGATTTTCAATTATTTCAGGTGCCTTGGCCTTGACAGTCTTTAACTTGCCTCAGATGACTCGTAATGTTGAGGACAGTTTGAAACATGTTCACCATACGCAGCGTGAGGCTGGTTTAGCCCTTGGGATTTCTCGTTGGGAGACTGTGGTTCATGTCGTCATTCCAGAAGCTCTACCAGGTATCGTGACGGGGGTTGTCTTGGCCTCTGGTCGTATCTTTGGCGAGGCTGCTGCTCTTATCTATACAGCAGGACAATCCGCTCCAGCCCTTGACTGGTCTAACTGGAATATTCTCAGTGTGACCAGCCCAATCTCTATCTTCCGTCAAGCAGAAACCTTGGCTGTCCATATCTGGAAAGTCAATAGCGAAGGTACTATTCCTGATGGAACCATCGTATCAGCAGGTTCTGCAGCCGTGCTCCTCATCTTTATCCTCATCTTTAACTTTGGAGCCCGCAAACTCGGAAGCTACCTACATAAGAAATTAACCGCTGCCTAAAGGAGAAGCCATGTCAAAATATAATTGGGATGAAAAGCATATCATCACCTTTCCTGAAGAGAAAGTGGCCCTCTCTACTAAGGATTTACATGTTTACTACGGTAAAAATGAATCTATTAAGGGCATCGATATGCAATTTGAAAAAAATAAAATTACGGCCTTAATTGGCCCTTCTGGTTCAGGGAAATCAACCTATCTCCGCAGTCTCAATCGGATGAATGATACCATTGATATTGCCAAGGTCACAGGTCAAATTCTCTATCAAGGGATTGATGTCAACCGCCCAGAAATCAATGTTTATGAGATGCGCAAGCACATCGGAATGGTCTTCCAACGCCCAAATCCCTTTGCTAAGTCTATCTACCGCAATATCACTTTTGCCCATGAACGTGCAGGAGTTAAGGACAAGCAAGTTTTGGATGAAATTGTGGAGACTTCTCTTCGTCAAGCTGCCCTTTGGGACCAGGTCAAAGACGATTTGCACAAGTCAGCCTTGACTCTATCAGGTGGTCAGCAGCAACGTCTCTGTATCGCTCGTGCTATCTCTGTTAAACCAGATATCCTCTTAATGGATGAGCCGGCTTCAGCCTTGGATCCGATTGCGACAGCCCAGCTGGAAGAAACTATGTTGGAGTTGAAGAAGGACTTTACCATTATCATCGTGACCCACAGCATGCAGCAGGCTGCGCGTGCTAGTGATTACACAGGATTTTTCTACTTGGGTGACTTGATTGAGTATGATAAGACCTCTAATATTTTCCAAAATGCCAAACTACAGTCAACCAATGACTATGTAACAGGACACTTTGGATAGAAAGGAAACAGTATGACAGAAGCGATTTTACAGGTGTCAGACCTGTCCGTTTACTACAATCAAAAAAAGGCCTTGAATAGTGTTTCCCTATCTTTCCAACCTAAGGAAATTACAGCCTTGATCGGTCCATCTGGATCAGGGAAGTCAACCCTTCTCAAGGCTATCAACCGTATGGGAGACCTCAATCCAGAGGTAACCACAACTGGTTCAGTGGTATACAACGGCCACAACATCTACAGCCCACGTGCTGATACGGTTGAATTGCGGAAGGAAATCGGTATGGTTTTCCAACAACCAAACCCCTTCCCTATGTCTATCTACGAAAATGTTGTTTACGGGCTTCGTATCAATGGAGTTAAGGATAAGCAGGTTCTGGATGAAGCGGTAGAAAAAGCCCTACAACGAGCTTCTATCTGGGATGAGGTCAAGGATCGCCTGCATGATTCAGCTATTGGGCTTTCAGGTGGACAACAACAACGTGTTTGTGTTGCCCGTGTCTTGGCAACCAGTCCTAAAATCATCCTCTTGGATGAACCGACTTCAGCCTTGGACCCTATCTCGGCTGGGAAGATTGAGGAAACCTTGTATGCTCTAAAAGATAAATACACCATGCTCTTGGTTACGCGTTCCATGCAACAAGCCTCTCGTATCTCTGACAAGACAGGATTTTTCCTAGATGGAGATTTAATCGAGTTTAACAATACCAAGAAGATGTTCCTCAGCCCACAACACAAGGAAACAGAAGATTATATTTCAGGAAAATTTGGATAAGGAGATAAATGATGTTACGTTCTCAATTTGAGGAAGATTTAGAGAAATTGCACAACCAGTTCTATGCTATGGGACAAGAAGTGCTATCCCAAATCAATCGTACAGTGCGTGCCTTTATTACGCATGACCGTGATTTGGCCAAGGAAGTCATCGAAGACGATGCAGAGGTAAACGAATACGAAGTGAAATTGGAGAAGAAATCATTTGAAATGATTGCCCTTCAACAACCTGTTTCTCAAGATTTGCGTACTGTTCTAACAGTCTTAAAAGCCGTATCTGACTTGGAACGTATGGGTGACCATGCTGTTTCCATTGCAAAAGCAGCCATTCGTATGAAGGGGGAGCAACGTATCCCTGCTGTTGAAGAAGAAATCAAAAAGATGGGTCGCGATGTCAAGAACTTCGTTGAAGCTGCTCTTGAACTCTATCTGAATGGTTCGGTGGATCAGGCCTATGAAGTAGCAGCAAAGGATGAAAAAATCAACCATTACTTTGATACCATTCGTGACTTGGCTACAGAAGAAATCAAGAAAAATCCTGATGCCATTGTTACAGGTCGTGATTACTTCCAAGTCATTTCTTTCTTGGAGCGTATCGGAGACTACGCAAAAAATATCTGTGAATGGGTTGTTTACTTTGAAACAGGTAAGATTGTCGAACTATAAAACAGATTCATTCTGTATAAAAAGGAGCTTGGAATTAATATATAGCTCCTTTTCTTGAATGAAAAAAATATTTTTAAGATAAAAATTCAAAAATTACTTGACAAGTAACTTGGATAGCGTTATAATTATACAAAATTAACAGAGAGGTTGTTTATTTATGAAATCGAAAAAATGGATATTTGTTTTATGTAGTTTTCTTGCAAGTTTCTTCTTAGTGGCTTGCCAGTCGGGTTCTAATGGTTCTCAGTCAGCTGTTGAGGCCATTAAGCAAAAGGGGAAATTAGTTGTGGCGACTAGTCCTGATTATGCACCTTTTGAATTCCAAGCCTTGGTTGACGGGAAAAATCAGATAGTTGGTGCGGACATTGATATGGCCCAAGCTATTGCTGATGAACTCGGGGTGAAGTTGGAAATTTCAAGCATGAGTTTTGACAATGTCTTGACCAGTCTTCAAACTGGTAAGGCTGACCTAGCGGTTGCAGGAATTAGTGCTACTGACGAGAGAAAAGAAGTTTTTGATTTTTCAATCCCTTACTATGAAAACAAGATTAGTTTCTTGGTTCGTAAGTCTGATGTAGAAAAATACAAGGATTTAACTAGCCTTGAAAGTGCTAATATTGCAGCCCAAAAAGGGACTGTTCCTGAATCAATGGTCAAGGAACAATTGCCAAAAGCTCAGCTGACTTCCCTAACCAATATGGGGGAAGCAGTCAATGAATTGCAGGCTGGAAAAGTAGATGCTGTTCACATGGATGAGCCTGTTGCCCTTAGCTATGCTGCTAAAAACGCCGACCTAGCTGTGGCAACCGTCAGCTTGAAGATGAAGGACGGCGAAGCCAACGCAGTTGCCCTTAGAAAAAATAGTGCTGATTTGAAAGAAGTGGTGGACAAGGTCATCCAAAAACTCAAGGATGACGGTACCTACCAAAGCTATCTTGAAAAAGCAGCAAGCTTAACTGAAGTTGAACAATGAGAAAAAAGCAGAGTTGGAAGTCAATCCAATTCTGCTTTTAAATACTTTAAAACCTTTTCCAGATTTTCTAGGGACACCTTGGCAAATTGATAAGGGCAGGCATCCAAGTAAGCCTTCTCAAAGAAGTCCAAGCCCAGTTGGCTGTGTTTTAGGCTGGCTATTTTAGGGTACTGTCTGAGATCAAGTAATAAACCATCGTGTAGGGGATAATGAGGAAGGGGACAAGGAGTGTTAGCTAGTCTTTCCTCGATTTGTTTTTGGTAGTCTTCCTGATTGGACAAGCGAGCCAAACGGTTTTTCTCAAACAATTGACTGTCAATATAGAGTGACAGGGCCTTTTGCATGATGAGATTGCTGTCGTAATCTAGGATATTTTTGTAGGCTACAAAGGCTTCTTTGATAGCATTTGGCAGAATGAGTGCCGTAATCCGCAGGGCTGGAAAAAGGCTGGTTGAGAAGGACTTGATATAAATGACTCGCTCCTCTGTATCTAGATAGTGGAAGGTCTGACCCTTCTTGGAGTCCAAATCCCCCAAATAGTCGTCCTCCACGATATAGGCACCATACTTGGCAGCTAAGTCAAGAATAGCCCGTTTGTCCTGCTCTGAATAGGAATGCCCCAGAGGATAGTGAAAACGAGGAATGGTATAGAAAAACTTAATTTTTCCTGTCTTAAAATGGCCTTCCAGTTCTTCCAAGTCAATCCCCTCAATGCCTCGTTCGATCATTTGATAGTCCAGACCTTGGGCAATCAAGAGGCGATTCATCCGATGGTAGGTCGGCTGTTCTACCAAGATTTCCTTTGCTTGGCTAGGAAAGGATATTTGAGAGAGGATAAACAAGGCTTGCTGGGTTCCAGAAGTCAGTACCAGTTGGTCAGCCTTGCAGTAGAGAGCTTGGTCAAAGAGGAGTTTATGAATGGATTGTCTTAGGTCCTCTAAACCTTCTTGGTTGTCATAGTAGTTGAAGAGGTAGTTCTCCCGGCCAATCAAGGTTTCATTGACACAGAGTCGGAAATCGTCATAGGCGCTGGCATGTTCGTCGGTAACCTCGATTTCTAGGTCCTGGTGTTGTCCTTGTTCTAGGACATAGTAGCCACTCTGGGGTTTGGCATAGAGGTATTGTTCGTGCCGTAATTCCAGCAGGGCGCGTTGAATAGTGTCCTTGCTACAGTGAAAGTCAAGGCTCAGTTGACGGATAGAGGGCAGGCGACTTCCCGTCGGAAATCGTCCAGACTCGATACCATTTTTCAGATAGGAAACAACCTCTTGGTACTTGCTTTGTTTCTTCATTCCAGACCTCCCTTGATTTTGTTACATTGTACCCTTTTTTTTCTTTCTTGGCAATGTCTAGGGTGTTTCTCTCGTTCACATCTAGGGGCAAATGTGGTATATTCCCATCTTTAATACTTTTTTGAAATCAAAGAGCAATCAAATGCAGATGTGACAGTTTTTCGTACCCTTTTTTCTCTTTAAAATAAAATGTGTATTTTTATCTGGGGTTGATTTGTTTTAAAAAGTTTTCATGCTAATTTTCCCTTATTACTTGCACATATTTTTAGCAAAATACTTGAAACCGTTTTCTTGTTGTGATATAATAGAATTGAAAAATAAAAGTATACGAATAACTTGTTAGAAAGGAGTTTTAAATCAGAAAATCAAGTTATTTTATCAGTAATATATATTTGTGACTTGAATGGAGTGTTTTTTATGAAATTTAAAAAAATTGTAACTTCAGCTCTTGTTGTATTATCACTATTTTCTATTATGTCTCCTTCTATAGCTTCTGTTAGAGTATTTGCTGATGATGTAACTACCACGGAAGTTTCTGAAATTAGTACTCAAGAACAAAAACAAATCGATGATGTAGCCAATGTTCTTGAACAAATGTTTAGAAATGGAGTTAATGAAAAAAATTTTACTGAATATGTTTATAAAAACTTTTCTCAAAAAGATATTGCTTTTGCGGAAAATGAATTAGAAACTAATATTAATAATCCCTATGACAGAGTCCCTTGGGATGAGATGGGAGGATGTATAGCAGGAAAAATACGAGATGAATTTTTTGCTATGATCAATGTTTCGCTAATTGTTAAGTATGCGCAGAAGAAGGCTTGGTCAGAATTAGCTAAAGTGGTACTAAGATTTGTTAAAGCTAATGGACTTAAAACAAATATTTATATCATTGCTGGTCAATTGGCTATTTGGGCAGTTCAGTGCGGTATGGAATAATGCGTGATAAAAAATTTCTTATTAAAGATGCGATTATTAGCTTTTTGATTGGATTTGTATATGCGTATTTAGTGTTACAAAAATTTATCCTTTGGAAAATCCTTTTATTTGCATTTATTTTTGCAATTATTAATACAATATTTATGTTTACTAGGAACAAAAAATAAATAATGATTTAGTTAAATAAAAAGTGACCCCTAGGGAAGTGTGTTCCTTAGGGGTTGTTGTGCTAGTTCAAGTTTTGTTTCTGTCAAAATCTCAGACTACCCGTCGGAAAGCGTCCAGACTCGATACCATTTTTCAGATAGGAAACAACCTCTTGGTACTTGCTTTGTTTCTTCATTCCAGACCTCCCTTGATTTTGTTACATTGTACCTTTTTTTTTCCTTCTTGGCAATGTCTAGAATGTTTCTCTCGTTCACATCTAGGGGCAAATGTGGTATACTTAGGAGTAAGATTTATAAAATAACAGACAAGAAAGAGAAAAGATAAAAAGTGCAAGAACCAGTGAAATTATTTCAATACAATACCCTTGGAGCCTTGATGGCTGGTCTTTATGGTGGTACCATGACAGTAGGAGAATTGCTAGAGCATGGTGACCTTGGTTTGGGAACCTTGGATTCCATTGATGGAGAATTGATTGTCTTGGATGGCAAGGCTTATCAGGCCAAAGGGTCAGGAGATCAGCCAGAGATTGTAGAAGTATCACCAGATGCCCTTATTCCTTATGCAGCAGTAGTACCGCATCAGGCAGAGGTTATTTTCCGCCAGCGCTTTGAGATGACAGATAAGGAATTGGAAGAACGAATCGAGTCTTATTATGATGGGGAAAATCTTTTCCGTTCTATTAAGATTCGTGGGGAATTTTTACATATGCATGTGCGCATGATTCCTAAGTCAACACCAGATACCAAGTTTGCTGAGGTCGCAACTCATCAGCCTGAATATAGTCGAGACAATGTGGCGGGGACCATCGTTGGTTTCTGGACGCCAGAGATTTTCCAAGGGGTTAGTGTGGCAGGTTACCATCTCCACTTTATCTCAGATGATTTGACCTTTGGTGGTCATGTCATGGACTTTGTCATCAAGGAAGGGATTGTCGAGGTGGGAGCGGTTGACCAGTTGGACCAACGTTTCCCAGTCCAAGATCGTCAATACTTGTTTGCTAAGTTCAATGTTGACGAGATGAAAAAAGATATTGAAAAGGCAGAATAGGAGAAGAAAATGACTATTCATATTATCATTACCATGGTGCTGTTACTGGCTTTCTTGCTAGGAAGTATTTGGTATGCCAAAAAGAAATACCAGATCAATCTGGCTGTCTTGGGCTTGGGGGCGATTGCCTTCTTTGTCTCTTCTCAGATTTTGGAAAAACTGGTGCATTTATTGGTTTTGCATCCTCAAAAAGACGGTAGTATTGCCCTCTTGCAAGACCACCCACTTCTCTATATTATCTATGGTTTAGCCATGGCAGCCTTTTTTGAGGAAACTGCTCGTCTTGTTTTCTTCAAATGGTTGGAGAAAAAGAGAAGTTTGGAAAGGGCAGATGCCTTGGCTTATGGGTTAGGGCATGGTGGCTTGGAGTTGATTTTCCTAGGTCTTACTAGTTTGATCAATCTTTACATCGTGCTTTCAGCAGTTCAAACTCAGAATCCACAGGTCATGCAATTGCTGTCTGAAAATATGTTGAAAACTATTCAGTCGCTATCAGTCTGGCAGATTTATTTGCTTGGTTTTGAGCGAATCCTGGCCCTAGGTTTCCAAGTACTCTTGACTGTTTGGGTTTACCAAGCTGTTCGCCAGAAGAAATGGATTTACCTCCTAGCAGCCTATGGCCTACATGCCTTCTTTGACCTGGCTCCATCTCTTGCCCAAGTTGGCTGGTTGACAAATCCAGTCTTGGTTGAAATGCTCTTAGCACTTGAGCTCGTTCTGGTTGCCTATGGAACAAAGGCTATCTTTTGCAAAAAATCATAAAAAGAGGGAAAACCTCTTTTTTGTTTAAAATAAGTCCAAGATTTTTTAGGGTCGTCAAATGTCTCTAAAAATGGTATAATGGAATGAATTTTGTAAAAGGAAGAGTGACATGTCAGTAAGAGAAAAAATGCTTGAAATCTTGGAAGGAATCGATATCCGTTTCAAAGAACCCTTGCATAGCTATAGTTATACAAAAGTAGGTGGAGAGGCTGATTATTTGGTCTTTCCACGAAACCGTTTTGAGTTGGCTCGCGTTGTTAAATTTGCAAATCAAGAAAATATCCCTTGGATGGTTCTTGGAAATGCTAGCAACATTATTGTTCGTGATGGTGGGATTCGTGGATTTGTCATCTTGTGTGACAAGCTCAATAACGTTTCCGTTGATGGCTATACCATTGAAGCTGAAGCTGGTGCCAACTTGATTGAAACAACTCGCATTGCCCTCCGTCATAGTTTGACTGGTTTTGAGTTTGCTTGTGGCATTCCAGGGAGTGTCGGTGGTGCTGTCTTTATGAATGCGGGAGCCTATGGTGGCGAGATTGCCCACATCTTACAGTCTTGTCAGGTCTTGACCAAGGATGGAGAAATCGAGACCATGTCTGCCCAGGACTTGGCTTTCGGGTATCGCCACTCAGCCATTCAAGAGTCTGGTGCAGTTGTCTTGTCAGCTAAATTTGCCCTTGCTCCAGGAACCCATCAGATCATCAAGCAAGAAATGGACCGTTTGACGCACCTCCGTGAACTCAAGCAACCTTTAGAATATCCATCTTGTGGTTCGGTCTTTAAGCGTCCTGTTGGTCATTTTGCAGGTCAATTAATTTCAGAAGCTGGCTTGAAAGGCTATCGTATTGGTGGTGTCGAAGTCTCAGAAAAACACGCAGGTTTTATGATCAATGTTGCTGACGGAACGGCTAAAGACTACGAGGACTTGATTGAGTCTGTGATTGAAAAAGTCAAGGAACACTCTGGCGTTACTCTTGAGAGAGAAGTCCGTATTTTAGGTGAAAGCAAGTAAGAAGCTGTAGTTGAAAAGCTGTTGCTATGTCATGGAAGGGGGTGAAAGCCTATCGTTAGTACTGATGTATGCAGGTGGTTTTACACTCTGCAAGAGGTAGTGGCGGCCTGACAGAGCCCTGATCTGTTAATCTATGAAAAAGAAGGAATAAATGCCAATTGAAAAAACCAATTATTGAATTCAAAAACGTATCTAAAGTTTTTGAAGACAGCAACACCAAGGTTCTCAAAGATATCAACTTTGAGTTGGAAGAGGGGAAATTTTATACCCTTCTAGGCGCATCTGGTTCTGGGAAATCAACCATCCTAAACATTATTGCAGGTTTGCTGGATGCGACGACAGGAGATATTTTACTGGACGGTGTCCGCATAAATGATATCCCAACCAATAAGCGAGACGTCCATACGGTCTTCCAATCTTACGCCTTGTTCCCGCACATGAATGTCTTTGAAAATGTTGCCTTTCCATTGCGATTGCGAAAGGTCGATAAAAAAGAAATCGAAAAACGTGTCTTAGAAGTTCTCAAGATGGTACAGCTTGAAGGATATGAAAAGCGTTCTATCCGTAGGTTATCTGGAGGACAACGTCAGCGTGTGGCTATTGCGCGTGCGATTATCAACCAACCCCGTGTAGTTCTCTTGGACGAGCCTTTGTCAGCGCTGGACTTAAAATTGCGAACAGACATGCAATACGAGCTGCGTGAACTGCAACAACGCTTGGGTATTACCTTTGTCTTTGTTACTCACGATCAGGAAGAAGCCTTGGCCATGAGTGACTGGATTTTTGTCATGAATGATGGCGAGATTGTCCAGTCAGGAACACCAGTTGACATCTATGACGAGCCAATCAACCACTTTGTTGCAACCTTTATCGGTGAATCCAATATCCTGCCAGGAACCATGATTGAGGACTACTTGGTCGAGTTCAATGGCAAACGATTTGAAGCGGTCGACGGTGGGATGAAGCCAAATGAGCCAGTTGAAGTCGTGATTCGTCCAGAGGACTTGCGCATTACCCTTCCTGAAGAAGGCAAGCTTCAAGTTAAGGTCGATACCCAGCTTTTCCGTGGGGTTCACTATGAGATTATCGCTTATGATGAACTTGGCAATGAATGGATGATCCATTCAACTCGTAAGGCCATCGTGGGTGAGGAAATCGGTCTGGACTTTGAACCAGAAGACATCCACATCATGCGTCTCAATGAAACAGAAGAAGAGTTCGATGCTCGTATCGAAGAATACGTAGAAATTGAAGAGCAAGAAGCAGGTCTGATTAACGCGATCGAGGAGGAAAGAGATGAAGAAAACAACCTCTAAACTCTTTGTAGTGCCCTACATGCTTTGGATTGCGCTCTTTGTCCTGGCACCCTTGGTCTTGATTTTTGGGCAATCCTTTTTCAACATCGAAGGCCAGTTCAGTTTAGAAAACTATAAATCCTATTTTGTGTCACAAAACTTGACCTATCTTAAAATGAGTTTCAACTCGGTTCTTTATGCTGGGGTTGTGACTCTAGTGACACTCTTGATTAGCTATCCAACAGCCCTCTTTTTGACCCGTCTCAAGCACCGTCAACTCTGGCTCATGCTGATTATCCTACCGACTTGGATCAATCTTCTCCTTAAGGCTTATGCCTTTATCGGGATTTTTGGTCAAAATGGTTCTATTAACCAATTCTTGGAATTCATCGGAATCGGTTCACAGCAATTGCTCTTTACCGATTTCTCCTTTATTTTTGTCGCAAGCTATATCGAGCTTCCATTTATGATTTTGCCCATCTTCAATGTTTTGGATGATATGGATAACAATCTCATTAATGCCAGCTATGACCTCGGTGCAACTAAGTGGGAAACCTTCCGCCATGTCATCTTCCCTCTGTCTATGAACGGGGTGCGAAGCGGAGTTCAATCTGTCTTTATCCCAAGCTTGAGTCTCTTCATGTTGACACGTTTGATTGGTGGGAACCGTGTTATTACGCTGGGAACTGCCATCGAGCAAAACTTCCTGACAAATGACAACTACGGTATGGGTTCAACTATCGGTGTGATTCTCATCCTGACCATGTTTATCACTATGTGGGTGACTAAGGAAAGGAGAGAACGATGAAAAAATTATCAAATCTTTACCTAGCCTTTGTCTTTATCGTCCTTTATTTGCCAATCTTTTACCTGATCGGATATGCCTTCAATGCCGGGGATGATATGAACAGCTTTACAGGCTTTAGCTTGAGCCATTTTAAAACTATGTTTGGCGATGGTCGCCTTATGTTGATCCTCACCCAGACCTTTTTCTTGGCCTTCCTGTCAGCCTTGATTGCGACCATTATCGGGACTTTTGGTGCCATTTACATCTACCAGTCTCGTAAGAAATACCAAGAAGCCTTTCTATCACTCAATAATATCCTCATGGTTGCGCCTGACGTTATGATTGGTGCCAGCTTCTTGATTCTCTTTACCCAACTCAAGTTTTCACTTGGCTTTCTGACAGTTCTTTCTAGTCACGTAGCCTTCTCCATCCCTATCGTGGTCTTGATGGTCTTACCTCGTCTCAAGGAAATGAACGATGACATGATTCATGCGGCCTATGACCTTGGTGCCAGTCAATTTCAGATGTTCAAGGAAATCATGCTTCCTTACCTGACTCCGTCTATCATAGCAGGTTATTTCATGGCCTTCACCTATTCGCTAGATGACTTTGCTGTGACCTTCTTCGTAACGGGAAATGGCTTTTCAACCCTATCCGTCGAGATTTACTCTCGTGCTCGCAAGGGGATTTCCTTAGAAATCAATGCCCTGTCTGCCCTTGTCTTTCTCTTTAGTATTATCCTGGTTGTTGGCTATTACTTTATCTCACGTGAGAAGGAGGAGCAAGCATGAAAAAACTCTATTCATTTTTAGCAGGAATTGTAGCCATTATCCTGGTTTTGTGGGGAATTGCGACTCATCTAGATAGTAAAATCAATAGCCGAGATAGTCAAAAACTGGTTATCTACAACTGGGGGGACTACATCGATCCAGAACTCTTGGAGCAATTCACAGAAGAAACAGGAATTCAAGTCCAGTATGAGACCTTTGACTCCAACGAAGCCATGTATACCAAGATCAAGCAGGGTGGAACGACCTACGATATTGCCATTCCGAGTGAATACATGATCAACAAGATGAAGGATGAGGATCTCTTGGTTCCGCTAGATTATAGCAAGATTGAGGGAATTGAGAATATCGGTTCTGAGTTTCTAAATCAGTCCTTTGACCCAAACAATGAGTACTCTATTCCATACTTCTGGGGAACCTTGGGGATCGTCTACAATGAAACCATGGTAGATGAAGCGCCTGAACACTGGGACGACCTTTGGAAACCAGAATATAAGAACTCCATTATGCTCTTTGATGGGGCGCGTGAAGTGCTTGGTTTAGGTCTTAACTCACTAGGCTACAGCCTCAACTCCAAGGATAGCCAGCAGTTGGAAGAGACAGTGGACAAGCTCTACAAACTGACTCCAAATATAAAGGCTATTGTGGCGGACGAGATGAAGGGTTACATGATTCAGAACAACGCTGCAATCGGTGTGACCTTCTCAGGTGAAGCCAGCCAAATGCTAGAGAAAAATGAAAATCTTCGCTATGTCGTACCGACAGAGGCAAGCAATCTCTGGTTTGACAATATGGTCATTCCTAAGACTGTCAAGAACCAGGATGCGGCCTATGCCTTTATCAACTTTATGTTGAAACCTGACAATGCTCTCAAAAATGCAGAGTATGTCGGTTATTCAACACCAAATAATGCTGCTAAGGAATTGCTCCCAGAGGAGAAAAAAGAAGACAAAGCCTTCTATCCTGATGCTGAAACTATGAAACACCTAGAAGTTTATGAGAAATTTGACCATAAATGGACAGGAAAATATAGCGACCTCTTCCTACAATTTAAAATGTATCGGAAGTAGGATGTATGAAAACGGATCAGTCACGCTGGTTCGTTTTTTTAACTCTTTTTCTTTGCAATAACAATATTTTATGGTATAATGTAAGCGTAAACACAAACACAAGAAACTCTCTAAATATTCTATGCTTTTAAAAAAGATAGGAGGAATAAATCATGAAAAAGAATTTTATGATTTTCTTAACAGCAGTTGCTAGTTTATTGTTTTTAACAACATTTTCAACTACAAAGGCAGATGAAAATATTGACAATAACGGTAGTTATGAAACAAGAACATCTTTAGTAATGAAAGTTGGGGATTCTGATACACAAGTATTTACAGATAATTCTGGGCAAGAAAATGTAATTACCGTTACAAAGGTTGCTGACGGACCTCGAACCGGTTTTAGATGGGCACAAGTTGGTAGTGAAAAAGCTAATAACGGAACTTATCATATAAGTTACAGACGCGGGATATTTAACTGTGGCTTCTATATCACAATAGATACTCGTAACATTACCAGCGCATATGATTTATGGTATTTCCATCTAGTAGGCGTAGACTCCGCAAATTTAGTGCATGAAAGTAATAGGAGAGCAACAGCATATTTCACATTTCAACTCGGTGTTCCTTGGATTAACGGCCCAAGTTGGGACGGAGCTCTTCGAGCAGAGCTCGACGCAGACTATCTAGTTACACTGGTGAAGTAAAATGGGAATATTTGGTTTGATGACAGTCGCTCTTACTATAACTCTCTTTCTAATCATCATTTTTTTAATAGTAAAAAATATTAAGAAATAAATAACTTTAAAATATTTAGAGAGCAGATAAAAGACACCAAAACTAAATAATTTGGTGTCTTTTATTATGAAACATTCGAAAACTTGGGATAAAAGTTGGGATAAAAAGAAAAATGGCAGTAAGAAAAAGTATATTCTGAAAAAGTAATCTGAGATGTAGGGAATAGGTCTGATTAAATGGAGATCATTTCCAGTTGACGCAAGCTTAAAAAAACGGTATAATAAGAAAGTTGAGAATTGATTTTCAGTTGTCTTAGTCCAGAGAAATGGCGGTGCTGCGAGCCATCTAAGCTAGGAAGTCATGCTACTCAATCATACAATTGCATAAGAACAAGAGAATGACAAGTTCATTGAATGAAGGTGGTACCGCGGTTTTTCGCCCTTCGTGATATGAGCTTGTCTTTTGATTTTTTGGAGGTGTTGATGAAAACATTTCTTGTCAAACAAAAGTTTCGTCTTGGAGGCGAACGCTTCGCTATCAAGGACGACAGGGGAGAAATCGCCTATCAGGTAGAGGGATCATTCTTTAAGATTCCCAAAACTTTTACCATCTATGATGATAATGGTGAACAGGTCAGTCAGATCAGTAAAGAAATCTTGACCTTGCTTCCTCGTTTTGAGATTCAGCTTCGGGATGGCTCGAGTTTTGTCATTCGTAAGAAGTTGACCTTTTGGCGAGATAAGTATGAGTTTGATAATTTAGGTCTTCGTATCGAGGGTAATATCTGGGATTTGGATTTCAAATTGCTGGATGATCGCGATCAGCTGATTGCGGAAATTAAGAAGGAACTCTTCCATTTGACCTCTACCTATACCGTAACGGTTCTTGAAGACGCTTATGCAGATCTAGTCATTTCCCTCTGTGTCGCGATTGACTATGTGGAAATGCTGGAAAGCCAATCACATTAAACAAGTAAATAAGGAGACAATATGAAACAACTATCTAGTGCACAAGTACGCCAAATGTGGCTTAATTTCTGGGCGACCAAAGGTCACTCAGTAGAACCATCAGTAAGCTTGGTTCCTGTAAATGACCCAACTCTTTTGTGGATCAACTCTGGGGTAGCAACTCTTAAGAAATACTTTGACGGAACCATCATTCCTGAAAATCCACGTATTACCAATGCTCAAAAGGCTATTCGTACCAACGATATTGAAAACGTAGGGAAGACTGCGCGTCACCATACCATGTTTGAAATGTTGGGGAACTTCTCTATCGGGGATTACTTCCGTGATGAAGCGATCACTTGGGCTTATGAGCTTTTGACAAGCCCTGAGTGGTTTGATTTCCCAGCTGAAAAACTTTACATGACCTACTATCCAGATGATAAAGATTCTTACAACCGCTGGATTGAAGTGGGAGTGGATCCAAGTCACTTGATTCCAATCGAGGACAACTTCTGGGAAATCGGTGCGGGACCTTCTGGACCAGATACAGAAATCTTCTTTGACCGTGGAGAAGCTTTTGATCCAGAAAATATCGGTATTCGCCTTCTTGCAGAAGATATCGAAAACGACCGTTATATCGAAATCTGGAACATCGTTTTGTCACAATTTAACGCAGACCCTGCTGTCCCTCGTAGCGAATACAAGGAATTACCACATAAGAACATTGATACGGGCGCTGGTTTGGAGCGTTTGGTGGCGGTTATCCAAGGTGCTAAGACCAACTTTGAAACTGACCTCTTCATGCCGATTATTCGTGAAGTGGAGAAATTATCTGGTAAGGTTTATGACCAAGATGGTGACAACATGAGCTTTAAGGTTATCGCTGACCACATCCGTTCACTTTCATTTGCCATCGGAGATGGTGCCCTTCCAGGAAATGAAGGCCGTGGTTATGTCCTTCGTCGTTTGCTCCGTCGTGCCTCTATGCATGGTCAAAAATTGGGTATCAACGAGCCTTTCCTTTACAAATTGGTTCCAACTGTTGGAAAAATCATGGAAAGCTACTACCCAGAAGTGCTCGAAAAACGTGACTTTATCGAAAAAATTGTCAAGAGCGAGGAAGAGTCATTTGCCCGCACTCTTCACTCAGGTCAACACTTTGCAGAAACTATCGTAGCAGACTTGAAAGAAAAAGGTCAATCTGTCATTGCTGGTCAAGATGTCTTCAAACTTTATGACACTTATGGATTCCCGGTTGAATTGACAGAAGAAATCGCTGAAGAAGCGGGTATGACTGTGGATCGTGAAGGTTTTGAAGCAGCCATGAAAGAGCAGCAAGAACGCGCGCGTGCGTCAGCTGTTAAGGGTGGTTCAATGGGTATGCAAAATGAAACCCTTCAAAACATCACTGTAGAAAGTGTCTTCAACTACAATGCTAGTCAATTGCCTTCTAAGTTAGTGGCTATCGTAGTAGACAATACAGAAGTAGAAGCTGTTTCGGAAGGAACTGCCTCTCTTATCTTTGCGGAAACGCCATTCTATGCTGAAATGGGTGGACAGGTCGCTGACCACGGTCAAATCTTGGATGAGTCAGGTAAGGTTGTGGCTACTGTGACCAATGTTCAAAAAGCACCAAACGGACAAGCTCTTCACACTGTTGATGTTCTTGCACCGCTTGCCTTGAACCAAGAATATACGCTGGCAATTGATACCAATCGTCGTCACCGTGTTATGAAAAACCACACTGCAACTCACTTGCTTCACGCTGCTCTTCACAATATCCTTGGAAACCATGCGACACAAGCAGGGTCTCTTAACGAAGTTGAATTCCTTCGCTTTGACTTTACCCATTTCCAAGCTGTGACTGCTGAAGAATTGCGTGCGATTGAACAACAAGTCAATGAAAAAATCTGGGAAGCCATCGCAGTCAAGACTGTTGAGACTGATATCGACACAGCCAAAGAAATGGGAGCTATGGCCCTCTTTGGTGAGAAATACGGCAAAGAAGTCCGTGTTGTAACGATTGGTGACTACTCAGTTGAACTTTGTGGTGGTACTCACGTAGGTAACACTTCTGAGATTGGCCTCTTCAAGATTGTTAAAGAAGAAGGGATCGGTTCAGGAACTCGCCGTATCTTGGCAGTGACTGGTAAGGAAGCCTTTGAAGCCTACCGTGAACAAGAAGATGCGCTGAAAGCAGTCGCAGCAACCTTGAAAGCACCTCAAGTCAAGGAAGTCCCTCATAAAGTAGAAGGACTTCAAGAGCAACTTCGTCAATTGCAAAAAGAAAATGCTGAGTTGAAGGAAAAAGCAGCAGCAGCTGCCGCAGGCGATATCTTCAAGGATGTCAAGGAAGTCAATGGTCATCGTTACATTGCTAGTCAAGTATCTGTATCTGACGCTGGTGCCCTTCGTACTTTTGCAGATAACTGGAAACAAAAAGACTATTCTGATCTTCTTGTTCTTGTTGCGGCTATCGGTGACAAAGTCAATGTCCTTGTAGCAAGCAAGACAAAAGACCTTCATGCAGGAAACCTTGTCAAAGAATTGGCACCAATCGTCGATGGACGTGGTGGTGGAAAACCAGACATGGCCATGGCAGGAGGAAGCAACCAAGCTAAAATCCAAGAATTGCTGGATGCAGTAGCAGGTAAATTATAATCAAGTAAAGATCTATCCATTTGGGTAGGTCTTTTTGTGACTACAAAAAAGCCAAATCTGATTGGATCTGGCTTGAATATTATGAACTATTAAATAGTATTAGCTGCCCAGACACTTACCGAAGCAGCTGAGACAGGGAATTGTCCATAACCTTCCTCATCAATTGTAACTTGACCTTGATTATTTCCAAGTAAATCTACGAAGGTTTGGTTAGCCCATTCTTGACCAACAAACATAGACTTGTTATTTTCTTGGTCATTTGAGATTAGGACTGCGATTGGGGATTGATTTTCAGCACCTGAACGTACCCAACCGATACAGTTAGCATCATCAAAGTAGTCATTTTGTTCTCCATAGGCCAAATCTTTTCGGATGGCTAGGAGGCGGTCAAGGACTTCTTTGAAATCTTCTTGAGCATACTCCCCTGAAATCCCATAGTAGTCTCCGTAAAAGACACATGGAAGGCCGTTTTGGCGTAATAGAATGAGGGCATAAGCTGCTGGTTTGAACCATTCTTCAACAGTAGACTCAAGGGCTTGTCCTCGTTGGGTATCATGATTGTCGACAAAGGTTACAGCCTTGTCGGGCTTGAGTTCAACCAAGCTATCTGTGAAAATACCACGAAGGTCATAGTTTGCACCAGCTTGACTGGCTTCAAAGAAATTCTGGTGGAGACGAACATCGACAAGGTCAAAGCGTTCTTCTGTTTTTTCAAGATAGTCTAGATTGGCTTCCTTGTCGGCGTTCCAAAATTCACCAAAAACATAGAAATCCTCACCGTATTTTTCCTTCATATCTCGGATGAAATTGCGCATGAAGAAAGAGTCAATGTGTTTGACGGCATCCAAGCGGAAACCAGCCACACCAGTCGTCTCCATGAACCAGTCAGCCCAGTCATAGATATTTTGAATGACTTCGGGATGTTTAAAGTCTAGGTCGGCATACATGAGGTAGTCATAGTTACCATTTTCGTTATCGACCAATTCCTCGTTAGCCCAGCCTTTGTTATCCCCTTGGATGAGATAAATCCCAGACTTGCGGCGTTTGGCATCGTAGTCTGTACCGGTGAAGTGGTACCAATGCCAGTGGAAGTCATTGTAGGTATCTTGGCGTCCATCGAAGGTAAAGCTAGTCCAGCCATTGATAGTGAAGGGTTCTCCAAGTTCAACTGTACGGTCATCTGGATCCACTTCGATAACCTGAAAGGCTTCCATGTGATCAGCAGCAGCCTTGTGATTGAGCACCACATCGGCCATAGGTTGAATTCCCTGTGCTTTAAGGGCTTGAATGGTTTGAAGATAGTCTTCTTTAAAACCATACTTGGTACGGACAGTTCCTTTTTGATTAAACTCTCCTAGGTCAAATAAGTCATAGACTCCATAGCCGACATCTTTTTCATTTGTCGCCTTGAAAGCTGGTGGCATCCAGACATGACTGATACCGAGATCAGCTAGGTGTTGAGCATCTTCAGCCAGACGCGTCCAGTGCTGGCCGTCGTGGGGCAGATACCATTCAAAGTATTGCATGAGTGTTTGATTTTGCATGATGTTTCCTCTTACTTGTCAATCTTGTTCTTTATTCTATCATAAAGTATCGGTTAGCTCAAACGTTTGCGTAAAACTGAATAATAAGTTTTTGACTATTTTATCAAAAGTGTTGATAAATCTGTACCAAAGTGTTAATATAATAATAAAAAAACATAAATATAGGAGTCATCCCATGATCGAATTTCAAAATGTTAGTAAGTTGTATGGTGATAAAGAGGCCTTGAGCAATCTCAATCTGCAGATTGAAAATGGAGAGATTATGGGCTTGATTGGCCATAATGGGGCTGGAAAATCGACCACCATAAAGTCTCTAGTCAGTATCATTTCACCCAGCAGTGGCCGTATTTTGGTAGACGGTCAGGAGTTATCGGAAAATCGCTTAGCAATCAAACGAAAGATTGGCTACGTAGCAGACTCGCCTGACTTATTTTTACGCTTAACGGCCAATGAATTTTGGGAATTGATTGCTTCATCCTATGATCTGACTAGCTCTGACTTGGAGGCTAGTCTAGCTAGGCTATTGAGTGTTTTTGATTTTGCTGAAAATCGCTATCAGGTTATTGAAACTCTTTCTCACGGAATGCGTCAGAAAGTCTTTGTCATCGGGGCACTCTTGTCTGATCCCGATATTTGGGTCTTGGACGAACCATTGACTGGTTTGGATCCCCAGGCTGCCTTTGATTTGAAGCAAATGATGAAGGAGCATGCGCAAAAAGGCAAGACGGTCTTGTTTTCAACTCATGTCCTAGAGGTAGCTGAGCAAGTCTGTGATCGGATTGCCATTTTGAAAAAGGGACATTTGATTTATTGTGGTAGCGTGGAGGACTTGAGAAAAGACCATCCAGACCAGTCTTTGGAGAGTATCTACCTTAGCCTTGCCGGTAGAAAAGAGGAGGTTTCAGATGCGTCTCAAGGTCATTAAAAAATTAGTTGATATCAATATCCTCTATTCATCTCAAGAAGCTAATCTGGCTAACCTACGAAAGAAGCAGGCTAAGAATCCTGGGAAAAAAGTTGATGTGTCAGGGAAATTATTGCGTTCTTATCTTGTTTCTAGTTTGTTGCTACTCCTCTTATTTTCGAATTTAGTTTTTCGTTATCCTTTTGAGGAGGTTCCCAGTCTATTTAGTAATATGGTTGCTATTTTTCTAGTTATTGTCTTTTCTAATAGTTTAACAGCCTTTTACAATGTTTTTTATGAGAGTAAGGACTTGTCCTCTTATAGTCCTTATGCCTTTAAGGAATCAGAAATTATGCTTGCAAAAGGAATATCTGTTCTTTTGCCGTCTTTAGTTGGACTTGTCCCTATCTTAGCTTATTTTCTGGTTCTTTATCTTCGATTAGCTCCTTCTCTTTGGTTGGGCTTGCCTTTGATGTTGCTGTCCTTAGCTTTATTATTTGTCTCAGTTGGTCTAGGGATGGTCTTGGCAGTCCATTTTTTGGCCCAGACAGCATTTTTCAGAAAGCACCAGTCTCTTTTATCTAATGTCATGATTGGTCTGGGGCTATTATTCCCTATGATACTGGTTTTCTATTCAAATTCAGGAGCGAGTATAGAGACAGTTAGAGAAGTCCCAACCCTCTTTTATCCTCTTCATATCTTTTATAAAATAGCAGTAGAGCCTTTTTCTCTTGAATCCATCTTTGGATTACTTGCTTGGATAGTAGCAACTGTTTTGCTACTTTATCTAACAAAAAAGAAGGTTGTTCCTCAATTTTATCAAGTTGTTATGACCAACAGCGAAGAAAAAATCAGAAAAGAGCGTCGTAGCAAACAAAGCAGTTCCATAACTAAAAAAGGTTTTTTCCGTATGGTGTTACGCTACAACCTCTCCCTCTTGGGACAGGGGACTAGCTTGGTGACAGTGCTTTTTACAAGTACTTTCCTGCCTTATTTCTTTATGATAGGATTAATATTTAAGATTAGGGACTCACAGCTTGTTCCAGAAATAACTGCCGAATACTGGTTGCCCTTGTTTTTTGTGGGAGTGTTTATAGCAGTCTTAAATAACAATATCACAAGTCTATCTTCAATCGGGTTATCTCTGGAGAGGGAAAATTTTGATTTTCTGAAGAGTTTACCCTTTGACTTTACTCGTTATGTGAAAATGAAATTTTGGATTATATTTGCTGTCCAGTCCTTTTTACCAGTTCTGACTTTACTTGGTCTTTCTCTATATCTAGGCTTGCCCATTCTTTCGATGATTTACCTTCTTGTGGTATGGGTCCTTGCCAGTGTCATCCTTTCTTGTCACCATTACTTTAAGGATGTGAAAAATCTGTCAACCAATTGGAGTAGTATTACGGACTTGGTGAATCGTTCAAATGGTATAGTCGCAATAGTTTTATTGTTTATATATAGTGCAATCCTGATGGCCCTTGTAATTGGGAGCTTATTCTTGGTTCAGTCTCTATCTCCTATCCTTGCCATCAGCTTGGGAGTAGGGGCCCTTATTCTTCTGCTTGGTTTTGCTATTTTTAGCTATCATTACTATCTATCACGCATATTATCAGAAGTAGAAAAAAGATGAGCTAGTTGGTCGCTTGCTTGATAAATTTAATTCGACAAACACTTTTATAGTTTGTTAGAATGTAGTTGTAAATGATTAAGATTTGTAATAAAAAAATATAGGGAGAAATGTTTTGAATAAGAAATATAACATAGTTCTATTATTGTTGTTTATCGATGGTATATTGAGTTTGTAATAAAAGGCTTCTCTATAAAATCAAATTTTCCATATACCTGCTGAAGCCGATTTATTTCTTCTACTATCTTTTATCTTTGTCACTAAATTTGACAGACATATATTGCTGATACAGCCTCTCTACCTACAATCTCAAAGTTAATACTCTTCGAAAATCTCTTCAAACCACGTCAGCTTTGCCTTGCCGTACTCAAGTACAGCCTGAGGCTAGTTTCTTAGTTTGCTCTTTCATTTTCATTGAATTTTATTTTATAAAAAGAAATGCTCCTCCAAGACGGAAGAGCATCTTTTATTGTGATTCTTACACATTTACTTTCTAAGTTTTTATTAGTATTAGTATAGCATTTTGTAAAACGAGAGTAAAAAAGCAAGTCTAGTTTCTTTTTTGAGAATTATCATAAAATTTGCTATAATAGGGATTATGAATAGAATAAGAGTCAGTAAACGGGTTGAAAAAAAGATTTCCAGGGGACTAGTTTTACTAGAAGCCAGCGATCTTGAGGATATCAATCTCAAGGATCAGGAAGTAGAAGTCCATAGTCAAGATGGAAACTTTCTAGGGACAGCCTACCTTTCCCAGCAAAACAAGGGTTTGGGCTGGTTTATCAGTAAGGAAAAGGTGACCTTTAATCAAACTTTTTTTGAAACACTGTTTAGACAAGCCAAAGAAAAGAGAAAAGCCTACTTTCAAGATGATTTGACAACTGCTTTTCGTCTCTTCAACCAAGAGGGAGATGGCTTTGGCGGTCTGACAGTGGACCTTTATGGCGACTATGCTGTCTTTTCTTGGTATAATTCTTATATTTATCAGATTCGTCAGACCATCACAGAAGCTTTTAGACAGGTTTTTCCTGAGGTGTTAGGGACTTATGAGAAGATTCGCTTTAAGGGTTTGGATTATGAATCTGCCCATGTTTATGGTCAAGAAGCACCTGACTTTTTCACTGTTCTGGAAAATGGTGTCTTGTATCAAGTCTTTATGAACGATGGCTTGATGACAGGGATTTTCCTAGATCAGCATGAGGTTCGTGGTAGCTTGGTTGATGGTTTAGCTAGGGGTAAATCCTTGCTCAACATGTTTTCCTATACAGCAGCCTTTTCAGTAGCTGCAGCCATAGGGGGAGCAAGCCAGACTACTTCGGTTGACCTAGCTAAACGTTCACGAGAATTGTCTCAAGCGCATTTTCAGGCTAATGGAATTAGCACAGACGACCATCGTTTTATTGTCATGGATGTCTTTGAATATTTCAAATATGCCAAACGAAAAGGCTTGACTTATGATGTGATTGTCCTAGATCCTCCTAGCTTTGCTCGGAATAAAAAACAGACCTTTTCTGTAGCTAAGGATTATCACAAGTTGATTTCCCAGAGTCTTGAGATTTTAAATCCGGGAGGAATTATCATTGCCAGTACCAATGCTGCTAATGTTTCCCGCCAGAAATTTACAGAACAAATTGATAAAGGCTTTGCAGAAAGAAGTTACCAAATTTTAAACAAATACGGTCTTCCAGCAGATTTCGCCTATAATAAAAAAGATGAAAGTAGTAATTACCTCAAGGTGATTAGTATGAAGGTTAGTAAATGAAATTAATCGTTTCAGTAATGCCAAGAAGTTTAGAGGAGGCTCAGGCTCTGGATGCCACGAGGTATCTGGATGCTGACATCATTGAATGGCGTGCCGACTATCTGCCTAAAGAAGCGATTTTGCAGGTAGCTCCAGCTATTTTTGAAAAATTCGCAGGCCGTGAGTTGGTTTTCACATTGCGAACTCGCTCTGAAGGGGGAGAAATCGACCTTTCTCCAGAAGAATATATCCATCTAATCAAGGAAGTGGCGCAACTCTATCAACCAGACTATATTGATTTTGAGTACTATAGCTACAAGGATGTTTTTGAGGAGATGCTTGACTTCCCAAATCTTATTTTGAGTTACCACAATTTCCAAGAAACACCTGAAAACATGATGGAAATCTTGTCAGAGTTGACGAGCTTAAGTCCAAAACTTGTTAAGGTTGCAGTCATGGCTCACACGGAGCAGGATGTGCTAGACTTGATGAACTATACACGAGGCTTTAAAACCCTCAATCCTGAGCAGGAATATGTGACCATTTCTATGGGCAAGGTGGGTAAGGTCTCTCGTATCACTGCGGATGTGACTGGTTCTAGCTGGTCCTTTGCTAGTCTAGATGAGGCTAGTGCACCGGGTCAGATTTCCCTAGCTAACATGAAAAAAATCAGGGAGATATTGGATGAAGCTTGATGGCTATACGCGTTTAGCTGCCGTTGTTGCCAATCCTATTAAGCATTCTATTTCCCCCTTTATTCACAATAGGGCCTTTGAGGCGACAGCTACAAATGGTGCTTATGTGGCTTGGGAGATTGAAGCGGCTGACTTGGAAGTCACAGTGGCCAATATTCGTCGCTACCAGATGTTTGGCATCAACTTGTCCATGCCCTATAAGGAGCAAGTGCTTCCTTATTTGGATGAATTGAGCGATGAGGCGCGCTTGATTGGTGCGGTTAATACGGTTGTCAATGAGAATGGCAATTTAATTGGATATAATACAGATGGCAAGGGATTTTTTAAGAGCTTGCCTTCTTTTACAATTACAGGTAAAAAGATGACCCTGCTGGGTGCAGGTGGTGCGGCTAAATCAATCTTGGCACAGGCTATTTTGGATGGCGTCAGTCAGATTTCGCTCTTTGTTCGTTCAGTTTCCATGGAAAAAACAAGACCTTATCTAGACAAGTTACAGGAGCAGACAGGCTTTAAGGTGAACTTGTATGCTTTAGAAGATGTTTCGGAACTACAAGCAAGGATTGCTGAGTCGGATTTGCTGGTTAATGCCACCAGTGTGGGCATGGATGGTCAATCATCTCCAGTTCCTGAAAACATTGTCCTCTCAGAAACTCTTTTAGTAGCAGATATCATTTACCAACCCTTTGAAACACCATTTTTGAAATGGGCTAGAAGTCAGGGAAATCTAGCGATCAATGGTCTGGGAATGTTGCTCTATCAAGCTGCAGAAGCTTTTCAACTGTGGACAGGAAAGGAAATGCCAACGGAAGAGATTTGGCAGTCCTTAATAGACAAATACCAATAAAGAAAAGGAGACTTTCCTATGAAAATCAGAATTGATATTCCTCATCATCCTTATGATATTCAGATTGAAAAGGGCTGTCTGGCTCAGGCTGGTCAATGGTTGCGAGAGCTTTGGCAACCTCAAAAAGTGGTTATCGTGACCGATAACCATGTAGCTTCTCTTTATGCAGAGAAGGTCAAGCTCAGCCTAGAAGATGCTGGTTTTCAGGTAGCTGTTTTTGACTTTTTAGAAGGGGAAGAAAGAAAGAATTTAACCACTGTCCAGAAAGTATATGAATTTCTAGTCAAGCAAGGCCTGACTCGTAGCGATGGAATCGTGGCTCTTGGTGGCGGTGTCGTTGGAGACCTGGCTGGTTTTGTAGCCTCTACCTATATGCGGGGCATTCATTTTATTCAGATACCGACTAGCTTGACAGCCCAAGTTGATTCGTCTATCGGTGGAAAGACAGGTGTCAACACTCCATTTGCCAAGAACATGGTAGGAACTTTTGCCCAACCAGATGGGGTTCTGATTGATCCTCTTGTCCTTGAAACCCTTGGAAAGAGAGAGTTGATTGAAGGAATGGGTGAGGTCATCAAGTATGGCTTGATTGAGGATCCAGAACTGTGGGCTCTTTTGACGGAACTGGATGGTTCTGTTTCGGGCATTTTGGAGCATGCAGAGACCTTGATTGAACATTCTTGTCAGGTGAAGCGCAAGATGGTGGTTGAGGATGAGTTGGACAATGGTGTTCGTCTTTACCTCAATTTTGGACACACTATTGGCCATGCCATTGAAGCAACGGCCGGTTATGGTAAAGTCATGCATGGAGAAGCTGTGGCCATGGGAATGGTACAGATTTCCAAGGTTGCTGAGGAAAAAGGCCTCATGCCAGCTGGCATTACCCAGTCCATTACAGCTATGTGCCAGAAATTTGGACTACCTGTTGACTATGAAAACTGGGATGTTGCCAAGCTTTATCAAGCTCTTACTCATGATAAGAAGGCGCGTGGCAATACCTTGAAATTGGTCTTGGTACCAGAGCTCGGTTCAGCGGCCATTCACCCAATTTCTCTGGAAGAGATGAAAGACTACTTGGTAAAATAAGGAGAGCCTATGAGATATTTAACTGCAGGAGAATCACACGGTCCCCGTCTGACAGCTATCATTGAACGAATTCCAGCTGGACTACCTTTGACAGCAGAGGATATAAATGAAGAACTTAAACGCCGTCAGGGTGGCTACGGACGTGGTGGTCGTATGAAGATTGAGAGCGATCAAGTTGTCTTTACTTCTGGCGTTCGTCACGGGAAGACGACAGGGGCTCCTATTACTATGGATGTCATCAATAAGGACCATCAAAAATGGCTGGATATCATGTCTGCGGAGGACATTGAAGACCGCCTAAAAAGCAAACGAAAAATTACCCATCCTCGCCCAGGACATGCCGATTTGGTTGGGGGCATCAAGTACCGTTTTGATGATTTGCGTAATTCCTTGGAGCGCTCATCAGCTCGTGAAACCACCATGCGGGTGGCAGTTGGGGCAGTAGCCAAACGCCTCTTGGCTGAGCTGGATATGGAGATTGCCAACCATGTCGTAGTCTTTGGTGGCAAGGAAATCGATGTTCCTGAAAATTTAACAGTCGCTGAGATTAAGGAACGAGCTGCCCAGTCTGAAGTTTCTATTGTCAACCAAGAAAGAGAACAGGAAATCAAGGACTATATTGACCAAATCAAGCGTGATGGAGATACCATCGGTGGGGTTGTGGAGACAGTCGTTGGAGGTGTTCCAGTTGGTCTTGGTTCCTATGTCCAATGGGACAGAAAATTGGATGCGCGATTGGCCCAAGCAGTTGTCTCTATCAATGCCTTTAAAGGGGTGGAATTTGGTCTTGGCTTTGAAGCTGGTTATCGTAAAGGCAGCCAGGTCATGGATGAAATCCTCTGGTCATCAGAAGATGGCTATACTCGTCGGACTAACAATCTTGGCGGCTTTGAAGGTGGTATGACCAATGGGCAACCTATCGTTGTTCGTGGAGTTATGAAGCCCATTCCTACTCTCTACAAACCACTCATGAGTGTGGATATCGAAACTCATGAACCCTACAAGGCAACTGTGGAGAGAAGTGATCCGACCGCTCTTCCAGCTGCAGGAGTGGTCATGGAAGCCGTTGTGGCAACGATTCTGGCACAAGAAATCCTCGAAAAATTCTCATCAGACAATCTAGAGGAATTAAAAGAAGCAGTAGCCAAACATCGAGACTATACAAAGAACTATTAAGGAGTTCCTATGGCAAAAAAAGTCTATATCGCAGGTCTTGGTCTGATCGGTGCCTCAATGGCACTTGGTATCAAACGCGATCATCCAGATTATGAAATTTTAGGCTATAATCGCAGTCAAGCTTCGAGAGATATCGCCTTGAAAGAAGGCATGATTGACCGTGCAACAGATGATTTTGCCAGTTTTGCTCCTTTGGCGGATATCATCATTCTGACCTTGCCAATCAAGCAGACCATTGCTTTCATTAAGGAGTTGGCTGACTTGGACTTAAAAGAAGGTGTCATTATTTCCGATGCTGGCTCGACCAAGTCAGCCATTGTGGATGCGGCGGAGCAATATTTAGCTAGTAAGCCTGTTCGCTTTGTCGGGGCTCATCCCATGGCTGGTAGTCACAAGACAGGAGCTGCCTCTGCGGATGTCAATCTTTTTGAAAATGCCTATTATATCTTTACAACTTCGAACCTGACAAGTTCTGACACACTTGCCGAAATGAAGGATTTACTTTTAGGCCTTCATGCTCGTTTTATCGAGATTGATGCCAAGGAGCACGATCGAGTGACTTCTCAGATTAGCCATTTTCCTCATATTTTGGCTTCCAGTCTCATGGAGCAGACCGCGATCTATGCTCAAGAACATGAGATGGCAAGGCGCTTTGCGGCCGGTGGTTTTCGAGATATGACTCGAATTGCGGAAAGCGAGCCAGGTATGTGGACTTCTATTCTTTTGTCCAATCGCGAGACTATCCTAGAGCGGATTGAGGATTTTAAGGAACGTTTGGAAGCGATTGGGCAGGCCATTAGCAAGGGAGATGAGGAGCAGATTTGGAACTTTTTCAATCAAGCGCGTGAGCAACGTCAGGCCATGGAAATTCATAAGCGTGGTGGTGTGGATAGCTCTTATGACCTCTATGTCGATGTTCCCGATGAAGAAGATGTCATCTTGCGAATCTTGGAGCTGCTACGTGGAACTTCCTTGGTTAACATCCACATCAATGAGGAAAACCGTGAGGACATTCACGGGATCCTACAAATTTCATTTAAAAATGCTCAAGATTTAGAAAGAGCTGAGCATCTTATAACAGAAAATACCGACTACACAGTCGTTGTCAAATAAGGAGAAATCATGTCAAATATTTACGATAGTGCAAACGAACTCAGTCGCGGTCTACGCGAATTACCCGAATACAAGGCTGTCAAAGCAGCTAAAGATGCGATTTCAGCAGATGCTGAGGCAAGTAAAATCTTTACAGAATATGTTGCCTTTCAAGAGGAAATTCAAAAACTAGCTCAGACAGGTCAAATGCCAGACGCATCTTTCCAAGCAAAAATGGAAGGCTTTGGTAAAGAGATTCAAGGAAATAGTCTCTTGTCAGAATTCTTTACCAAGCAACAACAATTGGCAATTTACCTTTCTGACATTGAAAAAATTGTTTTCGAACCAGTTTCAGAATTGCTAAAATAAGAAAATAACTATCCTAAAGTCAGGAATTTTTAAGGAATTTCTGGCTTTTTATGATAAAATAGGTAAAAGTATTGCAAGTATGAGGTCCAGTATGAAACTAAAAACAAACATTAGCCACTTACATGGCAGTATCCGAGTTCCAGGTGACAAGTCTATCAGCCACCGTTCCATAATCTTTGGAAGTTTGGCTGAGGGTGAGACCAAGGTTTATGATATTTTGCGGGGCGAAGACGTCCTTTCGACCATGCAAGTTTTTCGTGACCTTGGTGTTGAGATTGAGGATAAAAATGGGGTTATTACCATTCAAGGTGTCGGTATGAACGGCTTAAAAGCTCCGCAAAATGCCCTTGATATGGGAAATTCTGGAACCTCGATTCGCCTGATTTCAGGTGTTCTTTCTGGTGCAGACTTTGAAGTAGAAATGTTTGGAGATGACAGTCTTTCCAAACGACCTATGGATCGTGTGACCCTTCCACTGAAACAAATGGGTGTTAGTATTTCAGGGCAAACTGAGCGAGACCTGCCTCCTCTTCACTTAAAGGGGACGAAAAGCCTAAGACCTATTCATTATGAGTTGCCGATTGCTTCTGCCCAGGTCAAGTCAGCCTTGATATTTGCGGCCTTGCAGGCTCAGGGGGAGTCTGTAATTATCGAAAAAGAGTGCACCCGTAATCATACTGAAGATATGTTGCAACAATTTGGTGGCCATTTAAGTGTGGATGGCAAGAAAATCACAGTCCAAGGACCACAAAAATTGACAGGACAAAAGGTGGTCGTGCCAGGAGATATTTCCAGTGCAGCCTTTTGGTTAGTCGCAGGTTTGATTGTTCCAAATTCTCGTCTGGTGCTGAAGAATGTGGGCATCAACGAAACGCGTACCGGTATCATAGATGCCATTCGTGCCATGGGTGGAAAATTAGAAGTTACTGAAATTGACCCAGTCGCTAAATCTGCTACCTTGACTGTTGAGTCTTCTGACTTGAAAGGAACAGAGATTGGTGGCGCTTTGATTCCACGTTTGATTGATGAATTGCCAGTTATCGCTCTACTTGCGACCCAAGCCCAAGGTGTAACAGTTATCAAGGATGCTGAGGAACTTAAGGTCAAGGAAACAGATCGCATTCAGGTTGTGGCAGACGCTTTAAACAGCATGGGTGCGGATATCACACCTACAGCAGATGGAATGATTATCAAAGGGAAATCAGCCCTTCACGGTGCTAGAGTCAATACTTTTGGTGACCATCGTATCGGCATGATGGCGGCTATCGCAGCCCTCTTGGTTGCAGATGGAGAAGTAGAGCTTGACCGAGCTGAAGCTGTCAATACCAGCTATCCTAGCTTCTTTGATGATTTGGAGAGCTTGATTCATGGCTAAGATATTACTAGGATTTATGGGGGCAGGCAAATCGACTATTGCAAGAAGCTTGAACCCTAATTACCTTGATATGGACGCTTTGATTGAGAAGCGTTTAGGCATGTCTATCGAGGAATTTTTCACGGAAAAGGGAGAAGAAGCCTTTCGACAGGTAGAGTCAGAAGTTCTAGCTGATTTACTACAAAGAGACCAAATTGTGTCAACTGGCGGAGGAGTAGTCGTTTCTCAGAAAAATCGTGACTTACTCAAGACTAATTCTGATAACATCTACCTAAAAGCTGATTTTGAAACCCTCTACCAACGCATATCAGCTGATAAGGACAATCAGCGACCGCTTTTTCTAAATAATAGCAAGGAAGAACTTGCAGCTATTTTCCAAGAAAGACAGGCTTGGTATGAGGAAGTAGCCAGTCGGATTTTGGATGTGACCAAGCTAAGCCCAGAGGAAATTATAGAGGAATTGAGATGAAAATTGCTTATCTAGGTCCCAAGGGATCATTTTCACACCACGTTGTACAGACAGCTTTTCCTCAGGAGGAATTGCAGGCCTTTGCCAATATTACAGATGTCATCAAGGCCTATGAGCAAGGCTTGGTGGACTATTCTGTGGTGCCAGTTGAAAATTCTATCGAGGGTAGTGTTCATGAAACCTTGGACTACCTTTTTCATCAGGCACGCATCCAAGCAGTGGCAGAAATCGTTCAGCCCATTCATCAGCAGTTGATGGTGGTTCCAGGTCATACTAAGATTGAAAAGATTTTTTCACACCCACAGGCTTTGGCTCAAGGAAAGAAATTCATCGATGAACAATATCCAGAGGCCCAAATCGAGGTAACAGCTAGTACAGCTTATGCGGCCCGCTTTATTTCTGAACACCCAGACCAACCTTTTGCGGCTATTGCACCAAGAAGTTCTGCTGAAGAATATGGCTTGGAACTGATTGCCGAGGATATTCAGGAAATGGAAGCCAATTTCACACGTTTCTGGGTTTTGGGAGCTGAAAAGCCTAGTATTCCCTTGAAAACACAAACTGAGAAAATAAGTTTGGCCTTGACCCTACCTGATAACCTTCCAGGTGCACTTTATAAGGCCCTGTCGACCTTTGCTTGGCGAGGAATTGACCTGACAAAAATTGAAAGTCGGCCACTCAAGACAGCACTGGGAGAATATTTTTTCATTATCGATGTGGACTATGCTGACAAGAATCTAGTCCACTTTGCCCAAAAAGAATTAGAAGCGATTGGAATCCAGTATAAAGTACTGGGTGCCTATCCTATTTATTCAATATCAGATCATGGAAAGGAGAAAAGATGAGTAAAGAAAATCCTTTAAGCTATCACGAGCAGTTGCGTTATGACTATCTTTTTAAGAATATTTATTATCTCAATGAGCGAGAGAAAAAAGAGTTTGCATACTTGCAAGCTAAGTTAAATATGGCTAGCAGTAGTGAAGCTTCTCCAGAAATTCATAATGAAAATTACGATATGGAGGAGTCTTTCAGGGAACCAGTCAATCAGTCTCCTCTTCCATCTTATGGAAACCATAGTCGTACAAAAAAATACCAGAAAAGTCAACCTCTTCCAAAGGTTAAGTCCAAAAAACGTAAGATTCGTTGGGGGCGCATTTTTGCAGGATTGCTTGCCCTTCTAGCCTGTGTCGGTTTTGGCATGATTTTTATGTTCCTAAAAGGCTATTCAAATGCGGATCCAACCAAACCTGCCAATGCTAAGGCAGCTCAAGTAGAAGTTTTTCATGGTCAAGATACCAAGGATGGGGTCAATATTTTGATTATGGGGACGGATGGACGGATTGGCCAAAATAGTGCTGAGACGAGAACAGACTCTATCATGGTACTAAATGTTGGCGGCTCAGATAAAAAAATTAAGCTAGTCAGCTTCATGCGTGACAATTTAGTTTATATAGACGGTTATAGCCAAGTGATTAACGGGAGAAAGCAGTCCGATAACAAGTTAAATGTTGCCTATGAGTTGGGGGAACAAGAGGGGCAAAAAGGGGCAGAAATGGTTCGTCAAGTCTTGAAAGACAATTTTGACTTGGACATTAAGTACTACGCTTTGGTAGACTTCGAGGCCTTTGCAACAGCGATTGACACGCTTTTCCCTGATGGGGTGACGATTGATGCACAATTTTCAACATTGAATGGGCGTCCACTAACCGAAGCTACAGTGGGAGATGATTTACATGCTACTGAGACTGAGTCTCCAACTCAGACGATTAAAGTCGGAAAACAGCAGATGAATGGATCAACCTTGCTCAATTATGCTCGCTTCCGTGATGATGACGAAGGTGATTATGGTCGTACCAAGAGACAACAGCAAGTGCTGACAGCTGTTCTGCAACAACTCAAGGATCCAACCAAACTCTTTACTGGATCAGAAGCACTTGGTAAGGTCTTTGGGATGACCTCTACGAATGTTCCTTATAGTTTCCTACTGACCAATGGTTTATCCTTCCTAGATGGAGCGCAAAATGGCATTGAGAGATTAACAGTTCCAGAACTAGGTGATTGGGTCGATGCCTATGATGTCTATGGAGGTATAGCTCTCCAAGTCGATCAAAATAAATATCAAACCAAGCTTGCTCAAATGGGAATGAGATAAGATAGAAAAATCAAAGTTTGAAGGCTATTTATCTAGCAGTCAAGCTTTGATTTTTTACAGTCTGCAATAGATTTTCACCCCTAATTTGTGGTATAATGAAACGATACGATAGAAAGAATAATGAACAATATGACTGATTTAAAAGCAATTCAGGCTCGTAGTCTGGAGATGGCTGAATATTTTGTGGCCTTTTGTAAAGAACATGATTTGCTTTGTTATCTTTGTGGTGGAGGTGCTATTGGTGCCCTTCGAAACAAGGGTTTCATTCCTTGGGACGACGACCTAGACTTTTTTATGCCTCGTAAAGATTATGAGAAATTAGCAGAATTATGGCCTCGTTATGCAGATGAACGTTATTTCTTGTCAAAGAGTAATAAGGATTTTGTCGACCGCAATCTTTTTATTACCATTCGTGACAAGGAAACCACCTGTATAAAGCCTTATCAGCAAGATTTGGATTTGCCACATGGTTTGGCCTTGGATGTGTTGCCTTTGGATTATTATCCTAAAAATCCAGCTGAGCGGAAAAAACAGGTTCGTTGGGCTTTGATTTATTCACTTTTTTGTGCGCAAACTATTCCAGAAAAGCATGGCGCACTTATGAAATGGGGAAGTCGCATTTTACTCGGTTTGACTCCAAAATCACTCCGTTATCGCATTTGGAAAAAAGCTGAGAAAGAAATGACCAAGTATGGTCTAGCTGAGAGCGATGGAATCACAGAATTATGCTCAGGTCCTGGCTACATGAGAAACAAGTACCCAATCGAATCTTTTGAGGATAATCTCTTCTTGCCCTTTGAAGGGACAGAGATGCCTATTCCGATCGGCTACGATGCCTACCTCAGCACTGCTTTTGGGGATTATATGACGCCTCCACCAGCAGACAAGCAGCTACCGCATCATGATGCTGTTATCGCTGATATGGATAAGTCTTATACAGAATACAAGGGAGAATATGGTGGCTAAGAAAAAAATCTTATTTTTTATGTGGTCTTTTTCTCTTGGAGGCGGTGCAGAGAAGATTTTATCGACAATTGTTTCAAATCTAGATCCAGAAAAGTATGATATTGATATTCTTGAAATGGAGCACTTCGACAAAGGATACGAACCTGTTCCCAAGTATGTACGCATTTTAAAATCCCTTCAGGATTATCGTCAAGCCAGATGGATACGAGCTCTTTTGTGGAGAATGAGAATTTATTTTCCAAGATTGACACGTCGCTTACTGGTGAAAGATGACTATGATGTTGAAGTTTCCTTTACCATTATGAATCCTCCGCTTTTGTTCTCTAAAAGAAAAGAAGTCAAGAAAATCTCTTGGATTCATGGAAGTATTGAAGAATTTCTTAAGGATAGCTCCAAAAGAGAATCACATAGACGCCAATTGGATGCTGCGGATACCATTGTAGGAATTTCAAAAAAGACCAGTCATTCTATCAAGGAAGTCTATCCAGATTATGCTTCGAAATTACGGACAGTTTACAATGGGTATGATTTTAAGACTATTCTAGAAAAATCTCAAGAGAAGATCGATATCGAGATTGCGCCTCAAAGTATCTGTACTATCGGGCGGATTGAGGAAAATAAGGGTTCTGACCGTGTAGTGGAAGTGATACGATTATTACACCAAGAGGGAAAAAACTATCATCTCTATTTTATCGGGGCTGGGGATATGGAAGAGGAACTGAAAAAACGCGTCAAAGAGTATGAGCTTGAAGACTATGTACATTTCCTTGGTTATCAAAAAAATCCTTATCAGTATTTATCTCAGACGAAAGTTCTCCTGTCTATGTCTAAACAAGAAGGTTTTCCTGGAGTGTATGTGGAAGCCTTGAGTCTGGGACTTCCTTTTGTCTCTACGGATGTCGGAGGGGCTGAGGAATTATCCCAAGAAGGACGATTTGGACAAATCATTGAGAGCAATCAAGAAGCAGCTCAGGCAATTACGAACTACATGACCTCTGCCTCAAACTTCGATGTCAATGAGGCTGGTCAATTCATTCAGCAATTTACAATTCCCAAACAAATCGAACAAGTAGAAAAACTATTAGAGGAGTAGCATGGAAACTGCATTAATTAGCGTCATTGTGCCAGTCTATAATGTGGCACAGTACCTAGAAAAATCGATAGCTTCCATCCAGAAGCAGACCTATCAGAATTTGGAAATCATTCTTGTTGATGATGGAGCAACGGATGAAAGTGGTCGCTTGTGTGATTCAATCGCTAAACAAGATGATAGGGTGTCAGTGCTTCATAAAAAGAATGAAGGTTTGTCGCAAGCACGAAACGATGGAATGAAGCAGGCTCACGGAGATTATCTGATTTTTATTGACTCAGATGATTATATCCATCCTGAAATGATTCAGAGTTTATATGAGCAATTAATTCAAGAAGACGCCGATGTTTCGAGCTGTGGTGTCATGAATGTCTATGCTAATGATGAAAGCCCACAGTCAGCCAATCAGGATGAGTATTTTGTCTGTGATTCTCAAAGATTTCTAAAGGAATACCTCATAGGTGAAAAAATACCTGGAACGATCTGCAATAAGCTAATCAAGAGAGAGATTGCAACTGCCCTATCCTTTCCAAAGGGATTGATTTATGAAGATGCTTATTATCATTTTGATTTAATCAAGTTGGCTAAGAAGTATGTAGTTAATACTAAACCCTATTATTACTATTTCCATAGAGGGGATAGTATTACGACTAAACCCTATGCAGAGAAGGATTTAGCCTATATTGATATCTATCAAAAGTTTTATAATGAAGTTATGAAAAACTATCCTGACTTGAAAGAGGTCGCTTTTTTCAGATTGGCCTATGCCCACTTCTTTATTCTGGATAAGATGTTGCTGGATGATCAGTATAAACAGTTTGAAGCCTATTCCCAGATTCATCGTTTTTTAAAAAGCCATGCCTTTGCTATTGCTAGGAATCCAATTTTCCGTAAGGGGAGAAGAATTAGTGCTTTGGCTCTATTCATAAATATTTCCTTATACCGATTCTTATTACTAAAAAATATTGAAAAATCTAAAAAATTACATTAGAACGGGGGTGAGCAAGTGATTGATGGAAAACGATTATTATTTAGTTTGACCATAGCCAGCTATGCCTTGACGCTAGTAAGTGGAATTGTCTATCTGTTTAATAATAACAATGTTAGCTTGCTTTCTACTTTATTGTTCTTACTGGTTAGTAGCTTAATTGCTTGTTGGAATGATATCAAGTATTACTTAATCCATTTTATTTTCTTTTTAACTATTTTTGTATTTCTGGTGTCAAGGCCGACCATTGATTATTTTAGAAATGGCGCTTTAGATACCTATCATCCCATAGCCTACCGTTTTGCCTTTATAGTCGTCATGGTTTCGATATTGGGATTGACCACAGGGGGGCTCCTAGCTCGCTATTTTATAGCTAGAAAGAAAATACAAGTACCCAAGATAGGGAGTTCTCTAAAAGAGGTTTATACCAAGCGGTTGCGCTTTGTATCGCTAGGAGTTTTTCTTCTAACCTATCCTTTCTATTTCATTCGGTTATTTGAACGACTCTTATATCGCTTGCAGACTTCCTACTATGCCTACTATGCAAACTTTGAAAGTAAACTGCCCTATTTTACCTATATCTTATCAACCTTTACGGTCTATGCAATGTGTATGTATTTGGCAACCAAGCCAAAGAAATTGCAGGCAACAGCAGTGCTTGTCTCCTTTATTGCAGCTAATACCATTCATTTGGCAATCGGGACACGAAATCCTTTTATTTTAAGTATTTTATTTGCTTTTGTTTATTACTTTATGCGGGAGCAAACTGAAAAAGGAAAATGGATTGGGTTTAAAGAAAAGTTAGCGATTTTTGTGGGTTCTCCTATTCTCATGTTAGCGATGGGAGTGCTCAATTATGTACGGGATAATGTCCAAGTTTCCCATACAGGTTTCTGGGATATCCTGCTCGACTTTATCTATAAACAAGGAACCAGTTTTGGTGTTCTGGCTCGAGGTTTTCTATTTAACAGTAGCCTACCTTATCGAGATTTCCGTAATTTTACTTTTGGTCCTGTTCTGGATTATTTTGCAAGGGGAAGTTTAGGAGCCGTTTTCGGAGGAAAAGCCTTTGAGCATACAACCAATAGTGTGGAATTGGCTATTGATAGCAATAGTTATGCCCATAATCTATCCTATCTTGTCTTGAACAAGGAATACTTGAAAGGACATGGTATCGGAAGTAGCTATATTATGGAGTTGTATACCGACTATGGTATGATGGGAGTCTTTCTACTTAGTCTCTTACTAGGTATGTTATTTATAGCCATGCTGCAAGTAGCCTACAGCTCAAGAACAATCCTATTTGCCTTGTCCCTACTCATCTTGAATAATCTATTCTTTATGCCAAGAAGTAGCTTTTCAGAAAGTTTCTTCAATTTATTTACAATGCAATTCTGGGGAATTGTTCTTGTGATTCTATTTGTAGCGAAAATGCTTACAAAAGAGAACCAGTATCTACTAAACAAAGGAGAAAAAAATCATGTTTGAACATTATTCAGTAGCTGATTTGTTTGCAAATCTATACAAAAAACGAAAAGCAAATATTCTAGCTCTCATCGCTTTATTTGCTCTCATTGCTGTACCATTTACAATTAAAGCAGTTAAGAATAAAAACACTGTCAAAGACACAACAAGTTATTCAACTTATATCAGCTATAAAATCACTCCTCCAGAAGATTCAGCTAAAACGATTTTAAATCATCAAATTGGTGGTTATAGCGATTTCTACGGAAAATTGATTGATGGGAATTTGAATGGAGCTTATCTTTTCAATGATGTAGAGCCGAGTGAGTTGAAAAAAATTGCCAGTGAATTGGATACGACAGAAACAACCTTGAAAAATTCTACAAGTGACTATTGGTGGAAAAAATTGACTGTCTATTATATGATTGACGATGCAGGGGTTGGTGTGAAAATTTTGACACCAAGTAAAGACGCCAATGACTTGTTAGAGAAAAAAATTGATGGGTTGATTGAGAAATTTAAAAATACCTATGCAAACGTGAAAATTGAAAAATTGGAAACCATCAACTCTAAGGAATTGAACGCAAATGGTGAAACAGCGCTTGGCTTAAACGTAAAGAATCTGATTCTTCGTTTAGCTGTTATTGGAGTGATTTGTGTGATTTTGGTTGTGATGGGAAATGTGTTGGTTTATCTCTTTAATCCAACAATCAATAGAGCAGGTGATTTTTCTCAGTATCAAATTGATTTTGTAACAGAGATTACAACAATTGCTAACCTAGCCGATGTCTTGTCATACAAAAATGCTGGACAGGAATTGACCATCGTTAGCTCAAATAAAGCTATCCTAGATAAATTGAAACAGAGTCAAGAGGCTTTAAAAGGAATGCATTTTGTAGATTTACAGGATGTATCATCTCTTTTGGAAAGAGATACAGTCCTTCTTGTTGAAGAATACGGAGTCACTCGTTATAAGAAATTTGAGCAAAGTCTTCAAATTCTTCGAAACTTAAATCGTTCTATCCTCGGTGTAGCAACCTTTAAATTATAAGGATTCTAATGTATTAAGTCTTCAAGGTCAGACAAGCAGTTTGATTTCGAGGGCTTTTTCTATTTGTTAGCAGATATTTCCCTTTAGAATCTTTTACAGAAAGACCCTAAGGGAAAATCTAGCATGACAGAGGAGCCTTCTTTTGATAAAATCGTAAAAATCTAGTATAATAGATAGAACTGAAAGTATGAGGTTACTAGCAATGAAAATGAAACAAATCAGTGATACAACTTTAAAAATCACGATGTCTTTAGAGGATTTGATGGATCGAGGCATGGAGATTGCTGACTTTCTCGTTCCTCAAGAAAAAACAGAAGAGTTCTTTTATGCTATCTTAGATGAGTTAGAGATGCCGGAGAGTTTTTTGGATACAGGCATGTTGAGCTTCCGTGTAACTCCAAAACCTGATAAGGTCGATGTCTTTGTAACCAAATCAAAGATTGACCAAAATCTAGATTTTGAAGACTTATCGGATTTACCAGATATGGAAGAATTAGCTCAAATGTCGCCAGATGAATTTATCAAAACCCTGGAAAAAAGTATCGCGGACAAGACTAAGGATGATATTGAAGCGATTCAATCTCTAGAGCAAGTCGAAGCCAAGGAAGAAGAGCAAGAGCAGGATGAACAAGAAATTGAAAGTAAGAAAGAGCCTTACATCTATTACATCCTTTCTTTTGAAAAATTAGCTGACTTGGTGGCTTTTGCCAAGACAGTTACTTTTGAGATGGAAACTTCTGAACTCTACAAGATGAATGAGCGCTATTATTTGACTATTTTAGTAGATATTGAAAATCATCCAAGTCCGTATCCGGCTTGGTTGTTGGCCCGTATGCGGGAGTTTGCAGACGATAGTGACATCAGTCGTTCAGTCTTGCAAGAGTATGGTCAAGTCTTGATGAATCACGATGCCGTACTCAATCTGCAAAAGATTAGATAACCCTATCTAGAAAGCTATTTCTAGATTTTAAGAAGAGCGAATCGTCTGATTCGTTTTTTCTTTTCTAGACTGAAAGAGTGATTTACTATAATAGGAATTTTCACAAAATTCTGTTATAATGGCTATATTAGAAAATTTCGAGGAGACAAAGATGACAGTTAAAATTGCTTTACTAGGATTTGGTACCGTTGCAAGTGGCGTGCCCTTCCTCCTAAAGGAAAATGGAGAAAAAATCAATCAATCAGCACATTCAGAAATTGAAGTTGCCAAGGTATTGGTTAAGGATGAAAATGAAAAGAATCGCTTGCTTGCGGCAGGGAATGACTTTAACTTTGTCACCAATGTGGATGACATTTTATCAGACCCAGACATTACAATCGTAGTGGAATTAATGGGACGTATCGAACCTGCTAAGACCTTTATCACTCGTGCCTTGGAAGTTGGAAAACACGTAGTTACTGCGAACAAGGACCTTTTGGCTGTCCATGGTGCAGAATTGTTAGAAATCGCTCAAGCCAATAAGGTAGCACTTTACTACGAGGCAGCAGTAGCTGGTGGGATTCCTATTCTTCGTACTTTAGCAAATTCCTTGGCATCTGATAAAATCACGCGCGTGCTTGGAGTGGTCAACGGAACGTCCAACTTCATGATGACCAAAATGGTGGAAGAAGGTTGGTCTTACGATGATGCTCTTGCGGAAGCACAACGACTAGGATTTGCAGAAAGCGATCCGACAAATGACGTGGATGGGATTGATGCCGCCTACAAGATGGTGATTTTGAGCCAATTTGCTTTTGGAATGAAGGTTGCATTTGACGATGTAGCCCACAAGGGAATCCGCAATATCACACCAGAAGACGTAGCTGTAGCCCAAAACCTGGGCTATGTAGTGAAATTAGTTGGTTCTATCGAGGAAACTCCTTCAGGGATTGCCGCAGAAGTAACTCCGACCTTCCTTCCTAAAGCACACCCACTTGCTAGCGTGAATGGGGTAATGAACGCTGTCTTTGTAGAATCTATCGGTATTGGTGAGTCTATGTACTATGGACCAGGTGCTGGTCAAAAACCAACTGCAACAAGTGTTGTGGCAGATATTGTCCGTATCGTTCGTCGCCTGAATGATGGTACCATTGGCAAAGACTTCAACGAATATAGCCGTGACTTGGTCTTGGCAAATCCTGAGGATGTTAAGGCTAATTACTACTTCTCAATCTTGGCTCCAGACTCAAAAGGTCAGGTTTTGAAGTTGGCTGAAATCTTTAACGCTCAAGATATTTCCTTCAAGCAAATCCTCCAAGATGGTAAAGAAGGTGACAAGGCGCGTGTTGTGATCATTACACACAAGATTAATAAAGCCCAGCTTGAAAATGTCTCAGCTGAATTGAAGAAGGTTTCAGAATTCGACCTCTTGAATACCTTCAAGGTGCTAGGAGAATAAGATGAAGATTATTGTACCTGCAACCAGTGCCAATATCGGACCAGGTTTTGACTCGGTCGGTGTAGCTGTAACCAAGTATCTTCAAATTGAGGTCTGTGAAGAACGAGAAGAGTGGTTGATTGAACACCAGATTGGCAAATGGATTCCACATGACGAGCGCAATCTCTTGATCAAAATCGCTTTGCAAATTGTACCAGACTTGCAGCCAAGACGTTTGAAAATGACCAGTGATGTTCCCTTGGCACGTGGTTTGGGTTCTTCCAGTTCGGTTATTGTAGCTGGGATTGAACTAGCAAATCAATTGGGCCAGCTCAATCTGTCAGACCATAAAAAATTGCAGTTAGCGACTAAGATTGAAGGACATCCTGACAATGTGGCTCCAGCCATTTATGGTAATCTCGTTATTGCAAGTTCTGTTGACGGGCAAGTTTCTGCTATCGTAGCAGACTTCCCAGAATGTGATTTCCTAGCCTACATACCAAACTATGAATTGCGAACTCGAGACAGCCGTGGTGTCTTGCCTAAAAAAATGTCTTATAAGGAAGCTGTTGCGGCCAGTTCTATCGCCAATGTGGCAGTTGCAGCCTTGTTGGCAGGAGACATGGTGACAGCTGGGCAAGCAATCGAGGGAGACCTCTTCCACGAGCGCTATCGTCAGGACTTGGTGAGAGAATTTGCGACGATTAAGCAAGTAGCCAAAGAAAATGGTGCCTATGCAACCTACCTCTCTGGTGCTGGGCCGACAGTTATGGTTCTGGCTTCTCATGACAAGATGCCAACGATTAAGGCAGAATTGGAAAAGCAACCTTTCAAAGGCAAACTTCATGACTTGAAAGTTGATACCCAAGGTGTCCGTGTCGAAGCAAAATAAAGAATAGATGATAGGATGGGGAAACTTTCGACCAGAGGGCTTCCTATCCTTTTTTTGAAAAGAAGTTCATACTCAATGAAAATCAAGAGCAAACTAGGAAGCTAGCCGCAGGCTGCTCAAAGCACTGTTTTGAGGTTGTGGATAGAACTGACGAAGTCAGCTCAAAACACTGTTTTGTGGTTGTAGATGGAAGCTGACATGGTTTAAAGAGATTTTCAAAGAGTATTAGTTAAAAACTTGATAAAGGAGAAATAAAGATGGCAGAAATTTATCTAGCAGGTGGTTGTTTTTGGGGTTTAGAGGAATATTTTTCACGCATTTCTGGAGTGCTAGCAACCAGTGTTGGCTACGCTAATGGTCAAGTCGAAACGACCAATTACCAGTTGATCAAAGAAACAGACCATGCAGAAACAGTTCAAGTGATTTACGATGAGAAGGAAGTAGCACTTAGAGAAATTTTGCTTTATTATTTCCGTGTTATCGACCCCTTGTCAATCAATCAACAAGGGAATGACCGTGGTCGCCAATATCGGACCGGAATTTATTACCAAGATGAAGCTGATCTGCCAACTATCTACACAGTGGTGCAGGAACAGGAGCGCATGCTTGGGCGAAAGATTGCAGTGGAAGTGGAGAAACTACGTCATTACATTCTAGCTGAAGACTACCACCAAGACTATCTGAAGAAGAATCCTTCAGGTTACTGTCATATCGATGTGACCGATGCTGAGAAGCCATTGATTGATGCCTCTAACTATGAAAAGCCTAGTCAAGAGATGTTAAAGGAAAGCTTATCAGAAGAATCCTATCGTGTTACCCAAGAAGCTGCTACAGAGGCTCCATTTACCAATGCCTATGACCAAACCTTTGAAGAAGGGATTTATGTAGACATAACAACAGGTGAGCCACTCTTTTTTGCCAAGGATAAGTTTGCCTCAGGTTGTGGTTGGCCAAGTTTTAGTCGTCCGATTTCCAAGGAATTGATTCATTATTACAAGGATCTCAGCCATGGAATGGAGCGAATCGAGGTTCGTTCTCGGTCAGGAAATGCTCACTTGGGTCATGTTTTCACAGATGGACCTCGGGAATTAGGTGGCCTCCGTTACTGTATTAATTCTGCATCCTTGCGTTTTGTAGCCAAGGATGAGATGGAAGAAGCAGGATATGGCTATCTACTACCTTACTTAAACAAATAAAACAGAGAGGGTGGGTGCTTCCCACTTTCTTCATTTCTAGAAACGAATAGAAGGGATTTATGAAACACCTATTATCTTACTTTAACCCCTACATCAAGGAATCCATTTTAGCACCCTTGTTCAAGCTACTAGAAGCTGTGTTTGAGCTCATGGTTCCTATGGTGATTGCTGGGATTGTTGACCAATCCTTGCCCCAGAAAAATCAGGGTCATCTCTGGATGCAGATTGGTTTGCTCCTTATCTTTGCAGTGATTGGCGTTGTAGTGGCCTTGATAGCCCAGTTTTACTCAGCTAAGGCTGCGGTTGGATTTGCTAAAGGACTGACAGATGATCTCTATCGTCATATTCTTTCATTGCCCAAGAACAGCAGAGATCGTCTGACAACTTCGAGCTTGGTGACTCGCTTGACTTCGGATACCTACCAGATACAGACTGGTATCAATCAATTCCTGCGTCTCTTTTTGCGAGCGCCTATTATCGTTTTTGGGGCTATCTTTATGGCCTATCGCATCTCAGCTGAGCTGACTCTCTGGTTCTTGGTCATGGTTGTCATTTTGACCGTCGTCATTGTAGGCCTTTCTCGGTTAGTCAATCCTCTCTACAGTAGTCTCAGAAAGAAAACGGACCAACTGGTTCAAGAAACGCGCCAGCAATTACAAGGGATGCGGGTTATTCGTGCTTTTGGTCAAGAAAAACGAGAGTTACAGATTTTTCAAATCCTTAACCAAGTTTATGCAAGATTGCAAGAAAAAACAGGTTTCTGGTCTAGTTTATTAACCCCTCTGACCTATCTGATTGTCAATGGAACTCTCCTTATTATTATCTGGCAAGGTTATATTTCTATTCAAGGAGGATTGCTCAGTCAAGGTGCTCTAATCGCCCTTATCAATTACCTCTTGCAAATTTTGGTGGAATTGGTCAAGCTAGCCATGCTGATCAATTCTCTCAACCAGTCCTATATCTCAGCCAAGCGAATCGAGGAAGTTTTTGCTGAAGCTCCCGAAGACATCCACTCAGAGTTAGAACAAAAGCAAACTACCAGTAATCAGGTTTTACAAGTCCAAGAACTAACCTTTACCTATCCTGATGCGGCCCAGCCTTCTCTGAGAGATATTTCCTTTGATATGACTCAAGGGCAAATCCTTGGTATCATCGGAGGAACTGGTTCCGGTAAGTCAAGTTTGGTGCAACTCATCCTTGGACTTTATCGAGCAGACAAGGGGAGCATTGACCTTTATCGAGATGGACGTAGTCCTCTTAATTTGGAGCAGTGGCGGTCTTGGATTGCCTATGTGCCTCAAAAAGTCGAGCTCTTTAAAGGAACTATTCGTTCCAACTTGACTTTGGGTTTCAATCAAGAAGTATCTGACCAGGAACTCTGGCAGGCCTTGGACATTGCGCAAGCCAAGGATTTTGTCAGTGATAAGGAAGGACTCTTGGATGCTCTAGTTGAGGTAGGAGGGCGAAATTTCTCGGGAGGTCAAAAACAAAGGCTGTCTATCGCACGTGCAGTCTTGCGCCGGGCTCCGTTTCTCATCTTAGATGATGCTACCTCGGCACTGGACACCATCACTGAGTCCAAACTCTTGAAAGCTACCCGAGAAAATCTGCCAAATACGAGCTTAATTTTGATTTCTCAACGAACCTCGACTTTACAGATGGCTGACCAGATTCTCCTCTTAGAAAAAGGTGAGTTACTAGCCATAGGTAAGCACGAGGTCTTGATGAAATCTAGTCAAGTTTATCGCGAAATCAATGCATCTCAACACGGAAAGGAGGACTAATATGAGACGACAAACTGCAAAACAGACGCTCAAACGTTTAGCCATAGATTTAGCCAGCCATCCCTTCCTCCTTTTCCTAGCCTTTCTAGGAACCATTGCCCAAGTTGGCTTATCAATTTACCTACCAATATTGATTGGGCAGGTCATTGACCAAGTCCTGGTGGCTGGCTCTGCACCAGTTTTTTGGCAGATTTTTCTCCAGATGATTTTGGTGGTCATAGGAAATACCCTTGTGCAGTGGGCCAATCCTCTCCTCTACAATCGTCTAATCTTTTCTTATGCCAAAGACTTGCGAGGGCGAATCATTCATAAACTCCATCGTTTACCGATTGCCTTTGTGGATCGGCAGGGCAGTGGGGAGATGGTCAGTCGTGTAACCACAGACATTGAACAGTTAGCAGCTGGCTTGACCATGATTTTTAACCAATTCTTCATTGGCGTCTTGATGATTTTGGTTAGTATTCTAGCCATGCTTCAGATTCATCTCCTCATGACTTTCTTAGTTTTGTTGTTGACGCCACTGTCTATGGTGATTTCACGCTTTATTGCCAAACGCTCCTATCATCTCTTTCAGAAGCAAACAGAGACTAGGGGAGTTCAGACTCAGTTGATTGAAGAATCGCTTAGCCAGCAGACGATTATCCAGTCCTTTAATGCTCAGGCAGAATTTATCCAAAGGCTGCGTGAGGCTAATGACAACTACTCAGGTTATTCGCAGTCAGCCATCTTTTATTCCTCAACGGTCAATCCTTCGACTCGTTTCGTCAATGCACTCATTTATGCCCTTCTAGCTGGAGTAGGAGCTTATCGTATCATGATGGGTTCCACCTTGACCGTTGGTCGTTTAGTAACTTTTTTGAACTATGTACAGCAGTATACTAAACCCTTTAACGATATTTCTTCAGTTCTAGCCGAATTGCAAAGCGCTCTCGCTTGCGCAGAACGTGTCTATGGAGTCTTAGATAGTCCTGAGGTGGTTGAAACAGGTAAGGAAGTCTTGACCAGTGATCAAGTTAAAGGAGCTATTTCCTTTAAATATGTCACTTTTGGCTACCAACCTGAAAAGATTTTGATTAAGGATTTATCTATTGATATTCCAGCTGGTAGTAAGGTGGCTATCGTTGGGCCGACAGGTGCTGGAAAATCAACCCTTATCAATCTCCTCATGCGTTTTTATCCTATTAACTCAGGAGATATTTTGCTAGATGGTCGTTCTATTTATGACTATTCCCGAGCTTCTTTTCGACAGCAGTTTGGGATGGTACTTCAAGAAACTTGGCTCAAGCAAGGAACCATTCATGATAATATTGCTTTTGGCAATCCTGAAGCCAGTCGAGAGCAGGCTATTGCCGCTGCCAAAGCAGCCAATGCAGACTTTTTCATCCAACAGTTACCTCAAGGCTATGATACCAAGCTAGAAAATGCTGGAGAATCTCTCTCTGTTGGTCAAGCCCAGCTTTTGACCATTGCCCGAGTCTTTCTGGCTATTCCAAAGATTCTTATCTTAGACGAAGCAACTTCATCCATCGATACGCGGACAGAAGTGCTGGTACAGGATGCCTTTGCTAAACTCATGAAGGGGCGCACAAGTTTTATCATCGCCCATCGCTTGTCAACCATTCAGGATGCGGATTTGATTCTTGTCTTGGTGGATGGCGACATCGTGGAGCATGGCAATCATCAGGAACTCATGGAAAGAAAGGGCAAGTATTACCAAATGCAGCAAGCTGCAGCTTTTAGCTCTGAATAATCTTATCTACTTTGAAATCTTATGGACAAAAAAAGTTGCCTTTGGGTGACTTTTTTGTTACAATAGCTAGAAAAATTATTCACTGTCATACTCAATGAAACTTAAAGTGAGAACTAGGAAGCTAGCCGTAGGTTGCTCAAAGCACTGTTTTGAGGTTGTAGATAAGACTGACGAAGTCAGCTCAAAGCATTGCTTTGAGGTTATAGATAAAACTGACGAAGTCAGTAACATATATCTACGGCAAGGCAAAGCAGGCGTGGTTTGAAGTGATTTTAGAAGAGTATAAATTGTCTTTTAGAAAAGGAGCCTATAATGAAAGTCTATCAGCATGCAAATATCGTGACTTGTGACCAAAATTTCCATGTGCATCTGGATGGTATCTTGGCTGTTAAGGATTCTCAAATCGTCTATGTCGGCCAAGAGGAGCAAGAGATTATAGAGCAAGCTGAGCAGATTATAGACTATCAGGGAGCCTGGATCATGCCTGGTTTGGTCAATTGCCATACCCACTCTGCTATGACAGGATTGAGAGGAATTAGAGATGATAGCAATCTCCATGAATGGCTCAATGACTATATCTGGCCAGCAGAAGCTGAGTTTACTCCCGATATGACTATCAAGGCGGTCAAAGAAGCTTTGACAGAGATGCTCCAGTCAGGAACAACAACCTTTAATGATATGTATAATCCTAATGGTGTAGATATTGAGCAGATTTATCAGGCAGTGAAAGATTCCAAGATGCGTTGTTATTTCTCACCGACCCTCTTTTCTTCAGAGGCAGAGACAACTGCTGAGACCATAAGCAGAACTCGAGCAATCATTAAAGAAATTATTGGATATAAAAATCCAAATTTCAAGGTTATGGTAGCTCCACATTCTCCCTATAGCTGTAGCAGAGACTTGCTGGAAGAAAGCTTAGATATGGCAAAAGAGCTGGACATTCCTATTCATATCCATGTGGCGGAGACCAAGGAGGAGTCAGGAACTATCCTAAAACGATACGGCAAACGCCCCCTCGCCTTTCTAGAAGAACTGGGTTATTTAGAGCATCCGTCTGTCTTTGCTCATGGGGTCGAACTAAACGAGAGAGAAATTGAACGCTTAGCAACTTCTCAAGTGGCTATCGCCCACAATCCTATCAGTAATCTCAAACTGGCCTCAGGAATCGCTCCAATAATCCAGCTCCAGAAAGCGGGAATAGCAGTGGGGATTGCGACAGATTCGGTTGCTTCCAATAACAATCTTGATATGTTTGAGGAAGGACGAACTGCAGCTCTTCTTCAGAAGATGAAAAGTGGGGATGCCAGCCAATTCCCGATCGAAACAGCTCTCAAAGCACTAACAATCGAAGGGGCTAAGGTTCTAGGACTAGAAAATCAGATAGGAAGTCTGGAAGTAGGTAAACAAGCAGATTTTCTCGTCATTCAACCACAAGGAAAAATCCATCTCCAACCCCAAGAAAATATGCTTTCCCATCTGGTTTATGCTGTCAAATCCAGTGATATTGATGATGTCTATATTGCTGGAGAACAAGTTGTGAAGCAAGGTCAAGTCTTGACAGTAGAACTTTAAAAGAAAAATCACTGAAATCACGAAAAAATTTAAAAAAAGTTTGCAAAAATCTTGCATTCTTTTTTTGACTATGCTATAATTATTATCGGTTTGAAAAAACTGCCTAAGACAGTAGGGGAGCTCGACTCATAAGTATCCTACCGAGGACAAAACGTATCATGTAAAAGAAGCGTATTGTACTTTCGTGTCTAGGTTTGGGCGCGTTTTTCTTTTGGAAAAATTCCCCAAGCAAAATAATTACGGAGGTGAACACACTAATGAGTGAAGCAATTATTGCTAAAAAAGCGGAACTAGTTGACGTAGTAGCTGAGAAAATGAAAGCTGCTGCATCAATCGTCGTTGTAGACGCTCGTGGTTTGACAGTTGAACAAGATACAGTTCTTCGTCGTGAGCTTCGTGGAAGCGAAGTTGAGTATAAAGTTATCAAAAACTCAATCTTACGTCGTGCAGCTGAACAAGCTGGACTTGGAGAATTGGCATCTGTTTTTGTTGGACCATCTGCTGTAGCATTTTCTAACGAAGATGTTATCGCACCAGCGAAAATCTTGAACGATTTTGCTAAAACTGCTGACGCACTTGAAATCAAGGGTGGTGCAATCGAAGGCGCTGTCGCATCAAAAGAAGAAATCGTTGCTCTTGCAACTCTTCCAAACCGCGAAGGACTTCTTTCTATGCTCCTTTCTGTACTTCAAGCGCCAGTGCGCAACGTTGCTCTTGCAGTCAAAGCGGTTGCAGACAACAAAGAAGACGCAGCTTAATCTTAAGCTACGCAGCGTAGCCTAGCTACAAAAATATAAACATAAAATATAAACTTATTTGGAGGAAATAACAATGGCATTGAACATTGAAAACATTATTGCTGAAATTAAAGAAGCTTCAATCCTTGAATTGAACGACCTTGTAAAAGCTATCGAAGAAGAATTTGGTGTAACTGCAGCTGCTCCTGTAGCTGTAGCTGCTGCTGGTGGTGCTGAAGAAGCTGCTAAAGATTCATTTGACATTGAATTGACAGCTGCAGGCGACAAGAAAGTCGGCGTTATCAAAGTTGTACGTGAAATCACAGGTCTTGGTCTTAAAGAAGCTAAAGAACTTGTTGATGGTGCACCAGGTGTCATCAAAGAAGGCGTTGCAACTGCAGAAGCTGAAGAAATCAAAGCTAAATTGGAAGAAGCTGGAGCTTCAGTTACTCTTAAATAATAGAGCGACTACATTAGTAGCTTAAAAACATGATTAAACCGCTATTCTTAGGAGTAGCGGTTTTTTATATTTTTATACAGTATTTTCCAGAAATAATCATTTATAAGTATGAGTTGCCTTTTCAATAAAGGGGTTATATAATAGTAATATAGTTAGGGAAGATTGATCTTTTAATCTATGATTTTTATTAAAAAGGAGAAATGATGCCATTAAATTTGTTTGATGTTATTCGTTATGAAGGTGAAGATACAAGGAATATACTTGCTTGGAGACATCCTAAAACGAATATTAAGATGGGGGCAACTGTAATTGTAAATCCTGGTCAGCGTGCTGTATTTTTTTCAAATGGAAGAGCAGTAGCTACTTATGATGTTGGTAAACATAAGATTGAAGGAGATGATATTCAGGTAGTTTCGGGAATAAAAAACTTTTTAAGTGGTGGAATGGCATCTGACTCATCGTTTTTGTGGTTTGTGAATATGTATGATTTACAACCGATTGGATGGGGAACTTCTTCGCCTATAATGGTTCGAGATCCAGAAAGTGATATTCCTGTAGAATTGAAAATACATGGAAATTTTATTCCTCGAATTGTAAATTTGGAAGCATTTATACTAGAATTTATGCCAAGTCACCCTGATCTTATAACTGCTGCTATTTTACAAAAACGATTTAGACAAACTGCCAGTGGACTGATTAGTTCAGCTATTTCACAGGTAATATATAACTATAAGATTCCAATTATTGATATTGAGATGCACAGTTTTGATATAGCTGTTGGTTTGTCAGAAATTTTATCTAGCCATTTTGCTAAGTATGGAATTAGTATTGAAGGATTTAATATTGAGGCTTTAAAGGTGAACCAGAATAGCAATGGATATAGAGAAATCTTTAAATTCCACAAGCAAATTTTGGAAGCCAAAAGCAAGCAGGCGAGTCGAGATATTGAAGAGTATACTTATCAAGAAGAGAGACAATTTGATCTTTTAGAAGAGGCAGCCAAAAATAATGATTCTGCAGGAAATCTAATGGGAGCAGGCGTGGAAATAGCTATGGGACTTTCTTTGGGAGCTAAATTTAGCAACTTGGTGGATCAGATTGAAGATAGGAATTCATTTGACAAAGATGTTAATCAGCATCAAACTGACCTCAAAGGAGAAACAGGCTTAGCTAAGTTTTGTAGCCAATGCGGGACTGCTTTTTTGGAAGAAGCAAACTTCTGTTCTAATTGCGGGCACGAAAGATAGTTCAAATTATTGGAAAAATCATTTTTATATCAATCTAGTTTAAGTATTATCTTTAATCTTTGATTTTTTGTATTTTCAATTTTACTTTTGTTTTATTTGGGAAGTCTGGTATTGCCAGAATTTCCCTTTTTCTTAGAAATCTGAAAACTAAGATTTCTTGTTTTCGTTTTTAGATCTTTCAAATTATGTAATTCTAAGTATGGAAATGTATGAATAAATACAAAGGGTCATGAAGAGTATTTGGAAATTTTTTAAGAGAGTAAGGGATTTATTTAGACAAGTTCTATGACAGGAGGATATTGTAGATGTACCAAGTATTTCGTTTATTAAGTATACTTTTTATGGGATTGACAAGTGCAACATTTTTTATTTCACTATGGACCGTAACTCTATTTCTAGAACATGGTGAGCCGATTTTCTCAATATTGATTCCTATTATTTTTTCTTTATCAGGTTTCTTTTTGTCTTCCTTTGCATTTTATAGCTTCGGTGTTTTAGAAAATATAAAAATTAAAGTCAAAGCTTTGGATGAGATATATAATGGAAAAGCTCTTTATAGAGAGTATATAGCAACTAGAGGAGAAGATAGGTGAAGCAGTATATTAAGAATAATTGGAAAAAAGGCTTTCATTGGTTAATTTCGAATATAGTAATACTCTGTTTTGTAGTTTTATCACTTGCAATCTTTTCTCTAGAAGATGGACCAAGAATCTTTATACTGAAAAATCTTGATTTTATAATTTTGGCAAAGTTTGTGGGCATTCCTATTGTGATCAGCTTTTTATTTTTAACATTTCAAAATTTACCCTATGTAATAGTTGCCTTAATTATTTTATATTTGTTTCGAGAAAAAATTAAAGATTCCTTTTCCTTAAAGAAATTAAAACAGAAGAATTTACTTCAAATGCTTGTTTTATCATTTTATCATCATTTTTTGAATATGAAAAATCTAGGGAATGGTCTATTCGATTTTTATTTCTTTTAGTTCCTTGGTATTTGCTTAGTGTGATTTTAATTTTGGTAATGACTTATTGTGAGTCTAGGAGACAAGAAGAAGTCAAGAAACGAAATCAAATACAAGCTTTATTCACTTTATTTGAAAAGCACTAGATTAACAAAAATACATATCCCGTTATTTGTCCATCATGTAGTGGTGAGAATCTGCTTGACCTAGGGCAAGGTAAATCATGTGATTATTGTGGTGCATGGTTATCTAGAAAGGAAATATAAATGAGACGCTATCGTTTAATCATTTCCAAGGTTGTTTATCCGCTAGTATCTTTCATATGTATTGTCACCGGATTGAAATTTTATCAGTACATTGATAACTACATAAGATGGATTTTAGGAAAAAAAGAAGGTTTACTTTATGATTTCTACTTTATGTGGCTTTTAATAGTTACAATTTTGTTTGTTTTATTTTTCCTATTTTTGATTCTATCCGCTTTTTTATTTTTAAAACAGCCGCGTATGAAACAATATGATAAAGCTTTGATAACAGTTCTTAAGTTTGAAGAACAAGGTAAAGATGTTATTGAAATTAAAGGGAAAGAATTGCGTGATGAGTTATCTTATCGACTATCAGCAAAACGTGTTTATTGTCCTACTTGTCATAAGCCAACAGATGGAGTAATTGGAACTAAATTGACCTGTGAAACTTGCGGCAAAACTTTTATAGTTTCTTGATTTTAGGATAATCGAAATGCTATTATCTTATAGATATTTTGATATTGTTTCTAAAATCTAGTAACTTTGTTTACTTTAAAAAACCGCTATTCTTAGGACTAGCGGTTTTTATTTTTATGTGCCAGGGGGCAAAAAAGGGAAAGGAATCTTTAAAAGTGAGGAGAGTTAGATGAAAGAATCATATTGGTAAATCGACATGATGGATATTTGTATCATGTCATAAATCGTTATCAAACGATAATATTGATTTTCTTACAAATTAAGAGTATAATTTATAAAAATGAGTGTTCACTCAATTTTTGTGAAATTAAGGAGTAAAGAAAATGGTTGTTGAAGCAATAGAGTACAGTCGTTTCGGTAACGAAGAGGTCTTGTATTTACTGAAAATCGACTCTACAGCCTTGGAAGTAAATCAGGTGAGAGTAGAAGTTCATGCTGTTGGTTTAAATCCTATTGATTATAAAACTTTTGAGGGAGCGAAACCTCTTCGATTTCTATCTTTTATAACGAAGTTAAGGAAACCAAGTCATTGGTTTGAATCTAAATCATCTTTATTTCCAAGAGGTGTGGGGAGAGATTTTTCTGGAGTTATTACAGAAGTTGGAAATGAAGTAACTAGGTTTTCAGTAGGAGATAAGGTGTTTGGAACAATGATTAGCGATCCTGGTTTGGGAACTAAGAGGGGTGCTTTAGCAACAGAAATTTGTGTCAATGAATCAGAAATTGTATTGAAACCAGAGATGACCGACATGACTCACGCAGCTACTATGGGAGTAGCTGCTCTAACTGTGGGTGGGGCTTTTAGAAGAATCGGTTTAAATTCAAGAGATACTGTTGTTATTTCAGCTGCCGCAGGAGGTATTGGAAGTATTGCAGTACAGTATGCAGTTGCTAAGGGGTCGACAGTGATTGGAATAGCAAGTAAGAAAAATGCAGAGTATCTGAAATCTTTAGGTGCCATACCAGTAAGTTACGAAGAGAATATCAAGACAGCTCTTCTATCAGCTAGTCCAACGCCTATTACAAAATTTTTGGATTGTTATGGATCTGATTATGTTAGATTGGCTTTTAGTTTAGGCTTGAAGGGGACAGCTATTGGGACATTAGTACCTTCGCCCTATGTTATGATAAAAGGTGCTCAGTTTACTGGTCCGAGACATTCCACATATGATGATTTTAGCACTTTAGCTGAAATGGCCTCAGACGGGAAGGTTCAGCTGAAAATTGATCAAGTGTATGACTTTTCTCTAAAGTCAGTTAGAGAAGCCTATCGTAGTCTGAAAATGGGACACAGTCGAGGCAAAAAAGTCGTAAAAGTAAGAGAGTAGAAGAGAGGTGCTAGCGATGGAAAGTTTAGAACAAAAGTATGCTCAGACGTTAGAAGTTAGCAACTTGAGCTTGAAACAACGTCGAGTATTATTATCAAGCTTAACATTATTCTCAGAAATTGGATTTGAGAATACAACGTCCAGCCTTATTGCCGAACGCGCTGGAGTGTCAGAAGGAACTGTTTTTAGTTACTTTAAAACAAAGGAAGGTATTTTAGAAGCCATTTTATCTACTTTTCTAGAACAGGTTATTCCAGAAGTAATTGCGGATTTCTCAGAAAAAAAATTCACAGTAGATCAAGAAACTTTTCCCTTCTTTTTAAAAAGTGTTGTTCGAGATAGGCTCTTTTTTATTCAGGAGAATCAAATGCATGTTAAAATTCTCTTGGGGCGTTCTTTTATTGATAAAAATCTTTCTATCCAGTTAGGAAATATTATTGTTCAATCTATAATAGAACCAATTAGCCCTGTTTTAAATCAATTTAAAGAAAAAGGACTTATTCTAAATTGGTCAAATGAAAGAATTGTTCGATACATTTTAGCATTGAGTTTTTCTTATCTTATTCCCATGATGTTGAATGATGAAGGAACTATAAACATAGATGAAGCAGTTGATGAGATTGTTGAATGTTTGTCATCTGCCCTAATGAAAGTAAAATAAATTCTGATGTTAAAACTCACCGTTAATGGTGAGTTTTTCAAATTCAACATAAAAATCCCCAATCGAAGCGATTGAGGATTCAGCATATTTTATCTTAAACAATCCCTTGTGCAATCATAGTGTTTGCTACATTTTCAAAGGCAGCAATGTTTGCACCTGCAAGGTAGTCAGTACCAAGATCGTAAGTTTCTGCAGTTGTTTTAGCTGTGTTAAAGATGTTAGTCATGATGTCTTTCAAGCGACCGTCAACTTCTTCACGTGTCCATGAAAGGCGAAGGCTGTTTTGGCTCATTTCAAGAGCTGATACAGCTACACCACCAGCATTGGCAGCTTTGGCAGGTCCGTATAGGATTCCATTTTCCTTGTAGACTTTGATAGCTTCAAGGTCGCTAGGCATGTTAGCTCCCTCAGATACACAGATAACTCCTTGAGCAACCAAGCGTTTAGCTGCTTCACCGTTGATCTCGTTTTGAGTCGCACATGGAAGAGCGATATCGTAGTTTCCAGTGTAAGTCCATACAGAACCTTCGTAGTAAGTAGCTGTTGGTTTTTCTGCAGCGTACTCAGTCAAACGAGCGCGACGTTTTTCTTTAACATCTGTAAGAAGGTCAAAGTCGATACCATTTTCATCGATGACATAACCATTTGAGTCAGATACAGAGATAACAGTTGCACCAAGTTCAGTTGCTTTTTGAAGAGCGTATTGTGCTACATTACCAGAACCTGAAATCACAACTTTCTTACCAGCAAAGCTGTTGTCGTTTGCTTTAAGCATTTCTTCTGTGTAGTAAACCAAACCGTAACCAGTTGCTTCTGGACGAATCAAGCTACCACCAAATCCAAGAGGTTTACCAGTCAAGACACCAGCATCAAATTGGTTGAGGCGTTTGTATTGACCATAAAGGTAACCAATCTCACGTCCACCAACACCGATATCACCAGCAGGGACGTCAAGAGATGGTCCGATGTATTTTTGCAATTCAGTCATGAAGCTTTGGCAAAAGCGCATCACTTCAGCATCAGTTTTGCCTTTAGGATCAAAGTCTGATCCACCTTTACCTCCACCGATTGGAAGTCCAGTCAAAACGTTTTTAAAGATTTGTTCGAATCCGAGAAATTTCAAGATCCCTTGGTTTACAGTTGGGTGGAAACGAAGTCCGCCTTTATATGGTCCAACAGCTGAGTTAAATTGAACACGGTAACCACGGTTAACTTGAACTTTTCCATCACGGTCAACCCAAGGAACACGGAAAGAAATCACGCGCTCAGGTTCTGTGATACTTGCCAAGATATTTTCTTCAATATACTCAGGGTGTTTTTCAAAGACAGGCTCCAAAGTGCTGAAGAATTCTTCAACCGCCTGGAGAAATTCAGCCTCATGCCCGTTACGAGCTTTTACAGTTTCAAACACGCTTTGGATATATTCTTTAGCAGATGTCATATCGTTCTCCTTTTGTTGTCATATTTTATTACATGAGACATTATAGCAGAATTTTTTTTTACTGTAAAGAAAAAACAGAAATTTTCTAAAAATTCTTTCAATTTAGTTTTTCGGATTTTTTGAAAATGGATAAATAACGAACATTTTCTATGGAAATGCTTTTATTGAAAGGCAAAAGTCAAAGTATGGTATAATATTAAAAATAAAAGGAATCTGGAGGAACAGAATCATGGTATCAACTAAAACACAAATTGCTGGTTTTGAGTTTGACAATTGCTTGATGAATGCAGCAGGAGTTGCTTGTATGACAGTTGAGGAGTTGGAAGGTGTCAAAAACTCAGCAGCAGGAACCTTTGTCACTAAAACAGCAACCTTGGAATTTCGTCAAGGAAATCCTGAGCCACGCTATCAGGATGTTCCACTTGGTTCTATCAACTCTATGGGCTTACCGAATAATGGTTTAGATTATTACTTAAACTATCTTTTAGAGTTACAAGAAAAGGAAGCAAATCGTACCTTCTTTTTATCATTAGTTGGAATGTCTCCAGAAGAAACTCATACCATTTTGAAAAAGGTTCAAGAAAGTAATTTTCGTGGTCTAACTGAACTCAATCTCTCCTGTCCAAATGTTCCCGGTAAACCTCAGATTGCCTATGATTTTGAGACAACAGACCGTATCTTGTCAGAAGTCTTTGAGTATTTTACAAAACCATTAGGAATTAAGCTTCCACCTTATTTTGATATTGTTCACTTTGACCAGGCTGCAGCGATCTTTAATAAATATCCGCTCAAGTTTGTCAATTGTGTCAACTCTATTGGAAATGGTCTTTATATAGAAGATGAGTCCGTCGTTATTCGTCCTAAAAATGGTTTCGGTGGGATTGGTGGAGAGTACATCAAACCGACTGCTCTTGCTAATGTCCATGCTTTTTATCAACGCTTGAATACAGAAATCCAAATCATCGGAACTGGTGGAGTATTAACAGGACGTGATGCCTTTGAACATATCCTATGTGGTGCCAGCATGGTGCAGGTAGGAACTACCCTCCATAAAGAAGGAGTTGGTGCTTTTGACCGCATTACCAATGAACTGAAAGCAATCATGGCGGAAAAAGGGTACGAGACCCTAGAAGATTTCCGTGGGAAATTGCGCTATATCGATTAAATGAATTAAAAAATCAGAAGAAAGGAGAGAAGATGCTAGCTATTGAAGAAAGTCAGAAGTTGACTTTATCAAATTTACCGAGTCTGAGCCTATTTACAGGGACAGATCAGGGTCAGTTTGAAGTGATGAAGAGTCAAGTGTTAAAACAGATTGGTTATGATTCTGCTGACCTCAACTTTGCCTACTTTGATATGAAAGAAGTGGTTTATAAGGATGTAGAACTGGAGTTGGTCAGCCTTCCTTTCTTTGCAGATGAGAAAATCGTGATCCTAGATCATTTTGTCGATATCACGACTGCTAAAAAGCGCTTTTTGACAGATGATGAGCTCAAGTCATTTGAGGAATACCTTGATAATCCTTCACCAACAACCAAGTTGTTAATCTTTGCAGAAGGAAAGCTGGATAGCAAAAGGCGATTGGTTAAATTACTTAAGCGTGATGCCAAGGTCTTTGATGCAGTAGAAGCCAAAGAACAAGAATTGCGTCAGTATTTCCAAAAGTGGAGCCAGAAAGAAGGTCTGCAGTTTGCCAATCATTCTTTTGAAAATCTCCTTATCAAATCGGGTTTTCAATTTAGCGAAATCCAGAAAAATCTCCTCTTTTTACAGTCCTATAAGGCAGATTCTATTATCGAGGAAGAAGATATTGTCAATGCTATTCCCAAGACCTTGCAGGACAATATTTTTGATTTAACTCAGTTTATTCTGACTAAAAAGATGGACCAGGCGCGCGATTTGCTTAGAGACTTGACCCTGCAAGGGGAAGACGAAATTAAACTGATTGCAGTCATGCTGGGACAATTTCGGACTTTTACTCAGGTGAAGATTTTGGCGGAGTCTGGGCAAACAGAATCGCAGATTACAAGTAGTCTAGGCAGTTTTCTCGGACGCAATCCTAATCCCTATCAGATTAAGTTTGCGCTGAGGGATTCAAGAGGACTTTCCTTTAGCTTTTTGAAGCAAGCTATTTCTTATTTGATTGAGACAGACTATCAGATTAAAACAGGTCTTTATGAAAAAGGTTTCCTTTTTGAAAAGGCACTCTTACAGATTGCTAGTCAGGTCAATTGACATTTGTTGAAACTATAACCCGCGTCAAGATGATCTTGTCATGGGTTTCTTGCTGATTTGCTTATTTTATACTCAATGAAAATCAAAGAGCAAACTAGGAAACTAGCCGCGTTGCTCAAAGCACTGCTTTGAGGTTGTAGATAAGACTGACGAAGTCAGCTCAAAACATGTTTTTGAGGTTGCGGATGAAACTGACGAAGTCAGCTCAAAGCAGTGCTTTGAGGTTGCGGATGAAACTGACGAAGTCAGTAACTATATCTACGGCAAGGTGACGTTGACGCAGTTTGAAGAGATTTTCGAAGAGTATGATTAGAAAGTATTTCAGTGATTTCTTCATCTATAAGCAAAAAACTTGAAAAAAGTGAATGTTTGCGTTATCATTTTCATATAGAAAGAAAAAGAGGTATTACAGATGGCTATTATCTTACCAGATCTTCCATATGCATACGACGCTTTGGAACCATACATCGATGCAGAAACAATGCACTTGCACCATGACAAACACCATCAAACTTATGTCAACAATGCTAATGCAGCTCTTGAAAAACACCCTGAAATCGGTGAAGATCTTGAAGCCTTGCTTGCTGACGTAGAATCTATCCCAGCTGATATCCGTCAAGCGCTTATTAACAATGGTGGTGGGCATTTGAACCACGCTCTTTTCTGGGAATTGATGACTCCTGAGAAAACAGCTCCTTCAGCAGAACTTGCAGCAGCAATCGATGCAACATTTGGTTCATTTGAAGAATTCCAAGCGGCCTTCACTACAGCCGCAACAACTCGTTTTGGTTCAGGATGGGCATGGTTGGTTGTCAACAAAGAAGGGAAGCTTGAAGTAACTTCAACAGCAAACCAAGATACACCAATCTCAGAAGGTAAAAAACCAATTTTGGGCTTGGACGTTTGGGAACATGCTTACTACGTGAAATACCGCAACGTGCGTCCTGACTACATCAAAGCTTTCTTCTCAGTGATCAACTGGAACAAAGTAGATGAATTGTACGCAGCTGCTAAATAATGGTATATGGAGGGAAGAATTGTTCTTCTCTTTTTTAGGTTATATTATTTTGGTCTGACAAAATCGTCAGACTTTTTTCATTTTTATGAGAAACGTGCTAAATTTCAATTAGGATGTGTAAAGCCCTTGATATAGCTACATTTCACAATTGAGCTAGTGAGTTTTTAAACTTTTTGTGGACTTTTTAGGAACTTTTTAACTTTTCAATGGCTTTTTCATAAAATGAAGTAGCGTTTTTCTTGTTGTCTTTGGACAAGTGGCTATATGTATCCATGGTTATTGATATCTGAGAATGCCCTAGCCTTGTTTGTATTTCTTTGTAAGGCAGTCCTGCATTGAGTAAGATACTAGCGTGAGTATGACGGAAGGCGTGGAAAGTTAAACGAGGGCAGTCAGAAAGTTTTAAATGTTTCTCAAGTCTATGTCTAAGTGTCCTAGCGTCTCTATATTCATCGAAATAATTAGGGAATACTTTCTCATAAGTCAAGCCTATTTCTCTACCCACTTGCGCTTGTCTATTTTTGTAAAGCCGTAGCATGAGCACTGTCTTATTATCCAAGTCAATTACTCTTACGCTTGATTTTGTTTTAGGGGTGGTGACTTCCTTTTCACAGTTTAGAGTTTTGTTTACGTCTAGTGTACCGTTTTGTAAGTCAATATCAGACCATTTCAAGGCTAAACACTCACGAATACGCAAACCAGTAGCTAAAAGCGTCTTATAAAGCACCGTATCGTAGAAATTTTTGTAAGTGTTTGGTAACTGCTCCAGATAAGTCAAGAATTTTTTTAAATGATCATCATCCAGATATTTCAGTTTTTGCCCTTCTTTTGGTTTGCGACGTGGGACGATAATATCACGGGCAGGATTAAAAGGGATAACTTGCAACGATACGGCGTATTTAAGTATGCGTTTATTTAGCGAGTTAAGTTGCGTATATTCTTGGTAGCCTTTGCCTAGTTGATTGTAATCTTTTGCCCATTGATTAACTTGCTTTTGAATAACTGGGGGCGTTAGCTTATCTAGTTTGTAGTTTCCAAAGGCTGGAAGTAGATAGTTATTTAGTCTACTCTTGATTATTGTAAGGGTTGCCTTTTTGACTGTATGGCAGTACGTTTCTAGCCAATTCTCCACCAGTTCGGCATAGGTATTGATTTGAACCGCCTTATATACTGTTGAGCCTCCTTTTTCAAAGTCTATTTGAGCTTGCAGCGCTTTGGCTTTGAGCTCTCTCTTGGTTCGCCCTGATATAGTCGTCTTGACTTTCTTACCCGTTATGGTATCGATGCCAAGATAGACGCTGGAGCGATAGACTGTAGATTCGTCTTTTTTGGTGTATTCTGTTATTTTCATGGTTTTACTCCTTTTTCCATCAGCAGGCAAGCAATTAGAAAAGGTTTTGAGTTTATACCATGCGAGGGGCTACGAGAAGCCCCTTGTTTTCGATTTTAAGCAGTCAGACGGTAAATATAATGCTAGAGTAGGAAACAAGGAGGATATGGGGCTTATATGGGCTTGTTTGTGATGGGTGTTTTTGATATAATGTTTTCGCCCCCTCAATTTAGAGAAGGGAGGTGTTATATATGCTAGAGTTGTTTTCCCTTTTTCTAGCTCCGTTACTTGTTAACGTACTGTCTGAGCTTTTCAAGCTATGGATAAAGAGACGCAACAAGTAGCCTTTAACCCTTTTAAGAGGGTAGCAAAAAACCCCATCGCTGGAACGGTGGGGCTTTTTAGTTACATATGCTAGAAGCACTGTTTTTCCCTTTATGCTTTCATTCTAGCATACAAGCCCCAATATTTCAAGAGTTTTATTTTTTTTTGATATTGTTTAGAGCACTTTAAGCGTTTCTAAAATGCCAAAGTGTTGAAAATCGTCTAAATTATACCGCATTATACTGCATTAGAGAGTTATAGCCCGATGAGCGTGAGAAATGCCGTCAGTCGCTTTTTAACTGCAAGAGTGGTATAATGATGTTGTAAATATCTAACCTTTTGCTTATTTTCAGTTAGGTATTATCAGACAAGTCAGCAGGAGCAGGCTTGTCTTTTTTTGTTAGTTAGTCTATTCTTTCGAATACCAACGTAGCAAAAATATGATCACCGCCTAACATTCCTTTTCCACCTTTACTAGTAGACATTGTATGTAGTTTATACCCTTTTTCTACTTGTTCGTTTAGAACATCCTCTAATTCGGTGATGGTAGTTCTAGCTGAACCAGTTCCAAAAACTGCTTCTTGCAACTTAACTTGCATAACGATATATTTTCTATTTTTGTTATTATCTTTGAATCGAAAAGCTGATTTTGTATTTAATTTCATGATTTTACTCCTTTTTTATTCTCTATATATACTCACGACTTCGCCTATGATAATCTTACTAATCTAGGTAGTCGCGTTCGCCATATGCCGATTGTAAGACTTTCAAGAGTTTTTCGGTTTTTTCTTTAGATTTTGTTTCATCATAGATATACCCGTGGATTTGTTCCTCTAAATCATTTCTAGCAAACTCATTACCGAAAACTAATGAGTAATCATCAATTATTTGTTTTGATTCGTCATTATCAGAAAAAATCAAATCGGTAAACTGTCTGCCTCTTGGGGTGGCATTATTGAGATTGGCAGCCTGCACCATAGAATATAGAGACAAAATTTCATCATCGCTGATAAAGATAATGTTATCACGGAAAAATGTAATGAAATCTTTAAACATTCTTTCTTGATTCTCTTTGTCGTATCTCTCTCTAGAGTGTACTACAATCAACCCCTCTTCAGGTTCCATTACAATTTCGTCATCATATATTTTGGGATCATCACTATACCCCAACAGGTAGCCTACACTTACCCCGAAGTAGTCAGCAAGTTGTTGGGCTTTTTCTGGTTTAATAGTATGCTTATTATTTTCCCAGTTAGATATCACCATTTTGGATATTGGTTTTTCATTTTCATTTAGTTTTTCATTTATAATTTTGGCTAATTTTTCTTGAGTTATTCCCTCATCAGTTCTTAGAATTTTTAGTCTATTTTTTATTGTTGACATTTTATCACCTCAGTTAAATTATAACCGTTAAAAAAACTTTTGTAAAGTTTTTATTTATTTTCTCTTGACAAGTAAAGAAAAACATTATATACTCGATTCGAGTAAAGTTAAACTTTACAAACAAGAAAGGAGGAAACTGTCTTGCTTATCACCTCAACACAAGCAAAAGCGATCCGCCGAAAGCAGGCAGACAAGAATTTGACCGCTAAAAAAGCCAGTGAGGAAATTGGTGTAAATCCAATTACCTATCGCAAAATCCGAGACGGTGGCGAAGTAAAGCCTAGCATTTATCAAAAAGCTATGCAGTGGCTTGCAGAAGATTATTAGAAAGGAGCGACCCGATCGCAATACTTCAATACATTTACAAGTTTCTCATGTGGTGCTTTACCACTGGGGATTGACAACAAAAAAGGAGCAAAGAAATGAACTTTAAAGAATTTAAAACATGGCTAGATAATGCCGTGAGTGTGGCTGAAGCTATTGCATTACCTGAAAACAAAGGGGTGCTTGACGAATTGATAGAAAATACGGCCAATAACCTAGCTTTTATCGCTGAGTTAGTGGAAAGCCGTCAACTGATTTATAAAAAACCTAGACATGAAGATTAAAAACGACAACAAAAAAAAGTCACTTGCTGAACGTTTGGCGACAGAAGCAAGCGACTGGATCAAGAATATAGATATTTTTTCTATACCTTGATTATAGCATAGAAAGACAAGGTAAACAATGGGAAAGAAACATCAAGTAGTAAAATTCAAGGATATTGCTGAAAAATTGCCTGAATTAGAGGGCAAAAACCTAGAAGAAATCGCTGGAGTATTAGGCTATCGCAATTTAGAGAGTTGCAGAACTAATCTTTACAGTTTGAGACAAAGCAAACGGATAGACTTCAAAGTAGAAAAAGGAGTTTATACCAAGTTTGAACTTTTGGACAATTCGATAAAAGAGGAGCTTGAAGACAAGGAATTGTCAGGTCGTGGGCGCTATTTGAAGAGTGTAGACCGCTACAAGGCTATGTTAAACGCCTTTTCTATTGCCTTTGATAGCACAGTCAAGGCGGAAACAAGACAAAAAGCAGAACACGATGGCTTGAAAGCCTTGGACAGAATCCCAGATAAGCACTACGCCCTACTTTATGACATGATGGAGGGCTAACAGATGACAGCATACGAACGAGCAAGGCAATTTTACAGCCGTGTAACTTACGCCCTGAGCGACTTTCTGCATGGGCGGATAGATGAACAAGATTTTAGAAAACAATGGCAACGGCTAGCAGATAAAGCCGTAAACGAAATGAAGAAAAACTAAGAAAACCGAAGTGCAGGCAAGCAATTAGAAAAGGTTTTGAAAAGCATAGAGCTCCAACTCTTTAAACTGGTACTTTCTCACGCTTTCAATTTGGCGACTCTGAGCGTGAGGCTAGGAATTACAAGAAACAATGTATAAGAAACAACCATTAAAAATCCCCACGCTCTCAAAGTTTGGCGACTCTGAGCGTGGGGTATGTAACAGGAAAAAAAGCATTAAAAAGCCATCGTGGCAAGTATAAAAAGATAGAAAAAGAGGTAAAAAACATGACAACAAAAAAAGCAACATCAAGCCAACAAGTTCTATTATCGGCTAAGAAACTAGCAGAATTAGGGAACGAATTAACCGACATCATGAATGTTTTAAAAATGAATAACCTAGCTCTTGAAGGGCTTGAGTTTGCACTACAGAAAGATACAACCACGTTCTTATGGCTTGCTAAAAAATACACTGATACAGCATACGCCCAGAATGAAAAGCTATACGATCGTCTAAATGAAATAGCCTTTTTGCTTTTGAACAATGACAACGCTAAAGAGCTGGAGGCATACCATGACTAAAGATATTAAAGAAATGGCACAAGCCGAAGACGACTTGCTGAAGATGGAACGAAGCGACCAAGTGGACTACATCAAGAATTACAAAGCGAGGGTATAACATGAATGAGTTAGATTTGACCAATACACAGGCACTTGCCTTTTCCGTGGTACTGATTGGCTTACTGCTTTATTTAAACCACCGAGACCGCAAAAAAAGCGCCAAAATAGAGCGAGAAAACCAACAGACGATAGAAACACCTAGCAAGGATTTAAACCCTGATTATGGGCGATATATCCAGCTTGCAGGGGTAAGAGTTTACGGAGGGATGAAATGAGTTACACAATTAATTTATTTCTTGATTTTGAAGATATGCCAGATGAAACCTATTTTACTAAAGAGATTTTTCTAGCTACGTGTATGGACAATGCAACAAAGTTAGCTGTAACTATGGGCTTGTTGACAAAACAAGCGTTGGATTTAGAGACTAAGACAGCTATTTTGAAAACCTTGGATACAATCATAGAAACTCAAAAAGATATTTTGCAAGGGATAGCGAGCGGACAAATAACCTTTTTGAATAAAAGCAAAGGAGAGGAGGAACTGGATGAGCCTATCAGAGAATGATAAACGAGTATTAAGACTAATCAAGGTAGGGGCTGAGAACTCCATAACAGGGGCAGAAATCAGCCTGACAACCAAGCTAACAGAAAGAACAGTACGTGACATCATTAAGCGCCTAGTAGTCAAGCATAACATCCCAATAGTGGGGGTTAGATGTGGCGTTTTTAGTGGCTACTTTATCCCAGCGAATAAAGGCGAGCTACTAGATGGCGCTAAGGCCTTTTACAACCAAGTACAGGAAGAGAGCAAGCGCCTAGCAGTGTTGATGAATAGCGATCTAGAAAGTTATAAGGAAACCTTGAAGGAGGTGGGCGGATATGTTTAGCCTAAGCAGAGAAAGTGAGCATGACCTGACACATGGCATTCTGGAGGTAGTAAAAAAATACCTTGAAGCGCATGAGAAAGTACCGCCAAGACTGACCAAACTTATAAATAGAGTTGAACTCAAAGAGGAATTGAAAATTAGTGACAGCACGCTAAATAAGTGGGAAAGGCAGGGTTTAAGACGCTATCAACCGCCTGACGATGGTTCTAGAATGATTTACTATTTAGTGACTGACATCTGGAAGTTTCTGGGGGTGGATAAATGAGGGTGCTGGAGTTAATTTTATCCGCTGACAAATTGCCTTTGTTTGGCTTTCTCAAGTCTACCCCAACCCAAGTATGGAAGAATGGGGAACACTACAAATTTATCTACTTTGAGCCAATAGGTGAGGGTTTGACGGCTTTTCACTACAAAGGCTTGTATGTGGTAGTTAAAGACGAAAGTGAGGAAGTAGAGGGCTGGGAACTAACCAGAGATTTAGAGATAGGTTTGGCCAGTCCTGACTTGCTGACGATCCTGAAAGATTTAGAGGTAAACAAATTGACAGAGCAACGGCAGGGGCTTGGAGTGGAGTTAAAAGGCTGGGTTTTTGACCTGATTTGTAATGGCATTTATACCAGGTATGAGACTTCACTTTTTGTCCGCTTGCTGTTTGTGAATGGCTATAGTTTTAATCAGTTAGTGGATTTGTTTTCAGCAATTGTTAAACGCAAAGACCTAGCAAGCTATTTCCTAGAAGTAGCGACAACATTCTATAAGGAGGTGGCTTTTGAATAGCAATGACATTGTAAATAAAATCATTGAAGAAGATAAGCAACAAGCACCGCCTGAAGTGGTGGACTTGACCCAAGCAAGGGAGACCGATGAGGAACATAATAGCCTGAACTTGGCAAAGAGAGCAAGAGGCGATGGCTTTGCAGTCAACTTGGACAATCTCAAGAAGATTTTGAGCGGAGATAGCAAGCTAAAAGGGGCTATACAGTACAACGTCTTCACTTATGAAATCGACGTGACTAGACCAATGAAGCTAAACGGTAGGACCCTGAGCGGTGCAATCGATGACCTGATTATCAGAGAGATTAGGGCTTATATTGCTACCAAGTACAAGCTGGACTATAAAAAGCCTGACATAGCGGATATTTTGGAAGTGGTGGCTGGAGAACACAGCTACAACCCCTTAAAAGACTATCTGGAATCTTGCGAAAGTGAGTATAAAGAGTTAGTGAATCAGCGTGATCCCTTTGAGATTTTAAGGCATTATCTCAATATTAAGGATGATGAATATAACCGTATTATCATGGACTTGTTTTTCCGTGGAGCGGTTGCCAAGGTGTTTGACCCTACCATCAAGTTTGACTTTGTACTGGACTTGACTGGACGGCAGGGAGTAGGAAAGACCCAATTTTTTGAGGGGCTTTTTACTCACAAGTATTTTACAACCGTTGAGACCTTCACAGATAAAGATGATAAGGCTAGAATGGTCAGAAACTGGTGTGTATTTGATGATGAGATGGTGGCCAGTAAAAAGGCTAGTTTTTCAGAATTGAAGAAATTCATCACAGAAACCAAGCTAGAGTTTAGACCGCCTTACGCCTCCAGTGATAGGCGACTACCTAAGAGTTTTATTATTGTGAGGGCAACCAATGACCATGATTATTTAAACGACCTGACAGGAGAAAGGCGCTTTTTGGTTGCAGAAGTCCATAAAGACACCAACTATAAGGGCAGGAAGTGGACAGAAAAAGACCGTAGAGCCTTTTGGGGTGCTATGGTGATGGCTTGGAGAGCTAACCAAGTCTTGAACCTGACAGACGAGCAGGAAAAGCTAGTAAATGAGGTTAGAAGCCGTTACAAGTTTGTAGATGAAATCCTTGAGGATGTTGAGCGTTATTTAGAAACTCCCTACCCTAAAAATATGTATCAATTCCCAGCAACAGACAGTACGAGACACTACTATATTCATGACATGATGAACCACGGCTATCATATGGGCGCTAATGGCGTAGAGATTCATCTAGATACTGGAAAGTATGGGGAACTGGTGGAAAGGGACAAGTTGACAGTAAATATATTCTTTTCCGAGGTTTATTTGAACAATTCCCCCAACCCTAAAGATAAAAATAAGGTTAAGAAATTCATGCAAAACAAAGAGGGTTGGGAATCGAGGGACTCCCTTAGATTTGGTAAAAGCGTCAAACGTGGATTTGCTAAAATAAAAAAATAAAGTGTAGACAGTGTAGCCAAAAGATAAAAAAACGGCTACACTGAAAACCTTTGATACTGTAAGGGTTTCAAAGAGATGTAGACAAGACGAAAAAAACGGCTACACCCCTAAACCCTTGATATTACTGACTTTTTAATATAAATGTAGCCAAAATATATATTTTATAAAAGTATATATAATTAAAAACCTAATGCGTTATTTATATATTTTTTTTGAGATGAAATGGCTACACGGCTACACAAGGCGAAAACCCTTGGGGCTGTAAGGCGGAACGCGTAGCCAATAGATATTCAAAAACGGCTACACTTTGCCTAAAACCTAAAACAAAATGGGGTAGATAGTACCGACCCCTTTGCAATGGTGTAACTACTAGTGACACCCTTAAAACAGAAAGAGGAAAAACAACATGACATTAAAAGTATTTTCAGAAACAGCGCCAAAACATACATTTACTTATGAATTTGGAAACCTAGAAGACGCACAAATAGCAGGGTTAGCCTTATTTGGATATATGAGAGGTACTTATCTAGTGCCAGCTATTAAACTAAAATATAAGGAAAATGGAACACTTATTGCTGAGTATATAGATGATAACAAACTAGACATCAACTTTGAGCGCATTTGTGAAGTTTTCAAGAATGAAGAAAATCCAATAGATGAAGAAGTTGAGGAATAGAGTAGAGAGTATGTAAGCAGATGAACTACAATAGAGATCCCGTGACTGGATATAGCACTCTAAACTTAATAAAACAACAGGAAAGGAAAGAACAAGATGACAGAAACACAAAACACAAACAACATTGAACAAGCGCAAAAACGCCAAGAACTAGCCCAAAAAATGGATAAAGCACTAGATAAAATTACTAAGGAAGTTAACGCATTGATCACACAAAACGAAAATGCGATTGCTGAGGCTGAACGAGAAAAAACACAGTTGCTTCAAGATCAAGCGAACGCCCAACGTGAACATGATGAAGCGGTTGATGAAGTAGACAAAGACAAGCTACGCAATGCCAAGGATAACTTATGGATTGCTGAAAGTAAATTAAAAAAGAATGCTAAAAAGCTGGAAGACTTGCACAATGAAACACTTATGAGTCTTGAAGATTTTAAGACAAAAATCGATGAACTAGATTCAACGGTTGACAAAAAGCATAAGGCGCTTTATGATAAAGCCGTGGATTTGCTACGAGAGATTGACCAGATCGATGACGAATTTAGAGCTGATTCAGATAAACTTCAAGCCCTTTACCATGCTATGGTTTACAAAGTTGGAAAAGGTAAGAGAGAGTTTACTTTCAGCACAGGGGGGTCTATTATTTCGCCAGCCGATGGAAGGGTTAGATACGAACCAGTCTATCCAGTTGAACCATTCTTAAGAGAAGTTTATGTGCGAGCCTTTGGAAATACTTACAACGATGTGAAAGGGCATTTTTAAAAGATGAAGAGACAAATTAGACACAAAATTGAACCAGTACCAACGATTGTAGAACTCTTCAAACTAATGGAAGAACACCAGCAAGCACATCCAGAGTACGAGCGTTATAATTTTAAATACATTGAAGATGGGGACGCTATCGGTGCAATCATTGACTACAACGTAGAAGAAGCAGTATTAAAAGCTGAGCAAGAGCAAGATAACGCTTAAGACAAGGGGGAGTTTTCCCCTTTTTGTCGCTTAAGGAGGTGAACTAATGTGACAGATAAGTTAACGCAGAGACAAGAAAAATTTGTCCAAGGACTAGTGGCTGGACTATCTCAAAGAAAAGCATATAAAGAGGCTTATAACGCCCAAAAGATGGCTGATAGTACGATAGATTCAAGGGCTAGTAAGTTGCTGAAAGAGTATAAGGTTAATACAAGGTACAGAGAGTTATTAAAAGAGTTTTCAAACCGTGCTTTATGGTCAAGAGAACAGGCTTTTAATGAGTATGAATGGCTAAAAAATAAAGCTAAATCTGAAATTATCGAAAGTGGATTGAGATCTAGTAATTTTAATGCCTTTCTTTCTGCTTTGCATGGGATGAATAATAGCGCTTTTCGTGATTTGGAGTTGCTGGACGAGAAGTTGCGAGCAGAAATCAGTGTGATTAAGAGTAACATCCATCAAGAAACTCCGGTTAAGGATGATAAATTTATAGAGGCCATGAGCGCAATGGTTGAATCCGTTTGGGAAGATGAGATTCAAAAGGAAAAGCCTTAGAATACAAAAAAAGCCAAGGCGCTCCGCCTCAGCTATAATCTCAATAATATTATTATATCACAAGGGAGCGAACTAATGGAGCTGGATAACTTCAAAACGATGATGAACGTCAGAGAGCGGATGACTTACTTTCTGAGATTCCAGAGAATGGCAGGAAGTGAAAACCAAGTTGCGATAGATGAAGAGGCTTGGGAACTTGTCTTACCTGATCAGTGGAATTTGAGCGGTGAGCATGAAAAAGCAATCCGTGAGGGATTGGAAATATTCGCCCACGACATCAACAGCATAGAGGACAAACGAGCCAGAAAATACTTTATTATCCATTATTGCTATATGAGAAAGAAAACAATGAGTGAATGCGTAGAGATGGCAGGTACTAGCTCCACTACTTATCATCGATACAAACAGATAGCTGTTTTAAACTTTGCGAGAATCCACCAGAACGGAGAGCTAGAAGTGTATAAGTAGGCTGAGGCTTCATATTCACCCCCTATTTTGCTTTGTTTCGTACTGGATAACTAAATCACCACGGATAAACTAAAAGCCCTTAGAAACGAATCTAGGGCTTTTTTGACTGGTTGATTTTATCAGTAATTTCAATTACACTACTTTTTCAATATCATCGATTGTAATTGTTATGGTATCCCAGTCTTTCGGGGAATCTCCTATGTCAGCAATAAAAGTATCTTCGCTTAGCTTTTCGACAATTGTCGCCATTTGACCGTTTTTTAACAACACTGTATCAAATTCTAGAATTTTTACGATTTTTCTCCTTGCATAAGCTTCTTTGGCTTCAGCTAGAGTTATTTTATTTGGGCCACCGTCAATATTTATAATACCTGTATTTTGCCAACGACAGACGTCACAGATATCATAGTCCATAACTTCAGTTCCGCAAACAGGACAATGTAACCAGGTATCTCCGTTAATTACCCATGTCTTTTTTGAACTATCCATATAAATCCCTCCTCCATAAACTCGCCAAACCAGTCTTTTTGGTGAACCGTGGGTATCAACCCACCTTTCCATCATTATACTGCAAACCGAGAGGGATTGCTAATAATTGAGTGTGTATTTTAGATGTGGTATAATATTATTAGGTAATAAAAAAAGCACGTTTGACCGTGCTAGTTCCTTGCCTGCTGAACTCGTAATTTTGTTTGCCCTTTTGTGGGGGCTTTTTTTGTGGACTTTTTTAAGAACTTTTATAGTCTTTTAAAAAGTCCTAAAGACCTGCTATTTTTTAAGATTTAATAGTATAAACGCTTTAGGTTTTTTAATGAAGACTAAAAGTTTATCGTTTCTATTCTTATGAGAAACGTGCTAACTGCTAGAAATTATGGTAGAATAAAGTATTAAGTAATCGTGAAAAAAGGATATCTATGCGAAAAGAAATTGCACCTGAATTATACAACTATAACAAGTTTCCTGGTCCTGAGTTCCATTTACACGGGGACACGGTCGAAACGGAAGGGATAGCTTTTTCCTTGGTGGAAAATATCAAGGATGCCTTTGATGTGACGGCTTTTAATCAGCGTTTTTCAGAAGTCTTAACAAAGTTTGATTATATCGTGGGAGACTGGAGCAACGAACAGCTTCGCCTACGAGGTTTTTACAAGGATGACCGAACAGAAGAAAAACTTGAAAAAATCAGTCGTTTACAAGACTACCTTTTAGAGTATTGTAGTTATGGTTGTGCCTATTTTGTCCTAGAAAATGAAGCCCCTAAGCGAGCATCATTTGACAAGAAAATGCGTAAGAAGGAAGAAGAACCGCCTTCTAGAAAAGGAAAGAAACCGACTCAAACCAAACGAAAACCGAATGCAGATAAGAAAAATAGACGTCGTCAGAAAGACCAGCATTCTCAGAAAGAGGACAAGGGGCAACGTCATTTTGTCATTCGTCAGAAGTGAGTAGAGAATAAGGAGAAGAAATGAAACCGTCAATTTATAGTTTAACACGTCAAACCATGCAGGAATGGGTATTGGAGCAGGGAGAAAAGAAATTCCGTGCTGATCAAATCTGGGAATGGCTTTACCGTAAACGTGTGCAGTCATTTGAAGAAATGACCAACCTTTCAAAAGATTTAATTGCTAAGCTCAATGACCAGTTTGTGGTCAATCCCTTGAAACAGCGTATCGTGCAAGAGTCTGCTGATGGTACCGTTAAATATCTTTTTGAGTTGCCTGATGGTATGTTGATCGAGACTGTACTCATGCGTCAACACTATGGTTTGTCAGTCTGTGTGACCACTCAGGTCGGCTGTAATATCGGTTGTACCTTCTGTGCTTCTGGTTTAATCAAGAAACAACGTGACCTCAATAATGGGGAAATCGTAGCGCAGATCATGCTGGTTCAGAAATACTTCGATGAACGTGGTCAGGACGAGCGTGTCAGCCATATCGTTGTCATGGGAATCGGTGAGCCCTTTGATAACTACAACAATGTCTTGAATTTCGTTCGTACTATCAATGATGATAAAGGAATGGCCATCGGTGCTCGTCACATTACGGTTTCAACCTCAGGTTTGGCCCATAAAATTCGTGACTTTGCTAATGAAGGAGTTCAGGTCAATCTTGCCGTTTCTCTTCACGCACCCAACAATGAATTGCGCTCAAGCATTATGAAGATTAATCGTGCTTTTCCGATTGAAAAACTTTTTGCAGCTATTGAGTACTACATCAAAACAACCAACCGTCGTGTAACCTTTGAATATATCATGCTCAATGAAGTTAACGATGGTGTAGAACAAGCCTTGGAATTGGCTGAATTGCTCAAGAATATCAAGAAATTGTCTTATGTAAACTTGATTCCTTATAACCCAGTTAGTGAACATGACCAATATAGCCGTAGTCCTAAAGAGCGCGTCATGGCCTTCTATGATACGCTCAAGAAAAAAGGGGTTAACTGTGTTGTTCGTCAAGAGCACGGTACTGATATTGATGCAGCTTGTGGACAATTGCGTTCTAATACAATGAAACGTGACCGCCAGAAAGCAGTCGCAGCAGTCAATCCTTAATGATGAAGAAAACTCATAATCATATTTTGGTCTTGGGAGTCATTTTCTATAGCATTTGTATCGTCTACTTTTGTTTTACTCCTCAAGAACATTCTCCCGTGGGAGTGGAAACTCCAGGTATTCAGCATCTTGGACGCCTGGTTTTTCTTTTGACTCCTTTCAATTCTCTCTGGAAACTAGGTGAGGTGAGTGATATGGGACAATTATATTGGATTTTTTTACAAAATATCCTCAATGTCTTCTTGCTTTTTCCTCTGATCTTTCAACTCCTTTATCTCTTTCCGAATTTAAGGAAAACAAAAAGAGTTCTTTTTTTCAGTTTTCTAGTGAGTCTTGGAATCGAGTGTACGCAGTTAGTCTTGGACTTTTTCTTTGATTTCAATCGCGTCTTTGAGATTGATGATTTGTGGACCAATACCTTGGGTGGCTATTTGGCTTGGCTCCTCTATAAACAATTACATAAAAATAAGATAAGGAATTAAAATGAGTATTTTAGAAGTTAAAAACCTGAGTCACGGTTTTGGTGACCGTGCAATTTTTGAAGATGTGTCCTTCCGTCTCCTCAAGGGAGAACATATCGGTCTGGTCGGTGCCAATGGTGAAGGGAAATCAACCTTTATGAGCATTGTGACTGGTAAAATGTTACCAGACGAAGGAAAGGTAGAGTGGTCTAAATATGTGACTGCTGGTTATTTGGACCAGCACTCTGTCCTTGCTGAAGGCCAATCTGTTCGTGATGTTCTCCGTACAGCCTTTGATGAGCTTTTCAAAGCTGAAGCTCGTATCAATGACCTTTATATGGAAATGGCTGAAGACGGAGCGGATGTTGATGCTCTCATGGAAGAAGTGGGCGAACTCCAAGACCGTTTGGAGAGTCGTGATTTCTATACCTTGGATGCAAAGATTGATGAAGTGGCGCGTGCTCTTGGTGTCATGGACTTTGGCATGGATATAGATGTAACATCTTTGTCAGGTGGGCAAAGAACCAAGGTGCTTTTGGCTAAACTCCTCCTTGAAAAGCCCGATATCTTGCTTTTGGACGAGCCGACCAACTACTTGGATGCTGAGCATATTGATTGGCTCAAGCGCTATCTCCAAAACTATGAGAATGCCTTTGTCCTTATTTCACACGATATTCCATTCCTGAACGACGTTATCAACATCGTCTATCATGTGGAGAATCAACAGCTGACGCGTTATTCTGGTGACTACTACCAGTTCCAAGAAGTCTATGCCATGAAGAAATCTCAGCTAGAGGCTGCCTACGAACGTCAGCAAAAAGAAATTGCGGACCTCAAGGACTTCGTTGCCCGAAACAAAGCGCGTGTTGCAACACGAAACATGGCCATGTCTCGTCAGAAGAAATTGGATAAGATGGATATTATCGAACTGCAAAGTGAGAAACCAAAACCATCCTTTGATTTCAAATCGGCTCGTACACCTGGGCGCTTTATCTTCCAAGCCAAGGATTTGCAGATTGGTTATGACCGTCCTCTGACCAAGCCTTTAAATCTTACCTTTGAACGTAATCAAAAGGTTGCTATTATCGGGGCAAATGGTATCGGGAAAACAACTCTCTTGAAGTCTCTCTTGGGCATTATCCCGCCTATTGCTGGGGAAGTGGAGCGCGGTGACTACCTAGAACTCGGTTACTTTGAGCAAGAGGTGGAAGGTGGCAATCGTCAAACACCACTAGAGGCTGTTTGGAATGCCTTTCCAGCTCTCAACCAGGCAGAAGTCCGTGCAGCCCTTGCTCGTTGTGGTTTGACAACCAAGCATATTGAAAGTCAAATTCAGGTCTTGTCAGGTGGGGAACAAGCCAAGGTTCGTTTCTGTCTCTTGATGAATCGTGAAAACAATGTTTTAGTGCTGGACGAGCCGACCAACCACTTGGATGTGGATGCCAAGGATGAACTCAAACGTGCTCTTAAAGAATACAAGGGATCTATCCTTATGGTCTGCCACGAGCCAGACTTTTATGAAGGCTGGATGGACCAAATCTGGGATTTTAATAATCTAACTTAAAAATGAGGATAAAAGAAATACAGTACCAAATGTGGGTACTGTATTTTTTGGTTTTTAAGATTTAATACTCTTCGAAAATCTCTTCAAACCTCGTCAACGTCGCCTTGCCGTACTCAAGTACAGCCTGCGGCTAGTTTCCTAGTTTGCTCTTTGATTTTCATTGAGTATAAAATCTTAGTCTTTCACCACTTCGATGCTGTCGATTGTGATAGCAGTAGTTGGCTTGTCTTTTTCATCTTTTTCAGCCTTGGCAATCTTATCCACAACATCCATACCGTCAATCACTTGACCAAAGACTGGGTGCTTGCCATCTAGACTAGGGTTTCCCCCTTCTTTATAGGCTTCGATGATTTTCTGTGGATACTTGCTAGTAGGGAGTTTAGCAGAGGTATCTGTAGAGTTTTGGTTGATGAAGAACTGGCTACCATTGGAATTTGGTTGGCCAGTATTAGCCATAGAAAGAGCACCACGGATGTTATAGAGATATGGAGAGATTTCGCTCTTGAAACCAGTTCCATGGTCTTTAGTCTTGTCCTTATCGTGCCAGATGGATTCGCCACCTGTACCATCTCCTTTTGGATCACCAGTCTGAACCATAAAGCCATCAATCACTCGGTGGAAGGTAACGCCATTGTAGTAGCCTTCCTTAGCGTGAGTTAGGAAATTTTCAACCGCAAGAGGGGCTAGCTTTGGAAAGAGTTTGATACGGATATCTCCTTGACTTGTATGGAGAATGACTTCAGCCTCGTCTTCAGCAACTTCCTTAGAAAGTTGTGGGAAATTGGCGTTTTCGTTTGTTAAAGCATCGTTTAACTCCTTGGCAGATTGGGCAGCTGCTTTGGAGCTTTCCTCAGCGGCCAAGCTAGAATCTACATAGTCATCACCACGCAAACTACGTTGGATGCTGCTACACCCAGCTAGGGCAAAAGTTGAGATTAATAGAAGTGTTGCTAGTTTTTTCATGGGAATCCTTTCAAAAATTCATTTCTACCATTGTACCTTAAAAGGAAGGGGATTTCAAATATTAGTGACAAGGTAGTTTAAGAGGAAGCCAACCAGAAAGTCGCTTGTTTAGGGGCATCAATACCATAAGTATACTCAAAGTACTTAGGAAACCAGATCTTAAGAAAGCTCGTAAAGCATCACAATTAGTAAAGGTTAATTCGAAAGAATTACTATATTTTAAAAGAGCACATTTTCAAAGGATTTTTTCTTTTGGATTCAATTCCTAATTAATCAGTGAACTTAATACTAGGTTTCGAAAAGAATTATGCTTCCTCTTTCTGTCTGAGTTCAAAGAGGTCTTCTACTTTCAGATTAAAAACTTGAGCAATTTTAAGAGCCATTTCCAGCGAAGGATTGTAACGGTTATTTTCCAAGTGCAGAATTGTCTCGCGTCGCATGCCGATGAGGTCGGCTAACTCCTGCTGGGTCATGCCTGTGGACTCACGAACAGATTTGAGATTAGTAATAATATTGCTTTCTTTGGCCATGCTTATCCTCTCCGTTCCAAGATAAGATAGACAACCGCAAAGATGCAAATCAAGGCAGCTATGCTAAAAAATATCTGTCCCATGTAAAGAGTGAGAGACCCCATATACCCAATGATAACTGCTAGGATCATCAGTGCGCCTAGTATAAAAACAAACATCAAGCTAGCTGCCTTGGCTAAATTAGCATAAAAGCGTTCGTCCGGAGTTTCCTTGACATTTTTCAAACAGAAAAAAGCAAATAAAATCACTTCAATAACGAGGCCAATTCCCAAAATCCATTCTTTAATATCAGAACTTACGCTTGGGGTCGCAACCCAAATCCCTACTGTATAAAAAATGCTTGCTGCAAAAATAAGTATCGAGTAAAGCTTAGCAGACAAGTCAAAAATAATCTTCCCCTTATCTTTCTGACTCTTATGAGGTCGTGGTTTCATATGTATCCAGCTCCAAATAGCTACAATTTGACCTGACACTGAAATACCAGTAATAACTAACTTGGGTTCCCAACTAAGATTAGAACCAAATAAAACAATAAAATCAATAAAGAGAGCTACGGCAATCATTGCAATGAGGCCACGCATTTTTTGACTTTTTTTCATGATAGACTCCTTTTTTGTGTTATAAATATATAACACTTAAATTTTATGTTACAAATATATCACATTTAAATTTGGAAAGCAAGAATTTATGTGCCAAGGTGACAATTATTTGAAAAATTTTTTTAATAAAAGCCCTCGATAGTCAAACAACTAAAGAATTCTTTGAAGCAATGCATCGGATTTGATTTGGATAGTTTCGTTAATAATATTTGATGATAAAGAATTTTTGGAAAATCTAGATACTGTATGGATCTCTACTTTTTTTCTTAGACTCTTATAAAGTCTGTCAGAATAAGCTTTGTAGGTGTAGAAGTTAATTTTTACAGAAGTGAAGTAAGCATTCAATACGAATCAATACATAAGAAAAACTCTGATTTCAAGCGTTTTTTCTTTTTTCAATTTTAATACATTTCACTATATTTCAGTCCAATCTCTACCTTTTTCTCTACCTTTTTTAGATAAATATATCATCTGGATATTGAAGTTGAGCCATGCTATCATTTCGATGACAGGGCTTTTTAATGTTTGGTACACTACCTTCTTATCTATACTTTGATGGAGCTGAAGTTGACATCTACAAAGTTTAATGTTAGAATACATTAAAAAATATATTTGAATGAGGTGTTTTATGATTCAAAATGTTGTTACTTCAATAATCCTGTATTCTGGGACAGCCGTAGACTTACTTATTATCCTAATGTTATTTTTTGCCAAAAGAAAAAGCAGAAAGGACATCATTAACATCTATTTAGGACAATTTCTAGGCTCTGTTAGTCTAATATTGCTAAGTTTACTTTTTGCATTTGTATTAAATTATATTCCTAGTAAAGAGATTTTAGGTTTGCTCGGTTTGATTCCAATTTTCCTAGGACTCAAAGTTTTGCTTTTAGGAGATTCTGATGGAGAAGCTATTGCAAAAGATAGTTTGCGCAAAGATGATAAAAACCTGATTTTTCTAGTCGCTATGATTACTTTTGCAAGTTGTGGTGCTGACAATATTGGTGTTTTTGTCCCATATTTTATTACCTTAAATTTAGCGAATTTGATTGTGACTTTACTTACCTTTCTAGTCATGATTTATCTCTTGGTTTTTTCTGCCCAAAAATTGGCACAAGTCCCTTCTGTTGGAGAAACTTTGGAAAAATATAGCAGATGGTTTATTGCCGTTGTTTATTTAGGACTGGGGATGTATATTCTGATTGAAAACAACGTTTTTGACATGCTAAGGACTGTGTTCGGCTAGGAGAAAAAATTATGAAAAAAGATAGTATCTGTCAAGTGGATGTTATAAATCAACAAAATGTTACAACCGCAACGAACTACCTTGAAAAGGAAAAAGTCCAAAAATCACTTTGCATTTTATCAAAATTTACCGATAATAAACAGATAAATATCATCTTTTATCTCCTTGCCGTCGAAGAACTCTGTGTCTGCGATATAGCCTGTTTATTAAATCTCAGTATGGCATCTGCCTCCCACCATCTTCGTAAACTAGCCAATCAAAACATCTTGGACACTAGAAGAGAGGGGAAAATTATATATTATTTTATAAAAGATGAGGAAATCAAAGACTTTTTTAATCAACTAGGATAACAACTATTTTTATTACTCTACCATGATTATATATAGGACTTATCTATGAAATTTTTTGATGAAAATTACTCACAAGAAATACCTACTCGTATCAAATGTTTAAGAAAAATGTATAATTTAAAGCAAAGCGACCTAGGTAATGCAGGTCAAGTTAGCCAAGTTGAAAAGGGAGGAATTTGAAAGAAAATGTATCTTTGATAGTAGTCATTTATTGTGAAATATGATATATTTATTGATTAGATGGATGAATATTTCTAAAGTTAAATAAGATATGACAGATACATGTTTTTTTAGTGTATCTTGTTTGTACTCAAAGTATGAAATGAATATCTAATATTTAAGATTAAAAAATATTATACGATGAGATAGAATGCTACAAAATGAAAGGCGATGTAATCTGATGAAGAAAGATAGATTAATTGCATTGACAGATGCTGTTCTAGCAATTATTATGACCATCTTGATTTTAGAGTTAGAAAAACCAACAACACCAAGTCTTGAAGCTTTTTGGGATTTACGGCAAAATTTCTTTGCTTGTTTTCTTTCCTTTTTCTGGTTGGGATCGTTATGGATGGCACTAAACACATTATGGGAAAAGGTTGAGAAAATTTCCTCAGAAATTATTTGGTGGAATTTGTTTCTACTCTTGGAGCGGCAGGAGTTCTCTTTGGAGAATTTCATGCCATCCAAGATACCAGTCTGAATGATGTGGTGGACCGGATCTATATAAATGTCAAGGATTTACCGTTTCAGTCCTTGGGAGCTTTAGCTAATATCCTGTCTGATGTTAAGAAGGGACTGATTCAAGACAGTCATATCTGGTCTTTCTTCCAGTCATTTTTCAAACAATATCAGTTGATAATCAGCTTAAATCAGATCTATCAGTTTGTCTATCTTTCTCTGATGGAGATCATGTCCTATCTTCACTTTGATTATTGGAAAAAACGGCTCGGTCAGGAGCTAGTATGAATAAGGAGAACAAATGAGACGTTTAAAAATGTTATGGCATATTATACAGGTTACGGGTTTTACTCGGTTTGCTCTGAGTTTTGTGACCTTTGTTTTTGGGTCAGGAGGCGTGCTTTTCCTAGTTGAACCTGCTATCACAAATTACGGAGACGGTCTTTGGTATGCTTTTGTGACTTCGACGACTGTCGGCTACGGGGATCTCCTAGCTGTGACCTTGATTGGAAGGATTACCAGTGTCTTCTTGACGATTTATGGGCTCATATTTTTTGGCTGTTTATCAGCTGTTATTATTAATTATTATACCGATTTAAATAAGGAAAGAGGAGAGGACAAATGACTGCCAATTATTCAACACGGGAATACCGTGAGAAATTATACGATGACCTTCATGTTCGATTGAGAGATACAGCGATTTTGATGTGTGCAATTTTTATTGCCTCTATCGGTCTAAATATGAATTCAACAGCTGTTATTATTGGAGCCATGTTAATTTCACCTCTCATGACACCGATTGTTGGACTGGGATTCGGTTTAGCTATTTTTGATACGCGTTTAATCAAGCAATCTCTAGAGGTTTTATTGACTCAAGTGTTGGTCAGTTTGCTTGTCTCGACTCTGTATTTCTGGATTTCTCCCTTGTCTTATGCAAGTAGCGAGTTGATCGCACGAACCTCTCCAACCATTTGGGATGTTCTCATTGCTATTGCTGGTGGGATTGCTGGTGTGATCGGTTCAAGGAAAAAAGAAGCAAACAATATCGTGCCAGGAGTAGCCATTGCTACAGCTTTGATGCCGCCTATCTGTACTGCTGGCTATGGTTTAGCTAATGGGAATGTACGATTTTTATTGGGGGCTCTCTATCTTTTCTTGATCAACTGTGTCTTTATCATGCTAGCCAACATTGTTGGAACAAGAATTTTGATGAGAAAATCTCCTTTAACTTCATTTAAAGAGCTGAGCATTAAAATGAGAATTGGCTTGATTTCTTTGATTGTATTGTTGATTCTTCCAGCTAGCTATTCGGCAGTTACTCTGACAATAGAACAAGCGCGCAAAGAAGGGATCAAACAGTTTGTAGGAAAAGAGTTCGCCAATTATACGGTTATTAATCAAGTCTACAAGTCAAGTAACAATGAATTGGTCTTGACGGTTGTTGGAGATCCGATTTCAGAAGAAGAATTAGAAACACTCCACCAAAAACAAGCCTCTTACGGTATTCAATCTGTTCAATTGAAAGTGAATCAAGTTCAGAACTCGCCAACATTAGATAGTGAAGCGACCAAGGAATTTTATGAAAACATTGACAAGTATATTGATCAAAAACTCTCTGAAAAAGATTCACAAAACGATCTCGTAAAAGAAAATGAAGCAGACAAGGATTGAGGACAATGAACTGAATCGGTTTTTACGCCGTGTTTTTCTTGTATCTTCCTCTTTCTTACTTATAGCAGGTTGTTTTTGCTTGAATAAGAAATAAATTAGAAGTTCTATCATCTAAGAAAAATGATGAAAAAAATCATTTAACTAATGGTGTGAACGTTTAGTGTTTATCAGCTCCATTCTCTGTAATTTTGGGGGTAAAATCCACACCATTTAGATAAAATTAGTTGAATTTGATTGGAAAAACGCTTTTATAAAAGCGGAGAAAAGTCTTGATATTACGCTGTTTTTAGTCCAACTGAAATTCATACTTTCCAAACCAGGTCTTAAGAAAGCTCGTAAAGCATCACAATTATCAAAACGTAAATCAACACGCTTATATCAACGTTTACAGACATTTAAGAAATTTCTCTTGGATGTCTTTTTTTGTCTAGCTAAATTTTACAAATTGGGCAATTTAGGTTACTCAATAATATAAAAAAGATAAAAATTTAAAGTTCGAATTTTAATTTTAAAAAAAGTAATTATTATTGAATATCTGTTCAAACATTTTTTCTTTTCTAAGGTTAATATAAGTATATATACTTTAAAAAAGGAAGTCAAACATCTTGCTCATAGATTTTTGCATTTTTAAAAAATACATTTTGTCATATAATAATGTGGAAAATTGACGGATTCCTTAAACAATCATATAATATGAATATGTAAACCCTTACATACTATTCTACTTATACTTGATAAAATGCAAGTTCTTGAGAATCTATAAATATATAGACACTCTTCTATTTATAAAGTGAAATAAAGAATCACGGAGAAAGTTTATGGATATTAAAGAGACATTCAACCAGCTAGACAATACAAAATTTAATGATTTCAATAATCGCCTTGAAGGTTTTGAGAAACTTTTTAAAGACAAATATTATTTTACCCATCCCGAAGATTTTAGCTCAATCTTTAGCATTTTGGTAAAGTATGGAAAAAGTACAAGTAAATATATTTTATCGAAAGGAGAGATATATGAGTGAAATAGTTATTAATGCTCAGAATTTATCTAAAAATTTTTATAATTTTGATTCAAGACTCCCATTTATCAAGAGATTTTTGAAACGTAATCAAATAACGATTCGAGCTGTTCAAGATATTAGTTTTACGATTAAGAGAGGGAGTATAGTTGGCTTTATTGGGAGTAATGGAGCTGGTAAATCCACAACGATTAAAATGTTGACTGGGACTCTTTATCCTAGTTCCGGAAAATTAGAAGTGAATGGAGAAATTCCATTTAAAAGAAGTATAAATTTTAGAAAAAAAATTTCAATAGTAGTAGGAAATAAATTACAGTTATTTCAAGATGTTTCGGCTATGGATTATTTTCAATTGATTGGTACTTTATATGAGGTAGAACCGGCGATTTTACAAGAACGAATTCAGGAATTAAGCAATTTGTTGAATGTAAAAGATCAGCTTTACCAGCAGGTCCGGACCCTCTCTCTTGGACAAAAAATGAAAATGGAGTTTATCGCGGCATCTTTAACAAGTCCGGAAATATTATTTTTAGACGAGCCTACTATAGGGTTAGATATACAGTCTAAAAAAGATATCAGAACATTTTTAAAGAAAATGAATGAAGAATGTCATACTACTATTATTTTAACGAGTCATGATATGGATGATATTTCGTCTGTTTGTGACGAATTAATCGTCATTGACAAAGGAAAAATTATTTTGCAGGAGTCAATGGATGTTATTTTATCTAAATTTTCTGATTTTAAATATTTAAAGATAAAAATGACATTAGATTTGGTACCAGAGTTATGCTCTGTTAAAGGAGTAGTAGTCATTTCTCAAACAAAATCGGAATGTATACTAAAAATACCTAGAGATTTTGTCTTTGAGACATTAGAATCAATCAATAAGCTTGTAGATATAGAAGATTTTGAAATATCAAATCTTTCTTTAGAAGAAATTATTTTACAAAACTATTTTACAAAAAAGGAGCACAATTGAAAAAAGAAATGTCTATTATTCTGATATCATTTCGATCTATTTTGAACTATAAATCAAGTGTACTATTGTTAATGTTACAGGCAAGTATACAAATTATGATATCAGTATTTTTATGGACGTATATATATCAGAGTAACCAGATAAATATAGCAGGATATGATTTTACCTCAATGGTTCAATACTATTTGGGGACTATAATTTTTTCATATTTTGTTTTTTATCCAGTTGATTGGGAAATCAATGACGATGTTCATTCAGGAAATTTTTTTAGCATATTAATAAAACCTGTTACTTTTTATAAGTATTATTTTTGTAAAATGCTTGGAGATAGGCTTGCTCATTTATTATTTATCATCATTCCTGTCATTTTATTCTCCAGTGTTTATTACAAGAATGAGTTATTAACCATTGAAATTCTTATTTTAGGAAGTATTGCAATTATTCTATCTATGGTTCTATGGTTTTTAATATCATGTTGTGTAGGTATGCTTTCTTTTTGGTTAGAAAATATATTTTTTGTCCTTACTGTTAAAGAAATAGTAATTCAGTTTTTATCAGGAATATTATTGCCTTTAAGTTTTTTTTTCAAATAATTTTCGTCTGTTTTTAGATGTATTACCTTTTAAATACTTAGTATATGAACCGCTTCAGATGTTTAGTAATGATACATATAAATTAATAGACTATTTGAGAATTATTTGTATTCAATTGATTTGGTGCATCATTTTTTATATTATATTAAGATTCATATTGAGAAAAGGAGTGGAGCACTTCTCAAATGTGGGAGGATAAAATGTTTAGAATAAAAGTAATTTTTAGGCTACTTCATTTTGGTTTTAAATCTGATATGAATTTTCATTTTGACTTCTTTTGTGGTCTATTTTCGTCGATACTGTGGATTGGTTTACCTATTGTATTTTTTAGATTGATTTTCTTAAACATAGACTCTTTTAATGGTTGGAACTATTATCAAATTTTATTTTTGGTAGGTTCCTACACTATTGTAGATGGAGTTATGATGGGATTGTTAATTAGAAGTATGGGAATTTTAGAATCAGATATTTTGAGTGGTAACTTGGATCAAATTTTATTGAGGCCGTTTGATACTCAGTTGTTCTATATTTTTAGATCATTTAATTTAGTTCAATTCGTGAATACTTTTTTTGGTCTTGCGATCATTTTTATAAGTTATGGAAATTTAAATGTACATTTAAATTCATTAAAAATATTATTTTATATCCTTTCTTTAATGTGTGGTTGTATTATATATTATTCAATTTGGTTTCTAATAACGATTAGTTCATTTTGGTTCCCAACTAAATTTTCAAAAGTAGATGTATTTTTGAATTATATTGGAATTTCTAAGTATCCATATAATATTTTTACAGGTATTAACAGATTGATCACTATGTTATTTGTTCCCAATTTATTAATTGCCAATCCTGCAGTATTAATATTTTTGGCTCTATAATATTTGTAGTGGGTAAATCCCCTATAGATATTATGGAGCCTATTTTGTTGTAGAAAAAAAGTTCCATATCATCTATAATGAAAAGCGATCAAACCATCATTAGAAAGAATCATATGGAACAATTACATTTTATCACAAAACTTCTCGATATTAAAGACCCAAACATCAAGATTCTAGATATCATCAATAGAGATAGTCACAAGGAAATCATCGCTAAATTGGATTATGAGAACCCACCTTGCCCTAATTGCGGAAGTCAAATGAAGAAATATGACTTTCAAAAACCTTCGAAAATTCCTTACCTTGAAACAACTGGTATGCCTACTAGAATTCTCCTTAGAAAGCGTCGATTCAAGTGCTATCATTGTTCAAAAATGATGGTTGCTGAGACTTCTCTCGTCAAGAAGAATCATCAAATCCCTCGTATCATCAACCAAAAAATTGCTCAGAAGCTGATTGAAAAAACTTCTATGACCGATATTGCTCATCAGCTGTCCATTTCAACTTCAACTGTCATTCGCAAGCTCAATGACTTCCGTTTTAAGCATGATTTTTCTCGTCTTCCTGAAATTATGTCATGGGACGAGTACTCCTTTACAAAGGGAAAGATGAGTTTCATTGCTCAAGATTTTGATAAGCTCAATATCATCACTGTTCTTGAAGGCAGAACACAAGCTATCATTCGAAATCACTTTCTTAAATATGATAGAGTCGTTCGATGTCGAGTGAAAATCATTACGATGGATATGTTTAGTCCTTACTATGACTTGGCTAAACAGCTTTTTCCAAACGCTAAAATCGTGTTGGATCGTTTCCATATTATCCAACATCTCAGCCGTGCTATGAGTCGTGTGCGTGTTCAAATCATGAATCAGTTTGAACGAAAATCCCATGAATACAAGGCTATCAAGCGTTACTGGAAGCTCATCCAACAGGATAGTCGAAAACTCAGCGATAAACGTTTTTATCGTCCTACTTTTCGTATTCACTTGACCAATAAAGAGATTCTAGACAAGCTTTTGAGCTATTCAGAAGACTTGAAACACCACTATCAGATCTATCAGCTCTTGCTTTTTCACTTTCAGAACAAAGACCCTGAGAAATTTTTCGGACTCATTGAGGACAATCAAAAGCAGGTTCATCCTATTTTTCAGACTGTCTTTAAAACCTTTCTAAAGAACAAAGAGAAAATCATCAACGCTCTTCAATTACCTTATTCCAACGCAAAATTGGAAGCGACCAATAATCTCATCAAACTTATCAAACGAAACGCCTTTGGATTTCGGAACTTTGAAAACTTCAAAAAAAGGATTTTTATCGCTCTGAACATCAAAAAAGAAAGGACGAATTTTGTCCTTTCTCGAGCTTAGCTGACTTCAACCCACTACAGTTGACAAAGAGCCATATTTTTAGGGAAAGATACATTGAACCTATTTTTCTATCAAATAGTTTTTACAGTTTTTTTGATTATTATCAGTCGTACAATTTTTAGAAAAGGATTGAAAAAATATGAAAGTGCAGGAAGATAAACAATGTTGTTCAGTTATATGTTTGACTAAAGGAAGTGATTCGCTGTACTTTGTTTTGTGGTCATTGAAACATCAGATAATTATAAACTATAATTTAAAGAATAGTATTATTAACTTATAGGTGCTAAGAAAAAATTTAAAGAAATTCCCTCATTCAATCAAACTTATTCATATTTTTTAAAATAAGAAAATAGTTGGATTTTGATGATGGTTGATATAAAGCTAAACTGAAAGTACCTGAAATCCAACTGTGTCAAACCAGGTCTTAAGAAAGCTCGTAAAGCTAGCCAGTTCTCTAAACGTTAAGAACTAGCTACAATACAGCATTTACAACACTTCATGGTTCACACCATGGGGTGTTTTTGATGATTTTAAGCAAAATTCACACCATTTAATTGAAAGTTATTTAAATTAGATGAAAATTTGTTTGCTGAAAAAGTGGGAAAACATTGATTTTAAGCGAATTTTGATACATATTCGAATGGGAGTTTTTAAAATCATGTTTCGGTTGTAAAAGTGCCAAACTGGATTCTTCATAGGAGAATGATATCTCCTGTTAGTAAATCATCTGCTAATAAAACCATGTGTCATTTGGGAACGGGCTTAGTATTTAGTAGCCAAGCTTCGATATCACGATTAGGAAAGATATAGGGCTTGACAGGTTAATCTTTATAGATAGAATCAAAAGTAGTATTCATAAATTTTTTCTTTCTAATTTATCCCTATTAGTCTAATAAATTTCTAAAAAATTTAAAAATTTTATAGTCTGTCAAGTTTTTTTCTTGACACCTGTCAGAAATCTGCTATAATAGAACATGTGCTAAATAGCTCAGCTATTTCACCGAAATAAAAAATAAGAAAAGAGACTTTAAAAATGGCAGTTAAAATCCGTTTGACTCGTATGGGTTCTAAGAAAAAACCTTTCTACCGTATCAACGTAGCAGATTCACGTTCACCACGTGACGGACGTTTCATCGAAACAGTTGGAACTTACAACCCACTTGTTGCTGAAAACCAAGTAACTTTGAAAGAAGACCGCGTTCTTGCATGGTTGGCTGATGGAGCTCAACCTTCAGATACAGTTCGCAACATCCTTTCAAAAGAAGGTGTATTGAAGAAATTCCACGATTCTAAATTCTCAAAATAAGTTTAAAGTAGGTTGACAGATGGATACGATTGAAAATCTCATTATTGCGATTGTGAAACCCTTGATTTCACAACCAGATGCCTTAACTATCAAGATTGAAGATACACCAGAGTTTTTGGAGTATCACTTGGATCTTGATCAAAGTGATGTGGGTCGTGTAATCGGTCGTAAGGGTCGCACTATTTCTGCGATAAGAACGATTGTCTACTCTATCCCAACTGAAGACAAAAAAGTAAGAATCGTTATTGACGAAAGATAAGAAGGGCGGGACGGATGTCTCGCTTTTTGTGTGCAGAAGTGTAAAACAGAATCCATCAAGTAATAGCATAATCGGTATTTGGAAGGATTTTTGAATGGAAAGAGAGTTGATGTCCTCCTCCTTCAACTTGTGAAAATCTTTGGAACGTGATAAAATAAAGGATAAGGATTTTTAATAATTCATTATATAGAACGAGTGGATTTCTTTATGAAGAGGTTTGAAGTATCTACAAAAATTGGTAGTCTCTCTGTTACTTATCAAAAGCAAAAGAAAGTGCTAGTTTGTTTAAGTGGCGCAGGTTTGCTACCAAGTTATGAAAATTTTTCACTTATACTTGAAAAACTTCCTCCTACAATTGGTTATTTGATAATTGATTTTCCGAACACAGGTAGGAGTCCGATTCATGACCAAGCTGGAAAAAATCTAGATAATCTTGCAGATGCGGTTTATGAAGTACTTGAAGAATTAGGGATTTCTGAATATATACTTTGTGTACATAGTTTGAGTGGAATTTTAGCTTGTAAATTGCTCAACAAACCAATTAAGTGTCAGGCTTTAGTAGCAATTGAACCGACAACTAAAAAAGTCATGTTTGCTGATTTTTCAGAAAATCCTTATCCAGAAATGGAAGAGCAGATGAGGCTGATTGACGAGTATGGTCCTGAACTTTATTTTGAGAACTTAACTCAAGCAACATTTAGCCCTGAAATTAACAAAGAAATCTGGGAAATAATGCAAGAAAAAGGTTTAGAGTTGGAAAACCGAGATCCAGAATTTCAGATATCTGTTGAGACCACCAAGGAAGATTTTGAGAATGTATCTATAGAATCTTATATACCTGTATTTATTTTTTGTCAGGCTTATAGAGAAAAAGAGTACAGAGAATCAGAATATTGGACTTCCAATACTAAACTCATTTTAGGAGGGAAACACCATTATTTACAGTGGTCCGAATCAGAGAAAATTGTAGATATTATCAAAAAATTGTAAGAAGAAAATGGAGATAAGGAAATTACAGGAGACAAGATGAACTACTTTAATGTTGGGAAAATCGTCAATACGCAGGGGTTGCAGGGTGAGATGCGAGTCTTGTCTGTGACAGATTTTGCAGAAGAACGGTTTAAAAAAGGTACTGAGCTGGCCTTGTTTGATGAAAAAGATCAGTTTGTCCAAACAGTGACCATCGCTAGCCACCGTAAACAGAAGAACTTTGACATTATTAAATTCAAAGATATGTACCATATCAACGCTATCGAAAAGTACAAGGGCTACAGTCTCAAAGTTGCTGAGGAAGATTTGAAGGACCTAGATGATGGTGAATTTTATTATCACGAGATTATTGGCTTAGAGGTTTACGAAGGTGATAACTTGCTTGGAACCATCAAAGAAATCCTGCAACCAGGTGCTAACGATGTCTGGGTGGTCAAGCGAAAAGGCAAGCGTGATTTGTTATTGCCTTATATCCCGCCAGTGGTTGTCAATGTTGATATTCCAAATAAACGGGTCGATGTAGAACTCTTAGAAGGGTTAGACGATGAAGATTGATATTTTAACCCTTTTTCCGGAGATGTTCTCTCCGCTAGAGCACTCAATCGTTGGAAAGGCACGTGAAAAAGGGCTCTTGGATATCCAGTATCATAATTTTCGAGAAAATGCTGAAAAGGCCCGCCATGTCGACGATGAGCCCTACGGAGGCGGTCAGGGGATGTTACTTCGAGCCCAACCCATTTTCTATGCCTTTGATGCTATTGAAAAGAAAAATCCGCGTGTGATTCTCCTCGATCCAGCTGGAAAGCAGTTTAATCAGGCTTATGCTGAGGATTTGGCCAAAGAAGAGGAACTCATCTTTATCTGTGGGCACTACGAGGGCTATGATGAGCGCATTAAGACCTTGGTGACAGATGAGATTTCGCTGGGTGACTATGTCTTGACTGGTGGAGAGTTGGCGGCTATGACCATGATAGATGCTACGGTACGCTTGATACCAGAAGTGATTGGCAAGGAGTCTAGCCACCAAGATGATAGTTTTTCCTCAGGACTTCTCGAATACCCTCAGTACACACGTCCCTATGATTATCGAGGCATGGTTGTCCCAGATGTACTGATGAGCGGGCACCATGAAAAAATTCGTCAGTGGCGATTGTACGAGAGTTTAAAGAAAACCTACGAGCGCAGACCCGATTTGCTTGAACAGTATCAACTGACAGCAGAAGAAGAAAAAATGCTGGCAGAAATTAAAGAAAACAAATAATAAAGGAGAAACCTATGCAAGTAATCAAACGTGATGGAGAAATTGCTGAATTTAATCCAGACAAGATTTACCAAGCTATCTTAAAAGCAGCTCAGACTGTTTATGTATTGACAGATGATTTACGTCAAAACCTTGCACAAGTTACTAAGAAAGTGGTTTTGGATTTGGAAGAAGCCAAGGTGGAACGTGCTACCATTAGCATGATTCAATCTATGGTTGAACATCGTTTACTGGGTGCAGGTTACATTACCATTGCAGAACACTACATTTCCTATCGTCTACAACGTGACTTGGAAAGAAGTGGTTATGGAGACCATATCGCTGTTCATTTACATTTTGAACAAATTCGCTAAGAAAAAAGAGTGGGATGAAGCAACTACATCTCACTCTTTCTTAAATCTATTTTTTTGGGCTGTTTGGACGGTTGAAGGGACAAAGCGAAGACGTTGAATGTCGCTTATGCGGATAATACGGGTCACATTTTTAGCAAAATTTTTCACGATAATTTGTTGGCGCTGCTGATCGTATTTGATGATGTCACCTGTAAAACTTGTCTCTGATAAGATAAGGTGAACAGCGGTTTGTTTCTGGATAGCCTCTTCAATAGTAGCTGTAAGGGAGTTGCTTTCAGTCTGGTCAGGTTGGTCATGTCCATTTAAAAAGTCATGTATTTTATCTAGAACTTGCTGGAATTTATGTCTCATAGTGGCCTCCCTTCTTTTATATCAATATTATATAAAATTTTCCTAAAATCTACAAGATTTTACGAATAATCAAATGAAAGCTAAAAAAGGAGAAGAAAATGGCAGAATTTACATTTGAAATCGAAGAGCACTTGTTGACTCTTTCTGAAAACGAAAAAGGTTGGACCAAGGAAATCAACCGTGTGAGCTTTAATGGTGCTCCTGCTAAGTTTGATATTCGTGCTTGGAGCCCAGACCATACTAAAATGGGCAAGGGAATTACTCTTTCCAATGAAGAATTTCAAACGATGGTGGATGCCTTTAAAGGCAATTAATACTCTTCGAAAATCTCTTCAAACCGTGTCAGCTTCGCCTTGCCGTAGTTATATGTTACTGACTTCGTCAGTTCTATCTGCAACCTCAAAACAGTGTTTTGAGCTGCCTTCGTCAATCTTTATCTGTAATCTTAAAGCAGTGTTTTGAGCTGCCTTCGTCAATCTTTATCTGTGACCTTAAAGCAGTGTTTTGAGCAACCTGCGGCTAGCTTCCTAGTTTGCTCTTTGATTTTCATTGAGTATAGGTTTTCAAAATAAAAGAAAAGGATACTGAGTCATGGCAACTCGATATCCTTTTTTAGTTAGCAAAGTAAGCCTGATTTTTAAGGCGTTGAAGTAGCGAACGGCCAATAAAACTAATAGCCAGAAGTTTAGCAAGGTCTGGAATGATAAAGGGAAATACTCCCACAACAAGAGCTTTTTCAAATGCCATTCCAGCTAGAAAATGCAAGCTGAGAATTCCGCCTGCAAAGACAAGGGCATCACCTAAGAGGTTTGCAAGAAAAATCTTGACAACACCACTCTTGCTGTTGGTTAGAGAGGAAGTAAGTCCAGAGTAAACGAGATAAAACCAAAGATAGCCTGCAGTAGGGCCAATTAAAGCCTGAAAACCAGCTCCACCTCCTGCAAAGACAGGAAGACCGATAGCACCTAGAAGAAGATAGAGTCCAACAGAAAGTACAGCCTCTCTCGGTCTAAAGACAGTAGCAATCAAGCCGATTGCAAAGTTTTGCAGAGTGAAGGGAACAGGTCCAATTGGAAGACTGATTTGGGCTAATACTGCAATTAGAGCAGCCCCAATAGCAGGGATAGCGTAAATATGCGCTTTTTTCATAATAGTTAACCTCTTTTTTAATTTATAGTAACTATTATACTGGAAGGGGGATAATTGTCAACCTATTCTATAGGATAAGGTAACAAAAACTGTCACGGCCGATTTTGCTGACTAGTTAAGTTGGATAATTTTTTTATCGATTTGTAAATCGCCTTTATAGATAATCCCATTTTATCAATAAAAAATATACTATAAATACTTGACAAACTAAAAAATAAGTGCTATGATAAAAATTGTAAGCGGATACAATTAGAGATGTTCAATTTCAAAAGGAGGGGTAGTTATAAGATATTTTAACGACTCTAGATACCATAACGGTGATTAAAAACCTAAATATAATCAATTCATATTAAAGTAATATGGAGGGACTAAAAAGGGACTATTATTTAATCTTCATCAAATATTTAAATTCAAGGAGAAGTAAAATGAAAAAAGAATTAATAAGAAAGCATCTGTTTTTCTAGTTGCAAGTTTTTTCAGTTTTGGATTTGCTACTACAGCTAGTGTCGTTAACGCAGTAACGGCACACCCTGCTCCAAGTCCCATTATTGATGTATGGGAGTATGGTGTAAGTGATAGCTATGGTTATTCAAATTACTTTGTTAGTTCTCCAAATAATATTGGATCAAAATCTTCAGTAACGAATTTTTGGGGAGCCGTTAAAGCTTACGATAAAAGAGATTATGGATGGGCATATTCAAGTGCAACAAAATCTTGGAACGATGTTCGCTTAAATGCATATTGGGATTATTATAGATTTTAAAAATAATTTATGAAAACAGGAGACCCAATTATAAAATAGGGTCTTTTGTAATAGGGTAAGTGCTTATGAAATTAAAATTATGTATCATTGGATTCTTCTTTTGTTTGATTGCTGCAATTGGTTTGGTCGCTATTAGTGATACCGAAATCCCCATACCTTTACCAATTGATGGTGCTTTTTCTATTCAAGGGAAAAGTAATCTTTCTAATAACGAAATATACGAAATGGTTCGTGACTTATCAAAAACGGAAAAGGTTACCATTTATAAACCAATCGTTCAGAGTTCGGGTCAGTTGAAGTATGTAAAGTTTGATGATGTAAATAATGAACAATTAAAGACAGCACCAATAGTAGGGATGTATTACACACTTGGGAAAATGGATGTAGACAGTTTGAAACCACTTACTATGACTGGACTACAAACAGTCTATATGGCTTATCCTTGGTATATAGGAGGAATATTACAATTCACTGGAACTTTAAGAATACTGTTAATGAGCTCCATTTACTTAACTTTATTAGTTGTTTTATTTGTTGTTAGGACGAGACAGATCAAAGAAGGAGTGATACGACGTTCTTTGGGATTGCCTGTATACGACCTTAGAAGAGATTATGTGATTTCTCTTATTTTTGAACTGATTATGATGGCTTTATTGATGATTTCTTACAGTTCTTTTTTGGGAAATGGTTTCTTCACCTATAGTTCTAAGTTATTTTTCTCTCTGCTTTTAACGAATTTTATACTATTTCAAATCATTGATCTCATTACTTTTGTTTTATTTTGGTTGACGATTCAGGTTGAAAAGCCAATTGAAATTATCAAAAACAAGGCGAAAAATAAACTTATTTTTGTCGTATGGCTTGCCATTATTTCGATTATCATCATTGTCTCAGGAATTTTTTTACAAGAAACAAAGAGTAGTCAATCCAGTATTAACATCCAGCTACAGAATTTAGTACCATGGGACACAGTAAAAGACTGGAGAAGGATTGAGTTCCTTGGAATTGAAAATAACTCTGCTAAAAATGGAGAAGTTAATGATTCGGATGGTCAGTATCTACAGATAGCTGCTGCCTTAAAAAACTTAGATTATTTATATATAGACCGATCTAAGGCATATGTTCCAGATTTCATGAAAACATCTCATGTTTTAGAAGACTTTTCTAAACAATTAGAAAATGACGGAATAACGAATCCAGAAATAAATAAAGAGTTGATTTATATCAATCAAACAGGTGCTAACCTACAAAATAAAGTGAATGGAACAAACTATCATCTTTTAGATAATAAGATAGCAACCATTTATATTCCTGAGAAGTGGAAAGAAAACCAGAAATCCATTGAGAATACAGTTGTAGCAGAACAATTTATTGGAACAAACTATACAAAAGAACAGCTTGCAGTACAAATAATTCCTGACGGTAATAAAATTTTTTATTTCAATGAGGATGCTGATATCGATCATAAAAATAAAGATATTTTACCAATGACAAGTCTAGCAGATAGCAAAGATAATATAGTTGTTGTGTTAGATACGGATAAAATGATTGAAAATAATAAGTTTTCTTTGGCTAGTAACATACTATCTAAATCTCTTTTTAGTCCTGAAGCGGTAAAAAAAATAAATGAGATGACTGCCCCGTTGAATTTCTCAATGAATCCAGTAGATGTTTACCAAATTGTGAAATTAAAGATTCAATCCTTAGAGCACCAAATTCTACTTTCACAAATCTTGCAGAAGATAATTTACAGTATTGTCTTTATACTCATTTATCAATATGTCCAACTTTATATTGTCCTAAAACAGAATGAATATGTGAAAAAAATCATTTTGGGTCTGTCAAAAACATATATAGCAATTTCAAGTCTCAAGTATTTTATGATGATTATTACAATGGTTATACTATTTACATTTCTTATGACAGGGCAAATAGAGTTGCTATATATTGGAGCGGCTTCTCTGCTAGTTTTGATGTTGTCAATAATCATGAGTTTTAGAAAATTATCTGAAAGCTACACTAAAATTTTAAAAGGAGATGAAACATGACAATTGACCTTTTGAACGTTTCAAAAAGTTTCGGCTCAAAGAAGATCTTTACAGACTTAAATTTAAGATTTGAATCTGGAAAAAGCTATGCATTGATTGGAGGTTCTGGCTCTGGTAAAAGCACCCTTCTTAATATTATAGGAAGATTAGAAAAAATTGACAGTGGGAATGTTTTAGTTGATAAACAAGATATTTGGAAGATAAAAGAAAGAACTTTTTTTAAAAATACTGTTGGATATGTATTTCAGAATTATTCTTTAATAGATAACAAAACAGTATATGATAATCTGAAACTTATCACTAAAGACAAAAAAACAATAACTGATGTACTTGAAAAAGTAGGACTGTCGAGTGACTATTTACATCAAAAAATATATGAATTGTCTGGAGGGCAGGCTCAACGTGTAGCTATTGCCAGAATGTTAATGAAACCACGTAAAATTATCTTAGCAGATGAACCCACAGGAGCTTTAGATGGTGAGATTGGAAAAGAAATTATTCGTTTATTATTAAATGAAAGAGATGAAGATAAATATGTTATTATAGCGACTCATGATCCAGCTGTCTATAACAAAGTTGATGTGATCATTGATATGAAAGATATAGGGGATAATGTATGAAAAAGATAATTTATATTGCTTTGATTTTTGTAGCTGGGTTACTTGCTATCTTCCTTTTTGGAAAACAAATGATCAAAAAAGAAAATACCATTAAACCAACACTGGAGTTAACAGTTTATACGGTTTCTTCTGGTGATACAGAAAAATGGAATAAAGTGAGACAAGTAGAAACAGAAGAGGCCACATACTTCATAACTGTGAAAGAAGTAGCGTCTTCAGAAGAAGTATTTTCAAACATCATTGCAAATGGAGCTGCTACGGGGTTCGGAGTTCGGGAAGAAGAAGTGAAGAAATTCAATAATGGTTTAGGAGACACTATAGAGGACTCTAAGCATAATAAACTAATTGGAATAGAATTTTTTACTTTTTCTGATGATAGCGAGGGATTTGTGGTAGCAAACTTTGACTACGGTAAAGAAGAGTTGAATTCTCAGAAAAAAGATATAAAAGAGTTATATAAAAAAATATATGAATCTTTTAAAGAAAAGAATAAATGATTGTATTATAATCCTTGTATTTTGCTATGGTTTGTTAATTGATTTTTGCATATATTATTTCAACATACTATAAAAATAAGACATAAGAAAACGAGTATCTCCAACTACGGAAATACTCGCTTTTTGATATTTAGAAGTGTTTTTGCATTGCTTCATTTATTTCGATTAACGCATAGTTACAAATTCTTCAGATGCAGTTGGGTGAATCGCCACAGTTGCATCAAAGTCAGCTTTTGTAGCTCCCATCTTGATTGCTACAGCAAAACCTTGAATCATTTCATCAACGCCGTAGCCGATACCATGAAGGCCAACTACTTTTTCGTCTGCACCGGCTGTAACTAGTTTAAAGCGAGCTTCTTGACGGTGACTAGTAACTGCAGAATACATAGATGCAAATTTTGATGTATAAACTTTAACGTTTTCTTGTCCATACTGTTTAGTAGCTTCTTCCTCAGTCAGACCAACCGTTCCGATAGCAGGGTGTGAAAAGACAACAGTTGGAATAGTTGAGTAGTCCATTTTTGCAGTTGTTTTTCCGTTAAAGAGACGTTCAGACAAAGTACGTCCAGCCTTGATAGCTACTGGAGTCAGTTCCTTTTCACCTGTTACATCACCTAGAGCGTAGATTCCCTCAACAACAGTATTTTGGTATTCATCTACTTGTATAAAGCCACGTTCATTCAGAGTCACTCCAGCTTTTTCAAGTTGCAAGCCCTTAACGTTTGGACGGCGACCTGTAGCCCAGATAACTTGGCTAGCTGTATGACTAGTCCCATCTTCAAAATGAATGGTAATGCCTTCAGCAGTTTTTTCTAACCTGGCAGGGACTTTGTGAGTATGAAGTGGTAAGTTTGTTCTTTCCATTTCCTTTACTAAACCTTCAATGATGTAAGAATCAAAACCACGTAAAGGACGATCATGACGGACGAATAAATCTGTCTGAACACCAAGGGTATGGAGCACGCCAGCCAATTCAACAGCAATGTAACCTGCCCCAAGAATGGCTACAGATTCAGGCAATTTTTCCCAAGCAAATACATCATCAGAAGAGCCACCTAGTTCAGCACCAGGAATATTTGGAATATTTGGATGGGCACCAGTCGCAATCACGATGTGTTTGGCACGAATCAGTTCACCATTTACGCTGACAGTATGAGAATCTATAAATTCAGCATGACCTTCAATCAAGTCTACACCGTTGCGTTTGAAACTGCCATCATAAGAAGAACGAGCGCGATCGATGTAAGCTTCACGATTGCGACGTAGGGTTGCAAAGTCAAAGTTAACATCAGTAGTTTTAAAACCGTAGTCTTCTCCAAATTGATGGAAAGTCTCAGCGATTTGCGCCCCGTACCACATGATTTTTTTAGGAACACAACCGACATTGACGCAAGTTCCACCTAGTTTTTTTTCCTCAATAACGGCCGCTTTGGCTCCATGTTCACCAGCACGGTTCATGGTAGCAATCCCTCCGCTGCCTCCACCGATAGCAATGATATCATATTCTCTCATTGTAAACTCCTTTGTACTCTTTGAAATAGTAGAGTGTCATTTTTTGATAGTCATATTCTATCTTTTTTTTGATGTGATTGCAAAAATCTGCTACGTTCAAAAAAATTAAAGAAAAGGCTTGCAAAAAGGAAAAATAAAGTGTATTATATAACTAGTACAATGATGGTTAAAATAAATTCCGAACATTTATTGAATCCTGAAATGTCATTATTTCGTTCTGAACTGTTATTGTTTATATTTGGTAATTTTTGTATAATATTGTTAAGGACTTTAAATCAAAAAGGAGTTTCATTATGAAGAAGAATCGTAAAGCTAAAAAGTGGCAATTGTATGCAGCAATCGGTGCTGCCAGTGTAGTTGTATTAGGTGCTGGGGGGATTTTGCTCTTTAGACAACCATCTCAGAGCGCTGTAAAAGATGAGCCTACTCATCTTGTTGTTGCCAAGGAAGGAAGCGTCGCATCCTCTGTTTTATTGTCAGGAACAGTAACAGCAAAAAATGAACAATATGTTTATTTTGATGCTAGTAAGGGAGATTTAGATGAAATCCTTGTTTCTGTGGGTGATAAGGTCAGCGAAGGGCAGGCTTTAGTCAAGTACAGTAGTTCTGAAGTCCAGGCGGCCTATGATTCAGCTAGCCGAGCAGTAGCTAAGGCAGATCGTCATATCAATGAACTCAATCAAGCACGAGATGAAGCTGCTTCAGCTCCGGCTCCACAGTTACCAGCGCCAGCAGGAGGCGAAGGTGCAACAGCGCAAGCTTCAGGAAATGCAGTTTCCTCTATTGATGCACAATTAGGGGATGCTCGTGATGCTCGTGCAGATGCAGCAGCGCAATTAAGCAAGGCTCAAAGTCAGTTGGATGCAATGATGGTTCTCAGTACACTTGAGGGGACTGTGGTTGAAGTCAACCACAATGTTTCAAAATCTCCAACAGGAGCTAGCCAAGTGGTAGTGCATGTCGTAAGTAATGAAAACTTGCAAGTTAAGGGGGAACTATCTGAATATAACCTTGCCAACCTATCTGTAGGTCAAGAAGTAACCTTTACTTCTAAAGTTTACCAAGATAAGAGCTGGACAGGTAAGATTAGCTATATTTCTGATTACCCTAAAACCAATGGCGAAGCAGCAAGTGCAGCTGCTGCCGCTGGTGGTAATTCAGGTTCTAAATATCCATATACCATCGATGTTACAAGTGAAATTGGTGACTTGAAACAGGGATTCTCAGTAAGTGTTGAGGTGAAGAACAAGACTAAAGCTATTTTGGTTCCTCTAACAAGTGTTGTGACTGAAAATGATAAGAACTATGTCTGGGTGCTTGACGAGCAGAAAAAGGCTAAGAAAGTGGAAGTTGGTTTGGGTAATGCTGATGCAGACAACCAAGAAATCACTTCAGGTCTAACAAATGGAGTCAAGGTCATCAGTAACCCAACGTCCTCTCTAGAGGAAGGAAAAGAGGTGAAGGCTGATGAAGAAACTAATTAGTCTAAAAAATATCTGTAGAAGCTACCGTAATGGTGATCAAGAACTGCAGGTACTTAAAAATATCAACCTAGAAGTGAATGAGGGTGAATTTGTCGCCATCATGGGACCATCTGGTTCTGGTAAGTCCACTCTGATGAATACGATTGGCATGTTGGATACACCAACCAGTGGAGAATATTATCTTGAAGGCCAAGAAGTAGCTGGACTTGGTGAAAAACAACTAGCCAAGGTCCGCAACCAACAAATCGGTTTTGTCTTTCAGCAGTTCTTTCTTCTATCCAAACTCAATGCTCTGCAAAATGTAGAATTGCCCTTGATTTACGCAGGAGTTTCGGCTTCAAAACGGCGCAAGTTAGCTGAGGAATATCTAGATAAGGTTGAATTGACTGAGCGTAGTCACCATTTACCTTCAGAATTATCTGGTGGTCAAAAACAACGTGTGGCTATTGCGCGTGCCTTGGTAAACAATCCTTCTATTATCCTAGCAGACGAACCGACAGGAGCCTTGGATACCAAAACAGGAAATCAAATTATGCAACTATTGGTTGACTTGAACAAAGAAGGAAAAACCATTATCATGGTAACGCATGAGCCTGAAATAGCTGCTTATGCCAAACGTCAGATTGTCATTCGAGATGGAGTCATTTCGTCTGATAGTGCTCAGTTAGAAAAGGAGGAAAACTAAGATGCAGAATCTGAAATTTGCCTTTTCATCTATCATGGCTCACAAGATGCGTTCTTTGCTTACCATGATTGGGATTATTATCGGTGTTTCATCGGTTGTTGTGATTATGGCTCTGGGTGATTCTATGTCTCGACAGCTCAATAAAAATATGACCAAGTCACAGAAGAATATCCGTGTTTTTTTCTCACCTATTAAAAGTAAAGATGGCTCTTTTACCCAAAAACAATCAGCTTTGACAGTGTCTGGGAAAGAAGAGGACGTTCCTGTGGAACCACCAAAACCACAAGAATCCTGGGTTAAGGAAGCTGCTAAGCTTAAGGGAGTGGATAGCTACTATGTAACCAATTCAACAAATACCACCCTTTCTTATAAAGATAAAAAAGTGGAGCGCGCTAGCTTGACAGGTGGAAATATTACTTACATGAAGGCGGTTCAAAATGAAATTGTTGCAGGCCGCAGTTTCATAGCTCAGGATTATAAAGATGTAGCCAGTGTCATTTTATTAGACCAAGAACTTGCTAATAGTCTGTTTGGATCTGCTCAAGAAGCTGTTAACCAGATTATAGATGTTGGTGACTTTAGTTATCGTGTCATTGGTGTCTATACTAGCGACGAGTCCAAGGCTGCCAAGACTTTTGGTATTGGTGGACTTCCGATTACGACTAATATTTCTCTTGCCAATAACTTCAATATGGATGAAATTTCTGATATTGTCTTCCGTGTTAACGATACCAGCTTGACACCAACGGTGGGACCAGAATTAGCTAGAAAAATGACCGAGATTGCTGGTCTTCAGCAGGGGGAGTATCAGGTGGCAGATGCGACTGAAGCCTTCCAAGAAGTACAACAAATGTTCGGCTTTATAACTACGATTATTAGTGCTATTGCAGGAATTTCCCTCTTTGTTGGTGGGACTGGTGTTATGAACATCATGCTGGTTTCGGTGACAGAGCGTACTCGTGAGATTGGTCTCCGTAAGGCTTTGGGTGCAACACGTGCCAATATTTTAATTCAGTTTTTGATTGAATCCATGATTTTGACCTTGTTAGGTGGATTAATTGGTTTGACAATTGCAAGTGGTATAACTGCTTTAGCAGGTTTGTTACTGCAAGGTTTGATTGCGGGGATAGAAGTTGGAGTATCCATTCCAGTTGCCCTATTTAGTCTTGCAGTTTCGGCTAGCGTGGGTATGATTTTTGGAGTCTTGCCAGCCAACAAGGCATCGAAGCTTGATCCAATCGAAGCCCTTCGTTATGAATAAGATTAACAGGATGGACACTAGTCTATCTTGTTTTTGTATGGATTTCCTTATCGAAAATCATCAAAATATGATATAATGAAGTGTTAGAAAAACAGGTTTCATTTGCCTGGAAAGGAAATATTATGTCTGAAAAGAATTTTTATATTACAACGCCGATTTACTATCCATCTGGTAAACTTCATATCGGTTCTGCCTACACTACCATCGCTTGTGATGTCTTAGCTCGCTACAAACGCCTGATGGGCTACGATGTCTTTTATTTGACAGGTCTGGATGAGCATGGTCAAAAGATTCAACAAAAAGCAGAAGAAGCTGGCATCACACCTCAAGCCTATGTTGATGGCATGGCAGTTGGAGTTAAAGAACTCTGGAAATTGCTTGATATCTCATACGATAAATTCATCCGTACAACTGATGACTACCATGAAAAAGTAGTAGCGCAAGTTTTTGAACGCTTGCTTGATCAAGATGACATCTACCTAGGTGAATATTCTGGTTGGTATTCAGTATCGGATGAGGAATTCTTTACAGAAAGCCAGCTTGCAGAAGTTTTCCGTGACGAAGCTGGAAATGTAACGGGTGGTATCGCTCCATCAGGTCACGAGGTTGAATGGGTTTCAGAAGAATCTTACTTCCTTCGCCTCAGCAAATACCAAGACAGCTTGGTCGAATTTTTCAAAGCTCATCCTAACTTCATCACTCCAGATGGTCGCCTTAATGAAATGCTGAAAAACTTCATTGAGCCAGGTTTGGAAGACTTGGCGGTTTCTCGTACAACCTTTACCTGGGGTGTACAAGTCCCATCAAATCCAAAGCACGTTGTCTACGTTTGGATTGATGCTCTGCTCAACTATGCGACAGCGCTTGGATACGGTCAAGATGAACATGGTAACTTTGACAAGTTCTGGAATGGAACAGTCTTCCATATGGTTGGGAAAGACATCCTTCGTTTCCACTCCATCTACTGGCCAATCCTTCTTATGATGTTGGATATCAAATTGCCTGACCGTTTGATTGCCCATGGATGGTTTGTCATGAAAGACGGCAAGATGTCCAAGTCTAAAGGGAATGTTGTTTATCCTGAAATGTTGGTAGAGCGCTATGGTCTCGATCCACTTCGTTACTACCTCATGCGTAGCCTTCCAGTTGGTTCAGATGGAACCTTCACTCCTGAAGACTATGTAGGCCGTATCAACTATGAACTAGCCAATGACCTTGGGAACCTCCTCAACCGTACGGTTTCAATGATCAACAAGTACTTTGATGGAAAAGTTCCAGCCTATGTTGAAGGTGTGACAGAATTTGACCATGCTCTTGCTGAGGTTGCAGAACAATCAATCGCTGACTACCATACTCACATGGAAGCAGTTGACTACCCACGTGCGCTTGAAGCAGTCTGGACACTTATCTCTCGTACTAACAAATACATCGATGAGACAGCCCCATGGGTCTTGGCTAAGGATGAATCTCTTCGCGACCAATTGGCAAGTGTGATGAGTCACTTGGCAGCTAGCCTTCGTGTCGTAGCTCACTTGATTGAACCATTTATGATGGAAACCAGTCGTTCAGTCTTGACTCAACTTGGCTTGGAAGAAGTAGCGAGCCTTGAAAACTTGAGCTTGGCTGATTTCCCTGCAGGTGTGACTGTAGTTGCCAAAGGAACACCAATCTTCCCACGTCTCGATATGGAAGCAGAAATCGCCTATATCAAGGAACAAATGGAAGGCAACAAGCCAGCTGTCGAAAAAGAGTGGAACCCAGACGAAGTTGAACTCAAACTAAACAAGGAAGAAATCAAGTTTGAAGACTTTGACAAGGTCGAAATCCATGTCGCAGAAGTCAAAGAAGTGTCTAAAGTAGAAGGTTCAGATAAGTTGCTTCAATTCCGCTTGGATGCTGGTGATGGTGAAGATCGTCAAATCCTTTCTGGTATTGCGAAATACTATCCAAATGAACAAGAATTGGTGGGCAAGAAAGTCCAAATCGTTGCCAACCTCAAACCACGTAAAATGATGAAAAAATATGTCAGCCAAGGGATGATTCTCTCAGCTGAACATGATGGAAAATTAACCCTTCTCACAGTTGATCCAGCTGTACCAAACGGAAGTGTGATTGGGTAACAATAGACAGGACTAGTTCATGCTAGTTCTGTTTTTTTTTTATTTTGACTATTATGCTTTACAAACTAGTGAGAAAGTGGTATATTATAGATGAAGCTACTAGTAGGTATTACAAAATAGATAGAAAGGGGAAGTGATGAAAGAAACTCAGCTATTAAAAGGTGTTCTTGAAGGTTGTGTCTTGGATATGATTGGTCAAAAAGAGCGGTATGGTTATGAGTTGGTTCAGACTTTGCGAGATGCTGGATTTGACACTATCGTTCCAGGAACTATTTATCCTTTGTTGCAAAAGTTAGAAAAAAATCAATGGATAAGAGGTGACATGCGCCCGTCGCCAGATGGTCCAGATCGGAAGTATTTTTCGTTAACCAAAGAAGGAGAAGAGCGTGTCTCAGTCTTTTGGCAACAATGGGACGATTTGAGTCAAAAAGTAGAAGGAATTAAGAATGGAGGGTAAACCATGAAGAAAATGAAGTATTATGAAGAAACAAGCGCTTTGTTGCATGAGTTTTCTGAGGAGAATCAGCAGTATTTTGAGGAACTGTGGGATAGTTTTAATCTTGCTGGATTTCTCTATGATGAGGACTATCTTAGAGAGCAGATCTATTTGATGATGTTAGATTTCTCAGAAGCAGAACGAGATGGTATGAGTGCAGAGGATTATCTAGGTAAGAATCCTAAAAAATTAATGAAAGAGATGCTCAAGGAAGCACCACGCAGTTCTATTAAAGAGTCCCTTTTGACACCAATTCTTGTATTAGCGGTATTACGTTACTATCAACTGCTAGGTGATTTTTCTAAAGGTCCTCTCTTAACAGTCAATTTGCTCACGTTTTTAGGGCAACTTCTTCTTTTTTTGATTGGATTTTGGCTTGTGGCTACAATTTTACGATGGAGTTTAGTTCAAGATTCTCTTAAGATGAAAATCGGCACTTATATTGTCGTTGGAATTCTTGTTCTGCTAGTCGTTCTAGGATATGTAGGAATGGGAAGTTTCATACAAGAAGGAGTCTTAAATCTTCCGGCTCCCTGGGATAGTTTCCTTGTCTTTACGATTTCGCTGGTCATCAGTATTTGGAATTGGAAAGAACCGATTTTTCGTCCCTTTAATAGCATGATTGTTGCCCACCTTATTGTAGGTTCTCTGCTCCGTTACTATAAGTGGATGGGCATTTCAAATGTTTTCTTTACAAAATTCATTCCTTTAGCTGTCCTCTTTATTGGTATTTTTCTCTTGTTCCGTGGGTCTAAGAAGATAAAATGGAGTGAAATATAGTCAAAAAACCGTTGCAAAGCGGTTTTTTGTTATAATGAAGGGGAGGATGTTAGAAATTAAAGGAGAAAAATTTGATGAGATACATAACTCTTGGTCAAGAGAAAAGAGAACTATCAGAAATTGTCCTAGGCATGATGCGAATCAGTGACAAGTCTGTAAAAGAAGTTGAAGAGCTTGTAGAAACAGCCCTGTCTGTTGGAATCAATGCTTTCGACTTGGCTGACATATATGGTGGAGGTCGTTGCGAAGAATTACTGGGTCAAGTGTTAAACAATCGTCCTGACCTGCGAGAGAAGATGTGGATTCAGTCCAAGTGTGGTATTCGCATTGAGGAATTTACCTATTTTGATTTTTCAAAAGATTATATTTTAGAATCAGTTGATGGAATTTTAAAAAGATTGCAGGTTGATTACCTAGATAGCTTGCTTCTCCATCGACCAGATGCTTTGATGGAAGCTGACCAAGTAGCAGAAGCCTTTGATCTTCTTTATAAACAAGGTAAGGTTCGAGATTTTGGAGTTTCTAATCAAAATCCTATGATGATGGAGTTACTTAAAAAAGATGTCAAGCAGCCGTTAGCTGTTAATCAGCTACAATTGAGTGCAGCTTTTACTCCAGGATTCGAATCAGGTTTTCATGTTAATATGGAAGATAGTCAAGCAGCTATGCGAGATGGCAGCATTTTTGAATATTGTCAATTACACGATGTTGTCATTCAAGCATGGTCTGTCTTACAATTCGGGTATTTTAAAGGGAATTTTGTTGGAAATGAGAAATTTCAAGCTTTAAACCAAGTACTTGATCGTTTAGCTATTAAATATGGAGTAACATCTTCAACTATTGCCATTTCTTGGGTATTGCGTTATCCAGCAAAAATGCAGGCAGTCGTAGGTACAACAAATCCTAAGCACTTGAGAGAAGTTAGCCAAGCGGCAAACTTTAGCTTAACAAGAAAAGAATGGTATGAAATTTATCTTGCAGCAGGGAATAATTTACCGTAAGTAGAAGCAGATGTAAATAAATCACAGTCAAAAAGCCGTTTTAAAGCGGTTTTTTTTGTTATAATGAAGGGGAGAATTATTGACATTAAAGGAGAAAAACATGACATTTGAAGAGATCCTGCCTGGATTAAAGGCTAAGAAAAAATATGTACGAACTGGTTGGGGAGGTGCTGAAAACTATGTCCAACTTTTTGACACCATTGAACAAAACGGGGTTGCACTTGAAGTGACACCTTATTTCCTAATCAATGTGTCTGGAGAAGGAGAAGGTTTTTCCATGTGGAGTCCGACACCTTGTGATGTTTTGGCGACAGATTGGGTAGAAGTGCATGACTAGTCGTGTACTCATTACAGGAGTGAGTTCAGGGATTGGTCTGGCTCAAGCTCGCCTCTTTTTAGAGAATGGCTTTCAAGTTTATGGAGTTGACCAAGGTGAAAATCCTGATTTACAGGGTGACTTTCGTTTTCTACAACGTGATCTAACGCTTGACTTGGAACCAATTTTTGATTGGTGTCCTCGAGTTGATGTTCTCTGCAATACTGCTGGAGTGTTGGATGATTATAAACCACTTTTGGAACAATCAGCCCAGGAAATTCAAGAGATTTTTGAAATCAACTATGTGACTCCAGTTGAGATGTCTCGGCATTATTTGACCCAAATGCTGGAAAATAAAAAGGGAATCATTATCAATATGTGTTCCATTGCTTCAAGTCTAGCAGGTGGAGGTGGTCATGCCTATACTTCTTCGAAGCACGCCTTGGCTGGCTTCACCAAGCAGCTGGCTCTAGACTATGCTGAAGCTGGGATTCAGGTCTTTGGGATTGCTCCAGGAGCAGTCAAGACGGCTATGACCGCTGCAGACTTTGAACCCGGTGGCTTAGCAGACTGGGTGGCTAGTGAAACACCAATCAAACGCTGGATTGAACCAGAGGAAGTGGCAGAAATCAGTCTCTTTTTGGCTACTGGAAAGGCCTCTGCCATGCAGGGACAAATCTTGACAATAGATGGTGGCTGGTCTTTGAAATAGGAGGAGTTGGATGGATATTCAAGAGATCACAGAAGAAAATGCATCGTCATTAGTCTTGAAGGTTAAGTCTGAATTATTAGGATTTCCAGAACTGGACAAGACTTCTTACATGAATTGAAAGGTGAAGTAGGGGGGGATAATGGAACTATTTAAAACATGGAAGAAAAATATGGTTCTCTATGGTCTTGAATCTCAAATTGGAACTGTCTACCGAAACAGTGATGGGACAACAAGTTTTTATGATATTGGGAATTTTCTATACCTAGCAGGGGAGTTGAACTCCAGATTTTGGGAAGATTTTGTTAGGAAATATGGTTTAGATTATAAGATTATTATTTCAGAAAATACCAATTGGCAAGATTTTCTGCATCGGAAAGTGGGGCTAAATTCTTTTACTCGCTATTCTTTTAAAGATAAGGCAAATTTTCAAGTTGAATTTTTAAATAATCTAGTTACTCATATAGAGGAAGGTTACAATATTGTACCTATTGATAATCGTATTTTTAACTGCCTTTCTGAGGAAGAATGGTCACAAGATTTAAAGGGAGATTTTGAGTCCTATCAGGATTTTTCTTTAAAAGGTGGATTTGGCTTTGTGGTTCTTAAAAATAAAGAACTGATTGCTGGGATTTCCTCAGGGTTAGTTTACCGTGGAGCAGTTGAAGTGGAAGTTGCAACTAGACCAAACGAACAAGGAAATGGCTTTGCTAAAAAGCTTGGTGCTGCAATGATTCTAGAGAGTTTAAATAGAGATATGTTTCCACTTTGGGATGCTCATAACGAGGCTTCCAAAAAAGTAGCAGAATTTTTAGGATATGAGTTAGTTGAACCTTATGAAGCTTTTGAGCTAGAGGAAAGAATTAAATAATATATTATATTGTATCTTTTAAGACGAGGTGAATGGCTATGAAAAACCAGCTAGCCCTTAGTGGCGAGAAACTTGATGAAAAAGTTTACCCTCAACTATTGCACCACGTCGGCATGATTCGTGGGGAATATTTGTTGAGAGAGCTCAATCAAAACATCCTGTTACCAAGTTGTCAGCAATTTGTAAAAGCTTATCTAGAGACTATCTGCTCCCTGTACTCAGGTAAGGAAGTTTGGTATCGTTTTTCTGAATTAACGAATACAGAAGCTAATTGTCTAAAGGGGACTAAAGAGTATTTTGACGAACGTCATCCTTTGTTTGGATATAGAGGAACTAGGCGTTTGCTGGCGTGTTTGGATGAATTTCAGGCTGAGGTAAATGTCGTTACAGAAGTTTATCAAAACAACCCCAATCTATCTGTTATCTTTCCTTTTGTCAATGATGCTGAGCAGTTAAAGCAAGCTATTAGAGTGTTGCGTCAGCATGGTTTTACTGGGAAAGTTGGCACGATGATTGAATTACCGTCAGCTTATTTTGACTTGGACAGGATACTGGAAGCTGGTATTTCAAAGATTGTAGTTGGAATGAATGATTTGACTTCTTTTGTTTTTGCGACTGTGAGAAACAGTCAATGGCATGATATGGAAAGTCCAATAATGTTAGATATGCTAAGACAGATGCAGGATAAAGCAAGGACGAAAAAGATTGACTTTGCTGTAGCAGGATATCTGAATGTTTCTTTCATACAAAAAATGAATCAGTTGGGTATCGAATGTATTATCCACTATAGTTCTATTCCAGAGATTTTTAATTTAGAGATTGACCATCCAGATCATCTCAAACATATAAAAGAAGAAAGTAAGAAATTACAAAGGAGCACCCATGACACCGAAAGAAATATGGAATGCCTACAAGCAAATTAACCCCTCTATCGGAGATGAAATCGATGCTTGGGCTTTTGGAGTGGAAGCAGACCTTTTGGCAGATTTGGTTTTAAAAGGCGAAAAGACTGCAACAGCGTCGGCTTATGACCTCTACGTACTAGAGGACAAACCCCTTCCGCAAGAAGGCACCTTTGACATCATTTTAGATAGTCAAAATCAGGCTGTCTGTATTGTCGAAATTACAAAGGTTTCCGTTCAACCTTTTCATCAAGTTTCAGCTGACCATGCCTATAAGGAAGGTGAGGGAGACAAATCCCTAGCCTATTGGCGCCAGGTTCATGAGGAGTGTTTCGCCGAGTGGCTGAAAGAAGCAGGACTGACTTTTACACCTGAAAGCAAGGTTGTTTTAGAAGAATTTCGTAAGGTCTACCCACTGTAGACTGTTAGACGGAAGAAAGTTTTGGAAATCACCGTCCAATCCTTTTTTCTCCGGCAAAACATGATATAATAAGTTTGTTTGAAGAAGAGCTCTAGCTCTTAAACTTAGATAGGAGAAAACTATGCAAGCAGTTGAACATTTTATTAAGCAATTTGTTCCTGAACATTATGATTTATTTTTAGACTTGAGTCGTGAGACCAAGACTTTTTCAGGAAAAGTAACCATTACTGGTCAAGCTCAAAGTGACCGAATTTCCCTTCACCAAAAGGACTTAGAAATTGCTTCAGTTGAAGTAGCAGGACAAGCTCGTCCATTTACAGTTGACCATGACAATGAAGCCCTTCATATTGAACTTGCGGAAGCAGGTCAAGTTGAAGTGGTTATCGCTTTTTCAGGAAAAATCACAGACAACATGACAGGAATTTACCCATCTTACTACACAGTTGATGGAGTCAAGAAGGAAGTCTTGTCTACTCAGTTTGAGAGCCACTTTGCCCGTGAAGCCTTCCCGTGTGTGGATGAGCCAGAAGCAAAAGCAACCTTTGACTTAGCACTTCGTTTTGACCAATCAGAAGGAGAATTGGCCTTATCAAACATGCCAGAAATCGATGTTGAAAACCGTAAGGAAACAGGTATCTGGAAGTTTGAGACAACACCTCGCATGTCTTCTTACTTGTTGGCCTTTGTTGCTGGTGATTTGCAAGGTGTGACGGCTAAAACTAAAAACGGTACCCTCGTAGGTGTTTATTCAACCAAAGCTCATCCACTATCAAACCTTGATTTCTCACTGGACATTGCTGTTCGTTCTATCGAGTTTTACGAAGATTACTATGGAGTTAAGTACCCAATCCCTCAATCTCTTCACATCGCTCTTCCTGACTTCTCAGCTGGAGCTATGGAAAACTGGGGTCTTGTGACCTACCGTGAAGTTTACTTGGTTGTAGATGAGAACTCAACATTTGCCAGCCGTCAACAAGTTGCCCTTGTTGTGGCCCATGAGTTGGCTCACCAATGGTTTGGTAACCTCGTTACTATGAAATGGTGGGATGACCTTTGGCTCAATGAAAGCTTTGCTAACATGATGGAGTACGTCTGTGTGGATGCTATTGAACCAAGCTGGAATATCTTTGAAGATTTCCAAACAGGTGGTGTTCCGTCTGCCTTAAAACGTGATGCGACTGATGGTGTTCAATCTGTTCACGTCGAAGTGAAACATCCAGATGAAATCAATACGCTCTTTGACGGCGCTATCGTCTATGCCAAAGGAAGTCGCCTCATGCACATGCTTCGTCGTTGGCTAGGTGATGCCGATTTTGCTAAAGGTTTACATGCCTACTTTGAAAAACATCAATACAGCAATACCATTGGTCGTGACCTTTGGGATGCTCTTGGTCAAGCATCTGGCCGTGATGTCGCAGCCTTCATGGATTCTTGGTTGGAACAACCTGGTTATCCAGTTCTCACTGTCAAAGTTGAAAATGATGTCTTGAAGATTTCACAAAAACAATTCTTCATCGGTGAGCACGAAGATAAGAACCGTCTCTGGGTTGTGCCACTCAATAGCAACTGGAAAGGCTTGCCTGATACACTTGAAACTGAAAGCATCGAAATTCCAGGCTACGCAGCTCTTCTTGCTGAAAATGACGGAGCTCTTCGTCTCAACACTGAAAATACAGCCCACTACATTACAGATTATCAAGGAGACTTGTTGGATGCAGTTCTTGCTGACCTAGTTGAGCTTGATAACACAAGCAAACTACAAATTGTTCAAGAACGTCGTTTGCTTGCTGAGGCAGGACACATTTCTTATGCAGACTTGCTTCCAGTCCTTGATAAACTTGCTAAGGAAGAATCTTACCTTGTCGTTTCAGCTGTTTCTCAAGTAATTTCTGCTCTTGAGCGCTTCATCGATGAAGGAACAGAAGCTGAAAGAGCCTTCAAAGCCTTGGTTGCTAAGTTGGCTCGTCACAACTATGACCGTCTTGGTTTTGAAGCTAAAGATGGTGAATCAGATGAGGATGAATTGGTTCGTCAGTTGGCTGTTTCTATGATGATTCGCTCAAATGATGCAGAAGCTAGTCAAGTCGCTAGCCAAATCTTCGCGGCTCACAAGGAGAATCTTGCAGGACTTCCAGCAGCTATTCGCTCACAAGTTCTGATCAATGAGATGAAACATCATGAGGCCAAAGACTTGTTAGCACTTTATCTTGATACTTATACTCACGCAACAGATGCTGTCTTTAAACGCCAGTTGGCAGCCGCTCTTGCCTATAGTAAAGATGCGGATAATATCCAAACCTTGATTACTTCTTGGAAGGACAAATTTGTAGTCAAACCACAAGACTTGTCTGCTTGGTATTACCAATTCCTAGCTCATCAAGCAACTCAGGAAACAGCTTGGTCTTGGGCGCGTGAAAACTGGGCTTGGATTAAGGCAGCTCTTGGTGGAGATATGAGCTTTGATAGCTTTGTTATCCTTCCTGCACACGTATTTAAGACTCAGCAACGCTTGGCAGAGTACAAGGAATTCTTTGAACCACAACTTTCTGATCTTGCTCTTAGCCGTAACATCGGTATGGGAATCAAGGAAATTGCAGCGCGTGTTGACTTGATTAACCGTGAAAAAGCTGCAGTGGAAGCAGTCGTTCTTCAATACGGAAATGCATAAATAAGCCTAAATGAAAATAAAACTCAGCTATCTCATGTAATACTCTTCGAAAATCAAATTCAAACCACGTCAGCGTCGCCTTACCGTACTCAAGTACAGCCTGCGGCTAGCTTCCTAGTTTGCTCTTTGATTTTCATTGAGTATAAAATGCAGAGAGTTGAGTTTTTTTTAAGGCAAATTTGGTATAATGGTTTTAATAAGGAGGAGTTTCTCATGATAAAAATCTTATTGGTTGAGGATGACCTAGGCCTGTCAAATTCGGTATTTGACTTTTTAGACGATTTTGCGGATGTCATGCAGGTATTTGATGGGGAAGAAGGTCTCTACGAAGCTGAAAGTGGCGTCTATGATTTGATTTTGCTTGATTTGATGTTGCCTGAAAAAAATGGCTTCCAAGTATTGAAAGAATTGCGTGAAAAGGGGATTACGACTCCAGTTCTGATCATGACTGCCAAGGAAAGTTTGGATGACAAGGGACATGGATTTGAACTGGGAGCGGATGATTATCTGACCAAACCTTTCTACTTAGAGGAACTCAAAATGAGGATTCAAGCCCTTCTCAAACGTTCAGGTAAGTTTAATGAAAACACCTTGACTTATGGAAATATTGTAGTTAATCTATCTACAAATACAGTAAAAGTCGAAGATACTCCTGTCGAATTGCTGGGTAAAGAGTTTGATTTATTAGTTTATTTCCTTCAAAATCAAAATGTTATTTTGCCGAAGACTCAGATTTTTGATCGTCTATGGGGATTTGATAGTGACACAACGATTTCAGTTGTCGAAGTTTATGTTTCAAAAGTCCGTAAGAAACTAAAAGGAACCACTTTTGCAGAGAATTTGCAAACCTTGCGCAGTGTTGGGTATATTTTAAAAGATGTTCAGTAAACTAAAAAAAACATGGTATGCGGATGACTTTAGTTATTTTATCCGCAATTTTGGTGTCTTCACTCTGATTTTCTCTACCATGACCTTGATTATTTTACAGGTCATGCATTCGAGTCTTTATACTTCGGTGGATGATACGCTCCATGGTTTGAGTAAGAATCCTCAAGCAGTTATTCAGCTTGCTATAAATAGGGCAACAGAAGAGATTAAAGATTTAGAGAATGCCGCTACAGATACTAGCAAGACTGAAGTAAAACCCAATGTCAGTTCCAATACGGAGGTTATTCTTTTGGATAAGAATTTTACCCAACTACTTTCTGGAAACCGATTTTTGGGATTGGATAAGATTAAGTTAGAGAAAAAAGAACTAGGACATATCTATCAGATTCAAGTTTTTAATAGCTATGGACAAGAAGAAATCTATCGCATGATTTTGATGGAAACCAATATCAGTTCGGTTTCAACCAACATCAAGTATGCAGCTGTCTTGATTAATACGAGTCAGTTGGAGCAAGCCAGTCAAAAGCATGAGCAATTGATTGTGATTGTGATGGCAAGTTTCTGGATTCTGTCTTTGCTTGCCAGTCTCTATCTAGCTAGGGTCAGTGTTCGTCCTCTGCTTGAGAGCATGCAGAAGCAACAGTCCTTTGTGGAAAATGCCAGTCATGAGTTACGAACTCCACTTGCGGTTTTGCAAAATCGTTTAGAGACCCTTTTTCGTAAGCCAGAAGCAACCATTATGGAGGTGAGCGAAAGCATTGCATCAAGTTTGGAAGAAGTCCGAAATATGCGGTTTTTGACGACAAACTTGTTGAATTTAGCTCGTAGAGATGATGGAATTAAGCCTGAGCTTGCAGAAGTTCCAACCAGTTTTTTTAATACGACTTTCACAAACTATGAGATGATTGCTTCTGAAAATGACCGTGTCTTCCGTTTTGAAAATCGGATCCATCGAACGATTGTCACAGATCAGCTTCTTTTAAAACAACTGATGACCATCCTATTTGATAATGCTATCAAATATACTGAGGAGGATGGTGAAATTGATTTTATGATTTCAGCGACTGATCGAAATCTGTATTTACTTGTTTCTGATAATGGAGTCGGTATTTCCGCAGAAGATAAGAAGAAAATCTTTGATCGATTTTATCGAGTGGATAAGGCCAGAACCCGTCAAAAAGGTGGCTTTGGTTTAGGTTTATCCCTAGCCAAGCAAATTGTAGATGCCTTAAAAGGAAGCATTACTGTTAAAGATAACAAACCAAAAGGAACAATCTTTGAAGTGAAGATTGCCATTCAGACACCATCTAAAAAGAAAAAATAAAAATATCGCTCCAGCTGGGGCGATATTTTGGATTTATCTTCTACGTTTTCGTTTGATAATAGATCGTTGAACTTTTAAGACAAGTAAACTGGATCCGATTGCTGCAACAAAGGCAAGAGCAGTTGATAATTTTAATGCTAAAAAGATAAAACTAAAGATAGCAACACAAATACAAAAAACAGCGATATTAACAAAAAATAGGATTTCCTTGAGGTTGGCATCAGATTGCGCTTCAGGTGTATAATCTTGATAGCGAGGAACCTGATGGTTTAATTCTTCTTGATGGTCTACCTCATAGGATTGTAATTTTCTTACGGGCATTATTCTCTCCTTAACAGCACATACCTATTTTATCATTTTTTCAGCAGAGAATTATTACAGAAAGGTTACAAAAAGAATAAAGTCCCTTTTCAAAATAACTTTTCTTGACACGATAATGTGAAAATGATAAGATGGATGGACAGCAAATATTTATTAATATTCATAATTACTTATATTCGCAAGGAAATAGAGCTACTAAATGATTTTTTTACGAAAATTTATTTCATTATTTTCTTGATTTTATTTAATGTAATTAGTGAGATTTGTTTTGAATACAGAGACAGATTTTCTGTCTCCTATTTTTATAGTAGTGGGGTGTCTGATCGATACCTCTTGGCAACGTTAAAGGAGATAAGCATGTATCTTGCTATCAAAGAAATAGTACAAAACAAACTTCGATATAGTTTGATTTTAACTACCATTTTTCTTATCACTTTCATGGTCTTTTTTATGACCAGTTTAGCTCTTGGTCTTGTGCGAAACAACCGAGCCGCTATTGATAATTGGCAAGCGACAGGTGTGGTTTTATCTGACTACGCAAATGATAATTTGACAGCATCCTTTATTCCTGAAAAGGACTACAAGGATAAGAGTTCAGAAGAGGCTGCTCCATTGGGCTATATGTTCGCTGTAACCAATCTAGTCGATGGTAGTGAAAAGGTTAATGTTTCCATTTTTGCTCAAGACTGGGACGCTTTTATCTCACCTAGTTTGACGGAGGGTCGTTATCCTGAAAGAGATGATGAGGTTGTCGTGGATCAGTCCTTTGAGAATTATGGAATGAAGCTAGGTGATGCCATTCAACTCAATGGAAGCGAGACAGGTTACAAGATTGTAGGTCTGACTCAAGGAAATAAATTTTTCACTGAGCCTGTTGTCTTTACGAGTCTGACAACTTATTGGACCTTACAAGGAACCTTGAAAGCCAATCGTTCCATCTCTGCCTTAGTATTGAAAAATGATATAGAAGTGGCTGGCGATGGACTGAAACAGATTTCTATTCCAAAAATGATATCGAAAATTCCTGGTTATACACCTCAGGTTAATGTATTTTCAGGAATGATTCTTGCTATGATTGTTATCACAGGCTTGATTGTGGGGATTTTTGTTTATATCATTACCATTCAAAAACTAGGACTTTATGGAATAATGCGAGCTCAGGGAATACAGATCAAAACCATTGTATGGTCTCTGTTCTGTCAAATCTTCCTCCTAGCTGGTATGGGGATTGCTTTAGCCTTGCTGGCTATTGGCGGAGTGATTTTAGTCTTACCAGCTACCTTCTTTTTCTACCCAAGTTGGATAGCCTATTCTGTCCTAAGCTTGGTAATTTCCTTGATGGCCCTTCTAGGTGGTGTCATTTCACTTCCACGCTTGCTAAAGGTGGACCCGATTACTGCGATTGCAGAATGATAAGGAGAATAGTATGACAGCATTGATTGAAATGACTCAAGTGATAAAAACCTACGGGGAAGGAAAGATGAAAGTCGTAGCCCTGCATGAGACGAATTTTCAGCTAAATGCAGGAGAGTTCGTGGCTATCGTCGGACCTTCTGGCTCTGGAAAGACGACCTTTCTAACGACTCTAGGTCAACTTCAGGAAGCATCGAGTGGAAAGATTTTGGTAAAGGGGAAGGAAACAGGAAGTTTGACGGAGAAGGAGAAAACAGACCTCCGTTTTAGAGAGTTTGGCTTCATTCTTCAGGCTTCTAACTTAATTCCTTTTCTTACTGTCAAGGAACAGCTGGATTTGATTGACAGACTGGACAAAGGAAAAAATAGTAAAAGTGATCGAAAAGAGTTATTTGACTTGTTGGATTTAGAAAAGGTACAAGATCAGTATCCCAAGTCTTTATCAGGTGGAGAACGTCAACGGGCTGCAATTGCTAGAGCACTTTATAACAATCCAAGTATCGTGCTTGCAGACGAGCCAACAGCCAGTCTGGATACCCAGCGTGCTTACCAAGTAACGGAGATGTTGGCTGCCATTGCCCATGAACAAGGAAGAGGAGTTGTCATGATTACACATGATACACGCCTTCTTGATAAGGTTGACCGTGTTTATGTTATGAATGATGGCCACCTAGTTGAAAAAACACATGCATAAAATAAAGTGAACGGTGCTAGTTACTGTTCACTTTTTGATTGTAATACTCTTCGAAAATCTCTTCAAACTACGTCAACTTCCATCTGCAACCTCAAAACAGTATTTTGAGCAGCCTACGGTTAGCTTCCTAGTTTGCTCTTTGATTTTCATTGAGTATAAACTTTAAAAATGACTTTGACTTTTTAGAAAACTCCCAGTATTCATAGCTGATTTTTGAGAAATATGGTATAATTTTGCTTATGGAAAAGATTATCATTACAGCAACTGCTGAAAGTATTGAACAAATTGAACAACTACTCGAGGCTGGCGTAGACCGTATCTATGTCGGTGAGAAAGATTTTGGCCTTCGTCTGCCAACGACCTTTAGTCATGACCAATTGCGTGAAATCGCTGAGCTAGTTCATAATGCTGGTAAGAAATTGATTGTTGCAGTCAATGCCCTCATGCACCAAGATATGATGGACTGTATCAAGCCTTTCTTAGATTTCTTGGAAGAAATCAAGACAGACTATATTACAGTAGGAGATGCGGGTGTCTTTTACGTGGTCAATCGCGATGGTTATTCCTTTAAAACCATCTATGATGCTTCGACTATGGTAACTAGCAGTCGTCAGATCAACTTCTGGGGCCAAAAGGCTGGTGCGTCTGAGGCTGTTTTGGCGCGTGAAATTCCATCAGCTGAACTTTTCAAAATGCCAGAGATTTTGGAAATTCCTGCTGAAGTTTTGGTGTATGGCGCTAGTGTTATTCACCATTCCAAACGTCCGCTCTTGCAAAACTACTATAACTTTACGCATATCGATGATGAAAAGACGCGTAAGCGTGATCTTTTCTTGGCTGAGCCAAGTGACCCAGAGAGCCACTATTCCATTTTTGAAGACAATCATGGTACCCACATCTTTGCCAACAATGACCTTGATTTGATGACAAAATTGACAGAATTGGTAGAGCATGGCTTTACTCACTGGAAACTAGAAGGGCTCTACACTCCTGGTCAGAACTTTGTTGAGATTGCAAAACTCTTTATCCAAGCACGTAGCTCAATCCAAGAGGGTAACTTTAGCCATGACCAAGCCTTCTTGCTGGATGAAGAAGTGCGTAAACTTCACCCTAAAAACCGTTTCCTTGATACAGGATTTTATGACTACGATCCTGATATGGTTAAATAAAATAAATGGGTAGTTGAGAGAAGGAAGGTGCAGACATTTCTTCTCTTAATTTTTCTTATTTCTTCACCTTTTTCAAAAAATCATCAGGCTAGGATGCTCTGTTTGATGGAGTTTTTAAGAAAAGTGATCTCTTTGAGTTTGAAAATTATCCCATGTTTGTAGGTGCCAAATGGCCCTTTTTTTGGTATAATTTTTTATAATGAAAACGATTGGTAATCGCTATGTTGTGGTTGATTTAGAGGCAACTAGCACAGGTAGTAAGGCTAAAATTATCCAAGTGGGAATTGTTGTGATTGAGGACGGAAAAATCGTTGATCACTATACGACGGATGTCAATCCACATGAACCCTTGGATGCTCATATTAAAGAATTGACAGGGCTAACTGACCAACGTCTGGCCCAAGCACCTGATTTTTCGCAAGTTGCCAGAAAAATCTTTGACTTGGTGGAGGATGGGATTTTTGTAGCCCATAATGTTCAGTTTGATGCTAATCTCTTAGCCGAAAATTTATTTTTTGAAGGCTACGAGCTAAGAAATCCCCGTGTTGACACGGTCGAATTGGCCCAGGTATTTTTCCCTGAACTGGAAAAATATAGCTTACCGATATTGTGTCGAGAATTAGGAATTTCTCTAAAACACGCTCATACAGCCCTTTCAGATGCCCAAGCTACAGCAGAATTACTTCTTTTTTTACGAGAAAAAATGCTTCAACTTCCTAAAGGACTCTTGGAACGCTTGCTGGAAATGGCTGACGCTCTCTTATACGAGTCTTACCTGGTTATTGAAGAAATTTATCGCAGTCAATCTATCCTGAGTGCTCCAAACTTGGTAGAAGTTCAAGGACTCTATTTCAAGAAAACTGTAGCTCCTCTGGAGCCACGAAAACTATCGCAAGATTTTTCTAAAAATATTTCTTTGTTGAACCTTGAAGTGAGGGAACGACAAGAAAGTTTTGCTAAAGAGGTTGGCTCGCTATTGAAAGATGAACCTGTCTCTCTGATTCAAGCGCCGACAGGGATTGGAAAAACCTATGGCTATCTCTTACCCGCTTTATCTCAAGCCAAAGAGCGACAAATTGTTCTTAGTGTTCCGACAAAGATTCTTCAAAATCAAATCATGGAAGAAGAAGGTAAACATCTTAAAGATGTGTTCCATATAGATATCCATTCTTTAAAGGGACCACGCAATTATCTGAAGTTGGATGCCTTTTATCGTTCCTTGCAGGAAAATGATGAAAATCGCTTATTTAGACGTTTTAAGATGCAACTCTTGGTCTGGCTGACTGAGACACAGACAGGAGATTTGGATGAAATCGGGCAACTCTACCGTTACCAACATTTTCTGACTGATCTTCGTCATGACGGGAATTTATCCTCTGAAAGCTTATTTGTGACGGAAGATTTTTGGAAACGTAGTCAAGAAAGGGCACAAACTTGCAAGCTTTTAGTGACCAATCATGCCTATCTTGTAACCAGACTGGAAGATAATCCTGAATTTGTCAGCAACCGTTTATTGATTATTGATGAAGTTCAAAAGATTTTGTTGGCTCTAGAAAATCTGCTTCAAGAGACTCACGATATCCAGTCTATTATCGATTTGCTTGATAAGGCTTTACTGGAGGAGCAAAATATGGTTCAGCAACGAATACTAGAAAGTATTCGCTTTGAGTGCCTCTACTTGATAGAACAATTTCAGTCTGGAAAATCTAGGACAACTATCTTAGATTCTCTTGCCAATCTCAACCAGTATTTTTCGGAATTAGAAGTAGAAGGCTTTGAAGAGCTGGTTCGCTATTTTACAGCTGAACGAGATTACTGGCTTGAAGCAACTGAAACGAGTCAAAAGAAAATTCAGATTTCTTCTACAAAATCAGGTCGTATTCTTCTATCTTCTTTAGTACCTAATTCATGTCAAGTTTTGGGAGTGTCGGCTACTCTTGAGATTAGTCAGAGAGTTTCTTTAGCAGACCTTCTAGGCTATCCTGAAGCCAAATTTGTCAAGATTGAAGCTCGGAGAAAACAGGAGCAAGAAGTGGTCCTGGTCAAAGATTTTCCTCTGGTGACAGAAACCTCCTTAGAAGTTTACGCCAAAGAGGTAGCTAATTTGCTGATGGATGTTCAAGCTTTCCAACAACCGATCTTAGTTCTCTTTACTGCTAAAGACATGCTTTTAGCAGTTTCAGATATGCTTTCTGTAAGCCACTTGGCCCAGTATAAAAATGGGGATGTTTATCAGCTTAAGAAACGCTTTGAAAAAGGTGAACAACAAATCTTGCTTGGTGCAGGAAGTTTCTGGGAGGGAGTTGATTTTTCAAGTCATCCTTTTGTGATTCAAGTTATACCAAGACTTCCTTTCCAAAATCCTCAAGAGCCCTTAACGAAAAAGATTAATCAGGAACTGAATCAAGAAGGAAAAAATGCCTTTTATGATTATCAATTGCCAATGGCCATTATTCGTTTAAAGCAAGCTTTGGGAAGAAGTATGCGACGCGAACACCAACGTACCTTAACTCTTATTTTGGATAGGAGGATTGTCGGAAAACGATATGGCAAACAAATTGTGACTTCTCTAGCAAAAGAAGCGACTGTTAAAACCGTCTCTCAATCCGAAGTTGATGAGACAATTGATAAATTTTTAAATGAACTTTGATAAATAGTATAGTATGAAAGTATAAGGTTAGTATATATGAAACGTTCTCTCGACTCCAGAGTCGATTATAGTTTGCTCTTGCCAGTGTTTTTTCTACTGGTTATTGGCGTGGTGGCTATTTATATAGCCGTTAGTCATGATTATCCAAATAATATTTTGCCCATTTTAGGGCAGCAAGTTGCCTGGATTGCCTTGGGGCTTGTGATTGGTTTTGTGGTCATGCTCTTTAATACTGAATTTCTTTGGAAGGTGACCCCCTTTCTATATATTTTAGGTTTAGGACTTATGGTCTTACCGATTGTCTTTTATAATCCAAGCTTAGTTGCATCTACGGGTGCTAAAAACTGGATTTCAGTAAATGGAATCACCTTGTTTCAACCGTCAGAGTTTATGAAGATATCCTATATTCTCATGCTAGCTCGTGTGATTGTCCAGTTTACAAAAAAACATAAGGAATGGAGACGTACAGTTTCCTTGGACTTCTTGCTGATTTTTTGGATGATTCTCTTTACCATTCCAGTCCTAGTTCTTTTGGCACTTCAAAGTGACTTAGGGACGGCTTTGGTTTTTGTAGCCATTTTCTCAGGAATCGTCTTGCTATCAGGAGTTTCTTGGAAAATTATTATCCCAGTATTTGTGACTGCTGTAACAGGAATTGCTGGTTTCTTAGCTATTTTTATCAGCAAGGATGGCAGGGCTTTTCTCCATCAACTGGGAATGCCGACCTACCAAATAAATCGTATCTTGGCTTGGCTTAATCCATTTGACTTTGCCCAAACAACGACATACCAACAGGCTCAAGGACAGATTGCGATTGGGAGTGGAGGCTTGTTTGGTCAAGGATTTAATGCTTCGAATCTGCTTATTCCAGTTCGAGAGTCGGATATGATTTTCACGGTCATTGCAGAAGACTTTGGCTTTATTGGTTCTGTCCTTGTTATCGCCCTTTATCTCATGCTGATTTATCGTATGTTGAAGATAACACTTAAATCAAATAACCAGTTCTATACCTATATTTCCACAGGTTTGATTATGATGTTACTCTTCCATATCTTTGAGAATATCGGTGCTGTGACAGGCTTACTTCCTTTGACCGGGATTCCATTGCCCTTCATTTCTCAAGGGGGGTCGGCTATTATTAGTAACTTAATTGGCGTTGGCTTACTTTTATCGATGAGTTACCAGACCAATCTAGCTGAAGAAAAGAGCGGAAAAGTCCCTGTCAAACGGAAAAAGGTAGTATTAAAACGAATCAAATAAGGAGAAAATCATGGTTAAAGTAGCAGTTATGTTAGCTCAGGGCTTTGAAGAAATTGAAGCTTTGACAGTTGTAGATGTCTTGCGTCGTGCCAATATCACTTGTGATATGGTTGGTTTTGAGGAGCAAGTGACGGGTTCGCATGCAATTCAAGTCAGAGCAGATCGTGTCTTTGATGGAGATTTATCAGATTATGATATGATTGTCCTTCCTGGAGGGATGCCTGGTTCTGCACATTTGCGCGACAATCAGGCCTTGATTCAAGAATTGCAAAGCTTCGAGCAAGAAGGGAAGAAAATAGCAGCCATTTGTGCGGCACCAATTGCCCTCAATCAAGCAGGGCTATTGAAAAACAAGCAGTACACTTGCTATGATGGCGTTCAGGAGCAAATCCTTGACGGTCACTACGTCAAGGAAACAGTAGTCGTAGATGGTCATTTGACAACCAGTCGAGGTCCCTCAACAGCCCTTGCTTTTGCCTACGAGCTGGTAGAGCAATTAGAAGGAGACGCAGAGAGTTTACGAACAGGAATGCTTTATCAAGATGTCTTGGCTCTTTGTCAACTGTAGTGGGTTGAAGTCAGCTAAGCTCGAGAAAGGACAAAATTCGTCCTTTCTTTTTTGATGTTCAGAGCTATAAAAATTCTTTTTTTGAAGTTTTCAAAGTTCCGAAATCCAAAGGCGTTTCGTTTGATAAGTTTGATGAGATTATTGGTCGCTTCCAATTTTGCGTTGGAATAAGGTAATTGAAGAGCGTTGATGATTTTCTCTTTGTTCTTTAGAAAGGTTTTAAAGACAGTCTGAAAAATAGGATGAACCTGCTTCAGATTGTCCTCAATGAGTCCGAAAAATTTCTCAGGGTCTTTGTTCTGAAAGTGAAAAAGCAAGAGCTGATAGATCTGATAGTGGTGTTTCAAGTCTTCTGAATAGCTCAAAAGCTTGTCTAGAATCTCTTTATTGGTCAAGTGAATACGAAAAGTAGGACGATAAAAACGTTTATCGCTGAGTTTTCGACTATCCTGTTGGATGAGCTTCCAGTAACGCTTGATAGCCTTGTATTCATGGGATTTTCGCTCAAACTGATTCATGATTTGGACACGCACACGACTCATAGCACGGCTGAGATGTTGGATAATATGGAAACGATCCAACACGATTTTAGCGTTTGGAAAAAGCTGTTTAGCCAAGTCATAGTAAGGACTAAACATATCCATCGTAATGATTTTCACTCGACATCGAACGACTCTATCATATTTAAGAAAGTGATTTCGAATGATAGCTTGTGTTCTGCCTTCAAGAACAGTGATGATATTGAGCTTATCAAAATCTTGAGCAATGAAACTCATCTTTCCCTTTGTAAAGGAGTACTCGTCCCATGACATAATTTCAGGAAGACGAGAAAAATCATGCTTAAAACGGAAGTCATTGAGCTTGCGAATGACAGTTGAAGTTGAAATGGACAGCTGATGAGCAATATCGGTCATAGAAGTTTTTTCAATCAGCTTCTGAGCAATTTTTTGGTTGATGATACGAGGGATTTGATGATTCTTCTTGACGAGAGAAGTCTCAGCAACCATCATTTTAGAGCACTGATAGCACTTAAAACGGCGTTTTCTAAGGAGAATTCTAGAAGGCATACCAGTTGTTTCGAGGTAAGGGATCTTAGACGGTTTTTGAAAGTCATATTTCTTCATTAGACTTCCACAATCAGGACAAGAAGGGGCCTCATAATCCAGCTTAGCGATAATTTCTTTGTGGGTATCCATATTGATGATATCTAGAATCTTGATGTTTGGGTCTTTAATATCGAGAAGTTTTGTGATAAAATGTAATTGTTCCATATGATTCTTTCTAATGATGGTTTGATCGCTTTTCATTATAGATGATATGGAACTTTTTTTCTACAACAAAATAGGCTCCATAATATCTATAGGGGATTTACCCACTACAAATATTATAGAGCCGATGTCTTTGGCAAAAATCAGTAAAACGGGAGTCAAACTCTCGTTTTTTATGTGCTAAACTCAGGGAAATCATCGCTTTTTTAATGAAAAAATGGTATAATGAAAGCTATGAAATATCACGATTATATCTGGGATTTAGGTGGAACTTTACTGGATAATTATGAAACCTCAACAGCTGCATTTGTTGAAACTTTAGCGCTGTATGGTATCACACAAGACCATGACAGTGTCTATCAGGCTTTAAAGGTTTCTACTGATTTTGCGATTGAGACATTCGCTCCCAATTTAGAACATTTTTTAGAAAAGTACAAGGAAAATGAAGCCAGAGAGCTAGAACATCCGATTTTGTTTGATGGAGTTTCTGATTTATTGAAAGATATTTCAAATCAAGGTGGGCGTCATTTTTTGGTTTCTCATCGAAATAATCAGGTCTTGGAAATTTTAGAAAAAACTTCTATAGCAGCCTACTTTACAGAAGTGGTGACTTCTAACTCAGGATTTAAGAGAAAACCAAACCCTGAGTCCATGATTTATTTAAGAGAAAAGTATCAGATTAGCTCTGGCCTTGTCATTGGTGATCGGCTGATTGATATCGAAGCAGGTCAAGCTGCAGGACTAGCTACCCACTTGTTTACCAGTATCGTGAATTTAAGACAAGTATTAGACATGTAAGAAAAAGGAATAAGATGACAGAAGAAATCAAAAATCTGCAGGCACAAGATTATGATGCCAGTCAAATTCAAGTTTTAGAGGGCTTAGAGGCTGTTCGTATGCGTCCAGGAATGTATATCGGATCAACCTCAAAAGAAGGTCTTCACCATCTAGTCTGGGAAATTGTTGATAACTCAATTGACGAGGCATTGGCAGGATTTGCCAGCCATATTCAAGTCTTCATTGAACCAGATGATTCGATTACGGTTGTCGATGATGGGCGTGGTATTCCAGTCGATATTCAGGAAAAAACAGGTCGACCTGCCGTTGAAACTGTCTTTACAGTCCTCCATGCTGGAGGAAAATTTGGCGGTGGCGGATATAAGGTCTCAGGTGGTCTTCACGGAGTGGGGTCTTCAGTAGTTAATGCTCTTTCCATTCAATTAGACGTTCATGTCCACAAAAATGGTAAGATTCATTACCAAGAATACCGTCGTGGTCATGTTGTTGCTGATCTTGAGGTGGTTGGAGATACGGATAAAACGGGAACAACAGTTCACTTCATACCGGATCCAGAAATTTTCACTGAAACAACAACATTTGATTTCGATAGATTAAATAAACGGATTCAAGAGTTGGCCTTTCTAAATCGTGGCCTTCGAATCTCCATCACAGATAAGCGTGAAGGTTTGGAACAAACCAAGCATTATCATTATGAAGGTGGGATTGCTAGTTACGTTGAGTATATCAACGAGAACAAGGATGTTATCTTTGATACACCAATCTACACTGACGGTGAGATGGATGATATCACTGTTGAAGTAGCTATGCAGTACACAACGGGTTATCATGAAAATGTTATGAGTTTCGCAAACAATATTCATACCCATGAAGGTGGAACGCATGAACAAGGTTTCCGTACAGCCTTGACACGTGTTATTAACGATTATGCTCGTAAGAATAAGTTACTAAAAGACAATGAAGACAACTTAACAGGAGAAGATGTTCGTGAAGGACTGACTGCAGTTATCTCAGTTAAACACCCAAATCCACAGTTTGAAGGACAAACCAAAACCAAACTGGGGAATAGTGAAGTGGTCAAGATAACCAATCGCCTCTTCAGTGATGCTTTTTCTGATTTCCTCATGGAAAATCCACAGATCGCCAAACGTATCGTGGAAAAAGGGATTTTGGCAGCTAAGGCTCGTGTGGCTGCCAAGCGTGCGCGTGAAGTCACTCGTAAAAAATCTGGTTTGGAAATTTCCAACCTTCCAGGGAAACTAGCAGACTGTTCTTCTAACAATCCTGCTGAAACAGAACTTTTCATCGTCGAAGGAGACTCGGCTGGTGGATCAGCTAAATCTGGTCGTAACCGTGAATTTCAGGCAATCCTTCCGATTCGCGGTAAGATTTTGAACGTTGAAAAGGCAAGTATGGATAAGATTCTAGCTAATGAAGAAATTCGTAGTCTTTTCACAGCGATGGGAACAGGATTCGGTGCAGAATTTGATGTTTCAAAAGCTCGTTACCAAAAACTTGTTTTGATGACCGATGCCGATGTCGATGGAGCCCACATTCGTACCCTTCTTTTAACCTTGATTTATCGTTATATGAAACCAATCCTAGAAGCTGGCTATGTTTATATTGCCCAACCACCAATCTATGGTGTTAAGGTGGGAAGCGAGATTAAAGAATATATCCAGCCAGGAGTAGATCAAGAAATTAAACTTCAAGAAGCCTTAGCCCGCCACAGTGAAGGTCGTGCCAAACCAACTATTCAGCGGTATAAAGGTCTTGGTGAAATGGACGATCACCAATTGTGGGAAACAACCATGGATCCGGAACACCGTTTGATGGCTAGAGTTTCTGTGGATGACGCAGCTGAGGCAGATAAAATCTTTGATATGTTGATGGGGGATCGAGTAGAGCCTCGTCGTGAGTTTATCGAAGAAAATGCCGTCTATAGTACACTTGATGTCTAAAAAATCGGGAGAAGTAGTTCCCTTGGTCTAAAAAATATGATATAATCATTACGATTGTTTCAAGTAAAAAAGGAGTTTAATATGTCTGGTAGACTAGTAATTTATCTTGCAATTGCAGTTGCAGTTCTCTTAGTGATTGCCTATGCTATCGCAATCTACGTACGAAAACGCAATGAAAGTAAATTAGCAATTTTAGAAGAGAAAAAAGAAGAGCTGTACAATCTTCCAGTAAACGATGAAGTTGAAGCTGTAAAAAATATGCACTTGATTGGACAAAGTCAGGTGACTTTCCGCGAATGGAACCAAAAATGGGTTGACCTATCTCTTAATTCTTTTGCAGATATCGAAAATAATCTTTTTGAGGCAGAAGGCTATAACAATTCATTCCGTTTTTTCAAGTCCAGTCATAAAATTGACCAAATCGAGAGTCAAATTACCTTGATTGAAGAAGATCTCGCGGCAATTCGTAATGCTTTGGCAGATTTGGAGAAACAAGAGTCTAAAAATAGTGGACGTGTTCTTCATACCTTGGACTTGTTTGAAGAGTTGCAACACCGAGTGGCTGATCATTCTGAAGAATATGGCCAAGGTTTAGCTGAAATTGAGAAACAATTGGAAAATATCCAATCAGAGTTTTCTCAGTTTGTTACTTTAAATACTTCAGGTGACCCAGTAGAAGCTGCTGTGATTTTGGATAATGCTGAAAATCATATCTTGGCTTTGAGTCACATTGTTGACCGCCTGCCAGCGATTGTAAAAACATTATCTAACGAGCTACCTGATCAATTGGAAGATTTGGAAGACGGTTACCGTAAACTTTTAGATGCTAATTATCATTTTGCTGAAACGGATATTGAATCTCGATTCCAATTGCTTTATGAAGCTTTAAAGAAAAACCACGAAAATATTGCACAATTAGAGTTGGATAATGCTGAGTATGAAAATACTCAAGTTCAAGAAGAAATTAATTCACTCTATGATATCTTTACACGAGAAATCGCTGCTCAAAAAGTAGTAGAAGGCTTAGTTGCAACCCTTCCTACATATTTGAAACACATGAAAGATAGTAATGCTGTTTTAGTGGAAGATATTCAACGATTAAGTAACAATTATCTACTATCTGAAACGGATATTAGTCATGTTCATAGATTACAAGCTGAGTTAGAATCTTTAGAAGAATCGGTATTGGAATTAACTTCTGAACAAGATGAACATTCTGAACCTTATTCACTCCTTGAAGATCATTTGGAAAACTTACAAGCGACTTTGAAGGAAATTGAAGATGAACAAGTTGCGGTTAGTCAACGTCTTGCTCAGATTGAAAAAGATGATATCAATGCTCGTCAGAAAGCAAATGTTTATGTTAATCGTCTTCATACAATTAAGCGATATATGGAAAAACGCAATCTTCCAGGTATTCCTCAGAATTTCTTACAGTTGTTCTTTACAGCAAGTAACCATACTGAAGAGTTGATGGCTGAGCTAGAAGAAGCTCGGGTCAATATCGAAGCTGTGAACCGTATGCTTGAAATTACAACAAATGATATGGAAGCACTTGAAGAAGGAACCTATAATATTGTTCAATATGCAACATTGACAGAACAATTGCTACAGTATTCGAACCGTTATCGCTCATTTGATGATCGAATTCAAGAAGCCTTTAATGAATCATTAGAAATTTTTGAAAAAGAATTTGATTATCATGCTTCATTTGATAAAATTTCGCAAGCTTTGGAAGTTGCAGAACCAGGTGTAACCAACCGTTTTGTTACTTCATACGAAAAAACACGTGAAACGATTCGTTTCTAACATAATAAAAAAGATTTGGTTCTGTGAGATGCAGAACCAAATCTTTTTTATTTATTCTTTGTTTTAAAAATTCCTAGTTAGCAATTGATTTTTGAACCGTATTCTAGCTCAATAAACTCTAGTAGGACATAATCATTTTTTCGTAGAGTGAGGTATTTTTAGCTGTGCAGGTAATGAAAACCAAGTGCTTAGAGCCTTTTGATTTGACATAGGGTTCAATCCCATGTGTCAGAAAAGTCCTACCCCTTACTTGCTGTATCAACAGCTAAAGTCATCAGATACCAACCAAACTCTTCTGATTGTTCTAAATGTTTTTTGAACGTTTTATAAAGTCAAAGTATTTAAAAAGATTTCGTGGTTGAATGTAGCGAAAAATGTTTGTCCCACCATTTCGTAGATAGGTTAGTATACAGAAATTTTTTTGTTACAAAAGGGTAATTGCTTGTCATTACCCTTCTTGTTACGCAATTAAACAATGTCCCTTTTTAATATAGACTCCAGTGAGCAAAATTTGTAATGTTTCTACAAAACTAGGATTATAATCAGATTTCTTTAGGATATCAATTATAATCGTTAAAAAGGGAGAGTCAAGAAAGGAGTTGGCTTGTAGATTTCCAATGTTTTCGTATTCTTCAAGTCTTGCCTCTTGATATATCATGTCTCCCAGGCTTGTCTCCTTTGTTATCTATAAAATCGTGTATGATAGAATTTCAAGATAAACAATTAGAGACGATTTAAAAATCAAAATAAACCTATTTTTGTTCCATAAGGTTCAAAAGAATTTTTAATCTCTTCAAGATTTTATTTGGTTGGAATCGAAATTCCAATTAATTTTTCTGAATAGAGGGTTTTGATATTGGCCTCATCAATAGAGTCCTTATTAATTTTACGTTTCAAGAAAAATTCTTGAATAGCTTCGATTTCAGGTTCGCGAATAGCGCGGTGTTTGTTTGAGATGAGGATTTCATAGTGAAGTGGAGCTTGGGTAAAAATAACATCTGTATTACCTGCAGAATAAACTTCAACAAGGGTTGCATCTGTACTTTCTAGCTGGCTTTTTACAAGTTGCGAGTGTGAGTTTGTTGTATTGATAAGCTTCATAACATTTCCTCCGATTTTCTAATTCTATTATAGCACTTTTTAAATAAAGTAGCTTGATTTAGTCAATCTTATGCTGTTTTTTCCAAGATTGGATTGCCCATTTATGGCTACCACGTTTGAGATTTTCAATAGCCTCGTCAATAGGGAACCAGGCGATATGATTAAAGTCCTCTAGTGGCTTTTGCACTTCTTTGAAAGAAGTCGCTTCATAGAGGTAGGCAGGATTGTAGTAGTAGGTGTCACGGTGACGAGAGTAGAAATATTCGTCAGCTTGTCCGTAATAGGTACCAATTTCAGCTGTGAAACCAAGCTCTTCAATCAATTCACGCTTTAGGGCTTCCTGATGATTTTCACCTGCTTCGATTTCGCCACCTGGTAAGAACCAAGCGCCATTAGGCGCTTGAACTAAAACTATTTGTTTTTTTTCTGGATCAGGAATAACTGCGTAGACACCATAGCGGTGCTGGTAGGTCACATTCTCTTTTTTTTCTCCGAAAGTTGGGGTTGCCATTGCATTTTCCTCATTATCTAATATCTTTATTATTATCTTAATGGACAAAGGCTGAGCTGTCAAGAACTTATTGTTATTTTAGTAAAAAAGAGTAGAAAATTTTCATTTTCTACTCTTTTTCTATAGTATTTATACTTCTTTTTCAGAAGTTTCAACTTCAGCTTTTTTGGCAGACTTAATTTGAATCTTGCCCTTGCTAGTCATAACTGCTTTTAGGTCTTTTTCGCTTGGATTTTCAAGGTAGTAATCAGTGATTGCGTCCTCAATATAGTCTTGAATAGTACGACGAAGTGGGCGTGCTCCCATTTTTGGATCATAGCCTAGGTCAACCAATTTTTCCTTGACCTTGTCAGTTACATCTAAATGAATGTTGTTGTTAGAAAGGCGTTTGTTAACATCTGCTAGCATGAGCTCGACAATCTGAAGGAGGTTGTCCTTGCTGAGAGCCTTAAATTCGATAATCCCATCAAAACGATTCATAAACTCTGGGCGAAAGAAGTTACCGAGTTCACTGAGAACAGAGTTGGTACGTCCTTCTCTAGCAGCTCCAAATCCAACGCTAGCTTCGGCTTTTCCAGTCCCAGCATTTGAAGTCATGATGATGATGGTATCCTTGAAGCTAACGGTGCGTCCTTGCCCATCTGTCAAACGACCATCATCCAAGACCTGGAGGAACATGTGCATAACATCTGGATGGGCTTTCTCTACTTCATCCAAGAGAATAAGAGAATATGGATTACGGCGGACTTTTTCAGTTAATTGCCCAGCCTCGTCGTAGCCGACATAACCTGGAGGGGCGCCGACTAATTTAGCCACACTGTGTTTTTCCATATATTCACTCATATCAAAGCGAATCATACTGTCAGCAGAACCAAAGAGTTCGATAGCTAGTTGTTTGGAAAGTTCTGTCTTACCGACACCAGTTGGCCCGACGAAGAGGAAGCTTCCGATTGGGCGGTTAGGCGTACCGAGACCGACACGATTACGGCGAATAGCCTTGGCAATCTTATCGACAGCATCATCTTGTCCAATAACATGAGACTTGAGGTCTTCGGCTAGATGGATGAGTTGAGATTGTTCTTTCTCTTTTAAATCACCAACAGGGATGTTTGTTTTCTGCTCGATAATATGCTCAATGGTTTTCTCGCTGATGATAGGAGTATCTTGGTCTGTGACCTTTTTCTTTTGCATTTCCTTATACTTGGCAATCTGGTCGCGGAAGTAGGCGGCCTTCTCAAAATCTTCCTCTCGTGTAGCTTGGGATTTGAGATTTTCAGCCTCAATCAAGCGCTGATCAATGACTTTAGGATCCACAAAATTCAAGGTCAAGTTCATCTTAGAACCAGCTTCATCTAGGAGGTCAATGGCCTTGTCAGGTAAGAAGCGATCTTGGATGTAACGATTGGAAAGAGTTGCCGCTGCTTCAATTGCAGCATCGGTATATTGAACGTGGTGGTAATCTTCGTATTTCTTTTGAATTCCTTTGAGGATAGTAATTGTTTCGTCCACAGTTGGTTCATCGACCTTAACAGGCTGCATACGACGTTCTAGGGCAGCATCCTTTTCAATAATACGGTATTCATTGAGGGTAGTAGCGCCGACCAGTTGCAGTTCCCCACGAGCAAGGGCGGGCTTGAGGATATTTCCTGCATCCATATTGCCATCGCCCGCAGATCCCGCACCGACAATTTCATGGATCTCATCGATAAAGAGGATGATGTCCTCACGTTTGCGAATTTCTTCCATGAGTTTTTGCATGCGTTCTTCAAATTGTCCTCGGATACCTGTTCCTTGTACTAGGCTAACCACATCCAGACGGATGACTTGTTTACCTTGGAGTTTGTGTGGAACATCGCCATCGACAATCTTCTGGGCTAGACCTTCGACAACTGCAGTTTTTCCGACACCTGGTTCACCGATAAGGACAGGATTATTCTTGGTTCTGCGATTTAGAATTTCGATGACACGGATAATTTCATCGTCGCGTCCAATAACGGGGTCAATATCCCCACGACGGGCAATTTCAGTTACGTTGATACCAAATTCTTCCAGCAGGCCTTTTTCTTGGTTAGGTGGCGGAGTCTGAGCAGGTCCACGATTTTTGGAACCATAACCGCCATTTCCACCGTAACCTCCACCTGATTGGGTTGGGGGAGTCGGAGGAGTGTTGTTAGAAGGTCTAAAATTGTTTAGGTCATTGAAGAAATCACCAAAGGGATCAAAATCATGATTGTTCAGATCCGTTATACCTTTAAAGAGGCTATTGTTAGGATCTGTTTTGATAATCTTATAGCAGTTTTGACAGAGGTCAATTTGTTTTTGCTTTCCATTGAGATTGGTATAAAGATGGATTGTTGAGTCGTTGATTTTACAGTTTTGACAAAGCATACATCTACCTCATTTCTTTCTTTAGCCTGACCTGTCGAAAGGTCAAAAATAGTCAAATTTCTATACTCTCATTATAACAGGATTGAGGTGTAAAGCAAGTAAAAAGATTGAAGCTTTGAGAAGTTGTTACAATGAAATTCTTTGTGAATTTGACCTATAAAAAAATCCTATTTGTGAGACAAAAAGGATTTTGGTAAGACATGCAGGGTGTACCCCAGCTTGTTTTGTACTAGTAAAGGAGTTCGTAAATCTCCATTGCAATCAAGTCAATGCTGTCAAATGTATAAGTTTCGCGAGCCTCGACATCACGGAGGGTAAAGATTGAGCCATTTTCTTCGTCGTGGCTATATGCAACTTCTGCAACAACAACTCCTTCGCGTTCAAAATTACGTTTTAAATTTCCACCGTCTTTTGTCATTGCTTCAAGGCGGTTGATGATTCTAACCAAATGTGATTCCATTTTGATTCTCCTTCATTTCTTATCGTTACTATTTTACCATAAAGGAGGTCAACTTGACTAGAAAAAACTAAGATTTCTCGCTAATTCTACCAGTTTTAAGATTTTTTGAATAAATTAAACCAAATATTTGAATTTTAATTCAATCCATGTTATAATCATACAGTATTCTATTTTAGAAAGCAGTGTGACTATGAATTTTTCTTTTTTACCTAAGTATTTACCTTATTTTAACTATGGGGCTGTTGTGACGGTTCTCATTTCTATCTGTGTTGTCTTTTTGGGAACTATTTTGGGTGTTGTCTTGGCTTTTGGACAACGATCAAAGTTTAAACCGCTTGTTTGGCTCGCCAACTTGTACGTTTGGATTTTCCGTGGGACACCGATGATGGTTCAGATTATGATTGCCTTTGCCCTTATGCACATCAATGCTCCGACTATTCAGGTTGGGATTTTGGGTGTTGATCTCTCTCGTCTGATTCCAGGGATTTTGATTATCTCAATGAACAGTGGTGCTTATGTTTCTGAGACTGTTCGTGCCGGGATTAATGCGGTTCCTAAGGGGCAGTTAGAGGCGGCCTATTCTCTAGGAATTCGTCCTAAAAATGCGATGCGCTACGTGATTTTGCCACAAGCTATCAAAAATATTTTGCCAGCATTGGGGAACGAATTTATCACTATTATCAAGGATAGTTCCCTCTTGTCAGCTATCGGTGTTATGGAGTTGTGGAATGGGGCTACAACAGTTTCTACAACAACCTATCTACCTTTAACACCACTTTTATTTGCAGCCTTTTATTACTTGATTATGACCTCTATTTTGACAGTGGCCTTGAAAGCTTTTGAAAAACGTATGGGACAAGGAGATAAGAAATAATGACAGAAACCTTGATGAAAATTGAAAATTTACATAAATCTTTTGGAAAGAATGAAGTATTGAAGGACATCAACCTCGAGATTAAAAAAGGAGAAGTTGTCGTTATTATCGGTCCTTCAGGGAGTTGGAAATCTACCTTGCTTCGCTCTATGAATTTATTGGAAGAAGCGACTAAGGGGAGGGTTATCTTTGAGGGAGTCGATATTACAGACAAGAAGAATAACCTGTTTGCCATGCGTGAGAAGATGGGCATGGTTTTCCAACAATTTAATCTCTTTCCTAATATGACTGTGATGGAAAATATCACCTTGTCTCCTATCAAGACCAAAGGTGAAAGCAAGGCCGTTGCTGAGAAAAGAGCTCAGGAACTTTTGGAAAAAGTTGGTTTACCAGATAAGGCAACTGCTTATCCACAGAGTTTGTCAGGTGGCCAGCAACAGCGGATTGCTATTGCGCGTGGTTTAGCTATGGAACCTGATGTTTTGTTCTTTGACGAGCCAACTTCAGCCCTGGACCCTGAGATGGTAGGTGAGGTGTTGACTGTTATGCAAGACCTAGCCAAGACAGGGATGACCATGGTTATCGTAACACATGAGATGGGATTTGCTCGTGAGGTGGCAGATCGTGTTATCTTTATGGCAGACGGTGTGGTTGTTGAAGACGGAACACCTGAACAGATTTTTGAACAAACCCAAGAACAACGGACTAAGGACTTCTTGAGTAAGGTTTTATAATCTATTTTAAAATTTTAAGACAAGATTAGTGAAAAGCTCGACCCGAGCTTTTTCTTATAGTATGAAACTATAGGGTTGCCTAGAAAAGAAGTGTTAGAGGATGCTGGCAGTTTTTGGTATAATGGAAGATATTTGAAAGAAAAGAGAAGTGATATGACACAGATTATTGATGGGAAGGCTTTAGCAGCTAAGTTACAAGGACAGTTGGCTGAAAAGACTGCCAAACTAAAAGAAGAGACAGGTCTAGTACCTGGTTTGGTAGTGATTTTGGTTGGGGACAGCCCTGCTAGCCAAGTCTACGTTCGAAATAAGGAACGTTCTGCCCTTGCAGCTGGTTTCCGTAGTGAAGTAGTGCGAGTTCCAGAGACAATTACTCAAGAGGAATTGTTAGACCTGATTGCCAAATACAATCAGGATCCAGCTTGGCATGGGATTTTGGTCCAGTTACCATTACCTAATCATATCGATGAAGAGGCAGTTTTGTTGGCCATTGACCCAGAAAAGGATGTGGATGGTTTCCATCCCCTAAATATGGGGCGTCTCTGGTCTGGTCATCCTGTCATGATTCCTTCTACACCTGCAGGAATTATGGAAATGTTCCATGAATACGGGATTGACTTGGAAGGTAAAAATGCGGTCGTTATCGGTCGTTCCAATATCGTTGGAAAACCTATGGCCCAGCTTCTTTTGGCCAAGAATGCTACAGTGACCTTGACCCATTCACGTACTCATAATCTTGCCAAGGTGGCTGCTAAAGCAGATATTCTGGTGGTCGCAATTGGCCGCGCCAAGTTTGTGACTGCTGACTTTGTCAAACCAGGTGCGGTAGTCATTGATGTTGGGATGAATCGTGATGAAAATGGTAAGCTCTGTGGGGATGTGGATTATGAGGCAGTTGCCCCACTTGCTAGCCACATCACGCCAGTCCCTGGAGGTGTTGGTCCTATGACCATTACTATGTTGATGGAGCAAACCTATCAGGCAGCCCTTCGGACATTGGATAGAAAATAAGAGAAACATTCGCTGAAGAGAGTGTATTTTATATAGTTATATTTAAAATGGCAGAAATGAGTATTAAATTTTAGATATAAGATTACAAAAGGAGGTCTGCGCCTCCTTTTTGTTGTATAATAAAAGAGAGAGGGAAAAACGATGAAAGTGATTGATCACGTATTATTAGAAAAAGTCATGATTGAACGTTCTCGTACCAGTCATAAAGGAGACTATGGCCGTCTGCTGTTGCTGGGTGGGACTTATCCTTATGGTGGTGCCATCATGATGGCTGCTTTGGCAGCTGTTAAAAGTGGAGCTGGTTTGGTGACCGTTGGCACAGACAAGGAAAATATCTCAACTCTGCACAGCCATTTACCTGAGGCTATGGCTTTTTCTCTTCAAGACCAGCAATTGTTAAAAGAGCAATTGGAGAAGGCAGAAGTTGTCTTGCTGGGGCCTGGTTTACGAGACGATGCTTTTGGAGAAAATCTAGTCAAACAGGTCTTTGCTAGCTTAAAAAAGAATCAGATTTTGATTGTAGACGGAGGGGCCTTAACCATTCTTGCTAGAACGAGTTTGTCGTTTCCATCTAACCAGCTTATTTTAACTCCACACCAAAAAGAATGGGAAAAGTTGTCTGGTATTGCTATTGAAAAGCAAAACGAAGATGCAACAGCTAGTGCCCTAACTTCCTTTCCTCAAGGAATAATTTTGGTGGAGAAAGGTCCAGATACTCGTATTTGGCAAGCTGGCCAGTCTGATTATTACCAGTTACAGGTTGGCGGTCCCTATCAGGCGACTGGTGGTATGGGAGATACTCTGGCTGGAATGATTGCAGGATTTGCAGGCCAATTTCGACAGGCCAGTCTCTACGAACGTGTGGTGGTAGCAACCCATCTTCATTCAGCCGTAGCCCAAGAACTAGCTCAGGAACATTATGTGGTCTTGCCAACGGAAATCAGCAGTTGTCTGCCTAAAATAATGAAAAAAATATCTCAAAAAGGCACCTGATTCTTTCAGGCGCCTTTATATCTTTTAGAAAAATCCCTTAATCTTTCCAACGAGTCCATCTAGACCTTCTGAACCAGAAATCAACTGTCGAGCTTGGGAGAAATATTCTCCAAGCTGTTCTTGATTTTCTGCAACAAATGTTTTTGCAGCTTCGACATCTTTTGTTTCGATTAGCTCTCTTACTTGGTTAAACAAATCTAATGGGGTCATCTTATCTCTCCTTTTCTGTACTCAACTATTTGACCACCTTTATGCTAAAAAACCAATCCTAGTAAGATTTCTTCGAGAATGGTTATCGGTTTCAATTTTCAGATGAATATTAAGTCTTTACATGGTATAATAAAAGTAGCTTTTTGTTTGGAGGTGTTTAAGTGGAAAATCTGAAAAAAATAGCAGGCATCAAGGCTGCTGAGTTCGTAACCAATGGAATGGTTGTAGGACTTGGAACAGGCTCGACTGCTTATTATTTCGTAGAAGAAATCGGTCGTAGAGTCAAGGAGGAAGGACTTCAAATTACAGCCGTAACGACTTCTAGTGTAACGACAAATCAGGCACAAGGATTGAATATACCGCTTAAGTCTATTGATGAGGTGGATGAGGTTGATGTGACGGTTGATGGAGCTGATGAGGTGGATCGTCAGTTTAATGGTATTAAAGGAGGCGGTGGTGCCCTTCTAATGGAAAAAGTAGTTGCGACACCAACTAAACAGTATATCTGGGTGGTAGATGAGAGCAAGATGGTTGAGAAACTGGGCGCTTTTAAACTACCTGTCGAAGTTGTCCAATATGGAGCAGAACAGGTTTTCCGTCGTTTTGAAAAAGCTGGTTATAAGCCAAGTTTTCGTGAAAAAGATGGCCAACGCTTTGTGACGGATATGAAAAATTTCATCATTGACCTTGATTTAGGTGCTATTGAAGATCCGATTGCTTTGGGGCAAGAATTGGACCATGTCGTTGGAGTCGTAGAGCACGGTTTATTCAACCAAATGGTGGATAAGGTCATCGTTGCTGGACGAGACGGGGTTCAGATTTTAACTTCAACAAAAGTAAACTAATCAACATAATAAGGAGACACACTATGCCAAAATTTAATCGTATTCACTTGGTGGTACTCGATTCTGTAGGAATCGGTGCTGCACCAGATGCTAATAACTTTGTCAATGCAGGGGTTCCAGATGGAGCTTCTGACACATTGGGTCACATTTCAAAAACAGCTGGTTTGAATGTCCCAAACATGGCTAAAATCGGTCTAGGAAATATTCCTCGCGAAACGCCTTTGAAGACTGTAGCGGCAGAAAGCAATCCAACTGGATATGCAACAAAATTAGAAGAAGTATCTCTAGGTAAGGATACCATGACTGGACACTGGGAAATCATGGGACTCAACATTACGGAGCCTTTCGATACTTTCTGGAATGGATTCCCAGAGGAAATCCTTACTAAAATCGAAGAATTTTCAGGACGCAAGGTCATTCGTGAAGCCAATAAACCTTACTCAGGAACTGCTGTAATAGATGACTTTGGCCCTCGTCAAATGGAAACTGGAGAGTTGATTATCTATACTTCAGCTGACCCTGTTTTGCAAATTGCTGCTCATGAAGACATCATCCCTTTGGATGAATTGTACCGTATCTGTGAATACGCTCGTTCAATCACCCTTGAGCGTCCTGCTCTTCTTGGTCGTATCATTGCCCGCCCTTATGTCGGCAAACCTGGAAACTTCACACGTACAGCAAACCGTCGTGACTTGGCCGTATCTCCATTTGCACCAACTGTTCTTGATAAATTGAATGAAGCAGGTATCGATACTTACGCTGTTGGTAAAATCAACGATATCTTTAACGGAGCTGGTATCAATCATGACATGGGCCACAACAAGTCAAATAGCCACGGAATTGATACATTATTGAAGACAATGGGCCTTGCTGAGTTTGAAAAAGGATTCTCATTCACAAACTTGGTGGACTTTGATGCCCTTTACGGCCACCGTCGTAATGCTCACGGTTACCGTGATTGTTTGCATGAGTTTGATGAACGCTTGCCTGAACTTATCGCAGCTATGAGAGAAGATGATCTACTCATGATTACTGCTGACCATGGAAATGACCCAACCTATGCTGGAACTGACCATACTCGTGAATATATTCCACTTTTAGCTTACAGCCCTAGCTTTAAGGGAAATGGTATCATTCCAGTTGGACATTTTGCAGATATCTCAGCGACAGTTGCGGATAACTTTGGTGTGGAAACTGCTATGATCGGGGAAAGTTTCTTAGATAAATTGGTCTAAGATGACGCGCTATGCTTTACTGGTTAGGGGCATTAATGTCGGTGGGAAAAATAAGGTCGTCATGGCGCAACTTCGTCTAGAACTGACAGGGTTGGGATTAGAAAATGTTGAAACTTACATCAATAGTGGGAACATTTTCTTTACTTCGACAGCTCCCAAAGCCCAATTGGTTGAAAAGTTAGAGGTATTCTTTGAAGTCCATTATCCATTTATTCAGAGCTTTTCTTTGTTGAGTCATGAAGATTATGAAGAAGAGCTGAATAATCTGCCAGATTGGTGGACTAAAGATTTGGCACGAAAGGATGTTCTCTTCTACACTGAGGACTTGGATGTGGATCAAGCCATCGAGAAAGTGAACAGTTTGGAACTGGTCGATGAAGTGCTTCATTTTGGGAAATTAGGGATCTTCTGGGGTAAATTGTCAGAAGCTAGCTACTCTAAAACAGCTTATCATAAGCACTTGCTTAAGATGCCTTTCTATCGCAATATTACCATTCGTAACGCTAATACCTTTGACAAAATTGGTCAATTTTTAAAACATAAAGAAGGAGATACCTAATGACATTTTTAAATAAAATCAATGAAACAGCTGCTTTCTTGAAAGAAAAGGGTGTTGAAGCGCCGGAGTTCGGCTTGATTCTGGGTTCAGGACTCGGTGAACTTGCTGAAGAAATCGACAATCCAGTTGTTGTAGACTACGCTGAAATTCCAAACTGGGGACGTTCTACTGTTGTTGGACACGCTGGAAAATTGGTATACGGTGAGCTTGCAGGACGTAAAGTCTTGGCCCTTCAAGGACGCTTCCACTTCTACGAAGGAAATCCTCTTGAAGTTGTGACTTTCCCTGTCCGTGTTATGAAAGTCTTGGGCTGCGAAGGTGTAATTGTAACCAACGCTGCTGGAGGTATTGGCTTTGGTCCTGGTACTTTGATGGCTATCACTGACCACATCAATATGACTGGTCAAAACCCATTGATTGGTGAAAACTTGGATGACTTTGGTCCACGTTTCCCTGATATGTCGAAAGCTTACACTCCAGAATACCGTGAGACTGCTCATCAAGTAGCAGACAAATTGGGCATTAAACTGGATGATGGGGTTTATATCGGTGTGACAGGTCCAACTTATGAAACTCCAGCTGAAATCCGTGCATATAAGACTCTTGGTGCAGATGCGGTTGGGATGTCTACAGTTCCTGAAGTTATCGTGGCAGCCCACTCTGGCTTGAAAGTACTAGGTATTTCATGTATCACTAACCACGCTGCTGGTTTCCAAGAAGAACTTAACCACGAAGAAGTAGTGGAAGTAACTGAGCGCGTTAAAGGAGACTTCAAAGGATTGCTGAAAGATATTCTTGCTGAATTATAATCATGGTACAAGAGTTGAGGAGTAGTCTTCAGAAAATCCCATATAACCTTAAATTAGTTCTAGCGGTCATCATGCTAGGGCTAGTTTCAGGCATATTCGGAATTCTGCTCCATTATCTTTTAGAGCTGGTTGAAGGGATTGCTTTTGGTCAGACAGAGCATAACACTGGATTCTTGACAGATGGTGTTGCCTCATCACGAATAGGCTTCAGTTTAATCATCGTGGGTGTCAGTTCTGCCTTGGTCTGGTATTCCTTGCAAAGAAAAGCAAAGATTTTTTCCATCAAAGCGCAGATGAAGGATGAAACATCGCAATACAAACTTCATTTTTTAAAACAGCTAGTTCATTCAATTTGGCAGATTGTTGCAGTTGGAGGAGGGGCACCTATCGGTAAGGAAGCTGCGCCACGGGAGATTGGAGCTTTATTTGCAAGACCTATTGCCAACATTTTTTCTCTCTCCGTGAAGGACCAAATCTTTCTCATTGCCTGTGGAGCTGGTGCGGGTTTAGCGGCTGTCTATCAGGTTCCGTTAACGAGTGTGTTTTTCGTTTTTGAAACCTTAGGAATTGCTTTATCTGTCAAACGATTTTTCTTGGTCGGTCTGACTACCTATGTATCAGCCTTTATAGCAGGCTTTGTTGTTTCAGATCATGCTCTCTACCAGATTCCAGCCATGACTTGGCCACTAGGTGATATGTGGCTTGTTCCTCTATTACTTCTTTTCCTGCCTCCACTCGCTTGGCTTTTTAGTCGCTTCAACAAACAAGTTTCTTCAAAGAGAATAAAGGATAAGCGGATACTCTATACACTGCCTGTGACATTCCTTTTCCTTGTTGGATTAGCTAGCTATTTGCCTCATCTACTTGGTAATGGGCGTATGATGGCTCAGGAGATTTTAAACGGCAGTAATGCCAAGACGGTAATCCTCTTGTTTGTCTTGAAAGCCTTGGTCGTTTTAGTCACCCTTTGGGCAGGTGCCTATGGTGGTACCTTGACGCCATCTTTTGCCTTGGGGATGGCAGGAGCTGCACTCTTGACCATGATTTTAGGTAGTGGAAACCAGCCAGCAGTCTTGCTATTAGGTTCGGTTTGTTTTTTAGCTGTGACCTTGAAGGCTCCCCTGTCTGCAACTGGATTGGTAATAGGTTTCACTGGTCAATCATTAGAGGCTATACCTTTTCTTTTGGTGACTGCTTACTTGGCATTTGGTTTTGCTAAAATGCTGGATCAAATCCCTTGGGAGAAATACTTACGCCCAAAGACAAGGATAAAAGAAACTTAATAAGAATACTCTAGTTTTTCTAATCCAAAATATATTTTAAATTTATAATCCATATCATTTAATAAAGAAAGGTAGAGCATGTGTTCAGATTTGAACACGAGCGGAAAGCTTTTCTAATTATTCAAAAAAAAGGATGAGTTAACCGTATTAGCTGAACTGAATACGGCTTACTCTCCTCTAAATCATCAAAATTAAGAAAGAAAGGAATTGAACCCACCCTAAAAGCAGTGGGGAAAAAGATAGTTGGTCTAGCGAGCATCGCTCACTGCGCCTAACTCCTATTTTCCCTTCGCTTTTTGACGGGTTTGGTATCTTATATTATGTCTATCCATATTGCTGCTAAGCAGGGTGAAATTGCTGATAAAATTCTTCTTCCTGGAGATCCTCTTCGTGCGAAATTTATCGCTGAGAATTTCCTTGAAGATGCTGTTTGCTTTAACGAAGTTCGTAACATGTTTGGTTACACTGGAACTTACAAGGGTCACCGTGTATCTGTCATGGGAACAGGAATGGGGATGCCATCCATCTCTATCTATGCTCGTGAATTGATTGTTGACTACGGAGTGAAAAAATTAATCCGTGTCGGTACAGCCGGTTCTTTGAACGAAGATGTTCACGTTCGTGAGTTGGTCTTGGCACAAGCAGCTGCAACCAATTCAAACATCGTCCGCAATGACTGGCCACAGTACGATTTTCCACAAATCGCTAGCTTTGATTTGCTAGATAAGGCCTACCATATTGCCAAAGACCTCGGCATGACTACTCACGTAGGAAATGTTTTGTCATCAGACGTCTTTTATTCAAACTACTTTGAAAAGAACATCGAGCTTGGTAAGTGGGGAGTAAAAGCGGTGGAAATGGAAGCGGCAGCGCTGTACTATCTAGCAGCCCAATACCATGTTGACGCCCTTGCTATCATGACTATTTCAGATAGTTTGGTTAATCCAGATGAAGATACAACTGCAGAAGAACGTCAAAACACCTTCACTGATATGATGAAGGTTGGTTTGGAAACATTGATTGCTGACTAAAGGTAGGCTCTATTCAGAATGATTTCTCTTGTTCTCAAAATGATAACCACCAACAATGAATCAATCCTGAAATAGGTAAGAATAAGTAAATTGAAGAAAGCCTAATCGTGTCAAAGGACCGATACTTGTCAGTTTAATGTCTAAATCATAATCAAATAAAGTTGGAAGCCTAGTTGACAAGAAATCAAGGCTTTCAACTTTTTAACTTGAAAATTCCTAGGAGTACAAAATGGATAAAATTGAACAACTACAAGGTATTATTGATCAAAGTCAGAAAATTGTCTTTTTCGGTGGTGCAGGGGTTTCTACAGAGTCTAATATTCCAGATTTTCGTAGTTCAGATGGTGTCTATAGTCTGAAGTTGGGGCGCCATTTTACTGCCGAGCAACTGGTTTCACACACTATGTTTGAGCGCTATCCAGAGGATTTTTTTGACTTCTACAAAAAGTATTTAGTCTATCCAGATGCCAAGCCGAATTTAGCACATGATTATCTAGCGTATTTGGAAAAAACAGGTAAATTAAAGGCGATTGTGACGCAAAATATCGATAGCCTCCATGAAATGGCAGGATCTCAGAAAGTTTTGAAACTGCATGGTAGTGCAGATCGTAATTATTGTTTGGGCTGTCATCGCTTTTATGATTTGACTGCCTTTTTGGCACTTGAAGGTCCAGTTCCCCACTGCTTAGATTGTGGTCAGGTGGTCAAACCTGACGTAACCCTTTATGAGGAAGCGCTAGATATGGATGTATTTAGTCGCGCAGCCCAAGCCATTCAGAAAGCAGATTTGTTGATCATTGGTGGAACTTCCTTAGTTGTTTACCCTGCAGCTAGCCTCATCAATTATTTTTCAGGGTCAAATCTTGTCCTTATCAACAAGTCCAGCACTCCTCAAGATAGCCAAGCTGATTTAGTTATCGAAGGTAAGATTGGAGAAGTTTTTTCTAAATTGAGACAATAAAAAACTGAAAGAAGTAGGACTATACTTCCTTCAGTTTTTTTGTATCACGAACTCAGAAACTATGAACAAGATTTTCTTCATTTATCGGGGAATCTCAAATTTGATTTATAAATTGCTCGAGTTATTTTTAATTGTTGAATAAAAGGAAGGCTTTCTGGATGAAAAACTTTCTTTTTTAGTCAATCAGTACATGCTGATTTTAATGAAATGCTACTATATTGTTTACTTTTTTAAAGATCGCAAAAAACAATCAATCTCTGCTTGAGAATGCAGAATATGCATCTTTTCTGGGTAAGTATTGTTTAAGTATTGGTATCTATCCTTAGCATTTTTTGTTCGTCCATCCCAGAGAATCCAACGGATAAATTCCCAATTGAATTGCTCGGGGCATCCCTTAGCCCTACTTTCTCTGACTTTTCCTCGGTATTGAAGATAACGCTTAAAGGCTCGAAGCAGACAATTCCATCGAGAGAAATTTAGAAAGATGATTTGATCTGCTTCTTTCATTCTTTCCTCATAGCAACACCAAGAGTAGTTGCCATCAATGACCCAGTTTTTGTTTTTGACTAGAAAAGTTTTCATTTCCTTATGCATCCAGTCACGGTCACTGTCTTGCCAACCAGGTTGAAATTGGAGAGTATCTATATGAAGTTTTGGGATAGAGTAGTGCCTAGCTAGTTTTTCTGCCAGAGTTGATTTTCCTGATCCAGAATATCCAATGATAGCTATTTTCATAATAACCTCCGGAAAATGTGTACAAAAAAAGCTCCGAGGAGCTCATTTTGTATGCAGTTAATGATTAACCAAGTTTAGCTGCAAGACGAGCTTTGTCGCGGCTTGCTTTGTTTTTGTGAATCAAACCTTTAGTTTCTGCTTTATCGATAGCTGAGCTGGCAGCACGGTAAAGTTCTTCAGATGGGTTTGCTTCAAAAGCTTTGATAGCAGTACGCATAGCTGATTTTTGAGCTGAGTTTTTTTCGTTTTGTTTAACGTTCAATTCAGCGCGTTTGATAGCTGATTTAATGTTTGCCAATGTTCTTACCTCCATTTTTACTAACTATACCATTATATCTGAAAACTTACGTTTTGACAAGGGAAAATTATTTTTTTAAGTAAATTTCATCGATTTCATGGTTCTTTGTTTTGTGAAGAATCACTTCCGCACGATTTCGGGTCGGTTCAATATAATTTTGTAGATTGGTGAGATTGATACTGGTCCAGACTTGATGGGCAAAATCCTTCACTTCATTAAGAGGAAGTTGAGTGAAACGGTAGTAATAGTTGCCTGGATCATCTTGAGCAAAGCTAAGAAGTTTTAAGAAACGATCCAAATACCAGCTTTCAATATCCTCGACTGCGGCATCGACATAGATTGAAAAGTCAAAGAAATCAGTGATGTAAAGACGTTCGTTTTGTGGATTTTGAAAGACATTGATTCCTTCAACAATGACAAAATCAGCGGCTTCTACTCCTTGTTTTTGACCTGGCACGATATCATAGATTTCATGGGAATAAACAGGTATATCCACATCCTGCCCATTTTTAAGTTGGTCTAGGAAATTGAGCAAAGCTTCCATGTCGTAGCTCTCAGGAAAACCCTTGCGGTTGAGAATATCTTGCTCAATTAAGACACTGTTTGGGTATAAAAAACCATCCGTAGTAACCAGTTCAACACTTGCTCCAGGAACGATACGAGAAAGCAAAATTTGCAAGAGCCGACTTGTGGTTGATTTACCTACGGCAACACTCCCAGAAACCCCAATAATAAAAGGCTGAGTTTTACCCTCTCTTTGAAGGAAAATGCCTTTTGAAAAGGCAAGGTCTTCTTTGGAACGTTTATAAATCTGAATCAGATTTGCCAGTGGCAGATAGATATCAGTAACATCTTGTAGGCTAATCTGATCATTGAAACTCTTAATTGAATCTAATTCTTCCTCGGTCAAGGGAGGGGTTGTTTTGCGATGCAAGGATTGCCAAGTTTCGCGGTTTATCTTTTCAAAATGTAAAAATTCGTTGGTCATTTGTTTTCCCCTAGATATTTTGTCTATCTTACCATAAAAAGCCAAAAAAATAAAGCGGTTTCTTGATGGTAGTAAGCTGATATAGTATAATAGAGGTAGATAGAGGTTGACCAATTTATAGATGAAGTAGGAGATAGTTTCTGCTGATTTATAAGCTAATAAAGGGGGCTTTTTAGTTCACAACTTATAGGAGGTGTACTATGAAAATCTTAAAACGTTACATACTGGAGCTCTGTTTTATTTTAAGTTTTGCACTACCTTTTTTAAAAGGAGCCAATGCGGATAATGGTAGACGCTTTGTGGAAATCTATTACGGTTTTACTTTTTTGATGGAACATGCTATTGTAACAGCTATCTTTATCTGTTCGCTCTTAATTGCTTTCTTCCTAAAAAAACGGTGGTCGAAATGGCTTGCTGCTGGTAGTTATGTCTTTTTAGTCCTATGGATTGCGACAGAGGGTTATTTCTTCCGCATGTCACTAGTAGATTTGATACGACTTTGGACAAGTTTGGAAATCCTGACAAAAACTTATCAGTTGGGCTTTTATCTAAACATCTTGTTGGGAATTTTGTTGATAATTAAGTATCTGAAGGTTAAGCAATCGTAATCAAAATGCGTCTGATTATAGATGATAAATTTATTGTTTTATTCTGACTGTGATATTTCTGGTTCTAAATGGTTTATCATTCATCTATAAGTGTTGAAAGAGATTGAAGAAAAGGTCCTCTTGACTAGCTTTCTTCAGTCTTTTTCCTTTTATTATCCATTTGTAAACGATTTACAATTTAAGGCAAATTATGGTAAAATAGTTTCATGAGTAAAATGTATTATGCAGAGAATCCTGACGCTGCTCACGACATTCATGAGTTGAGAGTGGACTTGTTGGGAGAAAAAATGACCTTTTTGACGGATGCGGGTGTTTTTAGCAAGAAAATGATTGACTTTGGAAGTCAACTTTTGCTCAAGTGTCTTGAGGTCAACCAAGGAGAAACTGTCCTTGATGTAGGCTGTGGTTACGGACCTTTAGGCTTGTCCTTGGCTAAGGCTTATGGCATTCAGGCGACCATGGTCGATATCAACAATCGTGCCTTGGATTTGGCGCGACAAAATGCTGAACGAAATAAAGTAGAAGCGACGATTTTTCAGTCCAACATCTATGAACAAGTTGAAGGGAAATTTGACCATGTCATTTCCAACCCTCCTATCCGTGCGGGCAAGCAAATGGTTCATGAAATCATTGAGAACAGTAAAGATTTCTTGGAAACTGGTGGAGATTTAACAATCGTTATCCAGAAAAAACAAGGGGCTCCAAGTGCCAAGTCCAAGATGGAAGATGTGTTTGGTAATTGTGAAATCGTCAAAAAAGATAAGGGATACTATATCCTTAGAAGTGTGAAAGAATGAGAGCAGTTGATTTAATCCAAAAAAAACGAGACGGTCAAGAATTAACTTCGAGTGAAATTGAATGGTTAGTTGAAGGTTATGTGTCAGGAACTGTCCCTGATTATCAGATGTCTGCCTTTGCTATGGCTGTTTATTTTAAAGGAATGACGACTCAAGAAATATCTAATTTGACCATGAAGATGGTCAAGACAGGTCAAGAGTTTGATTTATCCGCTATTGATGGGGTTAAGGTTGACAAGCATTCTACGGGTGGTGTTGGTGATAAGGTGACCTTGATTTTAGCTCCCCTTGTTGCTAGCTTCGGTGTGCCTGTGGCTAAAATGAGTGGTCGTGGTCTCGGCCATACTGGTGGGACAATTGATAAATTGGAGTCCATTAAGGGCTATCAAGTCGAGCGTAGTCAAGAAGATTTTATTCGTCAGGTGCAGGATATTGGTGTATCTGTCATTGGGCAATCAGACCAGCTGGTCAAAGCGGATAAGCTTCTCTATGCCCTTCGTGATGTGACCGCAACTGTTGACACGATTCCGTTGATTGCCAGTTCTGTCATGAGCAAGAAAATTGCTGCAGGGGCGGATGCTATTTTGCTAGATGTGACTGTCGGTGAGGGTGCCTTCATGAAGACGGTTGATGAGGCGCGCGAGTTGGCTCAAACCATGGTGGAACTTGGTAAGGCAGTTGGCCGAAAGACAGTAGCAGTCATTACGGATATGAGCCAGCCCTTGGGACGAGCAATTGGAAATCGTCTGGAAATCCTTGAAGCACTGGAGATTTTACAAGGGCAAGGCCGTCAGGATATTACCCACTTTATTTGTGAATTGGCTCAAATTATGCTTGGTTTAGCAAATGTAAATAAAACAGTTGAAGAAGTTCGCCAACATCTTGAAAATGGTCAAGCACTGGCTAAGTTTGAGGAGATGGTCCAAGCCCAAGGCGGAGATTTGGAAGACCTCTATCGTCCTGTAAATGTAGCCCATGTGGTGGAAATCCCTGCTCAGGAAACGGGGGTCATTTCAGCTCTTCCAGCTATGGAATTTGGGCTTTATGCTATGAGACTGGGTGCTGGCCGTGCAGTCAAATCTGATGATTTGGACTATGAAACTGGAATTGTTTTTGAAAAGAAGGTTGGAGATTCTGTTCAAAAGGGCGAAATTGTTGCAAAAGTATACACAAATGGAAAAATTCCTCCTCAGCTAGTTACAGATTTTCAAAAATATGTTAAAATAAATGATGGAGTGCAAAGTTTACGAGAAATTATAGAAATCATCTCATAAAACTAGGGAGAATCCGAATATGAAGTTAAATAAATATATCGATCATACGCTTTTGAAACAAGATGCAACAGAAAATCAAATTGATTGTTTGTTATCTGAAGCTAGAGAGTATGATTTTGCCAGTGTTTGCGTTAATCCGACCTGGGTTGAACATGCTAAAAAAGGACTTGAAGGCACAGATGTAAAGGTCTGCACAGTAGTAGGTTTCCCTTTGGGAGCAACAACTTCAGCTGTGAAAGCTTTTGAAACAAAAGAAGCTATCCAAAATGGTGCCGATGAGATTGATATGGTGATCAATGTTGGGGCTCTCAAATCAGGCGATTTAGCCTTGGTTGAGTCGGATATTCGAGCAGTAGTGGAAGCAAGTGGTGATAAGTTAGTAAAAGTCATTATTGAAGCTTGCCTTCTAACAGACCAAGAAAAAGTTGTGGCTTGCCAATTAGCCCAAAAAGCTGGAGCTGATTTTGTTAAAACATCTACTGGCTTTTCAACTGGTGGTGCGACGGTAGCAGATGTTAGATTAATGCGTGAAACAGTTGGACCTGATATGGGTGTCAAGGCTGCTGGCGGAGCTCGTTCTTATGCAGATGCTCTTGCCTTTGTTGAAGCTGGGGCGACCCGTATCGGAACGTCAGCTGGGGTAGCCATTTTAAAAGGAGAATTGGCTGATGGCGACTACTGAGTTAATTGAACTAGCAATTGAAACCAGCAAGAAAGCCTATGTGCCCTATTCTCATTTTCCTATCGGAGCTGTTTTAGTAGCCAAGGATGGTAGTATTTATACAGGTGTGAACATCGAGAATGCTAGCTACCCTTTGACTAACTGTGGAGAACGCACAGCGATTTTTAAAGCAGTTTCCGAAGGTCAAAGAGAGTTTTCAGAATTGATTGTCTATGGACAGACTGAAAAACCAATCTCGCCATGCGGTGCTTGTCGCCAAGTGATGGCTGAATTTTTTGAACAAGCTCTAAAAGTGACCTTAGTCGCAAAAGATAAATCGACGGTCGAGATGACGGTCGGGGAATTACTTCCATACTCTTTTACAGACTTAAACTAGTCTGAGTCGCTCTCTGAGTGGCACGGTCCTTGTGGCCAACCAATCCATACTTGCAACATCGTTGCACATCTTATTTAGGAGGTTCAGTAATGAACAAGAAACAATGGCTAGGCCTTGGTCTAGTTGCAGTGGCAGCAGTTGGACTTGCTGCATGTGGTAACCGCTCTTCTCGTAACGCAGCTTCATCTTCTGATGTGAAGACAAAAGCAGCAATCGTAACTGATACTGGTGGTGTTGATGACAAATCATTCAACCAATCAGCTTGGGAAGGTTTGCAAGATTGGGGTAAAGAACACAATCTTTCAAAAGATAAAGGTTTTACTTACTTCCAATCAACAAGTGAAGCTGACTACGCTAACAACTTGCAACAAGCGGCTGGAAGTTACAACCTAATCTTCGGTGTTGGTTTTGCTCTTCACAATGCGGTTGAAGAAGCAGCAAAAGAGCACACTGATATCAACTATGTTTTGATTGATGATGTTATTAAAGACCAAAAGAATGTTGCTAGCGTAACTTTTGCTGATAATGAGTCAGGTTACCTTGCAGGTGTAGCTGCAGCTAAAACAACTAAGACAAAACAAGTTGGTTTTGTAGGTGGGCAGGAGTCAGAAGTTATCTCTCGTTTTGAAGCAGGGTTCAAGGCTGGTGTTGCGTCAGTAGACCCATCTATCAAAGTACAAGTTGACTATGCTGGTTCATTCGGTGATGCCGCTAAAGGTAAAACAATTGCAGCCGCACAATACGCAGCTGGTGCAGATATTGTTTACCAAGTAGCTGGTGGTACAGGTGCAGGTGTCTTTGCAGAAGCAAAATCACTTAACGAAAGCCGTCCTGAAAATGAAAAAGTTTGGGTTATCGGTGTTGACCGTGACCAAGAAGCAGAAGGTAAATACACTTCTAAAGATGGCAAAGAATCAAACTTTGTTCTTGTATCTACTTTGAAACAAGTTGGTACAACTGTAAAAGATATTTCTAACAAGGCAGAAAAAGGTGAATTCCCTGGCGGTCAAGTGATCGTTTACTCATTGAAGGATAAAGGGGTTGACTTGGCAGTAACAAACCTTTCAGAAGAAGGTAAAAAAGCTGTTGAAGATGCTAAAGCTAAAATCCTTGATGGAAGCGTAAAAATTCCTGAAAAATAATGGATGGAAGTCATTTCTTAGGAAGCGGCCCTTGGCCGCTTTTTTAAGAGTTGAGACAAAGTCATTTTGTCTCAGTAAAGCTTGCTACTAGAGAAACTAGCAAGTTTTATTGAAATAAAATAAGACTCTGAAAGGAAGAGCACATGGCACACGAAAATGTCATTGAGATGCGTGATATTACTAAGGTGTTTGGTGAATTTGTTGCCAACGACAAAATCAACTTGCACCTACGAAAAGGTGAAATTCATGCACTTTTAGGAGAAAATGGGGCTGGAAAGTCCACGCTCATGAACATGTTAGCAGGGCTTCTTGAACCAACCAGTGGTGAAATTGTGGTCAACGGTCAAGTTGTCAACCTCGATTCACCATCTAAAGCAGCTAGCTTGGGAATCGGAATGGTTCACCAGCACTTTATGTTGGTAGAAGCCTTTACAGTGGCTGAAAACATTATTTTAGGTAGTGAATTAACTAAAAATGGTGTATTAGATATCGCTGGAGCTAGCAAAGAAATCAAGGCTCTTTCTGAACGTTATGGCTTAGCTGTTGACCCTTCTGCCAAGGTAGCAGATATCTCAGTTGGAGCCCAACAACGTGTAGAAATTTTAAAAACCCTTTATCGGGGGGCTGATATCCTTATCTTTGATGAACCAACGGCTGTCTTGACTCCATCAGAAATTGATGAGTTGATGGCTATTTTGAAAAATCTTGTCAAAGAAGGAAAATCAATTATCTTGATTACCCACAAGTTGGACGAGATTCGCGCAGTTTCTGACCGCGTTACAGTTATCCGTCGTGGGAAATCAATTGAAACAGTCGAAATTGCAGGAGCTACCAATGCTGATTTGGCAGAAATGATGGTGGGACGCTCTGTTTCCTTTAAAACAGAGAAGCAAGCTTCTCAACCAAAAGAAGTGGTCTTGTCTATTAAAGACTTGGTGGTCAATGAAAACCGCGGTGTCCCAGCTGTGAAAAATCTGTCCTTGGATGTTCGTGCTGGAGAGATTGTTGGGATTGCGGGAATTGATGGAAATGGTCAGTCTGAACTGATTCAAGCTATTACAGGTCTTCGCAAGGTTGAATCTGGTAGTATTGAGCTAAAAGGAGATTCAATTGTAGGCTTGCACCCACGTCAGATTACAGAGTTGAGTGTTGGGCACGTTCCAGAAGACCGTCACCGTGATGGCTTGATTTTGGAAATGATGATTTCTGAAAATATTGCCCTTCAAACCTACTACAAAGAACCACATAGTAAAAATGGAATTTTGAACTATTCAAATATTACTTCTTATGCTAAAAAGCTAATGGAAGAATTTGATGTTCGTGCTGCCAGTGAATTTGTTCCTGCAGCTGCACTCTCAGGAGGAAATCAACAAAAAGCAATTATTGCTCGTGAAATTGATCGTGATCCTGATCTCCTTATCGTCAGCCAGCCAACTCGTGGGTTGGATGTCGGTGCCATTGAATATATCCACAAACGCTTGATTGAAGAGCGTGATAATGGGAAGGCTGTCCTTGTTGTCAGCTTTGAGTTGGATGAGATTTTAAACGTCTCAGACCGTATTGCTGTTATCCATGATGGTAAGATTCAAGGTATTGTATCACCAGAAACAACCAATAAACAAGAACTTGGTGTCTTGATGGCTGGTGGAAACTTGGGAAAGGAGAAGAGTGATGTCTAAAAAATTACAACAAATTTCGGTTCCCTTGATTTCTGTCTTCCTAGGAATTTTACTTGGAGCCATTGTCATGTGGATCTTTGGTTATGACGCTATTTGGGGCTACGAAGAATTGTTCTATACAGCCTTTGGTAGTCTACGCGGGATTGGGGAAATCTTCCGTGCTATGGGACCTCTAATTTTGATTGGTCTTGGTTTTGCCGTTGCCAGTCGCGCTGGTTTCTTTAACGTGGGGCTTCCTGGTCAGGCTTTGGCAGGTTGGATTCTCAGTGGTTGGTTTGCCCTGTCGCATCCAGATATGCCCCGTCCCTTGATGATTCTAGCAACCATCGGGATTGCCTTGATTGCAGGTGGGATTGTCGGTGCGATTCCAGGTATTCTGAGAGCCTATCTAGGGACGTCAGAGGTTATCGTAACCATCATGATGAACTACATTGTATTGTATGTGGGAAATGCTTTTATCCATGCTTTCCCTAAAGACTTCATGCAAAGTACAGATTCGACCATTCGTGTTGGGGCTAATGCAACCTATCAGACACCTTGGTTGTCTGAGTTGACTGGTAATTCGCGGATGAATATCGGTATTTTCTTTGCTCTCATTGCCGTTGCAGTTATTTGGTTCATGCTCAAGAAAACAACCCTTGGTTTTGAAATCCGTGCAGTTGGTCTTAATCCTCACGCATCAGAATACGCTGGTATTTCTGCCAAACGAACAATTATCCTCTCAATGATTATCTCAGGTGCCTTGGCAGGTCTTGGTGGAGCTGTTGAAGGTCTGGGAACCTTCCAGAACGTTTATGTCCAGGGAGCGTCATTAGCTATCGGATTTAACGGGATGGCGGTTAGTCTGCTTGCGGCCAATTCACCAATTGGTATTCTCTTTGCAGCCTTCCTATTTGGTGTTCTCCAAGTTGGAGCTCCTGGTATGAATGCGGCACAGGTACCGTCTGAGCTTGTCAGTATTGTAACAGCGTCTATTATCTTCTTTGTCAGTGTTCATTACCTTATCGAACGCTTTGTCAAACCGAAAAAACAAGTTAAAGGAGGTAAGTAAAGATGTCTATTACAACCTTGCTCACCCTCTTGGTGTCTTCTATGCTGATTTACTCAGCACCCCTCATCTTTACAAGTATCGGTGGTGTTTTCTCTGAACGTGGTGGTGTGGTAAACGTCGGCCTTGAAGGAATTATGGTTATGGGGGCCTTTTCTGGAGTTGTCTTTAACCTTGAATTTGCAGAACAATTTGGAGCAGCAACTCCATGGCTATCCTTGCTAGTTGCAGGATTGATTGGAGGCCTCTTCTCTATCATCCACGCAGTAGCGACGATTCATTTCCGTGCAGACCATGTTGTCAGCGGTACGGTATTGAACTTGATGGCGCCGGCCTTGGCTGTTTTCTTGGTGAAAGTACTTTATAACAAAGGACAAACTGACAACCTAAGTCAGACTTTTGGACGCTTTGATTTCCCAGTCTTGGCAAATATTCCAGTAATCGGTGATATCTTCTTCAAGTCAACTAGTCTACTTGGTTATCTGGCCATTGCCTTCTCATTTCTTGCTTGGTTTATTCTCTTTAAGACTCGCTTTGGTCTTCGTCTTCGCTCTGTCGGTGAACACCCTCAAGCGGCGGATACCTTGGGAATCAATGTTTACAAGATGAGATATTTAGGAGTTATTATTTCAGGTTTCCTAGGTGGAATTGGCGGAGCGATTTATGCTCAATCTATTTCAGTTAACTTCTCAGTGACAACTATTGTTGGTCCTGGATTTATCGCCCTTGCTGCGATGATCTTCGGAAAATGGAATCCAATCGGAGCCATGCTATCTAGCCTCTTCTTTGGACTTTCACAAAGTTTGGCTGTTATTGGGTCTCAATTGCCGTTCCTACAAGGAGTGCCTACGGTTTATCTTCAAATCGCTCCTTATGTTTTGACCATTCTTGTCTTGGCAGCCTTCTTTGGAAAAGCAGTTGCGCCTAAGGCAGACGGTATCAACTACATCAAATCAAAATAAGCATACAAAAAAACGTCAGTACAGAACTGGCGTTTTATTTTTTAGGATGTTGATGGGTTAGGTTTAACCCCCAAGGGACCAAATTTTCAGTTTTATTTTTGATACGAGCGATATTGTCCTTATGGCGAATGATAATCAAGCTAGCAAGTGCTAGGATAATCAAAATAAAGAGAGGATCATAGCTGTTTAGGATAAAACCAAAAAGTGGAAGGAATAGAACCCCGATAACGGCTGCGATAGATGCTGTGACACTAGACAGTGAAATCATACTACCAAGATAAAGAGTTCCAAAGAAAACAATCGCTAGATAGAGGCAGAAAACAGGGGCAAATCCGAAAACCACTCCAGCACTAGTTGCGACAGCCTTGCCCCCTTTAAATCCTGCAAAGATAGGGAAGGTATGTCCAATGACAGCCAAAAGTCCAAAGATGAGAGGCGAAACGCCTTGCAGATGAAACATAATCGGAAGAAGCGTTGCTAGGGTTCCTTTAAAAAAGTCAATGACAAAGGTTGCCATGCCCGCTTTCTTACCTAAAATGCGGAAGGTATTAGTTGTTCCAGTATTTCCAGAACCATGCTCGCGCAGATTGATTTGAAAGAATACTTGTCCAATCCAGAGACCAGACGGAATCGAACCCAGCAGATAGGCTAGGATTAATAAAACTATTGTAATCATACTCCTATTATATCATGAAATGGAGAAGAAAGGCAGAGAATCTCTTCTGAAATTATCACACCTGAGAAAGAAAAATTTTGCAAAATCCTTGGAAAACCTGTAGAATAGTAAAGATGAATGAATAGGAGGTTCCTTGTGTCAAAAAAGGAAATCAATATTAACAATTATAATGATGACGCCATTCAGGTGCTAGAAGGGTTGGATGCGGTCCGAAAACGTCCAGGGATGTATATCGGATCGACCGATGGTGCTGGTCTCCACCACCTAGTCTGGGAAATCGTTGATAATGCAGTCGATGAAGCCTTGTCTGGGTTTGGTGATCGTATCGATGTAACTATCAATAAAGACGGTAGTCTAACGGTTCAAGACCATGGACGTGGGATGCCGACAGGTATGCACGCTATGGGAATCCCAACAGTTGAGGTTATCTTTACCATTCTTCACGCCGGAGGGAAATTTGGTCAAGGAGGATACAAGACATCAGGTGGACTTCACGGGGTGGGTTCTTCCGTTGTTAATGCCCTTTCTAGCTGGCTAGAAGTTGAAATCACCCGTGGTGGTGCAATCTACAGGCAACGTTTTGAAAATGGGGGCAAGCCTGTCACGACCTTGAAGAAAATCGGTACAGCGCCTAAGTCTAAGACAGGTACCAAGGTGACCTTCATGCCTGATGCGACGATCTTTTCTACGACAGATTTTAAATACAATACCATCTCAGAGCGTCTTAATGAATCAGCATTTCTCTTGAAAAATGTGACCTTGTCTTTGACAGATAAGCGAACAGATGAAGCAATCGAGTTCCATTATGAGAACGGGGTACAGGACTTTGTTTCTTATCTAAACGAAGACAAGGAAACCTTGACGCCAGTTCTATACTTTGAAGGTGAAGACAATGGTTTCCAAGTGGAAGTGGCCCTCCAGTACAATGATGGATTTTCAGATAATATCTTGTCTTTTGTCAATAACGTACGTACTAAAGATGGTGGGACGCATGAGACGGGACTTAAGTCTGCTATCACCAAAGTTATGAATGACTATGCGCGCAAGACGGGGCTTCTCAAGGAAAAAGATAAAAATCTTGAAGGATCAGACTATCGTGAGGGGCTAGCGGCTGTCCTCTCTATTCTAGTTCCTGAAGAACATTTGCAGTTTGAGGGCCAGACCAAGGACAAACTAGGAAGTCCACTAGCTCGCCCAGTTGTGGATGGAATTGTGACTGATAAGTTGACTTTCTTCCTAATGGAAAACGGAGAATTGGCTTCGAACCTCATCCGCAAGGCTATCAAGGCCCGTGATGCTCGCGAAGCAGCACGTAAAGCGCGTGATGAGAGCCGAAATGGCAAGAAAAACAAAAAAGACAAGGGCTTGTTGTCTGGGAAATTGACCCCAGCCCAGTCTAAAAATCCAGCTAAGAATGAACTCTACCTGGTCGAGGGGGACTCTGCCGGTGGATCTGCCAAACAAGGACGTGATCGTAAGTTCCAGGCTATTTTGCCTCTTCGTGGTAAGGTCATCAATACAGCCAAGGCTAAGATGGCAGATATCCTCAAAAATGAGGAAATCAATACTATGATTTATACTATTGGCGCGGGTGTTGGAGCAGACTTCTCCCTTGAAGATGCTAACTATGATAAGATCATTATCATGACCGATGCGGATACCGACGGTGCCCACATCCAAACACTTCTCTTAACCTTCTTTTATCGCTACATGCGTCCTCTAGTCGAGGCAGGTCATGTCTACATCGCCCTTCCGCCTCTTTACAAGATGTCCAAAGGAAAAGGCAAGAAAGAAGAAGTGGCTTACGCTTGGACGGACGGAGAATTAGAAGAACTCCGCAAGCAGTTTAGCAAGGGGGCCACCCTTCAACGCTACAAGGGGCTTGGTGAGATGAATGCGGACCAGCTCTGGGAAACAACCATGAACCCAGAAACGCGTACCCTCATCCGTGTCACAATCGAAGACCTAGCTCGCGCGGAACGCCGCGTCAATGTCCTCATGGGAGATAAAGTCGAACCACGACGTAAGTGGATTGAGGACAATGTCAAGTTTACGCTGGAAGAAGCAACAGTATTTTAAAAGATCCAAAAAGGAGAACAACAATGTCAAATAATCTGTCTGAAGATCAAGTAAAAGAAGCTCTTGAAAGTGGATATGGGCAATCTGAAGCTTTATTAAATGATAAAGATGAATTAGATAATTTTTTGTATCGTTTGGAGCAAAAAATTAACGATATGCCATTTGTTGGAAAGAAATTTTCGATGATTCCAGTCATGATTTCCTTAGTGAAACATTATGTTCAAAGGAAATACACAACGGTTCCTTATGGAACTATTTTAGCCGTTTTAAGTGCACTTATTTATTTCCTTTCCCCAATTGACATTATTCCAGATTTTATTCCGTTAGCAGGCTACTTTGATGATATGGCTGTAATGGGATTGTGTATGAAAATGGTAAATACTGATATCGAATCCTATGATGAATGGCGACGGTCACAAGGATTAATTTAAGTCAGTAAATTAGATTATTATCAGTCAACTCTTTAAAAGTGGGAATTATCAAAACATTTTAAATCCTACATTATAGACAATATTTAATTTTACTATCAGATCCCTTATTCATTTTTATAATAAACAAAGAAATGATAAACATGAGAACAGAACCCGAAATACTTGATTTAATTTTTCAAACCGCAAAAACGCTTCAAGTCGAGGCCATCGCTATGTCTGGTTCACGGACAAATTCACAAGCACCACAAGATGAATTTCAAGATTATGATGTAGTTTATGTTGTAGACGACTTAGATAATCTGACGAATGACTTTTCTTGGCTGGACCAGTTCGGTAAACGCCTCATTGAGCAAGAGGTTACTCTTGGACATCGCCGTCTCTACCTCATGCTCTTTGAAGATAGAAATCGAATTGATCTAACCCTCTGTCCAAAACAACAAATTCAAGAGTGGGTGGATAGTGAGGCTGATTATACAGTTTTGAAAGATGATAAAGGTTTGTTTGAATCTTATCCGCCTAGTCCGAGGCGCTACTGGACGAATCCAGCTAGTCAGACAGATTTTGAAAAAGTCTGCAATGAGTTTTGGTGGGTGTCTGCCTACGTTGTCAAAGGGATTTGTCGGAATCAGCTCATCTACGCGACCGACCATCTTTATGGGATTTGTCAGCAAGAGCTACTAAAAGTCTTAGCTTGGCAAGTAGCAAGTGATAGAGGAGTAGTTGACATCGGTAAAAATTACAAGTATCTTTTCCAGTATTTACCTATAGAGAATGGGGAGGAATTCTCTTCTCTCCTTGATTTTTCAAGTATAGGGAGAATCACTCAGTCTTTGTTTGCTACAATGCAACTTTTCCATCAAGAAGCTCAATCTCTTGCACAAAAAATGGGGTTTGACTACGATAAGGAAGTGGCTGAGAAGATTCTTGAGTACGTGGAGGAAAGAGTGAAGAAGTTTGGGAATAACTAGAAAAATGAAAAAGCGAGAGGAGAAGACTCATGATTGAAAAAGTGGAACGCCTCATTACAGAGATTAATCGTATTCATCTAGAATATTCTAAAGATTATTTTGAAACGGGTAAGGTGGAAAAAATCAATCTCAAGCATACCTTTTCAAAAGTTCCGACTAAAGCGATTTTGGCCTACCGTCTGAATTTACATGAGTCAATTAATGACTATCTGATGAAAGCGGATGTCCAAGATATTGCCTATGTTTATCGTGTCAAAACTTCTGAGTCTATTTTAGATAAAATTACACGTTTTTCTGAGCGTCAAGAGGGCTATCCTGTGAATTCTATTCTTAATGATATTTTTGGTGCTCGTATGATTTTAAGTTCCAAAGAGATAGCTCAAGTCATGGATAAATTAGATGATTGGCAAGAGATTTACGGACTAAAAAACTGGTATTTACGTGATAAAGATGGCTATGTCGGTATTCATATCTATTTTAAAAATAAAAGTAATTTTTACTACCCATGGGAACTCCAACTTTGGGATAGGAAAGATGTAGATAGCAATATCGCCAGTCATATCAAGTATAAACGAGGATTTGTGAAGTAGACACTTCAAGTGGAAATGACGATACAGGAATTGGGTGAAACTCACTTACTCTATATTTTTTCTTTTTCCATAGTATTTACCTCCATTCTTCGAAAGGGGTTGAACACGCCCTAAATGCTATGTGAAATTTCCTTAATACTAACCGAATTAATAAATTTTAAGTACTTTAAACTACAGAAAGGGTAGTTTGGTTACTTATAGTAACTGAAAAATGGGACTAATCCTTTCTACATCCTTTTATCATTACATACTCTACATTCTTTGAAAGGAGTTGAACACGCCCTCAATGCTGTGTAAAAAAGATAAATTCTCTTGCGAGCATCGTTCACTGCAAGAATTTCCTATTTTCACTTTGCATTTTACGGGCTTAGTATCCTATGTCTAACATTCAAAATATGTCTCTGGAGGACATTATGGGAGAGCGCTTTGGTCGCTACTCCAAATACATTATTCAAGACCGGGCTTTGCCAGACATTCGTGATGGATTAAAGCCGGTTCAGCGTCGTATTCTTTATTCGATGAATAAGGATGGCAATACCTTTGACAAGAGCTACCGTAAGTCGGCCAAGTCTGTCGGGAATATCATGGGGAATTTCCACCCACACGGTGACAGTTCCATCTATGATGCCATGGTCCGTATGTCTCAGGACTGGAAAAATCGTGAGATTCTAGTTGAAATGCACGGTAACAATGGTTCTATGGATGGTGATCCGCCTGCGGCAATGCGTTATACGGAGGCACGATTGTCTGAGATTGCCGGTTACCTTCTTCAAGATATCGAAAAAAAAACAGTTCCCTTTGCTTGGAACTTTGACGATACCGAGAAAGAGCCGACAGTCCTGCCAGCAGCATTTCCAAACCTCTTGGTCAATGGCTCGACTGGTATTTCGGCTGGTTATGCCACAGATATTCCTCCGCATAATCTGGCCGAAGTTATCGATGCCACAGTCTATATGATTGATCATCCGACTGCCAAGGTGGAAAAGCTCATGGAATTCTTGCCTGGCCCAGACTTCCCGACTGGAGGGATTATCCAAGGCCGTGATGAGATCAAAAAGGCTTATAAAACTGGTAAGGGGCGCGTGGTTGTCCGTTCCAAGACTGAGATTGAAAAGCTAAAAGGTGGTAAGGAACAAATCGTTATCACTGAGATTCCTTATGAAACCAACAAGGCTAATCTAGTCAAGAAAATTGATGATGTTCGTGTCAATAACAAAGTGGCAGGTATTGCTGAGGTTCGGGATGAGTCTGACCGTGATGGTCTTCGCATTGCGATCGAACTTAAGAAAGACGCCAATACCGAGCTGGTTCTAAACTATCTACTTAAGTACACCGACCTACAAATCAACTACAACTTTAACATGGTGGCGATTGACAATTTCACACCTCGTCAGGTTGGAATTGTCCCAATCTTGTCTAGCTATATCGCCCACCGTCGTGAAGTCATCTTAGCACGTTCTCGCTTTGATAAAGAAAAGGCTGAAAAACGCCTCCATATCGTGGAAGGTTTGATTCGTGTCATCTCTATCTTAGATGAAGTCATTGCCCTTATCCGCGCTTCTGAGAATAAGGCTGACGCCAAGGAAAACCTCAAGGTCAGTTATGATTTTACTGAAGAGCAGGCTGAGGCTATCGTAACCTTGCAACTGTACCGTTTGACCAATACCGATGTGGTTGTCTTGCAGAAAGAGGAAGCAGAACTTCGTGAAAAAATTGCTATGCTGGCGGCGATTATCGGTGATGAACGTACTATGTATAATCTTATGAAGAAAGAACTTCGTGAGGTTAAGAAGAAGTTTGCAACTTCGCGTTTAAGTTCGTTAGAAGATACAGCAAAAGTGATTGAGATTGATACTGCTAGCCTTATCGCTGAAGAAGATACTTACGTCAGCGTGACGAAGGCAGGCTATATCAAACGTACCAGCCCACGTTCTTTTGCGGCTTCCACCTTAGAAGAAATTGGTAAACGTGATGATGACCGTTTGATTTTTGTACAATCTACTAAAACAACCCAGCATCTTTTGATGTTCACTACTCTTGGAAATATCATTTATCGACCAATCCATGAATTGGCAGATATTCGCTGGAAGGATATCGGTGAGCATTTGAGCCAGACTATTACAAACTTCGAAACGAACGAAGAAATCCTTTATGCAGAAGTGGTAGATGAGTTTGATGATGCGACAACCTACTTTGCTGCAACTCGTCTCGGTCAAATCAAGCGTGTAGAACGCAAAGAGTTCACTCCATGGCGGACCTACAAGTCCAAGTCAGTCAAGTATGCTAAGCTCAAAGATGATACAGACCAGATTGTAGCAGTTGCTCCAATCAAACTAGATGATGTTCTCTTGATTAGCCAAAATGGCTATGCCCTTCGTTTCAATATCGAAGAGGTTCCGGTTGTCGGTGCCAAGGCTGCGGGTGTCAAGGCTATGAACTTGAAAGAAGATGATGTCGTCCAATCCGCCTTTATCTGTAATACCTCATCCTTCTACCTCTTGACCCAACGTGGAAGCTTGAAACGTGTCTCTTGTGAGGACATTCCAGCAACCAGCCGTGCCAAACGAGGCTTACAAGTCTTGCGTGAGTTGAAAAACAAACCGCATCGTGTCTTCTTAGCAGGAGCAGTTGCAGAACAAGGACTTGTTGGTGATCTCTTCAATACAGAAGTGAAAGAGAAAGACCAAACGCTGCTTGTTCAATCCAATAAAGGGACAATCTATGAAAGCAGATTGCAAGACTTGAACCTGTCAGAGCGGACTAGTAACGGAAGCTTCATTTCTGACACGATTTCAGATGAAGAAGTTTTTGACGCTTATCTTAAAGAAGTATTTACTGAAGCTAAATAAGTGAAATGAAGAATCAGTTCTAAGAGCTGGTTCTTTTTTATTGAAGAAATTTTCTGAAAATTACAAAATATACTTGCTATTTTAGAAAAATAGTGTAGAATAAAAGAAATAGGTTTTTAGAATAAGGAGTGGAATATGACAGTAACGATTGATTGGGAAAATCTCGGTTTTTCCTATATGAAATTACCTTATCGCTATATTGCTCATTTTAAAAATGGACAATGGGATCAAGGAGAGTTGACTGAAGATGCAACCTTGCATATTTCAGAGTCTTCTCCAAGTCTTCACTATGGTCAACAAGCATTCGAAGGTTTAAAAGCTTATCGTACTAAGGATGGCAGTATTCAACTGTTCCGTCCTGATGAAAATGCCAAACGTCTGCAACGGACATGTGACCGTCTCTTGATGCCACAAGTTCCGACAGACATGTTTGTAGAAGCTTGTAAGGCAGTTGTTCGTGCGAATGAAGAATATGTACCTCCATACGGAACAGGTGGAACCTTATATCTTCGCCCTCTTTTGATTGGAGTCGGAGATATTATCGGGGTAAAACCAGCAGAAGAGTATATTTTCACCATCTTTGCTATGCCAGTTGGAAATTACTTTAAAGGTGGTTTGGTCCCAACCAACTTCTTGATTCAGGATGAATACGACCGTGCAGCGCCAAATGGTACAGGTGCGGCTAAGGTTGGTGGAAACTATGCTGCCAGTCTCTTGCCAGGAAAAATAGCCAAGTCACGTCATTTCTCAGATGTTATCTATCTAGACCCATCAACTCATACAAAGATTGAAGAAGTCGGATCAGCTAACTTCTTTGGAATTACAGCTGATAATGAGTTTGTAACGCCGTTGAGTCCATCTATCTTGCCATCTATTACCAAGTATTCTTTGCTTTATTTGGCAGAACATCGCTTGGGCTTAACTCCTATTGAGGGGGATGTCCCAATTGATAACCTTGACCGTTTTGTAGAGGCAGGTGCTTGCGGTACCGCAGCGGTTATTTCTCCAATTGGAGGTATTCAACACGGTAATGATTTCCATGTGTTCTATAGTGAAACAGAAGTAGGTCCTGTGACTCGTAAACTCTATGATGAATTGACAGGAATTCAGTTTGGCGATATTAAAGCGCCAGAAGGTTGGATTGTAAAAGTAGATTAAAATTAACTAAAGGAGATTTTTTATGAAATCGAAAAAATGGCTCTTAACAGCAGGAGTAGTCCTGAGTACAACAGCTCTTTTAGTAGCTTGTGGAAAAGCTGATAAAGAAGCAGATGCACCGACAACATTTTCGTATGTTTATGCAGTAGATCCAGCATCTTTGGACTATAGCATAGCTACTCGTACATCTACAACCGATATCATCGGAAACGTGGTGGATGGTTTGATGGAAAACGATCAATACGGAAATGTTATTCCTTCCTTAGCTGAAGATTGGTCTGTCTCAAAAGATGGTTTGACTTATACCTATAAACTTCGTGAAGGGGTTAAATGGTACACATCAGAAGGTGAAGAATACGCAGAAGTAACAGCCCATGACTTTGTAACAGGATTGAAACACGTAGCTGACGGCAAGTCAGACGGTGTCTCTCTCATCCAAAATTCAATCAAGGGATTGGATGCCTACATGACTGGTGAAACCAATGATTTCTCTACAGTTGGTGTTAAGGCCTTGGACGATTACACAGTCGAATATACCCTAAACAAACCAGAAAGCTTCTGGAACTCTAAAGTTACAACAGCAACGATGTTGCCTGTAAATGAAGAATTTTTGAAGGCGTCAGGTAAAGATTATGGAGCAGTTACTCCAGCAGGAATTCTCTACAATGGTCCCTATATCTTGAAGACCTTGACGTCTAAATCGTTGATTGAATACGAGAAAAATCCAAATTATTGGGATAAAGAAAAGGTAAAAATTGAGAAGATTAAATTGACTTACTACGATGGTTCTGATCAAGAATCGTTGATCCGTAGTTTCTCTTCAGGTGCCTATACGACAGCCCGTCTCTTCCCAAGTAGCTCAAACTTTGCTTCAACTTTGGAACAATACGGAGATAAAATTACTTATAGCCCACAGGACTCAAGTAGTTATTACTTCACCTTTAACGTAAATCGTCAGTCATTCAATAAAACTGCGAAAACAAGTGAAGAACAAAAAACTTCTACAAAAGAAGCTATGCTTAATAAGGACTTCCGTCAGGCTATCAACTTTGCCTTCAACCGCCATTCTTATGCTGCCCAGCTAAATGGTGAAGACGGTGCGGATAAGATTATTCGTAACAGCCTCGTTCCTGACAACTTTGTGCAAGCAGGTGGAAAGAACTTTGGTCAAATCGCACAAGCAGAGTTGGTGAACTATGGCGAGCAATGGAAGGACGTGGAGTTAGTTGATGGTAAGGATTCTATCTACAACCCTGACAAGGCTAAAGTTGCTTTTGAAAAAGCGAAGAAAGACTTGGAAGCTAAAGGAGTAACTTTCCCAATTCACTTGGATGTCCCAGTTGAACAAACTGACACCATCGCCGTTCAACAAAGCAACTCTTTCAAACAGTCAATTGAATCAACTCTTGGTGCTGAAAATGTTGTCATCGACGTTCTTCAAATGACAGATAATGAAAAGGAAACAATTACTTCACAAGCGCGTGTTCCTTCTCAAAAAGACTATGATTTGAACAGTACAGGATGGGCTCCAAGTTATCAAGACCCAGCATCTTACTTGAATATCATGGATCCTAAAACAGGTTCTGCTATGAAACACCTTGGTATTACTAAAGGGAAAGATAAGGATGTTGTAGCGCAACTTGGTTTAGACCAGTATAAGAAATTATTGGATGAAGCCGATTCAGAAACTACGAATCTTGAAGAGCGCTATGAAAAATATGCCAAGGCTCAAGCTTGGTTGACAGATAGTTCATTATTGATGCCGACAGCCTCATCTGGTGGTTCTCCAGTTGTAAGTAATGTAGTACCATTCTCAAAACCATACTCACAAGTTGGTATTAAAGGTGACCCATATATCTTTAAAGGAATGAAATTGCAAAAAGATATCGTTACGACAAAAGAATATGAAGAAGCACTGAAAAAATGGCAAAAAGAAAAATTAGAGTCAAATGGTAAGTACCAAAAGGAACTAGAAAACCATATTAAATAAAGCATAAAACTCTATATCAGAGAAGTCTGATATAGAGTTTTTTCTTGCTAGTTTTAGGATTTTCTTGTAAAATAGAAAAAGTGAAGAGAGGTATGAAATGAGTAAGAAAGATAAAAAAATTGAAATTCAAGTAGCAGATGCCAAGGTTAATGTAGGAAAAGACAGTTTTGAAGGCTATACCTTGACCATTGGTAAAAAAGTTATCGGAGAAATTGCCGAATTAGATGGACAATTTGCCATCATAAAGAATGGGAATGTCGATAGTTTTTATAAAAAATTGGAAAAAGCTGTGGAAATTTTGATTGAAAATTATAATTTAGCAAAATAAGTCTTGTTTTTTTGAAATTTTCATGATATAATGATACAAGTTGATTGTAGGAGAGATAGCGAAGAGGCTAAACGCGGCGGACTGTAAATCCGCTCCTTCGGGTTCGGGGGTTCGAATCCCTCTCTCTCCATTTCATCAATGGGGTATAGCCAAGCGGTAAGGCAAGGGACTTTGACTCCCTCATGCGTTGGTTCGAATCCAGCTACCCCAGTTCTTAGGTAATGATCAAGATAAAAGGCAAAATATCTTAGGGTATTTTATTTTTATAATTGAAAGACGTGAACGATATGAACATGTTCTTGCGGGTGCTTAGGAAAAAAATTATAAGTATGTCAAGTTTAAGAAAAACTTGATTGTTGGAGGATTTTTTAGATGAACGAATTTGAAGATTTGCTAAATAGCGTTAGCCAAGTTGAGACTGGTGATGTTGTTAGTGCTGAAGTATTGACAGTTGATGCGACTCAAGCTAACGTTGCAATCTCTGGAACTGGTGTTGAAGGTGTCTTGACTCTTCGCGAATTGACAAACGATCGCGATGCAGATATCAATGACTTTGTTAAAGTAGGAGAAGTATTGGATGTTCTTGTACTTCGTCAAGTAGTTGGTAAAGATACTGATACAGTTACATACCTTGTATCTAAAAAACGCCTTGAAGCTCGCAAAGCATGGGACAAACTTGTTGGTCGTGAGGAAGAAGTTGTTACTGTTAAAGGAACTCGTGCCGTTAAAGGTGGACTTTCAGTAGAATTTGAAGGTGTTCGTGGATTCATCCCAGCTTCAATGTTGGATACTCGTTTCGTACGTAACACTGAGCGTTTTGTAGGTCAAGAATTTGATGCTAAAATTAAAGAAGTTGACCCTAAAGAAAACCGCTTTATCCTTTCACGTCGTGAAGTTGTTGAAGCAGCTACTGCAGCAGCTCGCGCTGAAGTATTCAGTAAATTGGCTGTTGGTGATGTAGTAACTGGTAAAGTTGCTCGTATCACAAGCTTCGGTGCTTTCATCGATCTTGGTGGTGTTGACGGATTGGTTCACTTGACTGAATTGTCACATGAACGTAATGTTTCACCAAAATCAGTTGTATCTGTTGGTGAAGAAATTGAAGTGAAAATCCTTGATCTTAACGAAGAAGAAGGACGTGTATCACTTTCACTTAAAGCAACAACACCTGGACCATGGGATGGCGTTGAGCAAAAATTAGCTAAAGGTGATGTAGTTGAAGGAACAGTTAAACGTTTGACTGACTTCGGTGCATTTGTTGAAGTATTGCCAGGTATCGATGGACTTGTTCACGTATCACAAATTTCACACAAACGTATTGAAAATCCAAAAGAAGCTCTTAAAGTTGGTCAAGAAGTTAAAGTTAAAGTTCTTGAAGTTAACGCAGATGCAGAGCGCGTATCACTTTCTATCAAAGCTCTTGAAGAGCGTCCAGCTCAAGAAGAAGGACAAAAAGAAGAAAAACGTGCTGCTCGCCCACGTCGTCCAAAACGTCAAGAAAAACGTGATTTCGAACTTCCAGAAACACAAACAGGATTCTCAATGGCTGACTTGTTCGGTGATATCGAACTTTAATCAAATTTAAAATTCACAAAATCCTTTGTTTACAAAACAAAGGATTTTTCTTTTGTCTGTAAGTCTTTTTTTGATATAATAGTTCTATGTTAGAATCAGAAAAACAATCACGTTATCAAACGTTAAATGAGGAGCTCTCTTTTTTATTGGATGGTGAAACCAATGTTTTGGCTAATCTTTCCAACGCTAGTGCTCTTCTAAAGTCACGCTTTTCCAATACTGTCTTTGCAGGCTTTTATTTGTTTGACGGAAAGGAATTGGTTTTAGGTCCTTTCCAAGGCGGTGTTTCCTGTATCCGTATTGAGCTAGGAAAGGGTGTTTGTGGTGAGGCAGCTCACTTTCAGGAAACTGTTATTGTTGGAGATGTAAGGACTTATCCCAACTATATTTCTTGTGATAGTAGTGCTAAAAGTGAAATTGTTGTGCCGATGATAAAGAATGGTCAATTACTTGGAGTTCTGGATTTGGATTCTTCAGAAATTGATGATTATGATGCTATGGATCGAGATTATTTGGAACAATTTGTCGCTATTTTGCTTGAAAAGACAGAATGGGACTTTACAATGTTTGGGGAGAAAGCCTAATGTATCAAGCACTTTATCGAAAATATAGAAGTCAAAACTTTTCCCAGTTGGTTGGACAGGAAGTTGTGGCTAAGACTCTTAAACAAGCAGTAGAGCAAGAGAAAATAAGTCATGCCTATCTTTTTTCTGGTCCGCGTGGAACAGGAAAAACCAGTGTAGCTAAGATTTTTGCTAAAGCTATGAACTGTCCAAATCAAGTTGGTGGTGAGCCTTGTAATTACTGCTATATTTGTCAGGCGGTGACGAACGGTAGTTTAGAAGATGTCATTGAAATGGATGCGGCCTCTAATAATGGGGTGGATGAAATCCGTGAAATTCGTGATAAATCTACCTACGCTCCTAGTCTTGCCCGTTATAAGGTTTATATCATAGATGAGGTTCACATGCTGTCTACAGGGGCTTTTAATGCCCTCCTAAAGACACTGGAAGAGCCAACACAGAATGTGGTCTTTATTTTGGCCACTACTGAATTGCACAAGATTCCTGCCACTATTCTATCCCGTGTGCAACGTTTCGAGTTTAAATCGATTAAGATAGAGGATATTAAGGAACATATCCGCTATATCTTAGAAAAAGAAAATATCAGTTCTGAACCAGAGGCTGTGGAAATCATTGCCAGACGGGCTGAAGGTGGAATGCGAGACGCCTTGTCAATTTTGGATCAAGCCCTGAGTTTGACGCAAGGAAATGAATTGACGACTGCCATCTCTGAAGAAATTACTGGCACCATTAGCCTATCAGCCTTGGATGATTTTGTGGCTGCCTTGTCTCAACAGGATGCTCCAAAGGCCCTAGCATGCTTAAATCTTCTCTTTGAGAATGGTAAGAGCATGACTCGTTTTGTGACCGACCTTTTGCACTATTTAAGAGATTTGTTAATTGTTCAAACAGGGGGAGAAAACACTCATCATAGTCCAGTCTTTGTAGAAAATTTAGCTCTTCCTCAAGAAAATCTGTTTGAAATGATTCGCTTAGCAACAGTCAGTTTAGCAGATATTAAGTCTAGTTTGCAGCCTAAAATTTATGCTGAGATGATGACCATCCGGTTGGCAGAGATTAAGCCTGAACCAGCTCTTTCTGGGGCAGTTGAACATGAAATTTCTGCATTAAGACAGGAAGTTGCCCGCCTCAAACAAGAACTCGAAAATGTAGGAACTGTAGCTAAGCCAACTAGTCCAGCGCCTAGTCGCCCAGTAGCAGGCAAGACGGTCTATCGTGTGGATCGCAATAAAGTACAATCTATCTTGCAAGAGGCCGTCGAAAATCCTGATTTAGCACGTCAAAACTTGATTCGTTTACAGAATGCCTGGGGAGAGGTGATTGAAAGTCTAGGTGGGCCGGACAAGGCTCTACTAGTCGGATCTCAACCGGTTGCGGCCAATGAACACCATGCTATTCTTGCTTTTGAGTCTAACTTCAATGCTGGGCAAACCATGAAACGGGACAATCTCAACACCATGTTTGGTAACATCCTCAGTCAGGCAGCAGGTTTTTCACCCGAAATTTTAGCCATTTCCATGGAGGAATGGAAAGAAGTTCGCGCAGCCTTTTCAGCCAAAGCCAAATCCTCCCAAACTGAGAAAGAAGCAGAAGAAAACTTGATTCCAGAAGGATTTGAATTTTTGGCTGATAAAGTGAAGGTAGAGGAAGACTAAAGAAAGATTTCATGATACAATAAGTTTATGAATAGACAACAATTTATTATTATCGCGCTGTTTACAGCTGCTGAGACCTATTTTTTCAATGAAGCCTGGATGACTGGCCGCTATATTATGGCAGCCTTTTGGGCTATTTTGCTCTTTAGAAATTTTCGAGTTAGTTACTTGATGGGCAAGATTGTAGATGTCATTGACCAGCATTTAAAAGGAAAAGACTAGTCCCCAGCTTCTAGACAAAATCAAAGCCTTTTAGGCTTTTTTTTGTTATACTATAAAAGTATATTTATTGACCTTTTATACTCTTCGAAAATCTCTTCAAACCACGTCAGCTTTGCCTTGCCGTAGATATATAGTTACTGACTTCATCAGTCTTATCTACAACCTCAAAACAGTGTTTTGAGCTGACTTCGTCAGTTTTATCTACAATCTCATAACTATGTTTTGAGCAACCTACGGCTAGCTTCCTAGTTTGCTCTTTGATTTTCATTGAGTATTATCGTATTTACTAGAGACAACTAGTATGTCTCTAGTAAGCACTGTAAAGGCCTTAAAAAAGAAAGGAACTATCATGTCAGTATTAGAGATCAAAGATCTTCACGTCGAGATTGAAGGAAAAGAAATTTTAAAAGGGGTTAACCTGACCCTGAAAACAGGAGAAATCGCCGCTATCATGGGACCAAATGGTACTGGTAAATCGACTCTTTCTGCCGCTATCATGGGAAATCCAAACTATGAAGTTACCAAAGGTGAAGTCTTGTTTGATGGCGTAAACATCCTTGAGTTGGAAGTTGACGAGCGTGCGCGTATGGGACTTTTCCTTGCTATGCAATACCCATCAGAAATCCCTGGAATTACCAATGCTGAGTTTCTTCGTGCAGCCATGAATGCTGGTAAAGAAGATGATGAAAAGATTTCAGTTCGTGAGTTTATTACTAAACTAGACGAGAAGATGGAATTGCTCAACATGAAAGAAGAAATGGCAGAGCGTTACCTCAACGAAGGTTTCTCTGGTGGTGAGAAAAAACGTAATGAGATTCTTCAACTCTTGATGTTGGAACCAACTTTTGCCCTTTTGGATGAGATTGACTCTGGTCTTGATATTGACGCTCTTAAGGTTGTGTCTAAAGGTGTCAATGCCATGCGTGGTGAAGGCTTTGGTGCTATGATTATCACTCACTACCAACGTCTTTTGAATTACATCACACCTGATGTGGTACACGTCATGATGGAAGGTCGTGTTGTCCTTTCAGGTGGTCCAGAATTGGCTGCGCGTTTGGAACGTGAAGGATACGCAAAACTAGCTGAAGAACTTGGCTACGACTACAAGGAAGAATTGTAATTCCCTCGTATCTTTTAGGAGAAGTAAATGACTAAAGAAAATATTAAACTTTTTTCAGAAATGCACGCTGAACCAAGCTGGTTGGCTGACCTCCGTCAAAAAGCTTTTGATAAGATTGAGACTTTGGAATTACCAGTTATTGAGCGTGTCAAATTCCACCGTTGGAATCTGGGTGAAGGAACGATTACAGAAAGTGAGCCATCAGCAAATGTTCCAGATTTCACTGCGCTAGATAATCACTTGAAATTGGTGCAAGTAGGGACTCAGACTGTTTTTGAGCAAATTCCAGTTGAGTTGGCTGAACAGGGTGTTGTCTTCACAGACTTCCATTCAGCTTTAGAAGAAATTCCAGAGTTAATCGAAGAATTCTTCATGTCATCTGTTAAGTATGACGATGACAAGTTGGCAGCCTACCACACAGCTTACTTTAACAGTGGTGCTGTTCTCTACATCCCTGATAATGTTGAGATTACAGAACCAATCGAAGGAATTTTCTACCAAGACAGCGATAGCGATGTGCCGTTTAACAAGCATATTATGATTATCGCTGGTAAAAATTCTAAGATTAATTATCTGGAACGTTTAGAGTCACGCGGTGAAGGAAGTGCCAAAGCAACTGCTAATATCACAGTAGAAGTCATTGCACGTTCTGGTGCTCAAGTGAAGTTTGCGGCGATTGACCGTCTAGGTGAAAACGTCACTGCTTACATTAGCCGTCGTGGTAAATTAGGTAACGATGCAAGTATTGACTGGGCCATCGGTGTCATGAACGAAGGAAATGTCGTTGCTGACTTTGATAGCGATTTGATTGGGAACGGTAGCCATGCGGACCTGAAAGTTGTAGCTCTTTCAAGTGGCCGTCAGGTGCAAGGGATTGATACTCGCGTAACAAACTATGGTTGCAACTCAATCGGAAATATCCTTCAGCATGGGGTTATCCTTGAAAAAGCAACATTAACCTTCAACGGTATTGGCCACATCATCAAGGGTGCCAAGGGAGCAGATGCCCAACAAGAAAGTCGTGTTCTGATGCTTTCAGACCAAGCACGTTCAGACGCCAACCCGATTCTTTTGATTGATGAAAATGATGTTACTGCAGGGCACGCAGCTTCTATCGGTCAAGTAGACCCAGAAGACATGTACTACCTCATGAGCCGTGGTTTAGATAAGGCAACTGCAGAACGTTTGGTTGTTCGCGGTTTCCTAGGCTCTGTTATCGTTGAGATTCCAGTCAAGGAAGTTCGTGATGAAATGATTGCGACGATCGAAGAAAAATTGTCAAAACGCTAAGGTGAAGCCTATGTTAGATGTAGAAGCAATTCGCAAGGATTTTCCAATTTTAGACCAGATTGTTAATGATGAACCTCTGGTTTATCTGGATAATGCCGCGACGACACAAAAACCACTAGCAGTTCTGGAAACGATTAATCGCTATTATGAGCAGGACAATGCCAATGTTCACCGAGGTGTTCATACCTTGGCTGAAAGGGCGACAGCATCTTATGAGGCGGCTCGTGACACCATTCGTAAGTTTATCAATGCAGGGTCTACAAAGGAAGTTCTCTTTACTAGAGGCACGACAACCAGTCTTAACTGGGTGGCACGTTTCGCTGAGGAAATTCTGACTGAGGGAGATCAAGTCTTGATTTCTGTCATGGAACACCATTCCAATATTATTCCATGGCAGGAAGCTTGCCGAAAGACTGGGGCAGAGCTTGTCTATGTCTATCTCAAGGATGGAGCTCTGGATATGGATGACTTGCGTTCTAAATTGACTGACAAAGTTAAATTTGTTTCACTAGCTCACGCATCAAACGTTCTTGGAGTGGTTAATCCTATCAAAGAAATCACTCAATTGGCCCACCAAGTTGGAGCCATCATGGTGGTAGATGGTGCTCAATCTACGCCTCATATGAAGATTGACGTCCAGGACTTGGATGTAGACTTCTTTGCCTTTTCAGGTCACAAGATGGCTGGTCCGACTGGTATTGGTGTTCTTTACGGTAAAGAAAAATATCTAGAACAAATGTCACCTCTTGAATTTGGCGGCGAGATGATTGATTTCGTCTATGAGCAATCTGCTAGCTGGAAGGAGTTGCCTTGGAAATTCGAGGCTGGAACTCCCAACATGGCAGGTGCGATTGGACTAGCAGCTGCAGTGGATTATCTTGAAAAGATTGGTATGGCTGCTATTGAAACTCATGAACAGGAATTGATTGCATATGTCTTTCCAAAACTGCAGGCCATTGAAGGTTTGACCATTTACGGTTCTCAAGATTTGGCTCAACGCTCTGGTGTCATTGCCTTTAACCTAGGTGACCTTCATCCTCACGACCTTGCGACTGCTCTGGATTATGAAGGAGTGGCTGTTCGAGCAGGTCACCATTGCGCTCAACCTTTGCTCCAGTATTTGGACGTTCCAGCTACAGCTCGTGCAAGTTTTTATATCTACAATACCAAGGCAGATTGCGACAAGCTAGTCGATGCCTTACAAAAGACAAAGGAGTTTTTCAATGGCACTTTCTAAACTAGATAGCCTTTATATGGCAGTGGTAGCGGACCATTCGAAAAATCCCCATCACCAAGGGAAATTAGAAGATGCAGAGCAAATCAGTCTCAACAATCCGACCTGTGGTGATGTTATCAATCTCTCTGTCAAGTTTGATGCAGAGAATCGTTTGGAAGATATCGCTTTTCTAAACTCAGGTTGTACCATCTCAACTGCCTCTGCTAGTATGATGACAGATGCAGTTTTAGGCAAGACCAAGCAAGAAATTTTAGAACTTGCGACTATTTTTTCTGAAATGGTTCAAGGGCAAAAAGATGAACGTCAAGACCACCTTGGAGACGCAGCCTTCTTATCAGGCGTTGCAAAATTCCCTCAACGAATTAAGTGTGCAACCCTAGCTTGGAATGCCCTGAAGAAAACAATTGAAAATCAAGAAAACAAGTAAGGCAAGTTTCTTTTGTCTTATGAATCAGTAGAAATGAAGAATGAAAGAAAGGATATTATGGCTGAAGAAAGAGTAGAACCAAAACCAATTGACCTTGGTGAATATAAATTTGGTTTCCATGATGATGTAGAGCCTGTCCTATCGACAGGAAAAGGATTGAATGAAGATGTCATTCGTGAACTATCAGCTGCAAAGGGAGAACCTGAGTGGATGTTAAAATTCCGTTTGAAGTCTTATGAAACCTTCAAAAAAATGCCTATGCAAACTTGGGGAGCAGATTTGTCAGAGATTGATTTTGATGACTTGATTTATTACCAAAAACCATCTGATAAACCAGCTCGTTCTTGGGACGACGTTCCTGAAAAGATTAAAGAAACCTTTGAACGTATTGGGATTCCAGAAGCTGAGCGTGCCTATCTAGCTGGAGCTTCTGCCCAGTATGAGTCAGAAGTGGTTTACCATAACATGAAGGAAGAATTTGAGAAGTTAGGTATCGTCTTTACAGATACGGATTCTGCCCTCAAGGAATACCCAGACTTGTTTAAACAATACTTTGCGAAGTTGGTACCGCCAACAGATAACAAATTGGCTGCCCTCAACTCGGCAGTATGGTCAGGTGGAACCTTTATCTACGTACCAAAAGGTGTTAAGGTAGATATCCCACTTCAAACTTACTTCCGCATCAACAACGAAAATACTGGTCAGTTTGAACGTACCTTGATTATCGTTGATGAAGGAGCAAGTGTCCATTACGTAGAAGGATGTACAGCGCCAACTTATTCAAGCAACAGCTTGCATGCGGCCATTGTAGAAATCTTTGCCTTGGATGGTGCTTATATGCGTTATACAACCATCCAAAACTGGTCTGATAACGTCTATAACTTGGTAACGAAACGTGCCAAAGCTTTGAAAGATGCGACAGTTGAGTGGATTGATGGAAACTTGGGTGCCAAAACAACTATGAAATATCCATCAGTTTACCTTGATGGAGAAGGGGCGCGTGGAACTATGCTTTCTATCGCCTTTGCTAATGCTGGACAGCATCAGGACACTGGTGCTAAGATGATCCACAATGCACCACATACGAGTTCATCTATCGTGTCAAAATCTATCGCTAAGGGCGGTGGTAAAGTAGACTACCGAGGACAAGTAACCTTTAACAAGAACTCTAAGAAATCTGTCTCTCACATCGAGTGTGATACCATTATCATGGATGATTTGTCAGCATCAGATACCATTCCATTTAATGAAATTCATAACTCACAAGTAGCTTTGGAACACGAAGCTAAGGTATCTAAGATTTCAGAAGAGCAACTCTATTACCTCATGAGTCGTGGCTTGTCAGAGACTGAAGCAACTGAAATGATCGTCATGGGATTTGTCGAACCCTTCACTAAAGAACTTCCAATGGAGTATGCAGTTGAGCTTAACCGCTTGATTAGCTATGAAATGGAAGGATCAGTTGGATAAAATTTGATTTTATACTCTTCGAAAATCTCTACAAACCACGTCAGCTTTATCTACAACCTCAAAGCGGTGCTTTGAGCAAACTACAGCTAGCTTCCTAGTTTGCTCTTTGATTTTCATTGAGTATTAGATTGATTCAAAATCAAGGATTTTGAAGATGAACTTGTAAAAAAAATCGCGGTTTAAAATCGCGATTTTTTTATAATTTTTCGTTGATGAAGCGGATAAACTGATTCCACCAAACTTTTAAGAAGAAGGCTTTTTCAACTTTCGTTTCTGCTACCATCTCAAAACTAGGACGTTCTGTAGTGATGTAACCTTGGCCAATCAAATCATTGTCTTCATAAGTCAAATGTCCAACCACAGTTCCGGCTTCAAGTGGTGCTGGAATTGCCTTAGAATCAGGTGTGAATTGAATAGTTTGGGACGATTGTCCTCCAACACGTTCAATTAGACTGATATCATCTTTGGCAACGGCAGTGACCATATCTTCTTTTCCATCTTGTACAGGGGCTTTACTATCTTCATAGGCATCACCTTTCTGAACGATTTTACGAAGTGTGAATGTAGAAGAGATATAATCCATTAGTGAGGATGTAGCTGTGAAGCGAGCGTAAGGATTATTGTCTTGATGATCTGCATTCAAAACAACTGTGATAACCCTCATCCCTTTTTCAACAGTAGTACCAACAAAAGATTCTCCAGCTTTGTCTGTTGTTCCTGTCTTAAGGCCATCAAAACCACCGCGATAAGCAGGCATGCCTTCTAACATGTAGTTGGTAGAGGTGATTGTCATTCCAGCAAAAGTAGAAGAAGGTTTTTTCGTGATTTCCAAGACTTGTGGGTACTTTTTGATGAGATTGCGAGCAACGATAGCAACATCATAAGCACTGAGCTTGTTTTCATCATCTTTTTTTGAGCCCGGGTAAATGTTATCCCCAAGAGTCTCATTGTTCAGACCTGTCGTATTGACAACAGTAGCATCCTGAATTCCCCATTCTAAGAGCTTTGCGCGCATCATATCGACGAAATCTTTTTCTGAGCCAGCAATTTTCTCAGCTAGGGCAATAGCCGCACTGTTAGCACTAGATACTAGGGTTGCTTCAAGTAGTTGTTCGACGGTATAATTACGAGCCTCCATAGGAACGTTACTCGCTTCAGAATTTGTCGTTAATTTGTAAGGATAATCAGAAATATCTACCGGAGTTGATAGTGTAATACTGCCGTTTTCCAAGGCTTCATAGACAAGATAAACAGTAATTAACTTTGTGATTGACGCAATTTCAACTGGCTGGGTTGCATCTTTCTCATAGAGAATTTTACCAGTATTCGCCTCAACAGCAATGGCATGTTTTGCAGTAATATTAAAATCCTGAGCAGCAACAGTAGATGCTGAGCTAATAACGAAAAGGCTTAAAATAGTTAAAATTATTTTTTTCATAGTAAGTTTATTCTATCATAAAGAAAAAAAATATTCTTGATTTTATGACGGGGGGTATCAATCTTTTTTTAAATATGGTAAAATAGGGAGAAGAGGAGGTGGCATATGTTTCGGAGAAACAAATTATTCTTCTGGACTACTGAAATACTACTGATAACCTTAATTTTCTATCTTTGGAGAGAAATGGGTGCTATTATTACACCTTTTGCTAGTGTGATAAATACAATTATGATTCCTTTCTTACTGGGTGGTTTTCTGTATTATCTAACGAACCCCGTAGTCCAGTTTCTAGAGAAAAAATTAAAGCTGAATCGAGTTATTGGAATTTTATTGACTCTTTGTGGCTTAGTATGGCTGATTGTGATAGGTGTTGTCTATCTCTTACCTATTTTAATCAATCAGTTGAGTAGTTTGATTAATTCTAGCCAAGATATATACAGTCGTATTCAAGATTTAGTAATACAATTATCCAAATACCCAGCTTTTCAAAATCTAGATGTTCAAAAGACTATTCAACAGCTGAATCTGTCTTATGTAGACATCCTACAAAATATCTTAAATGGTGTTACAAATAGTGTTGGTAGTGTCTTATCTGCACTCTTTAGTACTGTTTTGATTATTATCATGACCCCTGTGTTTTTAATTTATTTTTTGTTAGATAGTCACAAATTCTTGCCGATGCTTGAACGTACTGTTTTAAAGCAAGATAAGTTGCATATTACAGGTCTTTTAAAAAATTTGAATGCTACAATCTCTCGATATATTAGTGGTGTCGCAATTGATGCGATTATTATTGGTTGTTTGGCCTTTATCGGATATAGTGTCATTGGACTCAAGTATGCATTGGTTTTTGCTATTTTCTCTGGTTTAACCAATTTGATACCTTATGTTGGTCCAATTATCGGTTTGGTTCCGATGATTATTTCAAATCTGTTTACGGATCCTCAAAAGATGTTAATTGCTGTAATTTACATGATTGTTATTCAACAGATTGATGGGAATGTATTATATCCACGGATTGTTGGTGGAGTTATGAAGGTTCACCCAATTACGATTTTAGTATTACTTTTGTTATCAAGTAATATCTATGGTGTCATTGGTATGATTGTCGCTGTACCAACTTATTCTATCTTAAAAGAAATTTCTAAGTTCTTAGCTCGTTTGTATGAAAATCATAAAATAATGAAAGAACGAGAAAGAGAATTAGCTAAGTAAAAGTCAGGAATTCCTGATTTTTCTTTTTGTTTAGCTAAGTGATAGGAGCAGAAGTGTCGTTTAGATTAGTAGATTAAGAATAATTCACAAAAACTTTGTAAAACACTTGCAATTTAGCTGAAATTTGATAAAATAGTAAGGAAAGTTAGACTGTATTGCCTACTGTCTATCTATAAAATATATTTTATTGGAGGCTTTTACTCAAATGGCAAAAGAAAAATACGATCGTAGTAAACCACACGTTAACATTGGTACTATCGGACACGTTGACCACGGTAAAACTACTTTGACAGCAGCTATCACAACTGTTTTGGCACGTCGCTTGCCTTCAGCTGTTAACCAACCTAAAGACTATGCGTCTATCGATGCTGCTCCAGAAGAACGCGAACGCGGTATCACTATCAACACTGCGCACGTTGAGTACGAAACTGAAAAACGTCACTACGCTCACATCGACGCTCCAGGACACGCGGACTACGTTAAAAACATGATCACTGGTGCTGCTCAAATGGACGGAGCTATCCTTGTAGTAGCTTCAACTGACGGACCAATGCCACAAACTCGTGAGCACATCCTTCTTTCACGTCAGGTTGGTGTTAAACACCTTATCGTCTTCATGAACAAAGTTGACTTGGTTGACGACGAAGAATTGCTTGAATTGGTTGAAATGGAAATCCGTGACCTATTGTCAGAATACGACTTCCCAGGTGACGATCTTCCAGTTATCCAAGGTTCAGCTCTTAAAGCTCTTGAAGGTGACACTAAATACGAAGACATCGTTATGGAATTGATGAACACAGTTGATGAGTACATCCCAGAACCAGAACGTGACACTGACAAACCATTGCTTCTTCCAGTCGAAGACGTATTCTCAATCACTGGACGTGGTACAGTTGCTTCAGGACGTATCGACCGTGGTATCGTTAAAGTCAACGACGAAATCGAAATCGTTGGTATCAAAGAAGAAACTCAAAAAGCAGTTGTTACTGGTGTTGAAATGTTCCGTAAACAACTTGACGAAGGTCTTGCCGGAGATAACGTAGGTGTCCTTCTTCGTGGTGTTCAACGTGATGAAATCGAACGTGGACAAGTTATCGCTAAACCAGGTTCAATCAACCCACACACTAAATTTAAAGGTGAAGTCTACATCCTTACTAAAGAAGAAGGTGGACGTCACACTCCATTCTTCAACAACTACCGTCCACAATTCTACTTCCGTACTACTGACGTTACAGGTTCAATTGAACTTCCAGCAGGTACTGAAATGGTAATGCCTGGTGATAACGTGACAATCGACGTTGAGTTGATTCACCCAATCGCCGTAGAACAAGGTACTACATTCTCTATCCGTGAGGGTGGACGTACTGTTGGTTCAGGTATGGTTACAGAAATCGAAGCTTAATTCGATTTAGTTCCCAGAAGAACAATTATTTAAGTCAGACACTAAAAGAATCTTGCTATGCAAGGTTCTTTTTTAAAAAAATAAAAAGATAGACCTGGTAAAGTCCAAATCTATCTAATGAGTTATTTCCAAGTGACTAGTTCACTCCAAACACTAACATTCGATATAGTAGAGGTTTCACCAGCTGGAACCCATTTGTTGGTTCCTAAGTATCTAACTCCTAATTTACGAACATTTACTGTGTAAGATGCTTTTAGCCTGATGTAACCATAAGTGTAGGGTGGTACGTTATGGGAGACTGAGTAATTTAAACTTAGTCCAGCTCCAGACTCTGGGGCAGAAAAGCTAACATCTGCACTTAAAGTTAGGGTAGCTCCAGCTTTTGCACCATAAGCAGTTGAACTTAGAGCTCCTGATGTAGCACTGCTCTCATAAGAGTGAGAGTATCTAGTTCTATAGTCTGCAACACCAGTTGCATTAGAACGAGTCTGATACGTAGATTTAGACTCTAAATAGGCGTCTCTAAGTTCAGTCGTATAAAATAACAATAACTCTCCTGTGTTGATATCTTTTACAACACGATTAGATATAATTTCATAATTTGTGCCAGGATAGACATCAGCAAAAACTGTAGATGTTGAGACTAAGAATAATAGACTTGATAGAACAGAGAAAAACAATAGTTTCAGTTTAATCATAAAAAATTTTCTTTCTTCATGATTAAAAGATTATTTTTTCAACCCTTTGAAAGTCATAATGCAACCCGAAAGGATACTGAGAGTTCCTATTGGTCTCCAATATAGTTGCCAAAAGAATAAATTTATCTTTTCTTTCAGTGTCTCATCGGGCCCGGCATAATAGGGGTTGATGTGAAATAATAAAAAACCAAAACATAAAACTATGATTCCAGTTAGGAATAAAATGTCCTTATTTACTTTCCTCATAAAACCTCCTTTTATTTTATTTAAAGCGCTTTCTATTATTAGTATACGTCAAAAAAAGAAAAAAACAAGTCTATTTATTTATTTTTTTATATGGTATAATAGAATGGTTAGAGAGTTTTTCTATAGTTTTAAAACGCTGATATGAAACACCTTATATTTTACAAAAGAAAAAACTTTCTTTCAAATAAGAGTAATAGAAAAGTGAACTACATCTTCAAAATTAGATTTTTTCTGTCTGACTTCTGGGATGCAGTTCATTTTAGGAGAAACTGAAGTAAATCTTCTCACAATAAAATGCATAATATCAAGTTTTTTGCACACCTGATATTATGCATTTTTCTGATTTTAAAGACTTTTTGCCCAGCTTCAATGGGGGGCTTTATTTGATATAGAGTTCTTGATTTTTTAGGACAATTTCTCGCACACTTGTAAACTTTTTAAGTTTTTTGATTTCTTCTGGATGAGTGATGAAAGTAATAACATAACCTTCCTTACCCATACGACCAGTACGGCCAGCACGATGAGTGTAGGCTTCGATATCTCTTGGGATATCAAAGTTTATGACGCATTCTAGGCTATCGATATCAATCCCACGAGCCAGAAGGTCTGTTGCAAGAAGTAGGGTTAGCTGCTTGTCTTTAAACTTTTCTAAGATGATTTTTCTAAATTTAACATTGACATCACTAGCTAGAGAAACAGCCAAGATATCCCGATACTGTAATTTTTCCTCTGCACTTCCAAGGTCTGACAGGCTGTTAAAGAAGACCAAACCACGGAAATCTTCCACATGAGCTAGTTTTCGTAGCATATCAACACGATGACGTTGATCTACCTGCATATAGAAATGTTGGATGTTGTCCAATTTTTGGTCAGAAAGATCAATGGTACGTGTGTTAGGTGCAATCTTCTCTTGATCAAACTTGGTCGTCGCACTCATGTAGACGAGTTGGTGGTCACGCGGTGCGTAGTGAGTGATTTTCTCAACAAAGTGAATCTGAGAATCATCTAGCAATTGGTCGAATTCATCTAGGATGATGGTTTCCACATTCATCATCTTGATTTTTTTCAGTTTAATGAGTTCAAAGATACGGCCAGGAGTTCCAATCAGAATTTCTGGTCCTTTTTTTAGGCGTTCAATCTGGCGTTTCTGACTCGAACCTGATAAGAAGAGTTGGGGAGTCAAGCCGATAGCGTCTGCCCACGTTTTGCATACATCAAAAATTTGTCCAGCAAGTTCTGTATTTGGTGCTAGAATCAAGAGTTGTTGGGCTTTTTTCTTTTGTAGTCTGAGCAGACTTGGTAGAAGGTAAGCTAGGGTCTTACCTGTTCCTGTTGGGCTCACTCCTAGGAGGTTTTCTCCAGCAAGAAGGGGCTCAAATAGTTGAGTTTGAATGGGAGTGAATTCTTGGAAACCGAGTTGGTCACTTAGTTCTTGCCATTCAGTAGGTAGTTTGGTTTTCATTTTTCTGCCTCAAATCTAATGCCAGCAGTCTGGCGCATAGTATATAGTAGCTCATGAACAGAACTTGCATCTTCCAGCCAAGTTTGGTAGAGATTCAGATCTGGTTGCTGGATCATGTGTGCAAATGCAGCGACTTCCTCAGTCATCGGATGAGGAGCCTGTTGGATAGGGAGTTGGACTTGATTACCTTGATGGTCGGTAAAAATAGCCGAGCTGACATGTTCGATGGTGTTGAGCGTCAGGGTTCCATCTGTCGTATAAATCTCGCAAGGAAGATTGGAAGTGATGTTTTTCCCAGCCTTGATGTGAACTTGAAAGTCTGGGTAGAAGAGGATTCCGTCACCATTTAGGTCAATGCTATTGTCAAGCTGTTGAGCCTGATAAGCCGCGTCTTGAGCCTTTCCAAAGAGACGAACGGCAGCGTAGAGAGGATAAATTCCCAAATCCATGAGAGCACCACCAGCAAAACGGTCTGAAAAGACATTAGGTGTCTCCCCAGCCAACAAGTCAGGCATTTTGGAAGAATACTTGGCATAGTTAAAATCTGCTCCCAAAATTTGTTTTCCTGCTAAAAAGTTTTTGATAGTAGTAAAAGTTTTTTCGTGGTAATTGCGAGCTGCTTCGAATATAAAACAGTGATTTTTCTCAGCTGTATGTCTCAAATCTAGCCATTCTTGTGGTTGAGTGACAGCTGGCTTTTCAAGAATGACATGTTTACCTGCAGACAAGGCAGCTTTTGTCTGAGCAAAATGCAAGGAGTTTGGACTGGCAATATAGACCACATCAAAGGAGCTCTTGAAGAATTCCTCTGCTTGATCAAAGAGTTGAATATTCTGATAGCGAGAAGCAAAGGTTGCCGCAGTTTCTAGTTTTCTAGAATAGACTGCGACCAGTTTGTATTCTCCACTGGAATGGGCTGCTTCTATGAAGTGGTGGCTGATAGCCCCTGTTCCGATGACACCTAATTTAAGCATAGTTACTCCTTTTCCGATTTCAAATCCTTCTTTCATTATAACATAGATAGACGGGACTATCCAACAGAGGGTAAAAAATTTCAAATAAGCTACTAGGCCTTTTCCAACGAAAGTGGTACAATAATGAGATGAGTAAATGAAATGGGAGGGAAAATGAGGTTATTACCTATCAGAAAAATATCACGTCAGTCTAAGAGGCTAGCGCTTTTTTTGACTTTTTGTGCAGGTTATGTAGATGCCTATACGTTTATTGTGCGAGGGAATACTCTTGTAGCTGGACAAACTGGGAATGTCGTCTTTCTATCAGTGGGACTCATTCAACACAATGTGTCAGATGCCAGTGCGAAAGTAATGACCTTACTAGCATTTATGATGGGGGTCTTTTTATTAACTGTTTATAAGGAAAAATTGAGAATTGTAAAAAAACCGATTCTGTCACTAATTCCTTTGGCAATCTTATCCATCATTATTGGTTTTGTGCCGCAAACGGTTGATAATATCTATCTAGTACCGCCCTTAGCCTTTGGTATGGGCTTGGTGACAACTGCTTTTGGTGAGGTTTCGGGTATTGCCTACAATAATGCCTTCATGACAGGGAATATCAAACGGACCATGTTAGCTTTTGGAGATTATTTCCGGACCAAGCACACTCCTTTTTTACGTGAAGGGATTATCTTTGTAAGCCTGCTTAGTAGTTTTATCCTTGGCGTTGTCTTTTCAGCCTTTTTGACGATTTTCTATCATGAAAAGACCATTCTTGGTATTCCTATTATGATGAGCATTTTTTACCTCAGCATGCTTTTTGCCAAGTGGCGGAAAAAAGTAAAAGAAAAAGCTCCATTTTAGGTGTTATTACTTGTAAGAAAATTGGAGATATGCTATACTTGAAGAGTTGACTATGCACGTTCCTGTGCAACCGCACGAACATCGTTGCTTGATTATTCAAGTTTAAGTGGTTCGTCCCACGATGCTAGGCGAGTCTTCACAAAAAATTCGGGGAAACCCATAAAAATCATAGGAGGTGCATAATGAGCACATACGCAATTATCAAAACTGGCGGAAAACAAGTTAAAGTTGAAGTTGGTCAAGCAGTTTACGTTGAAAAATTGAACGTTGAAGCTGGTCAAGAAGTTACTTTTAACGAAGTTGTTCTTGTTGGTGGTGAAAACACTGTTGTTGGAACTCCACTTGTTGCTGGAGCTACTGTAGTTGGAACTGTTGAAAAACAAGGAAAACAAAAGAAAGTTGTTACTTACAAGTACAAACCTAAAAAAGGTAGCCACCGTAAACAAGGTCACCGTCAACCATATACAAAAGTTGTCATCAACGCAATCAACGCTTAATTTTAAGGAGAACACATGATACAAGCAGTCTTTGAGAGAGCCGAAGATGGCGAGCTGAGGAGTGCGGAAATTACTGGACACGCCGAGAGTGGCGAATACGGCTTAGATGTCGTGTGTGCATCGGTTTCTACGCTTGCCATTAACTTTATCAATTCTATTGAGAAATTTGCAGGCTATGAACCAATCCTAGAATTAAACGAAGATGAAGGTGGCTATCTGATGGTTGAAATACCTAAAGATCTTCCTTCACACCAGAGAGAAATGACCCAGTTATTCTTTGAATCATTTTTCTTAGGTATGGCAAACTTATCGGAGAACTCTTCAGAGTTCGTCCAAACCAGAGTTATCACAGAAAACTAACACGGAGGAAAACATTATGTTAAAAATGACTCTTAACAACTTGCAACTTTTCGCCCACAAAAAAGGTGGAGGTTCTACATCAAACGGACGTGATTCACAAGCAAAACGTCTTGGAGCTAAAGCAGCTGACGGACAAACTGTAACAGGTGGATCAATCCTTTACCGTCAACGTGGTACACACATCTACCCAGGTGTAAACGTTGGACGTGGTGGAGACGATACTTTGTTCGCTAAAGTTGAAGGCGTAGTACGCTTTGAACGTAAAGGACGCGATAAAAAACAAGTTTCTGTTTACCCAATCGCTAAATAAAAAGGTCCGGTGAACCTTTTTATTCCGAGCCTTGAAATCTAAAGGCGAGGAAGCTAGAAGTAGCATTAAATAAGGCTTTCCGAGTTTTCGGAGAGCCTGTTTTTTTGTTTTGGTACCCATTTTGGTACCCAAATTTTAAAAACCTATGTAAGAAGCGAATTTATCTACTACTTTATTTACAACGAAAAAATAGTTGAATGCAAAACTTTTACAATAATGAATTTTATAAGGGAATAAGATATTGTAAAAATGGCTAAGGTATGATATTATAATTATATCTAAGAGAAGAAGTAAGAAGAATGAAAGGATGTGATCCTGTATGAAAAAAATTATCACAGTTATAGTCTGTTCAATCTCTTTTCTTGTTTTATCTGCTTGTAGCAGTAAGAGAAAACTTATTCTTCCTGAACCTGAAAGGATTTCTGTAATTTCTCTGCAGAAAAGTATCTCTGAAGATGTTAAAACTATCAACAAGAGAGAAGAAATTTCAAAATTGATTAAGGAGATACAGAAACAGTCCACATCCACAACTTTGGAGAGTGTAAATGATCAACCGACAAATGTTAAAGATTACATCATTATCAAATTTACTCATCAGAATGAAGAAAAGGATAGTGTAGTCTATCTATATACTATGAAAGAAAAACAGTATATTGAGCAACCTTTTGTTGGGATTTGGCAAGTAAGTCCAGATATAGCTAATAGGATTGAAGAGACTTTTTCTAGTTGATTTATAGGGAAAAAGAAAATGTTAGAGTCTTTTTTTGTATCATATTATAAACGGTAAATCAAAAGGATTTGCTGTTTTTTGTTTGAATTAAAATGATGACTGTAAAAAGATATCATTCTAATTCTTGTATTAGAATGTTGGGTTTTCGTTTAGGTTTGAAAAGTTCCTGACTTTTTTCCTTTTTGGAAAACTTCTAAAATATGGTATAATGAAAAGATAAAGAAGTTGGGGGTAGAAGATGAACATTCAACAATTACGCTATGTTGTGGCTATTGCGAATAGCGGAACTTTCCGTGAAGCTGCTGAAAAGATGTATGTTAGTCAGCCGAGTCTGTCCATTTCTGTTCGTGATCTGGAAAAAGAGTTGGGTTTTAAGATTTTCCGTCGGACTAGCTCAGGAACTTTCTTGACTCGTCGTGGTATGGAATTTTACGAAAAAGCTCAAGAATTGGTCAAAGGATTTGATATTTTTCAAAATCAGTATGCCAATCCTGAAGAAGAAAAAGATGAATTTTCCATTGCTAGTCAGCACTATGACTTCTTGCCACCAACCATTACGGCCTTTTCAGAGCGCTATCCTGATTACAAAAATTTCCGTATTTTTGAATCTACTACAGTTCAAATACTTGATGAAGTAGCCCAAGGGCATAGTGAGATTGGGATTATCTACCTCAACAATCAAAATAAAAAGGGGATCATGCAGCGGGTTGAAAAGCTGGGTCTCGAGGTCATTGAATTGATTCCCTTCCATACCCATATTTATCTCCGTGAGGGGCATCCTTTGGCTCAGAAAGAGGAATTGGTCATGGAGGATTTAGCGGACTTACCGACAGTTCGTTTCACTCAAGAGAAAGATGAGTACCTTTATTATTCAGAGAACTTTGTCGATACCAGCGCGAGCTCACAGATGTTTAATGTGACAGACCGTGCTACCTTGAATGGTATTTTGGAGCGGACGGACGCTTATGCTACTGGTTCTGGATTTTTAGATAGTGACAGTGTTAATGGCATTACAGTTATTCGTCTCAAGGATAACCTAGATAATCGCATGGTCTATGTTAAACGTGAAGAAGTAGAGCTGAGTCAAGCTGGGACTCTCTTCGTAGAAGTCATGCAAGAATATTTTGATCAAAAGAGGAAATTATGAAAAAAAGAGGAATAGTGGCAGGCATTGTATTGCTTTTGATTGCGCTGGATCAGTTAGTTAAATCCTATATCGTCCAGCAGATTCCACTGGGTGAAGTTCGCTCTTGGATTCCCAATTTTGTTAGTTTGACCTACCTGCAAAATCGAGGGGCAGCCTTTTCGATACTACAAGACCAGCAGTGGTTATTTGCTATCATTACACTGGTCGTTATGGTAGGTGCCATTTGGTATCTACATAAACACATGGAGGACTCATTCTGGATGGTCTTGGGTTTGATCTTGATTATCGCAGGTGGTCTTGGAAACTTTATTGACAGGGTAAGTCAGGGTTTTGTTGTGGATATGTTTCACTTGGACTTTATCAATTTTGCAATTTTCAATGTGGCAGATAGCTATCTGACTGTTGGAGTGATTATTTTATTGATTGCAATGCTAAAAGAGGAAATAAATGGAAATTAAAATTGAAACTGGAGGCCTGCGTTTGGATAAGGCTTTGTCGGATTTGACAGAATTATCACGCAGTCTCGCGAATGAACAAATTAAATCAGGTCAGGTCTTGGTCAATGGCCAAGTCAAGAAAGCTAAATACACGGTCCAAGAGGGCGATATCGTCACTTACCATGTGCCAGAGCCAGAGATTTTAGAGTATGTGGCTGAGGATCTTCCACTAGAAATCATCTACCAAGATGAGGATGTGGCCGTCGTTAACAAACCTCAGGGGATGGTTGTGCATCCGAGTGCTGGTCATACCAGTGGGACCCTAGTGAATGCCCTCATGTACCATATCAAGGATCTGTCAGGTATCAATGGGGTTCTACGCCCAGGAATTGTTCACCGTATTGATAAGGATACATCAGGTCTTCTCATGATTGCTAAAAATGATGAGGCGCATCTAGCACTTGCCCAAGAACTCAAGGATAAAAAGTCTCTCCGCAAATATTGGGCGATTGTCCACGGTAATTTGCCAAATGATCGTGGTGTGATTGAAGCTCCGATTGGCCGGAGTGAAAAAGACCGTAAGAAACAGGCTGTGACTGCTAAAGGGAAGCCTGCAGTGACCCGTTTCCACGTTTTGGAACGCTTTGGTGATTATAGCTTAGTAGAGTTGCAGCTGGAGACAGGGCGAACCCATCAAATCCGTGTTCACATGGCTTATATCGGCCATCCAGTCGCTGGGGATGAAGTTTATGGTCCACGTAAGCCCCTGAAAGGACATGGACAATTTCTTCATGCCAAAACTCTAGGATTTACTCATCCGAGAACAGGTGAGACCATGGAATTTACAGCAGATATCCCGGATATTTTTAAGGAAACATTGGAGAGATTGAGAAAGTTAGAATGAAAAAGAAATTAACTAGTTTAGCACTTGCAGGCGCTTTTTTAGGTTTGTCATGGCATGGGAATGTTCAAGCTCAAGAAAGTTCAGGAAATAAAATCCACTTTATCAATGTTCATGAAGGTGGCAGTGATGCAATTATTCTTGAAAGTAATGGACATTTTGCCATGGTGGATACAGGAGAAGATTATGATTTCCCAGATGGAAGTGATTCTCGTTACCCATGGAGAGAAGGAATTGAAACATCTTATAAGCATGTTCTGACAGATCGTGTTTCGCGACATTTAAAGGAATTGGGTGTCCAAAAACTTGATTTTATTTTGGTAACCCATACCCATAGTGACCATATTGGAAACGTTGATGAGTTACTGCAAACCTATCCAGTTGGCCGTATATACATGAAAAAATACTCTGATAGTCGGATTACAACACCAACTCATCTATGGGATAATCTGTATGGCTATGATAAGGTTATACAGACTGCTGCAGAAAAAGGTGTTTCAGTTATTCAAAACATCACACAAGGAGATGCTCATTTTCAGTTTGGGGACATGGATATTCAGCTCTATAATTATGAAAATGAAACAGATTCATCAGGTGAATTAAAGAAAATTTGGGATGACAATTCCAATTCCTTGATTAGCGTGGTGAAAGTCAATGGTAAGAAAATTTACCTCGGAGGAGATTTGGATAATGCTCATGGAGCAGAAGACAAGTATGGTCCTCTCATTGGAAAAGTTGATTTGATGAAGTTTAATCATCACTATGATACCAATAAATCAAACACCAAGGATTTCATTAAAAATTTGAGTCCGAGTTTGATTGTTCAAACGTCGGATAGTTTACCTTGGAAAAATGGTGTCGATAGTGAGTATGTCAATTGGCTCAAAGAACGAGGAATTGAGAGAATTAACGCATCCAGCAAAGACTATGATGCGACAGTTTTTGAAATTCGACAAGACGGTTTAGTAAACATTTCAACTTCCTACAAGCCGATTCCAAGTTTTCAAGCCGGCTGGCATAAGAGTGCATATGGCAATTGGTGGTATCAAGCGCCTGACTCTACAGGAGAATATGCAGTAGGTTGGAATGAAATCAAGGGTGAATGGTATTACTTCAACCAAACGGGTATCTTGTTACAGAATCAATGGAAAAAATGGAACAATCGTTGGTTCTATTTGACAGACTCTGGTGCATCTGCTAAAAATTGGAAGAAGATCAATGGAAGCTGGTATTATTTCAACAAAGAAAATCAGATGGAGACTGGTTGGCTTAATACTGGCAGTCAGACCTATTATCTATCAAATGATGGGGATATGATAACAGGATGGCGTAAGATTGATGGTCAATGGTACTATTTTGCTCAATCAGGGGAAATGAAAACGGGCTGGCTAAAAGATAAAGAAACCTGGTACTATATGGATTCTACTGGTACCATGAAGACAGGCGAGATAGAAGTTTCTGGTCATTATTACTATCTAGAAGAATCAGGAGCTATGAAGCAAGGCTGGCTTAAAAAGGCAAATGACTGGTACTTCTACAAGGCAGACGGTTCACGAGCTGTGGGTTGGTTCAAAGACAAAGATAAATGGTACTTCTTGAAAGAAAATGGTCAATTAATTGTGAATGGTAAGACACCAGAAGGCTATACTGTTGATTCAAGTGGAGCCTGGTTAGTGGATGTTCCGGTCGAGAAATCTTCTACAACTAGAGTTACAAGTAATTCAGAAATAAAAGAATCCAAAGAAGTAGTGAAAAAAGATCTTGAAAATAAAGAAACGGGTCAACATGAAAGTGTTACAAGTTCTTCAACTAGTCAAGATTTGACTTCTTCAACTTCACAAAGCTCTGAGACAACTGCAAACAAATCAGAATCAGAATAGTAGTAAAAAGAAGGTTTTAGGGCCTTCTTTTTACTATCAACTCTTTTCTATTTCCTGCCATTCATGTTATAATGGATAAATATGAAGAATCGGAGTGAGAATATGAAAAACAAACGAATTGTTTTTAAAGTGGGAACTTCTTCTCTGACAAATGAGGATGGAAGTTTATCACGTAGTAAAGTAAAAGCTATTACTCAACAGTTAGCTATGTTGCATGAGGCTGGTCATGAATTGATTTTGGTGTCTTCTGGGGCTGTTGCGGCTGGTTTTGGAGCCTTAGGATTTAAAAAGCGTCCGACTAAGATTGCTGATAAGCAGGCTTCAGCAGCGGTAGGGCAAGGGCTTTTGTTGGAAGAATACACGACCAATCTTCTCTTGCGCCAAATCGTTTCTGCACAAATCTTGCTGACTCAGGATGACTTTGTGGATAAGCGCCGTTATAAAAATGCCCATCAGGCTTTGTCAGTTCTACTTAGCCGTGGTGCGATTCCTATCATCAACGAGAATGATAGTGTCGTCATTGATGAACTCAAGGTCGGGGATAATGATACGCTCAGTGCTCAGGTAGCTGCAATGGTGCAGGCAGATCTCTTGGTTCTCTTAACAGATGTAGACGGTCTTTATACTGGTAATCCTAATTCAGACCCAAGAGCTAAACGTTTGGAGCGAATCGAGACCATCAATCGTGAGATTATTGATATGGCCGGTGGAGCAGGTTCTTCAAACGGAACTGGGGGTATGTTAACCAAAATCAAAGCAGCGACTATTGCGACGGAATCAGGAGTTCCTGTTTATATCTGCTCATCCTTGAAGGTAGATGCCATGATTGAAGCGGCTGAGGAAACCAAGGATGGTTCCTACTTTGTTGCGCAAGAGAAGGGACTTCGTACCCACAAACAATGGCTGGCTTTCTATGCTCATAGTCAAGGTTCTATTTGGGTTGATAAAGGGGCTGCAGAAGCTCTCTCTCAACATGGAAAGAGTCTCCTTTTATCTGGTGTTGTTGACGCAGAAGGAGCCTTTTCTTACGGTGATATCGTGACAGTATTTGACAAGGAAAGTGGAAAATCACTTGGAAAAGGGCGTGTGCAATTTGGTGCATCTGCTTTGGAGGATATGTTGCGTTCTCAAAAAGCCAAGGGTGTCTTGATTCACCGTGATGACTGGATTTCCATTACTCCTGAAATCCAACTACTCTTTACAGAATTTTAGAGGTAAATTATGGTAAGTACACAAGAACAATTTGAACAGGTACAGGCTGTTAAAAAATCGATCAATACAGCTAGTGAAGAGGTGAAAAACCTAGCCTTGCTAGCCATGGCTGATTATTTATTAGCAGCTACTGAAGAGATTTTAGCAGCAAATGCTCTTGATATGGAAGCAGCCAAGGGTAAAATCTCAGATGTGATGCTGGATCGTCTTTATTTGGATGAAAGTCGTATAGAAGCGATGGCAACTGGGATTCGTGAAGTAGTTGCTTTACCTGATCCAATCGGTGAAGTTTTAGAAACTAGTCAGCTTGAAAACGGCTTGGTCATCACCAAGAAACGTGTAGCTATGGGGGTCATCGGTATTATCTATGAAAGCCGTCCAAATGTGACGTCTGACGCAGCTGCTTTGGCTCTTAAGAGTGGAAATGCGGTTGTTCTTCGTAGTGGTAAGGATGCCTACCAAACAGCTCATGCTATTGTTATAGCCTTGAAGAAGGGCTTGGAGACAACGACTATTCATCCAGATGTCATTCAATTAGTAGAAGATACTAGTCGTGAAAGTAGTTATGCCATGATGAAGGCCAAGGGTTATCTAGATCTTCTTATTCCTCGTGGGGGTGCTGGTTTGATCAATGCCGTGGTTGAAAATGCTATTGTGCCAGTCATCGAGACAGGAACTGGGATTGTCCATGTTTATGTCGATAAGGACGCAGATGAAGATAAGGCTCTGTCTATCATCAACAATGCTAAAACCAGTCGTCCTTCTGTCTGTAATGCCATGGAGGTTCTGCTGATTCATAAAGACAAGGAAGCAAGCTTCCTTCCTCGCTTGGAGCAAGTGCTGGTTGAGAATCGAAAAGAAGCTGGTTTGGAACCAATTCAATTCCGCTTGGATAGCCAAGCAAGTCAGTTTGTTTCAGGTCAAGTAGCTGAGGCCCAAGACTTTGATACCGAGTTTTTGGACTATGTCCTAGCTGTTAAAGTAGTTTCTAGTCTTAAGGAAGCTGTAGATCATATAGAAGCCCATAGTACCCATCATTCGGATGCCATTGTGACGGAAAATGCTGAGGCTGCAGCTTACTTTACAGATCAAGTGGACTCTGCAGCGGTTTATGTCAATGCCTCAACTCGTTTCACAGATGGATGCCAATTTGGTCTTGGCTGTGAAATGGGGATTTCAACTCAGAAACTGCACGCGCGTGGTCCAATGGGCTTGAAGGAATTGACCAGCTATAAATATGTGGTTACTGGGAATGGACAGATAAGGGAGTAAGAGATGAAGATTGGATTTATCGGCTTGGGGAATATGGGTTCCAGCTTGGCCAAGGCTGTCTTACAAGCAAAAACGAGTCATCAGATTCTCCTTGCCAACCGTAGTCATGCCAAGGTGGAGGCTTTTATTGCTAATTATGGTGGTCTGGCTTCGAGCAATGACGAAATCTTTGCAGAAGCAGATGTGATTTTTCTAGGTGTTAAGCCAGCTCAGTTCTCAGACTTGCTTTCTCAATATCAGACCATTCTTGAAAAACGAGAGAGTCTTCTTTTGATTTCCATGGCAGCTGGTATAAAGCTGGAAAAACTAGCTAGTCTTGTTCCAAGTCAGCACTGTTTAATTCGCATGATGCCCAACACTCCAGTTTCTATCGGTCAAGGAGTTATTAGTTATGCCTTGTCAGCTAACTGCCAAGTAGATGATAAGGAAGTCTTTTGTCAACTTTTACAACATGCTGGTTTATTGTTTGAAATCAGTGAAGGGTTAATCGATGCTGCAACGGGTCTTGCAGGTTGTGGACCAGCCTTTGTCTATCTTTTCATTGAAGCATTGGCGGATGCAGGAGTTCAGACAGGATTGCCAAGAGAAATGGCTCTGAAAATGGCGGCTCAAACAGTAGTCGGTGCAGGTCAAATGGTACTAGAAAGTCAGCAACATCCTGGAGTCTTGAAAGATCAAGTTTGTAGCCCAGGTGGTTCGACCATTGCTGGTGTAGCAAGCCTAGAAGCGCATGCTTTTAGAGGAACCGTTATGGACGCTGTCAACCAAGCCTATAAAAGAACTCAAGAATTAGGCAAATAAGAGGTGAGTGTTAAAACTCAACCTCTTTTTATTACAAAGAGTGAAATGAAAAAAGCTTTTCACAAATCCCTATTTTTTTGATAGAATAGAAGAGAGAAAAATAGAAATGAGTCAGACATGTCAAAAGGATTTTTAGTCTCTCTTGAGGGACCAGAGGGAGCGGGAAAGACAAGCGTTCTTGAAGCCCTAATCCCTATATTAGAGGATAGGGGAGTGGAAGTTTTAAGCACCCGTGAACCAGGCGGGGTTTTGATTGGAGAAAAGATTCGTGAAGTGATTCTAGATCCTAGTCATACTGAAATGGATCCTAAGACGGAGCTTCTCCTCTATATTGCTAGTCGCAGGCAGCACTTGGTGGAAAAAGTTCTTCCTGCACTTGAAGCTGGCAAGTTGGTCATTATGGACCGCTTCATCGATAGTTCCGTTGCCTATCAGGGTTTTGGTCGTGGCTTGGATATTGACGCCATTGATTGGCTCAATCACTTTGCGACAGATGGACTGAAACCCGATTTGACACTCTATTTTGACATCGAGGTGGAAGAAGGACTAGCTCGCATTGCTGCTAATAGTGATCGCGAGGTTAATCGTTTGGACTTGGAAGGGTTGGACTTGCATAAAAAAGTCCGTCAAGGTTACCTTTCTCTTCTGGATAAAGAAGGAAGTCGTATTGTCAAGATTGATGCTAGTTTTCCTTTGGAGCAAGTTGTGGAAACTACCAAGGCTGTCTTGTTTGATAGAATGAGATTAGCTAAATGAAACAAGATCAACTAAAGGCCTGGCAACCAGTCCAGTTTGACCGCTTTGTCCGTATCCTAGAACAAGACCAACTCAATCACGCCTATCTCTTTTCAGGTTTCTTTGGGAGCTTGGAAATGGTGCAATTTTTAGCTAAGAGCCTCTTTTGTACAGATAAAGTAGGTGTTTTACCATGTGAGAAATGCCGAAATTGTAAGCTGATTGAACAAGACGAATTTCCCGATATCACTTTGATTAAGCCAGTCAATCAGGTCATTAAGACAGAACGCATCCGGGAATTGGTAGGTCAGTTTTCCCAAACAGGGATTGAAAATCAGCAACAGGTCTTTATTATCGAGCAAGCTGAGAAAATGCATCCCAACGCAGCTAACTCTCTGCTTAAGGTCATCGAGGAACCTCAGAGTGAAGTTTATATTTTCTTCTTGACCAGCGATGAGGAAAAGATTTTACCGACAATCCGAAGTCGGACCCAGGTTTTCCACTTTAAAAAGCAAGAAGAGAAGCTCACTTTGCTCTTAGAACAAATGGGACTGGTTAAGAAAAAAGCGACTCTTTTAGCTCAGTTCGCCCAATCGCGCGCTGAAGCAGAAAAGTTAGCCAATCAGGCAAGTTTTTGGACCTCGGTCGATGAAAGTGAACGACTGCTGACTTGGTTAGTAGCTAAGAAAAAAGAAAGTTATTTGCAAGTTGCTAAACTAGCTAGCTTGGCAGATGATAAGGAAAAACAAGATCAGGTTTTGCGGATTCTTGAAGTCCTCTGTGGGCAGAACCTTCTGCAAGCAAGAGTTCAGATAATTCTACAAGATTTACTAGAAGCTAGAAAAATGTGGCTGGCTAATGTCAGCTTTCAAAATACCATGGAATATCTGGTTTTGAAAGAAATATAAACTCAAAAATGAATGATAAAGAAAGGAAAGGGCTGTTTTATGGACAAAAAAGAATTATTTGACGCGCTGGATGATTTTTCCCAACAGTTATTGGTAACCTTAGCCGATGTGGAAGCCATCAAGAAAAATCTCAAGAGTCTAGTAGAAGAAAATACAGCTCTTCGTTTGGAAAATAGTAAGTTGCGCGAACGCTTGGGTGAGGTGGAAGCAGATGCTCCCGTCAAGGCTAAGCATGTTCGTGAAAGTATTCGTCGCATTTACCGTGATGGATTTCACGTTTGTAATGATTTTTATGGACAACGTCGAGAGCAGGACGAGGAATGTATGTTCTGTGACGAGTTGTTATACAGGGAGTAGGCATGCAAATTCAAAAAAGTTTTAAAGGGCAGTCTCCCTATGGCAAGCTGTATCTAGTGGCAACGCCGATTGGCAATCTAGATGATATGACATTTCGAGCTATTCAGACTTTGAAAGAAGTAGACTGGATTGCTGCTGAGGATACGCGCAATACAGGGCTTTTACTCAAGCATTTTGACATTTCCACCAAGCAGATCAGTTTTCATGAGCACAATGCCAAGGAAAAAATTCCTGATTTGATTGGTTTCCTGAAAGCAGGGCAAAATATTGCTCAGGTTTCTGATGCGGGTCTGCCTAGCATCTCAGACCCTGGTCATGATTTGGTCAAGGTAGCGATTGAGGAAGATATTGCCGTTGTCACAATTCCAGGTGCCTCTGCTGGGATTTCTGCCTTGATTGCCAGTGGTCTAGCACCACAGCCACATATCTTTTACGGCTTTTTACCAAGAAAATCAGGCCAGCAAAAGCAATTTTTTAATTTGAAAAAAGACTATCCTGAAACACAGATTTTCTATGAATCGCCTCACCGTGTGGCAGATACGTTAGAAAATATGCTAGACGTCTATGGTGACCGCTCGGTCGTCTTGGTCAGGGAATTGACCAAAATTTATGAAGAATACCAAAGAGGTACCATTTCTGAATTGCTGGCAAGCATCGCTGAGACGCCACTCAAGGGTGAGTGTCTTCTCATCGTTGAAGGTGCCAGTCAGGATGTGGAGGAAAAAAATGAGGAAGACTTGTTTTTAGAAATCCAAGCCCGCATCCAGCAAGGCATGAAGAAAAATCAAGCTATCAAGGAAGTTGCTAAGTTTTACCAGTGGAATAAAAGCCAGCTCTACGCTGCCTACCATGATTGGGATGAACATCAGGAAAACAACTAGACAGGGAAGTTTGCCTTCTTCCCTTTTTTTGTTATACTAGTAGAAGAAAAAATTAGAAAGATTTGTGGGTGTCAAATAGTCTAGTAGCTTATTTTGATATGGACTTAGGTCTCACCCAAAGAGGTATTAGTGTCGTGTCTCAATCTTATATCAATGTTATCGGTGCTGGTTTGGCAGGTTCTGAAGCAGCCTACCAAATTGCAGAACGTGGTATTCCAGTTAAACTTTATGAAATGCGTGGTGTCAAGTCAACACCCCAACACAAAACAGATAATTTTGCTGAATTAGTTTGTTCCAATTCTCTTCGTGGGGATGCTCTGACAAATGCAGTTGGTCTTCTCAAGGAAGAAATGCGTCGCTTGGGTTCTGTTATCTTGGAATCTGCTGAGGCTACACGTGTTCCTGCAGGTGGTGCGCTTGCGGTGGACCGTGATGGTTTCTCCCAAATGGTGACCGAAAAAGTTGCCAACCATCCTTTGATTGAAGTGGTTCGTGATGAAATTACAGCATTGCCGACAGATGTTATTACAGTTGTGGCGACTGGTCCTTTGACCAGCGATGCCCTAGCTGAGAAGATTCATGCCCTTAATGATGGCGATGGTTTCTATTTCTACGATGCGGCGGCGCCTATTATCGATGTCAACACAATCGATATGAGCAAGGTCTATCTCAAGTCTCGTTATGATAAGGGAGAAGCGGCTTATCTCAACGCGCCCATGACCAAGCAAGAGTTTATGGATTTCCATGAAGCCTTGGTCAATGCGGAAGAAGCACCGCTCAATTCTTTTGAAAAAGAAAAGTATTTTGAAGGCTGTATGCCTATCGAAGTCATGGCTAAACGTGGCATTAAAACCATGCTTTATGGTCCGATGAAACCAGTCGGCCTTGAGTATCCAGACGATTACACAGGTCCTCGTGACGGAGAATTTAAAACACCTTATGCGGTTGTGCAACTTCGTCAGGATAATGCAGCTGGTAGCCTATACAATATCGTTGGTTTCCAAACTCACCTTAAATGGGGAGAACAAAAGCGTGTCTTCCAAATGATTCCAGGTCTTGAGAATGCTGAGTTTGTTCGCTATGGTGTCATGCACCGCAATTCTTACATGGATTCACCAAATCTTCTCGAGCAAACATACCGTTCTAAGAAACAGCCAAATCTTTTCTTTGCTGGTCAGATGACAGGAGTAGAGGGTTACGTTGAGTCAGCAGCTTCAGGATTGGTTGCTGGAATAAATGCTGCTCGTCTTTTCAAGGGAGAAAGCGAGGCTATTTTCCCAGAGACAACAGCTATCGGAAGTTTAGCTCATTATATCACTCATGCTGATAGCAATCATTTCCAACCAATGAATGTCAACTTTGGAATCATCAAGGAGTTGGAAGGCGAGCGCATCCGTGATAAGAAGGCTCGTTATGAAAAAATTGCAGAGCGTGCCCTTAGCGACTTAGAGGAATTTTTGACTGTCTAATTTTTTTGAAAGAATTGCTCATGATACTATAAAAATCTTAGAAATTGTGATAAAATAGGTAGGATAAAAGAAGGAGAGTGAAAATGGCGAATCCCAAGTATAAACGTATTTTAATCAAGTTATCAGGTGAAGCCCTTGCCGGTGAACGTGGCGTAGGGATTGATATCCAAACAGTTCAAACAATCGCAAGAGAGATTCAAGAAGTTCATAGCTTAGGTATCGAAATTGCCCTTGTTATCGGTGGAGGAAATCTCTGGCGTGGTGAACCTGCTGCAGAAGCAGGAATGGACCGCGTTCAGGCAGATTACACAGGAATGCTTGGGACTGTTATGAATGCTCTTGTGATGGCAGATTCATTGCAACAGGTTGGGGTTGATACGCGTGTACAAACTGCCATTGCTATGCAACAAGTGGCAGAGCCTTATGTACGTGGACGTGCCCTTCGCCACCTTGAAAAAGGCCGTATCGTTATCTTTGGTGCGGGAATTGGTTCACCATACTTCTCAACAGATACAACTGCGGCCCTTCGTGCGGCTGAAATCGAAGCGGATGCCATTCTTATGGCTAAAAATGGGGTTGATGGTGTCTACAATGCGGATCCTAAGAAAGACAAGACAGCCGTTAAGTTTGAAGAATTGACCCACCGTGATGTCATTAGCAAAGGGCTTCGTATCATGGACTCAACAGCTTCTACACTTTCAATGGATAATGATATTGACTTGGTAGTTTTCAACATGAACCAACCAGGAAATATTAAACGTGTTGTATTTGGTGAAAATATCGGAACTACAGTTTCAAATAATATTGAAGAAAAGGAATAAGAAATCATTATGACAAACGCAATCGTAGAAAAAGCAAAAGAGAGAATGACCCAGTCTCACCACTCACTTGCTCGTGAGTTTGGAAGTATTCGTGCTGGCCGTGCTAATGCTAGCTTGCTTGACCGCATCCACGTTGAGTACTATGGTGTTGAAACACCACTTAACCAAATTGCTTCTATCACAATCCCAGAAGCGCGTGTTTTGTTGGTAACACCATTTGACAAGTCTTCATTGAAAGACATCGAACGTGCCTTGAACGCTTCTGATCTTGGTATCACACCAGCTAACGATGGTTCTGTGATTCGCTTGGTGATCCCAGCTCTTACAGAAGAAACTCGTCGTGACCTTGCTAAAGAAGTGAAGAAGGTCGGTGAGAATGCTAAAGTAGCTATCCGTAATATCCGTCGTGATGCTATGGACGAAGCCAAGAAACAAGAAAAAGCTAAAGAAATCACTGAAGACGAATTGAAGGCTCTTGAAAAAGATATTCAAAAAGTAACAGACGATGCTGTTAAACACATCGACGACATGACTGCCAACAAAGAGAAAGAACTTTTGGAAGTCTAAAAATAAACAGAAAAACTCAGTTGGCATTGCTGGCTGAGTTTTATTCGAAAGAAGGAAATATGAATACAAATCTTGCAAGTTTTATCGTTGGACTCATCATCGATGAAAACGACCGTTTTTACTTTGTGCAAAAGGATGGCCAAACCTATGCTCTTGCTAAGGAAGAAGGTCAACATACAGTAGGGGATACGGTCAAAGGTTTTGCCTATACGGACATGAAGCAAAAACTCCGCCTGACAACCTTAGAAGTGACTGCCACTCAGAACCAATTTGGTTGGGGAACTGTAACGGAAGTTCGTAAGGACTTGGGTGTCTTTATAGATACAGGTCTACCTGATAAAGAAATCGTTGTGTCACTCGATATCCTCCCTGAGCTCAAGGAACTCTGGCCTAAGAAGGGCGATCAACTCTACATCCGTCTTGAAGTGGACAAGAAGGACCGTATCTGGGGCCTCTTGGCTTATCAAGAAGACTTCCAACGTCTGGCTCGTCCTGCCTACAATAACATGCAGAATCAAAATTGGCCAGCCATTGTTTACCGCCTCAAGCTGTCAGGGACCTTTGTTTACCTGCCAGAAAACAACATGCTTGGCTTTATCCATCCTAGCGAGCGTTATGCAGAGCCACGTTTGGGGCAAGTATTAGATGCGCGTGTCATTGGTTTCCGTGAAGTGGACCGCACTCTGAACCTCTCCCTCAAACCACGTTCTTTTGAAATGTTGGAAAATGATGCTCAGATGATTTTGACTTACTTGGAAAGCAATGGAGGTTTCATGACCTTAAATGATAAGTCATCTCCAGAAGACATCAAAGCAACCTTTGGCATTTCTAAAGGTCAGTTCAAGAAAGCACTTGGTGGTTTAATGAAAGCTGGAAAAATCAAACAAGACCAGTTTGGTACAGAGTTGATTTAGGTCTTATAGACATGATAAAGAAACTTGAAGAAATGAGTTTAGAGGAACTCTGGCAACTTTTTCCTATTTTTCTAGTAGAGCACAAGTCAGAGTGGAAAGACTGGTATGAATCGGAAAAAGCAAATCTGAAAATAATATTGGGTGCAAATGTTATTAAAAGAATAGAACATATCGGTAGCACTGCTATCCCTAATATTTGGGCCAAAAATATCGTTGATATTCTGCTAGAAGTAGGTAGAATAGAGGATTTAGCAAGAGTTAGGGATTTATTGGTGAAGAATGGGTGGCTAGTGATGTCGGAGAGTCCTAACAGGATTTCGCTAAATAAAGGATATACAGATCAGGGATTTGCTGAGAAAGTTTTTCATTTACATTTGCGAATGACGGGAGATCATGACGAGATTTATTTTAGAGATTATCTCTGCCAGCATCCAGATATCGCCCAAGCGTATCAGGAATTAAAACTCAGTTTGTGGAAACAATTTGAACACAATCGAGACGCCTATACAGATGCGAAAACGGATTTTATAAACCACTATGTGTCAGAGGCTAAGTCCAGTAATTTTTAAAAATCAGAAAAGTTTCATCAAAAAAAGTCTTGATAGGAGAAAGAATTGAGAAAATCATTTTATACTTGGCTCATGACCGAGCGCAATCCTAAAAGCAATAGTCCCAAAGCGATTTTAGCGGATCTTGCCTTTGAGGAGTCTGCCTTTCCAAAACACACAGATGATTTTGATGAGGTGAGTCGCTTTTTGGAGGAACATGCCAGTTTCTCTTTTAACTTAGGAGATTTTGACGCCATCTGGCAAGAATACTTAGAACACTAGCATGATTCACTGGGTTTGGGCTAGTAATTTCTCCATCCCTTTGCTATAATAAAAAGAAATAAAAGGATTAGAGAGGTTCTTTATTTGAAGGAACATTCAATAGACATTCAACTGAGTCATCCAGATGACTTATTTCATCTTTTTGGTTCCAATGAGCGCCATCTTCGTTTGATGGAAGAAGAGCTTGATGTGGTGATTCATGCTCGTACGGAGATTGTGCAGGTTTTGGGAGAAGAGGCTGCCTGTGAGGAAGCCCGCCAAGTTATCCAGGCTTTGATGGTCTTGGTCAATCGTGGGATGACCGTTGGTACACCAGATGTGGTGACAGCCATTACAATGGTTAAGAATAATGAAATCGATAAGTTTGTCGCTCTTTACGAAGAAGAAATTATCAAGGATAATACAGGTAAGCCCATCCGTGTCAAAACCTTGGGTCAAAAGCTCTATGTGGATAGTGTCAAACAGCATGATGTGACCTTTGGAATTGGGCCAGCAGGGACAGGGAAGACCTTTCTTGCAGTGACCTTGGCGGTTACTGCCCTTAAACGTGGGCAGGTTAAGCGAATTATCCTAACTCGTCCAGCGGTGGAAGCAGGAGAGAGTCTAGGATTTCTTCCGGGTGATCTCAAGGAGAAGGTGGATCCTTACCTTCGACCTGTTTACGATGCCTTGTATCAGATTCTGGGCAAAGACCAAACGACTCGTCTTATGGAGCGTGAGATTATCGAAATTGCGCCCCTTGCTTACATGCGTGGTCGGACCTTGGACGATGCTTTTGTCATTCTCGATGAGGCACAAAATACGACCATCATGCAGATGAAGATGTTTCTGACTCGTTTAGGATTTAATTCGAAGATGATTGTCAATGGAGATATCAGTCAGATTGACCTGCCACGTAATGTCAAGTCGGGTTTGATTGATGCCCAAGAAAAGCTCAAGAACATTCACCAAATCGACTTTGTTCATTTTTCAGCTAAGGATGTGGTTCGTCATCCAGTTGTCGCTCAGATTATCCGAGCTTATGAACCAACTCCAGTTAAGGTTGAAGAAAGTGAATAAGAAACAGACTAGTAAAAAAAGAGCAGTTCAGATGTGAACCGCTCTTTTTATGAGTGTCTAGCTTTAAACAAGTTCGTCGATAGAAGTATGATCTTTATCGAGTCCTTGAGCAACTGGGAGGCTGGTCAAGTAACCTTGATAAGTGGTCACACCTTGACGCAAGCCCTCATCTTCAGCAATGGCTTGTGCAAATCCTTTGCCAGCCAAAGCTTCGATATAAGGAAGAGTGACATTGGTTAGGGCGATGGTTGAAGTACGGGCAACCGCACCAGGGATATTGGCCACGGCATAGTGGAGAACGCCGTGTTTTTCATAGACAGGTTCATCGTGCGTTGTCACACGGTCAGCTGTCTCGATAACGCCACCTTGGTCAACGGCTACGTCAACGATGACAGAGCCTGGACGCATTTGTTCGACCATCTCATCAGTCACCAATTTCGGTGCTTTTGCACCAGGGATGAGAACCGCTCCAATCACCACATCCGCATCTCTCACACTTGCTTCAATGTTGAATGAATTAGACATAAGAGTTTGAATTTGGTTTCCAAAGACTTCTTCTAGAACTGAGAGACGTTTGGCACTGATATCTAAAATAGTCACTTGAGCACCGAGTCCAAGGGCAATGCGAGCAGCATGGGTCCCTACGACACCACCACCGATGATGGTTACTTTTCCTTTTGGAACACCCGGCACACCACCTAGTAGGACACCAGAACCACCAGCCTGCTTAGTAAGGAAGTGAGCCCCGATTTGAACAGCCATACGACCTGCAACCTCACTCATAGGAACGAGGAGCGGTAGTTGTCCTTGATTATCACGGACTGTCTCATAAGCAACACCAGTTGTTTTAGCTGCAAGCATAGCATCTGCTAATTCTGGGGCAGCAGCCATGTGCAAGTAGGTGAAAAGGAGAAGATCATCGCGCAAATAACCGTATTCAGAAGCCAGTGGTTCTTTTACTTTGACCACTAATTCAGCAGCCCAGGCTTCAGCAGCAGTAGCGACAATCTCAGCTCCTTGCTTTTGATAGTTTGCATCAGTAAATCCTGAACCAAGTCCAGCATTTGTTTCGATGAGGACACGATGTCCACCGTTGACTAAACTATGGACGCCAGCAGGAGTGAGAGCAACACGGTTTTCGTTATTTTTAATTTCTTGTGGGATTCCGATTAACATAGAGATAACCTACCTTTCAATTGACTAGATTGTTTTAGTTGTCACATTTCGGTTCATAAAACAAAAATGTTATAACTTTATTGTATATGAAACCGCTTCAAAATTCAAGGAAAACTTGTAAATCTAATTCTTTTATGTTATTTTTTAAGCAACCTATTTTCGGAGGTGTCATTATGGAATCACTATTTATCAAACTAGCCAAGCATCCAATTATCGAAACAGAACGCTTAGTGCTTAGACCTGTAACACTTGATGATGCAGAAGCTATGTTTGAGTATGCTTCAAATAAAGAAAATACACGCTATACTTTTTCAACCAATCAAAGTTTAGAGGAAACCAAGAATAATATTGCCCAGTTTTATCTAGCCAATCCCTTGGGACGATGGGGTATTGAACTAAAAAATAGTGGAGAGTTTATTGGAACCATTGACTTGCACAAGATTGATCCTGTTCTTAAGAAGGCAGCCATTGGTTACATTATCCATCAAAAATATTGGAATCAAGGTTTGACGACAGAAGCTAATCGTGCCGTGATTAAACTAGCCTTTGAAGAAATCGGAATGAATAAGTTGACAGCCCTTCACGATAAGGCTAATCCCGCGTCAGGAAAGGTCATGGAGAAATCAGGCATGTGCTTCTCTCACGAAGAACCATATGCTCGTATGGACCAGCATGAAAAAGGCCGTATCGTGACACAAGTGCATTATGTCTTGACCAAGGAAGACTATTTTGCAAATAAATAAGCAGTTGAGAAGAATTTTTCAACTGTTTTTTCTTCCTCTTACGAATAATCTAAGAGAGGAGAAAATATGGAAGCAATTATCGAGAAAATCAAAGAGTATAAAATCATCGTCATTTGTACTAGTCTGGGCTTGCTTGTAAGCGGATTTTTCCTGCTAAAGCCAGCTCCACCAACACCTGTTAAGGAAAGGAATCTACAAGCAGAAGTCGCAGCTGTTTCCAAGGATTCAGTGTCCGAAAAGGAAATGAAGAAGGAAGAAAAGGAAGAACCTATTGAACAAGATCTAATCACAGTAGATGTGAAAGGTGCTGTCAAATCACCAGGAATTTATGATTTGCCAGTCGGTAGTCGGGTCAATGACGCTGTTCAGAAGGCTGGTGGCTTGACAGAGCAAGCAGACAGCAAGGGGCTCAATCTAGCTCAGAAAGTTAGTGACGAGGCTCTGGTTTACGTTCCATCTAAGGGAGAAGCAGCAGCTAGTCAACAGGCAGGTTCTGGAGCGCCTTCTTCAACAAGCAAGGACAAGAAGGTCAATCTCAACAAGGCCAATCTGGAAGAACTCAAGCAGGTCAAGGGGCTGGGAGGAAAACGAGCCCAGGATATTATCGACCATCGTGAAACAAATGGGCAATTCAAGTCGGTTGATGAACTCAAGAAGGTATCCGGCATTGGAGCCAAGACCATAGAAAAGTTAAAAGATTATGTTGCAGTGGATTAAGAATTTCTCTATTCCCCTAATTTACCTGAGTTTTCTGTTACTTTGGCTTTACTACGCCATTTTTTCAGCATCCTATCTTGCTTTATTGGGCTTTGTTTTTCTGCTAGTTTGTCTCTTTATTCAATTTCCTTGGAAATCTACTAGCAAAGTTCTAGCAATTTGTGGAATCTTTGGATTTTGGTTTCTATTTCAAACTTGGCAGCAGACACAAGCTAGTCAGAACCTAGCGGATTCTGTTGAAAGGGTACGGATTTTGCCTGACACTATTAAGGTCAATGGTGATAGTCTATCCTTTCGTGGCAAGTCTGATGGACGCATTTTTCAAGTCTATTATAAACTCCAGTCCGAGGAGGAGAAAGAAACCTTTCAAGCCTTAACAGCTCTTCATGATTTGGAACTAGAAGGGAAGCTTTCGGAGCCAGAAGGGAGGAGAAATTTTGGTGGCTTTGACTACCAATCCTATCTGAAAACTCAGGGAATTTACCAGACTCTCAATATCAAAAGAATCCAGTCGCTTCAAAAGGCTGGCAGTTGGGATATAGGTGAAAACCTATCCAGTTTACGTCGAAAGGCTGTAGTTTGGATTAAGACAAAGTTTCCAGATCCTATGCGCAATTACATGACGGGGCTTCTATTAGGACATCTCGACACCGACTTCGAGGAAATGAATGAACTTTATTCCAGTCTAGGAATTATCCACCTCTTTGCCTTGTCGGGTATGCAGGTAGGCTTTTTCATGGATGGCTTTAAGAAACTTCTTTTGCGACTGGGGTTGACTCAAGAAAAGTTGAAATGGATGACTTATCCCTTTTCTCTTATTTATGCAGGTCTGACAGGATTTTCAGCTTCGGTCATTCGCAGTCTCTTGCAAAAGTTACTGGCTCAACATGGTTTTAAGGGCTTGGATAATTTTGCCTTGACAGTCCTTGTCCTCTTTATCGCCATGCCCAACTTTTTCCTGACGGCGGGAGGTATTTTGTCTTGTGCCTACGCTTTTATCTTGACCATGACCAGCAAAGAAGGAGAGGGGCTTAAGGCTGTGACCAGAGAAAGTCTGGTTATTTCTTTGGGCATATTACCCATCCTATCCTTCTATTTTGCAGAATTTCAACCTTGGTCCATCCTCTTGACCTTTGTCTTTTCCTTTCTATTTGACTTAGTCTTCTTACCGCTCTTGTCCATCTTATTTGTCCTTTCCTTTCTCTATCCAGTCATTCAACTGAATGTTATCTTTGAATGGTTGGAAGGCATTATTCGCTTGGTATCACAGGTGGCAAGTAGACCCCTGGTCTTTGGTCAACCCACCACATGGCTTTTGATTCTTCTCTTAGTTTCATTAGCCTTGCTCTATGATATGAGAAAAAATATCAAAAGACTAGCAGGATTTAGTCTCTTTATCGTGGGGCTCTTTTTCTTGACCAAGCATCCACTGGAAAATGAAATTACCATGCTGGATGTGGGGCAAGGCGAAAGTATTTTCCTAAGGGATGTAACTGGTAAGACCATTCTCATAGATGTCGGTGGCAAGGTAGAATCTGATAAGAAAATCGAAAAATGGCAAGAAAAAGCGACAACCAGTAATGCGCAGAGAACCTTGATTCCCTATCTTAAAAGTCGCGGAGTAGCCAAGATTGACCAGCTAATTTTGACCAACACAGACAAGGAACATGTTGGAGATTTGTTAGAGGTGACCAAGGCTTTCCATGTAGGGGAGATTTTGGTATCAAAAGGAAGTTTGAAACAGAAGGAATTTGTGGCGGAACTAGAAGCAAGCCAAACCAAGGTACGCAGTGTGACAGCAGGGGAGAATTTACCGATTTTTGGCAGTCAGTTAGAAGTCCTATCTCCAGGGAAGATTGGAGAAGTTGGTTCCAATGATTCCTTGGTTCTTTATGGGAAACTCTTGGATAAGCACTTTCTCTTCACGGAAAATTTGGAGGAGAAAGGAGAGAAGGATCTTCTAAAGCAATATCCTGACCTAGAGGTGGATGTTTTGAAAGCTGGCCAACATGGCTCTAAAAAATCATCAAGTTCGGCCTTTTTAGAACAGCTTAAACCGGAGATCACTCTCATCTCAGTTGGAAAGAGCAATCGAACGAAACTCCCCCATCAGGAAACCCTGACCCGACTGGAAGGTATCAATAGCAAAGTTTACCGAACTGACCAGCAAGGAGCTATACGATTTAAAGGTTGGAAGAGTTGGAAGATCGAAAGTATTCGATAGGAAGGAAAAATAGTATATATTAGTAAAATAAATCAAAAAAACTATTGCATAACAGATAAAAAAATGATATAATTAAAGCGCTTTCGAAAGTAAATATATTAGTGAGGTGAAAACCATGAAAAAATCAGCAATGGTCGTTTTATTAGCTAGTTTGTTATCTATTGGTCTTTTTCAGTCTAGTGTATCTGCTAAAAGCGTTCTTAAAAGTTATCGGTATGATTATAATCCCTACTATGACTCTAGTATGAATTTCCATGGATATAGATATAAGGACATTCCGGAATGGTCTCATTATTACAGCTATTCTGAGTATAAAGTTGGCGGAGGCTGGAACTACGGTCGTTATGAGGTCATAAACTACTACAGCGGAGGCTATTAATTCTTAAAGAGTGAGAAAAAGGAGGACTCGATATGTTGCAGCTTACTCATGTGACCTTAAAAACGCGACAAGTCATCTTGCAAGATGCGGATTTCACCTTTAAAAAGGGTAGGATTTATGGAGTTCTTGCTATCAATGGATCGGGAAAGACGACACTGTTCCGAGCTATGAGCAAGTTGCTTCTCCTTAGTAGTGGACATATCGCAGTTCCTCCTTCTTTATTTTATTATGAGAGCGTTGAATGGCTGGATGGAAACTTAAGTGGGATGGACTACCTTCGTCTTATCAAAAACATCTGGAAGTCAGACCTGAACTTGAGGGATGAAATCGCCTACTGGGAAATGTCTGACTATATCAACCTTCCCATTCGCAAGTATTCCTTAGGTATGAAGCAACGCTTGGTGATTGCCATGTACTTCCTCAGTCAAGCGAAATGCTGGCTCATGGATGAGATTACAAATGGCTTAGACGAGTATTATCGACAGAAATTTTTTGATAGGCTGACACAAATCGATAGACAAGAGCAACTGATTCTTTTGAGTTCCCACTATAAGGAAGAGTTGGTGGATGTCTGCGATAGGATAGTAACCATTCATCAGGGACAGATAGAAGAGGTTTAGTTTATGAAAGATGTTAGTCTATTTTTATTGAAAAAAGTTTTCAAAAGTCGCTTAAACTGGATTATCTTAGCTTTATTTGTATCTGTACTCGGTGTCACCTTTTATTTAAATAGTCAGACTGCAAACTCACACAGCTTGGAGAGCAGGTTGGAAAGTCCTATTACAGCCAACGAGAGAGCTATCAATGAAAATGAAGAGAAGCTCTCCCAAATCTCTGACACCAGCTCGGAGGAATACCAGATTGCTAAAAATGATTTAGAATTGCAAAAAAATCTTTTGACGCAAAAGAAAGAAATTCTGGCTTTGTTAAAAGAAGGGCGCTGGAAAGAAGCCTACTATTTGCAGTGGCAAGATGAAGAGAAGAATTATGAATTTGTATCAAATGACCCGAACTCTAACTCTGAATTAAAAATGGGGGTTGACCGCGAACGAAAGATTTACCAAGCCCTGTATCCCTTGAACATAAGAGCCCACAATTTAGATTATCCGACTCACGGGATTGATCAGATTGTCTGGATTTTAGAGGCTATCATCCCAACCTTATTTGTGATTGCTATTATTTTTATGCTAACACAACTGTTCTCAGAAAGATATCAAAATCATCTCGATACAGCTCAGTTATATCCTTTTTCAAAAGTGACATTTGCCATGTCCTCTCTTGGAGTTGGAGTGGGTTATGTAAGTGTGCTGTTTATCGGAATTAGCGGATTTTCTTTTCTAGTGGGAAGTCTGATAAGTGGTTTTGGACAGTTAGATTATCCCTACCCGTTCTATAGCTTAACGAATCAAGAGGTAACTATTGGAAAGATACAGGATGTGTTATTTCCTAGCTTGTTACTAGCTTTCTTAGCTTTTATCGTCATTGTGGAAGTTGTTTATTTGATTGCTTACTTTTTCAAGCAAAAAATGCCTGTTCTCTTTATTTCCTTAATTGGGATTGTTGGCTTATTGTTTGGTATCCAAACCATTCAGCCTCTTCAAAAGATTGCACATCTGATTCCCTTTACTTACTTGCGTTCAGTGGAGATTTTATCTGGAAGATTACCTAAGCAGATTGATAATGTCAATCTGAATTGGGGTATGGGGCTAGTCTTACTTCCTTGCCTGATTATCCTTTTGTTAGTGGGGATTCTATTTATCGAAAGATGGGGAAGTTCACAGAAAAAAGAATTTTTTAATAGATCCTAGCTTTCCTGTACAGAAAATAAGTAAAAACTAACATAGAGAGAGAATCAACTTGATTCTCTCTTTTTGGGCTCTTTGTCAACTGTAGTGGGTTGAAGTTAGCTAAGATCGAGAAAGGACAAAATTCGTCCTTTCTTTTTTGATGTTCAGAGCGATAAAAATTCTTTTTTTGAAGTTTTCAAAGTTCCGAAATCCAAAGGCGTTACGTTTGATAAGTTTGATGAGATTATTGGTCGCTTCCAATTTTGCGTTGGAATAAGGTAATTGAAGAGCGTTGATAATTTTCTCTTTGTTCTTTAGAAAGGTTTTAAAGACAGTCTGAAAGAGAGGATGAACCTGCTTCAGATTGTCCTCAATGAGTCCAAAGAATTTCTCAGACTCCTTATTCTGAAAGTGAAAAAGCAAGAGCTGATAGAGCTGATAGTGGTGTTTCAAGTCTTCTGAATAGCTCAAAAGCTTGTCTAGAATCTCTTTATTGGTCAAGTGCATACGAAAAGTAGGGCGATAAAAACGTTTATCGCTCAATTTACGACTATCCTGTTGGATGAGTTTCCAGTAGCGCTTGATAGTCTTGTATTCATGAGATTTTCGTTCAAACTGATTCATGATTTGAACACGCACACGACTCATAGCACGGCTGAGATGTTGGATAATATGGAAACGATCCAACACGATTTTAGCGTTTGGAAAAAGCTGTTTAGCCAAGTCATAGTAAGGACTAAACATATCCATCGTAATGATTTTCACTCGACATCGAACGACTCTATCATATTTAAGAAAGTGATTTCGAATGATAGCTTGTGTTCTGCCTTCAAGAACAGTGATGATAGTGAGATTATCAAAATCTTGAGCAATGAAACTCATCTTTCCCTTTGTAAAGGAGTACTCGTCCCATGACATAATTTCAGGAAGACGAGAAAAATCATGCTTAAAACGGAAGTCATTGAGCTTGCGAATGACAGTTGAAGTTGAAATGGACAGCTGATGAGCAATATCGGTCATAGAAGTTTTTTCAATCAGCTTCTGAGCAATTTTTTGGTTGATGATACGAGGGATTTGATGATTCTTCTTTACTAGAGAAGTCTCAGCAACCATCATTTTTGAACAATGATAGCACTTGAATCGACGCTTTCTAAGGAGAATTCTAGTAGGCATACCAGTTGTTTCAAGGTAAGGAATTTTCGAAGGTTTTTGGAAGTCATATTTCTTCATTTGACTTCCGCAATTAGGGCAAGGTGGGTTCTCATAATCCAATTTAGCGATGATTTCCTTGTGACTATCTCTATTGATGATATCTAGAATCTTGATGTTTGGGTCTTTAATATCGAGAAGTTTTGTGATAAAATGTAATTGTTCCATATGATTCTTTCTAATGATGGTTTGATCGCTTTTCATTATAGATGATATGGAACTTTTTTTCTACAACAAAATAGGCTCCATAATATCTATAGGGGATTTACCCACTACAAATATTATAGAGCCTCTTTTTGATGCGGAAACTAAGCCAAAATACAAACAGAAACTTTTCAAAAAAATAACTTTTTATCTTGACAAGAACTAGAAAACTTGGTATCATATAAAAGTTGAGAAAAGCAGAAGTGAGAGCTTCTCGCCTTGTGACATTAAGTTGCCTGGCCCTACGGATGAAAAGTTTCTAAGAAACGCTATCATAACGTGCGGGCTTGTATATTTACGAGTCCGCTATTGTTTTTCTCTAATAAAACAAAAGAGGTGAAAACCATAGCAAAGCAAGACTTATTCATCAATGATGAAATTCGTGTACGTGAAGTTCGCTTGATCGGTCTTGAGGGAGAACAGCTAGGCATCAAGCCACTCAGTGAAGCGCAAGCATTGGCTGATAGTGCAAATGTTGACTTAGTATTGATTCAACCCCAAGCCAAACCGCCTGTTGCAAAAATTATGGACTACGGTAAGTTCAAATTTGAGTACCAGAAGAAGCAAAAAGAACAACGTAAAAAACAAAGTGTTGTTACTGTGAAAGAAGTTCGTCTAAGTCCAACTATTGACAAGGGTGACTTTGATACAAAACTTCGCAATGCACGCAAATTCCTTGAAAAAGGAAATAAAGTTAAGGTATCTATTCGCTTTAAGGGTCGTATGATTACCCATAAAGAGATTGGTGCAAAAGTTTTAGCCGAGTTTGCTGAAGCAACTCAAGATATTGCCATCATCGAACAACGTGCTAAAATGGATGGACGTCAAATGTTCATGCAATTGGCGCCAGCGACTGACAAAAAATAATTGTCAGAAAGTGAAATAAAGGAGAAAAAATCATGCCAAAACAAAAAACACACCGCGCATCAGCTAAACGTCTCAAACGTACAGGTTCTGGTGGACTTAAACGTTTCCGTGCTTACACTTCTCACCGTTTCCACGGAAAAACTAAGAAACAACGTCGTCATCTTCGTAAAGCATCTATGGTGCATTCAGGAGATTTCAAACGTATCAAAGCAATGCTTACTCGCTTGAAATAATAGCTTGACTGTAAGTAAAGAATTCTAGGAAATATTTGGAGGAAATAAAACATGGCACGTGTTAAAGGTGGCGTTGTATCACGCAAACGCCGTAAACGTATTCTTAAATTAGCAAAAGGTTACTATGGAGCTAAACACATCTTGTTCCGTACTGCAAAAGAACAAGTAATGAACTCTTACTACTATGCATACCGTGACCGTCGTCAGAAAAAACGTGACTTCCGTAAATTGTGGATCACTCGTATCAACGCGGCAGCTCGTATGAACGGACTTTCATACTCACAATTGATGCATGGTTTGAAATTGGCTGAGATCGAAGTTAACCGTAAAATGCTTGCTGACTTGGCTGTTAACGATGCAGCAGCTTTCACAGCTCTTGCAGATGCAGCTAAAGCAAAACTTGGTAAATAATAACTGATGAGACTGGAGTAGAAATTTCCCAGTCTTTTTAAAAATAAAGGAGAAAAATATGGCTTCAAAAATGCTACATACTTGCTTGCGAGTAGAAAATCTTGAAAAATCAATCGCATTCTATCAAGATGCTTTTGGTTTTAAAGAATTGCGTCGCAGAGATTTTCCAGACCATGCCTTCACGATTGTCTATCTAGGTCTTGAGGGCGACGACTATGAGTTGGAGTTGACTTATAACTATGATCACGGGCCTTATGTGGTTGGAGATGGGTTTGCCCATATTGCCCTAAGTACACCTGATCTTGAAGCTCTTCATCAAGAGCATAGTGCAAAAGGATATGAAGTGACTGAGCCAAATGGCCTACCAGGAACTGCACCTAACTATTACTTTGTCAAAGACCCTGATGGCTACAAGGTCGAAGTCATTCGTGAAAAATAATCTCGTGAGGTCAAGTAGAATGTTCGTTTTCTACTTGACTTTTTTTAGCTGAAAGAGTATACTAGTAAAAATTTAACCTTTAAGGGGAGTCCAGAGAGACTCACAAGGTGTCAGATAAAAGAATAGTACAATTTTCTAGAGTAGACTTTTTGAGTGTGCTCTCTTGTGTTGTACGATTTTAACTGAGGCCTTGCATTAGCAAGGCTTTTTCTTTATCTGCTCCCCTTAAAATTTAAGGAGGAAAAGTCATGAATCCCACATGTAAGAAACGTTTGGGTGCTATTCGCCTGGAAACCATGAAAGTGGTTGCACAGGAGGAAATCGCGCCAGCAATCTTTGAATTAGTCCTAGAAGGGGAAATGGTTGAAGCTATGCGAGCAGGCCAATTTCTTCATCTGCGTGTGCCTGATGATGCCCATCTTTTGCGTCGCCCTATTTCGATTTCGTCTATTGACAAGGTTAACAAGCAGTGTCATCTCATTTATCGGATTGAAGGAGCTGGAACAGCTATTTTCTCAACCTTAAGTCAGGGAGATACTCTTGATGTGATGGGACCTCAGGGAAATGGTTTTGACTTGTCTGATTTGGACAATCAGAGTCAAGTTCTTCTCGTTGGTGGAGGGATTGGTGTACCTCCCTTGCTTGAAGTAGCCAAGGAATTGCATGCGCGTGGTGTGAAAGTAGTAACAGTCCTTGGTTTTGCTAATAAGGATGCTGTCATTTTGGAAAAAGAATTGTCTCAATATGGTCAAGTTTTTGTAACGACAGATGATGGTTCATATGGCATCAAGGGAAATGTTTCTGTTGTCATCAATGATTTAGACAGTCAGTTTGATGCTGTTTACTCATGTGGAGCTCCTGGAATGATGAAGTATATCAATCAAACCTTTTATGACCACCCAAGAGCCTATCTATCTCTGGAATCTCGTATGGCTTGTGGGATGGGTGCTTGCTATGCCTGTGTCCTAAAAGTTCCAGAAAGCGAGACGGTTAGTCAACGAGTCTGTGAAGATGGTCCTGTTTTCCGAACAGGAACAGTTGTATTATAAGGAGAAAATGATGACTACAAATCGTTTACAAGTTTCTCTACCTGGTTTGGATTTGAAAAATCCAATTATTCCTGCATCGGGCTGTTTTGGTTTTGGTCAAGAGTATGCCAAGTACTATGATTTAGACCTTTTAGGTTCTATTATGATTAAGGCGACAACACTTGAAGCCCGTTTTGGCAATCCAACTCCCAGGGTGGCAGAGACACCCGCTGGTATGCTCAATGCAATCGGCTTGCAAAATCCTGGTTTAGAAGCTGTTTTAACTGAAAAGCTACCGTGGTTGGAAAGAGAATATCCAAATCTTCCCATCATTGCCAATGTAGCTGGTTTTTCAAAACAAGAATATGCGGCTGTTTCTCATGGGATTTCCAAGGCAGCTAATGTAAAGGCTATTGAGCTCAATATTTCTTGTCCCAATGTAGATCACTGTAATCACGGACTTTTGATTGGTCAAGATCCTGATCTGGCTTATGATGTGGTGAAAGCAGCTGTGGAAGCCTCTGATGTACCAGTTTATGTCAAACTAACCCCTAGTGTGACCGATATCGTTACTGTCGCAAAAGCTGCAGAAGATGCGGGGGCAAGTGGCTTGACCATGATCAATACTTTGGTCGGTATGCGCTTTGACCTCAAAACCAGAAAACCAATCTTGGCCAATGGCACAGGTGGCATGTCTGGTCCAGCAGTCTTTCCAGTAGCCCTTAAACTCATTCGCCAAGTAGCCCAAACAACAGACCTGCCCATCATTGGAATGGGAGGAGTGGATTCGGCAGAAGCTGCCCTAGAAATGTATATGGCTGGAGCATCTGCTATTGGAGTTGGAACAGCCAACTTTACCAATCCTTATGCCTGCCCTGATATCATTGAAAATCTGCCAAAGGTTATGGACAAATACGGCATTAGCAGTTTGGAAGATCTACGCAAGGAAGTAAAAGAGTCTCTGATGTAAACTGCAATCAATCTGTTCTTGATTTTTTATCACTATGTGGCTCAGAATGCTAGTATCCCAGTAGCCTCTCATCTTTCTGATATGGAAGTAGGCAAGAAATATTATTCGGCAGATGGCCTGCATTTTGATGGTTTTAACCTTGAAACTCCCTTCCTTTTCAAAGACTTGACAGAGGCTACAAACTATAGTGCTGAAGACTTGGATAAGGTATTTAGTTTGTTAAATATTAATAATAGCCTCTTAGAAAATAAGGGAGCTACCTTTAAGGAAGCCGAAGAACATTACCATATCAATGCCCTTTACCTCCTTGCCCATAGTGCCTTAGAAAGCGACTGGGGACGTAGTAAGATTGCCAAAGATAAGAATAATTTCTTTGGAATTACAGCCTATGATACGGCACCTTACCTTTCTGCCAAAACATTTGATGATGTGGATAAGGGAATTTTAGGTGCAAGCAAGTGGATTAAGGAAAATTATATCGATAGGGGCAGAACTTTCCTTGGAAACAAGGCGTCTGGTATGAATGTGGAATATGCCTCAGACCCTTATTGGGGAGAAAAAATTGCTAGTGTGATGATGAAAATCAATGAGAAACTAGGTGAGAAAGATTAGTCCTATAATTGGATATGATTTGAGTATAAGCTAAAAATCCTGATTTTAAGTGAAATCAGGATTTTTTCATGGATGCGATTTTTTCTGGGTCTGGTGTGACACGGAGGGTCTTTTGTCCTGTATAGGTTACAAAACCGGGTTTTCCACCAGTTGGTTTGTTGAGTTTCTTGACTTCAATCATATCTACTTGAACTAGATTTGATAAGCGACCTTGAGAGAAGAAGGCAGCTAGCTCGGCTGCGTCTGTCTTGACTTCATCAGATGGGTCAAGATTGCCTGAGATGACAACATGGCTTCCAGGGATGTCCTTGGCATGGAACCAAAGTTCCTCCTTGCGAGCCATTTTAAAGGTTAGTTCCTCGTTTTGCAGGTTATTGCGTCCGACATAGATGATGGTCTTGCCATCGCTCGCCAGATATTGTTCTGGTTTTTTGCGTTTTTGGATTTTCTCCCGTTGCCTTCTGCGGATAAAGCCAGTTTGAATCAATTCTTCACGGATTTCAGCGATTTCCTCTAGCCCAGCTTGGTTGAGCACAGTTTCCACGCTTTCCAGATAGAGAATGGTTGCCTTGGTTTCTTCAATTAGTTCAGTCAAGTATTTGACAGCTTCTTTGAGTTTCTGGTAACGTTTAAAATAGCGTTGGGCATTCTGGTTGGGAGTCAGGGCCTTATCAAGCGCAATCGTGATAGGTTGGTTGGTGTAGTAGTTGTCCAAGGTAACCTGTTCTTGGTCATTAGGTACTTGGTGGAGGAAGGTTGTTAGCAATTCTCCTTTTTGGCGAAATTCTTCAGCATTGTCTGTCGCTAGTAACTCTTTTTCTTGTTTTTTTAGCTTATGTCGATTTTTCTGAAGTCCATTTTCAACACGGCGAATGAGTTCACTGGCTTGCTGTTTGACGCGGTCGCGCTCAGCCTTGTCCTTATAGAAGGTATCCAACAAATCAGAAAGACTGGCAAAAGGCTCTCCCACCTGATTTGCAAAAGGAACTGGACTGAAGGAAGTCTCAGTCAAGCAGGGCTTGGTTTCTTGATTGAAAAAGTTACGGAAAGTAGACAGTTTATCATGAACCAAAAGACTTTCCAGTTCGTTTGCCGTATCACGACCCAGACCTTGAAAGAGATTTTGAAGGTTTTTAGCTGTCGTTTCCTGTGTTTGCAGGATTTCAAAGAGCTTCTCATCCTTGATCGTAAAAGGATTGAGTGATTCCGTACTTGGCGGAGCGATATAGGTTGATCCAGGAAGTAAGGTACGGTAGCTATTTTGTGAAAAGCCAATGTGTTTAATGACTTCGAGGATTTTATGGCTACTTTTATCAACCAGTAGAATATTACTGTGTTTCCCCATAATTTCGATAATCAAGGTGGCCTGAATATGGTCTCCAATCTCATTTTTATTGGAAACTGTCATTTCCACAATCCGGTCATTTTCCATCTGCTCAATTGATTCAATCAGGGCACCCTGCAAATATTTTCTTAAAACCATGATAAAGGTAGAAGGTTGGGCTGGATTTTCAAAAGTCGATTGGGTCAGCTGAATGCGTCCAAAAACTGGGTGAGCAGAAAGGAGCAGGCGCTGACTTTGGCGATTGCTGCGGATTTGCAAGACCAACTCTTGTTCAAAAGGTTGATTGATTTTCTGAATGCGACCATTCACTAACTCTCTTCGCAATTCTTTAACCATGTGGTGTAAAAAAAATCCGTCAAATGACATCGTTCTCTCCTTGTGATTGTATTCCATAGTATTATATCAAAAAGGTAGAATAAAATCATGGAAATGTGGTATAATAAAGCCAAGTAAAGAGAAACGAGAAGCACATGTATATTGAAATGGTAGATGAAACTGGTCAAGTTTCACAAGAAATCTTGCAACAAACCCAAGAAATTTTGGAATTTGCATCCCAAAAATTAGGAAAAGAAGACAAGGAGATGGCAGTCACTTTTGTGACTAATGAGCGTAGTCATGAACTCAATCTGGAGTACCGTGATACGGACCGTCCGACAGATGTTATCAGTCTTGAATATAAACCAGAGTTGGAAATTGCCTTTGACGAGGAAGATTTGCTTGAAAATCCGGAATTGGCAGAGATGATGTCTGAGTTTGATACCTATATTGGGGAACTATTCATCTCTATTGATAAGGCACATGAGCAGGCTGAGGAATATGGTCACAGCTTTGAGCGTGAGATGGGCTTCTTGGCAGTACACGGCTTTTTACATATCAACGGCTATGATCACTACACTCCGGAAGAAGAAGAGGAGATGTTCGGTTTACAAGAAGAAATTTTGACAGCCTATGGACTCACAAGACAATAAACGAAAATGGAAAAATCGTGACCTGATATCCAGTTTAGAATTTGCTCTCACAGGAATTTTTACTGCCATCAAGGAAGAACGCAATATGCGAAAACATGCAGTAACGGCTCTTGTAGTTATTCTTGCAGGTTTTGTTTTTCAGGTGTCACGAATCGAATGGCTCTTTCTCCTATTGAGCATTTTCTTGGTAGTAGCTTTTGAAATTATCAATTCTGCTATCGAAAATGTGGTGGATTTGGCCAGTCACTATCACTTTTCCATGCTGGCTAAAAATGCCAAGGATATGGCAGCTGGCGCGGTATTAGTAGTCTCTCTTTTCGCAGCCTTAACAGGCGCATTGATTTTTCTCCCACGAATCTGGGATTTATTATTTTAAACAGTAAGAGGAAATTATGACATTTAAATCAGGCTTTGTAGCCATTTTAGGACGTCCCAATGTTGGGAAGTCAACCTTTTTAAACCACGTCATGGGGCAAAAGATTGCCATCATGAGTGACAAGGCGCAGACAACGCGCAACAAAATCATGGGAATTTACACGACTGATAAGGAGCAAATTGTCTTTATCGATACCCCAGGGATTCACAAGCCTAAAACGGCCCTTGGAGATTTCATGGTGGAATCTGCCTATAGCACCCTTCGCGAAGTGGATACCGTTCTTTTTATGGTGCCTGCTGATGAAGCGCGTGGTAAGGGGGACGATATGATTATCGAGCGTCTCAGGGCAGCCAAGGTTCCTGTGATTTTAGTGGTAAATAAAATCGATAAGGTTCACCCAGACCAGCTTTTGTCTCAGATTGATGATTTCCGTAATCAAATGGACTTTAAGGAAATCGTTCCAATCTCAGCTCTTCAAGGGAATAACGTTTCTCATCTAGTGGATATTTTGAGTGAAAATCTGGATGAAGGATTCCAGTATTTCCCGTCTGATCAAATCACAGACCATCCAGAGCGTTTCTTGGTTTCAGAAATGGTACGCGAGAAAGTCTTGCACCTAACGCGTGAAGAGATTCCGCATTCTGTAGCAGTAGTTGTGGATTCTATGAAGCGAGATGAAGAGACAGACAAGGTTCACATCCGTGCAACGATTATGGTGGAGCGGGATAGTCAGAAAGGGATTATCATCGGTAAAGGTGGCGCCATGCTTAAGAAAATCGGTAGCATGGCCCGTCGTGATATCGAACTCATGCTAGGAGACAAGGTCTTCCTAGAAACATGGGTCAAGGTCAAGAAAAACTGGCGCGATAAAAAGCTAGATTTGGCTGACTTTGGCTATAATAAAAAAGAATACTAAGTAGAGGTGGGCTCATGCCTGCTTCTTGTTTTTACAGAAGGAGGACTTATGCCTGAATTACCTGAGGTTGAAACCGTTCGTCGTGGCTTAGAAAAATTGATTCTAGGAAAGAAGATTTCAAGTATAGAAATTCGCTATCCCAAAATGATTAAAACGGACTTGGACGAGTTTCAAAAGGAAGTGCCTGGTCAAGTTGTTGAGTCAATGGGACGTCGTGGCAAATATTTGCTTTTCTACTTGACAGACAAGGTTTTGATTTCCCATCTGCGGATGGAGGGCAAGTATTTTTACTATCCAGATCAGGTTCCTGAACGTAAACATGCCCATGTTTTCTTCCAGTTTGAGGATGGTGGGACTCTGGTTTACGAGGATGTCCGTAAGTTTGGAACTATGGAGTTACTTGCTCCGGAGCTTTTAGAAGCCTACTTTATTTCTAAAAAATTAGGGCCTGAACCTACAGAACAGGACTTTGATTTACAGGTCTTTCAAGCTGCTCTAACCAAGTCCAAAAAGCCTATCAAATCTCATCTCCTAGACCAGACCTTAGTAGCTGGACTTGGCAATATCTATGTGGATGAGGTTCTCTGGCGAGCTCAGGTTCATCCGGCTAGACCTTCCCAGACTTTGACAGCAGAAGAAGCGACTGCCATTCATGACCAAACCATTGCTGTTTTGAGCCAGGCTGTTGAAAAAGGTGGTTCCACCATTCGAACCTATACCAATGCCTTTGGGGAAGATGGAACCATGCAGGACTTTCATCAGGTCTATGACAAGGCTGGTCAAGAATGTTCACGTTGTGGAACTGTGATTGAGAAAATCCAGCTAGGCGGACGAGGCACCCATTTTTGTCCAAACTGTCAAAGGAGGGGCTAATGGGAAAAATCATCGGAATCACAGGAGGAATTGCCTCTGGTAAGTCAACCGTGACAAATTTTCTAAGAAAGCAAGGCTTTCAAGTAGTGGATGCTGACGCTCTTGTCCACCAACTACAGAAACCTGGTGGTCGTCTGTTTGAGGCTCTAGTCCAGCATTTTGGACAAGAAATTATCCTTGAAAATGGAGAACTCAATCGCCCTCTCCTAGCTAGTCTTATCTTTTCAAATCCTGAAGAGAGAGAATGGTCTAAGAGAATTCAAGGAGAGATTATTCGTGAGGAACTATCTACATTAAGAGACCAGTTGGCTCAGACAGAAGAGATTTTCTTCATGGATATTCCCCTACTTTTTGAGCAGGACTACAGTGCTTGGTTTGATAAGACTTGGTTGGTCTATGTGGATCGAGATGTCCAAGTAGAACGTCTAATGAAAAGAGACCACTTGTCCAAAGATGAAGCTGAGTCCCGTCTGGCGGCCCAGTGGTCTTTAGAAGAAAAGAAAAGTTTGGCCAGCCATATTCTTGATAATAATGGCAATCAGAACCAGCTTCTTAGTCAAGTGCATATCCTTCTCAAGGGAGGTAGGCAAGATGACAGAGGTTAACTGGAAGGATAATCTGCGCATTGCCTGGTTTGGTAATTTTCTGACAGGAGCTAGTATTTCTTTGGTTGTGCCATTTATGCCTATCTTTGTAGAAAATCTGGGTGTAAGGAGTGATCAAGCTGCTTTTTATGCAGGTTTAGCCATTTCTGTCTCTGCTATTTCTGCGGCAATTTTCTCTCCTATCTGGGGTATTCTTGCTGACAAATACGGTCGAAAGCCCATGATGATTCGAGCAGGCATGGCAATGACCATTACTATGGGAGGCTTGGCTTTTGTCCCAAATATTTATTGGTTAATCTTTCTTCGTTTATTAAACGGTGTATTTGCAGGATTTGTTCCTAATGCAACTGCCTTGATAGCCAGTCAGGTTCCCAAGGAGAAATCAGGCTCTGCTCTCGGGACTTTGTCTACTGGGGTAGTTGCAGGCACTCTAACTGGTCCCTTTATCGGTGGCTTTATTGCAGAATTATTTGGCATCCGTACTGTTTTCTTACTGGTTGGTAGTTTTCTGTTTTTAGCTGCTGTTTTGACTATTTGCTTTATCAAGGAAGATTTTCAACCAGTAGCCAAGGAAAAGGCCATCCCAACAAAGGAATTATTTACATCAGTTAACTATCCCTATCTTTTGGTCAACCTCTTTCTGACCAGTTTTGTCATCCAATTTTCAGCCCAATCAATCGGCCCTATCTTAGCTCTGTATGTGCGCGACTTAGGCCAGACAGAGAATCTTCTCTTTGTATCTGGTTTGATTGTGTCTAGTATGGGCTTTTCCAGCATGATGAGTGCAGGAGTCATGGGCAAGCTAGGTGACAAGGTGGGCAACCATCGTCTTTTAGTTGTAGCCCAATTTTATTCAGTCATCGTCTATCTCCTCTGTGCCAATGCCTCTAGCCCCCTTCAACTAGGGCTCTATCGATTTCTCTTTGGCTTGGGAACCGGTGCCTTGATTCCCGGAGTTAATGCCCTACTCAGCAAAATGACTCCAAAAGCCGGCATTTCGAGGATCTTTGCCTTTAATCAGGTATTCTTTTATCTGGGAGGTGTCGTTGGGCCTATGGCAGGTTCTGCAGTAGCAGGTCAATTTGGCTACCATGCAGTCTTTTATGCGACAAGCCTTTGTGTTGCCTTTAGTTGTCTCTTTAACCTGCTTCAATTTCGAACATTATTAAAAGTAAAGGAAATCTAGTGCGAGTAAAAATTAATCTCAAATGCTCCTCTTGTGGCAGTATCAATTACCTAACCAGTAAAAACTCAAAAACCCATCCAGATAAGATTGAGGTTTTAAAGTATTGTCCCAAGGAAAGAAAAGTAACCCTACATCTTGAATCTAAGTAGATTTTATGGTAAAATAATAAGGATTTTAAGGAGTTTGATATGTATAACCTATTATTAACCATTTTATTAGTATTATCTGTTGTGATTGTGATTGCAATTTTCATGCAACCAACCAAAAACCAATCCAGCAATGTATTTGATGCCAGCTCAGGTGATTTGTTTGAACGCAGTAAAGCACGCGGTTTTGAAGCTGTCATGCAGCGTTTGACAGGGATTTTAGTCTTTTTCTGGCTAGCCATTGCCTTAGCATTGACGGTATTATCAAGTAGATAAGAAAATAATGGGCAGGACTAGGTCTTTGCCTCTTTTTATTTTTAAATGATATTTGAGAAGGTTTTACAGTAAAAGAAAATAAAAAATCTAGAAAGAAAATATGAAAGATAGAATAAAAGAATATTTACAAGACAAGGGGAAGGTGACTGTCAATGACTTGGCTCAGGCTTTGGGAAAAGACGGTTCCAAGGATTTTCGTGAGTTGATTAAAACCTTGTCCCTAATGGAAAGAAAGCACCAGATTCGCTTTGAAGAAGATGGGACTTTGACTTTGGAAGTCAAGAAAAAACACGAGATTACTCTCAAGGGGATTTTTCATGCTCATAAAAATGGCTTTGGCTTTGTCAGCCTAGAAGGCGAGGAGGACGACCTTTTTGTAGGAAAAAATGATGTCAACTATGCTATTGATGGTGATACTGTTGAGGTCGTGATTAAGAAAGTCGCTGACCGCAATAAGGGAACAGCAGCGGAAGCCAAAATTATTGATATCTTAGAGCACAGCCTGACAACTGTTGTCGGTCAAATAGTTCTGGATCAGGAAAAGCCCAAGTATGCGGGTTACATCCGTTCGAAAAATCAGAAAATCAGTCAACCGATCTATGTTAAGAAACCAGCCCTTAAACTAGAGGGAACAGAAGTTCTCAAGGTTTTTATCGATAAATACCCAAGCAAGAAACACGATTTCTTTGTCGCTAGTGTGCTGGACGTGGTAGGACACTCGACTGATGCTGGGATTGATGTCCTTGAGGTTTTGGAGTCTATGGATATTGTATCCGAGTTTCCAGAAGCTGTTGTCAAGGAAGCAGAAAGTGTGCCTGATGCTCCGTCTCAAAAGGATATGGAAGGTCGTCTGGATCTAAGAGATGAGATTACCTTTACCATTGATGGTGCTGACGCCAAGGACTTGGACGATGCAGTTCACATCAAGTCTTTAAAAAATGGAAATATCGAACTCGGAGTTCACATCGCAGATGTTTCTTACTATGTGACTGAGGGTTCTGCCCTTGACAAGGAAGCTCTTAACCGTGCAACTTCTGTCTATGTGACAGACCGCGTGGTGCCAATGCTTCCAGAACGACTGTCAAATGGAATCTGCTCTCTCAATCCCCAAGTTGACCGCCTGACCCAGTCTGCCATCATGGAGATTGATAAACATGGTCGTGTGATTAATTACACTATTACACAAACAGTTATCAAGACAAGCTACCGGATGACCTACAGTGATGTCAATGATATCCTAGCTGGAGACAAGGAAAAGAGACAAGAATATCAGAAAATTGTTCCAAGTATCGAACTCATGGCTAAGCTCCATGAAATTTTAGAAATCATGCGTGAGAAACGTGGAGCTCTCAATTTTGATACCAGCGAAGCTAAGATTTTAGTAGATAAACAAGGTAAGCCTGTTGATATCGTTCTTCGTCAGCGTGGTGTTGCCGAGCGTATGATTGAGTCCTTTATGCTGATGGCTAATGAAACAGTTGCCGAGCATTTTAGCAAGCTGGATTTGCCTTTCATCTATCGTATCCATGAGGAGCCAAAGGCTGAAAAGGTTCAGAAGTTTATTGACTATGCTTCGAGTTTTGGCCTGCGCATTTATGGGACTGCCAGTGAGATTAGCCAGGAGGCCCTCCAAGATATCATGCGTACTGTTGAGGGAGAACCTTATGCAGATGTATTGTCCATGATGCTTCTTCGCTCTATGCAGCAGGCTCGCTATTCGGAGCACAATCACGGACACTATGGACTAGCGGCTGACTATTACACTCACTTTACTAGCCCGATTCGTCGTTATCCAGACCTTCTTGTTCACCGCATGATTCGGGACTACGGCCGTTCTAAGGAAATGGCAGAGCATTTTGAACAAGTGATTCCAGAGATTGCGACCCAGTCTTCCAACCGTGAACGTCGTGCCATTGAGGCTGAGCGTGAGGTCGAAGCCATGAAAAAGGCTGAGTATATGGAAGCATACGTGGGCGAAGAGTACGATGCGGTTGTATCAAGTATTGTCAAATTCGGTCTCTTTGTTGAATTGCCAAACACGGTTGAAGGCTTGATTCACATCACTAATTTGCCTGAATTTTATCATTTCAATGAGCGTGATTTGACTCTTCGTGGGGAGAAATCGGGTACAACCTTTCGTGTAGGTCAGCAAATCCGTATCCGAGTTGAAAGAGCCGACAAGATGACTGGTGAAATTGACTTCTCTTATATTCCAAGTGAGTTTGATGTGATTGAAAAAGGCTTGAAACAGTCTAATCGTAATGATAGAGGGCGTGGTTCAAGTCGTCGTTCAGATAAGAAGGAAGACAAGAGAAAATCAGGGCGCTCAAATGATAAGCGCAAGCATTCACAAAAGGACAAGAAGAAAAAAGGTAAGAAACCTTTTTATAAGGAAGTAGCTAAGAAAGGAGCCAAGGATGGCAAAGGGCGAGGGAAAGGTCGTCGCACAAAATAAAAAGGCGCGTCACGACTATACAATCGTAGATACGCTAGAGGCAGGAATGGTCCTGACTGGAACTGAAATCAAGAGTGTACGAGCTGCTCGAATCAATCTCAAGGATGGCTTTGCCCAAGTAAAAAATGGGGAAGTCTGGTTGAGCAATGTTCATATCGCTCCTTACGAAGAGGGCAATATCTGGAACCAGGAGCCAGAACGTCGTCGAAAACTCTTACTCCATAAAAAGCAAATCCAAAAATTAGAACAAGAGACCAAAGGGACAGGAATGACGCTGGTTCCCCTGAAAGTCTATATCAAAGATGGCTATGCTAAACTTCTTTTAGGTCTTGCTAAAGGGAAGCATGACTATGACAAGCGGGAGTCTATCAAACGTCGTGAGCAGAATCGCGATATTGCGCGCGTGATGAAAGCAGTCAACCAGCGATAAAAAGAGGAATGAAGATGGAAAAACTAGTTGCCTATAAACGCATGCCTTTGTGGAATAAACAAACTATGCCTGAGGCTGTTCAGCAAAAGCACAATACAAAAGTTGGGACTTGGGGCAAGATTACTGTTTTGAAAGGAACTCTCAAGTTTATTGAGTTGACAGTAGATGGTGAGGTTCTAGCTGAGCACCTCTTTGAGGCAGGAGCTGACAATCCCATGGCGCAACCGCAAGCCTGGCACCGAGTGGAGGCAGCCACAGATGATGTGGAATGGTACTTAGAATTTTATTGTAAACCTGAGGATTATTTTCCTAAGAAATACAATACCAATCCGGTTCATTCAGAAGTTCTAGAGGCAATTCAGACAGTAAAACCAGGGAAAGCCTTGGATTTGGGCTGTGGTCAAGGCCGTAATGCACTCTTTTTAGCCCAGCAAGGTTTTGATGTGACAGCTGTGGATCAAAATGAATTATCTCTTGAAATCTTGCAAAGCATTGTGGAGCAGGAAGCCTTGGATATGCCTGTTGGTCTTTACGATATCAATTCAGCCAGTATTGGGCAAGCGTATGATTTCATCGTCTCGACAGTGGTTTTGATGTTTTTGCAAGCAGACCATATTCCTGCAATTATCAAAAATATGCAGGAGCACACCACAGTCGGTGGTTACAATCTTATCGTCTGTGCCATGGACACAAAGGATTATCCTTGCTCAGTGAACTTCCCATTCACCTTTAAAGAAGGGAAATTGGCAGACTATTACAAGGACTGGGAATTGGTTAAGTACAATGAAAATCCAGGCCATTTGCACCGTCGTGACGAAAATGGCAATCGTATCCAACTACGCTTTGCAACCTTACTAGCTAAGAAAATCAAGTAAACATGAATGAAGATTAGGAAATTTCCTGATCTTTTTTCTTTTTTTACGAATAGATAAGATAGAAGAATTGACAAAAATACGCATTATAAGTATAATTTTAGATAGAAAGGTGACCATAAATGTCAATCACAGGTAAGGAAATGGTAAAATTAGCTCTTGCAAATGGATGGATTGAAGTTCGTAAGAGAGGAAGTCATCATCATTTTAAGAAAGAAGGGGTCTCCTATTTTGTCACTATTCCAGTTCACGGTAATGAGGATTTAGGAAAAGGCCTAGAGAGAAAAATATTAAAAGATTTGGGATTGTAGTTGATTTGGAAATTGTGGAGGTGTATTATGCTAAAATCTTATCCTGCTATTTTTCATAAAGAAGGAACTGGGTATTGGGTTGAATTTCCTGAATTTGGAGGCGGAACAGAAGGAGCAACGATTGAACTTGCAATGAAAAACGCTCGGGAAATGCTTGAGAGTGTTTTAGCTTCTTATATTGATGAAGGACTGGCTCTGCCTACTCCTAGTGATATTTCTATGTTGAAAGCTCCTGATGGATTTGTGACTTTGATTCAGGCCAATCCCTTGCCTTTTGTAAAGAATAATAAAGCGATTCGAAAAAATGTTACGGTTCCAGAGTGGCTAGTCAGACTTGCAGATCGTGAGAAAGTGAACTATTCTGAAGTGTTGACACAAGCTCTTGAAAGTCGCTTGCAACTCTAAAATTGTAGAGTGATAAAGATTAGGAATTTTCCTGATCTTTTTTCTTTTTTACGAATAATACAGAAAAGGAGGGAAATCATGTTTGTTGCGAGAAATGCTAGGGGACAGCTGGTAAATGTGTTAGAGAATAAGCTTGAGAAGGAAGAATACACCTGCCCAGCTTGTGGAGGTCAGCTCCGTTTGCGTCAAGGTCCAAGTGTCCGGATCCATTTTGCTCATAAATCCCTAAAAGATTGTGATTATTCCTTTGAAAATGAAAGTCCAGAACACTTGGCAAATAAGGAAGTCCTCTATCACTGGTTGAAAAAAGAGGCAGAGGTGCAATTAGAATCCCCTCTTCCAGAGCTTAAACAGATTGCGGATGTATTTGTAAATGGCAATCTAGCTTTAGAAGTTCAGTGTAGTCCCTTGCCTCAAAAACTTCTTAAAGAGCGAAGTGAGGGCTATCGTAGTCAAGGTTACCAAGTACTGTGGTTGCTGGGTCAAAAACTGTGGCTCAAGGAGCGTTTGACTAGTCTGCAAGAAGGTTTTTTATACTTCAGTCAAAACATGGGCTTTTATGTTTGGGAAGTAGACAGTGAAAAACAAGTTTTAAGACTCAAATATCTCATCCACCAGGATCTCCGAGGTAAACTCCATTATCAAATCAAAGAATTTCCCTATGGTCAAGATAGTCTACTGGATATATTACGTTTTCCCTATAAGAAACAAAAACTATCTCATTTTACAGTTTATCAAGATAAGGACATCTGTCGCTATATCCGGCAACAATTGTATTATCAAAATCCTTTTTGGATGAAAGAACAAGCAGAAGCCTATCAGAAGGGAGAAAATCTCCTAACTTATGGGCTAAAAGAATGGTATCCACAAATTCGACCTCTAGTGGGTAAATTTTTCCAGATTGAACAAGACTTGACTAGCTATTATCAGCATTTTCAAACCTATTACCAAGAAAATTATCAAAATGATTGGCAAAACCTTTATCCACCAGCTTTTTATCAGCAATATTTCTTTAAAAATATGGTAAAATAGAAAGGATGGAGGAATCTAATGGTATTACAAAGAAATGAAATAAATGAAAAAGATACATGGGATCTATCAACGATCTACCCAACTGACCAGGCTTGGGAAGAAGCCTTAAAAGAGTTAACAGAAAAACTGGAGACAGTAGCCCAGTATGAAGGCCATCTTTTGGATAGTGCGGATAGCCTACTCGAAATTACTGAATTTTCTCTTGAAATGGAACGCCAAATGGAGAAGCTTTACGTTTATGCTCATATGAAGAATGATCAGGATACACGTGAAGCCCAGTACCAAGAGTACTATGCCAAGGCCATGACTCTCTATAGCCGGCTAGACCAAGCCTTTTCATTCTATGAACCTGAATTTATGGAAATCAGTGAAAAGCAGTATGCTGAATTTTTAGAAGCTCAACCAAAATTACAGGTTTATCAACACTATTTTGATAAGCTTTTGCAAGGCAAGGAACACGTTCTTTCACAACGTGAAGAAGAATTATTGGCTGGAGCTGGGGAAATCTTTGGGTCGGCAAGTGAAACCTTCGCTATCTTGGACAATGCGGATATTGTGTTCCCTTATGTCCTAGACGATGATGGAAAGGAAGTTCAGCTCTCTCACGGGACTTATACACGTTTGATGGAGTCTAAAAACCGTGAGGTACGTCGTGGTGCTTATCAAGCTCTTTATGCGACTTATGAGCAATTCCAACATACTTATGCCAAAACTTTACAAACCAATGTTAAGGTCCAAAACTACCGTGCCAAAGTTCGCAACTACAAGAGTGCTCGTCATGCCGCCCTTGCAGCGAATTTTGTTCCAGAAAGTGTTTATGACAATTTGGTAGTAGCAGTCCGCAAGCATTTGCCCCTCTTGCATCGTTACCTTGAGCTTCGTTCAAAGATTTTAGGAATTTCAGACCTCAAGATGTACGATGTCTACACACCGCTTTCATCTGTTGAATACAGTTTTACTTACCAAGAAGCTTTGAAAAAAGCAGAAGATGCCTTGGCAGTCTTGGGTGAGGATTACTTGAGCCGTGTTAAACGTGCCTTCAGTGAGCGTTGGATTGATGTTTACGAAAATCAAGGCAAGCGTTCTGGGGCCTATTCTGGTGGTTCTTACGATACAAATGCCTTTATGCTCCTCAACTGGCAGGACAATCTAGACAATCTCTTTACCCTTGTCCATGAAACAGGTCACAGTATGCATTCAAGCTATACTCGTGAAACGCAGCCTTATGTTTACGGAGATTATTCTATCTTCTTAGCTGAGATTGCATCAACTACCAATGAAAATATCTTGACGGAGAAATTATTGGAAGAAGTGGAAGACGACGCAACGCGCTTTGCTATTCTCAATAACTTCCTAGACGGTTTCCGAGGAACAGTTTTCCGCCAAACTCAATTTGCTGAGTTTGAACATGCCATCCACCAAGCAGACCAAAATGGAGAAGTCTTGACAAGCGATTTCTTAAATAAACTCTACGCAGACTTGAACCAAGAGTATTATGGTTTGAGTAAGGAAGACAATCCTGAAATCCAATACGAATGGGCACGCATTCCACACTTCTACTATAACTACTATGTATACCAGTATTCAACTGGCTTTGCAGCAGCCTCAGCCTTGGCTGAAAAGATTGTTCATGGTAGTCAAGAAGACCGTGACCGCTATATCGACTACCTCAAGGCAGGTAAGTCTGACTATCCACTTAATGTCATGAGAAAAGCTGGCGTTGATATGGATAAAGAAGAATACCTCAACGATGCCTTTGCAGTTTTTGAACGTCGTTTGAATGAGTTTGAAGCCCTTGTTGAAAAATTGGGATTGGCATAAGATGGTTGAATCGTATAGTAAAAATGCCAACCATAACATGCGTCGTCCTGTCGTTAAGGAAGAAATTGTGGACTTGATGCGTCAGCGTCAAAAGCAAGTCACAGGCTCTTTGAAAGAATTGGAAGACTTTGCCCGCAAGGAAAATATTCCCATTATTCCCCATGAAACGGTAGCTTATTTCCGTTTTCTCATGGAAACTATGCAACCTAAAAACATTCTGGAAATTGGGACGGCTATCGGGTTTTCAGCCCTCTTGATGGCAGAACACGCACCAAATGCTAAGATTACAACTATTGACCGTAATCCTGAGATGATCGGCTTCGCCAAGGAAAATTTTGCTCAGTTTGACAGTCGTAAGCAAATCACACTCTTAGAAGGAGATGCGGTAGATATCTTATCTACACTGACAGAATCCTATGATTTCGTTTTTATGGATTCTGCCAAGTCTAAATACATCGTCTTTCTGCCAGAAGTCCTCAAACATTTGGAAGTTGGAGGTGTGGTTGTCTTGGATGATATTTTCCAAGGTGGTGATGTTGCCAAGGATATCATGGAAGTCCGTCGTGGCCAGCGAACTATATACAGAGGCCTTCAAAGACTATTTGATGCAACCTTAGATAATCCAGGCTTCACTGCAACATTAGTACCTTTGGGGGACGGTATTCTCATGCTTCGTAAAAATGTAGCAGATGTTCAATTGCCTGACAGCGAATGATTTTCAGAAAAATTTAAGAAAATATAGTAAAATAGATAGGGTAACACTTATCTCAAAGGAGTAGACATGAAGAAAAAACTATTGGCTGGTGCCATTACACTATTATCAGTAGCAACTTTAGCAGCTTGTTCGAAAGGTTCAGAAGGGACAGACCTTATCAGCATGAAAGGGGATGTCATCACAGAACATCAATTTTATGAGCAAGTGAAAAGCAATCCTTCAGCTCAACAAGTGTTGTTGAACATGACCATCCAAAAAGTATTTGAGAAACAATACGGTTCAGAAGTAGATGACAAAGAAGTCAACGATACTATTGCCGAAGAAGAAAAACAATATGGTGAAAACTACCAACGTGTCTTGTCACAAGCAGGAATGACTCTTGAAACACGTAAAGCTCAAATTCGTACAAGTAAATTGGTTGAGTTGGCAGTTAAGAAGGCAGCAGAAGCTGAATTGACAGATGATGCTTATAAGAAGGCCTATGACGAGTACACTCCTGATGTGACTGCTCAAATCATTCGTTTGGACAATGAAGACAAAGCTAAAGAAATTCTTGAAAAAGCTAAAGCTAGTGATGCAGATTTTGCTCAATTAGCCAAAGATAATTCAACAGATGAGAAAACTAAAGCGAACGGTGGAGAAATCACTTTTGATTCTGCTTCAACAGAAGTACCAGATCAAGTTAAGAAGGCAGCTTTCGCTTTAGATGTAAACGGTATTTCTGATGTAATTAGCGTTACTGGAACACAAGCCTACAGCAGCCAATATTACATTGTGAAACTGATTAAGAAAACAGAAAAATCATCTAATATCGATGACTACAAAGAAAAATTAAAAACGGTTATCTTAACTCAAAAACAAAACGACGCAGCATTTGTTCAAAGTATTATCGGAAAAGAATTGCAAGCAGCCAATATCAAGGTTAAAGATCAAGCCTTCCAAAATATCTTTACCCAATATATTGGCGGTGGAGATTCAAGCTCAAGCAGTTCTTCAAAAGAATAAAAGGCTCTTTGTCAACTGTAGTGGGTTGAAGTCAGCTAAGCTCGAGAAAGGACAAAATTCGTCCTTTCTTTTTTGATGTTCAGAGCGATAAAAATTCTTTTTTTGAAGTTTTCAAAGTTCCGAAATCCAAAGGCGTTACGTTTGATAAGTTTGATGAGATTATTGGTCGCTTCCAATTTTGCGTTGGAATAAGGTAATTGAAGAGCGTTGATGATTTTCTCTTTGTTCTTTAGAAAGGTTTTAAAGACAGTCTGAAAAATAGGATGAACCTGCTTTTGATTGTCCTCAATGAGTCCGAAAAATTTCTCAGGATCTTTGTTCTGAAAGTGAAAAAGCAAGAGCTGATAGATCTGATAGTGGTGTTTTAAGTCTTCTGAATAGCTCAAAAGCTTGTCTAGAATCTCTTTATTGGTCAAGTGCATACGAAAAGTAGGGCGATAAAAGCGTTTATCACTCAATTTACGACTATCCTGTTGGATGAGTTTCCAGTAGCGCTTGATAGCCTTGTATTCATGAGATTTTCGCTCAAACTGATTCATGATTTGGACACGCACACGACTCATAGCACGACTAAGATGTTGCACAATGTGAAAGCGATCAAGTACAATTTTAGCACACGGAAAAAGCTGTTTAGCCAAGTCATAGTAGGGACTAAACATATCCATCGTAATGATCTTCACTCGACATCGGACGGTTCGATCATATTTAAGAAAGTGATTTCGAATGATAGCTTGTGTTCTACCTTCAAGAACAGTGATGATATTGAGCTTATCAAAATCTTGCGCAATGAAACTCATCTTTCCCTTAGTGAAGGCATACTCGTCCCAGGACATAATTTCAGGAAGACGAGAAAGATCATGCTTAAAACGGAAGTCATTGAGCTTGCGAATAACAGTTGAAGTTGAAATGGACAGCTGATGAGCAATATCGGTCATAGAAGTTTTTTCAATCAATTTTTGCGCAATCTTTTGGTTGATGATACGAGGGATTTGATGATTTTTCTTTACTAGAGGAGTCTCAGCCACCATCATTTTTGAGCACTGATAGCACTTGAATCGACGCTTTTTCAAGAGAATTCTAGTAGGCATACCGGTCGTTTCGAGGTAAGGAATCTTAGACGGTTTTTGAAAGTCATATTTCTTCATTTGACTTCCACAATTAGGACAAGATGGAGCCTTATAATCCAATTTAGCGATGATTTCCTTGTGTGTATCCCTATTGGTGATATCTAGAATCTTGATGTTTGGGTCTTTAATATCGAGCAGTTTTGTGATAAAATGTAATTGTTCCATATGAATCTTTCTAATGAGTTGTTTTGTCGCTTTTCATTATAGGTCATATGGGACTTTTTTTCTACAACAAAATAGCTCCATAATATCTATAGGGGATTTACCCACTACAAATATTATAGAGCCGAATAAAACAGAAAAGAGCCAAGCGCTCTTTTTCTTATGAGAAAATCTTCTATCTTAAGGGTAAGAGTTTTTTTCTTTCGGAAAAAATGGTATAATAGCAATCAAAACTAGAAAATAAACGGAATTTGGGAATAATTTCTTTTGTTCTCATTAGATTGGTGATACTATGAAGATTAGTAAGAGGCACCTATTAAACTATTCTATTCTAGTTCCTTACTTACTTTTATCAATTTTAGGTTTGATTGTAGTCTACTCTACAACCAGTGCCATTCTCATCGAAGAAGGTATAAGTGCCTTGCAATTGGTTCGAAGTCAGGGAATGTTTTGGGTATTTAGTTTAATATTGATTGCCTTGATATATAAACTGAAACTGAACTTTTTAAGAAAAGAACGACTTTTATTTATTGTCATGCTTGTTGAGTTGATTCTCTTAGCTCTGGCTCGCTTAATTGGTACACCAGTCAATGGAGCCTATGGTTGGATTTCAGTAGGTCCTTTGACCATTCAGCCAGCTGAGTATTTGAAGATTATCATCGTCTGGTACTTGGCCCAACGTTTTTCAAAACAACAGGATGAAATTGGTATTTACGACTTTCAAGTTTTAACTAAAAATCAATGGATTCCTCGAGCTTTTAATGATTGGCGCTTTGTCCTACTAGTCATGATAGGCAGTTTGGCTATTTTCCCAGATTTGGGGAATGCTACTATCTTAGCTCTGGTCGCCTTGATTATGTATACAGTTAGTGGGATTGCTCATCGTTGGTTTATAGCCTTTATCGGTATATTGGTAGGAGTTTCAGCCCTATCCTTATCAGCTATTTCTATGATTGGGGTTGATAAGTTTTCAAAAGTTCCAGTATTTGGTTACGTTGCTAAGCGTTTCAGTGCCTACTTTAATCCCTTTGCTGATTTGGCAGGAGCTGGTCACCAACTTGCAAATTCCTACTTTGCCATGGTAAATGGTGGTTGGTTTGGTTTAGGCTTAGGAAATTCAATCGAAAAACGTGGTTATTTACCAGAGGCCCATACAGATTTTGTATTTTCAATTGTTATTGAAGAGTTTGGATTTGTGGGAGCCAGCTTGATTTTAGCACTTGTCTTTTTCCTGATTTTGCGAATCATCCTAGTCGGTATTCGTGCTAAAGATCCCTTTAATTCCATGATGGCGATTGGGGTTGGGGGGATGATGTTGGTACAGGTCTTTGTCAATATCGGTGGAATTTCTGGTATTATTCCTTCGACAGGAGTAACCTTCCCCTTCTTATCACAAGGGGGAAACAGTCTTCTGGTCTTGTCTGTAGCCATCGCCTTTGTCTTAAATATTGATGCAAGTGAAAAACGTGCCCAATTATATGACGAGTTAGACGCTCATTCATCAAACAATATGTAGAGTTGATAGTGGAAAGGATTACCTATGTCTCTTCAAAAATTAGAAAACTATAGTAATAAAGCTGTCGTGCAAGAAGAAGTATTGATTTTAACAGAATTGTTAGAAGATATTACTAAAAACATGCTTGCTCCAGAAACTTTTGAAAAAATCATGCAGTTGAAAGAATTGTCAACTCAAGAAGATTATCAAGGTTTGAACCAATTAGTTACTAGTCTGACAAATGATGAAATGGCTTATATTTCACGCTATTTCTCTATTTTGCCTCTTTTGATTAATATTTCAGAAGACGTGGATTTGGCCTATGAAATCAATCATCAAAATAATATCGATCAAGATTATCTTGGGAAATTATCAGCAACAATCAAAATGGTTGCAGAAAAAGAAAATGCGGTTGAAATTCTAGAACACTTGAATGTTGTCCCTGTTTTGACAGCCCATCCAACACAAGTGCAACGTAAGAGTATGTTGGATTTGACCAATCATATCCACACCCTCTTGCGTAAGTACCGTGATGTGAAATTAGGCTTGATTAATAAGGAAAAATGGCATAATGATCTCCGCCGTTACATTGAGATTATTATGCAGACAGATATGATTCGTGAAAAGAAATTGAAAGTAACCAATGAAATCACGAATGTTATGGAATACTACAATAGTTCATTCCTGAAGGCAGTTCCTCATTTGACTGCTGAGTACAAGCGTCTGGCAAAAAAACACGGCTTGGAGTTGAAACATCCAAAACCAATTACCATGGGCATGTGGATTGGTGGAGACCGTGATGGGAACCCTTTTGTTACAGCAGCTACCTTGAAACAATCTGCTATGACTCAGTGTGAAGTCATCATGAACTACTATGATGAAAAAATTTACCAACTTTATCGTGAATTCTCCCTCTCAACCAGTATTGTCAATGTGAGCAAGCAAGTCAGAGAAATGGCGCGTCAATCCAAGGATAACTCGATCTACCGCGAAAAAGAGCTGTATCGTCGTGCCTTGTTTGATATTCAATCAAAAATCCAAGCAACCAAAACCTATCTCATTGAAGATAAGGAAGTTGGAGATCGCTATGAAACAGCCAATGATTTTTATAAAGATTTAATTACCATTCGTGATTCCCTCATGGAAAATAAGGGTGAAGCACTGATTTCTGGTGATTTTGTTGAGTTGATTCAGGCAGTTGAAATTTTTGGTTTCTATTTGGCATCTATTGACATGCGTCAAGATTCTAGTGTTCATGAAGCTTGTGTAGCTGAACTATTGAAATCAGCAGGAATTCATTCTCATTATAGCGAACTCAGTGAAGAAGAAAAATGCAAGCTTCTTTTGAAAGAATTAGAGGAAGATCCACGAATTCTTTCTGCCACTCACGTTGAAAAATCAGAGTTACTTGAAAAAGAATTAGCTATCTTTAAAGCTGCTCGTAAATTGAAAGATAAGTTGGGAGATGATGTTATTCGTCAGACTATCATTTCACATGCGACAAGTGTATCTGATATGCTAGAATTGGCTATCTTGCTAAAAGAAGTAGGGTTAGTTGATAAAGAAAGAGCCCGTGTCCAAATTGTTCCCCTCTTTGAAACAATTGAAGACTTGGACCACTCAGAAGAAACCATGAGAGAATACCTTTCTCTTCCTCTTGCTAAGAAATGGATTGCTTCACGTAATAACTACCAAGAAATCATGCTTGGTTACTCTGATAGTAATAAAGATGGTGGCTACCTATCATCCTGTTGGACCCTCTACAAGGCTCAACAACAATTGACTGCTATTGGAGATGAATTTGGCGTTAAGGTTACCTTCTTCCATGGCCGTGGTGGGACTGTCGGACGTGGTGGTGGACCAACTTATGAAGCCATCACTTCTCAACCACTCAAGTCTATCAAGGATCGTATCCGCTTGACGGAGCAAGGAGAAGTAATTGGGAATAAATACGGTAACAAAGACGCAGCTTACTATAACCTTGAAATGTTAGTATCTGCAGCCATTAACCGTATGATTACGCAGAAGAAGAGCGATACCAACACCTCAAATCGTTATGAAGCCATTATGGACCAAGTAGTGGACCGTAGTTACGATATCTACCGTGATTTGGTCTTTGGAAATGACCATTTCTATGACTATTTCTTTGAGTCCAGTCCAATCAAGGCTATCTCAAGCTTTAATATCGGTTCTCGTCCAGCAGCTCGTAAGACCATTACAGAAATTGGCGGCCTACGTGCTATCCCTTGGGTATTCTCATGGTCGCAAAGTCGCGTCATGTTCCCTGGCTGGTATGGGGTTGGTTCAAGCTTCAAGGAATTCATTGATAAAAATCCAGAGAATATCGCTATCCTACGAGATATGTACCAAAACTGGCCTTTCTTCCAATCGCTTCTTTCAAATGTCGACATGGTCTTGTCAAAATCAAATATGAATATTGCTTTTGAATATGCCAAACTTTGTGAGGATGAAGAAGTAAAAGCAATCTATGAGACTATTTTAAATGAATGGCAAGTTACCAAGGAAGTTATCTTGGCTATCGAAGGTTATGATAAACTTTTGACTGAAAATCCATATCTAAAAGCGAGTTTGGATTACCGTATGCCTTACTTTAATATTCTTAACTATATCCAGTTGGAGTTGATTAAACGTCAACGTCGAGGAGAATTATCAAGCGACCAAGAAAAATTAATCCATACAACCATCAACGGAATTGCGACAGGATTGCGTAATTCAGGCTGATACCCACTAAACCTCCTCTTTTATATAGGGGAGGTTTTTGAATAGTTCAAAAAAATGCTAAAAGAGTCTTGACAAGTAGTTGAAAAATGATATAATTTAACCATTCAGAAAAGTAATCATACAAACTTTTTAGAGAGTCTGTGGTAGCTGAAAACAGATAAGTGATGATGATGAAAATTGGGCTGAATGTTATGTAGAATTTGAAATCATAAAAATTCGGTGAGCACACCTTACAGTGCATCTCGTTATTGCGAGACAGAGCGATAGGGAATTTCCCTATAATTGAGGTGGTACCGCGCATCGACGTCCTCACACAAGATTTTTGTGTGAGGACTTTTTTGATGGAGGTTAGTATGGAAAGAAAACGATGGCGTCGCTTGTTTATGCTCAATGAAAATCAAAGTACAAACTAGGAAGCTAGCCGCAGGCTGCTCAAAACACTGTTTTGAGGTTGTGGATAGAACTGACAGAGTCAGTATCATATACCTACGGCAAGGTGAAGCTTACGTGGTTTGAAGAGATTTTCGAAGAGTATTAGATAAGTGTAGTATTTTAAAGGAATAAAAAGGAGAAATAGAATGAAAAATAAACGGTTAATTGGGATTATCGCTGCCTTAGCAGTCTTAGTAGCAGGAAGTTTGATTTACTCTTCAATGAATAAATCAGAAGCTAAAAATGAAAAGAAAGTTGCCAAAGTTGGTGTCCTTCAGTTTGTGAGCCATCCCTCTCTTGACTTAATTTATAAAGGAATTCAAGATGGACTTGCAGAAGAAGGATATAAAGATGATCAAGTTAAAATCGATTTTATGAACTCAGAAGGTGACCAAAGTAAGGTTGCGACAATGAGTAAACAGTTGGTTGCAAATGGCAATGACTTGGTTGTTGGTATTGCAACACCAGCTGCGCAAGGCTTGGCCAGTGCCACAAAAGACCTACCGGTTATCATGTCTGCCATTACAGATCCAATCGGTGCGAACTTGGTTAAAGATTTGAAAAAACCAGGTGGCAACATTACTGGGGTATCTGACCACAACCCAGCTCAACAACAAGTTGAACTCATCAAAGCTTTGACACCCAATGTGAAAACAATCGGAGCTCTTTACTCAAGCAGCGAAGACAATTCCAAAACTCAGGTCGAAGAATTTAAGGATTATGCTGAAAAAGCAGGTTTGACAGTCGAAACATTTGCAGTTCCTTCAACAAATGAAATTGCTTCAACAGTTAACGTTATGACTAGCAAGGTCGATGCTATCTGGGTTCCAATTGATAACACCATTGCTTCAGCCTTCTCAACTGTTGTATCAAGCAACCAATCAGCTAAGAAACCAATTTATCCAAGCGCGACTGCCATGGTAGAAGCAGGTGGCTTGGCATCCGTTGTAGTTGACCAACATGACCTTGGTGTGGCAACTGGTAAAATGATTGCTCAAGTTTTGAAAGGTGCTAAACCAGCTGATACTCCAGTCAATGTCTTTTCAACTGGTAAATCAGTTATCAATAAAAAATTGGCACAAGAGCTAGGTGTTACGATTCCTGAATCTGTTCTAAAAGAAGCAGGACAAGTGATTGAATAATCTACAATGGAGGAGTTGGGGACATCTCCTCCAATTTTTTACAATAGAAATCATATAGAAAAGGTTAAGAAACAAATGATATTATCTATTATTTCTCAAGGATTTGTTTGGGCTATTTTAGGTCTGGGAATCTTTATGACGTTTAGGATTTTAAACTTTCCAGATATGACAACAGAAGGTTCCTTCCCTCTTGGGGGAGCTGTTGCTGTCACTCTGATAACCAAAGGCGTGAACCCTTTTTTAGCGACACTTGTTGCTGTAGGAGCAGGTTGTTTAGCTGGTATGGCAGCAGGACTTCTTTACACAAAAGGGAAGATTCCAACCTTGCTCTCAGGGATTTTGGTGATGACTTCCTGTCACTCTATTATGCTCATGATTATGGGACGTGCCAATCTAGGCTTGCTTGGAACCAAGCAAATTCAGGATGTTTTGCCTTTTGATTCAGATTTGAATCAACTCTTGACAGGTCTTATCTTTGTCAGTCTTGTTATTGCTCTCATGCTCTTTTTCTTGGATACTAAACTTGGACAGGCCTATATTGCTACAGGTGACAATCCTGATATGGCTAGAAGTTTCGGGATTCATACTGGACGCATGGAGCTTATGGGCTTGGTCTTATCAAATGGTGTGATTGCCCTTGCAGGAGCTCTCATTGCCCAGCAAGAAGGCTATGCCGATGTATCTCGAGGAATAGGGGTTATCGTTGTAGGTCTTGCAAGTTTGATTATTGGGGAAGTTATTTTCAACAGTTTGAGCTTGGCAGAGCGTTTGGTTACCATCGTTGTAGGTTCTATCGCCTATCAATTCTTAGTGTGGGCAGTTATCGCGCTTGGCTTTAATACAAGTTACCTTCGTTTGTACAGTGCCTTGATTTTAGCAGTCTGCCTCATGATTCCAACATTTAAGCAAACAATCTTGAAAGGAGCCAAGTTGAGTAAATGACAGCAATTGTAGAATTAAAAAATGCAACCAAAGTCGTTAAAAATGGCTTTGATGAAGAAAAGATTATTTTAAATGATGTTTCCTTAGAAATTTTTGAACAGGATTTCATCACGATTTTAGGTGGAAATGGTGCTGGTAAATCAACTCTCTTTAACACTATTGCAGGAACCTTGTCCTTAACCAGTGGAACTATTCGTATCTTGGGTGAAGATGTTACTAAGTTTTCACCAGAAAAGCGGGCTAAGTATCTGTCTAGAGTTTTCCAAGATCCAAAGATGGGGACAGCTCCTCGTATGACGGTCGCTGAAAATCTTTTGATTGCCAAGTTTCGTGGTGAAAAGCGTGGATTGTTACCACGACGCTTGAATAGCTATAAGGATGAGTTTCAGGCAACTATTGAAAAAGTAGGAAACGGTCTTGAGAAACACTTGAATACACCGATTGAATTCTTATCTGGTGGACAAAGACAGGCTTTAAGTCTCTTAATGGCAACCTTGAAGCGACCTGAATTACTCCTGTTAGATGAGCATACTGCGGCCCTTGATCCAAAGACTAGTGTGGCCTTGATGGAGTTGACAGATGAATTTGTCAAGAAAGACCAGCTGACAGCCCTTATGATTACCCACCATATGGAAGATGCTCTTAAGTATGGCAACCGCTTAATTGTCATGAAAGAAGGACGAATTATCCAAGATTTGAACCAAGAAGATAAAGGAAAAATGAAAATCTCTGATTATTATCAACTCTTTGAATAAAGTAGGGAAAATGAGTGAAATGGTTTACTTTTTTTCTGAAATAAAGTATACTATATAAAGTAAACTATGATAAAATGGAGGTATTGTGTATGGTTGACAAACAAGTCATTGAAGAAATCAAAAACAATGCCAACATTGTGGAAGTCATAGGAGATGTGATTTCTTTACAAAAGGCAGGACGGAACTATCTAGGGCTCTGTCCTTTTCATGGTGAAAAAACACCTTCTTTCAACGTTGTTGAGGACAAGCAGTTTTACCACTGTTTTGGTTGTGGTCGCTCTGGTGATGTCTTTAAGTTCATCGAGGAGTACCAAGGGGTTCCCTTTATGGAGGCTGTCCAAATTTTAGGTCAGCGTGTTGGGATTGAGGTTGAAAAACCACTTTATAGTGAGCAGAAGGCAGTCTCGCCTCACCAAGCTCTTTATGATATGCACGAAGATGCAGCCAAATTTTATCATGCTATTCTCATGACAACGACCATGGGGGAAGAAGCTAGAAACTACCTTTATCAGCGTGGTTTGACAGATGAAGTGCTCAAGCATTTTCGGATTGGTTTAGCTCCTCCAGAACGAAACTATCTCTATCAACGTTTGTCTGGTCAGTATCGTGATGAGGATTTCCTAGATTCAGGACTGTTTTATCTCTCGGATGCTAATCAATTTGTAGATACCTTTCACAATCGGATTATGTTTCCCCTGACAAATGACCAGGGAAAGGTCATTGCCTTCTCAGGTCGTATCTGGCAGAAAACGGATTCACAAACTTCTAAGTATAAAAATAGCCGATCGACTGCAATTTTTAATAAAAGTTACGAATTATATCATATGGATAGGGCAAAAAAATCTTCTGGAAAAGCCAGTGAGATTTACCTGATGGAAGGGTTCATGGATGTCATTGCAGCTTATCGGACTGGAATCGAAAATGCTGTGGCGTCCATGGGAACAGCCTTGAGTCGAGAGCATGTTGAGCATCTGAAGAGGTTAACCAAGAAGTTGGTTCTTGTTTACGATGGCGATAAGGCTGGGCAAGCTGCGACATTGAAAGCGCTGGACGAAATTGGTGATATGTCTGTGCAAATCGTCAGCATGCCTGATAACTTGGATCCAGATGAATATCTACAAAAAAATGGTCCAGAAGACTTGGCCTATCTGTTAACCAAAACTCGTATTAGTCCGATTGAGTTCTACATTCACCACTACAAACCTGAAAATAGTGAAAATCTGCAGGCTCAGATTGAGTTTATCGAAAAAATAGCTCCCTTAATTGTTCAAGAAAAGTCTATCACTGCTCAAAATAGCTATATACATATTTTAGCTGACAGTCTGGCGTCCTTTGATTATGCTCAGATTGAGCAGATTGTTAATGAAAGCCGTCAGGCGCAAAGGCAGAATCGCATGGAAGGAATTTCCAGACCGACGCCAATTACCATGCCAGTCACCAAGCAGTTATCAGCTATTATGAGAGCAGAAGCCCATTTACTTTACAGAATGATGGAATCTCCCCTTATTTTGAATGATTACCGATTGCGAGAAGACTTTGCATTTGACACACCTGAATTTCAGGTCTTATATGGCTTGCTTGGCCAGTATGGAAATCTTCCTCCAGAAATTCTAGCAGAACAGACAGAGGAAGTTGAGAGAGCTTGGTATCAAGTCTTAAATCAGGATTTGCCTGCTGAGATGTCACCTCAGGAACTTAGTGAAGTAGAAATGACTCGAAACAAGGCTCTCTTGAATCAGGACAATATGAGAATCAAAAAGAAGGTGCAGGAAGCTAGCCATGTAGGTGATACAGACACAGCCCTAGAAGAATTGGAACGTTTAATTTCCCAAAAGAGAAGAATGGAGTAATAATGGCAACAAAACAAAAAGAAGTAACAACATTTGACGTACAAGTAGCTGAATTTATCCGTAATCATAAACAAAAAGGGACAGCAACTGACGATGAAATCAATGCAAGTCTGGTGATTCCTTTTACCTTGGACGCTGATGGGATTGAAGATCTCTTGCAACGAATTCAGGATGCAGGGATTTCTATCACAGACAACGAAGGAAATCCAAGTGCGCGTGTTCTTAGTACTGAAGAAGAGCCAGAACTCAGTGATGAGGACTTGATTGGGTCAACTTCGGCTAAGGTCAACGACCCTGTCCGTATGTACTTGAAAGAAATCGGGGTCGTTCCTCTCTTGACCAATGAAGAGGAAAAAGAATTGGCACTAGCAGTTGAAGCTGGCGATATCGAAGCCAAACAACGTCTTGCGGAAGCTAACCTTCGTTTGGTTGTTTCCATTGCTAAGCGCTATGTCGGTCGTGGTATGCAGTTCCTTGACTTGATTCAAGAAGGGAATATGGGCTTGATGAAGGCGGTTGACAAGTTTGACTATTCTAAAGGGTTCAAGTTTTCAACTTACGCAACTTGGTGGATTCGTCAGGCTATCACTCGTGCTATTGCGGACCAAGCTCGTACTATCCGTATCCCAGTCCACATGGTTGAAACGATTAACAAGCTTGTTCGTGAACAGCGTAACCTTCTTCAAGAATTGGGACAGGACCCGACACCAGAACAGATTGCTGAACGTATGGATATGACCCCTGATAAGGTTCGTGAAATCTTGAAGATTGCCCAAGAACCAGTATCCCTTGAAACTCCTATCGGTGAAGAGGATGATAGTCACCTTGGGGACTTTATCGAAGATGAAGTGATTGAAAATCCAGTCGACTATACGACTCGCATCGTCTTGCGTGAGCAATTGGATGAGGTCTTGGATACTCTTACAGACCGTGAAGAAAATGTTCTACGTCTACGATTTGGACTAGATGATGGAAAAATGCGTACCCTTGAAGATGTGGGTAAAGTCTTTAACGTGACTCGCGAGCGTATTCGTCAGATTGAAGCCAAGGCTTTGAGAAAACTACGCCAACCAAGTCGTAGCAAACCGCTTCGTGATTTTATTGAAGACTAAGAGTGAGGATAAATATGGCTTATACAGAAGAGCAAATCGAAAATATCAAAACGCGGATTTTAACAGCCTTGGAAGAAGTCATCGACCCTGAGTTGGGAATCGATATTGTCAATCTTGGTTTGATTTATGAGATTCGTTTTGACGGCGACACAGGGCAAACAGAGATTGATATGACGTTGACAACTATGGGTTGTCCCTTGGCAGACCTTTTGACGGATCAGATTTATGATGCCATGACCGAGGTGCCTGAAGTAACGGATACTGAGGTTAAATTAGTTTGGTATCCAGCCTGGACAGTTGAAAAAATGAGTCGCTATGCGCGTATTGCCCTAGGCATTAAGTAAACATATAAAAGTATGTGAGAGATTATAGGAAAAGAGAGGAAATTTATCCCTCTTTTCCTCTAGTCTCTCCTTTCTTTTACTGATTTTATTCAAAGAAAATGATATAATAGTAGCTATGGAAAAAAAGAAATTACGCATCAATATGTTGAGTTCAAGTGAGAAAGTAGCAGGACAAGGGGTTTCAGGTGCCTACCGTGAATTAGTTCGTCTTCTTCACCGTGATGCCAAGGACCAATTGATTGTTACAGAAAATCTTCCAATAGAGGCAGATGTGACTCACTTTCATACAATTGATTTCCCCTATTATTTATCAACATTCCAAAAGAAACGCTCAGGTCGGAAAATTGGCTATGTGCATTTTTTGCCTGATACACTTGAGGGGAGTTTGAAAATTCCATTTTTCTTAAAGGGAATTGTGAAGCGCTATGTATTTTCTTTTTACAACCGGATGGAGCACTTGGTGGTAGTCAATCCTATGTTTATCGAGGATTTGGTGGCAGCTGGTATTTCACGTGAAAAAGTGACCTATATTCCTAACTTTGTCAACAAGGAAAAATGGCATCCTCTACCACAAGAAGAGGTAGTGAGACTGCGAACAGAGCTAGGTCTTAGTGACAATCAGTTTATCGTAGTAGGTGCTGGTCAAGTTCAGAAACGTAAAGGGATTGATGATTTTATCCGTCTGGCTGAGGAATTGCCTCAGATTACCTTTATCTGGGCTGGTGGTTTCTCTTTTGGTGGTATGACGGATGGTTATGAACGCTACAAAAAAATTATGGAAAATCCTCCTAAAAATTTGATTTTTCCAGGTATTGTGCCACCCGAACGGATGCGCGAATTGTATGCCTTAGCGGATCTTTTCTTGTTACCTAGTTACAATGAGCTCTTTCCAATGACTATTTTAGAAGCTGCTAGTTGTGAAGCTCCTATTATGTTGCGTGATTTGGATCTTTATAAGGTGATTTTAGAAGGAAATTATCGGGCTACAGCAGATAGAGAAGAGATGAAGGAAGCTATTTTGGAATATCAAGCAAATCCTGTTGCCTTAAAAGACCTCAAAGAAAAAGCTAAGAATATTTCTAGAGAGTATTCTGAAGAGCATTTGTTACAAATTTGGTTGGATTTTTATGAGAAACAAGCCGCTTTAGGGAGAAAGTAAAAAGTGAGGTAATCTATGCGAATTGGTTTATTTACAGATACCTATTTTCCTCAGGTTTCTGGTGTTGCAACCAGTATTCGAACCTTGAAAATAGAACTTGAAAAGCAAGGACACGCTGTTTTTATCTTTACGACAACAGATAAGGATGTCAATCGTTATGAAGATTGGCAAATTATTCGCATTCCAAGTGTTCCCTTCTTTGCTTTTAAGGATCGCCGCTTTGCCTACCGAGGTTTTAGCAAGACGCTTGAAATTGCTAAACAATATCAGCTAGATATTATCCATACTCAGACAGAATTTTCTCTTGGCTTGTTGGGTATTTGGATTGCGCGTGAATTGAAGATTCCAGTTATCCATACCTATCACACCCAGTATGAAGACTATGTCCATTATATTGCTAAGGGGATGTTGATTCGTCCTAGTATGGTCAAGTACTTAGTAAGAGGTTTCCTGCATGATGTGGATGGGGTTATTTGCCCTAGTGAGATTGTCCGTGACTTGCTATCTGACTATAAGGTTAAGGTTGAAAAAAGGGTCATTCCTACTGGGATTGAATTAGCTAAGTTCGAGCGTCCAGAAATCAAGCAAGAAAATCTGAAAGAACTGCGTAGTAAACTAGGGATTCAAGAGGATGAAAAGATGTTGTTGAGTCTTTCCAGGATTTCCTATGAAAAAAATATTCAAACAGTTTTAACAGCCTTTGCAGAAGTCCTGAAAGAGGAAGACAAGGTTAAACTGGTAGTTGCTGGGGATGGGCCTTATTTAGATGATCTCAAAGAGCAAGCCCAGAAACTAGAGATTCAAGACTCTGTTGTCTTTACAGGGATGATTGCTCCTAGTGAGACCGCTCTTTACTATAAGGCGGCGGATTTCTTCATCTCGGCATCGACAAGTGAAACGCAAGGTTTGACATACTTGGAAAGTTTGGCTAGTGGGACGCCTGTCATTGCACATGGAAATCCTTATCTGGACAATCTTATCAATGACAAGATGTTTGGAACCTTGTACTATGGAGAACATGATTTAGCTGGAGCTATTTTAGAAGCTCTGATTGCAACGCCAGATATGGATGAGCATACCTTATCAGAGAAATTATATGAGATTTCAGCTGAGAATTTTGGAAAACGGGTGCATGAATTCTATCTGGATGCTATTATTTCAAATAATTTCCAGAAAGATTTAGCCAAAGATGATACGGTCAGCCAGCGTATCTTTAAGACAGTTTTGTATTTACCACAGCAGGTAGTTGCTGCGCCTGTAAAAGGCTCTAGACGCATGCTGAAGGCTTCAAAAACACAGTTAATTAGCATGAGAGATTATTGGACAGACCGTGAAGAATAGAAAGAGGACAAGCTATGAATAAACGATTAATGAGAAGTGGTCGTGACAAAAAGATTGCGGGTGTTTGTGCTGGAGTGGCCCATTATCTAGATATTGATCCGACTATCGTTCGCGTAATATGGGGTGTCCTTGCATTTTGTTATGGGGCAGGAATTGTAGCTTATATCATTTTATGGATTATCGCACCAGTAGCAACTGACTATTGAAAACTAGCTCAATTCATGCTAAGATAATAGAAAATAGAATGTAACGAAGGAGAGAAAAATGGCATTTGGAGATAATGGAAATCGTAAAAAAACTATGTTTGAGAAAATAACCTTGTTTATCGTTCTTATCATGTTAATAGCAAGTATTTTGGGTATTTTTGCAACTGCAATTGGTGCCCTCAGTAATCTATAAAATAGATTCAAGAAATTTAGTGACTGGGATTTCCCAGCCCTTTTTAGAGTGAGAAGAAAAAATGAGTATGTTTTTAGATACAGCTAAGATTAAGGTCAAGGCTGGTAATGGTGGCGATGGTATGGTTGCCTTTCGCCGTGAAAAATATGTCCCTAATGGCGGTCCTTGGGGTGGTGACGGTGGTCGTGGAGGAAATGTTGTCTTCGTTGTAGACGAAGGATTGCGTACCTTGATGGATTTCCGCTATAATCGTCATTTTAAGGCTGATTCTGGTGAAAAAGGAATGACCAAAGGGATGCATGGTCGTGGAGCTGAGGACCTTAGAGTTCGAGTGCCACAAGGTACGACTGTGCGTGATGCGGAGACTGGCAAGATTTTGACAGATTTGATTGAACACGGACAAGAATTTATTGTAGCCCACGGTGGTCGTGGTGGACGTGGAAACATCCGCTTTGCGACACCAAAAAATCCTGCACCGGAAATCTCTGAAAATGGAGAACCAGGTCAGGAACGTGAGTTACAATTGGAACTAAAAATCTTGGCGGATGTTGGTTTAGTTGGATTCCCATCTGTAGGGAAATCAACCCTTTTAAGTGTCATCACATCCGCTAAACCTAAAATTGGTGCCTACCATTTTACGACTATTGTGCCAAATCTAGGAATGGTTCGTACCCAATCAGGAGAATCCTTTGCAGTAGCTGATTTACCAGGTTTGATTGAAGGAGCTAGTCAGGGTGTCGGTTTGGGAACTCAGTTTCTCCGTCACATTGAGCGGACCCGTGTCATCCTTCACATTATTGATATGTCAGCTAGCGAAGGGCGTGATCCTTATGAGGATTATCTTGCTATCAACAAGGAGTTGGAGTCATACAATCTTCGTCTCATGGAGCGTCCACAGATTATCGTAGCCAACAAAATGGACATGCCTGAGAGTCAAGAAAATCTTAAAGAATTCAAGAAAAAATTAGCTGAAAACTACGATGAATTTGAAGAGTTACCAGCTATCTTCCCAATTTCTGGTTTGACCAAGCAAGGTCTGGCAACGCTATTGGATGCTACAGCTGAATTGTTAGATAAGACACCAGAATTCTTGCTCTACGACGAGACAGATATGGAAGAAGAAGCTTACTATGGCTTTGATGAGGAAGAAAAGGCCTTTGAAATTAGTCGTGATGACGATGCGACATGGGTGCTTTCTGGTGAAAAACTCATGAAACTCTTTAATATGACCAACTTTGATCGGGACGAATCAGTCATGAAATTTGCTCGCCAGCTTCGTGGTATGGGGGTTGATGAAGCCCTTCGTGCGCGTGGAGCCAAAGATGGTGACTTGGTCCGCATTGGTAAATTTGAGTTTGAATTTGTAGACTAGGAGACTGATATGGGAGATAAACCGATATCTTTCCGAGATGCGGATGGCAACTTTGTTTCCGCTGCAGATGTTTGGAATGAAAAGAAATTGGAAGAACTATTTAATCGTCTCAATCCAAATCGTGCACTGAGATTAGCACGAACTAAAAAAGAAAATCCATCTCAGTAAAAAATATCAGAAAATTCCGTGTCCCATCAGACACGGAATTTTGTTATTCTTCAAAGAAAAATGGTGGAGCGAATTTTTTCAGCTCTTCAAAGCACTTTTGGGCAGCTGCTACATCTTCGCAGATGACGAGACAGACATCATCGCCACAGAGGGTAGCGATAGCGTCAGGGAAGCTCAAAGCATCAATGATGGAACCAAAGGATTGAGCAAGTCCAGGAAGGGTTTTTAGTAGGACTTGGTGTTGAACAGGGCGCATCAAGACAAGAGCATCTTCCATATAAATTTCGAGACGTTTTTCCCATTTTGAGATAGAACCTGTATTGAGCACGTAGTAAGAGTTGTCTTCTTCTCGTACTTTTGAAAGGTTCATACTTTTAATATCTCTTGAAAGTGTAGCTTGTGTAACTTGAATGTCATTATCAGCAAGGAGAGCTTGTAGCTCAGCTTGAGTATGAATCTTGTTTTTCGTTACAAGAGCTCGTATGAGTTGGTGTCGGTGTTCGGATTTATTCATAAAATAGTACTCCTTGTACAAGGTACAGAAAGCGTGGACTGATCGAGAATGTCAGTCGAGTGGTAAGCGGTATTGTCACGTATGATGATTTCATAGTCAGTAGTAAAAAGAACTATACGGAGAAAATCTCCTTCTATTAACTTGTCACTAGTTGGGTGTAGATGAATTAGGTGTATATCTGTTTATCTACATTGGTGTCCTCTACTAACAGTAAATCATTCAATTAGAGTAGCATTTGTCACGGCTTGTTGTGAATTTACACTCAATGGCAATTCACAGAGATTGTCCAACATGTGGTGTGGTAGCGAGTATTATTAATGAGTACACATGTTGGGCAGGGTATTAGTATCATTTGACCAAGCTCCAGTTTTAGGCTTATCACAAGCCCTTATTTGAGAGTGGATTTGATACAAAGTTTCTGTTTAGTTAGACTGTTCAAGTGGAAATCATTCCATAATGAAAGTCTAGTATTCTACCTTTTGACAAGGTAAGATAAGAGTAGACTGTTCAAGATCGACAGTCAGGTGGTAGTCAGTATTGTCTCGTATGGTAATTTCAAAGTCAGTAGTATAAAGGACTAGACGGAGAGTATCTCCTTCTTTTAGCTTGTAAATAGTCGGTTGCAATTCAAACTGGATATCCATCCATTCATCTGCAGTAATATCCTCTACTAACAGTAAATCACTTCTATTTTGCAAATTGAGATAGCCTTTTGTCACGACTCGTTGTGCATTTGGTCTAAATGGTAATTCACAGAGATTTTCCAACATATGGTAGCGACCGTTATCAATGGTTCTAGCACATAAAACAGCTGGATAAGGTTGTAGGTATTTCTTTTGTCCAAGTTCTAGCAGTTGGGCAGATAAGAGCCCCTTGTTTGTACTGGATTTGATACGAAGATTGAGCTGAGCCCGACCGTTCAGGTGGAGATCTTTGGTCACAGGAAGGTCAATAGTAATCTGATTGGCTTTCCCTTGATAGAGTTCTGTATTGAAAGTCTGGTATGTCTTACCATAACGCTCAAAATCCTCATATGAGTATTGGTTTTGAATAAGTTTCTTTTCTTGACCAAGTGCGAAGGTTTTAAAATTATCTTGCCCACCGAAGTTATCAAGTGGTAACCAAGTCTGAGGAGCTGTATTGTCCTGCCAGATAACAGTCGGAAGTTGAAAATCTGTATCTTCTCCCAGTAATTTCTTAGTCAATAAGGCATTCATGGACTCACGGAAGTCAATGGACTGCCAGTTGTTCATGTACACATGAGCGCCATTATGGAAAAAGAGATGCTTATTTATATGAGCAGGAAGGGCGTGAAACATCTGGTAAACATGAAGTGGTTTGACATTCCAATCCTGTGAACCATGAGTAAAGACAACCTCTGCCTTTACCTTATGGGCATTAAGCAGATAATTGCGGTCATGCCAAAACTGATTGTAGTCGCCAGACTTGCGATCCAGTTGCTCTTTCACTTTTTCTAAGTCAGCTTGGTGAGCCTCGTTACTACGAATATAGTCGCCAGCCAAGAGATTACGAGAGTAGGTTAGTTCAGCAAGGGAGTCAAAGTCCTCCCCTGGATATCCACCTGGGCTAGTCACCAGACCGTTTTCACGATAGTAGTTGTACCATGAGGAAATTCCAGCCTCGGCAATAATGACTTCTAACCCATCGACGCCTGTAGTTGCAAGACCATTGGACATGGTACCTAGATAGGAAAGTCCAGTTGTAGCTACTTTTCCGTTTGACCAGTCAGCCTTGACTTGACGTTGGCGCGTGTGGTCAGTGAAGGCACGACAACGACCATTAAGCCAATCGATGACATTTTTATAAGCCTCGATTTGTTGGTAGTCCCCGTTAGTCATAAAACCTGTAGAGTCTTTGGTACCAACACCTGACACATAGAGATTGGCAAAACCTCGTGGAAGGAAGTAGTCGTTGAGAGTATAGCTAGCGTTGATGTGCGTTAGCTTTTCTTCAGCTTCTGACACAAGCTCAGCTTGACCTTGGGGTTGGATGAGATTTAGTTGAGGTTCCTCTATCTCAATCTTGTGAGCAGGCTTAACCTCGAGATTGCCCTCCATCTTGTAAAGAGCTTTATCGCTTGCTTTATCATTTGTTCCTTGATGATAGGGACTGGCTGTCATGATAGCAGGGATTTGCCCGTCATAACGAGGACGAATAATGCTGACCTTGACTAGGTCTGGTAGACCTTTTTGGTCAGTATCGACACGAGACTCAACGTAAACGACTTCGCGAATGGCATCATGGCTAGAAAAGGTAGCCAAACTCTTGCCGTTAAAGTAGTGATAGTCATTATCCTCAGGAATAAGACCATCACTGACAAGTTGGTCGATAAGAGTGTTCCCCTTTTTGGTGCGAGTATTGAGTAACTGATAGAGATTTTCAATCAAGTCACCATATACAATAGGAAATCCAGACTCTTTACGAAAAACATCACTGTCTTCAAAGTCAACCAAATAAGAAAAACCTAAAAGTTGAAAGGCTACAGTATAGAAAATATCTGCAGTCAACTCTTTATCTGATTGAAAAAATGTCAGTAAGTCAGTTTCTTTATCAACTGCTAAACTGGATAGAGGATAGGTGCTATTTTTAAAATTAAAAAAGAAACGAATGAGAAACGCTTCAAGCATTTTTTTATTTGTGATGTTGACTGGTAAATCAAATCCATACTTTTTTAATTCAAAGATAATTGTATCTCTAGGTAGCGCTAAATAGCTAAATCGATTAAAACGCATAAAACCTCCAGTAAAATTATACTTTAATTTATTATATCAAAAAAGCAAAAAAAATACCAAGATAAAGTCAAAAACAAAATAGTATATAAATATAAATAATATCAAAAAACCATTAATATATATATATATATATTATTTCTTTCTTGAACTGATAGCGTTTTTGTGATAAAATATATACTATATAATTGTAATTCGAAGTTACATAAAAAAATATAGGAAGTAAACATTATGTATAAATCAAAAAGACAAAAAAATAAATCTTTTGATTGGTATGGCTTGAGCCAACGTTTCTCTATTCGTAAGTATCATTTTGGTGCTGCGAGTGTGCTGTTGGGGACAGCCTTGATTTTGGGTGCTGCCCAAACGACTGCCAAAGCAGAAGAAACAGCTTCTGAAAATAAAACAGAAGCTGTTGCATCTGCTCCAAAAGATGATAAGGTAGGTGAGAATGTCGCAAATGTGACGACACCAGCTCTTTCTGCTACGACAGAAGCGGCTGTAGTAGAAAAGCCAACCTTGAGTGATGAGGAAGTTGCAAAATTAGCTGCTGAAGCATCTAAGAAAGATGATAAAGCAGCTGAAACAGCTACAACTGAAAAAACAGAAGCAGCTGACAAAGAAAAAGCAACACTGACTGCTCCTTTAACTGACAAAAAAGCTGAAAAAGCAGTTGATGAAAAAGCTGATAAAAAGGACGAAAAGAAAGCAGAAAACCCAATTACTGCTACTAAAACTGTCCTTGAACAGTTGACATCTGAAGCAGAAGTATTGAACACAACTGCCTCTAACTTTGCGGATAAAAAGGCTGAAGATAAAGCTGGAAAAGAAGCAATCGCAACTGCAGTAGCTTCAGCTAAGGTTCAAATCGAAGCTTCTAAGAAAGCTCTTGCTGCTGGAGAAATCACTAAGCAAGAATTGGATGCCCAACTCCAACGTATCTCATCTGCCATCGAAGCAGTCTATGCTGAGATGAAACGTGCAGGTCATGTAGGTAAAGTTGAAGCGGTGTTGGCGGATGGAGCAGGTTCTACAGTAGCTATTGCTAATCCTATTAACAAAGTTGTTGTTAATAATTTTGGGGATATTACTGAGGAAGAAGCGCGTGCCATTGAAAAAGAAATCCGTACTGCAAATCCATCCTTGACAGCTGAAGATAAAATCGAAGTTAAACGAAAAGGTAATACAGGTGCTGCCGTAGCAACTGTAACATTGGCTAATGGTAAGGTAGATCAAAATGGTAGTAAAACATATAATTTTGCTATTGGTGATGTAGCTTATGGTTCAGCTGGTGAGAAAAACTATAGTCAACTTCGTGAAGCAATCAACTGGTTTAACTTTGCCACTGCGTCTATTACGTATGCTGATGGGACAAAAGTAGGGGCTATTGAATATGTTAATAATCCGTCTATGGTTGATTTCACGAGCTCTAAAGGACGTCAAGAACGCGGCCGTTTTACAATGGTTCGTACAGTTCTTGAATCTACAACTCATCCAGAGTTAGTAGGTAAGAAAACAAATGATCCGGCATTTTTAGCGTCTGGATTAGCTAAATATACATTGTGGAAAACATATGATCATGTGAACCATGAAGTGCAACAAGGTCTATCTGAAGGACGATTTAATAATGAAATATTTGAGGTTCTTCAAGAAGGAATGCGTTTCGATGTACCAACTAAGGTAAAAGGTTATACATTAATTGCAACAGTAAGTTCCCTTTCTCGTAAAAAAGTTACCACAGAAACATATACTCTAAATAAAGCTAATGGTGAACCTGAAAATATCAACAGAAGCCCTGTTGATGGTGTTGTTCAACGTGAAGATGTTATTGTAACAAGACAAGATCCAAACTGGAGTCATTTACGATTAGCAGGGTTCGAAACTAAATATGAAGATTCAAATGGGATAACTCGTGAACAATTAACTGCGTTCGCTCCAGCTTATGATGGTGGTAACGTTGGGGTTAAGTTCCAATTGTCAGCAACATATAATGGTCGTCCAGTAGCGGTTAATGCTATTGCAGTTGATTCAGAAGATTTAAATGTGGATGAATTTACTCAATTCGAATCTGACGGGACACCTTGGGAAGAGTTCATGCGTTTAAATAAAAACAAAACAGGCTCTAAAGGGTTGTTTCCAAATAGAGATGGGAACGGAAAGTTCTTAATTACATATGATAGAAAAAATCCTAAAACTCGTATTCCGACAGGTTATAAACTTTCTGAATGGACGAATAAAACAGAAAGAGGTTATGGAAGTCAATTGTTCGGACCTTTTGATTCAGGTGTAAATAATGGTTATGATCTTCCTATAGGTCTTTCTCAAAATGTTGAAAATTTAGGTGTATACATTAATAGCGACGGTAGTCAATCAGCAACTGTAGGTTTCGTTATTTATGATGGTGGGGATGCACCAGGTTCTTATGGTTCAGCACAACATATTATCGGTAACTTTAATAAGGATAAAAATGGAACACAAGTAACTGCAACACAACCATATTTAGGAGATGTTCCTGCAGATACAGACTTCCGTACAACAACCGCTGAGCCGAATGGAGCTTGGGTACTTGATGACTTAGTTAACTCAGAAGATTATAAAGAAATCAGTCTTGTTAGCGGTTCAACGCAAGTTACAAACTCTAAAGGTCAATCAGGAACATACTTATTAGATGGTAAAAACCCTGTAATTCGTATGGCTGATGGAACGCAAGTAGCGATTAAAAATGGTGAAATTCTATCAACAGCTAATACATTACAAGGTGGAGATGGTTTACCAATTAAAGGTCTATACAATCAAGCAACACGTGGAGTTGGTGTAGGTAACCTACCTGATGAAGGTGAAGGACAACTTCTTGACCCAGCAGTAGCAACTAAATACACACTACGTCATGCAAGTGAAAATGAATATATCTTAAAAGGTGTCAAAGTTAATCGTGGTGTTAATAATGATGTGGCTTATGTTCGTGGATGGGTTGATTTTAACGTTAACGGTAAATTCGATCTTTATGAATCATCTGAATTAGTAACAGCTAACGCTGATGGAACATATGATATTACATTCAAAAACACACCGCAATTATTAAATACATCAGTAGATAATCTTGGTGTTCGTTTACGTATTTCTGTAGATAAGAATGACTTAAGGCGGCCTACAGGACTAGCATCTTCAGGGGAAGTGGAAGATTTCGTTGCTAATGTTATTCACCAACCTCGAGGAACACGTCATGAAACAAAAGATTATCAAGGGAAAAAACAAGAAGTGAATTTCCCAACTAACGCTATTTTTACCGCAAGTGGTAAAACAATTGAATCAAACTATAAACAATGGGCACAAATTGATGATAATACAGCGCCTAAGATGGTGTTAAATGATACAGTTGTAAAATCTGAAGAACCAACAGGTAAAACAGTTGAGGTGAAAGACAAACTAAGCCAAACAATTTACAATGGTACTGAGGTAGTCGTTAAAGATGCGAGAGGAAATACTCTTGGTACAGCTGTTAAAGTATTGAATAAATTAACAGGTAAAACAGAATACTACCTATCTGAATACACTGAATATGATACAGCAGGAAATAAAGTTGGGGTCTATAAACTAAACGAAGATTCTGCGGAAAACAAAAATTCTAAACAAGGTAGTTTGAGTTTTACAAAAATCACTTTTGAACCAGAAAAAGGATTTGTAGGTACAGCTAAAGGGGTAGCTATCCGTGCGTGGGATAATAATGGAAGTCACACTGGATGGGAAGCTACAGAAGATACAATTAGAGAATCTTTAACAAGTACGACTTTAGCAGAAAAAGATAAGGTATTAGAAAATGTAAACAATGGAAATAACGGTGCCAAGTCTATGGATACAAGTTATATTCCAACTGTTATTGACGTTCGTCCAGTAGGAGAAGATACGACTACAGAAGACGTTCAAGGAAAACCACAATCATCTAATCCTTCAATTCCGACAAAAGGAACAGTTGAAACTATCACAAATGAATCTGTAGAAACTTCTAAACGAGTTGATATTTTAAATACAAGTGAGAAACCAACTTTTACAACTAGAAAAGAAATTCCAGGGAAACTATATACATATGAAGATTTAATGAATGTTACTCTTCCAGATGCAGTTCACATTGATCCAGAAACGGGTGAAGTTACAACAGTACCTCGTAGCTATACTAAAGTAACAGATACAGAAATTGTAATCGAAAATGAAGGAACATATACATTAAACCAAGACACAGGTGAAATTATATTCACTCCACATCCTAAGTTCGTAGGAACAGGCACTGGTGTAGTAAAACAACAACCAGATATCGACTATAATGATAAAGTAGCAGGAGACTCTGTAACTAGCCAGTATGGTACTGATTATGGTAGAGCTAAATATACACCAATCGTTAACCCTCAGTCGAAAGCTTCAATTACTCGCACTATTCATTATGTATATGAAAATGATAATGATAACCCATCAAGTCAAGATTCATATAAAGATAATGATCCAATTCTAGCAATTGATAACACACCAGTTACTCATACACAAACAATTGATTACACTCGTGATTACAAGATTTTCTCTGAAGCAGGTGCGACTGTTACAGATTTAGTAACTGCAAACCAAGTTACTGATGCAGCAGGACATGTTTACAATGTTGGAGATACTATTCCAGCGGGAACTAAGTTCAACCAAGGTTCAATTATTATTGGTAAATGGACAGCTTCAAGTGATGAAAAGTCTAAATTTAGAGAAATTATATCACCAACAGTAAAAGGATATACTGCTGAAGTAGTAACAGCTGACTTCACTCCTCGTGCTGACGGTAAGATGGGACACATCCATAATGGTAAACAACCTGTTGGATTATATACTCCAGTAGCAGATAATACAAAAGATGTTGGAGCATATGAACCATTAGTATCAGAAGTTCGTGCGGACAACAAAGATGACTTCGATATGTATGTTGTTTACAAAGCTGATACTCAAAAAGCTAAAGTAACATATATCGACTTAGATGCTACAGGTGATGCTCGTATTCTTGAAGTTCAAAACGCTAATCCAGCTCCTTCAACAGGTGCAGATGCGAAAACAACTTATGGTGTTACAACGCTTCAAGGTAAATCTCATACGAAGATTCCTTATACAACAGCTAAAACAATCGAGAAATATGAAGGCCTTGGTTATGAGTTAGTAAAAGATGATTATACAAATAATACTCAAGATACAGCTATTGAGGGTGGACGTAAGTTTGATGACGATAAAGAAGTAGACCAAGCATTCATTGTTTACCTACGTCACAAGAAAGTTGAAGTTTCTGATAGTGAAAAACAAACAGTAACTCGTACAATCGAATATAAATACGCGGATACTGATGATGTACCAACTGATAAACGTAATACAACAGCAGCACCATCAGTCGTTGAGACGTTGCAATACACTCGTTCCCGTACAATTGACCTTGTACTTGCAGCGAAAGCATATCCAACAGAATATGCTACTTATAAAGCTGAAGCAGCTAAAGGTTCAGATGCTGAAAAAACTGCGCGTACAGTATTGTTGAATCATGTTGCAAGTAAAGTAGCAGAAGCAACTGCAACAGCTGATCAAAAAGCAATTATCACATTTGGTCAATGGACACCTAAAGAAGGTAAAGCTACAGGAATTGAATTAAGTACAGAAGAAAAAACTAAAGATAATAAATTCAATAATGTACCATCTCCAGAAGTAACTGGATATGTACCAGATAACGCTACTGTGGAAGCAACTGCAACAATTGATGCGGAAGCAGATGACTACAAGATCACAGTTCTTTACACTCCAGTGGCACAAAAAGCTGTAGTTAAATTCGTAGAAGTAGATCCTACTAATACAGATAAAGTCATTACTCCAGGTCTTGCAGAGCCAATCTCAGTAACAGGTAAATCAGAAGCAGCTTACCCATCTACAACAGCAACGTCAGTAACTGATAAGATTGCTGAGCTAGTTAAGAAAGGTTACGAACTTGTAAATAACGGATTTGTTTCAACAGATAAATTCGATAAAGATGCTGCAGTTGATCAAGAATATGTTGTGAAATTCAAAGCTAAAGTAGTTGATATTCCATCATTTGATCCAACAAAACCAGAAAGTAACGAAAATCCAAAACCAACTCCAGATGTAACGCCAATTGATCCAAATAATCCAGATGGACCAAAATGGACTGAAGCATTAATCAACGCTGTAAAAGTACAAGAAGAAGTAACACGTACTATTAAGTATGTATACGAAGACGGTACTCCAGTAGCAGAATCTGATTTAACAAGTGTAGCTGATAAGAAAGTTAAAACACTTAAATTCACTCGTTCTGGTAAGATTAATGTAGCGACAGGAGAAATCACATACGGAGATTGGTCAGCTAATCAAACATTCGAAGCAGTAACTTCTCCAACACTTGAGAAATACACTGCGGCAGTTGCAGGTGTAACACCAACAACAGCAGATGTGCCAGCTAAACCTGTATCGGCTACAGATAAAGACTTTGAAGAGACAGTAATCTACTCTGCAAAAACAATAAATATTGATCCTAATAAACCAACGGATCCAACAAATCCAAACGTTACTCCAAAACCTGACGATAAAGTACCAAATGATCCAAAAGGACGTACTTATAAAGAATTAGGATTAATTGAAGAAGTAACGCACACAGTTCACTATAAACTAGCTGACGGATCAGATGCAGGTATCCCTGATAATGTACAAACATTAACATTCACTCGTACAGCTGACTTAGATCTAGTAACTGGAGCAATTTCTAACTTCTCTGGTTGGAAAGCTAAAGGTGACGATACAACAATCGATGCTGTAACAACTCCAAACAAACCTGGAAAACCTGGATATGTAGCTTCAGCGGCTAAATCAACAGAACGTAAAAATGTAACAGCTACTGATAAAGATAGTGAAGAAACAATCATCTATCGTAAACTTGGTTCATATGTACCGGTAATTCCAGAAGGAGTAACGCCTCTACCAGGAACTGATTTAACACCAAAACCATATGAAAATCCAACTAATGAAGATCCTACAAAACCAGGAACGCCTACTGAAACTCCAGTAGTACCATATATCCCTGGAACAACACCAGTAGGACCAGACGGTAAACCATTAACTCCGAAAGATCCTAATGATCCAACGAAAGGATATGAAGTACCAAACGTACCAAAAGATCCAACTCAAAACACTACAATTACGTATGTGAAAGATGGTTCTCAAGTTGCTCTAGTTCACTTCATTAAAGCTGATGGAACAGCTGTTCACGTATCAGTTGCGGAAGCAGGAGACACAGGTAAAGCAATCAAGACAACAAACATCGATAACGTTAAAGCTGAATTAGAAGCTAAAGGTTACGAAGTTGTTGCACCAACAGATCCAGCTTACACAACAGAACGTGTAGCATTCTACGCTGATGCAAACCATACATTTGATGATAAAGATGACAAAGGTAATGATGGAATTAGCCAAGTTTACTATGTAATCGTTAAAGAGGGAATCACTCCAATCGATCCAGATAAACCGATAGATCCAACAAAACCTGATCTTCCTAAACCAGAAGATAAAGTACCTGGAGATCCAAAACAACGTACATACGAACAACTTGGATTACTAGATGAAGTTAATCGTACAATCAACTACAGATATGCGAATACGGATAAAGTAGAAGAAGCAAAACGTGGTAAAGAAGCTCGTCCAACTGTAGAACAAAAACTTCGTTACTCTCGTAAAGGTAACCTAAACAAAGTAACAGGTGAAATTACTTATACTTCTGATTGGACAAAACCTCAAACATTAGCTGAAGTAATTTCTCCAGTAATCGAAGGATATGTTGCAGACATTAAAGCAGCTGAAAAAGTAGAAAACGTTGCTCATGATGCAGCTGACTCAGTAGTGAATGTTGTTTACACACCACTAGGTAAATATGTACCGAAAGTACCAGAAGGATTTGAAGTTCCAAAAGTTGAGAAACCTCAATATCCAAATGATCCAACAGATCCAACAAAACCAGGAACACCAACAACAGTGATTCCTCACGTTCCAGGAACAACTCCAAAAGATCCAAATGGAAACCCACTGAAACCAGTAGATCCAACTGATCCAAGTAAAGGATATGTTCCACCAACACCAGAAAACCCAACAGAAGATACTGAAATCACTTACGCAACTGATAAACAAAAAGCTATCACAAACTTCGTAGATGAAAAAGGTAAAGTTGTATCAACTCCAGTAGTAGATGAAGGTGATTCAGGAGCGAACTTCACTAAGTCTAAAGTTGATGAAGTAACTAAGACTATTGAAAAACTTGAAAAAGCTGGATACAGAGTCGTTAAGAACGAGTTCCCATCTAAAGATACAGATAGAGTATTTGATAAAGATAAATCTGTAGATCAAATCTTCAATGTGACAGTAGCTGAAAGAATTATTCCAGTTACACCGGGTAAACCAGTAGATCCAACTGATCCAAACTTACCGAAGAATCCAGATGGCACACCTGTAACACCATCTACACCAGAACCAGATAAACCAGTATTCCCTAACGATCCAAACAGCCCAGTATGGCCAAATACTGTGAAAGATCTTGTAACTGAGAAATCAGCTACACGTACGATCAAGTATGTAGATCGCAACGGAAAAGAAGTTTCTGAAACTCGTACAGAAACTATCAAGTTTACTCGTGAAGCAAAAGTAAACTTAGTGACTGGTGAAATCACTTATGGTGGATGGACAACAGATCGTAACGATGATATCTTCAACGGCTACCAAGTACCAGTTGTGAAAGGATACATCGCTAAAGCTGGTGATCTAGAATCATCAACTAAAGATGTACAAGTAACTCCTGATACAATCAAGGATATCAATGAAACAGTGATTTACGATAAGTTAGGTTCATGGATTCCAAATATCCCAGGAACACCAACAAATCCAATCACATATCCAAACGATCCTAAAGATCCAACTAAACCAGGAACAGATAAACCTAAAGTACCTTATGTACCAGGATTTATCCCTGTAGACCCAGAAGGTCAACCATTGAAACCAGTGGATCCAAATGATCCAACAAAAGGATATGAAGTACCTAATGTACCGGGAGATCCAACGAAGGATACACCAATTAATTATGTACCAAATGATCCTAAACCAAACCCAACTCCTTATCCAGGACCAAATCCTGCTCCAGCTCCTAAACCAGAGCCTAAGTCGGAACCCAAACCAGAGCCAAAACCTAATCCAGAAACTCCAAAACCTGTAACACCAGCAGATAATGGAGATAACAACGGAAACAATAATGGAGTTCCAACAACTCCAGCTCAACCAGTAGCGCCTTCTACGCCTCAATACATGGATGGTCAACGTGAACTTCCAAATACAGGTACAGAAGATCATGCTAGCCTTGCAGCACTTGGACTTCTAGGAGCCCTAAGTGGATTTGGATTGATTGCTCGTAAGAAAAGAGAAGATGAAGAATAATCATTTTGATTCTCATTAGATGCTGACTTGCAATCAGATAAAGAAAGAACTTGAGATTTACTATCTCAGGTTCTTTTCTTTTTTTGAAAATGGTATAATATAGTGAGAACGACAGAGGAGAAGTGTAAATTGATCGCACAACTAGATACAAAAACAGTCTATAGTTTTATGGAGAGTGTCATTTCAATCGACAAGTATGTGAGAGTAGCAAAAGACTATGGATACACTCATCTGGCTATGATGGATATTGATAATCTTTATGGGGCTTTCGACTTTCTAGAGGTTACAAAAAAATACGGCATTCATCCTTTATTAGGGCTTGATATGAATGTCCTTGTAGATGATAAGGATGTGAATCTGCGCTTTTTAGCTTTATCTAGTGTGGGCTATCAGCAGTTGATGAAACTTTCAACAGCCAAGATGCAGGGGGAGAAAACTTGGTCAGTTCTATCCCAGTATCTGGAGGATATTGCGATCATTGTGCCTTATTTTGAAGAGCTTGAGTCGCTCAATCTAGGTCGTGAATACTATATTGGGGTTTACCCAGAAACACTGGCCAGCGAATTTCACCATCCAATCTTGCCTCTTTATCGGGTCAATACATTTGAAAGTAAGGATAGAGAGGTTCTTCAAGTATTAACAGCGATTAAAGAAAATCTACCTCTAAGAGAGGTTCCCTTACGCTCACATCAAAATGTCTTTATATCGACAAGTTCTTTAGAGAAATTATTCCAAGAACGTTTTCCTCAAGCCTTGGACAATTTAGAAAAGCTTATTTCAGGCATCTCTTATGACTTGGATACTAGTCTGAAGCTGCCTCGCTTCAATCCAGCTAGACCAGCCGTAGAAGAGTTGAGAGAACGTGCGGAATTTGGACTTGCTCAGAAGGGGTTGACTAGTAAAGACTATCAAGACCGTCTAGATCAAGAATTGGCTGTTATTCATGATATGGGCTTTGATGATTATTTCTTGGTTGTCTGGGATTTGTTACGTTTTGGACGTTCGAATGGCTATTACATGGGAATGGGACGAGGTTCCGCAGTTGGTAGCTTGGTTTCCTATGCTTTAGACATTACAGGGATTGACCCTGTGGAGAAGGATCTCATTTTTGAACGTTTCCTCAATCGTGAACGCTATACTATGCCTGATATTGATATTGATATTCCAGATATTTATCGTCCAGATTTTATCAGGTATGTTGGCAATAAATATGGTAGTAAACATGCGGCTCAAATCGTTACTTTTTCTACCTTTGGGGCTAAGCAAGCTCTTCGAGATGTCTTGAAACGCTTTGGTGTGCCCGAGTACGAATTATCCGCAATTACAAAGAAAATTAGTTTTCGTGATAATCTTAAGTCAGCCTATGAGGGCAATCTACAGTTTCGTCAGCAAATCAATAGTAAGTTAGAATATCAAAAAGCCTTTGAAATTGCCTGTAAGATTGAGGGCTATCCAAGACAAACCTCTGTCCATGCGGCTGGTGTTGTAATCAGTGATCAAGATTTGACCAACTACATCCCTCTAAAGCATGGTGATGAAATTCCACTGACCCAGTATGATGCTCATGGAGTCGAAGCAAGTGGGCTTTTGAAAATGGACTTTCTGGGACTACGAAATTTGAGCTTTGTCCAGAAGATGCAAGAGTTGCTTGCTGAAACAGAAGGTATTCAGCTGAAAATTGAAGAAATCGATTTGGAAGACAAAGAAACGTTAGCTTTATTTGCTGCTGGGAATACAAAAGGTATCTTTCAATTTGAACAACCTGGTGCCATTCGTTTGCTAAAACGTGTGCAACCAATCTGTTTTGAAGATGTCGTGGCAACTACTTCCTTAAATCGACCAGGTGCTAGTGATTATATCAATAATTTTGTTGCAAGAAAGCATGGGAAGGAAGAAGTGACTGTTCTAGATCCAGCTCTAGAAGATATTTTGGCTCCAACCTATGGTATCATGCTCTATCAGGAGCAGGTTATGCAGGTAGCTCAGCGTTTTGCCGGATTTAGTCTTGGGAAGGCCGATATTTTGCGTCGAGCTATGGGTAAAAAGGATGCCTCTGCTATGCATGAGATGAGGGCTTCCTTTATTCAAGGTTCCATAGAGGCTGGACATACTGTGGAAAAGGCAGAGCAGGTCTTTGATGTCATGGAGAAGTTTGCAGGTTATGGTTTTAACAGATCTCACGCCTACGCTTACTCAGCTTTGGCCTTCCAGTTGGCTTATTTCAAAACACATTATCCAGCCATCTTTTATCAGGTCATGTTGAATTCTTCCAACAGTGATTACCTAACAGACGCACTAGAAGCAGGCTTTGAAGTAGCGCCTCTGTCCATCAACACCATTCCCTATCACGATAAAATTGAGAATAAGTCTATCTATCTAGGTCTGAAATCGATTAAGGGTGTCAGCAAGGATTTGGCGCTTTGGATTATTGAACATAGACCTTATTCTAACATTGAAGATTTTATAGCTAAATTACCAGAGAATTATCTGAAACTACCGCTGCTAGAACCTTTGGTAAAAGTTGGTCTTTTCGACTCATTTGAAAAAAACCGTCAAAAAGTATTCAATAATTTAGCTAATCTATTTGAATTTGTGAAAGAATTAGGAAGCTTGTTTGGTGATACGATATATAGTTGGCAGGAATCGGAAGATTGGACGGAACAAGAAAAATTCTATATGGAACAAGAACTTCTAGGAGTAGGAGTTAGCAAACATCCACTACAAGCTATTTTAAGCAAGGCTATTTACCCGATTACATCTATTGGAAATTTATCAGAAAATAGCTATGCTATTATATTAGTTGAAGTTCAGAAGATAAAAGTAATTCGGACCAAAAAAGGTGAAAATATGGCTTTCTTACAGGTGGATGACAGTAAGAAAAAATTGGATGTCACACTCTTTTCAGACTTATATCGACAGGTTGGGCAAGAAGTGAGAGAGGGAGCATTCTACTATATCAAAGGAAAAGTCCAGTCACGTGATGGTCGCCTGCAAATGATTGCACAAGAAATAAGAGAAGCAGTTGCGGAACGCTTTTGGATTCAGGTGAAGAATCATGATTCAGATCAAGAAATTTCGAGAATTTTAGACAAGTATAAAGGTACAATCCCTGTCATCATCAGGTATGAAGAGGAACAGAAAACAATTATTTCTCCCCATCATTTTGTAGTCAAATCCACTGAATTAGAAGCGAAATTAGGTGGGATCGTTATGAAAACGATTTATCGCTAAAATTACGGAAAATAGAAGAATTTTCCAATTAAATGTGATATAATCAGTAAGAATGTTAAAAGAAAAAGGAGCATAACCAATATGAAACGTATTGCTGTTTTGACTAGTGGTGGAGACGCCCCTGGTATGAATGCTGCCATCCGTGCAGTTGTTCGTCAAGCAATCTCAGAAGGAATGGAAGTTTTTGGTATCTATGATGGATATGCCGGTATGGTTGCTGGTGAAATTCATCCCCTAGATGCTGCTTCAGTAGGAGACATCATTTCTCGTGGTGGTACTTTCCTTCACTCTGCTCGTTACCCAGAGTTCGCTCAACTTGAAGGGCAACTGAAAGGGATTGAGCAATTGAAAAAACACGGAATTGAAGGTGTAGTTGTTATCGGTGGTGATGGATCTTACCACGGTGCTATGCGTTTGACTGAACATGGCTTCCCAGCTATCGGTCTTCCAGGTACAATCGATAACGATATCGTTGGTACTGACTTTACAATCGGTTTTGACACAGCGGTTACGACTGCAATGGACGCTATCGATAAGATTCGTGATACATCATCAAGTCACCGTCGTACTTTTGTAATCGAAGTTATGGGACGTAACGCTGGTGATATCGCTCTTTGGGCAGGTATTGCAACTGGTGCTGATGAAATCATCATTCCTGAAGAAGGATTTAAAATTGAAGATATCGTAGAAAGCATTAAATGTGGTTATGAGTGTGGTAAAAAACACAACATCATCGTCTTAGCAGAAGGTGTCATGTCAGCTGCTGAATTTGGTCAAAAACTTAAAGAAGCTGGAGATACAAGCGACCTTCGTGTGACAGAACTTGGACATATTCAACGTGGTGGTTCTCCAACTGCGCGTGACCGTGTTTTGGCTTCACGTATGGGTGCGCATGCCGTGAAACTTCTTAAAGAAGGTATTGGTGGTGTTGCGGTTGGTATCCGTAACGAGAAAATGGTTGAAAACCCAATTCTTGGAACTGCAGAAGAAGGAGCTTTGTTTAGCTTGACTGCAGACGGTAAGATTGTCGTTAACAACCCACACAAAGCTGATCTTGAGCTATCTAGCTTGAATAAGAGCTTGTCGTAATATATAATTTTGTTAAAAAGACCAAAAAGGTCGTTTATATAAAGGAGTCACAAAAATCATGAACAAACGTGTAAAAATCGTTGCAACTTTGGGTCCTGCGGTAGAAATCCGCGGTGGTAAAAAATTCGGTGATGACGGATACTGGGGTGAAAAACTTGACGTTGAAGCTTCAGCTAAAAACATTGCTCAATTGATTGAAGCAGGAGCTAACACTTTCCGTTTCAACTTCTCACACGGTGACCACCAAGAACAAGGTGATCGTATGGCAACTGTTAAACTTGCAGAAAAACTTGCAGGTAAAAAAGTTGGTTTCCTTCTTGATACTAAAGGACCAGAAATCCGTACTGAATTGTTCGAAGGTGACGCAAAAGAGTACTCTTACAAAACTGGTGAAAAAATCCGTGTTGCAGCTAAACAAGGTATCAAATCAACTCGTGATGTGATTGCTTTGAACGTTGCTGGTGCCCTTGATATCTATGATGATGTTGAAGTTGGTCACCAAGTTTTGGTTGACGATGGTAAACTTGGTCTTCGTGTTTTCTCAAAAGACGATGAAACTCGTGAATTTGAAGTAGTCGTTGAAAATGACGGTGTTATCGCTAAACAAAAAGGTGTAAACATCCCAAACACTAAAATTCCTTTCCCAGCTCTTGCTGAACGTGATAATGCTGATATCCGTTTCGGTTTGGAACAAGGTATCAACTTCATCGCGATCTCATTTGTACGTACTGCAAAAGACGTTGACGAAGTTCGTGCAATCTGTGAAGAAACTGGTAACGGTCATGTTCAATTGTTTGCGAAAATCGAAAACCAACAAGGTATCGATAACTTGGATGAAATCATTGAAGCTGCTGACGGTATCATGATCGCTCGTGGTGACATGGGTATCGAAGTACCATTTGAAATGGTTCCAGTTTACCAAAAAATGATCATCACTAAAGTGAACGCAGCAGGTAAAGTTGTTATCACAGCAACAAACATGCTTGAAACAATGACTGAAAAACCACGTGCAACTCGTTCAGAAGTATCAGACGTATTTAACGCTGTTATCGACGGAACTGACGCAACAATGCTTTCAGGTGAGTCTGCAAACGGTAAATACCCACTTGAGTCAGTAACTACAATGGCTACAATCGATAAGAACGCACAAACTCTTCTTAACGAATACGGACGTTTGAACTCAGATACTTTCGAACGTAACTCTAAGACAGAAGTTATGGCTTCAGCTGTTAAAGATGCTACAAACTCAATGGACATTAAATTGGTTGTAACTCTTACTAAGACTGGTCATACAGCACGTTTGATCTCTAAATACCGTCCAAATGCTGATATCTTGGCATTGACATTCGACGAATTGACAGAGCGTGGATTGATGTTGAACTGGGGAGTTATCCCAATGTTGACTGAAACTCCATCATCAACAGATGATATGTTCGAAATTGCTGAACGTAAAGCAGTTGAAGCAGGTCTTGTAGAATCTGGTGATGATATTGTTATCGTAGCTGGTGTACCAGTTGGTGAAGCTGTACGTACAAACACAATGCGTATCCGTACAGTACGTTAAACTAAAATGAAAAAGAACCGGCTCTTTGTCAACTGTAGTGGGTTGAAGTCAGCTAAGCTCGAGAAAGGACAAAATTCGTCCTTTCTTTTTTGATGTTCAGAGCGATAAAAATTCTTTTTTTGAAGTTTTCAAAGTTCCGAAATCCAAAGGCGTTACGTTTGATAAGTTTGATGAGATTATTGGTCGCTTCCAATTTTGCGTTGGAATAAGGTAATTGAAGAGCGTTGATGATTTTCTCTTTGTTCTTTAGAAAGGTTTTAAAGACAGTCTGAAAAATAGGATGAACCTGCTTTTGATTGTCCTCAATGAGTCCGAAAAATTTCTCAGGATCTTTGTTCTGAAAGTGAAAAAGCAAGAGCTGATAGATCTGATAGTGGTGTTTTAAGTCTTCTGAATAGCTCAAAAGCTTGTCTAGAATCTCTTTATTGGTCAAGTGCATACGAAAAGTAGGGCGATAAAAGCGTTTATCACTCAATTTACGACTATCCTGTTGGATGAGTTTCCAGTAGCGCTTGATAGCCTTGTATTCATGAGATTTTCGCTCAAACTGATTCATGATTTGGACACGCACACGACTCATAGCACGACTAAGATGTTGCACAATGTGAAAGCGATCAAGTACAATTTTAGCACACGGAAAAAGCTGTTTAGCCAAGTCATAGTAGGGACTAAACATATCCATCGTAATGATCTTCACTCGACATCGGACGGTTCGATCATATTTAAGAAAGTGATTTCGAATGATAGCTTGTGTTCTACCTTCAAGAACAGTGATGATATTGAGCTTATCAAAATCTTGCGCAATGAAACTCATCTTTCCCTTAGTGAAGGCATACTCGTCCCAGGACATAATTTCAGGAAGACGAGAAAGATCATGCTTAAAACGGAAGTCATTGAGCTTGCGAATAACAGTTGAAGTTGAAATGGACAGCTGATGAGCAATATCGGTCATAGAAGTTTTTTCAATCAATTTTTGCGCAATCTTTTGGTTGATGATACGAGGGATTTGATGATTTTTCTTTACTAGAGGAGTCTCAGCCACCATCATTTTTGAGCACTGATAGCACTTGAATCGACGCTTTTTCAAGAGAATTCTAGTAGGCATACCGGTCGTTTCGAGGTAAGGAATCTTAGACGGTTTTTGAAAGTCATATTTCTTCATTTGACTTCCACAATTAGGACAAGATGGAGCCTTATAATCCAATTTAGCGATGATTTCCTTGTGTGTATCCCTATTGGTGATATCTAGAATCTTGATGTTTGGGTCTTTAATATCGAGCAGTTTTGTGATAAAATGTAATTGTTCCATATGAATCTTTCTAATGAGTTGTTTTGTCGCTTTTCATTATAGGTCATATGGGACTTTTTTTCTACAACAAAATAGCTCCATAATATCTATAGGGGATTTACCCACTACAAATATTATAGAGCCAAAGAACCTATCATATCAAGCTTTCTAGCCTATATGATAGGTCTTTTTGTATCTAGGAGAAAAAATGATGCAAAACTTTTTACTTTCGGTTTAAAGCGACGGTATCAAGTACTGTTTCTTTCATGAGTTTCATGATGTCAGTGTTTATTTGATGGGGCGCCATAGTGTCATGATGTTCTTATTGAGATATTATTTTCTTCATGCAACCCTTTATAAAATATTTAGTTTAGAAACAGATAAAAAATAACTCCTTGAGCTATCAAGGAGTTATTTCTATCTAAATTAGTTTTTAGAAGCTTCTTGGAATTCTGAGTTTTTCCACGCTTCGTCAATAATAGATTGTAATTCTTTAGCAGAGGCTTGCATTTTTTGAGTTTCTGCATCGTTCAATGGGATATTTACTGGACGAACAATACCATGTGCACCAACAACAGCTGGTTGACCGATAAAGACGTTTTTAACTCCGTATTGACCTTCTTGGAATACTGAAAGTGGAAGTACTGCGTTTTCATCGTCAAGGATTGCTTTAGTGATACGAGCAAGAGCTACTGCGATACCGTAGTATGTTGCACCTTTTTTGTTGATGATTGTGTAGGCTGCGTCACGAACACCTTCGAACAATTCAATCAATTCAGATTCTTGAACATTTTGAGTGTCTTTAAGGAATTCTTCGAGGTTTACACCAGCGATGTTAGCGTGTGACCAAACAGCGAACTCAGAGTCACCGTGCTCACCCATAATGTAGGCGTGCACTGAACGAGCATCAACATCTAATTTTTCAGCAAGTGCTTGACGGAAACGAGCTGAGTCAAGTGAAGTACCTGAACCGATAACGCGTTCTTTAGGGAAGCCAGAGAATTTCCAAGTTGAGTAAGTCAAGACGTCAACTGGGTTAGCAGCAACAAGGAAGATACCTTTGAAACCTGATTCAACAACTTGAGTTACGATTGATTTGTTGATAGCAAGGTTTTTACCTACAAGGTCAAGACGAGTTTCACCTGGTTTTTGAGGCGCACCTGCAGTGATCACAACAAGGTCAGCGTCTGCACAGTCAGAGTATTGAGCTGCATAGATTTTTTTAGGTGAAGTAAAGGCAAGGGCGTGACTAAGGTCAAGCGCGTCACCAACAGCTTTTTCATGCAATTGTGGGATTTCGATAATTCCAAGCTCTTGTGCAATTCCTTGGTTAACAAGTGCAAAAGCGTAAGAAGAACCTACAGCACCATCACCGACAAGGATAACTTTTTTGTGTTGTTTAGTAGAAGTCATTATTCTAAACATCTCCTTAATTTTATTCAGGGATTTCCCCAGTTATTTCAATTTTATCACTTTTAAAAAGCTTTGTCACGGATATGCCTTTCAGTTCACTATGTAAACGTTTTAGTGGTTTTAGATACCTGAAATATAGCGGACATTATGGTATAATATAGTTAATTATAAATTGTGAAATGAGGCATTTATTAATGCAAGATAGAAATTTAGTGAATGTCAATCTGACAAAGGAGATGAAGACTAGCTTTATCGACTACGCCATGAGTGTTATCGTAGCGCGGGCCCTTCCTGATGTTCGAGATGGCTTGAAACCCGTTCACCGTAGGATTCTGTACGGAATGAATGAATTGGGTGTTACTCCAGACAAACCTCATAAAAAATCTGCTCGTATTACAGGGGATGTCATGGGTAAGTACCACCCACACGGGGATTCTTCTATCTACGAAGCCATGGTCCGTATGGCGCAATGGTGGAGCTACCGTTGCATGCTTGTCGACGGACATGGGAACTTTGGCTCTATGGATGGAGACGGTGCTGCCGCCCAGCGTTATACTGAGGCACGTATGAGCAAGATTGCTCTGGAAATGCTTCGTGATATCAATAAAAACACAGTTGATTTCGTTGATAACTATGATGGCAATGAACGAGAACCCTTGGTCTTGCCAGCACGTTTTCCAAATCTTTTAGTTAATGGAGCAACTGGTATTGCTGTTGGAATGGCAACCAACATTCCGCCTCACAACTTGGGAGAAACCATTGATGCAGTCAAATTGGTTATGGACAATCCTGAAGTGACTACTAAGGACTTGATGGAAGTCTTGCCTGGTCCAGATTTTCCAACTGGTGCTCTTGTCATGGGGAAATCAGGTATCCATAAGGCCTATGAAACAGGTAAAGGTTCTATTGTCCTTCGTTCTCGTACTGAAATCGAAGAAACTAAGACTGGCCGTGAGCGCATCGTTGTAACAGAATTTCCTTATATGGTTAATAAAACAAAGGTGCATGAGCATATTGTTCGTTTGGTTCAGGAAAAACGCATTGATGGTATTACAGCAGTGCGTGATGAGTCAAACCGTGAAGGGGTACGATTTGTTATCGAAGTTAAGCGCGATGCCTCAGCCAATGTTATTCTCAATAACCTCTTCAAGATGACCCAGATGCAAACCAATTTTGGTTTCAATATGCTTGCTATCCAAAATGGTGTACCCAAGATTTTGTCCCTTCGTCAGATTTTGGATGCTTATATTGAGCACCAAAAAGAAGTGGTTGTTCGTCGTACTCGTTTTGATAAGGAAAAGGCAGAAGCCCGTGCGCATATTTTAGAAGGTCTCTTGATTGCGCTAGACCATATCGACGAAGTGATTCGTATCATCCGTGCTAGTGAAACGGATGCGGAAGCACAAGCTGAGCTGATGAGTAAGTTTAAGCTTTCTGAACGTCAAAGTCAAGCCATTCTTGATATGCGTCTTCGTCGTTTGACAGGTTTGGAACGCGATAAGATTCAGTCTGAGTATGATGATCTTTTGGCTCTGATTGCGGATTTAACAGATATTCTAGCTAAGCCTGAACGTGTTTCTCAAATCATCAAAGATGAATTAGACGAAGTCAAGCGTAAGTTTGGCGACCAACGTCGTACGGAATTGATGATCGGTGAAGTCTTAAGCCTCGAAGATGAGGATTTGATCGAAGAATCAGATGTCTTAATTACACTATCTAACAAGGGTTACATTAAACGTTTGGACCAAGGAGAATTCACTGCTCAAAAACGTGGTGGCCGTGGTGTTCAAGGTACAGGTGTTAAGGATGACGATTTTGTTCGTGAGTTAGTGTCAACTAGTACCCATGATCATCTACTTTTCTTTACAAATAAAGGACGCGTCTATCGCCTGAAAGGCTATGAAATTCCTGAGTATGGCCGTACTGCTAAGGGATTACCAATAGTTAATCTTTTGAAATTGGATGAAGGTGAAAGTATTCAGACCATCATCAATGTTGAATCTGAACGTAGTGATGACGCTTATCTCTTCTTCACAACTCGTCATGGTATTGTGAAGAGAACCAGCGTTAAGGAGTTTGCTAACATTCGTCAAAATGGACTTAAAGCACTGAACCTCAAAGATGAAGATGAATTGATTAATGTCTTACTAACAGAAGAAGATACAGATATTATCATTGGTACCAAGTTTGGTTATTCAGTTCGTTTTAATCAATCAGCCGTTCGTGGGATGAGTCGTATCGCCACTGGTGTGAAAGGTGTCAACCTTCGTGACGGAGACACAGTTGTTGGTGCTAGTGTGATTACAGACCAGGACGAGGTTCTTATCATCACAGAAAAGGGATATGGTAAGCGCACAGTTGCGACTGAATATCCAACAAAAGGTCGTGGTGGTAAAGGGATGCAAACTGCTAAAATTACTGAAAAAAATGGTTCCCTTGCTGGTCTTATGACCGTTAAAGGCGATGAAGATTTGATGATTATCACTGATACAGGTGTCATGATTCGAACTAACGTTGCTAATATTTCAGAAACAGGTCGCTCAACTATGGGAGTTAAAGTAATGCGCCTGGACCAAGATGCCAAAATTGTAACCTTTACTACGGTTTCAGCGGAAGAAAAAGAAGAAGTTGGAACAGAAAACGAAACAGAAGGTAAAGCATAATGTCTCATAAAAAGAAAATAAACAGAAAAAATTTACTAATCAATATCTTGGCAGGATTCTTAATCATCTTGTCAATAGCTTTGATTTTCAATTCAAAAATTCGTGATATGTTCATGGTTTGGAATACCAATAAATACCAAGTCAGCCAGGTATCAAAAGAAAAATTGGAAGAAAATCAAGATACAGAAGGTAATTTTGACTTTGATTCCGTAAAAGCTATCTCGTCAGAAGCTGTCTTATCCTCACAATGGGATTCGCAAAAATTGCCTGTTATCGGTGGAATTGCTGTCCCTGAATTAGAAATGAATTTGCCAATTTTTAAAGGGCTTGATAATGTCAATCTTTTCTATGGTGCTGGTACGATGAAACGCGATCAAGTGATGGGGAAAGGAAATTATAGTTTAGCTAGTCATCATATTTTTGGTGTCAATAATGCTAATAAAATGTTATTTTCTCCTTTGGATAACGCTAAAAATGGTATGAAGATTTATCTAACGGATAAAAATAAAGTTTATACTTATGAAATACGTGAAGTCAAACGTGTTACACCGGATCGTGTTGATGAAGTGGATGATAGAGATGGGGTAAATGAGATTACATTAGTAACCTGTGAAGACCTTGCTGCTACAGAACGTATTATTGTAAAAGGCGATTTGAAAGAAACAAAAGACTATTCACAAACATCTGATGAAATTCTAACAGCTTTCAGTCAACCATATAAACAATTTTATTAATACAAATCAGTAAAATCTTAGGTTTTACTGTTTTTTTTATAGATAGAGTTTCAAAATAAAGGGTTATAAAACATAGAAAACGCTTTCTAAAAACTAAAGTTTGTGATATAATTATCAGGTAAAAAATTTTTAGGAGTTTATTATGGTTTCTTCAGAATTTATCTCAAAGATTGAATTTGCTTGTAAGAAGAAAGAAAGTCTTTATAGTCAAAGCAAATTTAAGTATGCGATTCGTTCCATGTTCGCAGGTGCATTCTTAACCTTTAGTACAGCTGCTGGTGCAGTTGGGGCTGATTTGATTAATAAAATCGCACCAGGTAGTGGACGTTTTCTCTTCCCCTTTGTCTTCGCTTGGGGTTTGGCCTACATTGTTTTCTTGAATGCCGAGTTGGTAACATCAAACATGATGTTTTTGACTGCTGGTAGTTTCTTGAAAAAAATCTCTTGGAGAAAAACAGCTGAGATTCTACTTTATTGTACCTTGTTCAACCTTATCGGAGCTTTGATAGCAGGTTGGGGTTTTGCTCATTCGGCAGCCTATGCACATCTGACTCATGATAGCTTTATTTCAGGTGTTGTTGAGATGAAGTTAGGCCGCTCAAATGAATTGATCTTACTTGAAGCGATTTTGGCAAATATTTTCGTAAATATTGCCATTCTTTCATTTGTTTTGGTCAAAGACGGTGGCGCCAAACTTTGGCTTGTCTTATCAGCGATTTACATGTTTGTATTCTTAACAAACGAACACATTGCTGCGAACTTTGCTTCTTTTGCGATTGTAAAATTCAGTGTTGCTGCGGATTCAATTGCTAACTTCGGTATTGGAAATATGCTTCGTCACTGGGGGGTAACCTTCATTGGAAACTTTATCGGAGGAGGCCTCTTGATGGGTCTTCCATATGCTTTCCTCAATAAAAATGAAGACACTTATGTAGATTAAGAAAATGAGCACGATTGAGTCGTGCTTTTTTCATTTTTAAAATAGAGTAATAGCTATTTCTTATATCAAAACATAGAAAACTGTTATTTGTAAACTATACCTTAAGGTGCTACAATATCCTTAATCAAACTATTTGGAGGTCTTTTTATGACTCGTGATTTTAAATTTGAAACTTTGCAACTACATGCTGGTCAAGTTGTGGATCCAGCTACCAAGTCACGTGCAGTTCCGATTTATCAAACAACATCCTTTGTTTTTGATGATACGCAGGAAGGTGCGGATCTGTTTGCCTTGAGAAAACCAGGGAATATCTATACCCGTATCACCAACCCGACAACAGCAGCATTTGAAGAAAGAATCGCTGCCCTTGAAGGTGGTGTGGGAGCTCTTGCAACAGCATCAGGTATGGCCGCAGTGACTTATACGATTTTGGCTCTTGCTCATGCGGGTGATCATGTAGTGGCAGCATCAACTATTTACGGTGGAACCTTCAATCTCTTGAAGGAAACCCTTCCTCGTTATGGGATCACAACAACCTTTGTCGATGTGGATAATTTGGAAGAAGTAGAAGCAGCTATCAATGACAATACAAAGCTTGTCTTGATTGAAACCTTGGGTAACCCCTTGATTAACATTCCAGACCTGGAAAAATTGGCTGAGATTGCGCATAAACACCAGATTCCGCTCGTTTCAGATAATACCTTTGCAACACCTTATTTGATTAACGTTTTTTCTCACGGCGTAGATATTGCCATTCACTCTGCGACTAAGTTTATCGGTGGGCATGGTACGACTATTGGAGGAGTGATTGTTGATAGTGGTCGTTTTGACTGGGCGGCTTCAGGTAAATTTCCTCAATTTGTTGAGGAAGACCCAAGCTACCACAATTTGAGCTATACTCGCGATGTGGGTGCAGCAGCCTTTATTATCGCTGTCCGTGTTCAATTGCTTCGTGATACAGGTGCAGCCTTGTCGCCTTTTAATGCCTTCCTCTTGCTTCAAGGACTGGAGACCCTTTCACTTCGTGTCGAACGTCATGTGCAAAATGCAGAGAAAATTGTTGATTTCCTTGTCAACCATCCTAAGGTAGAAAAAGTTAACTATCCAAAATTGGCAGATAGTCCATATCATGCCTTGGCTGAGAAATATTTACCAAAAGGTGTGGGTTCAATCTTTACCTTCCATGTCAAAGGTGGGGAGGCAGAAGCTCGCAAGGTAATTGATCATTTAGAAATCTTCTCTGACCTTGCAAACGTGGCAGATGCTAAATCACTTGTGGTTCATCCAGCTACAACCACTCACGGTCAATTGTCAGAAAAAGATCTAGAAGCAGCAGGTATCACACCAAACCAAATTCGTTTGTCAATCGGTCTTGAAAATGTAGAAGATTTGATTGAAGATTTGCGTTTGGCCTTAGAAAAAATTTAAAGTAACAGATATAAACAGTGGGGTTCAACTCGCTGTTTTTGATTTTCCCTCAGGCATGATATAATGGATAAAGAAGTCTAGAAAGAGGAACGATATGAACGAAATCAAATGTCCCAACTGTGGGGAAGTCTTTACAGTAAATGAGAGTCAGTATGCTGAACTCTTGTCTCAAGTAAGAACGGCAGAGTTTGATAAGGAACTACACGATAGGATGAGACAGGAATTGGCTTTGGCTGAGCAAAAAGCCATGAATGAGCAACAGTCTAAACTAGCTCAAAAGGACCAAGAAATTGCGCAATTACAGAGTCAAATCCAAAACTTTGATGCAGAAAAAGAATTGGCCAAGAAAGAGGTTGAACAGACAAGTCATCAGGCTTTATTGGCAAAGGACAAGGAAGTACAGGCCTTGGAAAACAAATTGGCCACCTTGCGTTTGGAGCATGAAAATCAACTACAAAAGACCCTTTCTGACCTAGAAAAAGAACGGGATCAGGTCAAAAATCAGCTTCTTTTACAAGAAAAAGAAAACGAACTGTCTATGACTTCAGTTAAGCGAAACTACGAAGCTCAACTCAAGGCAGCCAGTGAACAAGTCGAATTTTACAAGAATTTCAAGGCACAACAATCTACAAAAGCTATCGGGGAAAGCTTGGAACACTATGCAGAGAGTGAGTTTAACAAGGTCCGCAGTTTTGCCTTTCCAAATGCCTACTTTGAGAAAGATAACAAGGTCTCTGCGCGTGGGTCCAAGGGAGACTTTATCTTCCGTGAGAGTGATGAAAATGGGGTCGAAATCATTTCCATCATGTTTGAGATGAAAAACGAAGCAGATGGAACAGAGAAGAAGCACAAGAATGCAGATTTTTACAAGGAATTGGACAAGGATCGTTGTGAAAAGAACTGTGAATATGCGGTTTTGGTGACTATGCTTGAGGCAGATAATGATTACTTTAACACAGGGATTGTTGACGTCAGCCACGAGTATGAAAAGATGTATGTGGTTCGTCCTCAATTCTTTATTCAGTTGATTGGGCTTTTGCGAAATGCGGCGCTTAATTCCCTAAAATACAAGCAGGAGTTGGCTTTAGTTCGGGAGCAGAATATCGATATTACGCATTTTGAGGAAGACTTGGATGCCTTTAAGCTAGCTTTTGCCAAAAACTACAACTCTGCTTCTACCAACTTTGGTAAAGCAATCGATGAAATCGATAAGGCTATCAAACGCATGGAAGAGGTCAAAAAGTTCCTAACCACATCCGAAAACCAACTCCGTCTAGCTAACAACAAATTGGAAGATGTCTCTGTTAAAAAATTGACTCGAAAAAATCCAACCATGAAAGCAAAATTTGAAGCTCTGAAGGGGGAGTAAGAAAGCAAAAATGAATGGTATTATCAACTTAAAAAAAGAAGCGGGGATGACCTCGCATGATGCGGTTTTTAAACTGCGTAAGATTTTGAGAACCAAGAAGATTGGTCATGGTGGGACCTTGGATCCGGATGTGGTGGGAGTTTTGCCCATTGCGGTTGGCAAGGCGACACGCATGGTCGAGTTTATGCAGGATGAGGGCAAGGTCTATGAGGGGGAAATCACTCTAGGTTATTCCACGACGACTGAGGATGCCAGTGGGGAAGTGGTCGCAGAGACCCCTGTTTTGTCGCCCTTGGATGAAAAGCTTGTCGATGAAGCGATTGCCAGCTTGATTGGGCCTATTACTCAGATTCCACCTATGTATTCTGCGGTTAAGGTCAATGGTCGCAAGCTCTATGAGTATGCGCGTGCTGGTCAGGAAGTAGAGCGTCCAGAACGTCAGGTGACCATTTATCAATTTGAACGAACAAGTCCGATTTCTTATGAGGGTCATCTTGCACGCTTTACTTTTCGTGTGAAATGTAGTAAGGGGACTTATATCCGTACCTTGTCAGTTGACTTGGGAGAAAAATTGGGTTACGCGGCTCATATGTCACATTTGACACGGACTAGTGCAGCTGGTTTGCAACTAGAAGATGCTCTTACCTTGGACGAAATTGCTGAAAAAGTGGAGGCTGGTCAATTGGACTTTCTCCATCCTCTAGAGATTGGGACAGGCGACCTTGTCAAAGTTTTCCTAAGTCCAGAAGAGGCTACAGAAGTACGTTTTGGTCGTTTTATCGAACTCGACCAAACAGACCAAGAATTGGCTGCCTTTGAAGATGATAAATTGCTAGCCATTCTAGAAAAACGAGGCAATCTCTACAAGCCAAGGAAGGTTTTTGGCTAGTCTAACTGGAGTGAAAGTATTTGAATTGTTACCCATAATCTATCCAAAATCAGACTATAAATTTGGCTAAAAATGTGATAGAATAGACGACGGATAAAAAAACGGAGGATAGCATGCAAAATAGACCAATCATTATCGGAGTGACAGGTGGTTCTGGTGGAGGAAAAACCAGTGTTTCAAGAGCCATTTTATCGCACTTTCCTGATGAAAAGATTTCCATGATTGAGCATGATTCGTACTATAAGGATCAGTCTCATTTGACCTTTGAAGAGCGTGTCAAAACCAACTATGACCATCCTTTTGCCTTTGATACAGACTTGATGATCGAGCAGATGAAGGAATTGTTGGCAGGGAGACCGGTAGATATCCCAACCTACGACTATACAGAGCATACACGGAGTAGCAAGACCTATCGTCAAGAGCCTCAAGATGTCTTTATCGTTGAGGGGATTTTGGTCTTGGAGGACAAGCGTCTGCGCGATTTGATGGATATCAAGATTTTTGTGGATACGGATGACGATGTGCGTATTATTCGCCGTATTAAGCGCGATATGGAAGAGCGTGGCCGTAGCCTTGATAGCGTTATTGACCAGTACTTAGGTGTGGTCAAACCTATGTACCACCAGTTTATCGAGCCAACCAAACGTTATGCCGATATCGTCATTCCTGAGGGAGTCAGCAACACAGTGGCTATCGATCTGTTGACGACCAAGATTGCAAAGATTTTGGAAGAAGCTCGAAACAGCAAATAATGGCTCTTTGTCAACTGTAGTGGGTTGAAGTTAGCTAAGATCGAGAAAGGACAAAATTCGTCCTTTCTTTTTTGATGTTCAGAGCGATAAAAATTCTTTTTTTGAAGTTTTCAAAGTTCCGAAATCCAAAGGCGTTACGTTTGATAAGTTTGATGAGATTATTGGTCGCTTCCAATTTTGCGTTGGAATAAGGTAATTGAAGAGCGTTGATAATTTTCTCTTTGTTCTTTAGAAAGGTTTTAAAGACAGTCTGAAAGAGAGGATGAACCTGCTTCAGATTGTCCTCAATGAGTCCAAAGAATTTCTCAGACTCCTTATTCTGAAAGTGAAAAAGCAAGAGCTGATAGAGCTGATAGTGGTGTTTCAAGTCTTCTGAATAGCTCAAAAGCTTGTCTAGAATCTCTTTATTGGTCAAGTGCATACGAAAAGTAGGGCGATAAAAACGTTTATCGCTCAATTTACGACTATCCTGTTGGATGAGTTTCCAGTAGCGCTTGATAGTCTTGTATTCATGAGATTTTCGTTCAAACTGATTCATGATTTGAACACGCACACGACTCATAGCACGGCTGAGATGTTGGATAATATGGAAACGATCCAACACGATTTTAGCGTTTGGAAAAAGCTGTTTAGCCAAGTCATAGTAAGGACTAAACATATCCATCGTAATGATTTTCACTCGACATCGAACGACTCTATCATATTTAAGAAAGTGATTTCGAATGATAGCTTGTGTTCTGCCTTCAAGAACAGTGATGATAGTGAGATTATCAAAATCTTGAGCAATGAAACTCATCTTTCCCTTTGTAAAGGAGTACTCGTCCCATGACATAATTTCAGGAAGACGAGAAAAATCATGCTTAAAACGGAAGTCATTGAGCTTGCGAATGACAGTTGAAGTTGAAATGGACAGCTGATGAGCAATATCGGTCATAGAAGTTTTTTCAATCAGCTTCTGAGCAATTTTTTGGTTGATGATACGAGGGATTTGATGATTCTTCTTTACTAGAGAAGTCTCAGCAACCATCATTTTTGAACAATGATAGCACTTGAATCGACGCTTTCTAAGGAGAATTCTAGTAGGCATACCAGTTGTTTCAAGGTAAGGAATTTTCGAAGGTTTTTGGAAGTCATATTTCTTCATTTGACTTCCGCAATTAGGGCAAGGTGGGTTCTCATAATCCAATTTAGCGATGATTTCCTTGTGACTATCTCTATTGATGATATCTAGAATCTTGATGTTTGGGTCTTTAATATCGAGAAGTTTTGTGATAAAATGTAATTGTTCCATATGATTCTTTCTAATGATGGTTTGATCGCTTTTCATTATAGATGATATGGAACTTTTTTTCTACAACAAAATAGGCTCCATAATATCTATAGGGGATTTACCCACTACAAATATTATAGAGCCCAAATAATCAAATGTGGAGGCCTGCCCTCCTTTTTCTATTTTTCCTTTCGTTTCGGTATGCAAAAGGAGATTTTTAATCATATTTTTGGTATAATAATACCCATGGAAAAGCAAGAAAATGAATAGTAGGTGGAGATGGAAAAGTATTTATCGGTAACAACTTTGACCAAGTATCTGAAAATGAAATTCGATAAAGACCCTTACTTGGAACGGGTCTATTTAACTGGTCAAGTTTCCAACTTTCGTAAACGACCTACTCACCAATACTTCTCCCTGAAAGATGACCATGCGGTCATTCAAGCGACTATTTGGTCTGGGATTTATCAGAAATTAGGTTTCGACCTTGAAGAAGGAATGAAGATTAATGTGATTGGTCGTGTGCAGGTCTATGAACCGAGTGGGAGCTACTCTATCATCATTGAGAAGGCTGAACCTGATGGAGTTGGTGCGCTTGCGGTTCAGTTTGAGCAACTCAAGAAAAAGTTGACGGAAGAAGGTCTGTTTCAAGAACGCTTCAAGCAACCTCTGCCCCAATTTTCTAAAAGAATTGGTGTAGTAACAAGCCGTAGTGGAGCCGTTATTCGAGATATTATCACGACCGTCAGCAGGCGCTTTCCAGGTGTGGACATTCTTCTCTATCCGACCAAGGTGCAAGGTGAAGGGGCTGCAGAGGAAATTGCTCGAAATATTGCGCGTGCTAATCAACGGAACGATTTGGACTTGTTGATTATTGGTCGTGGTGGCGGTTCCATTGAGGATCTCTGGGCTTTTAACGAAGAAATTGTGGTACGAGCTATTTTTGAATCTCGTTTGCCAGTTATCTCTAGTGTGGGACATGAGACGGATGTGACCTTGGCAGATTTTGTGGCAGATCGCCGCGCTGCGACACCAACGGCTGCTGCTGAACTGGCCACACCTGTGACCAAGTTAGATCTATTAGCTCATTTGCAAAATCAGGAAAAACGGATGGCAACGGCAGTCCGAAATGTCCTATCGAAGAAACAAGAAGCTTTAAAAAAATGCAGTCAGTCTGTTATCTTTAGACAGCCAGAGCGTTTGTATGATGGCTATATGCAACGCTTGGATCAACTGCAACTGCGCTTAAAACAAAGTTTGCGTACACGGATTTCTGATAACAAACAAGTTGTCCAAGCAAGGACGCATCGACTGGTACAATTATCACCTGTTACCAAAATTCAACGTTATCAAGACCGTCTAGGCCAGTTGGATAAGCTCCTCCGTAGCCAAATGGCATTAGTTTATGACGCCAAGGTTGCTGAAGTGAAGCGACTTTCAGAAGCCTTGCTCATGTTGGATACCAGTCGAATCGTGGCGCGTGGTTATGCTATTGTCAAAAAAGAAGAGTCCGTTGTGGATTCGGTTGAGAGTTTGAAGAAAAAAGACCAAGTGACGCTTTTGATGCGAGATGGTCAAGTAGAATTAGAGGTTAAAGATGTCAAAGCAAAAGAAATTTGAGGAAAATCTAGCAGAACTGGAAACCATCGTCCAAAGTTTGGAAAATGGTGAAATTGCTCTGGAAGATGCGATTGCTGCCTTTCAAAAGGGGATGATCTTGTCAAAAGAGCTCCAAGCGACGCTGGACAAGGCTGAAAAGACCTTGGTCAAGGTCATGCAAGAAGACGGAACAGAAAGTGATTTTGAATGAAGAAGCAAGAAAAATTAGCTCTTGTCGAGTCAGCCTTGGAAGATTTTTATGGAGACCAGCAGTTTGCTTCTAGTTTGCGAGAGTCTGTTCTTTATTCCATTCACGCTGGTGGCAAGCGTATTCGGCCTTTTCTCTTGCTAGAAGTTCTGGATGCCTTGCAGGTCGCTATTAAACCTGCTCACGCGCAGGTAGCTGCGGCCTTGGAAATGATTCATACAGGGAGCTTGATTCACGATGATCTTCCTGCTATGGATGATGATGATTACCGTCGGGGACGATTGACCAATCATAAGAAATTCGGTGAAGCTATGGCCATTTTGGCTGGAGATGCCTTGTTCCTAGATCCTTATGCCTTGATAGCACAGGCAGATTTACCAAGTCAGATCAAGGTGGACTTGATTGCCAACTTATCGCTGGCTTCAGGTAGTTTAGGCATGGTGGCAGGGCAGGTTTTGGACATGGAGGGTGAACATCAACACTTGTCTTTGGAAGAACTCCAGACTATTCATGCTAATAAAACAGGTAAGTTACTAGCCTATCCCTTCCAAGCAGCTGCTATCATAGCTGAATTAGCACCAGAAATCCAAGCAAAATTGAAAACTGTGGGTGAGTTGATTGGACTGGCTTTTCAAGTTCGAGATGATGTGTTAGATGTGACCGCCAGTTTTGAGGAAATCGGCAAGACGCCACAAAAGGACCTGCAGGCAGAAAAGTCAACCTATCCAGCCTTGTTGGGCTTGGAAGAGGCTATTGCCTTTTGTAACCAAACCCTGGATCAAGCTAATGCCAAATTGGAAGAAATTGCCCAGCAGATTTCCTTTGAGATAGAATCGATTGTAAGTGTAGTAGAAAGTTTGAGAATCAATGGCTAAGGAAAGAGTGGATGTACTAGCTTATAAACAGGGCTTGTTTGAAACGAGAGAGCAGGCCAAGCGCGGTGTGATGGCTGGCCTAGTTGTAGCAGTCCTGAATGGAGAACGGTTTGACAAGCCAGGAGAGAAAATTCCAGATGACACCGAGTTAAAACTCAAGGGAGAGAAACTCAAGTATGTCAGCCGTGGTGGTTTGAAACTGGAGAAGGCCTTGCAGGTCTTTGATTTGTCAGTTGATGGGGCGACCACAATTGATATCGGTGCTTCTACCGGTGGCTTTACCGATGTTATGCTACAGAATGGTGCTGAGTTAGTTTATGCAGTTGATGTCGGTACCAATCAGTTGGCTTGGAAATTACGCCAAGACCCACGAGTTGTCAGTATGGAGCAGTTCAATTTTCGCTATGCTGAAAAGACTGATTTCGAAAATGAACCGAGCTTTGCCAGTATTGATGTGAGTTTTATTTCTCTCAGTCTGATTTTGCCGGCCTTGCACCGTGTCTTGGCAAATCAAGGTCAGGTGGTAGCACTTGTCAAACCTCAGTTTGAAGCAGGACGTGAGCAAATCGGGAAAAATGGAATTATTCGCGATGGCAAGGTTCATCAGAATGTCCTCGAATCTGTCACAACCATGGCAGTAGAGGAAGGCTTTTCAGTCCTTGACTTGGATTTTTCTCCCATCCAAGGTGGACATGGAAATATTGAGTTTTTAGCGTATTTGAAAAAAGAAGAGTCAGCAAGCAATCAGGTTCTTGCTGAAATTGAAGAAGTAGTAGAGAGGGCGCATAGTCAATTTAAAAATGAATAAAAAAGAGAGACTTGAAAAAATTAGACGATTTGTGACAGATTATCAAATCGGTACGCAAGAAGAAATCGTGGAACATTTGAAAGAGGCTGGCATTACCGCCACTCAGGCAACGGTATCACGGGATATCAAAGAGCTAGGTATTGTCAAGATTCCTTTGAGAGATAACACCTATGTCTATGAGTTACCAAAATCAATCGTGAAAAGTTTGCAACTGGCTGAAGACAATATTGAGTCAGCTGAATTGATGGAAGAGATGATCAATCTCCAAGTTATCCCAGGAAATACTGCTTTTGTAAAAGCTCAGTTAATAGAGGCATTTGCGGGCAAGATTTTTAGCTGTTTGGCTGATGATAGCTCGATTTTAGTCATTGCCAGAAGTGCAAGTCTAGCTGAGGAAATCTTTGAACAAGTAAAAAATTGGTAGGTCTGTATGTTACTTGAAATTTCGATAAAAAACTTTGCCATTATTGAGGCTATTTCCCTCAATTTTGAAAAGGGGATGACTGTTCTGACTGGTGAAACAGGTGCAGGGAAGTCGATTATTATTGATGCTATGAATATGATGTTGGGAGCTCGTGCTACGACAGATGTTATTCGTCATGGTGCACCTAAGGCAGAGATTGAGGGACTTTTCTCAGTTGAGAATAGTCGCCTTTTGCAGGAAATTTTTGATGAGCAAGGTTTGGAACTGGGGGATGAAATTATCATCCGTCGGGAAATCTTGCAAAACGGTCGTAGTATCAGCCGTGTAAATGGTCAGATGGTTAATCTGTCTGTTTTGCGTGCTATTGGACAACATCTAGTAGATATTCATGGTCAGCATGACCAAGAAGAGTTAATGCGTCCTCAACTTCATATCCAGATGTTGGATGAATTTGGCGATGCAGCTTTTTGGGACTTAAAAGAAACCTATCAAACGAGTTTTGATGCTTATCGAAAAATGCGTAAGCAGGTTCTGGAAGTCAAGAAAAACCAACAGGAGCACAAGGCTCGTATCGAAATGTTGGAATTTCAAATGGCAGAAATTGAGGCAACCAACTTGCAGGCTGGAGAAGACCTGGCTCTCAATCAAGAGCGTGATAAACTTCTCAATCATAAAAATATTGCGGATACGCTGACCAATGCCTATAGTATGTTGGACAATGAAGATTTTTCAAGTCTGGCCAATGTTCGTTCAGCTATGAATGATATGGAAAGTGTCGAAGAGTACGACCCTGAATACCGTGAAATTTCAAGCTCTCTGTCTGAGACTTACTATGTCTTAGAAGACATTAGCAAACGTTTGGAAGATATCATTGAGGACCTTGATTTTGATGGCAATCGTCTCATGCAGGTTGAGAATCGTTTGGACCTTCTTCATACTATTACCCGTAAGTATGGCGGGACGGTAGACGATGTCTTGCTTTATTTTGCAAAGATTACGGAAGAGTACAATCTCTTGACAGGCAACAACCTTTCATCTGAGGACATGGAAACCGATCTTAAGAAATTGGAAGTCAATCTTGTTGATTTGGCAGGTCAGCTTGCCTCTGCCCGTCATGATTTGGCCCAGCAGCTCGAAGCTGAGATTAAACAAGAACTGCAAGACCTTTATATGGAAAAAGCCCAGTTTCAGGTTCGTTTTAGCAAGGGCAAATTTAGCCGTGAGGGCAATGAAATGGTTGAGTTTTACATTTCAACCAACCCTGGTGAAGACTTTAAACCCTTGGTCAAGGTTGCGTCTGGTGGGGAATTATCTCGTCTCATGCTAGCCATTAAGTCTGCCTTTTCACGTAAAGAAGGCAAGACCAGCATAGTCTTTGATGAGGTGGATACAGGAGTTTCAGGTCGTGTAGCTCAGGCTATTGCGCAGAAGATTCACAAGATTGGCCAACATGGTCAGGTTCTGGCTATTTCTCATTTGCCACAAGTGATTGCGATTGCGGATTATCAATTCTTTATTGAGAAGATTAGCAATGACCATTCAACAGTTTCGACTGTTCGTCTCTTGACGGTTGAAGAGCGAGTGGAGGAAGTTGCCAAGATGTTGGCAGGTGATGATGTGACGGAAGCTGCCCTGACGCAAGCCAGAGAATTGTTGAGAAACAGGGAGAAATAAGATGACAGACTATTATGTAATTGGAGATGTTCATGGAAAAGCTAGGATGCTGGAAGACCTTCTCAAAACATGGGATGGTCAGACCCAGTTACTCTTTCTAGGGGATTTGATTGACCGTGGTGAAGATAGTCGCCGTGTCCTAGAAATGGTCAAGGACTTGGTCGATAATCAAGGGGCAATCTGTTTGTCAGGAAACCACGAGTATATGTTTTTGACTTGGCTCGATAACCCAGAAGAAAGCTATGACCACTATCGTCGCAATGGTGGAGATACAACCATTAATTCTATCCTAGGTCGTCCCTTGGATGCACCAGTTGATGGAGTGGAGGATGCCAAGCGTGTTGCTACTGAAGCAGCAGATTTGGTCGAATTTATTCGTCAAATGCCGTTTGTGGTAGAGACAGATAAGTATATCTTTGTGCACGCAGGTATTGATTTGACCTTAGACGACTGGCATGAAACCACAGATTACAAGAAAGTCTGGCTTAGAAAACCATTCCACGAAGCTGAAAATCATACTGGAAAAATCATTGTCTTTGGTCACACACCGGTTTATGGCTTGTTAAAGCAAGAGCGTGGTACAGCTGAGCTTTGGACTACAGAAGATGGCAAGATTGGAATGGATGGAGGAGCTGTCTATGGTGGTGTCCTTCACGGGATTGTCTTTACAGACCAAGGAATGACAGAACACCACTTTATCGAGAATGACGGCTTTGTTGCTGAAGATTAGTACTCCTAGCAGGGTATGGTCTTGTCAAAATGTCAAAAACAATTTATAATAAATAGATACCCTGAAAGGAAGAGAATCATGAACTTAGAAGAATTAAAAAAAAGACAGGAGAAGATCCGTAACTTCTCTATTATCGCCCATATTGACCACGGGAAATCGACCCTAGCAGACCGCATTTTGGAAAAGACAGAGACCGTTTCCAGTCGTGAAATGCAGGCCCAGCTTTTAGATAGCATGGATCTAGAACGAGAACGTGGGATTACCATTAAGTTGAATGCCATCGAGCTCAATTACACTGCAAAAGATGGCGAAACTTATATTTTTCACTTGATTGATACGCCGGGGCACGTTGACTTTACCTATGAAGTTTCACGTTCGCTAGCTGCCTGTGAGGGAGCGATTTTGGTAGTTGATGCTGCTCAAGGAATTGAGGCTCAAACCCTGGCAAACGTCTACCTTGCCTTGGACAATGATTTGGAAATCATGCCAGTCATTAACAAGATTGACCTGCCAGCAGCAGACCCTGAGCGCGTGCGTACAGAAATCGAAGATGTTATTGGTTTGGACGCCAGCGAAGCAGTCTTAGCATCTGCCAAGGCTGGAATCGGTATTGAAGAAATTCTCGAGCAAATCGTGGAAAAAGTGCCAGCGCCAACGGGTGATGTGACGGCACCACTTAAGGCTTTGATTTTCGACTCTGTTTACGATGCTTACCGTGGCGTTATCCTCCAAGTGCGTGTCATGGATGGGGTGGTTAAACCTGGCGATAAGATTCAGCTCATGAGCAATGGCAAGACTTTTGATGTTACGGAAGTCGGTATCTTTACACCCAAGGCAGTTGGTCGTGATTTCCTTGCGACTGGTGATGTTGGTTATATTGCGGCTTCTATCAAGACGGTTCAGGACACTCGTGTCGGTGATACCGTTACCTTGGCAACCAATCCTGCGGCAGAGCCATTACATGGCTACAAGCAGATGAATCCTATGGTCTTTGCGGGTCTCTATCCAATCGAATCAAACAAGTACAATGACCTTCGTGAAGCCCTTGAAAAATTGCAACTGAATGATGCTAGTCTTCAGTTTGAACCAGAAACATCTCAGGCACTTGGATTTGGTTTCCGTTGTGGATTCCTTGGACTTCTCCATATGGATGTTATCCAAGAACGTTTGGAACGTGAGTTCAACATCGACCTCATCATGACAGCTCCATCCGTTATCTATAAGGTTAATTTGACCGACGGTGAGTCTATGGATGTGTCTAACCCATCAGAGTTCCCAGACCCAACTAAGATTGCGACCATTGAAGAACCCTATGTTAAAGCACAAATCATGGTACCACAGGAATTTGTTGGAGCAGTGATGGAGCTAGCTCAGCGCAAACGTGGTGACTTTGTGACCATGGATTATATTGATGACAATCGTGTCAATGTTATCTATCAAATTCCTCTTGCTGAGATTGTCTTTGACTTCTTTGATAAGCTCAAATCTTCAACACGCGGTTATGCAAGCTTTGACTACGAATTGTCAGAGTATCGTCCATCTAAGCTGGTGAAAATGGATATCCTTCTTAATGCTGATAAGGTGGATGCCCTCAGCTTTATCGTTCACAAAGACTTTGCCTATGAACGTGGTAAACTCATCGTTGATAAGCTTAAGAAAATCATCCCTCGCCAACAATTTGAGGTACCAATTCAGGCAGCAATTGGACACAAGATTGTGGCTCGTACTGATATCAAGGCTCTTCGTAAGAATGTGCTTGCTAAGTGTTATGGTGGTGACGTTTCTCGTAAGCGTAAACTCCTTGAAAAACAAAAAGCTGGTAAGAAACGGATGAAAGCCATCGGTTCTGTAGAAGTCCCACAAGAGGCCTTCCTCAGCGTCTTGAGTATGGATGAAGAATAAGTTATCAGAAATGCCTTTCCTTGTTCATTAGAAGTTTATATAAGAATCAATCGTAAAGCAGGCTTAGATGGTCTGCTTTTTTCGCATTTAGAATAGGATTAAATCAATTGAAGTGTTTGTTTACATGTTTGTTTTTATACAACAAATCACAAAAACAACAAAAATATAAAAAAAGAGACAAAAAAGAACAGAAAGTGATTGACAACGGTTTCATATAGTGTTATACTTATAGCATAAACTTAATGGAAAGAAGGGAAAACCTTATGGGATTAGATCATTTCTTTGACAAAAACCTTGTGTTTTGCTTAGAAGCGGATAATCAAGAACATCTTTTTGATCAGGTTGCAACTTTATTGGAAGAACGAGAAATCGTGACTCCAACCTATCGTGAAGCCTTGATCACTCGTGAAAAGTCATTTCCAACTGGCTTAGATATGGAATTTTTGGGTAAGGATTTGCCGAATGTGGCTATTCCTCACACAGATATTGTTCATAATTTAGCCGAAAAAGTTGTGGTCGTTCGATTAGAAAAACCGGTGACTTTCCACAATATGATTGCGCCAGATAAGGAAGTAGAAGTATCCTTGCTCTTCTTTATCATTAATAACTCAAGTTCAAGTCAAACGAACATTCTTGCTCAGTTGATGGACTTCTTTACTGGAAATGGTCATCTTGAAGACCTATCAAAAATTTCTGAACCAGAAGACCTCTATGCTTATATTGCTGAAGCAATTGCTTAATCTTGTCTATTAAAAATATTAAATCGGAGGAAATTCATATGATTAAAATTCTTGCTGCCTGCGGTGCAGGTGTTAACTCAAGCCACCAAATTAAAAGTGCTCTCGAAGAAGAACTTTCAAACCGCGGTTTTGATGTTCACTGTGATGCAGTCATGGTCAAAGACGTTAACGAAGATCTTATCAAAGGTTATGACATCTTCACACCGATTGCTGCGACAGATCTTGGTTTTGAACCAGGTATTCCAGTTATCGAAGCTGGGCCAATCTTATTCCGTATCCCAGCAATGAGTGCACCAGTATTTGATAATATTGAAGCAGCTATCAAAGAACACGGATTAAGCTAATTTTAACTTGTTAACATTCATATAACATAAAAAAGGGAGGAATTGTTATGGATGCAATCTTTGACCTAATCGGAAGGGTTTTCAAACCCGTCTTAGATATGGGTGGACCTATCATCATGCTGATCATTTTGACAGTATTGGCTTTACTTTTTGGAGTGAAATTCTCCAAAGCGCTTGAAGGTGGTATCAAACTTGCCATCGCTCTTACAGGTATCGGTGCTATCATCGGTATGCTAAATGGTGCTTTCTCAGCATCACTTGCAAAATTCGTTGAAAACACTGGTATTCAATTGAGTATCACTGACGTTGGTTGGGCACCACTTGCAACAATCACTTGGGGATCTGCTTGGACACTTTACTTCTTGCTTATCATGTTGATTGTCAACGTAGTGATGCTTGCTATGAAGAAAACTGATACACTCGACGTTGATATCTTTGATATCTGGCACTTGTCTATCACAGGTCTTTTGATTAAATGGTATGCTGACAACAATGGTGTGAGCCAAGGGGTTTCACTCTTTATCGCAACTGCAGCAGTTGTACTTGTAGGTATTCTTAAAATCATCAACTCTGATTTGATGAAACCTACATTTGATGACCTTCTTAATGCACCAAGTTCATCACCAATGACATCAACTCACATGAACTACATGATGAACCCAGTTATCATGGTTTTGGATAAGATTTTTGAAAAATTCTTCCCAGGTCTTGATAAATATGACTTTGACGCTGCTAAATTAAATAAGAAAATCGGTTTCTGGGGTTCTAAATTCTTTATCGGTTTCATCCTTGGTATCGTTATCGGTATTATGGGAACTCCACATCCAATTGCAGGAGTCGAAGATGCAGATAAATGGCGTCTTGTTATCAAAGGATGGTTGTCTCTTGGTTTGACTGCCGGTGTATCTTTGGAACTCTTCTCATTGATCGGTTCATGGTTCATCGCAGCCGTAGAACCACTTTCACAAGGTATTACAAACGTTGCTACTAAACGTCTTCAAGGACGTAAATTCAATATCGGTCTTGACTGGCCATTCATCGCTGGACGTGCTGAAATCTGGGCTTGTGCCAATGTTCTTGCACCAATTATGTTGGTTGAAGCGGTGCTTCTTTCAAAAGTCGGAAATGGTATCTTGCCACTTGCAGGTATCATCGCTATGGGTGTTACTCCAGCTCTCTTGGTTGTAACTCGTGGTAAATTGCTCCGTATGATTATCTTCGGAACACTCTTGTTGCCACTCTTCCTTCTTTCAGGTACACTTATCGCACCATTTGCAACAGAACTTGCTAAAGGTGTAGGTGCCTTCCCAGAAGGTGTAAGCCAAACTCAGCTCATTACTCACTCAACTCTTGAAGGACCAATCGAAAAACTTCTAGGTTGGACAATTGGTAACACTACAACTGGTGATATCAAAGCAATCCTTGGTGCTGTAGTCTTCCTTGTATTCTATGTAGGTATCTTTGCTTGGTACAGAAAACAAATGATCAAACGTAACGAAGAGTACGCAGCAAAAGCAAAATAATGCGCTCCTATAAAATGTAAGCTCAATGAAAATCAAAGAGCAAACTAGGAAGCTAGCTGCAGGCTGTACTAAAGTACGGCAAGGCGACGCTGACGAAGTTTGAATTGGATTTTCGCAGAGTGTAAATTGTTGAAACTAGGTTGTCATACCATTAGGAGTGACAGCCTAGTTTTTTATAAACTATCAAGAAATCGGAGAAAATAATGGTAATTGAATTAAAATCAGAACAATTAAGTGTTCAATTTAACAGTTTTGGTGGGGCTCTTTCTTCTATAAAAGATGCTGAGGGACTTGAGTATTTGTGGCAAGGGGATGCTACTTATTGGAGTGGACAAGCTCCTGTTCTCTTTCCTATTTGTGGTTCATTGAGAGAAGATACAGCACTTTATATAGATGACAATGGACAAGAAAGTAAAGGAAAGATTCCTCGTCATGGTTTGGTTCGCAAGAAAGAGTTTGAATTAGTTGAACAGACAGATAAGACTGTAACTTTTGCAATTGAAGACGATGAGAATAGCTATCAGAACTACCCTTATCATTTCCGCCTAGAAATCACTTATATTCTTACTGGCAAGACAGTACGGACTCAATACAAGATTTTCAATAAAGAAACTAGCAAGGTCATGCCTTACTTTATTGGTGGCCATCCAGGCTTTAATTGTCCTCTACTGGATGATGAAGTCTATGAAGATTACTACTTAGAGTTTGAGAAAGAAGAGACTTGCTCTGTTCCACGTCCTTTCCCAGAAACGGGTATGTTGGATTTTCAAGATAGAAGTCCATGGCTAGAGGGGCAAAAAGAAATCGATCTTAGTTATGATTTTTTCAGCACAGATGCAGTCACCTTAGATGAATTGCAATCTAGAACAATTGCCCTTCGTTCTCGTAAACATGATAAGGGATTGAAAGTGCACTTTGCAGAGTTTCCAAATCTCATCATCTGGTCAACTTTGAATAAAGGTCCTTTCATTGCTTTTGAACCATGGTCTGGCTTATCAACATCCCTTGAAGAAGGAGATCATCTAGAAGATAAGAAGAATGTTCGTCTCCTAGAACCTGGTCGAGTGGATCAAATTGGTTTTGATATCGAAATTTTTTAGTTAAAAAACACAAAAACAAACATTAACTGTTGACTTTTTCAATAAATAGGAGTATATTATGTTTGTAAGCAACAAATGATGTTTGTAACAAACAAAAAATCACTTGTTATATTCTCTTTCGTGAAGAAGAGTTATTTCTAGGAAACTGGTTTCCTAAACTTGAATAAGGTGACCTTCATCTCATTCAATCCAATTTGTCAATAAACTGCTAGAAAACTTTTTGTAGGTAATACTCAATGAAAATTAAAGAGCAAACTAGGAAACTAGCCGCAGGCTGTACTTGAGTACGGCAAGGCGACGTTGACGCGGTTTGAATTTGATTTTCGAAGAGTATAAACTGCTAACTATAAAAGGGTTTACTAGCCTAGAAAAATAAAAAGGAGTATACAATATGTCTATTGTTATCGGTGCAGATGCTGCAGGTTTGAGATTGAAAGAAGTTGTGAAAGACTTCTTAGAAAAAGAAAACTTCCACGTTGTGGATGTTACAGCAGAAGGTCAAGACTTTGTTGATGTGACTCTTGCTGTTGCCGCAGAGGTAAACAAAGAAGAACAAAACCTTGGTATCGTGATTGATGCTTATGGTGCTGGCCCATTTATGGTTGCAACAAAAATCAAAGGAATGGTTGCTGCAGAAGTATCTGACGAACGTTCAGCTTATATGACTCGTGGCCACAACAACTCACGTATGATCACTATGGGTGCACAACTTGTTGGTGATGAATTAGCTAAAAACATCGCTAAAGGATTTGTTAACGGTAAATACGATGGTGGACGTCACCAAATTCGTGTCGACATGTTGAACAAAATGTGCTAATTAGATTACAGTAAGAAAGGTAAGTTAAAAATGAGAATTGCAATTGGATGTGACCACATCGTAACAGATGAAAAAATGGCGGTTTCAGAATTTTTGAAATCAAAAGGACATGAAGTCATTGACTTTGGTACTTATGACCACGCTCGTACACACTACCCAATCTTTGGTAAAAAAGTAGGGGAAGCTGTAACTAGTGGTCAAGCTGATCTTGGAGTATGTATCTGTGGTACTGGTGTTGGTATCAACAACGCTGTAAATAAAGTTCCAGGTGTACGTTCTGCCTTGGTTCGTGATATGACAACAGCCCTTTATGCTAAAGAACAATTGAATGCCAACGTTATCGGTTTTGGTGGTAAGATTACTGGTGAATTGCTCATGTGTGACATCATCGAAGCTTTCATCCAAGCTGAATACAAACCATCTGAAGAAAATAAAAAATTGATTGCGAAAATTGAACACCTTGAAAGTCACAATGCTAAACAAACAGACGCAAACTTCTTCACTGAATTCCTTGAAAAATGGGATCGCGGAGAATACCACGACTAAGAGGTGACCTATGATTTTAACAGTCACAATGAACCCATCCATTGATATTTCCTATCCCTTGGATGAGTTGAAGATTGATACTGTCAATCGTGTGGTGGATGTAACCAAAACGGCTGGTGGTAAAGGACTAAACGTCACTCGAGTACTTTCAGAATTTGGGGATTCTGTTCTTGCTACTGGTTTAGTGGGTGGCAAACTTGGTGAGTTTTTGGTTGAACATATCGATGATCAAGTAAAGAAAGATTTCTTCTCAATTCAGGGAGAAACTCGTAACTGTATCGCTATTCTTCACGGAGATAACCAAACAGAAGTTCTTGAAAAAGGTCCTGAAGTATTGGAACAGGAAGGTCAAGGCTTTTTGGAACATTTCAAAAAACTCCTTGAGTCAGTTGAAGTAGTAGCCATCTCAGGTAGTCTGCCAGCTGGCCTTCCAGTTGATTACTATGCGAGCTTGGTAGAACTTGCTAATCAAGCTGGCAAGCCTGTTGTCTTGGACTGCTCTGGTGCAGCACTTCAGGCGGTTCTTGAATCACCACATAAACCAACAGTCATCAAACCAAATAATGAGGAATTATCTCAATTTCTAGGAAGAGAAATTTCTGAGGATTTGGATGAATTAAAAGAAGTCCTTCAAGAACCTTTGTTTGCAGGTATTGAATGGATTATCGTTTCACTTGGTGCCAACGGTGCCTTTGCCAAACATGGTGACACTTTCTACAAGGTAGATATTCCTAGAATTCAGGTGGTTAACCCTGTCGGATCTGGAGACTCTACTGTAGCAGGAATTTCTTCAGGACTACTTCACAAAGAATCGGATGCAGAATTACTCATCAAGGCAAATGTCCTTGGTATGCTCAATGCTCAAGAAAAAATGACTGGTCATGTCAACATGGCCAACTATCAAGCTCTATATGATCAATTAATAGTAAAAGAGGTATAAAATGGCTTTAACAGAACAAAAACGTGCACGCTTAGAAAAACTTTCTGATGAAAATGGTATCATCTCAGCTCTTGCATTTGACCAACGTGGTGCTTTAAAACGCCTCATGGCTCAACACCAAACAGAAGAACCAACAGTGGCTCAAATGGAAGAACTTAAAGTCTTGGTAGCAGATGAATTGACTAAATACGCTTCATCTATGCTCCTTGACCCTGAATATGGACTTCCAGCGACTAAAGCTCTTGATGAAAAAGCTGGTCTTCTCCTTGCTTATGAAAAAACAGGTTATGACACAACAAGCACAAAACGCTTGCCAGACTGCTTGGATGTTTGGTCTGCAAAACGTATTAAAGAAGAAGGTGCAGATGCAGTTAAATTCTTGCTTTACTATGATGTAGATAGCTCAGACGAACTCAACCAAGAAAAACAAGCTTACATCGAACGTATCGGTTCTGAGTGTGTGGCTGAAGATATCCCATTCTTCCTTGAAATCCTTGCTTACGATGAAAAAATTGCGGACGCTGGTTCTGTAGAATATGCGAAAGTAAAACCACACAAAGTTATCGGCGCTATGAAAGTCTTCTCAGACCCACGCTTTAACATTGATGTCTTGAAAGTAGAAGTTCCTGTTAACATTAAATATGTTGAAGGCTTCGCTGAAGGTGAAGTAGTTTATACACGTGATGAAGCAGCAGCCTTCTTCAAAGCTCAAGATGAAGCAACTAACTTGCCATACATCTACTTGAGTGCTGGTGTATCAGCTAAACTCTTCCAAGATACTCTTGTATTTGCTCATGAATCAGGTGCAAACTTCAATGGTGTTCTTTGTGGCCGTGCTACATGGGCAGGATCAGTTGAAGCTTATATCAAAGATGGTGAAACAGCAGCTCGCGAATGGCTTCGCACAACTGGATTTGAAAACATTGACGAACTAAATAAAGTTCTTCAAACAACAGCGACTTCATGGAAAGAACGCGTTTAAATTTAACAACAAATAATGATAGTAGCTTTGTCTATTATCATTATTTTCTATAGATAAAATTTTTGGAAGTAGCTCTCATGTTTGAAATATTTATTTGTGAAGACGACATAAATCTACAATTTTTTTTAGAAGATGAAGTTAGAAAAATTACAGAAGAGCATAATTGGAAAGTGAAGAGTCTCAATTTTTTTAATTCATTAGAGAAAGTTCCTGTTTCCAAAACTAGCTTCGGTTCGGAGCAACTTTATATATTCCATATTGATGTTTATAATTATCATAAAATTTTAGAATCGTGTTCTTTGTTGAGATTAAAAAATCCTGTAGCATCTATAATATTTCTCACACAGGATGTATCATTGATGGAATTGATTTTTCATGCAAAGGTTTCTGCATTAGACTGTATTAAATTTAGTAAGAAAAATTTGATGATTGATCAATTGGAAAATTGCCTAGTATTTATTTTGGATCGCGTAATGATGTTAAAGAATATTGATTTTTATTTCATTCTAAAACTTAAAACAGGTACAATTCATATGCCTTTTGATGATATTTTATATTTTGAAACAAGTGATCCTCATAGAATTACCTTGCATACCAAATACACAGATATACAAATTTATTCTACATTAAATAAGATTTGTGAAGCAGATAGAAGATTATTTAGGTGTCATAGATCGTACGCCATCAATTGTGATTGTATCGATTTCTTTTCTAAGAAAGAAGGGATGCTTTATTTAATTAATGGAGATATGTGCCCTGTTTCCAAAAATAAAATTTCTTCACTTCTAGAAATATTGGAAAATAAATAAAGGATTTCTAAGTCCATTTAGGAAGAATAATCGAGATATTTAGGAATTTTAGGTTGTTACAGAGATTAAAATGTTATAATATATTTGTCAAATGCATTAGACAAATATATTATAAGGAGGATATAGAAATGGATAACAAACTCTTATTCGAAACCATTTCTACAGATGCTTTACAGGAAATTGTTGGTGGAAAATCTGCTAATTGTAGATGGGCAGCCATTACCTGTGCTCATGATATTGCTTTAGCGGGTCTGGGAACATCAGATCCAGCTAGTGCATGCGCTTATATGCGTCATGTGTGTAACTGATTCTAACTAACTATAAAGAATTGTGCCTCCTTTAGATGTTATCTATTTTGGAGGTGCAGTCTTTTACTTACAACGAATAAGCTTTTTTACTTCAAAGATAAAATAATTTATCTTTGAATTTCGTTGTCTTTCTACTGGAAAGGACTTATCATGGCTATTTTAAAAATCTATTCTAGATTACTGGGTTCAATATTAAAAAAGACTCATGAGATTGTTTTTGTTGTTAATTTTAGAAAACTAGGTTATATTCCTGAGTTTGATGAAAGTTTTAAATTAATAGGGAAGTGGTATGTTACAACTACTGATGAATGGGTGTGTCATTCAGATTATGATTTTAATGAATTCCAAAAACTTTTCTTACGCATTGTAAAGATACAAGATTCAGAAAAAACATTAGTGAATTTCTCAACTGATTATTACCCTTATGGCTTAGTTATGTAAGGATAGTAAAATGAGGTAGAGACTCTAATATTATTCAGATCTCAAGGAGATTGAAACTCTGATTTTAATGTTGGTTGAGTCTTTGCCTATTTTTTAATGTAGCCCTACCAGAGGTTTTTTATGAAATCAAATCCTATCAAATTTTTAAATTATCTTAAAAAAAATATTTCGACAGTCCACTCAGAAAAAGTAAAACAGACAATTGAGGAAATAGTATTATTAGTAGATTCAGATGATTGGATAGATGAAGGAGAAGTTTTATTAGATGAGCAAGAAAATATCAAAAGCTTTAGTATAGACGAGAGTGTCACACTATCTGTTGTCTATATAGTGAAAAATGAAGAAAATTATATCTTAAACAGTTTGGAAAGCATAGATTGGATAGCTGATGAAATTGTTATAGTAGATACGGGTTCTACCGATAGAACGGTGGAAATAATCCAAAATTTGTCGGATGACCGAATTAAACTGAGTCATTTCAAATGGAATAATGATTTTTCAGAAGCTAGAAATTTTGCAATAAGACAGTCAAAGTGTGATTGGATACTGGTTTTAGATGCTGATGAATTATTGATGGACAAAAAGACATTACTAAAGGATATGTTAGCTTATTTTGCTATGTTTGAAAATTTACAATCAACCATATTTAATTTAAAAATAAGAAGGAGTAAAGAAACGTATAGAACCGGTAAGATATTTAAGAATGTTTCATCTATAAGTTATAAAGGGAAAGTACATGAGGTACTTACTTGTGAAGAAAAAACTAAACATATTAATCTAGATATAGAAGTTCAAGGAGAGAATAGAGTTACAACTGATAAAAAAGAATTATACAATTCTCTTCTGTTAGAAAATATTAGTATGTACCCTGCGGAGCCAAGATGGGTGTATTTATATTTAAGAGATAATTTAGATACATTATCTAAAGAGGATATAATTGATTTCTCAAAGCATTTTTTAATAGATAGTACGGACTACTATATTGTTCGCATAAAAATTCTAGTTTGTATTAAATTAATACAAATCGGACACTTTGAGGAGTTTATTGAAAAATTTGAAGAAATAGAAGCTGACGGAATCCGATTTTCTGATTTTGTTTTTTTAAACTTTTTATATAAACTTTTGAAGCTTCAGAATGAAATTAGTGAAATTTCTATCGATTATTTTACTATATTTAATAAAATATCCTCTTTTGATTGTGATGATAGAATTTTTTCGGATAAATATTTTCAATCATTACTTGGGACTTTCTTAATATATGGAGGAATGTTTAGAAAGGCTACCACGGTATATAAATCAATGTTAGAAAACGATGGCGATATACCATGGTATTTCACAAACTCAAGTTTAAATGATTTTTTAAGGCATTAACTTTTTACTTTTTTAAAAAGGTGAAAAATTAATCCAATTAATCTAATAAACACTTTCTGATGAAAAAACACAAAAAAAATTTAAAAAAGTTACATGTAAAGGTTTACAAAATAACTTGCTTGTGATATACTTAAATCACAAGTTAATACAAGGTGAGTGTTACTAAGTAATATTAGGCATGATCACAGGTGAATTAGAAATCGGCTGATTTTCTAGTTCATTTGTGGTCATTTTTTGTACTCATATACCTTTAAGATATAAAAGGAGGTTGACATGTATCGAATTCTAAATCCAATGAATCACAATGTCTCGCTTGTAAGAAATGATAAGGGAGAAGAAGTGATTGTGATTGGTAAGGGGATTACATTTGGAAAGAAGAAAGGGGATTTGATTGCTGAACAGCAGGTTGAGAAAATCTTTCGGATGAAGACAGAAGAGTCCAGAGAAAACTTTATGGCTCTCCTCAAAGATGTTCCGCTTGATTTTATTACGGTCACTTATGAGATTATTGATAATCTTTCTAAAAAATATCAATATCCTGTCCAAGAGTATCTATACGTCACTCTGACAGATCATATTTACTGCTCTTACCAAGCTTTAGCACAAGGAAGGTACAAGGATAGTAATCTGCCAGATATTTCCACTAAGTATCCTGTCGCTTTTCAAATCGCAAATGAAGCATTTGAAATTTACCGTCAGAAGCTAGCAGATCATTTTCCTGAGGAAGAAATTATTCGGATTGCTTATCATTTCATCAATGCTGAGGGGGAGAATGAAGTCCAAGTGGTTGAGTCGATTGATAAGAGAAAAGAAATTCTGAGGAATGTTGAAGAAGTGCTAAAGGACTATGCAATTCAACGAACTAAAGAGAACAACCATTTCTATGATCGTTTTATGATACATTTGAATTATTTCTTGGATTATTTAGACCGATCTAGAGATGATAACCAATCACTTCTGGATATGGAAGACCATATCAAACAGTCCTATCCAAAAGCGTTCGAGATTGGTTCCAAGATCTATGATGTGATTACGCAACATACGGGTCTTGATTTGTATAAAAGTGAACGAGTTTATCTCGTTCTACATATCCAACGTTTGTTGTCATAACATTTACTAAAAATTATATAAGGAGAATTCTATCATGAATAGAGAAGAAGTAACATTGTTAGGTTTTGAGATTGTTGCCTATGCTGGCGATGCTCGTTCAAAACTATTGGAAGCCTTGAAGGCTGCTGAAGCTGGTGATTTTGAAAAAGCGGATAGCTTAGTTGAGGAAGCTGGTTCTTGTATTGCAGAAGCACACCACGCGCAAACTAGTCTGTTGACTAAGGAAGCAGCTGGTGAGGACTTAGCGTATAGTGTGACCATGATGCATGGCCAAGATCACTTGATGACAACTATTTTGTTAAAAGATTTGATGCACCATTTAATTGAACTCTACAAGAGAGGAGTTAAATAATGAATAAACTAATTGCATTTATTGAGAAAGGAAAGCCTTTCTTTGAAAAACTATCTCGTAATATCTATCTTCGTGCTATTCGGGATGGATTTATCGCAGGAATGCCAGTCATTCTCTTCTCAAGTATTTTTATCTTGATTGCCTTTGTACCAAATTCATGGGGCTTCCAATGGTCTGATGAAGTAGTGGCTCTATTGATGAAACCTTATAGCTATTCAATGGGTATTCTCGCACTTTTGCTAGCTGGTACGACTGCTAAATCATTAACAGACTCTGTTAACCGTAGCATGGAGAAAACCAACCAAATCAACTATATGTCAACTCTATTAGCTGCTATTGTTGGATTATTGATGTTGGCAGCTGATCCAATTGCAGGTGGTTTTGCAACAGATTTCCTTGGAACAAAAGGTTTGCTCTCAGCCTTTCTTGCTGCCTTTGTTACAGTAGCTATCTATAAGGTCTGTGTTAAGAACAATGTCACTATTCGTATGCCTGACGAAGTTCCACCAAATATCTCACAAGTCTTTAAAGATGTGATTCCATTCACTCTCTCAGTGGTTTCACTTTATGCTCTTGATTTACTAGCTCGTCATTTTGTTGGTGCAAGCGTAGCTGAGTCAATCGGTAAATTCTTTGCACCATTATTCTCTGCTGCTGATGGTTATCTAGGTATTACGATTATCTTTGGTGCCTTTGCCTTCTTCTGGTTTGTTGGGATTCATGGTCCATCTATCGTTGAACCAGCAATCGCAGCTATTACCTATGCAAATGCCGAAGTCAACTTGAACCTTATCCAACAAGGTATGCACGCTGATAAGATCCTTACTTCTGGTACACAGATGTTTATCGTGACCATGGGTGGTACTGGTGCGACATTGGTTGTTCCTTTCATGTTCATGTGGTTAACAAAATCAAAACGTAATCGTGCAATCGGACGCGCTTCAGTAGTTCCAACTTTCTTTGGTGTAAATGAACCAATCTTGTTTGGTGCACCACTTGTTTTGAACCCAATCTTCTTTATCCCATTCATCTTTGCTCCAATCGCAAACGTATGGATCTTTAAATTCTTTATTGAAACACTTGGCATGAACTCATTTACTGCCAACCTTCCATGGGTTACTCCTGGACCTTTGGGGATTATTCTTGGTACAAACTTCCAAGTTCTATCATTCATTCTTGCTGCTCTTCTAATCGTGGTTGACGTAGTCATTTACTATCCATTCCTTAAAGTTTATGATGAACAAATTCTTGAAGAAGAGCGTTCAGGTAAAGCCAACGATGAATTGAAAGAAAAAGTTGCTGCAAACTTCAACACTGCAAAAGCAGATGCTATCCTTGAAAAAGCTGGAGTAGAAGCAGCACAAAATACAATTACAGAAGAAACCAACGTACTCGTTCTCTGTGCTGGTGGAGGAACAAGTGGTCTTCTTGCAAATGCTTTGAACAAGGCAGCAGCAGAATACAATGTTCCTGTTAAGGCAGCTGCTGGTGGTTATGGTGCTCACCGTGAGATGCTACCTGAGTTTGATTTGGTTATCTTGGCACCACAAGTTGCTTCAAACTTTGAAGATATGAAAGCAGAAACAGATAAACTCGGTATTAAACTTGCCAAGACAGAAGGTGCACAGTACATCAAATTAACTCGTGATGGAAAAGGTGCTCTAGCATTCGTACAAGAACAATTTCAATAATAATAAATACTGTTGATTGAAGTGAGATGGAGAAGGGTACCTCACTGACTCCTCTCCTCTCACTTTTACTTTATTTAAATCAAGAAATAGGTGAAAAAAATGACAAAAACATTACCAAAAGACTTTATTTTCGGTGGCGCAACAGCTGCTTATCAAGCAGAAGGAGCTACTCATACAGATGGTAAAGGTCCTGTTGCCTGGGACAAATACCTAGCAGATAACTATTGGTACACTGCCGAACCAGCCAGTGATTTTTACCATAAATATCCAGTGGACTTAAAGTTGGCTGAAGAATATGGGGTAAACGGTATCCGTATTTCAATTGCTTGGTCACGTATTTTTCCAACTGGTTATGGTGAAGTAAATCCAAAAGGGGTAGAATTCTATCATAAGTTATTTGCAGAGTGCCATAAACGTCATGTTGAGCCCTTTGTAACTCTTCATCACTTTGATACGCCAGAAGCTCTACATTCAAATGGCGACTTCTTAAACCGTGAAAATATCGAACACTTTGTAAATTATGCTACCTTCTGTTTTGAAGAATTCCCAGAAGTCAACTATTGGACAACCTTCAATGAAATTGGACCAATCGGTGATGGTCAATACTTAGTAGGAAAATTCCCTCCAGGAATTCAGTATGACCTTGCCAAAGTTTTCCAATCACACCACAATATGATGGTGTCGCATGCGCGTGCTGTTAAATTGTACAAAGACAAAGGCTACAAAGGTGAAATCGGCGTGGTTCATGCCCTGCCTACTAAGTATCCATTAGATCCTAAAAACCCTGCAGATGTTCGGGCAGCTGAGTTGGAAGATATCATCCACAACAAATTTATCTTGGATGCGACTTATCTAGGACGATATTCCGAAGAAACCATGGAAGGTGTCAAGCATATTTTATCCGTCAATGGTGGTAGCTTGGATCTTCGTGACGAAGACTTTGCAGCACTTGAAGCAGCAAAAGATTTGAATGACTTCCTCGGAATTAACTACTACATGAGCGATTGGATGGGAGCCTTTGATGGTGAAACTGAAATCATCCATAACGGTAAAGGGGAAAAAGGAAGCTCTAAATACCAAATCAAAGGCGTTGGACGTCGTGTAGCCCCTGATTATGTACCACGCACGGATTGGGATTGGATTATCTACCCTCAAGGTTTGTATGACCAAATCATGCGTGTTAAGAAAGATTATCCAAACTACAAGAAAATCTACATCACTGAAAACGGGCTTGGATACAAAGATGAATTTGTGGACAACACTGTTTACGATGATGGCCGTATTGATTATGTGAAACAACACTTAGAAGTTATTTCAGATGCCATTGCTGATGGGGCAGTAGTCAAAGGCTACTTCATGTGGTCATTGATGGATGTCTTCTCTTGGTCAAATGGTTATGAAAAACGCTATGGTCTCTTTTATGTAGACTTTGAAACTCAAGAACGTTATCCTAAGAAATCAGCTCACTGGTACAAGAAAGTAGCGGAAACTCAAGTGATTGAGTAGAAGAATTAGTAATTAGATATAGGATTCTAGTGAGGCAAAAAGATGTTCAAAGATTTTATCCAATCTATTTATGAAAAAGTTTATATTATCAATTTTGATAAATGCTCTCAAATACCGTGTTTGACGAATAAAGAACTGAAAAATCTTGGAAAATGGTATGTCTCAACTGGTAAAGAATGGATTTGTCATTCAGATTATGAGCTGGAAGAATTTAAAAATCTATTTTTAAATTTTATCAATCCTGAAGAATGGGATAATATCTCCTTTGATTCAGATTTTATGCCGTTTCAACAATCATAAAGACTCTAGGAAAATCTCAGTAAAAATCTTCATCAAAAAATGCGTCCTATCAAGATTCTTATTTTCTTGATAGGACGCATTTTATTTTTTATTAATCCTTAGTTTTATGGTTTAGAAAGAATAATTTTTGTTTGTTTTGAAAGTTGGTCGAATATTTCTTTACTCAGTTTAGAGTCTGAAACGATGGTATCAATATCAGAGATATTGTAGAAGGTATAAAAATCAAATTTATTGAACTTACTATTGTCAGCTAGTAAGTATTTTTTATTGGAATTATTGAGGGCGATGCGTTGAGATTCACCTTCCTCTTCACTAAAGGTCGCAATCGCATTGTCCTGAATACCATTACAGCTAACGAAGGCTTTTGAAAATTGTAGATTGGCTAAGTTTTGCAAGGTTAGTGTTCCCACAAAGGCTCCAGTGATAGAGCGATAGTTTCCACCGATTAAAATCAAATCTGTTAGTTTTCGTTCGTTTAAGATGAGAAAGACTGGTAAACTGTTTGTTACAACACGAATATTATCGATTGGAAGTTCACGGGCAAAAGATTCCAAGGTTGTACCTGGGCCGATAAAAATGGTTTCACCTTCATCGATTAAATGGCCTGCAAAACGGCTGATTTCTTGTTTTTCTGCAATCTGTAAGCTTTGTTTTTCAATATTAGAACGTTCATTGTTTAAAATAGAACCTGTGCGAATTTTTTCAGCTCCACCGTGAACCCGAACAAGTAGATCCTTGTCTGCCAACTCTTGCAAGTAGCGTCTAGCCGTCATATCTGATACATCCAAGCGAATCATGATTTCTTTTACAGTAATAGTTCCCTTTGTATTGACCGTTTCTAGAATATGATCTAGTTTCTCCTGTTTTAACATCGTTATCACCTCTGTTTCTATTACTATTTTATCATAAAGTGTTCAATCAATCAATTTAAAAAAACAAAAGAAAACAAAAACAAAAATATCATGGTTGTTTTAAACAAACCATGATATTTGTTATTAGTTCTGGGATAATTGAATTAATTCAAACCGTAGTTATAGTCATCATCCTGCATAGCTTCAACTTCACCAAGTAGATAACCATTACCAACTTGAGAGAAGAAGTCGTGGTTGGAAGTTCCTGTTGAAATACCGTTCATAACGATTGGATTGACATCATCAGCTGAATCTGGGAAGAGTGGATCTTGTCCCAAGTTCATGAGAGCCTTGTTAGCATTGTAGCGAAGGAAGGTTTTGACTTCTTCCGTCCAACCAACACCATCATAGAGGCTTTCTGTGTAGCCTTCTTCATTCTCGTAAAGAGTATAGAGCAGGTCGTACATCCATTCTTTGAGTTTTTCTTGCTCTTCTTCAGGCAATTCATTGAAACCGAGTTGAAATTTATATCCGATGTAGGTTCCGTGAACAGATTCATCACGAATAATCAATTTAATGATTTCCGCAACGTTTGCTAGTTTGTTGTTACCAAGATAGTAGAGTGGCGTGAAGAATCCTGAATAGAAGAGGAAGGTTTCAAGAAAGACGCTGGCAACTTTCTTTTCAAGTGGGCTGCCGTTTAGGTAGATTTCGTTGACAATCTCTGCCTTCTTTTGGAGGTAAGGATTGGTATTGGTCCATTCGAAAATTTCATCAATCTCAGCCTTGGTATTTAAGGTAGAGAAGATTGATGAATAAGATTTAGCGTGGACAGATTCCATAAATTGGATGTTGTTGAAAACAGCTTCCTCATGTGGTGTACGGATGTCTGCGCGAAGGGCTTGAACCCCGGTTTCAGATTGCATAGTGTCGAGAAGGGTTAAACCACCAAAGACTTTTCCAACTAAGTCTTTTTCTACATTTGATAGCTTTCTCCAGTCATCCAAGTCATTTGACAAGGGGATACGAGTGTCGAGCCAGAATTGCTCCGTCAGCTTTTCCCAAGTTGATTTGTCGATGACATCTTCGATGGCATTCCAGTTAATGGCTTTGTAGTAAGTTTCCATTTGAAATCTCTTTCTGTGTTTAGTATTGCGAACTCACAATTATTTCTATTTTATCATAATTCTAGAGGAGTATCGCACAAAAGTCGGAAGCCCGACTTTTGTGTTTTTCCATAGTATAGATGCTTATTCGAGTTTAGTTTAGCAGGGTGAATGAATACTAATCTGAGAAAAATGTAGTTTTCTCAAGCAAAGATTAAATCACACAGCTCTCACATTGGTTAGCACCGACTTCTCCGCCGTCATCTGTAAAGGTACGGACGTAGTAGATAGACTTGATGCCCTTGTTAAAGGCATAGTTACGAAGGATAGACAAGTCACGTGTCGTTTGTTTGTTTTCTTTCTTCCATTCGTAAAGTCCTGTTGGAATATCACTTCGCATGAAGAGTGTGAGTGAAAGTCCTTGGTCCACGTGCTCAGTTGCAGCAGCGTAAACATCAATGACCTTACGCATATCCATGTCGTAAGCAGAAGTGTAGTAAGGGATTGTTTCTGTTGACAAGCCGGCAGCAGGATAGTAAATCTTACCAATTTTCTTTTCTTGACGTTCTTCGATACGTTGCGTAATCGGGTGGATAGAAGCAGAAACGTCGTTGATGTAACTGATCGAACCATTTGGAGCAACAGCTAGACGATTTTGGTGGTAAAGACCATCTGCTTGAACCTTGTCTCGAAGTTCAGCCCAGTCAGCAGCACTTGGGATAAAGACATCTTTGAAAAGTTCTTTAACACGGTCTGATTTTGGAAGAAATTCATCAGTCAAATACTTATCAAAGTAGCTTCCCTTAGCATAGTCTGATTTTTCAAAGTTGTGGAAGGTAATACCACGTTCACGCGCGATATTGTTTGACTCAACCAAGGTCCAGTAGTTCATAAGCATAAAGTAGATGCTTGTAAATTCAACGGACTCAGGTGATCCATATTCGATCAGTTGTTGGGCAAGGTAGCTGTGAAGTCCCATTGCACCAAGACCAAAGGTGTGGGCTTGGCTATTTCCATGGTCGATAGTAGGAACAGCTACGATGTGTGAACTATCTGTAACGAAAGTAAGAGCACGAACCATAGCACGGATAGAGCGACCAAAGTCAGGTGAAGTCATCATGTTAACCACGTTGGTTGAACCAAGGTTACATGAAACGTCCGTTCCCATTTGAAGGAATTCTTGCGCATCGTTGATCAAGCTTGGTTCTTGGACTTGAAGAATCTCAGAACACAAGTTACTCATGATAATCTTACCATCAACAGGGTTTGCACGGTTAGCCGTATCAATGTTGACGACATAAGGATAGCCAGATTCTTGTTGCAATTTAGAAATTTCAGTTTCCAAATCACGCGCCTTGATTTTTGTCTTGCGGATTTTTGGATTTGCGACTAGTTCATCGTATTTTTCAGTGATGTCAATGTAGTTGAATGGCACACCGTACTCAAGCTCTACAGAGTAAGGGCTGAAGAGGTACATTTCTTCATTTTTACGAGCTAATTCGTAGAATTTATCGGGTACCACAACACCAAGTGAAAGGGTCTTAACACGAACTTTTTCATCGGCGTTTTCTTTCTTAGTTGAAAGGAAGGCGATAATATCTGGGTGGAAGACGTTGAGGTAAACAACACCAGCACCTTGACGTTGACCCAATTGGTTTGAGTAAGAGAAACTATCTTCAAAAAGCTTCATAACAGGAACAACACCAGAAGCTGCTCCTTCATAGCCTTTAATAGGAGCTCCAGCTTCACGAAGGTTGCTGAGGGAAATTCCCACACCACCACCGATACGTGAAAGTTGAAGAGCAGAGTTGATAGAACGTCCGATAGAGTTCATATCATCTGTGACCTGAATCAAGAAACAGGATACCAACTCCCCACGGCGAGCACGTCCAGCATTCAAGAAGGAAGGAGTAGCCGGTTGGTAGCGTTGATGGATGATTTCATTGGCAATATCGATTGCAATAGCTTCATTGCCATCAGCGAAATAAAGGGCGTTAAAGAAGACACGGTCTTCCATACTTTCAAGATAATGTTCACCGTCGTTAGTTTTCAAAGCATATTGATTATAAAATTTATAGGCAGCCATGAAAGATTTAAATTGGAAGTTTTGGTCTTTGATAAATTGTGACAATTCTTCCAAAAATTCAGGACGGTATTTCTTGATAAAGGCTGTTTCGATGTAGTTGTGTTCAATGAGGTAGTTGATTTTATCCTTGATTGAATCAAAAACCATAGTGTTTGGAACCACATTTTCTTTAAAGAAGGCATCCAAGGCTTCCTTATCTTTATGAAGCATGATTTGTCCATTAACAGGACGGTTGATTTCGTTATTGAGACGGAAGTAAGTCACGTCCTCAAGATGTTTTAATCCCATAAAATTTTCCTTATCTAATTACAAAAGAAAGGCCTCTAAGGTAGCCCTAGAAGCAGTTTCTTCTGGATGATGTACCAAGATTATGCTAATTGTTTCAGTTTTCCTGGTTGGAAACCTGAAAAGACTTCAGTTGGTGTTTGGATAACAGGAGCTGCGCTGAAACCGAGCTCTTTAACTTGATCGATGTACTCAGGTTGCTCATCAAGATTGATTTCACGATAAGCGACATTATTGCTGTCCAAGAAACGTTTGGTCATTTTACATTGGACACAGTTGTTTTTAGAATAAACGGTTACCATTGTGTAACTCCTCTTTCAAAATAGATTACTTTCTTAGTATATCAGAAAATAAATTTTTGTCAATGATTTGAAACTAAATATAGTGGTCTATTTTTCTAGTCAAGCTCACAAAACACAATATGTAGTGTTTGTTTTGTGAAATAGTGATAATTATCTTACAAGTGCTTTTTTGGAAAACTATATCCTGTGCTTTGTTATCTAGAATAGAAGATTTTCAGCAAGTTATCTGAAAGGAAATCGAATAAATCCCATAAAATGCTTGAAAAAAATCCTAGAAGATGATATAATATCAAATTGTAAGGGTTATCACATATAACTCAAAAAAAGAAAGAACAAAAGGAGAGTCAAACTATGGCTTCTAAAGATTTCCACGTAGTGGCAGAAACAGGTATTCACGCACGTCCAGCAACATTGTTGGTACAAACTGCTAGCAAATTTGCTTCAGATATCACTCTTGAATACAAAGGTAAATCAGTTAACCTTAAATCAATTATGGGTGTTATGAGTCTTGGTGTTGGCCAAGGTGCTGACGTAACTATCTCAGCTGAAGGTGCTGATGCAGATGACGCTATCGCTGCAATCTCAGAAACAATGGAAAAAGAAGGATTGGCATAAGGAAAATGACAGAAATGCTTAAAGGAATCGCAGCATCTGATGGTGTTGCAGTTGCAAAAGCATATCTACTCGTTCAACCGGATTTGTCATTCGAGACTGTTTCAGTCGAAGATACAAACGCAGAAGAGGCTCGTTTGGATGTAGCTCTTGAAGCTTCTCAAAACGAGCTTTCTCTTATCCGTGAGAAAGCTGTAGGTACGCTTGGTGAAGAAGCGGCTCAAGTTTTTGACGCTCATTTGATGGTTCTTGCTGACCCAGAATTGATTGGTCAGATTAAAGAAACAATTCGTGCTAAGAAAGTCAATGCAGAAGCAGGTCTTAAAGAAGTGACTGACATGTTCATCACTATCTTTGAAGGTATGGAAGACAACCCATACATGCAAGAACGTGCAGCGGATATCCGCGACGTGACAAAACGTGTATTGGCAAACCTTCTTGGTAAAAAATTGCCAAACCCAGCTTCTATTAACGAAGAAGTAATTGTGATTGCACATGACTTGACACCATCTGATACAGCTCAATTGGACAAAAACTTTGTAAAAGCTTTTGTAACAAACATCGGTGGACGTACAAGCCACTCAGCTATCATGGCACGTACACTTGAAATTGCAGCTGTATTGGGAACAAATAACATCACTGAAGTGGTGAAAGACGGTGATATCCTTGCCGTTAACGGAATTACTGGTGAAGTGATTATCAACCCAACAGATGAACAAGCGGCAGAATTTAAAGCAGCTGGTGAAGCTTATGCTAAACAAAAAGCTGAATGGGCACTTTTGAAAGATGCTCAAACAGTGACTGCTGACGGTAAACACTTCGAGTTGGCTGCTAACATCGGTACTCCAAAAGACGTTGAAGGTGTTAACAACAACGGTGCAGAAGCTGTTGGACTTTACCGTACAGAGTTCTTGTACATGGATTCTCAAGATTTCCCAACTGAAGACGAGCAGTATGAAGCATACAAGGCTGTTCTTGAGGGAATGAATGGTAAACCAGTGGTTGTTCGTACAATGGATATTGGTGGAGATAAGGAACTTCCTTACTTCGATATGCCACATGAAATGAACCCATTCCTTGGATTCCGTGCCCTTCGTATCTCTATTTCTGAAACTGGAGATGCAATGTTCCGTACACAAATCCGTGCCCTTCTTCGAGCTTCTGTTCATGGTCAATTGCGTATCATGTTCCCAATGGTTGCCCTTTTGAAAGAATTCCGTGCAGCTAAAGCCGTTTATGAAGAAGAAAAAGCAAACCTTCTTGCAGAAGGTGTTGCAGTTGCGGATGACATCCAAGTTGGTATCATGATTGAAATCCCGGCAGCAGCAATGCTTGCAGACCAATTTGCAAAAGAAGTAGACTTCATGTCAATTGGTACAAACGACTTGATCCAATACTCAATGGCAGCAGACCGTATGAACGAGCAAGTTTCATACCTTTACCAACCATATAACCCATCAATCCTTCGCTTGATCAATAACGTTATCAAGGCAGCTCACGCTGAAGGTAAATGGGCTGGTATGTGTGGTGAGATGGCTGGTGACCAAAAAGCTGTTCCACTTCTTGTCGGAATGGGCTTGGATGAATTCTCTATGTCAGCAACATCTGTACTTCGTACACGTAGCTTGATGAAGAAATTGGACACTGCTAAGATGGAAGAGTACGCTAACCGTGCCCTTACAGAGTGTTCAACAATGGAAGAAGTTCTTGAACTTCAAAAAGAATACGTTAACTTCGATTAATGTCATTGACCTTGTAACCTAGTTGCAAGGTTTTTTGATACATTCGAGAATAGTATAGTCTTGTAAAGTCCACTTTTCAATGAGTCAGAGGCATGATATAATAGGGGAAACAAATAGAATAAGAGAGAAATCATGTCTAAAGAAATTGATATTGAGTACTACCATCAGCTAGCTTTGCAAAAGCAGAAGGAGCACCGTAAAGTTTTAGCTAATTTGAAGAAAAAGCCACCAAAAAATCTAGATAAGATAGCTCAGCAGATTCACCAAGAAGTCTTTGCAGAGATTGATTGTACGGCCTGTGCCAACTGTTGCAAGACATTGGGGCCTGACTTCAAGGAAGCAGACATCACTCGTATTGCTAAGTACTTTAAGATGAAATTACCTGCTTTTGAAGCGGAGTTCCTTCAGGTAGATGAAGATGGAGATAAGGTTTTTAAATCCATGCCTTGTCCCTTTTTAGGAGGAGATAATCTCTGTTCCATCTATGACGTTCGTCCAAAGGCCTGTCGAGAGTTCCCCCACACTGACCGCAAAAAAATCCATCAAATTAACCATTTGACGATTAAGAATACCTTGACCTGTCCAGCGGCCTATCTCTTTGTTGAAAAGTTAAAAGACAAAATCGAATGAAGGAAGCTTTATTCGGTTTTTAAGGTACTTTAAGATGTAATATCAAATAATTATTCCTCTTCCCTAAACAACATGTAATATTGTTAAATTTATCAAATAATTGTTTGTTAATTAAGCGTTTAAATGGTATAATACTCAGTGGTTATAAAAAATATCAATGAATAGGATTTTGCTAATGCATGATTCCTTTCATTTGAGGAGAAAAACTGTATGAAAAAACTTACTAAGTTTGGCATCATCACAATGTCTGTCTTTGCTCTAAATTTGGTTTCTCAGTCAGTAGTTCAAGCTGAAGAAACTAATAGTGAATCAGCAAATGTTTCAGAGACACTAGGTATTACTAATTCAACTGATGCTGAGAACACTTCTTCAGTAGACAATAGGGTTGCACCAGACCCTATTAGTGACACCTCACGAAAATCAGACACAGAGGATGCCAATGCTTCCTCACCTAAATCTGAAGAAATCTCAACTAATAACAAAGCTGAAACTGGAAGGAAAGAATATCCAACTTATCCTCTGGGGACTTCAACTGGCTCTGCCCCTAGCGATGATAGCGAACCAGATGGTAGCAATATCATTGATGAAGGCGGTCACGTCAATGTTGAAGGACTTCCAGCACATTTTAGTGAAGATGGTAAAAGTGTCGTCTACAATTACACTGTAGCCTTTAAAGGAATGCACTCAAGTACTCATGGCCAAACAGTCTCAGGCGTTCGTGTTCGTATACCAGAAATAGTTGGTTCTAAAGTTGATTTCACTTTGATCGGAACACGTGATGCTAATGAAAATCCTGTAGATGTCAATGTTCCTATGAAAGAGTTTTCGTATAATGAATATATAGAATCAACTGATGGAAAGGAGATTGTTCCAACTGCAGAAGAACTAGCGGCTGGTAAGAAACCTTCCGTTGTTAATGTAACTGATTATGAAAATTATAAAGATGCCCGGGAATATTTGAATGATAAAGTTAATACATATGCTGTTAGTTCACAAACATTGAGATCAAATGCTTTTCGTGTATCTGTGACCGTACCCTTGGAGGAAGCTAAGAAGATCAAGTACTTACCAATTGACGTGAGACTTCCTTGGAAATGTTCTCAAGAAGGTTCGCTTGGTTTATTTGAAGAAGGTTGCCAAATTATAGAAGATTATCCTCAAGCGCAACCATATTATCAAGACAGCAATGGAAAAAATACTTATGGTGCTCTAGCAAATCCAAGCTTAGTAGATGATACTTATGTTCAGAATGATCATCTAATGAGGTCAGTTTCAAACCAAAGTACTTATATCACACCAAATAACGGTGATTGGAAAACTATTCCTCATGATGTTAATATTAATCCTGAGACCTTCTTTAATTATGTTAAAATTTTTAAATTGAAATATAATCCTTCTGTTAAATACCATGCTTCAGAATTTGAAGATATGGCTGATCAGGATGTTTCTACGCTTCATTATGGAGATGTAGTGGTGGATTATGTCATCAAAGGAACAAATCAATCTATTAAGGAGACTTATAAAGACACACCATTAACTTCTATTTATGGATCTGATGGAAATCTTGTGACTTATAATACTGCTGAAAATGCAGATGAGCGTCCGTTTTCTATTACTGTAGATGGTAAAAAATACAATCTAGTTGGTGTTTCTTCAACATCTGCACCTGAAATAGGTCAGTTAAAAGAAGGTACAACTCATGTTATCTATGAGTATGAGAAAGAACCAGATCCAGAGCCAACTCCGGATCCAAAGCCAACACCAGATCCAAAACCAACTCCAGATCCAAAACCAACACCAGATCCAGAGCCAACTCCAGATCCAAAACCAACACCAAATCCAGAGCCAACTCCGGATCCAAAACCAACTCCAAATCCAGAGCCAACTCCGGATCCAAAACCAACACCAAATCCAGAGCCAACTCCAAATCCAGAGCCAGCTCCAAAACCTGTTCAACCAGAAAGTATTCAATCTACTGAGCAAAAATCAGCTCCAGAAAAGGCTCAGTTACCAAATACAGGAACTGCTGATTCGTCATTAGCTATGAATCTTCTTGCTATTTTAGCTGGAATCTTTGGTATTTCACTTTTCAAAAAAAGTAAAAAATCAGAGAACTAAGTAAATAGTTTTAAAAAAGTCATCCAAATTGGATGGCTTTTTAGTGTAGTCCCCTATATTTCTATAGTCTACTCACTATTTTCTTTTTAGCATTTAGCCGTATCTACGAGTTCTTTAGTTTTGGGGAGAGTTCTCTTCATATGCACTATCTCTTTGTGGTTCCTCTAGTAAGAGGGATCATTCTGGCATTATTGTTGAAAACCATCCCAAACTTAGGGCGACTCAGTCTAAACTTGTGGAACTCGGCAGTTGCAGTACTTACAGCAGGAATGCTCTTTCGTGGAATCGTCCACCTATCAGGTCGTTCAACGACACTAGATCAATCCTACTGGTATGTTGGCCTAGCTTTTGCTATTTTGGCTATAGCATCGCTTTTCCTTCAGAAGAGGAACAGTAAGAAATTAGTTTAAAAATGAAGAAACTGGTTGTTGAGGAACAGCCAGTTTTTTGATAGAAGAATTGTCAGGTATAGATGGACTGTTTGAAATGGAAAGAATGAGTTCTTTTAAACATAAGATAAAAGCAAAGGGCTATCAAGTGACCTAGCCCTTTTGAGTTATACATGCAAATTACCATGCAAAAGCTGTCGTTGGAGCATGGAGCGCTTCTAACCACTGTTTATTTTTTACGGGGCAAAGCGTTACGGATATACCGGCCATATCTAGACTGGTCATAAATGTTCCTGATTTTATAAAGGTAATAGTGACTCCTTCAATTTCTAAGAGTTGAAGGAGATCATTGATAAATACGCCCATTTCTAAGTTGCTGGTAGTGCCTAGATTATTTACAAGCAATATAAATTGATCACCCTTTTTCCAATGATAGTGCAATCTTAATTTACTTATAATTTCATTTGCAAGGATTTCCGATGATTGGAATGGGACGATACGATAGCCTTCTTCGCCATGTATCCCAATACCATAAGAAATATTTCCTTCTTCCAAGTTAAATAGTGGAAGGGTGGCTTGGGGGAGACTAGCAGCTTTCGTTGCAAAACCAATTGTTGCGATTTCGGGAGCAAGTTCATGACCTAAATCAGTTAGTTGCTCTATGTCGGCACCATTTTGAGCTGCAAATCCTAGAACTTTATGAAGCAAAATAGTCCCTGCAAGCCCTCTTCCTCTAATTTGAAATCTATTGTGAGGTTCAATGGAAATATCATCGTGTGCTAGACTATAGCCGACCTTAATTCCTTCTTGTCTAGCAGTATTAATGGCCGAGCTAAATTCTTTGATGTCTGCTTCGAAATTTTTTACAATGATGAAGACACCGTGACCATTGTTTAAAAAACGAATGGACTCTAAGATTTCAGTTCGTGTAGGAGGAGTAAATAATTGACCATAGATAGCAGCAGTAAGCATTCCTTCTCCCACATATCCAATATGCGCAGGTTCGTGACCGGAACCTCCACCCGACAATATTGGAACCTGATGAGGATTGCAATTTTTTTGATAAACTAAAGGTAAGGTAGGGTGTTTTTCTAATTCAGGATGACTGCTGACAGTTGCCGAAATGTAACTTGAAATAATTTTCTGTTTATGATTTGAAATAAATGTCATTATGGTCTCTTTCCAATAATTGTCATGATGAGAAAGTCTGATTGTGGAACTGGACTTTTTTTATTGACGTAAGCCTTCACGATTTCTGCTAGAGCATGTGAATGATAGTCTAACAAAAAACAAGTATAAGCAGATGAATCGATATCAATCTGACCGTATTCTCTTAAAATTTTTGATACAAGTAAGCGACAGTAGCTGATAAAGTGGTCATAGAAGTTATTTTGTCCTTGAATATCAAAAAGTTGAATATAAAAGTCACGCTCTTGTTCGAAATAAAGAAATAATTCTTGTAATAGTTTTTGGCCCGAAATAAAGTCTAAGTTATTGGTGATATACTCGGTTAAGTCAGTTTCAAATATCCAGTCTAGCAGTTCATATTTGTCAAGAAAGTGATTATAAAAGGTCTGTCTACGAATGCCAGCTGATTCCATGATCTCTACAATAGAGATTTTGTCAAATTCTCTAGTAGCTAATAGGTCTCTAAATGCCTTGGCAATCCGTTTTTTTGTAATAAGTGATGATGCCATAGGAAGCCTTTCTGTTACTTCCTTCATTTTACCAAAAAAATGTTTTAAACGGGTTTAAAAGGGGACAAATAATAGAATCTGTCCCTTATCATCCAGCAATAAAAAATATATAATGAAAGCGAAAACAAAGGTACATGCCGAAAGGAGTTTCTCATGAAAAAAATTATAAATGAACCGACACAAGTTGTTGATGAAATGTTGCAGGGATTGTCATTCATGCATGATGACTTGGTTCAACGCTTAGATGGTTTTGATGTCATTGTTAGAAAGGCAGAAAAGACAGGAAAAGTTGGACTCATTTCAGGTGGAGGTTCAGGACATGAACCAAGTCATGCTGGATTTGTAGGAGATGGAATGTTGTCTGCTGCCATTTGTGGAGCAGTCTTCACTTCACCTACTCCGGACCAAATTTTAGAAGCCATCAAGGCGGCTGATGAAGGTGCTGGAGTTTTCATGGTCATCAAGAACTATTCTGGTGACATTATGAACTTTGAAATTGCACAAGAACTTGCTGAAATGGAAGGTATTGATGTAGCAAGTGTTGTGGTTGATGATGATATCGCTGTTGAAAATAGTCTCTATACCCAAGGCCGTCGAGGTGTTGCAGGTACTATTTTAGTCCATAAAATTTTGGGTGCTGCGGCTCGTTCTGGTAAATCATTATCTGAAATGAAGGACTTGGCCGACAAACTTGTCTTAGAAATTAAAACAATTGGATTAGCCCTGTCTGGAGCAACTGTTCCTGAAGTTGGGAAGCCAGGTTTTGTTCTAGAAGATGATGAATTTGAATATGGAGTTGGTATTCACGGTGAACCAGGATATAAAAAGGAGAAAATGCAACCTTCCGCACAATTGGCAGCAGAATTGGTTGAAAAACTATCTGAAGGTTTCCAACTTAAGACTGGTGAACGCTATGGCCTTCTCATCAATGGTTTAGGAAGCACTCCTCTTATGGAACAATACGTATTTGCAAATGATGTGGCTAAATTACTCCATGAAAAAGGTGTTGACTTGGCGTTTAAGAAAATTGGAAACTATATGACATCAATTGATATGGCTGGCTTGTCATTAACATTGATTCGATTGGCAGATGATGAGTGGTTGGATGCTCTAAATGCACCTGTTACTACCCCAGCTTGGTAAAACTTAAGGAGGAAATGTCTCATGAATGTTGAACAAGCTCTTGAATGGATGAAGCTTTTTAATGAAAAGATTCAAGAACAGAAAGATTATCTTAGTGAGTTAGACACTCCTATAGGAGATGGAGACCACGGTGGAAATATGGCGCGTGGCATGGCTGCAGTTATGGAAAACATAGAAGGAAAGCAATTTGAAACCAGCAGTGATGTGTTTAAACTTGTCTCAATGCAACTACTGAGTAAGGTAGGTGGTGCTTCAGGTCCCTTGTATGGCTCTGCTTTTATGGGCATGGCCAAGGCTGATTCAAATTCGAAAATAGAGGAAATCTTACAAAGTGGTCTGGATATGATTGTCAAACGTGGGAAAGCAGAAGTTGGAGAAAAGACAATGGTTGACGTTTGGACTCCTGTTATTGCTGCCTTGTCTGCTGGTCAATTGACTCAAGAGGTTATTGATCAGGTAGTGAATGCTACCAAAGATTTACTTGCAACTAAAGGAAGGGCATCTTATGTAGGAGAACGTTCTCTTGGACATATTGATCCTGGATCATTCTCATCAGGATTACTCTTTACTGCTCTTTTAGAAACTGGGGTGGTTTAATGGGAAGTATTGGTCTTGTTATCGTTTCACATTCCAAACACATTGCACAAGGTCTTGTTGAACTGATTAGTGAAGTAGCTAAAGATGTTCCGATTACTTATGTAGGAGGAACCGAGGACGGAGGAATTGGAACAAGTTTTGATCAAGTAGATAGGGTTGTTTCTGACAATTCAGCAGATACTTTATTAGCCTTTTTTGACCTAGGCTCTGCAAAAATGAACTTAGAAATGGTGGCTGATTTCAGTGATAAAACTATCGTCATCAACAGGGTTCCAATTGTAGAAGGTGCCTACACTGCAGCTACTCTTCTTCAGGCTGGTGCAGAACTGTCAGTTATTCAAACACAATTGGCGGAGCTTGAAATCAATAAATAAGGAAACTTACTATAACACTTTTTATAGGTGGGCTATTGATTACCTCAACTATCAATTTTCAGTAAATAATTTCAAAATCAGAAAGGGATTGCTTTGAGTAGTTCCTTTTTGATTTAAAAGGAGTAAAGCTATAGTGTTTCTATATTGTTAATCATTCAAAACTGATTGTGATAGACTATTCTAGCTTTAGAATCCTTCAAAAATTAAAGTTTAAGACAATCAATGGCTTAGAATAGTGCGAAAACATTTAGTTTATAGGAATTCTAGGTCTAGAATTACATAGATATTTATGAAGTTAGGGTGTTCGATAGTCAGGATAGTTCTATTCTGAAAGATTTGAGCTGTCAATCTTCTAGGATAGTAGTTTGCCAATGAATTTTGTTGAAAGATTCCTTGTTTTATGGTAGTTTAAAGTAAAAGAAAGCCTTATCATTATATTTGTATCTTTAATCTAACTTGGTTTAGGTCTAGGAGTGGGATAAATTTATCTCACTCATTTTTTGGTTCATTTTACTATAAAATTGTTGACAACGCTTTCAAATTGTGTTATTATTAAAGCATAAAATAAAAAGTAGAAAAAGCTATGGAAAGAAAAATCTTATTAGCTATAAGTTTGTTGTCTTTGTTATTAACAGTCTTGGTAATAAGTCACTTTCCTGCTAAAAATCAGGTCTTGGATCCAAGACCTGTGTTTGTTGCTAAGTAAAAATGGTTTAATTAGTTTAATTAAGAAAGGAGTTTAGGATATGAGTTACAACTTACCTAACAGATATAAAAACGGAGATTTTTAATTGTCCTAGGATACTTCTTTATTCTGTTATATAGTAAAGGACAGTGCATTTCTTAGCAAGACTTTATCGTCAGATATTATAATATGAGTTTAAGAGGTTTTATATGATAAGTAACTGGTTTATACTTTTAATTTTAGACAAAGATGAAAATCTTTTAGAAATTAGTTGGGGATAGAATCATGAAAAAAACTTTGAAAAAAATTGCAACTACTACTTTGATTGGATTCTCTCTACTTGGTATAGGTAGTTCAGTGGTTTCCGCAGCAACTGTATATTATAAAGGTAGTGCAGTATATTGGGACTATGGCCGTACAGCAGCTGTATTTAGTTATTCAGATGTTCAATCAACTGTTTATGAGCATAGAGCAACTGCGAATGGTGTTTCTTCTGGATGGAAAGATCCTGGAGTAATGGCCTCTGCAACTGCGTTTATCGGAGGTAGCACTGCACAATGTTACTGGAATTGTCGAGGGTAATAGCCTATGACTAACAAAAACATTTTTCTAGGAAAATTAAAATACCTAGCCCTGTTTTTGGTTGCTGTTCAGAGTATATTATTTGCTCTGACAGCAATTTTTTTTACAGGTGTATCTTATCAAGAAACATGGCAGCACTACAACCAGAATAATCGAACTCTAACGCTGTACCTTCAAAAGCTAAATCCAATTCAGCAAGAAAAAGCGTTTTATTATTTAAATGAGAGAAGCGATTTAGCCGTTTGGACTCATCGAGTCATTCAAGATTCTAAAGGCAATGGTATACAAAAACATTATATAGATGCCATGGGAAATTCTGATTATTTTTCTGATTTTAACTTTCACCATTCAAATATTTTAACTAAGTCACAGCTAAAAGTCTTACTAGAGCATGAGGATAGTAAGAAAACGATAGGAATTGCTGAGGCGTCTCATGATACGCTTTATGAGCTACCGAGGCCTTTATTTACTATTCCGATTGTCATTGATCGATTAGAGCAAGTTTATCAAAAAACCAATACTTTAACGGGAATCTATCATGTGAATGGTTTAGAATCAGAAACGGACAAAAGTGAATTTATCAAACAGTTTGCGAGTGCCACAGGCTTATCAGAGGAAAATTTTCTACAGGAAAAATTTGGTAGTCGTCGTGATTATGGTCTAGTTCCTTTTGTACTCATAGGTTTGCTATTGTTTACAATGTTAACGCTGTTAATATTATTGCTTGTAATTGTTCTTCAGGCCTATGAAAAATTTGGTAGTCTCACCCTATTGGGATGGAGTCGAAATGAATTTTGGTTAGCATTATTTAAACCTATTATTTATCCATCGGTTCTTAGCACACCTATATTAGCTGTAGTTATTTGGTGGTTGACAGGCTGGTCCCAAGTTTCATACTATATTTTGCTACCTATCATGGGCCATATAGTATTTTCAATGTTGGCCTTAGCTACTATTCTCGTTATTCCTAGTTTGATAGTTTATTCAGTGACTGCTTTGTCTGCTATTCACAAACGTTTTCCAAGTAGACTATTGACTATTTTAGGTATTAGTTCCTATATTGCGTTAAGCAGCATTTTAATTGCTACCAGTTATGGCCTAGATGGTCCTTTGTACCGTTTTATGGATAATGTCCATATTGCTAGGGCGTGGAAAAGTGTTGAGAATATGCAAGTAATTGATTCTTTTTCTGAAGGCGATGACTTGGGAACACTGTCAGGTACGAGTAATACATTAGAATTAAGTATGTATCATCTTTATACAAAAATAGGCCATGATGAAGGTGTCTATTTAATTCATAGTCAATACTACGGACAAGATTTTTTTGCGAACGTGACTGCTTATCAGAATCTACCTAGTAAACCATTTTGGTATCTAGTTTATTCTTATAATTATTTAACTGAACTAGGTTTTCAGTTTTCTGAAGAAGAATTAAATGAGATACGAAGTGGTAGCAGATTGTATCTGATTCCAGATAGTTATACAACTGAGGAACAGCAACGTATGCGAGCATATTTAGAAGAAAGTATCAAAGTCTATGATGGGGATGTGGAGACACCATTCACACAAAATCGTCAATTCATTTATAAAAGCTACTCCACAACTAAAGATATTTTCCTTTGGTCCACAAATTTGCAACAAGGGGTAACTAGTAAGGAGCCGATTATTTTTGTAGCAAGTCCTGAAAATCTTTATTTTAAGGAGAGTGCAAATCTTGTTGTTTCGGGTTTCAATGGTTATCTCAAAATACGTAATCAGAATATTCTGACTCGTGTGAAGGAAGAGATAACGACTCATTTTCCAGATCTTATGGATAACGATATTCAATTTACACCAGTTAGGCGATATATTGATGGACGCCAGAAAGAGTTGAGTTATACTTTTTATCTATTTGGTAGCCTTATATTAGCTGTATTGATTAGCTTAACTTCAATACTAATTGCTTTGGTATTGATGTATCGAATTGCTTATCAAGATCGGTTAATAGTGCAATACTTCTTAGGATTTGGTTTATGGGCACGTTATAAAGGAATTATGATTTTGGTGATTGTTTCTGCTATTATAGAGGTACTAATTAGTTTCTTATTGAAAACAAAATTGGGTATAGTGTCCGCCGCTTTATCTCTATGTTTGCAGTCAGTTCTTCTATATGGTTTTCTTTTGCGGAAAGAACAGCAGAAAATCTTAAATATATTTAAGGAGTAAGAATATGCCAACTATTTCAGTCAGACAGTTATCGAAATATTACGGTGCAAAACGTGTTATTGAGAATATTTCATTTGATATTTCGGATAGAGAATTTGTTGCGTTGATTGGTCCATCCGGTTCAGGAAAATCTACGTTACTCAACCTTATTGGCTTATTAGAAACTGTTGATGAGGGAACAATCACGATTGATGGTGAGATTCTACCACAAGTTAACTCTAAAAAGGCAACCTATCTCCGTCGAAATGTATTAAATTACTTGTTTCAATCTAATGCCCTGATTCCAAATGAAAGTGTTGGTGATAATTTGATGCTAGCACTTCATTACACTAATTTAACTAAGGAAGAAAAAGATAAAAAAATAAAGACAGTTTTATCAAAAGTTCACATGGAATCTTTCTTGGAGAGTCGTATTAATGAGTTATCAGGTGGAGAACAGCAGCGAATTGCTATCGCTCGTGCTATTCTAAAGCCAGGAGAGTTGATTCTAGCAGATGAGCCAACTGGCTCCTTGGATCCACAAATGGCTCAAAAAGCCTTTGAATTACTGAAACTGCTACGTGATGAGTATGGGAAAACGATTATTTTGGTAACGCATAATATGGATCAGGCTCAGCAATGTGATAGAATTATTGACTTAGAACGCTTAAAAGATTTGAACTGACACGTGTTGCTACATAGATTGCTCATTGTTAGGAAATATTCATGAAAAAAATTAATTATTATTGCATTGTGAAACCAGAAGGTATCATACTTTACAAAAATATTCCAAAAAACATTGTATCAAATTAATTGATGATTGAAGAGTTTTCTAAAAATAAAACTGCTTATAATCTGTGGGTTTTCTCTTTTTAGTGAATATATAAAATGTGGAGAATTAAGACATATATGAGCTAAATGCTTGTCTTACGTTTATAAAAATATAGTAGCTCTCCTTAAATATGGCATTTATTGGGAGAGCTTTACATTTTATATAACTACTTTCCTAAAGTATAAAAGCTAATAAACTAGGATGTGTTGACTTTATGAAGATTAGTATTTTATTTGTATTAACCGATTATTGCGGTGCAGGATAGTAATAAATGATTGTCAGATATTTCTATTTTTGTTACTGTAATGTCGAAATGTAAAAGGAGTAAAGCTAGAGTGTTTCTAAATTGTTAATCATTCAAAACTAATTGTGATAGGACTGTTCTAGCTTTAGAATCCTTCAAAAATTAAAATTTAAGACAAACAATGGCTTAGAATAGTGCGAAAACATTTAGTTTATAGGAATTCTAGATTTAGAATTACATGGATATTTATGAAGTTAGGGTGTTCGATAGTTAGGATTGTTCTATTCTGAAAGATTTGGGAAATCAAAAGACTAGAATAGTGATTTATAAGTATACTTGTATCATTTTGTTGTGATTATTGTATATCAAATAGATGGAATAAATTTGCTTTGCTTTCTTATTTTATGCTACAATATTCATAATGCTTTTTCAGAAAGGAAAACTCTCAAATTGTCCTACAAATTTCTACTTTTCGACCTTGACCACACTCTTCTTGATTTTGATGCTGCTGAGGATGTGGCTTTGACGCAACTTCTAAAAGAAGAAGGAGTTGCAGATATTCAGGCTTATAAAGACTATTATGTTCCTATGAACAAGGCTCTCTGGAAGGACTTGGAGCAAAAGAAAATCAGTAAACAAGACCTGGTTAACACGCGCTTTTCTCGTTTATTTGCTCATTTTGGACTGGAGAAAGACGGTAGTTTTCTAGCACAGCGTTACCAATTTTACCTCGCACAACAGGGACAAACTTTTTTAGGCGCTCATGAACTATTAGACAACCTCATCGAGCGTGATTATGAGCTATATGCTGCGACAAATGGCATTACTGCCATTCAGACAGGGCGCTTGGCTCAATCTGGTCTAGCACCTTATTTCAATCAAGTCTTTATCTCTGAGCAATTGCAAACACAAAAGCCAGATGCTCTCTTTTATGAAAAGATTGGCCAGCAGATTGCTGGATTTAGTAAAGAAAAGACGCTGATGATTGGAGATTCTCTAACCGCAGACATTCAAGGTGGCAATAATGCGAGGATTGACACTATCTGGTACAATCCTCATCACCTCGAAAATCCCACACAAGCCCAGCCGACTTACGAAGTACATTCTTACCAAGACTTGCTGGATTGTTTAGATAAACTGTAAAAAGTGGTTTAGATAGCCACTTTTTGCTATAATAGAGGCAGTAAAAACGAAGGAGTTGGCTATGGAACACTCGTCTTGGCATGCTTTGATTAAGGAACAATTACCTGAAGGTTATTTTGCGAAAATCAATCAGTTTATGGAGCAGGTCTATGCTCAGGGGACTGTTTATCCGCCCAAGGAAAAGGTTTTTCAGGCTCTCTTGACAACATCGCTTGAAGAAGTTAAGGTGGTGATTCTGGGACAGGACCCCTATCACGGACCAGGTCAAGCGCAGGGCTTGAGTTTTTCTGTACCGGACTCTATCCCAGCTCCGCCATCCCTGCAAAATATCTTGAAGGAATTGTCAGACGATATCGGGGTTAAGAAATCTCATGATTTGACAGCTTGGGCTGAGCAAGGAGTCTTGCTTCTTAATGCTTGTTTGACAGTTCCTGCTGGACAGGCCAATGGTCATGCTGGGCAGATATGGGAGCCTTTTACAGATGCTGTGATTCAGGTGGTCAATCATCTAGATAGACCAGTTGTTTTTGTACTCTGGGGAGCTTATGCACGCAAGAAGAAGGCCTTAGTTACCAATCCTCACCACTTGATTATCGAATCAGCCCATCCCAGTCCTCTGTCAGTTTATAGAGGATTTTGGGGTTCCAAGCCTTTTTCCAAGGCCAATGCATTCTTAAAAGAGACAGGACAAGAGCCAATCGATTGGCTTAGATAAGGAGAAAATATGCCTCAGTTAGCGACAATTTGCTACATTGATAACGGGAAAGAACTGCTCATGCTGCACCGTAATAAGAAGCCTAATGATGTCCATGAAGGGAAATGGATTGGTGTGGGTGGGAAGCTAGAGCGAGGTGAGACTCCTCAGGAATGCGCGGCGCGTGAAATCCTTGAAGAAACAGGGCTCAAAGCCAAGCCAGTTCTAAAAGGTGTGATCACTTTTCCTGAATTTACGCCAGATTTAGACTGGTATACCTATGTTTTTAAAGTTACGGAGTTCGAGGGTGACTTGATTGACTGCAATGAGGGAACGCTAGAATGGGTTCCCTATGATGAGGTTTTGAGTAAGCCGACTTGGGAAGGTGACCATACCTTTGTCGGGTGGCTTTTAGAAGATAAGCCCTTCTTTTCAGCCAAGTTTGTTTATGATGGGGATAAATTGTTGGATACCCAAGTCGATTTCTATGAATAAAGGAGAAAGCAGATGCTACTAATCAAAAATGGTCGTGTAATGGATCCCAAGTCTGGTTTGGATCAAGTGTGTGATGTCTTAGTTCAAGATGGGAAAATTATCAAAATTGCGCCTGAGGTCAAGGAAGAAGGAGCAGAGATAATTGATGCTACTGGTCTTGTAGTTGCTCCTGGCTTGGTCGATATTCATGTGCATTTCCGTGAACCTGGACAAACTCATAAAGAAGATATCCATACGGGTGCCCTAGCAGCCGCTGCAGGTGGTTTTACCACGGTTGTCATGATGGCTAATACTAGTCCAACCATTTCAGACGTGGAGACCTTGCAAGAAGTTCTCCAGTCAGCTGCCAAGGAAAAGATTAATGTCAAGACGGTTGCGACTATTACCAAGAATTTTAATGGGCAAGATTTGACTGACTTTAAGGCACTTTTAGAAGCTGGAGCTGTTGGTTTTTCTGATGACGGTATTCCGCTTGAAAGTAGTAAAGTCGTCAAGGAAGCCATGGAGGAAGCCAAAAAGCTTAATACCTTTATTAGTCTTCATGAGGAAGATCCAGGTTTGAACGGTGTTCTTGGCTTTAACGAAAATATTGCTAAAGAACATTTCCATATCTGCGGTGCGACTGGGGTGGCTGAGTACGCTATGATGGCGCGTGATGTCATGATTGCCTATGCAACTAAGGCCCATGTTCACATCCAGCATTTGTCTAAGGAGGAAAGTATCAAGGTAGTGGAGTTCGCTCAAGGTTTGGGTGCGCAAGTAACAGCAGAAGTAGCGCCACAGCATTTCTCTAAGACCGAAGCGCTCCTTTTGACACAAGGAAGCAATGCTAAGATGAATCCGCCACTTCGTTTGGAATCAGACCGTCGTGCCGTGATTGAAGGGCTCAAGTCAGGTGTCATCACAGTGATTGCAACTGACCATGCGCCACATCATGCAGATGAAAAAAATGTTGAGGATATTACCAAAGCGCCATCTGGTATGACAGGTTTGGAAACATCTCTTTCTCTCGGATTGACCTATTTGGTGGAAGCTGGTGAGTTAAGTTTGATGGAATTACTTGAAAAAATGACATACAACCCAGCCAAGCTTTACAAATTTGAAGCAGGTTACTTGGCTGAGAATGGTCCAGCGGACATCACTATTTTTGATGCTAAGGCTGACCGCCTTGTGGACTCCCATTTTGCTTCCAAAGCAGCTAATTCACCCTTTATCGGTGAAACCTTAAAAGGGCAGGTTAAATATACCATCTGTAAGGGACAAATTGTCTATCAAAACTAGGTGGGAGTCTGCTCTGTAAACAAAAAGAATAGAGAGCCTATATGTACCAGACCCATCATTTTAAAGACAAGTTTATCTTATTTTTAAAGATATTTTTCCCTATCCTGATTTATCAATTTGCCAATTATTCTGCTTCCTTTGTTGATACGACTATGACTGGCCAATACAATACTATGGACTTGGCTGGTGTATCTATGGCAACCAGTATCTGGAATCCTTTCTTTACCTTTCTAACAGGGATTGTGTCAGCTCTGGTGCCCATCATTGGTCACCATCTTGGTCGAGGCAAAAAGGAAGAAGTGGCGTCTGATTTTTACCAGTTCATCTATCTGGCCTTGGGCCTATCCGTGGTCTTGCTGGGGATAGTACTTTTCTTGGCACCACCAATCTTGAATCATATTGGGTTAGAAGCACCAGTGGCAGCAGTAGCGGTTCGCTATCTTTGGTTTTTATCTATCGGAATTATCCCCTTATTGCTCTTTAGTGTCATTCGTTCTTTACTGGATTCGCTGGGCTTGACCAAACTGTCTATGTATCTCATGCTTTTGTTACTTCCCTTGAATAGTGGATTTAACTACCTCTTGATTTACGGGGCCTTTGGTGTTCCAGAATTAGGAGGTGCTGGTGCTGGTTTAGGAACATCCTTGGCCTACTGGGTCTTGCTGGGGATTTCTGTTTTGGTTCTATTTAAACAGGAGAAGCTCAAGGCTTTACATCTTGAGAAACGCATTCCACTTAATATGGATAAAATCAAGGAAGGTGTTCGCTTAGGTCTTCCTATTGGGGGAACTGTCTTTGCGGAAGTGGCTATCTTTTCCGTGGTTGGCTTGATTATGGCTAAGTTTTCTTCCTTGATTATCGCTAGTCACCAGTCAGCTATGAACTTTTCAAGTCTCATGTACGCCTTTCCTATGAGTATCTCATCGGCTATGGCTATTGTCGTTTCCTATGAAGTGGGAGCTAAGCGATTTAATGATGCGAAAACTTATATTGGTTTAGGAAGATGTACGGCCCTCCTTTTTGCAGCCTTCACCCTATCTTTCCTTTACATTTTTAGAGGAAATGTGGCCAGTCTTTATGGTAACGACCCAGAATTTATCGATTTGACAGCGCGTTTTTTGACTTACAGCCTTTTCTTCCAGTTAGCAGATACCTTTGCGGCACCGCTTCAGGGAATTTTGCGGGGTTATAAGGATACCGTTATTCCTTTTTACCTTGGTTTGCTTGGTTATTGGGGCGTAGCAATCCCAGTGGCTATGCTATTTGATTCTCTAACAGATTTTGGAGCTTATTCTTACTGGATCGGTTTGATTATTAGCCTAATTGTGAGTGGATCGCTTTATCGTTGGCGTTTAACTGTGATTATAAAGAGATTTGAATCTTTAGAAAGAACTAAACCCTAAAAAGTTTGTGAAAAAATATTCTTAATAAGAAAAACCCTTATTTTCATTGGGTTTTCTTTTTTATTTTGTGAAATTTTATTTAGAAAAACTTTGACAGTATTTGTCAAAAGCGGTAAAATAGTAAGGGAAGAAGAAACTTAGAAAGGCAAGATTATGTCAACTTTAGATAAAAATCTTTTACTTGAGATGTTCCGTAAGATGGAAGAAATTCGTCGTATGGATTTAAAAATTGCTCAATTAGTAAAAAAAGGTAAAGTGCCAGGAATGACGCACTTTTCTGTTGGAGAAGAGGCGGCTAACGTGGGTGCTATGTTGGCTCTCAATCCAGATGATCTAATTACCTCAAACCACCGTGGTCACGGACAAGCTATTGCCAAAGGAATTGACCTCAACGGAATGATGGCTGAAATCCTTGGCAAATACACTGGAACCTGTAAAGGTAAAGGTGGTTCTATGCATATTGCTGACCTTGATGCTGGTAACCTTGGTGCCAATGGTATCGTAGGTGGTGGTATGGGAATCGCTGTTGGGGCAGCCCTCAGTCAGCAAATGCAACATACCGGTAAAATCGTTGTCTGCTTCTTTGGTGATGGAGCGACTAACGAAGGTGTTTTCCACGAAGCAGTAAATATGGCTTCTATCTGGAATCTGCCAGTTATTTTCTATTGCATTAACAACGGTTATGGAATCTCTGCGGATATTAAGAAAATGACCAATGTCAAGCATATCCATGAGCGTAGCGCAGCATATGGTATTCCTGGAATGTTTATCGAAGATGGTAACAATGTTATTGATGTCTACGAAGGATTTAAGAAAGCAGTTGACCATGTTCGTTCTGGTAAAGGTCCTGTATTGATTGAAAGTGTAACCTATCGTTGGCTTGGTCACTCATCATCAGACCCAGGTAAATATCGTACGCGTGAAGAAGTGGAATTGTGGAAACAAAAAGATCCAATCGAAAACCTCCGAAAGTACCTTGTTGAAAACAAGATTGCTAGTGCAGAAGAACTTGAAGAAATTCAAGCGCAAGTTAAGGAAGCAGTGGAAGCTTCTGTTAAATTTGCGGAAGAAAGTCCATTCCCACCGCTTGAATCAGCATTTGAAGATATTTACGCAGACTAAGGAGAAAGAGATAAAATGGAAACAAAAACAATGTCCTTCCGTGACACCATTATCCTTGCTATGTCTGAGGAAATGCGTCGCGATGAAAATGTACTCTTGATGGGTGAAGATGTAGGTGTCTTTGGTGGAGACTTTGGTACATCTGTAGGTATGCTTGAAGAATTTGGACCAGAACGTGTTCGGGACTGTCCGATTTCCGAAGCAGCGATTTCTGGTGCAGCTGCTGGTGCTGCTATGACTGGACTTCGCCCAATCGTTGATATGACCTTCATGGACTTTTCTGTTATTGCCATGGATAATATCGTCAACCAAGCAGCTAAAACTCGTTATATGTTTGGTGGTAAAGGTCAAGTGCCGATTACAATCCGCTGTGCCGCTGGTAACGGAGTAGGGTCTGCCGCACAACATTCACAATCATTGGAATCTTGGTTCACTCATATCCCTGGATTGAAAGTTGTTGCTCCAGGTACTCCGGCTGATATGAAGGGACTTCTTAAGTCTTCTATCCGAGACAACAACCCTGTTATCATTCTTGAATACAAATCAGAATTTAACCAAAAAGGGGAAGTGCCTGTTGATCCAGACTATACAATTCCACTTGGAGTCGGCGAAATCAAACGCGAAGGAACGGATGTAACTGTAGTAACATATGGTAAAATGCTTCGTCGTGTCATGCAAGCTGCTGAAGAATTGGCCGAAGAAGGTATTTCAGTTGAAATTGTTGACCCACGTACCCTTGTTCCGCTTGATAAGGATATCATTATTAACTCAGTTAAGAAGACTGGTAAGGTTGTTCTGGTAAACGATGCCCACAAAACAAGCGGCTATATCGGTGAAATTTCAGCTATTATTTCAGAATCAGAAGCATTTGACTATCTAGATGCACCAATCCGCCGTTGTGCAGGGGAAGATGTGCCAATGCCTTATGCACAAAACCTAGAAAATGCAATGATTCCAACAGTTGAAAGCATCAAAGATGCAATCCGTAAAACATATAACAAAGAATAAGTTTACATAAGATAATTTATGTAAAATAAATAAAGCTGACGAGAAACTTTGTATCTTTTAGGTGCAGAGTTCTTCGTCCCTAATATCTTAGATTAGAGCACGGGCTAAAGTCTGTGTGAAAAAGATAAACTTTCCTAGAAACTAAGGTTTCTTCTTCGAGTTTCCTATTTTCACTGTGACTTTTTACGCCCTTAGTATCTTATAATTGAATTCGGACGGAGGTCTGCGAAAAAAAGATAGATTTCCTTGTGTTCATGGAACACATCGTCAATCTCCTATTTTTTCATTGCCCTCTTCGTCCTTAATATCTTAGATTAGAGCACGGGCTAAAAGCTTGGAAAAAAGATAAATCTCCTTGGCTTCATCGAAGCCATCGTCGATTTCCTATTTTTCGGTCGCTTTTAAACGCCCTTTGCATCATGTAATTGAATTCGGACGGAGGTCTGTGAAAAAAAGATAGATTTCCTTGTGTTCATGGAACACATCGTCAATCTCCTATTTTTTCATTGCCCTCTTCGTCCTTAATATCTTAGTATAGAATAGGAGAGGTCATGGCTGATGATAAGCTAAGAGCGACTCCTGCAGCTAGAAAATTAGCAGATGATTTAGGGATAAATCTCTACGATATTTCTGGCTCAGGCGCAAACGGTCGTGTCCACAAAGAAGACGTGGAAACATTTAAAGACACTAATGTGGTTCGCATTTCGCCACTTGCAAAACGAATTGCCCTTGAACATAACATTGCATGGCAGGAAATCCAAGGAACTGGTCATCGTGGCAAGATTATGAAGAAGGATGTTTTAGCTTTCCTTCCGGAAAATATCGAGAACGAAACAATCAAGTCACCTGCTCAAATCGAGAAAGTGGAAGAAGTTCTAGAAAATGTAACTCCTTATGGTGAAATCGAGCGTATTCCAATGACACCGATGCGTAAGGTTATTGCTCAACGTATGGTTGAGTCATACTTGACTGCCCCAACCTTTACGCTTAACTACGATGTTGATATGTCTGAATTGCTTGCCCTTCGTAAAAAAGTTCTAGACCCAATCATGGAAGCAACTGGTAAGAAAATCACTGTTACAGACTTGCTTTCACTTGCCGTTGTTAAGACTCTTATGAAACACCCGTATATCAACGCTTCATTGACAGAAGATGGCAAGACTATTATCACTCACAACTATGTCAACCTTGCCATGGCTGTTGGAATGGATAATGGATTGATGACACCAGTTGTCTATAATGCAGAAAAAATGAGCTTGTCTGAGTTGGTAGTTGCCTTTAAAGACGTTATTGGACGTACCTTGGACGGTAAATTAGCTCCTAGCGAATTGCAAAACTCAACTTTCACCATCAGTAACTTGGGAATGTTTGGTGTTCAATCATTCGGTCCAATCATTAACCAACCGAACTCAGCAATTCTTGGTGTTAGCTCAACAGTTGAAAAACCTGTTGTAGTCAATGGTGAAATCGTGATTCGTCCAATTATGAGTCTTGGTTTGACAATTGACCACCGAGTCGTTGATGGAATGGCTGGTGCTAAGTTTATGAAAGACTTGAAAGCTTTGATTGAGAACCCAATCTCAATGTTGATTTAAACTATTTATTTTTAGAAATATAGATAAAGGAAGTAAGATATGGCCTTAGAAGTAATTATGCCAAAAGCCGGCGTGGATATGACAGAAGGACAAATCGTCCAATGGAATAAAAAAGTCGGAGAATTTGTAAAAGAAGGAGAAATCCTTTTGGAAATCATGACTGACAAAGTCAGCATGGAATTAGAAGCTGAAGAAGATGGTTATTTGATTGCCATTCTCAAAGGGGACGGGGAGACTGTTCCTGTTACTGAAGTTATCGGATATCTTGGTGAGGAAGGGGAAAACATCCCATCTTCTGGAGCAGCTGCACCAGAAGCTAGCCCAGCACCTGCAGCAAGTGCTTCAAACGATGAAGGTAAGAGCGATGATGCTTATGATATCGTTGTTATTGGTGGTGGACCTGCTGGTTATGTATCTGCCATTAAAGCGGCTCAATTGGGTGGTAAGGTTGCTCTTGTTGAGAAATCTGAACTTGGTGGAACTTGTTTGAACCGTGGATGTATCCCAACTAAGACTTACCTTCACAACGCTGAAATTATTGAAAATATCGGTCATGCAGCAAATCGTGGAATCGTGATTGAAAATCCTAATTTCACAGTTGATATGGAGAAACTTTTAGAAACTAAATCTAAAGTTGTTAATACTCTTGTTGGAGGTGTTGCAGGACTCCTTCGTAGTTATGGAGTTGATGTTCATAAGGGTATTGGTACTATTACTAAAGATAAGAATGTCTTGGTAAATGGTTCTGAATTGCTTGAAACTAAGAAGATTATCCTTGCTGGTGGTTCAAAAGTAAGCAAAATCAATGTTCCTGGTATGGAATCATCTCTTGTTATGACTAGTGATGACATTCTTGAAATGAATGAAGTACCAGAAAGCCTCGTTATCATTGGTGGTGGAGTTGTCGGTATCGAGCTTGGTCAAGCCTTCATGACATTTGGTTCAAAAGTTACTGTTATCGAAATGATGGATCGCATTGTCCCAGCAATGGACGCAGAAGTATCTAAGAACCTCCGTTTGATTCTTGAGCGTAAAGGTATGACTATCTTGACAGGTACTAAACTTCAAGAAATTCTTGAAGAAGATGGCAAACTTCGTATCAAAGTTGAAGGAAAAGATGATATCATCGCGAATAAAGCCCTTCTTTCAATCGGTCGTGTTCCAGACCTTGAAGGTATCGGAGAAGTTGAATTTGAGTTAGACCGTGGTCGTATCAAGGTTAACGAGTACATGGAAACTTCTGTTCCAGGTATCTATGCACCAGGTGATATCAACGGTACGAAGATGTTGGCTCACGCTGCCTTCCGTATGGGTGAAGTAGCAGCTGAAAATGCCCTTAAAGGAAATCACCATGTTGCTAAATTGAACTTGACTCCTGCAGCTATTTACACACTTCCAGAAGTAGCAGCAGTTGGGTTGACTGAAGAGCAAGCTCGTGAGAAATACGATGTCCAAATCGGTAAATTCAACTTTGCTGCAAACGGACGTGCCATTGCATCAGATGCTGCTCAAGGATTTGTTAAAGTCATTGCAGACAAGAAATATGGTGAAATCCTTGGTGTTCACATCATTGGTCCTGCAGCAGCAGAATTGATCAATGAAGCGTCAAGCATCATCGAAATGGAAATCACTGTAGAAGAAATGCTTAAGACAATCCACGGACACCCAACCTACTCTGAAGTGATGTACGAAGCATTCGCAGATGTTCTTGGAATGGCTATTCATTCACCTAAGAAAAAATAAATAAGTCTCTCTATAAAATTTACCTAAAGTAGTACGGACGGCAGCGACCTCTATTAGAGTTTCATGCCTAAAAATTGAGCCTTTTGTCTCAATTTTTCCGAGAAATGTAACGATAACACGTTACATTTCTTTTTACTACTTTAGAAAATTAGATTGCTATGAACAAAATTTAAAAACTAGATTTTTGGAAATACTATGAAATACATTATCAATCATTCAAACGAAACTGCCTTTAATATTGCTTTAGAGGAATATGCTTTTAAACATCTCCTTGATGAGGATCAAATTTTTATTCTTTGGATCAACAAACCATCAATCATTGTGGGACGTCACCAAAACACTATCGAAGAAATTAACCGTGATTATGTTCGTGAAAACGGCATTGAGGTAGTGCGTCGTATCAGTGGTGGTGGAGCTGTTTACCATGATTTGAACAATCTTAACTATACCATCATTTCAAAAGAAGATGAAAACAAGGCCTTTGACTTCAAGAGTTTCTCTACTCCTGTTATCAATACTTTGGCTGAACTTGGTGTTAAAGCTGTATTTACAGGTCGTAACGACTTAGAAATAGACGGTAAGAAATTCTGTGGAAATGCCCAGGCCTATATCAACGGACGTATCATGCACCATGGTTGTCTTCTCTTTGATGTTGATTTGTCAGTCCTTGCTAACGCGCTTAAAGTATCTAAGGACAAATTTGAGTCTAAAGGTGTTAAATCAGTTCGTGCTCGTGTAACGAATATTATCGATGAATTGCCAGAAAAAATCACTGTTGAAGAATTCCGTGATCTACTCTTGGAATACATGAAAAAAGAATATCCTGAAATGACAGAATATGTATTTTCAGATGAAGAATTGGCTGAAATCAATCGTATTAAAGATACTAAGTTTGGAACTTGGGATTGGAACTATGGTAAATCACCAGAGTATAACATCCGTCGTGGAACTAAATTCCCAAGCGGTAAGGTTGAAATCTTTGCTAATGTTATTGAGTCAAAAATTCAAGATATCAAGATTTACGGTGACTTCTTTGGTATCGAAGATGTTGCAGCTGTAGAAGATGTCCTTCGTGGTGTTAAATACGAACGCGAAGATGTTCTTAAAGCCCTTCAAACCATTAACTTAGGTCGTTATTTCGCAGGAATTACTGCTGAAGAAATTGCTGAAGCAGTAGTGGGATAAATCAAAAAGAAGTTGGGAATTCCCAACTTCTTTATTTTTGTAATATTGTTTACATAATTTATATTATGTTAGAAACTATAAGCTATCCAAAGCATTTTTTTGTTCATCATTGACAATATGGGTATAGAGGTCAGTAACTTGTGTGCTGGCATGTCCCAGTTGATGGCTTACTAAAACCTGCGATTTAGTAGCATCATAGAGCCTGGTTGCTAGCGTATGGCGTAGTTTGTGGGGAGTTACCCGAACTTTGAAGTCTTCCGAATACTTAGCTACCATCTTTTCAACACTAGAAGCATCGATACGGTTCGGAACCCCTCGATATAATGTTAGAAAGAGAGCTGTATCTGTTTTTTCTGTCTTATAACGTTTGTCGCGAATGGCAAGATATTGCTCTAAATAAGGCTTAGCAAAGGCAGCAACATTGACTGAGTCACGCTTTCCACCCTTACGAGTAATATCAATCACCATCATTTTGAGGTTGAGATCTCGAAGGTCAAGGTTAACTGCTTCAGAGAGACGGACACCAGAGGCAAGAAGGAGTGCAATAATGGCTAAATCTCGCTCTTTATTCTTATTAAAAGAAGATAGAGCGCGATTTGAGAGAGTTTTGGGGTATTCCTGGTCGATATAGTTAAGGAAACCTTCTGTTTCATCGCCTAAAAAGAGCTTTTGCTTGATATTCTCAGCCCGTGCAGCTAAAGTTTCTTTCTTTTTCTTGGTAGCGACCTTCTTCATAACATTGCGATAGAAATAAGGTTCTCCTTGTTCGTTTTCAACTTCCTCAGTCAAATACTTATAAAGACTAGAAAGCGCTGATAAAGTACGGTTAATGGTTGTTTGAGAGACACCATTTTTAGTTGTATTAGCATTAAGTAAAGGACGTTCACGTAAGTAAAGAATAAAAGATTCCATGTCTTTCTTTGTCATGTGCTCCAGAACGTCTAAAGGAATATTTGCCATGGTATCAGCATTCGATATACCAGATTCTAAGATCCAAGTAAAAAATCGATCGTATTCCTTTAAGTATTCGTACAAGGTCGTAAAACTGTATGGTACAGCCAGTTTCGATTGATAATATTCAAGAACATACCAGGGCATAACTTGTTTAAGTTTATCAATCCGTTCTAATAAGGTCTCGCGTTTCATGCTTTTCTCCAAATCTTTCTATACTAGTAGTATAGCATAGCTAGATACATTTTTCAAGAAAATTATAGTTTTTCGGAAAGATGTTATAGGGGAAATTTAGGAATGTTCAAATAAGCTATACAATTCTAAAAATAAACAAAAAATTTTTTTGAACTAATTATGGTCGATTTTGTACTTTATTTAAGTGAAAACTAAAAATTTTTCAAATGTACATTTTGGCAAAAAAAACACTCCAATATCAATTTAATGATTTTTAGAGTTGTTTTTAGCTTGTTTGATTTTAATATTTTATTACATCTTTAATCTAACAAAATGCTCCTGTTTTCTTCTTAAACCTTTGCAAATTGGGCAGCTTATTAATGAGCGCTTTTCATACTTAATTTTTTCATTAATTTTAAGTTTATACTGTTTCTTCCAGATTTGCCAAACTTCTTAATAATTGGTTCAATAAAAATATGTTCTTTAGGATAATTTTTAGATATTAAATAATTTATCGCATGAAGATGAGATTGATGATGATCCAAATAAAATGATTGCAATTTTCGAAAGTAAAGTATTAGGAACTTCTTAGACAGATTCTTGGAATAAAATACAAAAACTAGAAGTTAAGATGAAATGTAGCTACATAAATTTACATATACTGTTTAAATTATTAGAGAGTTTCAAAAATATAGAATAAGTGTAAACATCTTTTATTTCAAGTCTAAAAAAAGTTTCAGAGTCACTCAGACACTGCCCCCGTAAATTAGAATTAAATAAAAACACCTCCAAGTTGGATTTGGTACAATATAATCAAATGCTCATGGAGGTGTCTTTTTATGGTTAAAAACGTGTGGCCTATTCTGTCGATACAAAGAATAAAGTCGTAGAAATGAAATTACAGGGATATAGTACAAAAAAATAATGCAGGAGTTAAACATAAAAAATGAAACTCAAGTAGAAACATGGTTTAGATGGTATAAAAATGGAGAAACGCATCGTTTCCACCAACAGAAAGGAAAACAATATTCTTACGAAAAAGGAATGGCTGAACTTTCAGAAATCGATCAATTAAAATTAGAACTAAAAAGAAAAGAAGTTGAATTAGAAATATTAAAAAAATACAAGGAATTGGAAAGGAAGTGTCGCATCAAGTAGTTGTAAAGTTAGTGGAAGAATTGAAAGATAAATATGCGGTACATTTAATTTATTCTTGCTTTAGTGATACAGAAAAATATTTTAAAGCTATTTCAGGATACGACACATGTGGAGACGATGGTATTATTGTCAAGAAAATAGAATAACCAGCTACAAAACTGTCGAAATAGGTGGCTTTTAGGATTTTAAAAGAAATCAGTTCTATAATAAATTAAAAATCGTGTTGGTAGAAAAATCGTCTACTTCTACCAACACGATTTTACAAAGAGCCAGTACTTACATCTCTTTTTCTTCTGTAAAACTATTGTATATTGATACTTTAAGGAGTTTTCATCATTCAATCTGTTAACCGTTATTTTTTTGGATCTAAACGTAATAACATAGCATTAATGGCGACGATGACTGTTGACACAGACATTAGGATTGCTCCTAACGCAGGGCTTAATGTGATACCAATAGGTGCCAAAATTCCTGCAGCTAGAGGGATAGCTATAAAGTTATAACCAGCTCCCCAAAATAGGTTTTGTTTCATTTTACGAGTTGTTTTGTGTGCTAATTCAATGAATGATCCAATATCTCCTGGATTGGATTGAGTCAATATGACATCAGCTGAATCCAATGCAACTTGAGTTCCAGCACCTATAGCTATACCAACATCTGCTAAGGCAAGAGAAGGAGCATCATTTACACCATCACCTACCATGATAACTTTCTTTCCTTCATCTTTAAGTGTTTTAACTAACTCATATTTGTCTTGTGGAGATTGATTTGATCTATATTCAATCCCTAAATCTACTGCCGCGCCTTGAGCCGCTTTTTCATTATCACCTGTTGCCATAATTGGTTGAATATTGTTCTTTTTAAGAGCTTTAATTAACTCTTTACTCGTTGGTTTTAATTCGTCACCTAAAGCTACAGCACCAATGGCATCATCGTTTTCTACTAAGACACTAAGAGTTGCTCCTTTTGGAATATCCATATCAAGATTACGTCCATAGGCTTTTTGACTGATTAATTGGTAACGGTGCCCACCTGCTTTACCCTCTACTCCAGCACCGGAAATCACATCAATCGAATCAAAAGATGCTGGGCGTATATTTTGCTGCTCGGCGAAACTTATAATTGATTGAGCAATTGGGTGGCTAGATCCTCCTTCAATACCTGCCAATAAGGCAATGATTTCCTCTTTTGTATATTTGTCATTAAGAAGTTTTACATCTAATACTTTAAATTCACCAGTTGTTAAAGTACCCGTTTTATCTAAAATCATCACATCTGCATCTTGAGCTATTTCTAAGGCTTGGCGGTCTTTTACTAGTAAGCCACGGCTAGCTCCTAAGCTTGTGCTACGGGCGGTTACCAATGGAATAGCCAGACCCAATGCGTGCGGACAAGCAATAACTAATGTAGTAATAGTAAATATAACTGCCGTTGGTACATCTTCTATAGCCATCCACACTACAAAAGCAATTAGCGCGACAATAACAGCAATATAGAAGAGCCACCCTGCAACCTTTTGCGCAATATTTTCTGCTCTGGAAGGCTGACTCTGAGCTTGGCTGATTAGATTCTGAACTTGAGAGATGAATGATTGATCACCTGTCTCATTCACTTTAATATAAAGAACCCCTTCTCCATTTGTTGAGCCTCCGATTACTTCATCGCCAGGGCCTTTTTTTACTGCTTTTGACTCCCCAGTTAGAAGAGCTTCATTTAAACGTGATTCGCCACGCTCGATAATCCCGTCTGCTGGCACATTTTCTCCGGCTTGAACACGAATTAAATCACCTACCTTTAAGTCAGCAACTGGTCGTGTTTCAATTGAATCGTCTTCTAATACAACGTGAGCATCTTTCGGCACTAATTTAGCCAATTCTGCTTGTGCGTCTCCTGCTTCTCCAATAGCTTTCATCTCAATCCAGTGACCTAATAGCATGATTAATAGTAATGAAGCAAATTCAAAGAAAAAGTCCATCACGTGTTCACCCGTTACGTAGGTAATGATCACAGCATAAATACTATATAAATATGAAACACTTATACCTAAAGAAACGAGTGCCATCATTCCAGGTTTTTTTTGTTTAAATTCGTCAACTGCACCTTGATAGAATGGACGTCCACCATAAATAATTAATATAGTAGATAAAATAGCTACTACAATATCAGAATATGGAAAAGTAAACTGGAATGGTAGTTTAAATCCATGCAAAGGGGAAAAGAACATAATAATGATTCCTAGTGGCAATGACTTTAAGAAAAGTTCCTTAAAGCTTCCGTGATGATGGTGGGCATGCCCACTCTGCCCGCTATGATCATGTCCACTGTGCCCGCTATGATCATGCCCACTGTGTCCGCTGTGATTATGCCCACTGTGTCCGCTGTGATCATGTCCACAGTGCCCGCAGTGATCATGCCCAGCATGATGTACTTGATGTTGATCCTTATGGTCTCCATGTTCATCTGTGATTCCATGCTCGTGTTTTAACTTATCCATGTCGTCATAATCATGGTGATTATGGGACGAATATTTGTTGTCCTTATTCATTTTAAATTCCTCCTTATGCTTAATGATGATGTAAATGACAATCGCATTGTCCTTCTGGACAATTGCAATCCACTTCTTCTACTGCGAAAGATTTTTTCATCTCTAATATTTTTTCTAGTCGATCTATATCATCGAAGCTCAAAACATGATCTTTAATGATGCTTCCTATTACATTTCCGACTTTCTTATTGCAAATACGGTTAAAAATATCTTCTGTATAATCCCTTACGGCTTCTGTCTCTTCAATATTGGCAGTGTAAATAAACTTTCTACCTTCATGCTCTGTATTTAGTACGCCTTTTTCAACTAATCGACCTAAGATCGTTTTGATAGTGGATTGTGTCCAGTCCATTTTTTCTTGCAATACGGAAATGACTTTTTTACTAGTTACTCGATCATTTGCCCAAACTACACGCATGACTTCCCATTCTGCATATGTGATATAAGTATTAAATTTTATTGTGCTCATTTTCCTTTCCCCCTAGTTGTCTACAGATGTGAACAAATATGTTCGAAATAAGTTTACCATTGTAAACGAATTATGTCAAGTATTTTTAATAAATGTAAGCAACGCTTATAGCTTTTTATCTCTCCACTTCTATCCTATAATAATTTTCATATTTCTCTCTGCTTCTGTATATGGAGTAAGAGCATTTTTTACTACCTCAGATAAATTTGAAAGCAAGTTTATTAGAATACAATATAAAAACTCGATACCATTATTTAGGAATCGAGTTTTGATTCATATGACGAGGTCTCTCATTTTAATTACTAATTTTAGACCAACTATATACAAAACATAACATAAGTTATGTAAAAAAACAATTCTACAACAACAAATCTTTCACTTTTCCAATTTCACTTTTTGGAATAACCAGGTGGATCATATCACCGAGGTACATTCTGGTTGAACCGTTAACTGTTCGGCTCTTGCCATTATGGACTTGAGTTGTGATGAGGATGTTGTGTGGCAAATTGAGTTCGTGTACTTGTTTTCCTGCTATTTTATCTGAAACAGGGATTTCAATAAGTGTGACTTCTCCTTCATCTGACGCTACTTCTGGCAACATTTTTTCCAACATTGCTTCATAGACTGGAGCACCTTTGAGTAGGTCCATGATGATGTAGGCAACCAAGGTCACTAATCCCAGTGGCATGAGGTTGCGAATATCTCCTACCATCTCAGTTACGAGTATCATAGCAGTTAAGGGAGCTTTAGATATTGCTCCAAAATAGCCACTCATTCCCAGAATGACAAATATAGGAAACTGCTCTTGACTTACAAGTCCGATATTGACGCAAATAACACCAACTAGAGCACCAAGTAAAGAGCCGAGAGCTAAAATTGGTAGGAAAATTCCTCCTGGAAGGCCACTTCCATAGCTAATCATGCTCCAAACAAAGCGAATCAAAAAGTAAGCTAATAGAACTTGGAAACTATAATCTTGCTCAGTTAGGGAAAGGACCAGCTGATTTCCACCACCAAGAATTTGGGGTAAGAAAATTCCGACTGGAATGATAAGAAGAAAGGCTAGAATAGGATAATAGGCCTTATCCAGATGAATCTTTTGTCCAATCCAATCATATACTTTTTCAACGTTTAGAACGGCTTTCTCATAGAGAAAACCGGAAAGTCCAAGAAAAATTCCCATAAGCAAGTAAATCCAATACTGATCCAGGGTCATGAGTGGGATGTTGTCTGGCATGTCCAGTACGGGTGTTAAGCCAAATATGAGTAGAGAAACAAAGTTTGCTACGAGACTAGCTGCGAGAGTAGATACCCAGAAAAAGCGTGAAAAATGGTGATAAACTTCTTCTACCACAAAGAGAAGACCTGCAATTGGTGCATTAAAGGCTGCGGCTAATCCTGCAGCTGCACCACTAGCAATCAAGGAGCGTTCCTCTACTGGACTGGATTTAAGCCACTTGGCAATTCCCTTACCACCGACTGCTCCAAGTTGAATACTTGGCCCTTCACGCCCCAGCATAAGACCGCTAGCAATAGCAAGAATTCCTAGAATATATTTTTTCCAAAGAATTCTCCACCAGTTGAGGGTCATGAGACCTTTTAATTCGGCTTCGACTTGAGGAATCCCTGAGCCTTTAATATCTTTTTCTGACCGAGTTAATTTCGCACTGATCCAGCAGATGAATAGATAAAACAAAACCAGTACAAAAAGATTGCGCACTAGGTGCGCTTGATCTTGATAAAGTCCTTGTATCAGATGGAAGCCTTTTTCAATTAAGAAACGAAAGGATCCAACGATAATTCCAACAACGAGACCAACAATGATTCCTCGTCCAACTTGGGATAATATAGTGCTTGAGGCAAAGGCAAATTCTTTCTTGGAACTGGGTGTTTCTGATTGTTCTTCCATAAACATTCCTTCTAACTTAACTTTCTTTTTCTCCTGAAACCAGCGATTTAATGGGTTCAAAACTGGTTCGGTGAATTAGTGTAACTCCTAGTTTTTTCAGTCCTTCCAAGTGTTTAGCTGTTCCATAACCAGCATTAGCAGCAAAATCATAGCCAGGGAACTGCTGATCGTATTCCTTCATCAATTCATCACGTGTCACCTTGGCTACTATAGAAGCTGCTGCAATGGAGAGGGAATTCGCATCACCTTTGATGATAGATGTTTGTGAAATGGGCAAATCCAGTTTCATGGCATCTATCAAGAGATGATCTGGTTGAGGACTGAGCTGAGAGATTGCTTCCTGCATGGCTAGTTTGGTTGCTTCATAGATATTGACTTGGTCGATGACCTGATTATCCATGATACCAATGCCGATTGATAAAGCTTGGTCTTGAACTGCTTGAAAAATCTCCATATGTTTCTTTTTAGGAATTTTCTTGCTGTCGTTGAGGCCTTTAATCTTACAATTTTTAGGCAAGATGACGGCTGCGGCGACTACAGGGCCAGCTAAAGGGCCACGACCAACCTCATCAACACCAGCAATTAAGGTCAAACCTTGCTTATAAAGTTCTTTTTCGTAGGAGAGCATGGATTTCAAACGAATGTCTTCATCCAATTCAGCCTGAATGGCTTTTTTACGCTTGCTGATTTCTTTTTGCACTCCTGAGCGATTATCTTTTTCGAGTTCTAAAAAGATGGGGCTATCTATGTCTTTGACCGTTTCAAGGAGTTCTTTGATTTCTTTAATCGTCGCCATCGAGGTCTTCCAGTGTATCTAAGGTATAGTTACCGAGTTTGCCGTCGCGGACTTCCTTCACGAAGAGACTGTAGAATCGGTCATAGTCGTCTCTGAAACCAAGGGCACGGGTCATGTCCATAATAATAACAGGCGCATCTTCTTCAATTTTCATTTGTTTGAAGCGTTCAGCCAACTTTTCTGGATAACGTTCTTTGAAATAATTGAGGCCAAAAATAGTTACCTCATCCATAGGAAGCAACTGGTCCTTAATAGCTCCAGTCAAGGCCAACTTAAGCGCAACAGTTTCATCCTCAAACTTAGGCCAGAGAATACCGGGTGTGTCTAGGATTTCAAGGTCTTTATTGGTTTTGAGCCATTGTTGACCCTTGGTCACCCCTGGTTTGTTACCGACAACGGCAATTTTTTTACCAGCTAAACGGTTCATCAGAGTTGATTTACCAGCATTTGGAATCCCGATAATCATGGTACGCAAGGTTTCAATCTGAATCCCACGTTCTTTCTGGCGAGCAAGCTTATCAGCCATGAGCTTCTTGGCAGCATCTGTTACAACTTTTACAGTCACTTGCTCTTTGGAGTTGATAGCCAATGTCTGGATTCCCTGTGATTCAAAATACTGTCGCCATTCCTTGGTCATTGCTGGATCAGCCAAGTCTGCCTTGTTTAAAATCAAGAGTTTTGGTTTATCACCAACAATCTTGGTCAACATAGGATTTTGACTAGATAGAGGTAAGCGTGCATCCACCAAAATCGTCACAAAATCAACAAATTTTAAATTTTCCTGCACCTGTCGACGCGCTTTAGACATGTGACCAGGAAACCATTGAATAGTAGCCATAATATATCTCCTTCGGATTGAAAAAATTGTAAAAACGTTTTCTATCTTACCTTCTATTTTATCATAAATTTGCCTTTTTTGCACAAGCTTTTATTTGTAATAGCTACTTTATAAAGGAAGGCTGATTTTAAATCCACTTGATTTGTATATTAACTTTCTATAAAATTTGAAGACTTATATACAAAGTTTTAGATGAGTATTCGAGATAAAAATGGGATTATGCAATTTGTTAGGATTCCTTCTATCCAGCTTTCTTGTGCTGAGGAGAGATGATCTGCCTGGAGACTATCTTTTAGAAAATCACGGACTTGTTCTGGTGCAATTTCAAACTCAAAGGCTTTCATCTTATAGAAAAAGTCGAGCAGATGATCTGACAGGTATTCAGTTGAAAAGGGCACTTCTCCACTCTTTCGATATTCCAATAAGAGTCGAGAAAATCTGGATTTTTCTTCAGGAAGCTCACTGAAATAGGAATTGAGTAGCCAAATCTGCTTCTGCCTTTTTTCAATTGGATCCTGACTAGCTATTCGTTGGTCTTTTTCCAACTCTTTTTGGTATTGTTTGGCCTTGTTAGCCCTTTCTGCTCTATTTTTACCAAAAAGGATTTTCTCCCACTTGCGTTCTTCTTGAGTCAGGGTTTCTGTAAAGCCAAAGTAGTCTTGATAAGCACGCTCTGCCGGTCCCATGGCTAGGACTAGATTATCTGCATATTGCTTGGCGATTTTATCTCTCTTTTTACGCTCTTTCTCTGCCTTGATACGGAGTTCTTGCTCGTAGTCAATTTTCTCCTTACCTAGTTTGACAAGGTAGAGTTGGTCATCTGGTTTCCCAAGTAAAAAGGGTTTGATACACTTTTCAAGAACTTCTTCCATACGAGCCTTCTTCTTGGGCTCTGCCTTGGTCCAACTTCCTCCTTGAAAGACTTCTAGGAAAAGCTGGTAGTCTTTCTCAGGTGAGAACTGATTTCCACGATTGGGTTTAAAAACACCTTTTTCCCAGAGCCACTTTAGAAGACGCTCGTCAAAATCACTTTTATTGACCTTGATTTTTTCCTTTTTCTGGGCTTTTCTGGTTAGATTTTCAACCTTTCTGAGCAGTTTTTCTTCCTCTTCCAGTTGCTGGTCAAGGCTTAATCGATGAAAATGACGAACACAATCGCTACCAATCGGAAAGAGACGTTGGCCTGTGACGCCGTTAAAAAGTTCGTAAGCGTATTTGATAGCATTCCCACAGACACAATTACTACGACCGATACCATTAAAAATCAAGGAAACTTCATTCCATTCCTTGGTAGCTTGTTCCCAAGTATCAGCTTTTGAAGCCTGTAGCACGGCATCATGCAGGGATTTTCTAACTGGAAGTGTCATGGGATCTCCTTTCTAATACTCAATGAAAATCAAAGATCAAACTAGGAAGCTAACCGCAGGCTGCTCAAAACACTGTTTTGAGGTTGTAGATAAGACTGGTAACCATATATCAACGGCAAGGTGAAGCTGACGTAGTTTGAGAGATTTTCGACGAGTATAAATTATACTTTTACAACTTGAACCTCGTCTTTACCGAGTAAAATCAAGTATTTTTCAATATTTTCAATCGAATAGGCTCGAGATAAAGCCTCTCCGTATAGGGATAATTGACCACGGTAGCGATCAATGAGTTGACTTGGTTCATCATAGCGGTCTGTCTTATAGTCGAACAGAACGATTTTATCCTCATAAAGTAAATAGCCGTCAAGGATACCACGGACAACAAAATCTTCCTGACTCTTTTGGTCTCGTTTGAGCATGGAGAAAGGTTGCTCACGATAAAGGTGGTCGGTATTGGCAAGAATTTCCTGACCGAGTGCTGTGTCAAAGAATGCAAGGATTTTAGCAAGATTGATCTTATCTCTGACACCTGGGCTGGTTTGAACTTGTTTGAGAGTTTTTGTCAGGCTAGCAAGCGTTGGTCGCTGGCTGAGGGCAATTCTCTGCATGAGTTCGTGGGTAGCACTACCAATCTCAGCTCCTGTTACCTTTTCTTTGCTTGAAAAATCTGGTAAATCAAAACTAATTTTCTTGTCTACTGACTGGCCTTGACCTGCAATCTCGACACCTTCCATATCCATAACAGGTTCGTAGAATTTCTTGATTTGGCTTGGGGTTTGAACACTAGGCAGTTCAATGGCTGCACGGTGAAGAGTATTATAAACTTCCACTTCTTTCAGCATTTCAAGAGCTTCTTTAATGGTTTCTGACTGGCGATTGTCTACTTGAGAGCTATCTTGTAGAGGACTCTTGGTTTCCAATTCTCCGATAGCTGCTCTAGTCAGCTGATCTTCACCAACAAAACGATAGCTAAAGTTGAGATGATCCTTGGCAAATACTTTACTGATAGCCCAAATCCAATCTTGGAAATTCTTGGCTTGAAGTCTAGTGTTGCTATTTAGTTTTCCATTTTTAGCTGCTGGGTATTCCTTGGCTTCTAGCTTTTCACGAGAACCCTTACCGACAAGATAGAGCTTTTTCTCAGCCCTCGTCATGGCAACATACAGCAGACGCATTTGCTCTGAATAGCTTGCCAGCTGTAATTCCTCTTCGTTCTGCCTATAGGTCAGGCTAGGAATAGAGAGCTTGATGATTTTAGGATAGTGGGCTTCCACTGCTCCTGTCTCTATTTTGGCAATATACTTAAGTCCTAGTCCATTTTTGCGGCTGAGAATGACTTCTGACATAGAGTCTTGCTTATTAAAGTCTTGATCCATATTGAGGATAAAGACATATGGAAACTCCAACCCTTTACTCTTGTGGATAGTCATGAGCTCTACTGCGTCCTTAGGTGGTGCAACTACAACGCTTGCCAAATCGTGCTGGGCTTCTAAAACTTGGTCAATCATACGTATAAAACGCGACAAGCCCTTGAAATTGCTCTTTTCAAATTGATCAGCTCGCAGTGCTAGGGCATAGAGATTAGCTTGTCTAGCAGGCCCATTTGGCAAAGCCCCCACATAATCATAATAAAAACGGTCGTTGTAAATCTTCCAAATCAAGTCATAGAGGGAGTGGGTTTTGGCATACAGACGCCAAGAAGCTAGGATATCCATGAATTGGTTCAGTTTCTCAGCTAAAGCTGAGTGAATCAATCCTTTTTGGCTGCTTGCCAGTTTTTGAGCATTTACTAGTTTCTCATAGAGATTTTCGTGTACTTTATCCTCTGCTTTCTGAAGGGACAAACGTGCTAACTCGTCCTCGTCAAAGCCAAACATAGGAGACTTCATAAGGGCAACCAAGGCATAATCTTGAAGAGGATTGTGAATGACACGAAGGGTGTCTAGCATGACTTGCACTTCTAGGGATTGGAGATAATTGTTTTGCTCTCCGTCAGTTTTGACAGGAATTCCGTAATCTGACAAAGCGAGAAGAATCTGGTCATTACGACTGCGACTGGAGGTCAGAAGGGCGATTTCTTTAAAGGCAACACCTTCTTCCTGATGAAGTTTAAGGATTTCCTTGATAACTAAGCGCATTTCGCCTGTTAGTTTCGTTTCTGCCTGACCCTCTTCTTCCTCATTTGTGTCGTCCTTATCGTAGAGGAGCAATTCTGCCTTGTTGTCTGGATTGGGAGTCAGTTTGGTATTGGCAAAAACCAGCTGGTGCATGTTATCATAGTTGATTTCGCCGACCTCTTGGTTCATGAGACGCTCAAATACATCGTTGGTTGCTGACAGCACTTCTGAATTACTACGGAAATTTTCCTTGAGGAGAATCAGCTTGCCCTCTTTTGGATTTTGCGCATAGCGTTGGAATTTCTCATTGAAAATCTGCGGGTCTGCCTGACGGAAACGATAGATAGACTGCTTGATATCTCCCACCATAAAGCGATTGTGGCCATTAGACAACAAGTCCAACATCCGTTCTTGAATGTGGTTGGTATCTTGATACTCGTCGACCATGACTTCATGGAAGCGATCCTGATAAGCCTGACGAACTTGCGGGAATTTCTCTAAAATCTCAATGGTGTAATGGCTAATATCAGCGAATTCAAAGGCATTTTCCTGGCGCTTACGCTGACGATAAGCCTCCACAAAATCGCTCATGAAAGATTGGAAGGTTTTAGCTAGTTTCCAAGTGTCTCCATGATAACGTTCTTGATAGTCGAGAATCACTATCTGGTCTGACAGTTGCCCTAGTTTAGCAAACTGGGTCTTTCTTTCTTTGTTGTAGGCATCCGCCAGTGGCTTCAAATCAGCCTTACGGCTGGCATTGGTCAGAGCTCGACCGTTTTTCTCTTTCGAAATGGCGATAACACGCGCAAGCACTGCTTGGTAAACCTGACTATCGGACTCCTGATTTAAGGAGCCAATTTCATCCAGAATCAGCTGGACATTTTCTAAATAGGCAGCCTTTGGAAACTCCTTGGCATCGTTATCCAGATGGTAACGGAAAAAGCTTTCCAAATCCCAAAGGGCTTGTTTGATTTGCTCAGTCAGTTTTTCTTTTTCACTCGTAAAATCAGCTTTTTCAAAGCCTTTGAGGAAAGATTCACTTAACCATTTCTGAGGATTGCTAGTGGATTGAAGGAAGTCATAGATTTTATAGACTTGCTGGCGCAGCCCCCGTTCATCTTTTCCACGTCCAGCAAAGTTTTTCAGCAAATGACTAAAGGTCTTTTTCTGTTTACCTTGGTAATTGGATTCAAAGACCTTATGAAAGACTTCATTTTTTAGAAGGAGTTGCTCGCTTTGGTTTTGTAAAATACGGAAATTAGGCGCAATATCAAGCAGATAACCATGTTTACCAAGGAATTTTTGTGTGAAGGAGTCCATGGTTCCGATGGCTGCGTTGGGTAGGTCTGCCAACTGGCGACCCAAGTGTTGTTTGAGGTCGACATCGCTGCTTTCTTGGATTTGTTGGCTGATTTTTTTCTCCAAACGTTCTTTAAGTTCAGTGGCAGCCTTAACGGTAAAGGTTGAGATAAAGAGTTGAGAAATTTCCACACCACGCGTCAATTGGTCCAGAATACGCTCGGCCATGACAAAGGTCTTACCAGAACCAGCCGACGCTGAGACGAGGATATTTTGACCAGAAGTGTAGATGGCTTCGATTTGTTCGGCAGTTTTCTTTTGTTCCTTGCTCGAATTTGCTTCTGCTTCTTGCAGTTTTTGAATTTCCTCCTCAGTTAAAAAGGGAATGGGCTTCATCGATTCAACTCCTCTCTTATTTTTTCAAACCAAGCTTGTTTTAGCTTTTCTCCGACCAGACGCTTGCCATCAGGTAAGTCTAACTTTTCTAGGAAACGGGCTTGCCCCAAATGGTAATTGGCTTCAAAGCCTGTGATGGCTTGGTGTTGCTGAACATATGGAGCAATACTTCTGCCATTTTCAGTATAAGGGTTAATGGCAAACTGGCCTGCTAAAATTTTCTCAGCTGCTTTCTTGTACAGATGGACATTGTAGTCCAGTAGGAGCTGGAATTCCTCATCCGTCAGCTGATTGGCCTTGTTTTTGTTATAAAATTCGCCCAAATGACTGCTTTCTTTTTCTAAAAAGAGGCCTTGGTATTTCATTGACTTGCTAGCTTCTACTACTGCACCTGCCAGACTTTTAACGGCCATCAGAGATTGGACAGGCTCAGCCATTTCCAAGTACATGGCTCCGAAAAAGTTCTGCTCCCCTTCTCTTTTTAAAGCAGCTAGATAAGTTGGCAACTGGGAATTGAGTCCATTAAAGAAGTGAGGAAACTGGAACTGGGTCAGACTAGATTTGTAGTCTACCACTCCTATCGCCCCATCAGCTTTCAATCGGTCAATGCGGTCAACCTTACCTCGTACAAAGACACTCCGTCCATTGTCCAATTGAATAAAGGCCTGCTCTTTTCCACCAAAATTCGCTTCCTCTTTGATGGTTTCGATGGCTGGATTGTGTCGGAGAATATGTCCAGTCGTGCGAGCTACATCAAGTAGAACTTCCTTGGTAAACTGGGCTTCCAAACTTTCCTGATAAATGGCTTCAAATTCACGTTCTTGACTGGTTTCTTGGATAGCTTGTTCTAGACGGTGGTCAAAGGAATCTTCATCAGGCAACTGCAAGGCGCGTTCAAAGATACGGTGCAAGAAATTCCCGTGACTGCGGGCATCAGGACGCAGGCGTAATTCTTCTTGCAAGCCTAAAACATAACGTAGGAAATAACTGTATTCATTGCGATAAAACTCCGTCAAACCAGAGGTAGACAGGTAAAATTCCTTGTCAGCTGGATAGAGAGCCTGCAAGGTGTCCTTAGCCAAGGGCTTACTGCTTGGACTGGTTGGGAGAGCCGGATTTTTCAGACCTTGCTGGTCTAGTTTTTTACCCATGACACGCGCCAGAACCTTAACAAAGGTCAAATCTTGCTCAGTCTCACTCATCTCGTCCTGCTGGTGATAGGCAACCAGACTAGACAAAAGACTGTGATAGGACCCCATATCTTCCTTAGACAGACCTTTGTGATTCATCCTTTTCTCTTTCCGCCTAAATCCAAAATGGACTAGCTCTTGAAGATAGGCTGACTCCTTGCTTTCACTTTCATTAAAAAGGCTTGGAGACGACAAGATTAACTCTTTACGAGCAGAATTAACCAAGGAAAGCATAGTATAGCGATTTTTCTTGAGATTTTCACTGCTAGCAATTAGTAATTGCGCCCCATCTTCGGTTGCTTGGTTTAAGCTTTGTCTTTCTTCATCAGTTAAAAGACTGGTATTTTGCGCGATTTTTGGTAAATTGTCCTGAGTTAGCCCAATGGCATAGACAAAGTCAGCTGTCAACGGTGCAATCAAATCATAACTCTGCACCAGAACGGTGTCCACTGTTGCTGGAATGGTGCGATACTGAGATAGTCTCATTCCAGAATGGAGCAAGGCTAGGAAGTCCTCTAGACTAACCTGTGAACCAGCAAAAACAGTCGCAAATTGTTCTAAAACGTGACAGAAAGTCTTCCAAACTTCAGCTTGTCTTTCCTGTTCAAGAGTTTCCATACTGGCTGTCAAATCTTGTAACTGCTTAGTTACTGCTCCTTCTTTTAGAAAAGAGTTCCACTTTTTCAAGAGATTTTCAGCCTTTTGTTTTCGACTGGCAAATAGGTTCTCAAGAGGTGTTAAAATACGCAGACGAAGGGCATTCAAATGCTCTAAATCAAATTTTCCATGGTGGGATTTTGTGAAGTCTTGTTGAAAGGCTGGCAAGCCATTGATACCAAGATAGCGGATATATTGTTCAAAAGCATCAATATCAGCCTGACTGAGGTCGGTATAGAGACCTGTTCTAAGAAGGTTTATCAAATCTTCCTGACGGAAACGATAGCGTTTTAAAGCTAAAATAGACTCGACAAACTGTGTCAAGGGATGATGAGCCATGGATTCGCTTCTACCAAGATAGAAAGGAATCTGATACTGGTCAAAAATGGTTTTCAGCGATAACTGATAAGAAGCTACATCCCCCAAGAGAATACGGAAATGCTTGTAACTCAGGTCTACATTTTCATGTAATTTCTGACGAATGCTACGCGCTACCAACTCCAACTCTTCTTTTTGCGTCAAACAAGACCAGATTTGCAGATTTTCACGGTCCTTCTCATCAATTTCCAAGGAAAGTTCTGAAAAGTCATAAGAAGACTCCAACAAACGAGATGCCTTGTCAAAACTATCTATCTGCTCATGAGTTTGAGAACGGTCTTGAGCAGGCGTTTGGTATTTAGCAGCTAAATGATGGAGAAACTCCACACTGGCTTGGTAGAGATTGCCTTCAGCGAAAGGGCTGGTATAGGCTTTCTTACTCGCATAAGCCCCGATAACAATCTCAACACCCTTGCCATGAAGTAGGTCCACAATCCGCCCTTCCTCAGCAGAAAAACGAGTAAAGCCATCAATAACCAAGGCGATTTGAGTAAAATCACTACTTACCTTGTCATTCTCAATAGCTTCAATCAAATGGGACAACTGACTTCCCTGAGCTAACGGTCCTTGATTGAGATAAGCCGTTACCTTCTCAAAAATCAAGAGTAAGTCTGCTCGCTTGTCCTCATCCGTCAAACTCTCCAAGTCCAAAAAACTCATCTGAGCAGTCATCATCTCGTGATAAAGATCAATCAACTGCTGGATAAATTGAGGGTCCTGCTTGATGGCACCGTATACTCGTAAGTCTTTGGGATCGAGTGCCGCAAGACACTTATAAAAGGCCATCCCAAGACCGATGTCATCTAGACTGGTCTTGGCAGGTAAGTCATTCAAGACCAGGTAACGCGCCATTTGAGCAAAGCGAGTAACAGTAATCGCAAAAGAAGCCTGCTGGGACAAGCATTCCAGCACGGCGCGTTCCTTTTCAAAAGAAAGAGAGTTGGGGGCGATGTAGAAGACCCGCTTGCCCGAAGCAACTAGCTCTTCCGCCTCTCTGGTTAGAATTTCAGTCAAAGAAGTCCGGATATCAGTATAAAGTAATTTCATCTCTGCCTCGTTGGAATTTTTCATTATCTTTTATTATACCATTTTTTGACTGCTAATCCTATAAATAGAGAGTTCTTAGAACTTCTGAAGAAAAGAATGAGGCTGGGACAAAAGTCCTAGCCTCTCAATTGTCTTTGGATTGTCGAGCAAGATGCAGTGGTTGAGTGGGCTGTGCGGAGGTAGGACGACGAAATCGAATTCTAACGAATTACCGATTTTTGTCCCACTCTCATTGATTGCTAAGCTCTAACTTGCTGAAAATAGATTGATCCATAATTCCCAAAATGCAGTAATGTTGATTATGATATGAAGTAAAGTAGGGTAATAGAGAGAATGAGTTTTTCGGTAGAGGAATGCTAAAAATGCTCCTCCGCTTGCATAGGTGAAAAAGGCAAGTGGTGTTATACCATCAGAAACATGCACATAGCCAAAGACACAGGCTGATAGTAAAACATCTCCATACCAAGGTGAATCTTTCAAAAATGTATTCATCAGAACTCCTCGATAAACCAATTCTTCTGTAATTGGTCCTAGCAGACAAGTAATAAGCAATAAATATAGTAACTCTTGTCGCCCTGTCATCTCAACTAATTCATTTAAAGCCATTTGATTGGACGTTGCTGGGGTTAAAAAGGAAAACACAATACCTGAAATATGATTGACTCCAAAAGCAAGAAGCAAATAAACTGGATATCTCCATTTCCACTTCAATTCAAGTATTTTCTTACCTTCGAATACTAGTAAATAAAGAATAGCTATAAAAGTAACAATGAGCTCTAAAAAAGCAAGAATCAAGAAATACTCTCGACTAGCAACTACAAATCTAGTTGAAAAGTGATTAAAAATCCACCAAAACCATGTCTTCCTATAAATGATTACCAATAAGGCTAGTAAAATCTGTACAGCTCTTTTTTTCATACTATGCCTCAGCTTTCTCCTCTTATTTCTTCATATTACTAATATATTTTACTTAAAATCTCGCAGGACTTCCTTTGCAAAGATGGTTGCCTCCTCCAATATATCCTAAATCATAGGTGCCGCTGGGACAAAATCCATGAACCGGCATAGTTAATACCGGCTCTATTTGCCAAGTGAAATAATTATTAGCCTCTTTACCATATGGATCTGCTCCACCTTGTATCATCTCTAATTCTTCTTTTGTTAAATTTACATTTTTTTCATTAAAACCATGATGTATTCCTCCGTTATGGTTCAGATTAGTTGAGTAAGCTACTACTCATACCTACTTAAAAAAAACTACTTTAAGTTAGTTTTTTTATATTTGTCTAGTTGCAACTTTGACAAGTTTAGTATAGCATATATTTGCCAATTATCTTCTTCAAATCTTAAATTGTCATCCAAACGTCCTAAATTGACATAGTAATCCTTATTTCCTCCAAAACATGCTATAATAATACCAAAAGATAAAGAAGGAAGACCTATGATTAAACTACTAGCCTTGGATATGGACGGAACCCTCCTCAATGAAGCCAAGGAAATCCCACAAGCTCACATCACTGCTATTCATCAAGCTATTGAAAAAGGCGTCAAACTGGTTCTCTGTACGGGTCGCCCGCTTTTCGGTGTCCTCCCTTACTATAAAAAATTAGGGCTTGACCTCCAGAATGAGTATGTGATTGTTAACAATGGTTGTTCAACTCACCAGACCAGTGACTGGAGTCTGGTTGATTGGCAAGAACTCAGTCCAGCAGACATTGAATACCTCTATGACCTTGCTGAAAAAAGTGATGTTCAGTTGACTCTTTTTGATGAGGAACATTATTTTGTCCTCGGTGGCAAGCCTACTGAAATCGTTCAAAATGATGCCAAACTAGTCTTTTCAGACCTGACTGAAATTTCTCTTGAGGAAGCGACTAGTGGCAAGTACCGCATGTTCCAAGGTATGTTTTTGGGCACGAAGGAGCAAACAGACGATTTTGAGAATCGTTTTGCTGAGGAGCTTTGCCAACGATTTAGTGGAGTTCGTTCGCAGCCTGTTATTTATGAAGCTATGCCACTTGGAATGACAAAAGCTACTGCTCTTTCAAGACTGGCAGAGATTTTGAAGATTGATTCCTCAGAAATCATGGCCATGGGCGATGCTAATAACGATATCGAAATGCTCCAGTTTGCAGGGCTTGGTGTTGCAATGGGAAATGCTAGCGACCATGTCAAATCCCTAGCTGATGCTGTTACAGTAAGTAACGAAGAAGACGGCGTTGCGCGTGCGATTGAGAAATATATTTTATAGTTAAGAAGCCCAGTTCATATCAACTGGGTTTTAATATTTAAGAATTCCTAAAACTTTAGAAACTCTTTAGAAATCCTTGAGCTTTCTTTGATTTCTATGCTTTATACTAAAGTTATCAAAATAAATCAAAAGGAGAGAATCATGAAAACAGTACTTGACATTCATGGATTGTCCAAAAACTTCGACAAACAAGCTATTCTTCAGGATCTTCATCTAACGATAAGAGAGGGAGATATTTATGGACTTATTGGGAAAAACGGAGCTGGGAAAACCACCTTAATAAAAATTATTACTCAACTACTGTTTGCGGATAAAGGGACCGTTTCCCTCTTCTCTAGCCAAACGGAAAATGAGTGGACCAAGGCTCTATCTCGAGTAGGTTCAGTGATAGAATCACCCGTAGCACATAATCACTTAACAGCCTATCAAAATCTGAAATATTATTGTATGATTCGCCATATTCCAAATGCTGATAGAGTCATTCGAGAAACCCTGGATTATGTAGGGTTGTCAGATACAGGTAAAAAAGTCTTTCGTGATTTCTCGCTAGGAATGAAACAAAGACTTGGTATCGCCATTGCCCTCCTGTCCAAACCAGACTTCCTGATTTTAGATGAACCTATCAATGGTCTCGACCCAATCGGTATCAAAGAATTTCGTCTGATGATTCAACGCCTCAATCAAGAGAAAGGGATCACCATTCTCATCTCTAGCCATATCTTGTCAGAACTCTATCTTCTTGCCAATCGCTTTGGTATTTTAGATCAAGGCAAGATTATCCGTGAAATCAGCAAAGCTGAATTTGAAACACTCAGTGAGGATTATATTGTCCTTAAGACAGCTGATAAAGAGAAAGCTTGTCAAGTATTGAAAGAACAAATCCAGCTCCAGTTCAAGGTTGTTAATCCGGAAAATGAAATCCATATCTTTGGTCAGGAACAAGATGTCAAACAGATTCTTAAAGAATTAACCTTGGCAGATGTTGCCATTGACGAGATTTACTATGCCCGTCAAAACCTAGAAGAATACTTCACTCAATTGGTCGAATAGGAGGAAAATCGTGATACATACCATTCAAGCAGACTTTTACCGTCTTTTCCGTTCCAAAGGATTCTGGATTACAGAGTTCATTCTCTTTGTACTCATGTTAATGGGGGCTATTTTTGGGGCTACGGGCCATCTAATGGCAATCCAGGCAGAAGAACCAGATATTCCAACCCAAGCTTGGAACGGTGTACAAGCCCTGATTAACGCATCTAGTCAAGGTTCAAATCTCGTTTTTCTCTGCATCGTCTTAGCCTGCCTCGTGCTTGGAGTTGATCTAATCGGCAAACTCTATAAAAATAATTTAACAGTGGGTGTTTCTCGTACCGAGTTTTTCCTTGCAAAAGCCTTTGTATTGACTTGTATTGCACTTTTGCAACTTATCATCAGTCTTGTGATTGCCTTTATTCCAGCAACTATCTTAAATGGATTTGGAACTATGCCTGATGGCTTTTTTGCCAATCTATTGATAACCATTTTCCTTCAATTTCTTTGCCTCCTTGCTTGGCTTTCCATTGTTTCCTTCATCCTCTATGTTAGTCATTCTTATCTTGCGGTATTTATTGGTTATTTGGTCAGCTCTATCATCCTTTCTATGCCGATGATCATTTTTCCAACTATCAAAATTTTGCCATATTTATCATTACAGTTTGCCTATGCTATGACTGCTAATAGTGAATCCATTTTCTACACACTTATAGTTACTTTAGCTGTTATTGTAATCTTTAATATAAGTGGACTGACAGTTTTCAGAAAGAAAAGTCTATAAAAAATGACCTCCTCTAGCCTACAGAGGAGGTTTCTTTTTGTTAAAAGTAAATGAAAACCGACAACCACTGCCCATCTGTGCTTAGTTTCATCTCTGCACCGAGAAGATGGCATAATTCCTCAGTGATATAAAGGCCTAAACCAGAGGATTCTTCCGTATCTGATAGATTTTCAGAATAAAAACGGTTGCTGAGATTTTCTATTTTGTTGATGGGCTGTTTGACAAGGTTTGCAATCTCTAAGACAAGCTGTTCCTTTTCCTTTCTCAAAGATAGACGTGCTTCTTCCTTGCCATGTTTGAGGACATTCCCAAGCAGATTTTGCAAAATTCGATCCAGCAAATCTTCATCAGTCCTCGTTGTTAAACCAGCTTCAACTTTAAAATCAAGAGTGATATTTGCCGCCTGAAAAACATCATAATAAGCCAGAGTCTTCTTGGTAATAAAAGCTGAAAGATCTACTTCTTCCAGTTTCGGTTTGACAGCTCCTTCCATCAAACGACGATATTCTAGGAGAGCCTCCAAACGTTTGGAAACTAAATCAAGATGCTGGGCTATTTTTTGTAGGGTTTCTGCTTTGTTTTCAGGAGTTTTTATCAATTGTTGGGTGTAGCCTGAAGCGATAGTCAAAGGTGTCCGAATATCATGGGCGATATTGCTGATGGCCATATCCAGAGTCTGCTTTTCCCTTTTCATCACTAACCGAGATTGTTCCACTTCTTGAAATAAATTTTCAATTTGCTGGTAGAGCTGTAAAAAATGTTTGGAAAAAACGCTGACTCCGACTCTTTTCATACTACCTGTGAGAATCTTGTCTTCAATCTGTTGACTCAAGTTTTTAAGTGCTAGATGGTAGCGAATTAATACAATCGATAAAATAATTAGGAGGACTAGTAGGATAAAGATTATCATGTAGGTCATTTCTTGTCTCCTTTTAATCTTACCCCAACGCCCCAGATGGTTTCAATATATTCTTGATTTGGGTCAAGCTGGCTTAATTTTTTACGAAGATTACTCAAATGCGTATTGAGAGTATTATCTCCAGGTAGGTAGCTATCCTCCCAGACCAATTCATAAAGTTCTTCCTTGGTGAAGATTTTCTTTGGATGTTTAAGGAGAGTTTGGAGAATCAAGCATTCTTTCTTAGCCAGGCGAATAGTTTCCTGACTATTTTTGATTTCAAAACTTTCTGCATCAAACTGGATATTTTTCAAGTTTTGTGGCAGATTTTCAGTTTTTTCTATTTCCATAGGCTGTTTTTCTACACTTTGGCGTAATTGAACAGTGACTCTGGCAAAGACTTCGTCCAAATCAAAAGGTTTGACTATGTAATCATTGGCACCTTCTAAGAGATATTGACTGATTAACTTCTTATCGCTCAAAGCCGTTAGCATAATGACTGGAGTTTGACTTTGTTCCCTGATGGCTTTTAAAACCTGATCCCCATTTTTCCCAGGAAGCATGATATCTAGCAAAACGAGGTCAATCCCACCTTGGTCAAAAAGCGTGATTCCTTCTGTACCAGAAAAGGCTTGAACCACCTTATGCTCCTCAGTAAGAAGTGTTCGCAAGATTTCTTGAATGTCACTATTGTCTTCAATAACCAATATCCTAGCCATAAATACCAACCTTTCTGCAACTATTATAGCATGTTTTATTGATAAAGCTTAAACAGAAAAGCTCCTCGCATAAAAGCGAGAGAAAGTCTTAGAGAGTTAAAATATAAAATCCACTTACTAGATGACCTAGCATCCCTATAATTGCTAGTGAAAACGAGTCTAGCAGAATAAATCTCTCATTTCTCTCCTACTAGTCCGTAATGCGTTGATACATTTCTGGTCTTCTATCTCGAAACAAGCCCCAGTTTAGGCGTTCGATTGCTCCCTTGTCTAGGTCATAAGTAGCTAACAGAACAGCTTCTTCTTGTCTTTCAGCTTGCTCTAGAATAGCACCTGTTTCATCCGTCATAAAGGAGGAACCGTAGAAGTCAAGACTGGAACTTTGTCCCCCATTTTCCTCACTTGGAATGACTTCCTCTAATCCATAACGATTGGCTGCAATAACTGGAACAATATTTGCTGCTGCGTGTCCTTGCATGGTACGTTGCCAATGACCACAACTATCCGTATCCAAAATTGGCTCTGAACCGATGGCTGTAGGATAAAAGAGCAATTCTGCCCCATTCAATGCAAGACAGCGCGCTGTTTCAGGGAACCACTGATCCCAACAGATGCCAATCCCAATCTTAGCGTAGCGAGTATCCCAGACCTTGAAACCAGTGTTGCCAGGTGTGAAATAAAATTTTTCTTGATAATAATGATCATCTGGTATGTGGGTCTTTCGATAAACACCCAACACCTCCCCATCTGCATCAATGACAGCAATAGAGTTATACAAGACATTGCCGTCTTTTTCATAGAAACTGATCGGTAAAACGACCTTTAGCTCCTTGGCAATGGTTTTAAAATGCTGAATAGCTGTATTGTCTGTTACCGACTGGGCCTGCTGGTAGTAGTCATACTGACGTTCCTGACAGAAATAGGGACGTTCAAATAATTCTGGCAAAAGAATGATCTGGGCTCCTTGCTCAGCAGCTTGTCGAACTAAACGTTCAGCTGTTTGGATATTGGTTGCCACATCCTTAGCGCATTGCATCTGAATGGCTGCAACTCTTACATTTCTCATCTTTTTCTCCTATTCTGGGATTTGTTGGGTGATACAGTGGATATTGCCACCACCTAAGAGAATATCTCTGGCTGGTATACCGACAACTTTACGGTCTGGGAAACACTTGCTGAGAATATCTAAAGCCACTTGGTCGTTTACATCCTCAAATTGTGGCACCAATACAGACTTATTAGCAATGTAAAAATTCACATAGGAAGCCGCAAGACGCTCTCCCTCATAACGCTCCTCTTCCCCTTCTTCATAGGTATAGCCTGGTAAATCCTCTTTAGTGACAACCTGACGAATAGCTGGGATAGGAAGCTTATGAACTGTGAAGGAACGGCCTTTTGCATCAGTTTCCTTCTCTAAAAGAGCTAGATCTGTTGCAGACAGGGCATACTGGGGATCATCTTGGTCTTCTGTCCAAGCTAAAACAAGCTCTGCAGGACCAACAAAGGCTGCAACATTGTCAACGTGTTCATTGGTTTCATCCTGATAAATACCATAAGGAAGCCAGATAATTTTTTCAGCTCCAAGGGATTCTAATAATATGTTTTCAATTTCCTCTTTAGTCAGGTGAGGATTGCGACCAGGACTAAGCAAGCAACTTTCAGTTACGAGAATCGTTCCTTGACCGTCACTATGAATAGCTCCACCTTCCAGTACAAATGGTTTGGCATCGTAAACAGGTATATTTAAGACTTCTGCAAAGCGACTGGCTACTTGATCATCTGCTGCATAGTCTTGGTAAAGACCGTCAACAGCACCACCCCAGGCATTGAAAGACCAATCTACCGCCAACTTTTCCCTTTGATCGTTGATGAGAATAGTTGGTCCTGTATCCCGAGCCCAAGCATCATTTGTTGGAATGTCTAAATAAATAACCTTATCTCCAAGGTAGTCTTGGGCTTCAGATAGATAATCTTGCTCCACCAAAAGATAGACTCTTTCCCCTTCTGCTATGGTCTTAATAATCTGGCTGAAAGCCTTTTTAGCTGCCTTACCTTGAAAGGGCCATGAACCTGGTCGAGTCGGCCATATCATGAGGGTACCATGATGGGGTTCGTACTCTGCTGGCATACGATAGCCTAATTTTTGTGGACTGTCCATCATGATAATCTCCCTTTAAAATCTTGATAGCCGAAGGCTTTGACTAAGCTACAGTCTCCCTGTTCGTCCATAAGATAGAGACTTGGCAATCCAATACCATTAAAGGTATTATTTTTGACAAAAGAATAAATGGCCATGTCTTCAAAATAGAGGCGATCACCGATTTCAATCGGTTTTTCAAAGCTGTAATCCCCAATGATATCCCCTGTCAGGCAAGTATTTGAAGAGAGTCTATAAGTATAAGGTTTTTCTTGCGCTTCAAATCCATCTCTCAATGGGGGGCGATAAGGCATCTCAAGGACATCTGGCATATGACAACTTGCTGAAGCATCTAACACCAAGGTCTCAATTCCGTTTTCAACAATATCCAAGACTTCTGTCGCTAGATAACCCGCATTAAGGGCAATCGCTTCTCCTGGCTCGATATAGACGTCAAGGTTATAAGTTTCTTGAATGCGTTTAATCTCAGAAATTAGTAAGTCCACATCATAGTCATCTCTCGTAATATGATGACCTCCACCCATATTGAGCCATTTAACTTGGTGCAAATAGGCACCAAACTGGTCTTCCACTGCTTTCAAAGTAGTTTGTAAATCATCTGCCCCTTGCTCACAGAGGGTATGAAAATGAAGTCCGTCAACCAACTCCAATAAATCACTTGGTATCTTGTCTGAAGTCACTCCAAAACGAGAGCCAGGAGCACAAGGATCATAAAGCGCGTGGTCACCCTGCGTTGAACATTGAGGATTGAGGCGCAAACCAACACTGATACCAGCCTCCCGACAACGAGAACCGTGCTCACGCAACTGTCTCTCGGAATTAAAAACGATATGGTCTGTTATCTCAAGCAATTCCTCCATGTCCTCATCCTTGAAAGCTGGTGCAAAAACATGGACTTCCCCTTGAAACTCCTCTCTAGCTAACTTCGCTTCATAGAGTCCACTAGCCGTTGTACCAGAGAGATACTGGCTAATTAGGGGATAGGTTTTATAGAGGGAATAAGCTTTTTGAGCTAGCAAAACCTTACAACCAGCCTTTTCTTGAACCTCTTGTAGAATGCTACAATTCTCTTCTAATTTTCCTAAGTCAATAATATAAGAAGGCGTTGGTACTTGTTCTAATTTCATTAGTCCACCATTTGTGGATTTTCAACCACAACCCAAGGCAATCCGTACTCATTCAAAGCTTCCATGAATGGATCTGGATCCAACTCTTCAAGGTTATAAACTCCTGGTTGTTTCCAAGTGCCATCAATCACTAATTTTGTCCCAATCATGGCAGGAACACCTGTTGTGTAAGAAATGGCTTGTGAACCAACTTCTGCGTAACATTCTTGATGGTCACAAACATTGTAGATGTAGATGGTCTTTTCAACGCCATCTTTGACACCTGTAAAGATACATCCGATATTTGTTTTACCAACAGTGCGTGGGCCAAGGCTGGCAGGATCTGGAAGCAAGGCTTTCAAGAATTGGATTGGTACGATTTCTTGTCCGTTAAAATTAATAGTATCCGTACGAAGGAGCCCAACGTTTTCCATGCATTTCATGTGCGTCAAGTAAGATTGACCAAAGGTCATAAAGAAGCGAATCCGTTTGACACCTGGAATGTTCTTAGCCAATGATTCGATTTCTTCATGGTGGAGGAGATACATATCTTTTTGACCAACTTGAGGAAAATCGTACTCGCGCTTGATAGACATGGCTTCCACTTCGACCCATTTTCCATCTTCCCAGTAAGAACCTGGCGCAGAAACCTCGCGTAGATTGATTTCTGGGTTGAAGTTTGTCGCAAATGGATAACCGTGGTCACCACCATTACAGTCTAAAATGTCGATATAGTGTATTTCATCAAAATAATGTTTAAGGGCGTAAGCAGAAAAGACGCTGGTCACACCTGGGTCAAACCCAGAACCAAGAAGAGCAGTCAAGCCTGCTTCTTTGAATTTATCTTGGTAAGCCCATTGCCATGAGTAGTCAAAGTAGGCTGTAAAACCAAGTTCCTTACAACGTTTCTCATAGATGGCACGCCATTCAGGGTCTTCTGTATCCTCAGCCTCGTAGTTGGCTGTATCGATATAGTGGACACCCGTTGCCAAACAAGCGTCCATAATGGTTAAATCTTGATATGGTAAAGCTACATTCAAAACAGCTTCTGGTTTGTAGTTTTCAATCAGGGCAATCACTTCTTCAACTTTGTCAGCATCAAGAGCAGCTGTCTCAATCTTAGTATTTGTTTTGCCTTCTAATTTAGCCTTCAAGTCATCACATTTTGACTTTGTACGGCTAGCAATCATAATTTCTTCAAAAGTTTCGCTATCTTGGCAAATCTTTGAAATAGCAACTTGGGCAACACCCCCACATCCAATAACTAATAAACGACTCATTTTTTTCCTTCCTCTTCTTCTAAAATGTCTTCAACATACTTGGGCAACATAAAGGCTCCCACGTGTAAGTTTGCAGTGTAGTATTCTGTGAAAAGCTGGCGTTTTTTCCAGCCTTCCTTGTCGAAATCTTTGACAGGGTGGTATTTTTTCGATGCAAATCCAAACAACCAATAACCAGCAGGGCTAGTTGGAATATGGGCCTGATAGACCCGACTGATTGGAAAGGCTTGATTGACCTTGCGGTGCATGCTTCGGCAAGCTGACTCATCCTCGTCAAAGAAAGGACTACCATGCTGGTAAATCATGATGCCGTCTTCTTTCAGAGCCCGATAACTATTACCGTAAAATTCCTTGGTAAAGAGCCCTTCCGTATGTCCAAATGGATCTGTCGCATCGTTGATGATAATATCGTAGTCATCCTCGCAGTTTCGCAAAAATCTCAGTCCATTTTGGTAGTAAATGGTGACACGAGGATCATCAAGACCCGCAGCAAAGTCGGGGAAATACTCTCGACAAACTTCTACCAGCATTTCATCAGGTTCCACGATATCGATTTGTTCCAGTTCTGGATAGAGTGTCAAAATCTGGGCAACACCACCGTCACCACCCCCAATAACCAAGACTTTCTTTGGATTGGGATGGACAGCCATAGGAACGTGGACGGTCATTTCGTTGTAGACAAAGTCATCTGCATCTGAAAACAAGACATGCCCATTTAAAATCAAAATCTTTCCAAAAGCTGGAGTATCTAATACTTCAATATCCTGCCATTCACTTTTTCCAGCGTAGAGCTGCTTGGCAGTTCTCAAGGATAATTTCACATCTGGAGTATGAACTTCAGAAAACCATAAATCCATTTAGTTCTCCTTTCTCTCAATGACGTTGATATGATTGACCTCTGGATCTTCCGTTCCTTGGAGGGAACAACCACGTTCTTTGGCGAATTTTATATAATCAACAATTTCTCGTGTAATGCGTTCACCTGGCGCTAGGATTGGAATTCCTGGAGGATAGCACATGACAAATTCTCCACAGACCTGGCCAATGGACTCGTCTAATGTTAAGCTTCTTCTATCTGCATAGAAGGCTTCCTGAGGAGATAGCACTAATTCGGGCTGGATATATTCTCCAGCAATCAAGTCCTTTCCATCTCTTGAGTAGAGTCTCTTGATATCAGCCAAAGCGCCAACTAAACGTTCAATGTCTTGGATGCGGTCACCGATTGAAATATAGGCCAAGATATTGCCAATATCACCAAATTCAATCTGAATGTCATATTCATCCCGTAAGAGGTCATAAACTTCAATCCCTGTTAGACCAATCCCCTGAGTGTAGACTGACAGCTTGGTTACATCAAAATCACAGACCGACACACCATCTATTAACTCTTTTGAGTAGGCATAGTAGCCACCGATGGCATTGATTTCACGACGAGCATACTCAGATAGCTCAATGACCTTCTCAAATGAGTCTTTACCACGAAGGGCAAGATTGCGGCGTGAAATATCCAAACTAGACATTAACAAATAGGATGCTGATGTTGATTGGGTCAGGTTAATGATTTGACGCACATACTCAGGATTCATCTGATCCCCAACTAAAAGAAGTGAACTTTGTGTCAAGCTACCACCAGACTTATGCATAGATACGGCTGACATATCTGCTCCTGCGTCCATAGCAGAGAGAGGAAGTTTATCTGTAAAATGCAGATGAGCACCGTGAGCTTCGTCTACTAAGACTTTCATTCCTGCAGCGTGAGCCATCTCTGTTAAACCCTTAAGATCTGAACAAATCCCATAATAGGTTGGATTGTTAATTAGGATAGCCTTGGCATCCGGATGGTCCTTAATAGCTTGCGCCACACGATTATTTTCAAGACCTAAAGCAATACCGATTTTGGGATCCACACTCATCTCGATATAGATGGGAATAGCACCACACAAAACAAGGGCGTTGATAGCTGATTTATGTACGTTACGAGGGAGGATGATTTTATCTCCAGCTTTACAAGTGGAGAGAATCATGGTCTGCACGGATGAGGTTGTCCCGCCAATCATTAGAAAAGCATGGCTAGCTCCAAAAGCATCCGCCGCCAGCTCTTCTGCATCTCGAATAATCGAAATAGGATGCCCTAAATTATCCAAAGGTTTCATCGAATTGACATCAATCCCAACGCATTTTTCCCCTAAAAGTTCCACTAATTCCGGATTCCCACGGCCACGTTTGTGACCAGGTACATCAAATGGTACAATTCTTTTCTTTCGTAATTTGACCAGCCCCTCATAGATGGGGGCTTGGTTTTGATTTAACATTATAAAGACATACTCCTTTATCATAGCTTTTTTCACCTTGTGTAAGGCTCTAAAGGATACTCATGAAAAAAGAGCAGGTTTTCACCTGCTCTGCAATCTTCTGACGCGTTTATTTTGGTTTCTGTTGAGTATGTCTGTTCCTGATGTTTCCTAACTCTCTAGTAGCAAATATTACGTACTTTATTGATCGTTTCACAAGATGACGTGTGCTTTCACCACACTAAAAATTTATGAATTAGGACAAGTGTCCTAACATCAACTTATAAAAGTAGGCTTTTAACCCTATCAATAATGTGGTTTTTCAACCACGCTTCGGCATTCAACCCTGCCTGTCCGTAGGCATTTTTTACTCGGGTTTATATTTGCTAGAAAACATCATCTCATTTTCTAAGCTTCATTACTATATCATGTTTTTAAGAACTTGTAAAGCCTTTTTTGATAAAAAACAAAAAGATGTTCGTAAATTCTTTAGTTTATGTAAAAAATGTCAAGAAATATTTTCTTGTAAACGATTATAAAATGAACAAAATACTTATTCTATGTTACTAAAAGTAATCGAAAACCATTCTATATTCCTTACCTTCTGTGTTTGTTCTACTAGAGACAATAACGATGATTTTACATTATTAAAATCGTGCAACTTTTTTCAGAAGCTTATTAATGTTTGCTTTCCCTATGTGTTTCATTTATACTAAATAAAAAGGAGATTAGTATGTCAGAAACAAATCACGAAATTGATTCAAATTTTGCAGGTCGTTTAAATATTCTACGTGCGGGTGTTCTTGGTGCCAATGATGGAATTATTTCCATTGCAGGTGTGGTTATCGGGGTTGCTAGTGCTACGAGCAATATTTGGATTATCTTTTTATCAGGATTTGCAGCTATTTTGGCCGGTGCCTTTTCAATGGCAGGTGGAGAATATGTATCCGTTTCAACTCAAAAAGATACCGAGGAAGCAGCCGTTGCGCGTGAGCAAGTCTTGCTAGAGCAAGATATGGAACTAGCCAAAAAGTCCCTCTATGCTGCCTATATTCGAAATGGCGAGTGTGAAACATCAGCCCAACTTCTCACCAACAAAGCCTTTTTAAATAATCCGCTCAAGGCTTTGGTAGAGGAAAAATATGGGATAGAGTATGAAGAGTTTACCAATCCTTGGCATGCTGCTATCTCTAGCTTTATTTCTTTTTTCCTTGGTAGCTTACCACCAATGCTGTCAGTAACTATTTTCCCGAGTGAATACCGCATCCCTGCTACTGTCCTTATCGTCGGTGTGGCCCTTCTTCTCACTGGTTACACTAGTGCCAAACTTGGAAAAGCCCCAACCAAAACAGCTATGATTCGGAACCTAGTTATTGGTCTCTTGACCATGGGAGTTACCTTCTTACTTGGACAACTTTTCAGCATTTAATACTCTTCGAAAATCTCCTCAAACCACGTCAGCTTCGCCTTGCCGTAGATATATGTTATTGACTTCGTCAGTTCTATCTACAACCTCAAAACAGTGTTTTGAGCTGACTTCGTCAGTTCTATCTACAACCTCAAAGCAGTGCTTTGAGCAACCTGCGGCTAGCTTCCTAGTTTGCTTTTTGATTTTTATTGAGTATAAAATACAAGAAATACCTCGATTTTGAAGTCGAGGTATTTTTTTTACATTTGCACAATCTTGCGATAGCTTCTTGAAGTAATCATAAAAATCAAGACATAGGCGATGAGGAAGATAGCGCAGATAGACAAGGTCACAGTCAACATCATAGTCGTATCTATTACACCAATCACTTTTAAAATCAGACTAAGCATATTGTAGGCAAAGGCTAGATGTATGAAGGCAAAAAGCAAAGGAAGGAAGAATACAGTTAAAACCTGTTTGTTGATGGTTTGCTTGATTTGCTTTTGATCTAAACCGACTTTCTGCAAGATAATAAAGCGTTCACGGTCTTCATAGCCTTCAGAAATTTGTTTGTAGTAGATGACCAGAACGGTTCCGACCATAAAGATAATGGATAGGAAAATACCGATAAAGAAGACACCACCAAAGAGGGCACTCATCTGAGCACTAGCATCTGCTAGATTGCTACCATACACATAGCTACCTTCAGTGTTTAATTGAGCATTAAACTTTTGTAAGTATTTTTCATATTCTTCAGCGACTTTGAGTTGTTCTTCTTCACTGATATTTACATTTATACCACCGTAAAGCTGATTATAGATAGCCGAATCTGGAAATTGGTCTAAAAATGCTTGTAAATCAGGTACAACAAGGTAATTGTAATCAGTAGTAAAAATATTAAACTGATTTGGGACATGGTTCACAATAAAATCTGTATTAAATTCTTCTTTTACAGAAAATTGATGGTTATTTAGAGTTAGAGCTTTCTGTCCTTTCAGTCCATCATTCTTAGCGAAGAGGCCGACCTCATTGCCTGATAGAGAAAGCTTCTGACCAGTCATATTTTCATAGTCTTTTTGGTCAAATACCATGAAGACTGTTTTAGGTTGGACACGATTTTGTCCCCTTTCAAAAATGGTTAACTTGGTTCCTTCTTGATTTGCAATACCAAAGTTACTGTAACGAAGCACTTCTTTCTCTTTGACACTATAACCTTTGTCACTTGCAAACTGGCTCAAGAGTTTGTCCAAGTCTTCTTTTTCAACATTTTGTCCAGTAATTCCAAAGTCATGCGGATTCATCACTTTTTTAAAGGATTCTGCGGAATTGAAAATGCTTGTCGCTGCTGACATGGTTACCAAAACCATTGTTGACAAGATAGCGATAGTTGCTAGTCCAACTGCATTTTTCTTCATACGAAAAATCAAATTAGACACTGAGATAAGGTTATTTGGTTGGTAATAGTATTTCTTGTTTTTCTTCAAGATTTGAAGGAAAACGGTAATCCCTGCATTGAACAAAAGATAAGTACCAAGGATAACCAGTAAAACAGCTAGGAAGAAAGTTGTTAAGGCTGTAAGAGGATCTTTTACCGTAAGGGCAAGATAGTAGCCAATCCCTAAACTTATGGAACCAAGAATAGTTTGGAGAGGAAGGAAGCGACCTTTTTTCTCTCCGCTAGCTTTCTCACGTGAGAGCTGGAGGGCATTCATACGAGCGATTCGAAGGGCATTCAGGAACATGAGGCCTAGGAAAATCAAACCAAAGACAACAAGTACTGCAATGACAACATTCATCTGGAAGGTAGCGACCAGTTCAACCTTCAATTTCATCAGTTTGAGCAAGAAAGCGAAAATCAACTTGTCAAACAAGGCTCCAATACCGATACCTGCTCCAACAGTTAGAATCCCAAATACCACTAACTCCTTAAAGGTCATACTGATCAGATGGCGTTTCTCCAAACCCAACATGCCATAAATCCCTAGTTCCTTGGAACGGTTCTTCATGACAAAACTATTGGCATAAAGGACGATAATGGCTGACGCAAGTGTGACGACAAACATACCAAATCCAAGTGTTGTTTGGATGGTTTCTCCTCCACGAATTTCTGCAATCTTGGGATTGAAGGTCAGGGAGTAAAAGAGATAGGTGACGGTGACTGCCAAGAGAACAGCCAGCGCAAAAGGATAGTAGAGTTTGCGGTTTTTAATCAAGTTCGATACCGCTAACTTATTGGTTAATCGAAACATACTAATTCACCTCGCTTGCCATAACAGTCAAGGTATCAGAGATTTCTTGGAACATCTGACGTTCTGTCTTCTCTCCACGGTAGATTTGGTTGTAAAGAATGCCGTCTTTGATAAAGAGTACACGTTTAGCTCTGCTAGCTGCTGCCGTTGAGTGGGTTACCATGAGAATGGTTTGGCCGCGCTCATTGATTTCATCAAAGACATCAAGAAGAGCTGCAGAGGACTTGGAGTCAAGAGCTCCTGTTGGCTCATCCGCAAGGAGAATTTCAGGTTCTGTGATGATGGCGCGGGCTACTGCTACACGCTGTTTCTGACCTCCTGAAATCTCGTAAGGGTACTTCTCTTGTAATTGGTTGATGCCTAGATTCTCAGCTGTCACCACCAATTTCTTCATCATTTCCGTAATAGGTCTTCTTGACAAGACAAGCGGAAGCAGGATATTGTCCTTTACAGATAGAGTATCTAGCAAGTTAAAATCTTGGAAGACAAAGCCTAATTTTTCACGACGGAAGCTAGAAGCCTGTGAATTTTTAATGGTTGCTGTGTCTGTTCCATTCAGGTAAACCTGACCACGAGTTGGTTTGTCCAGCATAGCTAGGATATTGAGAAGAGTTGATTTACCAGAACCAGACTCACCCATGATGGCAACGTAGTCACCTTTTTCCACGGTAAAGTGAATATCCTTAAGGGCCTCTACTTGGTTGCCCTGAAAACGAGTTTTATAAATTTTTTGAACGTGTTTTACATCTAAAAGTGTCATGAGAATCTCCTTTCTTAATATCCCATCAAATGAAATGTCGCTTGCATCATAGCGCATCCCAGTTGAACACGCTCGATATCTTTATGGCTTGGTTTTCTTGTTTTCTTCTGTAAGATTTGTTTCATGATGTTACTCCTTTGTTCTTTATGAGTCTAGTTTACATCAAAAAAAGACCGCTTGCCATAACCTAACCTTACAAAAGAGACTTTAATCTTACATTTTTGTAAGATTGGGAGAAATGTAGAAATTTTATCAAAAATATTTTACCATAAAAAGAAGGCAAGAATAAAACCCTTGCAGATACAAGGGTTCAAAAATTTTAAAATAGATTAGTAGAATTCATAGACTAACAGTAAAATAACTGTTTCTACCTCACCAAAACCAGCCTTCATTATCGTCAATGGCTTGGGCTTCTTTGCGTTTGCGTGGTCCTGTTCCATACATTTCAGCTTCGATATCTTCCTTTGTTGGTAGGATAGAAGCTAGGATGATATAGATAATCACGCCAAGGCCAAAGTTTGCGACTGTAAAAATAGCAAACAGAAAACGAACAAGGGTCACATCAAAGTTCCACTTGTCTGACAGACCTGCCAGCACTCCTGAAATCATACGATTTCGTCTCATTTTATAAAATTTATTGTTCATGGTATTTCCTCTTTCTGCTAGGTTAGACTTATACTCTTCGAAAATCTCTTCAAACCGCGTCAGCTTCACCTTGCCGTACTCAAGTACAGCCTGCGGCTAGCTTCCTAGTTTGCTCTTTGATTTTCATTGAGTAATAGTATATCACGGATAGGCTAGGCTTTCATCAGTCCTCAGGCTGATTTACTAGTAGCAACTTGCCTCGACAAAGTCCACATCGATAGCGTTTGGTATCAATCCTACGCTTGCGCTGATACCTTTGCTGGCAGGATTGGCAACGATAGAGCTTAATTGGTTTGGAGTTGCTATTGGGCAAGGTTGGTACAAAGCGTAATCCATCCACTGCTTTCAACAGTTCCTTAAAATCCCGATCCTTGTGTTGATAGCCCTTCCCTTGAAAATAGAGGTGATAATGACAGAGTTCATGACGGACAATTTTCCTAAAAACATCCAAACCCAGTTCCTGATAAAGTTTGGGATTAAAATCCAAATGCCCATCTTTGGGGAAAAATCGCCCACCTGTCGAACGTAGACGCCTATTCCACTGGACATGATGGATAAAAGGTCTCCCGAAGTCTTCTAGCGAAACTTGCTTGACGTAATCAGTCAGTTTCATTTGGAGCGAGGAGCGACAGATTAACTTTTTCACGTTCAGTATCAATTTTCTTGACCCAAACGGTCACCAAATCTCCAACTGACACCACTTGGCTAGGGTGTTTGATAAATTTGCGACTCATGTGGGAAATATGAATCAATCCGTCCTCGTGAATCCCGATATCAACGAAGGCACCGAAGTCAACGACGTTACGCACCACACCTTCTAGCTTCTGACCTACCACTAGGTCTTTGATATCTAGGACATCTTGGCGAAGCACAGGTGCGTCAAAGGAATCACGGAAATCTCGACCTGGTTTGAGAAGATCTGCAATGGTATCTTTAAGAGTTTCTGGACCAAGGTCTAGCTCTTGCGCCATTTCCTTGACAGAAAGCGACTTGAGTTTGCTTTGGGCCTCTTCATTCAGGTCCTTGATATCCAGGCGTTTGAAGAGCTCCTTAACAGCAGCATAGTTTTCTGGGTGAACTCCTGTATTATCGAGGATATTGCTACTTTCAGGGATACGAAGGAAACCAGCTGCCTGTTCAAAGGCCTTAGCCCCCAGACGAGGAACTTTCTTGATTTGGGCACGTGAAGTGATTTTTCCTTCTTCCTCACGGTATTTGACGATATTTTCAGAAATGGTTTTATTGAGTCCAGCCACATGAGAAAGAAGAGCTGGGCTGGCCGTATTGACATTGACACCGACTTGGTTTACCACTGTATCGACAACAAAGTCCAGACTTTCAGACAATTTCTTCTGGCTGACATCGTGCTGGTATTGGCCGACACCGATTGACTTAGGATCGATTTTGACCAATTCTGCAAGGGGATCTTGCAAACGACGGGCGATAGAAATAGCAGAGCGTTTTTCAACGGTCAAATCTGGAAATTCCTGACGAGCAAGTTTGCTGGCAGAATAGACCGAAGCACCACTTTCATTGACGATAACATAGCTGACTTCAGGGAAATCTTTCAGAACTTCCGCTACAAAAGCTTCACTTTCCCGACTGGCCGTTCCATTTCCGATGGCAATAATTTCCACGCTATATTGACCAATCAAATCTGCCAAATCTTTCTTGGCTTCTTCGATTTGACGAGCTGATGCTGGTTTGACAGGATAAATGACCTGAGTTGTCAGCATTTTTCCTGTTGCATCCACGACAGCTAACTTAGCACCTGTACGAAAGGCAGGGTCAAATCCAAGAACCACGCGCCCTTTCAGCGGAGCAACCAAGAGAAGATTGCGCAGATTATCAGAAAAGAGTTGGATAGCCCCTTCTTCTGCCTTCTCAGTCAATTCTGTCCGAATACGGCGCTCGATAGCAGACAAGACTTTTTTCTTAACAGATTGCTGAACTACTTCGTCTATATAGGCATTTTTCACTTTGAAACGAGCAGCAAAGAAGGCAAGAATGCGGTCTGTCTCATGTTCAAATCCGACCTTCAAGACACCTAGCTTCTCCCCACGATTGAGGGCCAAGGTACGATATCCTTGCATATTTCCAACCGTCTCTGAAAAATCGTAATAAATCTGAAAAACTTGCTTTTCATCAAGATTTTCATCCTTGACTTGAGAAGTGATTTTAGAGTGTCTCAGCACTTCCTGATAAGTCATAGCACGCAAGGTAACATCTTCCGATAAGGCTTCTACTAGGATATCAACTGCACCAGCCAAGGCTTCCTTTCCACTCGCAAATCCTTCACAGACGAACTTTTCAGCCTCTTTTTCTAAGTCAGATACATTCTGCAAAATCAAGCGAGCAAGTGGAAAGAGTCCTGCTTCACGGGCAATGGTTGCCTTGGTCCGACGCTTTTCCTTGTAAGGAAGGTAGAGTTCTTCTACGTCTGCTAGTTTTTCGGCTGCTAAAATAGCTTCTTCCAACTCCTTGGTTAGCTTGCCTTGTTCTTGAATCTTAGCCAAGACAGCCTCCTTACGGTCATTGAGATTGGTCAGGCTTTTATCCAAGTCGATAATGGCCTTAATCGCCACCTCATCTAAACTACCAGTCATGTCCTTGCGATAACGCGCAATAAAGGGAATAGTCGCCCCTTCAGCTGTCAAACTTAGAACGATATCAATTTGCTTTAAAGTCACTCCCAAATCCTGAGAGATTTTTTCATATTTTTTATCCATGAATCTATTATACCACAAGCAGGAAGGCTTGCTCCAATCCTTTTCATACTCAATGAAAATCAAAAAGCAAACTAGGAAGCTAGCCACAGGTTGCTCAAAACACCGTTTTGAGGTAGTAGATAAGACTGACGAAGTCAGCTCAAAACACTGTTTTGAGGTTGCAGATAGAACTGACGAAGTCAGCTCAAAGCACTGCTTTGAGGTTGTAGATAAGACTGACAAAGTCAGTTACATATATCTACGACAAGGCGAAGCAGACGTGGTTTGAAGAGATTTTCGAAGAGTATCAACTATCCAAAACAAATTAAAAAACTCCCTTTTCTTCAAAATAATAGTATAATAGAGGTAGCATTTAGAATCGAGGTACACCTATGGCTGTAAAATTTACAAAAACAGACGATTTGGACAAAATGTTTGAAGAGTTTGCTAAACTCCCTGATTTAAAACAAGTCACTTTCCCTGATGACAAAGAGAAAAATGCCAAAGCAGAAAAGAAAAACTAGATGACTACTTTTCAACAACTCCCATCTAGCGTGCTTCAGACTGGGGCTATTTTCCTCTCCATTATCATTGAAGCCCTCCCCTTCGTTCTGATAGGAAGTATTTTCTCAGGGCTGATTGAGGTTTATATCACACCTGACAAGGTTTATCATTTTCTTCCTCGAAATCGTTGGGGGAGAATCTTTTTTGGTACCTTCGTAGGGATACTTTTCCCTTCTTGTGAATGTGGAATCGTCCCCATTATCAATCGTTTTCTGGAAAAGAAGGTTCCTAGTTACACGGCTGTTCCCTTTCTCGTAACAGCGCCTGTTATCAATCCTATTGTTCTCTTTGCGACCTATTCTGCCTTTGGCAACTCCTTCCATATCGCCCTGTTACGAGCTCTGGGTTCCATTCTTGTAGCTGTGATACTTGGGATTTTTCTAGGATTTTTCTGGCAAGAACCGATTCAAAAAGAAAATCGTTTGGTCTGTCATGAGCACAATTTTTCTCACTTAAGCCCTGCAAAAAAAGTTTTTCAGGTCTTTGTGCAAGCAATTGATGAATTTTTTGATACAGGGCGTTATTTGGTATTTGGCTGTCTCTTCGCCTCAATAATACAGGTCTACGTTCCGACACGGATTCTGACCTCCATCAGTGCGACCCCTCTTTTTGCCATCCTGCTCTTGATGCTTTTGGCCTTTCTTCTTTCTCTCTGTAGTGAGGCGGATGCCTTTATCGGAGCTTCTCTTCTCTCGAGTTTCGGCTTAGCACCAGTTTTAGCTTTTCTCGTCATTGGCCCAATGCTGGATATCAAAAATATTCTTATGATGAAAAATTACTTGAAAGCACGATTTATCAGTCACTTCATTACGATTGTGACTCTTGTCGTCTTAGTGTATTCTCTCTTGATTGGAGTCATCCTATGATTCGATTTTTAATTTTAGCTGGCTATTTTGAACTGACAATCTACCTCCATCTGTCGGGCAAATTAAACCAGTACATCAACCTGCACTATTCTTATCTGGCCTATATTTCCATGATACTTTCCTTTATTTTGGCAATTGTTCAACTGTATATCTGGATGAAGCAAGTCAAAACCCACAGTCATCTGAACAGTCGATTAGCCAAGGTGACGAGTACTGCTCTTCTGGCCATTCCAATTGTTGTTGGCTTAACTTTCCCAACTGTTAGCTTGGATTCCCAAACCGTTTCAGCTAAAGGCTATCACTTTCCCCTATCGGAAGGCACGAATCTAGCCATTCAGACAAGTGAAGGAACTACAAGCCAATATTTGAAACCAGATACCAGTTCTTATTTTTCAAAATCAGCCTATGAGAAGGAAATGAGAACTGCGGCGGATAAATACTTGTCTCAGGATAACATTCAGATCACTAATGAAAACTATATAGAGGTCATGGAAGCCATCTACGACTATCCAGATGAATTTGAGGGTAAGACAGTCCAGTTCACAGGTTTTGTCTACAATGACCCCAGTCATGCCAATAGTCAATTTTTGTTCCGCTTTGGCATTCTTCACTGCATCGCAGATTCAGGTGTCTATGGTTTGCTGACCAAGGGAAATACCCGTCAGTACGAGAACAATACCTGGATAACAGCCAAAGGAAAACTGGTCAATCACTACCATAAAGAGCTCAAACAAAACCTCCCAACCTTGGAGATCGACAGCTTTACAAAAGTCGATAAACCAGAAAACTCTTATGTGTATCGAGCTTTTTAAGAAAATCAAGATAAAAACGAACAAGGTCTCTTCTGAATGACAGAAAAAGAGCCTGTTCGTTTTTTGTTATCTGAGATATAGGAAGATGCCGAAAATTCTCCCCTATCAATAAAAAAAGACAATATTCGTTTCTGCATTACAGATTTTTAATATAGTCTCTTTATTTATACTTACAAGAATTGAATAGTTGAGCTTAATTTTTTCCATTAATTCTAAACGAATGTTCAGAAACCCATTTGGCGTAAGTGCTTAAGCTTTCATCTGTTAAGGATTCTACTGCGATAGTTACACATATATTTATCGCTTCTTCAACTGTTACAGAAAAATGATAACAATTTAACTGTAGAAATTTCACCAAAACGAAGAAAGCAGTTCGTTTATTAGCATCGGCAAAAACATGCTTCTTTATCAATTGGACAAATAGTATCGTTGCTTTATCAAAAATTGTTGGATAAAGAGGCTTCCCAAAGACAAATTGTTCTGGTAAATTAACAATCATATTTAGAGCCGAAGGACTAACTGTTTGAATTTTCTCATTTGGAGAATACCGTTGAATTGCTAAAGCATTTATTTTTCTGGGTATTCGGATTTTATGGTGGAAAAGGGCTTATAAATCACCCTTCTCCAAATTCTTAATAAGTGTGGAAAAATCGACACCTAAGTTGTCTGTAATGTCGTGATCATTCACTTCATACCAATTGAAAGTATCGTATAACATAGCTTTATTGAAAGCACTTGAATTAAATCGTGGCTTACGCTTTTTATGGAGCTTCTCATTGAAAAGGATTTTGGCTCGCAAGGCATCAAACGAGTAACCTCTACCCATTCGCTCTACCTGCCTAATAATGCTGTTAATTGACTCCGTATAAGCATTAGTGAGCCTTTTATCAAAGTAGTTGAATATTTCAACATGCCAGTTGTCTACGGCTCTCACGAGGTCTTTATATGCGTCTTTAGAGTTGCTGGACATACAACGGTGTCTCCATTGACTATAACGAAGATGACCTTCATCTGGATCAGGAGTATCCCATATCCAGTAAAACTCTTCTTTGAGTTCATAGGCTTCTTTTAAAGCAGGAAGATTACCTAACCAAGTATCTAAGAGGAATGATTCACCTTCATTTAGATCGTGTTTACGCTTTAGAAGGATAAACCTTTCACGCATAAGGTACGTCTTTCTTTTTGGCTCATATGGGCTTTCAAAGACTTTCTGACGTTATCTAAGGCTTGATTAGCCATTCTAACTACATGAAACTTATCTACGACAACTTTAGCGTGTGGAAGGATAGTGTTCACTGCGTCTTTGTAGGGCTTCCACATATCCATTGTGACGTACTCAATGTAAGTCCTGTCACTGATTTCTGAAAGACGTTGGATGACTGTTTCCTTGTTACGGTTAGGCTTGATGTCATAAATAGTCCTGCGTTCAATATTAGTCAATACAAGCCGAGGTCTACGGATAATATGTATCTCGTCTATCCCAAGCCACTTAGGAGTTTCAAACTGGTATTCACGTTCTTTGAGTGCCACATAGTCCTTAAAAACGTTCCTAATGGTTTTTTCGTCAACACCAACGCTTTCTGCGACTTCTACAAAGGTCTTAGACATGGATTGCTCTTGAATGGACTTTAAAAGCCTTTTGGTCATACTACGCTTTTCATCTACAGATATTAGGCGTTCCCAGAAGGTAGATCCGCATTCACGACACTTGTATCGTCTACGGTTCATTGTAAGCCCACTCGCTTTAAACGAATGGGCAAATCCATAATTAGTTGATTTCTTGAACTGTGTTTGTACAACTTGTCAAAACCACATTCAGGACAACATTCAGGTGGTCCGACTGCTTCAACTTTAAACATCATATCGGTTTCATTTTCTTGTGGCGGTTCTATTATTTTAATGTCTGGTAAGGATAATAAGTCTGACATATTATTCATCCTTTATTACTCTGCGGTGTTAAGGTATCAATTATAGATTTGATGTCGAAATCATCAGTGTTAAATTATTTTTGTGACCACAAATGCACTTAGAAAATCCCTTAAAGCATTAGCTGGTTCACTTGAATAGGGAGTTGTAAAAAAGTTCCCTTAGCCTGCACAGCAAGATAATTTCGAAACATCTTTATCAAAAGTTAGGACAGCCAGCTTCAATCCTTCTGCCATTGTTAGATATGGAGCCATCGTTTCTCTCAGATCTCCAACAGTTAAACCGAATTTCACAGCTAATGTTGCTGCATAAATTACGTCTCCTGCGTTTTCTGCCACTACATGCGCCCCTAACACTTTCAATGTTTTCGCGTCTGCCACTAATTTGAAAACACCTGTTGTTTCCCGATTAACGAGCGCTCTTGGAACAGCATCCAACGGCAATACCGATGTTTTCACTTCATATCCTTTTTCTTTTGCCTGTTGCTCCGTTAAACCAACCGTTGCAATCGATGGAGAAGTAAACGTAACGCCTGGAACCACTTCTAAATTGACCTTTTGATTTAGTCCTCCGATTGCATTACGAGCAGCAAGTCCACCTTCATAAGCAGCTACATAAACAAATTGGGGACCGAGAGTGACATCTCCAGCTGAATAAATTCGGGAATTGGTCGTTTTAAGATAATCATCAATGACAATTTCACCACGGGAACCAACTTCAACACCTGCTGCATGTAAGTTTAATGATTCTGTATTTGGTTTTCTTCCAGTGGCAATTAGCAATTGTTCTGCTTCAATAATTCGCTTTTTACCATTTATCTCAACATGAACTTTTTTAATGTCTCCATCTTGCTCAACTCGTTCATAGGTTGCACCTGTTACTAAATTAATTCCCTGTTCTGTTAAGGCCTTAGTAATGGCTTCTGAAATTTCAGGATCGTATTCTTTTAATAGACGCTCGCTTCTTTGAATCAAAGTGACTTCTGACCCGAGGTTATGAAATAGTTGTCCTAATTCCATGCCGATATATCCTGAACCAATTACGGTAAGACGATTTGGAACCTTCTTTAATTCCAATAAGCTAGTGCTTGTTAAATAATCTACTTCATCTAATCCGGGAATATTAGGTGCAGTTGAAGAAGCACCTGTAGCTATTAAAAATCTTTTGGCTGTGATTTGATTGCCATTTACTTCAACTGTATTTTCATTTACGAATTTTGCTTCACTTTTTATTAATTCAAAACCATAATCATCAATTAAATTCACATATTTTTCATTTCGCATCTCGGTTACTAAATCATTCTTTTGTTTTACTAATGGCGCTAAATCAACATTTGAAGCCGAAGTGTGTAATCCCACAAATGGATTATTTTTTGCTAGATGATTGATTTCCCCTGCTCTTAATAAGGTCTTAGAAGGAACGCATCCGACATTAACGCAAGTTCCACCCACCGTTCCACGCTCAATCATAGCCACTTTTGCGTTCAAAGTAACGGCTTCAATGGCAGATGAAAAGGCAGCTCCACCAGAACCGATGATGATATAATCATAATCATAGTTACCTTCATCATTTAAACTTACATCTGTCCTTTTTTCCGATTGCACTTGTATTTCTTCTGCTTCGCCCGGTTGATATTGTGCGTCAGTAATCGCTGTTTTCGCGATATCAATGTCTACATCATACGGTAGTTCAAACAGTGCTTCTCCGCGACGAAAGTCTACTTCAATCCCTTTTGCACCTGCATTTTCAAGAGCAACCGCAATATGTTCTTCACAACCAGTGCAGGTCATTCCTTCAACGTTTAGCCGATATTTTTTCAATAAATTCGTCTTTTGTTCCGATTGAAATTCTTCTGCTTCGCCCGGGTGATAATTTGCGTCAGCAATCGCCTTTATTGCACTTTCAACCTCAATATCATCGGACAGTTCAAATACTGCTTCACCACGACGATAACTAGACTCAATATTTTTAGCACCTATCTTTTCAAGTGCTGATTCTACGTGTTTTTCACAACCCGTACAAGTCATTCCTGAAATGTTTACCTTAAATTTATTCATAAAAAAGCTCCTTTCGTTAATTAATCTCTCATGTTAATGTGTCTATTATTGGACACGAATGTAATTGCTTTTCATCTGGACATCGTTGTTTTAAGTCGTCTAACATAGTTTCAATTCGTTTTAAATCCTCTATTTGTTTTTGCACTTCCTTTTGTTTTTTAGAAACAAATTCGAACATATCTTGACAACGAACTTCATCTTTATCTACAACACCAAGTAATTTATAAATCTCGCTTAAAGAGAAACCAAGTTCCTGTATTCGTTTAATAAGCCCAACACGCTTAACGTCATCATATGAATATATCTGATAACCAGCTTCCGTTCGGTGAGGTTCTTGTAATAAATTTTTTCGCTCGTAATATCTGATCGTTTCTTTATTAACTCCACATTTATCTGCAAACTCACTAATGCGATAAATCATCTTATTTCACCCCCTGAATATTATAAACCATGTACCATAGTACACGGTCAAGTAAATTGGACTATTTTATTTTTTTTCCCAAAGTATCACTCGTATGTGATTGATACTTTTATATAATACTATTGATTATCCTAACATCCCACCAGAAAATCCAATTTAAACACCAGTTGTTTTTAAACTATTAAGAAAGTAATTCCACTATATATTCCGAAGACCCATTTTTCCAATTTGCTTTTCTGTTAGATAGATTGTTATTTTCCCACCAAAGCTTTGAAAACATCGTCGTATCTATCAAAGATTTTATCTACATTTAAGTCAAAGGCATCATCAGATACATAAGAAACCTGCTGACCCAATTCTTCCGATTTTACACCACTTGGAATAGTGATTGAATTTCCTTTTTTTCTTATTTTCACGACCATCTTATTTTTTCCTTTTCTGTATTAAAATAAATAATTGCGGTAATTACAATGGCAGGATAATTCGCTCTCGTAACAATCTCTATCAGAGCAAATAAATATTATGGTTCTGAAACGTTATGAATGCCACTATTTTAACAGGTTTTGGAACAAGGCTAAATTATAGCATACAAATTAATAATCTTAGTCATAGTTTCCATATAATTTACCAAAATTTCAAATAAAAAGAGAACAAATTTGCTCTCCTTTACTTTATACATTTTTCAACTATTAGGATTGATTAATTTTTACGCTGCTCAGTTGATACATTATGATTTAATTGATGTAAGTCTTACTTAATACTATGCTTATTCATCTTTTGTTCAAAGATATTCGTGATAATCTGACGTAATTCTTCGCGTTCTTTTTCTGGTATTTCACCACTTGTTTGAGCTGCAGCGTAGAGCTCAGGGTGTTCAATTGAAATGCGTTTAATCGTACGTGTCGTAGCATGCTTTCTGACAAAAAACGGGATTCGCTTAATCAAGTCTTGTGGTACTAGTGCAAGAATCTTCTCAGCAGTTTCCTTGTCACTAATCTTAGACGTAGTCAGTCCCTTCTTAATCATTTCCTGTTCTTTTTCTGTAAAATCTTTTAATTCCATTCGATTTGTCCTCCTGTTTTCTCTACCTTAAATTATATACCAAACTAGATAAAACTACAAATGGACTGTCTGGAAATAGGAGCAATATTGCAAAGAAGACTCTGATTTTTAATGATGAATCTTCCTCCTCAGTCACTTCCCATACTTCTGATTGATAGCCTTCCCCATCAATATCGTGTCTTTAGATATAACCAATAAATGTTTCTTTTTTTCGTAGTTTCTGGCTATTAACGATTGAAATAACCCACCAACTCATCAAAAATATAAATAAAAGTCCTAAGATTACTGTTAAAGTATACAAAAAGCCTTAAAAAAGGCTTTGTCTATATACTAATCCTCTTTCGGTTTTGAAAATACTTCTACTCGTTGAGCTAGGACTTTGATTTCTACAGGTAAGTTATCCGATTTATCGCCATCAACATCTGACTCCAATTCACTATCTGAAGAGATCTTAATAGTACGCGCTCTGATATACTCGATATTATCATTTGCGACAACATCCCCTTTTAGTAAATCAGGAATGACAGATAATTTGGAGAAGATAGAGGCATCTTTCAGAATCAAAATGTTGGCATAGCCATCTTTGTTTTCTTCAAAGATTTTCTTATCAGCGAAGTAATTTGTCAAGAGAATCAAAACATGACTAGCTTCACCAACATAATTTCCATTTTCTGTCTCTACCTTAATGTTAAAGACTTGATCCGTCATGACAGACTTCATGGTATTTACAGCATAGGCTAGAATACCGAATTTTGTCTTATCTTCAATTTCAACATTGTGAATCGCGTCAGGTAGAGAACCGATACTAAAGATATAACCGAAATAATTGTCATTCGCTTTACCGATATCGATCTTATTGGTTAAGTCAAAGTCGAGTTCATCTATCGCACTATCGATGTCTTGATTGATTTCCAACAGTTTTGTAATGAGGTTACCCGTACCGCCTGGGATAATTCCTAACTTAGGAATGTAGTCTCTCTCAGCAATACCAGAAATGACTTCATTAACTGTCCCGTCTCCACCAAACACAACCACTGCATCGTACTGCTCATGAGAAGCCTCTTGAGCAAAATGGGTTGCATCCAGTGCTTTTTCGGTAATTTTGGTTTCCACGTGCTCAAAGTATTCTTTGGCTTTATTCTCCAGCTTTTCTTTGTAATCCAAAGCCTTTTCCCCACCAGAAGTAGGATTAATAATAACCATTGCTTTTTTCATTAATTTCTCCTTAATTTTCATTAGAAATATTTATATTTCGTCAATTGCAACTAAATGTACTCCCATTATACAATGAAAATACAGAAAAGAAAAATCTCACGTATTGGAGATTAATCTGATTTTATTCTATTTTCCCATCATTTAACTACAGCCTTTAAGGGTTCATCCAAGTAAGAATAAGTCTTATTCTTTATCCAATCAGGAATTCCGTAAGCTGCCTCTACTATGCTACCAGTTATTGCAGCGAGAGTATCACTTTCGCCACCAAGTGAAATGGCATTTCTTATTGCATCTTCGAAATCTCTACTTTCAAGAAAAGCAATAATGGCTTGGGGGACAGTTTCTTGACATGTTTCGTTAAAACGATAGTTAGGGCGGATTTCATCTAAAGTTTGAGATAGATTGTAGCTGTGTTCTTCTCTATATAATCCTTAATCTGTCTTTTACACTCTGTATGATTGTCATTGATTGGTTGCTCATAATCTCCACAATAACCTCCAAAGTAATAACGACACAGAAAAATAGCATCAGCTGTAGCCATAGCACCTTTAATACTTTCTGGATGATTATGAGTTACCTCTGCAGAAAGACTCGCAAGTTATCTAGATGATGGCCACGTACCGGTTCTCTCATAGACATCACAGTCCATGACTCAAGCACATGGAGAAACACGCATAGCTGAACCATTCCCAAAGCTAGTAAAAGGCTCACGGTTATCGCTGTTTAGCCATGCATTAAACCGAACACCATAATCAGCATCTGGATACAGTCTGCCATATTTCTTCATCGTGCCAATGAAGTCGTCTTTTTGTCCCCCATTCATAATCGTTTCTGCAATAGCACAGGTCATCACCGTATCATCCGTAAAAAAGCAGTCCTTCCGAAATAAAGGAAAGTCCTTCGTTTTAATATTGTTTCATTCGTAAATAGAACCGACAATATCTCCAATAATTGCTTCTATCATGAGATTTCTCTTTTTATAGTATTCTTCAATTCCCTACATCAATCCTTCAAGTTCTTCCTTCACATATTCCTCTACATCTTCCATCTCTACAAACATTGAGTCTAAATGACATAAGAAGTGCCAATCTTCGCTCCCTTTTTTTCTGTAAAGAATCGCTTCGCCGTCTTCACTTCCGAAAAAGCTTCTGTCGATTTCATATCCGCGGCTTTCTAAGAAGTCTTTTACTTTACGATAGTTCGCTTCTCTTGTTTCAACATAAGCTTTAACCTCATGGTTGTTGACGACATATGCATCGATTTTTGAATGTCCTTCGATCACTCTATCGTTTTTGAGGGATAAATTTGAAATCTCTTTCCAAATAATGTCTACATTTTCCTCAGGATCGAACATAAATTTAGATAAAGGAACAATATTTCCGTTAAAAATAATTTCCATATAATCCGGTATGTTTTTAGGATTAAAATACTCCATTTCAAAACCATCTTCTGTTTCCAGAGCGTACCCCGGGATTTGAGCTACAAAGTCTTTCCCCTCTTCTAAAGAATCAAAAGCGACTAAATCTGTTGAATAACTATTTTGATATAACTCTAATATAACCATCTATAACCTCTTCTAAATTGTCCATAGATTAATTTTTCAAAACATAAAACCGATTAGTTAGTAACCGTTAGAATATAGAAAATTCTTTTTTCCATCTTCTTAAAACAGATTATTTTATTATTGACAGACTAAGCTTGCACCAGCAACACTACACACTAGACGATTCGGACTTACCGTATCATTTCGATGGTTTCCTTCCTCATTCTACGGGTCCTATCCCATGGGCGGCGCTTCTATTTCTACTTCGCTGATGCCTCAGCTCGCATAAGCAGTGAAACTGCCTCAACATGATACGTCTGCGGAACTCAAAAGGTTTGGGGAACCTTTTGAGGATTAACTACGTTTCTCCAACAAGCTTACACACTCAGCGGTTCGCTGTTACCGTATCGTTTCGTCGAAAACTCCTTACTCTACGACAGCTATCCCATGGGCGGAGCATCTACTTCTACTTCGCCGATGTCTCAGCTCGTACAAGCAGTGATACCGCCTCAACATGTGGAGTTAGTCAACATCTATATTATATAACGAAAGTGATAGAGTTGTTGTTTAAAATTAAACTTTAGAATGAAAATATTTAAAAAAAGTAGATCACTTTTAGAAGTGTCCTACTTGTATTATTTTTATTTAAAAAGGGATAAATCCTTAACAAAAGGGGTGTACTCCCGCGCCTTCGGGAAGGAAAAAAAGAAATGGCGCAAAATCAAGGTTTTATTTTTGAAATTTACCAGAAAATACCCTTAATGAAAGTAACGTAGTTCTTGTTGATGGTCATAGTGTGTTCTATTGATGCACGTTCAACGGTTACTAGATTTAGGTTAAAATCGTTAAAGCCCATATCATAGTTTAAAAAAGCGATTATACAAAAACTTGTATATCGCTCTGTTTGTTCACTTACTTTGACAAAGTGGAGGTATCTATCCTCAAGGTCCTCAATGCATTCCATACTGCCAGTAGCGTTACACCAACATCTGCAAAGATTGCCTCCCACATATTAGAAATTCCCAATCCACTTAGAACCAAGAAAATTAGTTTAACTACAATAGCCAAGGTCATGTTTTGCCGAGCTATTCTGACTGTCTTTTTAGCCAGTCGAATGACTTGAGGAAGTTTTCCAAGGTCATCATCCATCAGTACAACATCTGCTGATTCAATGGCTGCGTCCGAACCTAGCCCTCCCATAGCAATACCAACATCTGCCCTAGCAAGAACCGGTGCATCATTCACTCCATCTCCAACAAAGGCAACAGCCTGCTGAGACTGAGTCAGAATTTCCTCAAATGTACTCACCTTATCCTGAGGCAAGCAATCTCCAAATGCATCATTGAAGGCAAATTGCTGTGCAAATTCATCAACCACTGCCTGACGATCACCTGAAAGGAGAACCGTTTTTTTAATTCCGACCGCCTGTAAATCCTTCAAGGCCTCGATGCTCGTCTCCTTCACTTGGTCTGTGATAAGGAAATAGCCTAAAAAGTGACTGTCCTCTGCCAAATAGAGAACTGTTCCTGTGCTGTCAATAGCTGGATAAGCAATCCCTTGAACTTCCATTAATCTAGCATTCCCAAGATAGAGCTGTCTGCCATCTATCCTACCGGACATGCCCTGCCCTGGTAGCTCGGTAATCTGACTCACCCTATTCTCGTCCACTTCCTGTCCATAGGCTGTTCGAATCGAGTTTGCGATTGGATGATTGGAATAGCTTTCCAAATGGGCAGCGAGGTACAGAATATTATCCTCGATACCTTCTGCGTTGACAACGGTATCTACCGCAAAGATACCTTTTGTAATTGTCCCCGTCTTATCAAATACGACCGTATCCAACTTGGCAAGAGCCTCTAAATAATTTCCACCTTTCACTAAGACACCTAATTTAGATGCTCCCCCTAGCCCGCCAAAGAAACTCATTGGTACCGAAACCGCAAGAGCACAAGGGCAAGAAATGACTAAAAAGGTAAGTGCCCGATAAAGCCAAGTCGACCACTCCCCTAAACCAAGCAAGGGAGGCAGGCTTGCAAGCAGAAAAGCGATTCCGACAACCACTGGTGTATACACACGCGAAAAACGTGTGATCATCCGTTCCGTCTCCGCTTTTTTATTGCTTGCATTTTCAACTAATTCCAAAATTTTGTTGACCGTTGATTGCGAAAAAGTCTTTCTCACTTCAATTACCAATGGACTAGTCAAATTGATCACACCACTTGTAATGTCCTCACCAACGCCAATTTCCCTAGGCAGTGATTCTCCTGTCAAGGCTGACGTATCCAGAATAGAACGACCTTTTCTGACCAGACCATCTAGGGGCACCTTCTCCCCAGGCTTAACTAAAATATGGTCCGCAACCCTTACTGTTTCAGGGTCTACTTGAACGGCTTCTCCCCCCTCTAGTCTCCAAGCCTTATCCGACCGAATATCCATCAATTGTGCAATGGACTGACGAGATTGAGAGGTGGCCTTGTCTTGGAAATACTCCCCAATCTGATAAAAAAGCATGACGGCTACTGCCTCTGGAAATTCTCCCAAGAGAAAGGCTCCTAAGGTCGCGATACTCATCAAAAAGTTTTCATCAAAAATATTGCCACGTTGAATATTTTGAACCATCTTGATAAGAACCTTATGACCGATAATGATATATAGGGTCAGATAATAGACCAGACGAATCCAGAAATACTCCTCTGGCAGGAAAAAGCCGAAGGCAAATAGAATCGTAACAGCAAGTAGCAGCTCTTTCGCCCAATCTCGTTTTTCTGGAAGTGCCTCTTCCTTTTTATCACTGATCACTTCGATTCCAGGTTCAATAGCATCTACTAAGTCAATAATTTCCTTATCTATCCCATCTTCGCTTTTTGTTTCCAAAGTCAGCTTTTGAGCTATCAGATTGACAGTGGCAGATTCTACCTGCTCCAATTGATTGACAGCACGTTCAATCTTAGCAGCACAATTGCCACAGTCAATTCCCCGAAGTACATACTCTTTCTTCATGTTTTTCCTCCTTCAAATGCTTCAGTGTCAAAGACAAGACTGATGCGACATGATTATCCGCAAGTTCATAATAGGTCATCTTTCCTTTTTTCTCCCCCTTGACCAATTGGCAGTCCCGCAGATAGCGTAGTTGGTGAGAAATAGCAGACTTGGTCATCTGTAACGCAATCGCTAAGTCTCCGACACAAATTGGATTTTGCCGTACTGCTTGTAAAATCCGCAAACGAGTTGGATCAGAAATCGCCTTAAAAAAATTGGACATATTTAGCAATGTAACGGTATCAAACTCCGTCTCATGGACCCCTTGAATTAAATCTGGATTACAAGCTGTTAAACACTGTGACATATTTTGTATTCCTCCTATCCTAAAGTTGTATCAAGTAACATCATAATTAGAAATCCGTCCATAAACTCACCTGTTGCAATATCGGTATTCTTGTGTTCTTGAGCACCTGGCACAAGTTTTTCCACTACAACATAAATCATGGCTCCTGCCGCAAATGAGAGAGCATAAGGTAGTAGCTGGGGCATAGACATAACAGCATAGGCCCCTAAAACAACTGCAATCGGCTCAACAATCGCTGACATGGCGCCATAGTAGAAAGCTGATTTCCTACTTCGCCCTTCTGCCCGTAGCGGCAAGGACAAGGCAGAGCCTTCTGGAATATTTTGGATACCAATTCACAAGGCTAATCCAAGGGCACTCATCCACGTAAAGGAAAGTCCAGTTGTGGCATTTGCCACACCAACTGCTAAGCCCTCTGGTATATTATGAATCACTACCGCCAGATAAAGCAGCATGGTCTTTGATAAGGGTCTTTGGGGATTCAAAATCCCTTCCTTATCACTCATCTGTTGATTCAAATGCAGGTGGGGAACCAAATAATCAATAAAGCGGATAATTAAGCCCCCGACAATAAAAACCAACAGCCGTCGGCAACCAGTAAAATCTGTTTGCAGCCATTGACTGGCTATAGCCAAATGAAAGGACAAGCAAAGACCAGACTGCAGCTGCCGTCATAATACCCGCTGCCAAGCCCATCATCATATCCATGAATTTTTGATGAATGGTTTTGACAAAAAAGACCAAACTAGCACCGATAATGGTACAAAACAGGTGAATAAGCCAGCTAATAAAGCTTGCATTACTGGTGATAGAGATGAAAAAAATGACATCTTATACCTCAATAATCGATAATAGTTGAGCAACTGTTCAACTATTACCATTACCTCCTAGTCTATGGAAACAAACACATACCTATAGGGTATTCTACTCACTCTGATACCTATCCTACCATATAAGAAAAATAGTTCCCCAAACCATCATAGTGATATCTGAAAATAAAAAAGGGGGGCCAAAACTATTCCCACAGACACCTCACATGCAGGAACATTTTGAACCTCCACTGAGTATGTGGAAATAAATTTCAGACATTACTGCTATCAATAATACTATCTCAACTCAGACTGTTAGATTTATACTTCACTCAAAATTCAAAAAAGGCTTAATATCAAGCCTTTTGTAAACCCTGAAACGGTAGACTATATCTTTTTCTCTCCAGTAGTCCCAAAACCTCAACATGTTCTTATATCTAACTTTTCCTTCTATAAATTGACTCAAGTTAAATTTCGTGTATTAGAGAAATTGAAATATTCTCTTTCTAATCTATAACTATACCTATTCCGTTCGAGTTTCAGCTAAATATATTCCCCATTCAGCTAATTCTTCAGGCGAATCATAAACAGTTTTTTCATTACTTTCATAGATTTCAGAGATTCCTGGCGAGGTCTTAGAAAAAGTTTTCCAAGCAGTCACTAGTTCTTCTACAAATTGAATATTATGAGGTTCAAAAAAGTCATTAAATTTCGATAGTTCTTCACTATAAATTGTCACAACATTATAGCTATCAAGCATAATCTCATCATGACTTTTATGCCCACCAAATCCAAACTTACTTAATCCATCATTAATAAGCAAATCACCGTATCTAATCAACAGTACTAGGCATTCCTCTCTTGAACAACCATCAATATAATAAACATCCTTATGGGATTCCTTGATAATATTCTTTGCTATCACTTTTTCTCTATCAATACTAACAGGCAATTCCAAAATAAAAAACAAGGGCTCGTCATGAATCGCAATAAAGTGTTGAAAAACCTCTAATATTTTTTCTGCGTGTACATTCGCCATCAAATGATGTTCAGTTAACTTTGTAAATGATTCAAATAGGCTTTCTACCAAGCTAACTTGATGAACTTTTACTAAATTCAACATTACACATCCTACAGAAAATTAAAACGGTAACTTCTCAAAGTAACTTCCACTTTCCTGACCAAAGTGGAAATTAGTTTGGGAATTTACCTAAAAATTAAAACTCAAGCTTTGCTAAGAAATTCATCACAACAATTACAAATTTCCTCAAGACCAAATCTTGGCTAAGTTTCATATATAAGAGGTGATGCATTAATTCCCAGAAAGCCATGCTCATAGGTAATAAATGTACCTCCTACGTGTAACTGGAAATATAAACTCAATAACACCACCTATCGGACCAAAACACTCAACTTCTGCTCTCAGTCTGATACTTCCTCATATATCAAAAAAATCTTACAATCAAGGCTTTTGATTACCCCTTTCGTTACAAGGGTTCTAGGCTTTTACCAGCAAAGCTACACACTCGACGTGATGCGTTTGCGGAAATAAGTCCACCGGCTGGACTTTCTTCAATTCATAGCCCAATTCTTGGTAGAGTTTGATATCACGCGCCATGGTTGCGACATTACAAGAGATATAGGCAATGCGGTCTGCTCCTGTTTGGGCGCTTGCTTTGATAAAGCTTTCGGTCAAGCCTTTGCGTGGAGGATCAACCAAGATAACAGTTGGTTGAATACCTTCCTTGAGCCAGTTCTTCATGGCGTTTTCAGCTGTGTCACAGACGTAGTTGGCGTTTGAAATATTGTTCAGTTGAGCATTCTTCTTGCTATTCTCAACCGCTTCTGGAATCACTTCAACACCATAGACTTCTTTGACATGTTTCGAAACAGAAAGACCAATCGTCCCAATACCAGAATAAGCATCAATAACCACGTCATCTTCTTTTAAATCCGCAAAATCAATGGCTGTTTGATAAAGTTTTTCAGCCATTTCAGTATTAACTTGGTAAAATGCTGGTCCAGCGATTTGGTAGTCATTTCCCAGCATCTGGTCGGTAATATAGTCTTGTCCATAAAGGGTGCGCCATTCCTTACCAAAAATCGCATTGGTATTTTGGTCATTGATATTTTGCATAACAGACACAATATCTGGGAACTGCTTGATTAGTTTTTCAATCAATTGCTCCACACGGAAAACTTTGGGACGAGTTGTTACCAAAATAACCATGATTTGTCCAGAATAGTGACCACGACGCACCACAAGATTTCGAATCAAGCCAGCTTGTTCCTTTTCATCATAAGGTTTCAAATCATAGCGACGCAGCAAGTCGCGTAGGGCTACTACTACCTCATCAATCACAGGATCTTGGATAAAGAAATCTTCCAATGGCATGAGGTCATGAGAATTCTTACGGAAAAATCCAGTTTCCAAGACACCATTAACACGACGAACAGGGACCTGTGCCTTGTTACGGTACTTGACTGGATTTTCCATGCCAAGTGTTTCAACAACTTTTACATCTGTAATTCCAGCAATCTTGTAAAGACTGTCCTTGACCTGCTTGGTTTTAAACTTGAGCTGTTCTGAATAAGAAAGGTGTCCTAAATCAGCGATTCCTGAACGCAGGTAAGCCAGATCGAGATCTTGATTACGGTGTGGCGACTGGACAAGGTATTCTTCAACTTTCCCAAAACCAATCTTTTTGTTTACTTTGAGGACACGCATAAGGATTTTTTCATTCGGTAAAGTATTTTCTACAAAAAAGACCAAACCATCCACCTTGGCAACTCCTGCCCCTTCATGGGTCAAGTCAACAATTTCAACTTCTACAATATCATTTTTCTTTAACATTCTATTCTCTTTCTATTGGCCGACAAAAAAGACGGCAACGTTACGGTTACCATCTATTATACCATGAAATTTCTTAAGAACCAAAACTCTTGAAGAAGTTGACAATGGCTTGCCAGAGGGAGCTTAAGAAGTTCCCGCCGTCCTCTATCGCCTTATCCGCATCAAAGTTAAGGTTGATATTTTTAAAACTGTCGCCAGCTTGTGATACGATACTTTGTTTAAGGTCATTTAGGGTTTTAGTGAAATCTGCATTGCTGAGGATATCACTCTTTGAGAGATTTAAAGCAAAATTGATGATGATATTGATCTGGTTTCCTGTTATAACCTGATCAAGTTTGTAATTTTTTAAGGTATCTTCAACGATTTTACGGACGTCTTCCTCCGTCAGATTTTCCTTGTTTTCTTTAGCTTTGGCAAGTCCTGACTTGATATCGGCTAGGGCAACATTTAATTTGTTAGCATCATAGCCTGACTTGTCCTTGTTTTCAGCATTGATATCGGACAAAGCCTTCAACTCTTCTTGAGCCAAATCTTTGTTGGCTTGTGGCACCTTGGCTCCATTAGCTTCTAGCGAATAGTAAATCCCAGCTAAGGCACTTTCACCTGTAACTGGAATAGGTGCTGCTACAGTGATTTTGGCGTGTTCCACACCCAAAGTTACGGCCGCATTGCGGTACATATCCTGAGTTACCTTAGTGATATTCTCTGGTGTTTCAATCTTGACCTCAAGTGGCGATTTGTCACCTAGCTTTTGAATCTTGGCTGATGAATACAATTGTAAGCTGGAGTCATTGGCCACATTCATAATCTTAGAATAGACATCAGGTGTCATGGTCTTGAGTTCTTTGGTGTCTGATGAGGCATTGTAGCCTAGTTTTTTTAGGGTTTGATTTTTTTGGTCTTCAGACAATGAAGAACCTAGGACATATTCAGGTTGAACATAGGTTTCATCGATAACTTTTTGCACATCTGTTGCTGCATGGACGCTACTCATAGCTGTTACTGCCCATAAGACCGCAGCACTAGTCAGAAAGAGTTTCTTTCTCATTGGGAATTTCCTCCTTTACCTTTCTAGAGTAATATATCTATCTTAAAGAAAACTTATAACAAAAACACCTGGACTAGCCAGATGTCGAAAAGAGAGTGAAACATTTGATGATGTAAAGGTTGAGTTGAACCTGTCTAGAATAGTAATAGTTTCCTCCATTTACATAGAGTTCTGCTCCATGAAAAATGGAAATGGGATGAATATAACTGTAAGTCTTTCCAGTAGTATTGCCAAGCAAGGGAGCAACAGTCTCACGAGAGTACTGTTTGGCCAGTGCTAGGGTGTTTTCCTTACCATTTTGGACGATATAATCGATATAGGCAGGTCCAAAATTATAGGCTTGAACAGCCGTCCAGACATCTACATCCTTCTTCTGGGCCAGATAGAGATTATCTGTCAGAGTTTGAACGCCTTGCCGAATGCTAGAGGCATTATCATTGATGGTATTGGTTAAACCACTTGCAGACTCACTAGACTGCATAACATCGCCTTCTTTTCCTTTTGTTTCGGTATAAATCATAGCGAGCACAAGCTCTTCGTTTGCTGGGGTGTCTTTTTCACTCAAGATTTCTCGCACCATGGGTTGATAGGTCATGACTTGCTTGACATCTTGGTGAACGCGGTAGGCTTTATATCCAGCAAAAAGGAAGACTGCTAGTACAAGCACTCTTCGAATTCGTTTAAACATTATTTACTTTGGATATCCTCGATATTTTTGATTAAGATAGAGTAGGTTCCATTGTCATTTTGGATAAACTCAACAGACTCAGCGTCTTGATAGACGTTGTTAGGAACAATGAGCTCTATTCCATTTGACAAGGAGAGTTTTTGGTTTTCAAATTTCTTTAATTGGCGACTGGCATCAATTTCATCAAATTGAACTGGTTCTGGTACTGCATCTTTAACTTGGTCAATAAAGCTCAAACGAGCTGTCAAATTGTTGTCAAAAAGGTCGTTGGCCAATTTCTCGGGTGACAATTCATTACTTTCTTCCAGATTGTTAAAAATCGCTGATTTAACTTTAGATTGAAATTGAAAATCATCTGTGTTAAAAGTCTCAGCAATTCGCTGTGCCGTTTTTTCTAGTTCCTTGATCGATTTCTTAGGTGAAATCTTAGGGGCGACGGCAAGGAGATTGTCTGAAAAATAGTTCAAAAAAGTCCCGTTGTACTTGATTCGTTTCTCGATTAGGTGGTACTTGCGACTCTGAAGATTGACCACCAAGGCTTCATCAGCCCCCGTTCCAAATCCAGGCAGGTTATTCTGAGTCAGCTTGATTGGATTATCAACTTCTCCTCCGAGGTGGGTCAAGGTCTCCCTTAAGGCAATTCGCAAGAAAGCGAAATGTTCAATACCTTCTTTAGAAAATTGCACAAAAATCAAGTCATTGGTCTTGAGATTTTCGGAAATGCTGAACTCCTCTTTCCAGAGATTAGCCAGTGTTACTGAAGTCTCCAACAAATCGTCAGTGATATGATTGAAGAAGGGATTTTCTTCCTCGAAAATCCCAGTCTTAGCCTCATCTGAATACACACGTTCAATTTTTTTGCGTAGGTATTCTTCGATTTTTGGAGTAATATTGAGAAACTTATCCGCTAGGAACAGCTCGGTATCATCCGGACTGAACTGATGAATAATAGCTTTCTTAATATAAATGTCCATAAAAGTTTTAGTCCTCGTATAATGGGAAGGCATCTGTTAATTCTTTAACTGCACTTCTCACTTCTTCTAAGACAGCTTTATTTTCTGCACTCTTAAGGGTTTTAATAATCAATTCAGCCACTTTGCGACTTTCTTCTTCACCAAATCCACGTGCAGTAATGGCTGCTGCTCCGATACGAATACCACTTGTCTTGAATGGTGACAAAGTTTCGTAAGGGATTGAGTTTTTATTTAGGGTAATATTGACTTCATCTAGCAAGTTTTGAGCAACTTTGCCGTTTTCTACAACTTTAGTCACATCCACTAGGAAGAGGTGGTTTTCAGTCCCGCCAGAAATGATACGAAAATCAGGGTCTTGCAAGAAGACATCTGCCATAGCCTTGCTGTTCTTGATAACATTAGTAGCATATTCCTTGAAGGCTGGATCTAAAACTTCTTTGAAAGAAACGGCTTTAGCAGCAATAACATGCTCCAAAGGGCCACCCTGAATACCTGGGAAAATAGCTGAATTGATTTTCTTAGCAAGTTCTTCGTCATTGGTCAAAATCAAACCACCACGTGGTCCACGAAGGGTTTTGTGGGTCGTTGTTGTAGTGATATGAGCGTATGGTACTGGGCTAGGATGTAGACCAGCAGCAACCAAACCAGCAATATGTGCCATATCTACCATGAGTTTAGCTCCAACAGCATCAGCAATTTCACGGAATTTTGAAAAGTCAATAATTTGAGAATAGGCTGAAGCACCAGCTACGATGAGTTTTGGTTTTACTTCTTGGGCTTGTTTCAAGATAGCGTCAAAGTCCAAGAGCTCTGTTTCCGGGTCTACGCTATAAGAAACAAAGTTGTAGGTTTGACCAGAGAAGCTAACAGGAGCCCCATGAGTCAAGTGTCCACCAGCTGCCAAATCCATCCCCATAACCGTATCGCCAGGCTCAATCAAGGCCATGTAAGCCGCACAGTTGGCTTGGCTTCCTGAGTGTGGTTGGACATTGGCAAATTTTGCGCCAAAAATTTCCTTTGCACGTTCAATAGCTAGAGTTTCTATCACATCTATAACATCAGTCCCACCATAATAACGGCGTCCTGGGTAGCCTTCGGCGTATTTATTCGTCAAGATAGACCCTTGAGCTGCCATAACAGCCTTAGAAACCACGTTTTCCGAAGCGATCAACTCAATGTTGTTTTGTTGGCGTTCTTCTTCTTTGGCAATAGCATTCCAGAGATCAGCATCGTATGCTTTAAAATCGTCTTTGTCAAAAATCATAGGTCTTCTCCTTTATAGCGTGACTGGTCCTTTAGTTTGTTTTTCCAATAAGAAAATAAACTAAAGGATGCGAATAAACCGTTTCTGCACTTTATCACAAGTATAACCAACTTTTTCATAAAATGCATGAGCTCCCAGACGATGATCGGCAGAGTTTAAGCGAATAAACCCATAACCACGTCTTTTTGCTTCTTGCTCCAACCCTTGCAGTAAGCTTTTACCAATACCTTGCCCTTGTACTTGAGGTGAAACCGCTAAGCCTAAGATATTAAATCCTGCCTTGGAATAGAGAGATTCATAAACTTCAGCGTGGACATATCCAAGTAGGACATGACTAGCTGCATCCTCATAGCCAAGAAGGAAATGATGGGAATCCTGAGATAATCTAGCTAGTTGACTAGCTGTGTCTACTAGACTAAAAGAATAGCCCAAAGCCTCTTGGTTGATCTCACATATTGCTTTCACATCAGTTTCTCTTAAATTCCTTAGCATTTCATGCCTCCTCAAAAGAAATCTCTGGCAACCGAGCAAGAATATCTTCTCGCTTAATCGCACCTTGGCGTAAGATTTTCACCTTGTCTCCAGACAAATCCAAAATAGTTGAATCCTGTCCAGTTAGAAAAGCATCGTCTTCCAAACCCAAAACCTCTTGGTCAAAATCCTCTAGAATTTGCTTAAAGGTCACTCCACTTGCCCGACCTGAGATATTAGCAGACGGCCCAATCAAGGGACCTGTCTCTCGAATCAAATCAAGAGTAATGGGGTGACTAGGTATTCGAAATCCAACAGTTGCAAGACCAGAATTGACCCAATAGGGAACTCGGTCATTGGCTTCGAGGATAATGGTCAAGGGCCCTGGTAAAAAGGTCTCTACAAGTTTTTGCAGATAAGATGATTGATTCTTAGAAAAGTGCAAGATATCCTCTAGAGAGGCGATATTGAGATTGAGAGCCTTATCTCTAGGACGATGTTTGAGCTGGTAAACATGGTCAACAGCCTTTTCATCCAATGCTTTTGCAAAAAGTCCGTAAACTGTCTCTGTAGGAAGAACGACAGCTCCACCATTTTCCAACTCTTGTCTAATCCTGTCCATCATCAACCACGACCATCCTATCTTGACCAAATTGGTCCTTAAGTGTTCTTACACGTTTTTCAGGAAGATATTTCCTAAAAAGTTCAGGAACACTTTGACCTTGCTTGTACCCAATTTCAAGGTAAATCTTACCACTATCTTTGAGATAGTCTTTAGCTTCCTCCGCGATTCTACGGTAAATAGCTAGACCATCCTCGTCTGCAAAGAGAGCGAGATGAGGTTCCGAATGCAAAACATTCAAGCCGACCTCTGACGCATCTTCACGAGAGATATAGGGTGGATTGGAAACAATTATATCATATTTTTCAGAAATTTCTGTAAAACAGTCAGATTTTTTTAAAAATAGTTGAAGATTTTGATTTTTAGCATTTTCGCTGGTTACATCTAAAGCATCTTGGGAAATATCTGCTGCTGTTACTGACCAATCTGGTCTGTTTTTTGCTAAGGCAATAGCAATAGCTCCACTACCTGTTCCAATATCCAGAACTGAAAGATTCGTCTCAGGATTTTCTGTGAGGATGAGTTCCACCAACTCCTCTGTCTCTGGACGAGGAATCAAAACCCGCTCATCCACTTTTAGCTGCATTCCAAAGAAATCTGCATGACCGATGATGTACTGGGCAGGTTTGTGAGCTGCTAACTGCTGGTAAATCTCTTCTACAAATAATTCTTCCTCTTTTGTCACTTCCTGCTGAAGAGCAAAGACAAAGTCCGTAAAAGAAATATTTTTCAAGCTACGATAGACAAAAGAGAGGCTTTCTGCTTCCTCTCCTTGTCTTATCAACTCTTCTTCAAAATCTGAAAATAATTGAGCTAATTTCATTATTTGTTTAATTCTTCTAATTTTTGTGTTTGGTCATAGAGCACCAAGGCATCTACCACTTCGTCCAATTTACCTGACAAAATCGTATCTAGTTTTTGGAGAGTTAAGCCGATACGGTGGTCTGTGACACGGTTTTGTGGGAAATTGTAAGTACGGATCCGTTCTGAACGGTCACCAGTACCAATTGTCGACTTACGTTCAGCATCTTGTTCATCTTGTGCAATTTGCGCAAAGTGGTCTGCCACACGCGCACGGATAATCTTCATGGCCTTCTCACGGTTTTTCTGCTGGGTGCGTTCTTCCTGCATTTCTACCTTGATATTGGTTGGCAAGTGAACGATACGAACGGCAGTCGCAACCTTGTTGACGTTCTGTCCACCAGCACCAGATGCGTGGTAGATGTCAATACGAAGATCTTTTGGATCAATATCGTATTCAACTTCTTCCACTTCAGGCATGACAAGGACTGTCGCAGTCGAAGTATGTACACGACCTTGGCTTTCTGTCACAGGGACACGTTGCACACGATGGGCACCTGACTCATACTTGAGTTTAGAATAAACAGATTGACCCGAAACCATGGCAACCACTTCTTTGAAACCACCGACACCGTTCATAGAAGCTTCCATGACTTCAAAGCGCCAGCCTTGGGCTTCAGCGTACTTTTGGTACATGGTTAGCAAATCGCCAGCAAAGAGGGCAGCTTCATCACCACCAGCTGCTCCACGAATTTCAAGGATGATGTTCTTATCATCGTTTGGATCCTTTGGAAGGAGCAAGATTTTCAGCTTTTCTTCGTATTCTTCTTTTTCAGCCTTGGCATCTTTGAGCTCTTGCTTGGCCATTTCTTCCAAGTCCGCATCTCCACCTGATTCCTTAATCATTTCTTCAGCATCAACGATGTTTTGAAGAACTTGCTTATATTCACGGTAGGCCGTTACCGTGTCACGAGTTGAAGCTTCTTCTTTGGACAATTCCATGAAGCGATTGGTGTCTGAAACGACATCCGGGTCACTCAGCAATTCTCCCAACTCTTCATAACGGTCTTCTACAGCTTGTAGTTGATCATAGATGTTCATTTTTCTTCATTCTCCTTATTGATTTCAGGCGCAAAATAATGTTTACGGCAAACCGAGATATAGGTTTCATTACCACCTATCTGGATTTGCTCACCATCATAAACGGGCAGTCCATCTTGTGTACGCAAGACCATAGTCGCCTTTTTCTTGCAATACTGGCAAATAGTCTTGATTTCGTCAATCTTATCCGCTAAGAGCAGAAGATATTTTGAACCTTCGAACAATTCATTACGAAAATCATTTTTTAAACCAAATGCCATAACAGGTATGTCTAACTCATCCACAACACGAGCTAGGTCGTAAACATGATGACGCTTTAAAAACTGGGCTTCATCGACAAGTACACAGTAAGGCATTTCAGGTAAATCTCGAATAAATCCAAAGATATCCGTTGTTTCCTTAATAGCAACTGCTGGTCTTCTCATCCCAATTCGACTTGAAACATAGCCAACACCGTCACGCGTATCTAGAGCAGAGGTCATGATGACAACACCTTTTCCTTGCTCTTCATAGTTATAGGCTACCTTGAGAATCTCAATCGTTTTACCTGAGTTCATAGTCCCATAACGATAATACAACTGTGCCATGCTTCTATTTCACGTCCATTTCTAAATTTTTGCTACATTCTAGTATACCATATTTTCTCGAAGCTTTAAACGGCAAAATGTGGTAAAATAGAGGAAATCAAATAACTAGTGGAGGACGCAATTATGCCATTTGTACGCATCGATTTATTTGAAGGACGCACGCTCGAGCAAAAGAAAGCCCTAGCTAAGGAAGTTACGGAAGCTGTTGTTCGCAACACTGGTGCACCTCAATCAGCCGTTCATGTCATCATCAACGACATGCTAGAAGGAACTTACTTCCCACAAGGAGAAATGCGCACCAAATAAGCTAGCTTAAGCAATCTGCTTAGGCTTTTCTTTATAAGTAAGATTCATTGAAGAAAATACTAAAATTTGTTACAATTTGAAGAGATATTAGTCTATACAAACAAATAAACTATAAAGGAATTGAAATGATTACACGAGAATTTGATACCATCGCTGCTATCTCTACTCCACTAGGTGAAGGAGCAATTGGTATTGTCCGCTTGAGCGGAACAGACAGTTTTGCCATTGCGCAGAAAATCTTTAAAGGCAAGGACTTGAGCAAGGTTGATAGCCACACTCTCAACTACGGTCACATTGTTGATCCTCTGACTGGTAAAGTCATGGACGAAGTTATGATTGGGGCTATGAAATCTCCAAAAACCTTCACTCGTGAAGATATTATCGAGATTAACACCCATGGCGGAATCGCCATAACCAATGAAATCCTGCAATTAGCTATCCGTGAAGGTGCACGTATGGCAGAACCTGGAGAATTTACCAAGCGTGCCTTCCTCAACGGTCGAGTAGATTTGACACAGGCCGAGGCAGTGATGGATATCATCCGCGCCAAGACAGACAAGGCCATGAACATTGCGGTCAAACAACTTGATGGTTCCCTTTCTGATCTTATCAATAATACCCGTCAGGAAATTCTCAATACCTTGGCTCAGGTTGAGGTTAATATCGACTATCCTGAGTATGACGATGTTGAGGAAGCGACTACTGCTGTGGTCCGTGAGAAGACTATGGAGTTTGAACAATTGCTAACCAATCTCTTAAAAACGGCGCGTCGTGGGAAGATTCTCCGTGAAGGAATTTCAACAGCTATCATTGGTCGTCCAAACGTTGGGAAGTCTAGCCTTCTTAATAACCTCCTGCGCGAAGATAAAGCCATTGTAACTGATATTGCAGGAACTACTCGAGACGTCATCGAAGAATACGTCAACATCAATGGTGTACCACTTAAGTTGATTGATACTGCGGGTATCCGTGAAACAGATGATATTGTTGAACAAATCGGTGTCGAACGTTCGAGAAAAGCCCTCAAGGAAGCTGATCTGGTTTTACTTGTCTTAAACGCCAGTGAACCTCTAACTGCTCAAGACCGACAACTTCTTGAAATTAGTCAGGATACTAACCGTATCATCCTACTTAACAAAACTGACCTACCTGAGGCTATTGAAACTCAGGAACTTCCTGAAGATGTCATCCGTATCTCAGTTCTTAAAAACCAAAATATCGATAAGATTGAAGAGAGAATCAACAATCTCTTCTTTGAAAATGCTGGCTTAGTTGAGCAAGACGCTACTTACTTGTCTAATGCCCGTCACATTTCCCTGATTGAAAAGGCTGTTGAAAGCCTTCAAGCTGTTAACCAAGGTCTTGAACTGGGTATGCCAGTTGACTTGCTTCAAGTTGATTTGACTCGTACATGGGAAATCCTTGGAGAAATCACTGGGGATGCTGCTCCTGATGAACTCATCACCCAACTCTTTAGCCAATTCTGTTTAGGAAAATAAGAAAAATCCATGCTCGTTATTACGGTCATGGATTTTATTGTCATTATTAGTAATCTGGTCTTAAAACCCCTGTTACAGTTGCCTTGGTCGCTTCGTAGTCCCCATCTACAACAACCTTGATAATGCGTTTGGCATCTTCTTCTGGTGCTGGAACAAGAGGTAGACGAGTTGGGCCAGCTTCAAATCCCATATAGTTCAGAACGGCCTTAACAGGAGCAGGACTTGGATATGAGAAGAGGGCATTAACTTTAGGAATGAATTTACGCTGAATAGCTGCAGCTTTCTTCATATCGCTTTCTTCAATGGCAGTGAACATCTCGTGCATCTCATCCCCATTTGTATGAGAGGCAACAGAAATAACCCCATCTGCACCAAGATTCATGGCATGGAATGCATCTCCATCCTCACCAGTATAGACCAAGAACTTTTCAGGCTTGTGCTCAATCAAATAAGCCATATTGGCCAAGCTGGTACATTCTTTAACACCGATGATATTTGGATGGTCAGCCAAGCGAAGCATAGTTTCTGGAGTTAATTCTACCACAACACGCCCAGGAATGTTATAGATAATAATTGGTAGGTCAGAAGCATCTGCAATGGCTTTAAAGTGCTGATACATTCCTTCTTGAGAAGGTTTGTTGTAGTAAGGTACAATAGCAAGCCCAGCTGCGAAACCACCAAAGTCTGCGACTTCTTTGACAAACTCAATAGAGTCACGCGTATCATTTGTACCTACACCCGCAATCAGAGGAACACGTCCATTGACAACCTTCTGTACAGCTGCAAAGAGTTGCAACTCTTCATCGTGAGTCAAGGTCGGACTCTCAGCAGTCGTCCCTGCAAGAAGAATGCCGTCTGTATGATGGGCCAACAAATGCTCAATCAAGGCTGGGATAGCATCAAAGTTGATGGAACCATCCTCATGGAAGGGAGTAATAAAGGCTGTGATGATTTTACACTCTTTTAAATCTTGATAAGACATAAGAAACACCTCTCAATTTCAAAGAAGGAGTTCATCTGAACTCCTAAACAATATGACTATTTTAATTCAAATTTCAATTCGGCAATTGGACGAACCAAACCACGTTCGTGCAAAGTTTCTGCAATCTGAACTGAGTTCCAAGCAGCGCCTTTGAGCAGGTTATCAGAAACAACCCACATGTGGATTCCTTTTTCAGCATCCAAGTCTTTACGGATACGACCTACAAAGGTATCGCGTGAACCCACTGCATTGATGGCTTGAGGATAGATTTGATGAGCTACATCATCTTCAAGAACAGCACCTGGGAAGGCTGAGATAGCTGCTTTAACTTCTTCAATTGGAGCCACTTCTTTTGTTTCGATGTAAACAGACTCAGAGTGAGCTGACAAGACTGGAATACGCACACATGTTGCAGATACTGCAATGCTATCGTCATCCATGATTTTCTTAGTTTCCTTAGTCATCTTCATCTCTTCGTAAGTGTAATCATTGTCAGTGAAGACATCGATTTGTGGAAGAGCATTGAAGGCGATAGGATAGTGTTTCTTATCACCACCTGAAGGCAAGATTTCGGCATGCAAATCACGTGGATTCACACCGTCATTTAATACTTCACGAAGTTCACGTTGCGTTTCAAGGATAGCACCCATGCCCGCACCTGAAACAGCTTGATAAGTTGAAACGATGATACGGTCCAAGCCCCATTTTTGGCGGACCGGCTCAAGAGCTACCATCATTTGGATTGTTGAACAGTTAGGGCAGGCAATAATCCCGTTGTGAGCATCAAGTGCATGAGCATTGACCTCTGGAACAACCAAAGGAACATCTGGATTTTGACGGAAGTAAGATGTATTATCTACTACTACCGCGCCAGCTTTTACTGCGTATGGTGCATACTTAGCTGATGTAGAACCGCCTGCTGAAAAGAGAGCGATATCAACTCCTTCAAAAGCTGTCTCAGTCGTTTCTTCAATCGTAATATCTTGATCTTTAAATTTCAAAGTCTTGCCTGCTGAACGTGCAGAAGCAAGATAACGAATTTTATCGATTGGAAGTGTTGATTCTTCCAACATTTTTATCATCTGAGCTCCGACAGCACCTGTCGCGCCGACTACAGCAACTGTATATCCCATAAATAACCTCTTTCGGAATTTTCTAAAAATTTCTATAATAGATGTATTATACTACTTTTTCCATGAATTGCAAAGCTTTTTCATCAATTTTTGGAAAATAAAAATCCCCAGTCGCTAGACTAGGGACTGAGAGGCATCTTCATGTGATGAGCAGGTTCACACAACTCATCAAGGTCCGCTCCTGCGTTATGACCTCCTTATGCTCAATAGTAGTCCGAAGACTACCTATCGACTCATCGCATCTTCTATTCTACTAAAGAGAATGATTTTTGTCAACAGACAAAACACTTTAGCTTCATTTACACAGATGCATAAAAAATAACTTTGAAAAATTTGGGGCAGAGATAACAAAAACCCTTGTAAATCAAGGGCTTTTCTGTCTATTTAATGCTAATTGCCGGGATTGAACCGGCGACCTCATCCTTACCATGGATGCGCTCTGCCAACTGAGCTAAATCAGCTTACTTAAAAAGTATACTATAGTTAGAAAAACTTGTCAAGGTTCCTTAGATATTTTCCATAAGAAAAAGCCAGGTAAGAGCTACCTAGCTTGACTGGTTCTATTTAGTTAAATCAATTCGACGACCAATTTTACCAATAATAATCGCACCAATTATCAATGAGGCAAATTCACCAATCCCTGTTGTAAACCAAGTAAGGAAAAATGGTAATTGTGCTACGATATTCAACTCGGCAGCAATGGTAAACATGGAAAGTGAAAAGAGGATTGAAAAGAAGAAATGATCTTTTCGAATCAATCCGTTAAAGAGGTAGTCTTTGCTGTATTTTGCAAAAAGCCAAACACCTAGACTAAGGAATACTAGAGTTGATCCACCACCAACAAAGACATCTAGCAGTCCGAAGCTAAAGAAATTAGCAATCATACAACCGATAGTAACTCCGATGATGTACTTAGGATTGTAAAAAGCCATAAAGTTCATCATTTCTGAAATACGGAACTGATAAGCACCGTAGCTGATGGCATTTAGGGGTGGTGTGACAGTTAAAACGACATAGATAGCAGCAACGATTGCAATATCTGCTACATCACGAATAGTTAATTGTTTCATCTTTTCTCCTTTGGCGGTTGCCCGCGTATAATATGCTTGGTGAAAGAAGCTAAGCACCAAGGGTTGCTTGAATCAACCTTACTAGTATAGCACAATAGCCTGCTTTATGCTATACTGAAAGGATGAAAAAATGTATTCAAAGCTTCTTTAAGAACGAACTCTTGTCCTATCTCTTTTTTGGGATAGCGACGACTCTTGTTTCCATCCTATCCAGATTAATCATTTATCAGCTAACTCATCAGGAACTCCTTGCTACTGCCCTAGCAAATAGTATCGGTATCCTCTTTGCCTTTATCACAAATGATACAATTGTGTTTAAGCAAACAAGGAAGAATCGACTTATCCGTTTAGTGAAATTTTCTCTTGCTCGCCTTTTTACTTTTCTGTTAGATTTGCTCTTTACTTTTCTGTTTGTGACTCAATTTCCTCATATCATAGGGCAATTTGTAAATGATAATATTGACAAGATAAATGCAATTGAAACAATCATTGCACAATTTTTGATAATTATTCTGAATTATATTTTTAGTAAGGTATTTATTTTTAAAAAATAAGAAAAAATTTAATCATATAGCTTGCAAGCATTTCTTAATTAATATATAATAAAGAGAAAAATTTTGGAAAGGAAATTATGAAAATGTTAAAAGATCTTAAAGCCTTTTTGCTTCGTGGTAATGTTGTTGACCTTGCTGTCGGTGTGATTATTGCCTCTGCATTTGGTGCAATTGTTACATCACTTGTTAACGATATCATCACTCCACTTATTTTGAACCCAGCTTTGAAAGCTGCTAAAGTTGAGCGTATCGCTGAACTTTCATGGAATGGTGTTGGTTATGGTAGCTTCTTGAGCGCTGTTATCAACTTCTTAGTTATCGGTACTGTTCTCTTCTTCGTTATCAAAGGTATTGAAAAAGCTCAAAGCCTTACTAAGAAAGAAGAAGCTCCTACTGGTCCAACTGAGTTGGAAGTACTTCAAGAAATCAAAGCTCTTCTTGAGAAAAAATAATCAATTAAAAGGATCTAGCACAAAGCTAAATCCTTTTTTCTTTACTCTTTTGGTAATTTACCTGCTTTTCAAGCCTTTTCTTAATAAGATAAGGCATCTTATACTCAATGAAAATCAAAGAGCAAACTAGCTGCAGGCTGCTCAAAGCACCGCTTTGAGGTTGTAGATAGAACTGACGAAGTCAGTAACATATATACGGTAAGGCGACGTTAACGTGGTTGAAGAGATTTTCGAAGAGTTTTAACATTTTCACGACCTTTTTCTCAATCAATTTTTTAACAAATTCCGGCATTTGTAAATCTTGAGATTTGATCAAGATGTTTTTAGTCTCACCTGAAGGAACTAACTCATCAAAAGTCTCTTCTTCTTGGAGAAATTCCTTAAATTCTTGATGTTCATTAGCTCTGACTATACTAATCTAAGCACCAATCAAACGAGAATCCATATTTGGCATTGGTGGACGATGATAGTTCACCCTCAATTCCCGACACAATTCATAACATTCCATATCGTTAGCAAACAGGACTTCAATATGTTCACTGATAAAGCGAATAGCTACAAAAATATAGTGGTCTGGATGGTCTTCAAAATACTCCAAGACATCTGGCTTAACCCGTGGAATCCCGATATTACTTTCACTTTGCCAAGTGTTGGTATATTACTCGGATCTCAAACCTAGTTTTTCAACGACTAACTTGCTGTTTTCAAAAATTTGATCAATATAAGGATTACTAAAAATATAAGGTGAAAATGAGCACACTATGGACAGAAAAGATGACTTTTAAGCTATCCTACTTTATTTCTTCTTTTAAAATCTTAGCAATTTCATCTGTCCAATTGTTTAAGAGCGTTTCTTCTTGACAACTAAAAATTGAAATTGTTTGCTTTCTAAAAATTTCTCGTACCCCATGACAGAGTAAAAAGAATAATGAGGCTCCAAGATCAAGCAAATACACTGTTCAATGCCGTCTGCTTCCATCTGACCGATCACATCTGGGATAAAGAGGCTAGAAAACTTATTAACAAAATAAACACTGTATTCATTCTCCAGCCTAGCTTCTACCAAGGTAAGCTCTTCTGGCGGACCGAAGGTCATCATTAAAATTATTTTTTCACAACTGCTTTCTTGTGATATTTTTATCAAGTTTGTTTTATCATGAATCCACTAATAAGTAAACGCTAACATAATGAATTTCCTTAACTTCTGTCTTTTGTTTTTCTCTCCTTTCTATGATACAATGGAAAAAATGAATTCAAAAGGAGTTTTTTATGACTTACCCCAATCTCTTGGACCGCTTCTTGACCTATGTTAAGGTTAACACGCGCTCTGATGAACACTCTACTACTACTCCAAGTACGCAGAGTCAGGTTGACTTCGCAACCAATGTCCTAATTCCTGAAATGAAACGTGTTGGATTACAAAATGTTTATTATCTACAAAATGGTTTTGCCATTGGGACCTTGCCAGCCAATGATTCAGCCTTAACACGTAAGATTGGCTTTATCTCCCACATGGATACTGCTGACTTTAATGCTGAAAGAGTCAATCCACAGGTAATTGAACACTACGATGGTGGTGTGATTGAACTTGGAAATTCTGGTTTCAAACTCGATCCAGCTGACTTTAAGAGTCTAGAGAAATATCTAGGGCAAACGCTCATCACAACCGATGGAACAACCTTGCTAGGTGCTGATGACAAGTCAGGGATTGCTGAAATTATGACTTCTATTGAATATCTAACTGCTCACCCTGAAATCAAACACTGTGAGATTCGTGTTGGCTTTGGTCCAGATGAAGAAATCGGTGTTGGTGCTAATAAATTTGATGCAGAAGATTTTGATGTTGATTTTGCCTACACAGTTGATGGTGGGCCACTAGGTGAGCTTCAGTACGAGACCTTTTCAGCAGCTGGTGCTGAACTCCATTTCCAAGGACGCAATGTCCACCCTGGTACTGCCAAAGGTCAGATGGTTAATGCCCTTCAGTTAGCAATTGATTTTCATAATCAACTTCCAGAGAATGACCGACCTGAGTTAACAGAAGGTTACCAAGGCTTCTACCATCTAATGGATGTGACAGGTAGTGTCGAAGAGGCGCGTGCAAGCTACATCATTCGTGATTTTGAAAAAGATGCCTTTGAAGCGCGTAAAGCAGCTATGCAGTCAATCGCTGATAAGATGAATCAAGAACTTGGTAGCGACCGTGTCACCCTAAACTTGACAGACCAGTACTACAATATGAAAGAAGTCATTGAAAAAGATATGACTCCAATTACCATTGCTAAAGCCGTTATGGAAGATCTGGATATCACTCCTATTATCGAACCAATCCGTGGAGGGACAGACGGCTCTAAGATTTCCTTTATGGGAATCCCAACACCTAATATCTTTGCTGGTGGCGAGAATATGCACGGACGTTTTGAATACGTTAGCCTTCAGACCATGGAACGTGCAGTTGATACCATCATTGGTATCGTAGCTTATAAAGACTAAAAAGACGAGGTAGCTCAGCTACTTCGCCTTTCTTTTTATTCTACTGGGTTTTCTTGATTTCCAGTACTTGTTGTAGATTCTGTTATTTCCTTTTCTGAAGCTGGTTCAGCAGGTTTAGAATCGGTTGTGTTGCTTGGTTTATTTTCGTCGCTTGCAGTTTCACTGTTAGATTCTGCAGCTACTGATGTTTCCATTTCGGTACTGGTCGTATCACCATTTGCTTCAGCATTTGTTGCTGGAGTTGCTTCTTCACTTGCGCTAGCTTTTGACTTGATTTCTTGATTCAAGACTAGAATAGCTTTTGTCAATTCAAGTAAAGCAGCCTTATCCTTACTCTTGGCAGAAAGTTGGTCTAATAATGCATCCACCTTATCAAAGTCCTCATCAGAACCCTTATTATTTTCTAAATAAGTATGAAGCGACATGAGGATATCGTAGAGTTTTTGATAGAGTATAAGTGTCTCAGGATCTTGCTCAACATTTTCTTTTTCTTGTTGAAGGGCGCTAGCGATACGAGTCAAGACATCTTTTACCTGACTGTTTACTTCATCCAAGTCTGCATCAGCCTTGTTTGTGGCAGCTTTTAGATTTTCTACTTCTTCTGCCAAGGATTGTCTAATTCCTTCTTCTTGGATTTGTTCCATGAGTTGATTTGCCTTGCTCAAAAGACTTTCTACTTCTTCCTTGCTGACATGATTGACATGTTCTTCTGGCATAAAGTCTCCGTACAATTCTTTCAAGAAGCCATAAATAGCTGTCTTGGCAGTTTGGTTATCAACTTTCTCAGTATCTAGAACTGTTTGAGTCGATTTAGCAGTAGTTGGTTGAGCTTTCAAAGCTTCTTCCACTTCTTGTTTTGCTTGATAGATACTTGGGAATAATTTGTTCAATTCCGCTGCCTTTAGGAAGGATTGAGATTGATACAAGGTCCAAGTCAACTGAGCTACTTTGTTTCGAAGTTCATCATTTAAACGACCGTCATTTACGTGTTCGTAGAAATACTTGATGTACTCTACAGTTGTAACACCTGTTCGATCATTGAAGTCTTGAAGAGCTTGAAGTTGTGATTCAACTGCTTCTAAACCAGCCTCATCTTTTGCCAACTTAGCCTCTTGGAGTCGAACGAGAAGATCTTTCTTAGGAAGCCCATAAGAGTCTGTATCCAGTGTATTGATTTTATCAATCAAGGCTTGGTATTTCTTATCTAAAGCACTTGTTTCAACAGGTTTGACACTTTCATCAATATGGATATATTGCTTATCAAAGAGATCAAGGGTTGCAAGATAACCTGCTGTAGAGTTAGTTGCCAGTTTCTTCATGTTCTCAGTAAACTGACCTAAGGCTAACTCAATCTGTCTTTGTTCGATAGGCTTGTCTTTGTAGATACTTCTGCTATCAGCTAGAAGTTGATCTACTTTTTCCAAGACTGCCTTCTCATCAAAAGCTCCAGGTTGATAATTAGATTGTAGGGCTGGAATCTTGTTTTTCAAAGCTACTTCATAGCCCTTGGTTTGAACCTTGATGTAGTGATTGTGGTCGCCATGAGGAATCACAAAACTACCATTTTCTACCTGTAAGCTATACGGAGACACGCCATCTCTCAAAGCAGTGGTATAGAGTTCATTTAGGAAATCAAGTTCTGGATTTCCAGTTTGAAGAGGAATCCGAACATGTTCCTTACGAACAGCGTAGGGATGAATATGAGTTGGATCGTAGGCTTGGTCTGGATTTCCAAAGACAAAGAATCCGTTTGAAATTCTAATCGCTTCAAGTGGAACACCGTAGGTCTTAGAAATATAAGCAATCTTTTCTTCATCACTAGCGTCTCTTGAGAAAGACTCTACCGTTTTAGCAAGAGGTTTTACAGGCTCTGCATCAAGATGTGTTTTCAGATGATCCTGTGCTGCCTTAATTTGCTCTGCTGTCAAGTCCTTCTTGAAAAAGTAATGATTATGGTCTCCGTGACTCATGACAAAACCTTGATCATCCTCACTGATGACACGGTCGGCATCAAAACCGTGATCATGGTCTTCATCATGATGGTGTCCATGATGATCTTCATCGTGATCGTCATCATGAGCTGGATTTGGTGTTGCTGAACTTGCACCTTTCAAGTGGTCTTGCGCAGCCTTAATTTGCTCTGCCGTCAAGTCTTTCTTGAAGAAATAATGATTATGGTCACCGTGTGACATGATAAATCCTGCTTCATCTTCCGCAATAATCCTGTTGGCATCAAAGCCATGACCACCTTCTTCATGTTTCTCATGTGAAATTCCTGGATTGATTGGAAGAGATGGCGAAGGTGTTGTTAGACCATTATTTGGAAGAGTCGGTTGACCGATTTGATTCGACTTAGGAATGTAATGGAAATGATCACCATGTCTTACAATATAAGCTGTAGCAGTTTCTTCGACAATATCTTTAGGATTAAAGATATAACCATCAGATGTGGAAGGAAGTTCCTTACTTGTCGTTGAAGAAGAAGGATTGCTTGAAAGATTTCCAAGACTAGGCGCTACTTTATGAGGTTTTTCATTTGTAGAATCTGTAGAAGCAGTTCCACCGATAGGCACCATTCTAGCAATCTTTTCTTCTAAAGCAGAGAGCTTGCTGTAAGGAATAAAATGATAATGATCGCCATGCGGAATCGCAACTCCATTTGGTGTACGACTGACAATCTTAGCAGGGTCAAAGACCAGACCATCTGATTCACTGTAACGTTGGTCACTAGGTGAATCATAGAGTTCCTTCAATAGACTTTGGAGATTTTCAACTTTGCTTTCTGGCTTGCTAGTTGATTCTTTCTCTATAGCTTGATTAGTATGATCACTAACTGTTGAAGAATAACTTAGCTGACTTGGTTGCGTATTTTTGCCAGCCAGATGAGCTTTAGCTGCTGCTAATTCACTGGCAGATAAATCACTTTTTGGAATGTAGTGATAGTGACCTCCATGAGGAACGATATAAGCATCACCAGTATCTTCGATAATATCAGCTGGATTAAAGACATAACCATCATCTGTCGTATAGCGTCCCTGAGACCTTGCTACAGCAACATCTGAACTGACCTTCTCATTATCTTTGACATGCTCTTGTTTTTGACGATTGATTTCATCCTTGGTTCGAACATTATCAGCATGAGCTGCATCTTTCAGATAGACATAATATTTTCCATCGACCTTGATGATATAACCACCTTTGACCTCATTGACAATATCAGCGTCTTTAAGTTGATAGTTTGGATCCTTCATCAAGAGTTCTTCACTAAAGAGGGCATCATAAGGAACTTTCCCATTATAGTAATGATAGTGGTCACCATGTGACGTTACATATCCTTGATCTGTAATTTTGATGACAATTTGCTCAGCCTGAATTCCTTCTTTTTGACTGACCTGATCTGGTGTCAGGTTTTCAGTTTTCTGACTAGACTGGCTACCATCCACATAAGAGACACGATTATTGTCCTTATTTTCCTGCGAGCGATGCTGATTTAGCACATAAGCACAAAGACTCAAAGATACGATAACAGCTGATCCAGCTGCTATATATTTTTTACTGAATTTCATAAATCCCTCATTTCAATAAATGATGAAGCTTTTCTTAACTTCTTTTTCTCGGTTAAACAGTTTTTCTAAACTGGTTATTTAACCAATTAATTAACTAGTAAATAGTTTACCTTTTTTAAGTTTATCTGTCAAGATTTTTATTTCATTTTAAAAAATAAAAGCCAGTATTGCTACTGACTCTTACATCATTTTGATTTAATGGGATAAACTTATGCTTCTGGTTTTGTCGTAACTGACTCACTACCTTTTAACAAAGCAAGTAGTTTCTCTGCTTCTGCCATGATATCATTATTATCCATGGTTTGGAGACTTAAATTATTTCGTAAACCAGCTAGGGTTTCTGTCGCATTGGCTTTCAGACTAGCATCCGCTACTTTAGAACGTAAAGTTTCTACTTCTTTGATCTTAGCTTCTACTTTTTCAGTCTCAACTTGAGGGACTTCAGCTTCGTCTGTTTTATCTTTAGATACTTCTTCTGTCTCGTCTTCATCAGTGCTCGGTTTATAAAGATTATCTACTGAAGGGGTTAAACCTGTATGATTTTCTTTATCCTCATCAGCTTTACTGTCTTGGTCTTCCTTATTTTTACGAACATGGTCGCTGGCATTTCCCCAACCATTATCTGAGTGAGGACGTTCTTCAGGATGTTCAACATAATATTTTACAGTCGCAAAGAGATCCTCAAGACTATAACCCTTAGGTGCTTCATAGAGTCCTTCGTCAAACCAACCAAATTTAATGTTATGGTAATGGTCGTAATGAGGTATAATTAAGCTACCATTTTTAACTTCAACAGTATGTTGTAGATTGTAAGGAATATGATCAAGTGGGACCTTCTTAGCTGCTTTCACTTTATTATAGATTGATTCTACTCCTTTAACCTCAGTATTTTCTGAACTCTGATTCTCAGTTGAAGGAGGTGTCAAACCTTTCTCTTTAGCATAAGCCTGGGCTGCCACTCTTTCAGCTTCAGACAAGCTCTCTTTCTTAATCCAATGACTATGGGTCATATGTGGAGTTACATAAGCATCTCCCTCATCACTAGTAATATCACGAGTGTCAAAGATATAGCCATCTTCTGTTGTGTACTTTCCTGCTAATTTCGCTAATTTAATTTCCTCTTCCGTATACTCAATCTGAGAATTTGGTTTACCAAGTCGCTCTGGATGGGTAATTGGTGCTAGGAATGCCAATAAATCATCTACCAATTTTCCTTTATTAGTCGATTCATCATTCAAGCGTTCTGCTAATTTGTCCAAGGCTTGGAAATCAGAAGTACGCCCCTTATTTTCAGACAAGGCTTTATGAGCCTCGGCCAATAAATTATATGCTTTATCATAAAATTCTTGATCACGAGGAGCGACATTGTCTTTCTTCGCAACTAGATCGTGTGTTTCTTGGGTTTTCTTAGACAAGAGATTTTCAATAGCATCAATCTTATCCTTAGCCAAATCTTTAGCAAGAACATAACGACTAACGCCCTTATCCTCTATAATATATCCGTCGCCAACTTTTCTAACAACCTGGTTGACATCAAATTCAGTCGGTTTATTTTCTGCTGGTACTTGAGGTTTGGTAGTAGGGCCTGGTTTCAGTGGTGTAACGCTTGGTAAAACACTGCAATTTTGTCCCTTGACAGCTATCATACGAGCCAATTTTTCTTCCAAAGGTGACATCAGTGAATAAGGGATAAAGTGATAGTGGTCTCCGTGAGGCACTGCGACACCATTTGCAGTACGTTTGATAATTTGTGCCGGATCAAAGACTAGACCATCCGATTCCACATGGCGTTCTGACAAAGGTTTGGCATACAATTCACGTAAAAGTGTTGGAATATCTTCCCCTTGGTCTTGATGATAAGTTGGGGGGACAGTCAGGTTTGGAGTCTCTGTCAAACTTGGGCGGGTTGGATTAGCATTGTCACTACTTGGTTTACTTGAATTTGTAGCAGAATGAGAAGCCTGTTTACTATTCCAATAAGCTTGGGCTGCGGCTAATTCTCCTGCAGACAAATCACTCTTAGGTATATAGTGGAAATGATTGCCGTGCGGTACAACAAAAGCATCACCTGTATCTTCAATTACATCTGTCGGACTAAAGACATACCCATCATCCGTTGTATAGGCTCCTCCAGTTCCTCTATTCTGTGCCGGCGTATTGAGATTAAAGTTTGGTTTAATGGTTGAACTTGGTGTTGAACTTGTTTTCTCAGAACTGCTTGGTTTCGGATTATCAGCATGGCTTTGAATTGGCTGACCTCCAATTGGTAGATTTCGAGCCAATTTTTCTTCCAAAGCGGACATTTGTGAATAAGGAATGAAATGGAAATGATCCCCGTGAGGTACTGCCACACCATTTGCAGTACGTTTTGTAATCTGTGCTGGATCAAACACCAATCCATCAGACTCCACATGACGTTGGCTAAGTGGCAAAGCGTACAATTCTTCAAGAAGACTAGCTAAATCCTCATTTGGGCTCTCCGGAGCTGTTGCAGGATTTTGAGGTGTCTCAGATTGACTCGTTCTCACACTAGATCTTGTTTCAGCTCTGCTAGAACGATATTCAACCGTACTTAATTGACTACCTTTTCCAGATAAGAAGGCTTGGGCTGCAGCTAATTCACTGGCAGATAAATCACTCTTAGGAATATAGTGGAAGTGATTGCCATGAGGAACGATATAGGCATCACCTGTGTCCTCAATGATATCAGATGCATTAAAGATATAACCATCATCCGTTGTATAACGTCCTTGGGCCCTGGCTGCAACTACTGCCTGATCATTTGAACCGCCACCGTGATTACTACTGTGTTCCTGCTTCTGACGTTTAATCTCTTCTTTTGTCCGAATATTATCCGCGTGGGCAGCATCCTTGAGGTAAACATAGTATTTCCCGTCTACCTTAATGACATAGCCACCCTTGATTTCATTGACAATGTCTGAATCCTTCAACTGATAATTCGGATCTTTCATCAGCAGTTCTTCACTGATGATAGCATCATAAGGAACCTTACCATTATAGTAATGATAATGATCTCCATGAGAGGTCACATAACCTTGATCCGTAATCTTGATAACAATTTGTTCAGCGTTGATTCCCTCTCTCTTACTAACTTCATCTGGTGTCAAGTTCTCTGCCTTTTGACCAGCCTGATCACCGTCTATATAAGCAACTCGATTCGAATCTTTCTTAACTTGACCAGCTTGGTAACGACCAAGTTCATAGGAACAAACGCTTAGGGCAAGAACTGCCACGGAACCCGCTACATATTTTTTATTGATTTTCATTCTTTCCTCACTTTAATTCTTCTGCTAGAACACTCATATTTTCTTCAAGATTTTCTAAATAAGTCTTGTCATTTTGTGGGTCTGCCTCTAAAGGATTCAGAGTTTTAAGATCTACACCTGTTGATTTGACAAGAGTTTCAGCTACTTTTGAAGAAGCATTACTTTCTGTAAAAATCGTTTTAACCTTATAGGTCTTAACAAATTCCTGAATTTCTGTTAGTTGTCTTGGACTTGGTTCTTGTTCTGGAGAGATACCTGCAATTCCAAGTTGATTGAGTCCAAATCGCTTAGCTAGATAAGAAAAGGCTGTATGTTGTGTTACAAAAGTCTTCTGACTCACTTTTTCAAATTTAGGTTGGAATTTCTTAGTTAATTCTTGAGCTTTTTTGATAAAGGCTTGCGCATTTTTTTGATAAGTTTCTTTGTGCTCACTATCAACCTCTGAAAGTTTATCAGCGATAATTTGGGCTTCTTCTCCAGCTTTTTCAGGATCTAGCCATGTGTGAGGATCATAAAGCGTTTTTTCATCAACTCCATCACCTGCTTCCACATCTTCTAGCCCAGGAACACGATCTAAAGTCATTCCCTCAGAAGCCTCTAAAACCTTAACTTTAGATTTTTTAAGATTGGGATCCAGACTTCCTGCCCAAGATTCGAGCGTATGAGAATGGTAGACAAAGACATCTGCATCATAGATGGCTGCAATATCATTTGCTGAAGGTTCAAAGGAGTGAATTCCGCTACTTGACTGAATCATTCGAACATCATTCAAGTCACCAGATACTTCCTTGACCATAGCATAGATAGGGTAAAAACTGGTTACTATTTTCATCCCTTTCCCTGTTTGACTTTCCTTCTGTCCACAAGCAGCTAAACACAAAAGAAAGACACTTAACAATACCAAAAATAAATTTTGTTTCTTCATAGACAACTCCTTAACTATTTAATTAACTGGTAAATATTCTACTCCTAATCATTTAATCTGTCAAGATATTTTTAGAAAAAATTTGAAATTTCTTTCACATATAAAAATCTGCTGAGTTTCAATAACTCAACAGATTCTCACTTTATATACTCAATGAAAATCAAAGAGCAAATTAGGAAGCTAGCCGTAGGTTGCTCAAAACACTGTTTTGAGGTTGTAGATAGAACTGACGAAGTCAGTCACATATATACGGCAAGGCGAAGCTGACGTGGTTTGTAGAGATTTTCGAAGAGTATTATTCTTCTATAGTGGAATGTTTATAACCATAAGTAAAGTAAATAAGACTTCCTATTAACAAAGCAACTAGGAAAGCTATCCAAGTTTCCATATTATACTGCAACATAAAGGATAGACAAATGATGATTGATAGAATTGGTAATAAGGGTACCAATGGTGTTTTAAATTCTCCAGCTTTGGGCATTCCTTTTTCTTTCCGTAAGCGAATCAGACCATAAGCAAGCATAATCAAGTAGGCCAAGGTACAAATATTTAAGAAGGCTGCGATACTAGCAAGAGGGAACATTCCTGCTGCTACTGCAGAAGCTAGACCTGTCAAGATAGTAGCATTTTTTGGTACCTTACTTGTTTTGGTCAGTTCTTTAAGGGCAGCAGGCATCAATCCGTCACGCGCTAAACTGTAAATCATACGCGATAGGGCATAGGTCATCGAGATACAAACCGTAATCAAGGTCAAGATAGCCACTAATGACACATAATTAGCTGCCCAACTGATCCCAACGCTGCGAAGAGCAAAGGCAACGGCATCATCGACATTTAGATGACTATAGTGAACCACACCAGTCAAGACAAGCGTCACCAAGGCATAAAGAATGGTTACTATAGAAAGCGATAAGACAATCCCTCTCGGAATATTTTTTTGAGGAGTTTTGACTTCATCTACAGCCATAGAGATGGATTCAAAGCCCAAAAAACCAAAGAACATCAAGGACGCACCAGCCATAATACCCGTACTGGCGCCATAGATTTGGCCAAAACCATAAGGAGCAAAATTACTCCAATTATCAAGCTTGATATGCCAAATTCCTACTAAAACAAAGAGAGCTAAAGCAGAAAATTTCAAAATAACTAAAATAGAGTTAAAGCGTAAGGCTGCCTTAGCATTAAGTAAAACAAGTGAGGTAACTAGAACCAAGACAAGAATAGGCAATAAATCAACAAATGTCCCTGCTTGAGGATTAAAAGTACCATTTAAAGCCTGAGGAAGGGCTATCTCGTATTGAGAGAGCAACCCTTTAAAATAAGCTGCCCAGCCCGAAGCCACACCAGATATGGCTGTCATGAATTCCATCATGGTTAACCAACCAGCCAACCAGGCTGGGAATTCTCCTAAAATAGCATAAAGATAACTGTAGGCACCACCTGTAGCAGGTACTCGTGAAGCAAATTCTGCAAAAAAGAGAGCTGATAATCCCACACACAAGGCAGAAATGACAATTGAAATCACTAGGGCTGGACCCGCTAGAGTTGCGGCTGCAGTACCTGTTATTGTAAAGACACCTGTCCCTACCATGGCTCCAATACCTAACAAAATCAAATCCCATAACTTCAAATGCCTATGCATCTCTGTTTTATCTAAGCTAACATTCTTTGTTCTAAATATATTCATTTTTAACTCCAAAATAAAATGATGATTCTATTTTACCATAAATATAGGGTTTTTGTGAATATTTATAAAATATTTTTCTAAAAAAATCTGACTACTTTTATTGTAATCAGATTTTCTTTATCAATTCTAGTTCATTTCTTTAAAGGCTGCTTCTGCATCCGCATTACTGATAACACCAATTTGTATCTTTCCAATCTTTCCTTGACTATCAATCAGGTATTCTGTAGGAATGCTTCGAATTTGATAAGCTTGGAATGTAGTTGCTTTTGTGTCATAAAGAACTGGGATATCCTTATAACCTTGATCTTGGAACCATTGTGGGAATTGCTCAGCAGTTTTTTCACCTTGAATTCCTGGTGCAATGACACTAAGAATTTCGAAATCACGATCTTCTTTTGCAGCTAATTCCATCAATTCAGGCATACTTTTTTTACATGGACCACACCATGAAGCCCAAAACTTCAAGTAGACTTTTTTACCCTTATAATCAGATAACTTAACTTCTTTACCATCCATAGATTGCAAGGTGAAATCTGGAGCCTCTTTCCCAACAGCAATTTGTTGTACAGTCGTTTGTTGCTGTTGGTTTGGGGATTGTTCTGGTGCTTGAGTCTTTTTAGTCTCTTCCTCACCACAGGCCATCAATACAACTACTGACAAAAGGCTTAATCCAGCAAACATTACTTTTTTCATCTTTTTCTCCTTTATTCAAAAATTCCAGCTAGAACATTTACTTGTCCTAATAGTAACAAAATTCCCATTAAAATAATGAGGAAACCACCAATTTTCTTCAGTAGCATCATATGACGCTTCATTTTGCCAAAATAAGGCATTACTACACCTGAAGCTAGAGCCAAAACTAAGAAAGGAATGGCCATTCCTAGAGTGTAAATCAAGGTATAGATAGCTCCTTGCCAAGCGCCATTGCCTCCAGAAGCCGCAAGTGCTAAAACAGAACTTAAAACTGGACCGATACAAGGCGTCCAACCAAAGCTAAAAGTAATACCGAGTAAAAAGGCTGACCAATAACGATTGGCTTCTGATTTCTTAAAAGTAAAGCTTTTTTGAACCTCTAATTTCTTAAAATGAAAAATTTCCATCTGGTGTAAACCTAAAATGATAATAATTGTTCCCATGGTATAGCGAAACCAATTGGCATAGAAGATATTACCAAAGTAACCAGCACCAAATCCTAAGATAAAGAAAATGAGAGAGATACCTGCAATAAAGCACAATGTTCGAATCAAGCCCGACCAAAGAACCTTTCTCCCAAATAAAGAAAAGCTTTTTGCACTTTCCTGATCATCCAATAAAATTCCAGTATAAACAGGTATCAGAGGAAATATACAAGGTGAAAAGAAGGACAAGATCCCTGCTAAAAAAACGGAGATTGAAAATACTATCGTTTCCAATAAAGAACCAACTTTCTTAATAATTCTAATCCTATTTTACTATAATCAATTTCATTTGTATGATTTCTGCTACGCAATTTAAATCAGACTGTATTTGAAAGGTTTTCCGGTGCTAGTTCATTCAGATTCTGGCCTCAAAACCAAAAGAAAAGCCTGTCACACAAGCTCAAATGCTTGATATGATAGGCTTTTTAAAGGCTAATTATTTAACAGCGTCTTTAAGTGCAAATGATTTTAGATAAGAATCTGTAAGTAAAAACTATTGTAAAATAAGGGTTTATACGTCATAAACTACATATATTTTTTACCGTAAAAATACAAAAGTTTACACCTTATGCCCCTTTTTTGCCCCTTGTTTTTATTTTTAACAAAATACCGTTTTTGACAATAATCAAAAAATAAAAAGGATCTATTATTGACAAAATGGCATTTTTGACAATAATACACCACGATTTTCTCTTTCTATTCTTCAAGAAACCGCTTTTTTGAACAATAGGATTGTGATTTGGGTTTTTAAAGTTAAAAAATAAGCATTTTTGCAAAATAGAAAACCGTGATGTTTGTCACGGTTCCTGCTCGTACCCAAATTTTATTTCGGCTTCACGTCACATTTTTAAATGGTATTCAAGCGAAAAAGAACGCTCCTAACCTTCTATCTATAAAGGTTTTTCAAGACTTTCAAGCGATTATCAAGCGTATTTCAGACAAACAAAAAAACCGCAAGCCTGAGCCTGCGAAAAGTTTTTTATAACCATTTAATTTCTTTCACATCTGTTTTACGAACTTTAGCATATTTCTTAGCGCTTGTAAAATGTAGAGTAACCGGTTTAAACACTCCACTTTTATCTTTTCGTAAACCTAAAATTGCGGATCTTTTATTTCTATCTTCAAAAAATATGACATCCAATTTCATGGTGTTTTTAGATAAATCCTTGGCTACAATACAACAACTTGTTATCTTAGAATAGAAGATAACACCGATAAAACTATACAAAGATATCCTTTCTATAACATCGTTATACATGGGATTATCTTTATATTCTTCCAAAACAAAAACACCAGCTTGAATAGCAGGTATTGTTTGACTAGCATAATCTCGTGTGATTTTGTGCAAGCCAAATAAGTGATGTAAATCAGTCAAGCAAAAATCTACTTTGAAAGTTTCTAAATGCTTATAATTCGTTGATACTTGACATGTTTTTCCATCGAACTTTTCTTGATAATCTATAACACAATCAAGTAATTTCAACGACAAACTCCATATTTTCTCAAAATAAAAAGCACGGGGCAGTTCTCACTACTGCCCAAAGTGGATGATTAGAGTCGGCTTCTCTAACTCCCTATGTTGTGCTTATTAGGCTTATCGCAAGGGAACAGTTTTTAGCTCTGCCAAGCCACATAGCGTGCTTACTACTATGTGTCCATGTCACCATGGATTGCCGAGCGGTTTAACGACATTTTGGAAGTCGGGATAACGAGAAAAGCGGTACTTTTACGTTTTTTCCATCTCAATTATGACATCTTTTTTTAAAAAAGTCAATGTTTATTACTCTTTTTAACAAAAAAATCCCCACAAGAACGAGTCCTGTGGGGTAGATAAACATTTTAGAAAAGTTTTCCTTTCATTTTATTTTTAAGATTATTTAACTGTAATCAAGCCTTCTGGCTCTACTGTGAACTCTGGCTTATCTGCCATAGTTCCGTCTGGTTTGATGTAGTACCAACCTTGACCTGCTCTGACGAATTCATTAGATACCATGTTTCCACCTTTACTATCAAAGTAGTACCATGTATCCTTGTACTTGACCCATCCTGTCTTCATGACACCTTCTACGTCGAAATAGTACCACTTCTCAGCGATTTTCTTCCAACCTGTCGCCATTTCTCCTGAGTTATCAAACCAGTACCAGTTGCCGTCTGAGTGCTTCTTCCAACGGTCTGCAAGCATGTAGCCTGAACCGTCGAAGTAATACCAGGTTCCGTTGATTTTCTCAAACTTGTCTTTTGGATAAGAGCCGTCTGAGTGTACATACCAATAGCCTGTATCGTTCTTCTGCCAGCCTGTTTCGGTGCCTAAGCCGTTCTCAATATCTCGCCTAAACTGTTCACGGCTAACACCCCATTTAGCAAGATAAGGATACGGGTCAACGTGGTCGCTACTGTTATCCGGTTGGTTATTGGTACAGTATTCATGAGTTTTGATACCTGCCAAATCGTCTGTATCAAGAGTTTTCGGTAAACCTGCTTCATCTGCTAGATTGCGTAACAATTCGATATAAAGGCGATAGTCTGTCATGAACTCTTCTTTAGTTGAATGGCTTTCTATCAATTCAACTGCTGCATAAGTCTCAGCATTCCAACCGCCCCCAACATCCCACATTCCCTTGTTTACAGGACCTACCTGCATAACACGGCCATTTCCAACGACATGAGAAAAGAACCCAAGTCCAGGGTCCTTTCTATAGTGGTAGTCCGCCTCATTTTGAGCAGTTGAATTGCGGTTGCCTGTTGAGTGGGCATGTACTTGACGGAAAGGCTCAAACCCAACAATCGGCAAGTCTGTACGTAGTCTGCTTGTATCGATTTCCATACTTACTCCTCACTTGGTTTCTTGTATTCTAGCGCTCGTGTGCTGTCTGTGATTCCGCTTGTCGTCGGGTCGTTCACGACACCCATTAAAACAAGAATATAGACAAATGTATTCACACCGTCCTGGATATTTTTCGGAATCTCCAATCCAAGTTGTTGAAGCATTAAGAAGAATGCTCCAATAAGAGCAACGAGTGTTACTTTGTTCTTAAAACGTAATTTCCAATTAATCATTTGTTTTTTCCTTTCTATTATGGCAACGTTGCCGGCCATGATTCTTCTGTGAAGTAGCTGATTGTGCTAACGCGGATATCATCGATATCCTTATCGACTGGAATATCTTCGTTAAATGTGAAATGCATATAATTTGAATCCGATCTACCGCCAAGATACCAAATACCGTAAGCTAATCCTACATCATTAAAGATATTTCCTATTAACGAATTTCTGCTTCGAAACCCCTCAGGAATGCCTTTAGGCATGATAATCCTAACACCTTTATTTTCATTTTGACCGATGAAACCATCACCATTTCGTCTAATAATCCCAAAGCGGTCTCTCTCTAAGCCACCGAACGCAAAACTAACTAAATTGTTAACACGTCTGATTCTTACAGTCGAAGCTTTACGACCAACGTTCAAAGTAGATACCGTAGCTAAATTCCTCCAACCTGTATCTCCCCAGAACACCTGCCAGCCGGTACTTCCATTACCTTGCTTTTTTATCCAAACAAGAGCACCGTTAGTGGCATTGACATCTACATAAGTTGTTCCTACTTCAGCAGTTATTCGCCCTTCTGGCGAGCCTATACCACTAATTTCATGACTTACGTTTTCAGGTAGTGGAAGCGTGACATTATTCCCCCCGACAATACCAAGGGTATTGCCTGTCAAGGTCAGCCTTGGTTCAGGCCTTTGGTTCAGCACCTTCACATCACGGCCAACCGCCTGAGCAAATTCCTCTAAATTGCTCATAGCCATCACGCTTTCGCAGCGTTATAGGTTGCGACCAAGTCAAGGTTTGCAAACTCGTCAATACGATTGCCGAGATCAGCAATCTTCTGAACCACTGCTCCACCAGTGTCACCACTCAGATTAGCGATATAATCAGCGATTTCTTTGAGGGTATCAAATTGTTCAGATACACCTTCGCCCAAAATATCGTTCTTGACCGCTGTCTTAGCTTGCTCAATTAGTTGGTTGACAGTGGTATTGTCAACCTTGCCATTGAGCAGTTGTTTCAGTTCTTTGATATCAACTCCGACTGCGTGAGCGAATGCTGTTAATTTTGTTGTGTCCATGTTTTACACCTTTCCTAGATTGTAATGAAAAAGCAGGTCTGGAAATTCCGGACATGCTCCACCTTCACTAAGTTGTTTTTTTACTTCTTTTTCAATGTCTAACTCCTTCAAAGTGTAGACATCTTCCGTAACCAGCTCTTTATCTGAGTCTTCAATTTCAATATAAGTATCTCTGTCGCTTGGGAAGATATACCCTCCAACCGAGATTTCCACTCGGTATTTTCCGCTTGGTAGAATACTATCTAAATTAAAATTGACAGAATGGCTAGTGACGAGAGCAGTTGTCTTCCACCTACGTTGTCCCTTCGTTAGAGTAACAACCGCATCTTGACCCTCAAACGAGGTCATGACTTGGTAATTTTCATCTAACAATTCAAATCCAAAAGTAGAAGACAAATCCCCTTGTTTAATAAGGTCGCCACCATCAATTCGAGCCAAATTGGTTGTGTTAACTCTACGTTTGTTACAACCCATTCTGCGCTCCTTTCTCATCTTCAATTAAGATGTCATCTCTAATCTGCAACGCTTCAAAATTGTTGTACAAGTGGTCTATGTAGCCATTACCACCCAAAGCCTTGTAGCTATTGTGCATGTTCTCGACTACGTAGAACTCATCCTTGGTTGTAAAACCACGACGGATTGCCCTGCGAATATCACGATCGAGGCGCATCCTCATCGTGACAAGGTGCGCATCGTCGTGAAGTTTTAGCTTTGCTTGTACTTCATCAATTTTGAGATTGTTCTCGTCAGCGGTAATCTGGACATCTTTGATTTGTTTCTTGACATCATTCAATTCAGAAATGATTTGGTCTGTCAGTTCCTTTGATTTCTTCGGCATTTTATAGCCTAACCAAGCCACGACGATTGGTGTCGCTACTGGTAGCACGTTCATGAAGAAATGTTCTGTTGATTGTAAGACGTCCATAAACACCTCTATTATTGGTTAGGTGTAGCTGCTGTAGCAGAAGGTTCTGGAACTGCAGGGGTTACGGTAGTTGTCGTAGAAACTGCAGCTGCTGGTGCAACAGTCGTTTCTTGAGGTTCGTACTTCCATGCTGCCCCTGTTCCGTCCATTTCAAGACGTCCGTTACGATCAAAGTCACTGACAGGTTCGCCGTTATAAGTAAATTCCTTGTTCAACTGAACCAAGATGCGCTTGCCTTCGCCGTCCACTTCAACGTGCGTAGGATCTTCAAGAGTAATCAAATCATGTGCCATGTAGCGTTTCCCAACTTCGGCAAGTGGAATGAGTTCAACCAATTCCTTGTAGTTGGTTCCATAGGCGATTGTCTTGCCTGCTACGGCATTTAAAACGACCGCATGGATAATCTTTCCATAACGGTCTGTTTCTGCTTGATTGTACTTAACAGCTTGGTCTGTAGCCGTCTGTTTAGCTTCTGTCTCAGCCAGTTTATACTCTGCTTGCTCCAATTTAGCTTGAGTTTCTTGCAATTTAGCTTGCGCTTGTACAATTGCACTTGTTGGGTCTAGCTCAGTACGTAGAATCTCTTTGACTGCTTCGATGAGCGTTTCATCCGTGTCACCTAAATGATCACCCTCTAACTCACGAGTGAAAAAAGTAAACGGCTTGTCACATTGAATAGAGACTTCCGTCTTGCCAACTCTAAAAAATTTATTTACTAATACGAATTCCATATTTAATTACCTCTTTTTTCTATAAAATGACGTGCCCCCTGATTTTGAGAGAAAACTACCCGCGTCTGATGCTGTTTTGAAGATTATTTTAAAATAACCATCTTTTTCACCAAAAGTACCAACTCGCTCACTTATTTGAATTGAATTTATTATATAAGTAGCACCACCTCTTTTGACAGCATAACTTGGTCTGAATCTTTCTAAATCTCCTGTACTGTAGATTCCGTTTGCATTGCTAAGATTAAATACTACGGAATTTCCTCCTTCTGAAACAAATGGATAGGAAGCACTCCCAATCAATATAAGTCTATTTTTCTCCCAAACCAGCCTACTACCCACGTATCTTTGGACAATTTCATGTCCTCCAACATAAATTCCTTCTCTTGTAGCCATAGCATCACCTACTCATACACATCATAGATTGTGTTGGGGTCTCTGGTTGAGAGTGCATCGTATTGATATTTAGACCCATACCAATACTTCATATGCTGATTCCCGTTTTGGTTAATCAGCTTATTAGCGACTACTTCGGACGGTGTACTTGGAATCCCAAGCGCTGACCTGTTTACTCGCAAAACACCCGAACTATCGACTGTAATCGTTGAGTTATCCGGTCGCACCACACCAGCCTGTCCACTAGTTGCAGTCTTTGCTTTCATCACACCATTTGAAACCTCGGTCGTTTGATTATCCGGCCTGACAATCCCGTTTGAGTTTGATGTAGCCACTGATATAGCCGATTGCGGTGTTGTAAATGTTCGTTTTAAAGTGGATACAGGTACTTTTTTCAATCCTGCCCCACTGTGAACTAGCACCACATCTCCGTCTGAGACGTTGGATAACGTGGGCAAATCAGTAGCTTTCCTAACTTGGTTGCTCATAATTACCATTCATCTATTCCTCCCTTTCTACTATTTGGTATTTCCAATCAGCTACGACTAGATTGTTGTTTTCGTCACCTAGCAATACATTAGCATTATCTTCGGCCTTGATTGGTATATAGAATGCATTCTGCAATACCATTTCTTCTAGTAATGACAATCGTTGTTCTTGCTCATTAACTTCTCTTTTAGTCGCTTCATGGTCTGTATAACTGGCTTGCCTTACGTTGTCTACATTCCCTAGTCCCACTTGTTGCTTAGTGACACCGTGTGGGTTGTTGCGGTTGTTGATGTGACCAGTTAGGTCAACTTTCTCAGCCTTACTTCTGGTGAACTCGTCAATCTTTTCAGGCAGACCGTCGATGTCTGCAACCTTGTGCCTGTGACTTGCGTCGGCTTTGTTTTCCCAACGTTGCGCATCTTCAGCGCCAATGATATCTCTTGACCGCCAAATTTTAACCATCTGTTAGCACCTCCAGTCTATATTTGAATCGTGTTGTTGTTTCAATCGGAACGTATACATCAATGACAGACTGAGGCACATCTGAACTGTCTAACAATTCAATCTTATTGATTTCTTTGATTGAGTCTGGTATCAAGAATTCAATCAAGACAAAACGTTGTTCTCGTTGTTTCTGTATCGTAACGATTTGATTATTGTTCAACCTTGCTTTGTTGATTTTAGCTAGTACGGTTTCTGTAACTGTATTTAGTAACGTTTCTTTAATCATTGAATAAAACCTCCTCTTGTGGCCCTTCATACTCAAAAGGTGTCACTCCTACAACCGCATAGCCTGCTCTAGCAAAATCTACTGAAGTCTTGAATAACCGTTCTTTCAGTTTGACACGCTCTGTTACTGTTGGGATATGCGTATACCCCATATTTGCTGGTTTGATTGCATTGACAAAAATAACCGACTCTCTGAAAAGTCCGCTCGTCTCTGCACCAGACTCAATCAGCAAGACCTGATTAGCGAAATCTACTGAAGCCTTGTACTTTCCTTTGCCAAAAAGGTCGTCCAATTTGCGAATTAAAAACCACCATGAAAATGGTGGTCTCATATTGATACGCAACAAAACACGCTCTCTTCTCCAGTCCAACGTATCGTCGGCGTGAGCAACAATACCGTAGACTTCTTCAAATTTTGTTAACGTAGGAACATCGCAGAGCATAATAAACTGATTCTTGATGAACTGCTCTAACGAGACAGTCCCGTCTTTAAACAGAGTGTTTTCCACCCGAACCAGTTCTTTCATATCCTTGACGCCCTCGTAGTAGTCTGGAACGTATTCAGATAAGTTTACTTCTTTTACCATTAAACCATCCTCACTGTTCCTTTATACGGCAATTGTTGTAATTGTCCTGTGAAAACAAGCGACAAATCAGCTTCACGGTTGTTCAGTTTCATCTTATCAACGTTTGCAATACCAGTAATGGTCAGCAACTTGGCCATTAACTGCGAGCGATAGATTTTCATGCTATAAGTGTTGACATCTGAGTATTGCGCCCAGTTCTTTCTCAAGTCTAAAAAATACTGGTCTAGAGCCTTGTCTACCAGTTCTTTTACTTGATTTAGCTGATATCCTGTCATCAACTCAAGTTTAAACTCAATATCAATCGGGAAGCGTGTCGCGGTCGTAACCGTCACACGATGATTGATAGGAGCTAGTCCAACTCCTTTTCCAGTATATTCTAGTGGATCCAGAACATTTTGCACCTTCTTGATTGTCTCGGTAGATGCCAAGTTTAAGTCGTTGTCTAAAACAACCACTTTAACCGTTCCTGAGCCATTCCAAACTGGATAAACCTGAACTGCGCCAACACCGTCAATTTCACGAACACGCTGAACGTACTCAATGAAGTTACCGCCAAACGGTTTCTCATTGACGTAAATCAAGAAACGCTTCCGCAATTCATCGTCAGTTTCTTCATCTTGCCCAGATGTAACGATTTCCCCTAAGACTGCAGTGGCGAGGTTCCTGTAGTTCTCTAAGGGTAAGATATTGCCGTAGTAGCGATTTCCGACAACACCAGTTGTCTCACACTCTACTTCGTACTTGCCGGCTACATTAGTTGCACGAACTACCTTGAAGATGAGTGCAGCATCGTCAATCGTCGCAAAACGAGAACCCAAAGCGATTTGCACACCTTCTTTTTTCTCGTTTTTAAACTCCGCAAAGCGTACCGCTTTTTTTGACGGATAACGATGTAGACCGAACTCTTCCACCTTGTAGTCTAGGTATTGGCCAATAGCAGTCTGTGGAAATGTATCTAGCAGTAGATTTTTCAACTGTAAATAAAAACCAGCTAACTCATAACAAGCAGGCGCCAATGCGTCATAGATGATAGAACCTTCCCGTGTATCAATATTTTCATTGACACGAGAAAGAGCGTCATTCATCAGATAATCAAATGTGTATTTTTCTAAGAAATCACCTATCATTAATCAGCGTCACCTCCTTTTCAACTTTAAATAAACCAGATATGGTATGGACTTCAAAGACACAAAGCAAGCTGTCCTTGGTTTGTTGCTCGATGAAGAAATTTTGGACACTTTTAATTCTTGTATCAACTAACAAGGCTTGAGAAATTGTTCTCTCAAGGTCGGCTTTTACAAAATCATAAGGCTTTCCAATCAATCGCTCCAATTCCACTCCGTAGTTCGAAGAGTAAATAACCCACTCAAACCGTTCTGTGAGCAGAATCTTTTCAACTGCTTGCCTCATGGCTTCTAAGCCGTCAATATATCCGTGTATTCTGCCATTTTTCACTTGATAAGTGTAGGATGGCAAAACAACTTCTTCAATGTTTCGTATATCTACCATCTTCACTCCATCCTTTGTAAAACGTAGTATAATTGCCCGTTCTGGGCTTTAATCATTAAGACTTTGTCTCCTGCTTCAAGATCACGAAAAACAATCCACCTCTTGTTGTCCCCTTCAGTATCTCCAGTACGTAGTTCTTTAACCATCGGACTTAGAACTAAAAAGGACTCAGGGATTTCAAGTTTATTATTAACCTTGATTGTTAAAGGAGAAACAGATGTGACAGAACCAAAAACAATATCTGTTCTGTCTGTCCCATCATCTACTCCTTGCGCCAAAAGGCGTGCTAACAACTCTCCTGCCATTATTCCAACGTCCTCAATTCTAAATCCATTGTATGCACCTTGTCCCACTTGTGGGTACATTTAGAGATGATGCCAAGACTGTTCTTCTTAATCCCTTCAGACTCTAAATCAGCAAAATCCAGCACAACACTGTGGCCTGCACTGATCCCAAGATGTCCTAAACAAGGAACTTTAAAAGTCTTTTTAGGATGATTCTTAGCTTTTAATAAGAGCTCAGCCTTTTGTTGAATCTGACTCTCATTCATCTTTTCATCCACTTTTTCGTGGTACTGCAACTTGCCCCAAAGAGCAACATTTTTAGAGTCTTTCACGACGTAAACTTCACGCTTCTTACTCTCTTTGTTGTCTTTAGTCAGCTTTACATAGTTGAAACTATCATCGATAGAGCCTTCATAGTCAAAGTCTGTAGCTACACTATCATCACCAATCACTAAGTCAGTAATCAGCGAATTCAAGGCTATATGCTCGACTGTACCAAAGTTATCTCTGATAATGTACCACATGCCACCATGAATCAACGTTAAGTCTAAAGCGTTTTGGATCATAGCAAAATAGGTTTTCTTATCTTCGATTTTCTCAGGACACGTCCAGTTTCCTTCATCAACAACCTTGTACTCAAGTTCTGATATTTCGCAAATCTTACTAAAGATTTCATGACTCTTAGAGGCCTCAAACACGATTGTGTCAGTGTTTTTCAGATATCTCATTCTGTCATAAGCAGTAACTGACCATTTCTTGGCTGATTTCCGTTTTTTCTTGAAAACCTTGCCGTAAAAGATGCCCTTATCATCTACCTTGAAGCGAATAACATCCCCAAAGTTACAAGCAACCTGCGAGTCTATGATCATATCAAACTCAAGTTTTCCCGGCTGAAAATCAATACTGGTTTCCCATTTGACGCCACCTACCAACTCCGTGATATCAAAGACTTTACCGTCATTCACATCTTGAATTAGAAATTCCATCATAGGACTTGCACCGAATCAGCAGTAACCCAACCACGCCAACCGCCATCAAGCATAGTAACGTGATAAGGATGCGACCCTTTCATATTGATATAATTGACAAGCCTAGTTGCGTTTGACTCAGTTTGACCTGGCCCTTCTCCGTAACTATCCCTATGCAGTTGCCCATTAACAAGCACCTTTGCACCGATAGTCACTTCTTTTTTAGTTGAGGGAGCTTGTTCTTTCTGAGGCTGACTAGCTTTCTTCTCCTCTGATACCTTCTTTTCGATTTTTACAAACCGAGCCTTGGCCATCTTGTACTCTTTGAAAGTGATGTCGTAGTAAACATCCTCATGAATACCAGCTTTTCTTTGTTGCTCAAAACTCTCAACTGTCGCAAGCATATTGATACCCACGCCAGATATAATCAAGCGACAAGGTTCTTTCCCATCCATGATTTTCTTTAAGAGTCGAACATAGGTTTCAGGCGTTCCTGATTTATTCAGGACATAAGAGCGGAAAGTGTCTCTAGGGAAGAATGAAGTGAAAGTAACCTCAGAGAGTTTGGGGAAACTCATCTGGGTTATTTCTCCTAGCGCAATACTCGTTGTTGACTCATTATTGGCGCTATTCTTCGTTTTTAGTTCTTCTGGATTGACAGGAAGTTGTGTGACCTGACCTTTGTACTCTACGAAAATACCAATCGCCATTTCTTTCTACCTCCTACGCAATTCCTAAGTCACTATCGACCAAACCGACAATCTTTTCTTCAATTCTGTCAACCAAATCGTCGATATCCTGTTCAGTAGCGCTATTTTTAGACTCATATTTAACACTAACTTGAGGTGTTAAAACTTGGTAATCAATGATGTACTTACGTTCTGCAACATCACGCATCATCTTGATATCTTCGTCTTTCAGCTTGACTTCATCTTCAATCTTACCGACGTTACCAATGTTTTTGCCTTTGCCTAGCTTGTCACCAAGACCTTTGCCACCTCCACCACCACCTTCCGGAGCACCTGCTCCAGCTGGTGTTTGGTTCATTTGGTCAAATTTAGAAGCAAGTTCGTCTTGAGCTTTCATCTTATCAGCGAAACCTTGCATAGCATCACCAATACCTTGGCCAAAAGCCTTAGTACCACTAAAAGCATTGCCAGCAGTTGAGAAAGGATTTTTCATACCATCCCACAAATCACCTGGAGTTATCATGTTAGCACGCATGCCATCAAAAGATTCATAATCATCAGGAGCCTCTCCCGGATTAAACATCTCTCCCATAGCACGAATACCATTGGCAAAACTACCGTCATTGGACATGTAACCCATTTCGCCAACATTGCCTAACCCTAAACCTAGTGTATTCAAAGCGTCAATGATCCAGTTGATAGCTTTAATAGCTATATTGGCGCCTGCTATAAAAGCATTACCGATAGATTGCGCCACATTGACTACCCCATCAACAAACGTAGCAAAATAATCTAATACAGTTCGAACAAGATTATAAAATAACTTTCTGATGGAATATACCGGGTGCTTAAAGACATTTCTCAAAAATTCTGCAACTGCTAAACCAATGTTGTAAATACCTATGAAGAGATTCACAATCGGTGCAATCATATACACGACAAGATTAATAACAAACATAATGATGTCATAAACTACCGTTCCGACAAAGACAAATGCAGCTACTATAATCGCTGCTACTTCGATAAATGAAACACCAAGAGCATCCAATATAGAGGCTATTGCCAAGATAATGCTAATCATTAAAACTAATGGCCAATTGGCAACCATCCAAGCTATTGCCATTGCTATAGCTACTGCAGTTACAACTGCTGCTAACATTTCTAGCGCAGTAATTACAAAGTTAATGTTCTCAGTCACCCAGTTCCAGCCTGCAACAAAGAGATTAAAGAGCCATAAAGCTATCTGGCCAATCGCAAACATAGCAGTTTCTAAACCTGCCATGAAGTTTTGTCCAGCGGTACTATTAATAAACTCTTGCCATGCTTGAATTAAAGGCTGAAATGCGTATGAAGCTACGTTACCAATCTGAGTCATCATATCAGCAAAGGTCATCGGCATTTTCGCAAATTCAGCGTTTGTTTCAACTGCTGAACCGAGCAAGGCATTCTTAAGAGTATCTCCTGTTAGTTGGCCATCTTTAGCCATTGCCCTCAATTGACCAACGCTAACGCCAAGGTGCCTAGCTAGTTTTTGGGCAACAAGTGGAGCGTTCTCCATCATAGAGTTAAACTCATCGCCACGAAGAACCCCTGAAGCAAGCGCCTGTGTGATTTGAAGCGTCCCTGCTTTTTGTTGTTCTAAACTTGCACCACCGATTTTATACAGCTTGTTCAACTGTTCAGCGAATGCAATAGCTTCATCATTGCTTTTAAAGGCTTCTCCAGCTTGCGAGCGTAGTTTAGCCACTGAGTCTGCCATGATACCGAAGCCAGTCCTTGAGCGTTGTGCTGCTGCCATGATACTATCTTGAAGTTCTTGGCCTGTCTTTGATCCATCTTCTATCGTCTTAAGCCTTGCCATGGTCTGAATATAATCATCGCCTGACTTAATCAGACCACTCATTAAATTAGCCATTTGCCTCAAGGCTTGAATAGCAACCATGAAATTCAAAGCACGAGAAATAGAAGTCATACGTCCAAGCATGGATGTAGCAACACCTAAGCCACCAACAAGTGGCCCAGTTGAAGGAAGTTTAGGAGCGATAGGTGTCGCCATTTTAGACGCTACAGGGCTAGCAGCTTTAGGTGCAGTAAAATTCTTAGGCATATCTGCTTTGACTTTAATCGTCGCAGTTTGCGTCATCTTCTTGACACGTCTGTCCAACTCTCCGAACTTAGCAATAGTCCTGTTGATTGTGCTATTAATTCGATTTAAAGGGCTTGAAAAATTATCTCTAAGCGCCAGTGTTTGCATTAATGTAGTCATCTTCTACCGTCTCCTCCTTCCTCTGCTTTTTCTTTCCATTTCTTTGTGTTCCTTTTCTTCTGCTTCTACTCGGATATCGATAAAGGCAAAAATTAAGGCTTTTTCACGCTTGGATAAGCTATCCAAAAAGGACGGAGTCCAGTTGAATTGATGCAAACAGTAGTAAGCATAACTCAACTCTGCATCCCCGTCCTCTAGTCGTTTTTTGCTTCTTCGACAAGATCATTGATATCTTCATCAAATCCGTTCAGCGACTGGATTTCTTGCATCAGGGTAGCATATTCCCCAATCTTCAACATAGCTTTCAAGGTTGCTGCTTCATCCCCAACAGTACGATAAGACTCTTGTAGTTGAGCGTCTTTCAAGTCTGGCGTAATAACGCAGGCAGACATCAAAGAGTCAATGTACTTATCGTTGTTGAACTCAGGAATAGCAACACCTTGACGATTTTTCTTCTTGATTGTCGCACGTTTCTTCAACGTATCGTTTAGACTTTCGTCAATACTTCGAATGACAAAAGGAGATTTGAAACGTTTAAGGTGTACTTCCTTCGTTTCTTCCTGCTGAACGTTTTCTAGTAAAAAGTCTGAAATTGCCATTTATTTATCCTCTTTCTAACCTAATTTAGGCGCACCGAATTTTTCTAAAATATCCACATCTTCAAAAGTAAAGTTAACTTCTTCTTCCAAGAAATCTTCCTCAACTTTTAGTTGACCCATCACAACTTCATCAAGGTTACATTCACGCAAGATGGTTGTTTGACGACCGATTGAACTTGTCGCATCGTCATTGGTCACTTGGATATCAAAGAATGTATCACGACCATTCTTCATGTAGTCCAACATCATTTCCTTGAATGTTGAAGTGACACCGTAGATGGTCATCTTACCTTCACCTTTGAAACCAGTCGCTTTTACCTGCGTACCACGTTTGTTAAGGGTGCGGACTTCTTCTTTGTTTTTCTTAACTGTCGCTTCAAGTTCCTTGATATAGAACATGAACTCATTTCTTCCGTCGATGTGAATAAAAGCGGTACCTTCCTGACCGCTGATTACGTCACGACCTTTTAAAAAAGCCATACTATCTCCTTTCCTACTCTACTGTAACTGTCATGTACAGTTTTTCCATGCTGTCCACTGGTTTCACTTTGACATTAACCACTACAGACTCTTTCAACTCACCACGTAGTACCTCAATGTCTTCCACTTTGAAGTCTTCAATAGCACCACGAGCTTCAAGGTCTTTGAAGTAGCGAATACGGTTCGCTTTGAACGCTTGACGTCCATCTTCGTTGTTGCTCACCTTTCCAAGGAAATACTCAGAGAAAGCATAACGAGTATCATTCACGATATCGTCCAAGGTGCGCAAGATACGGTTCTTACGGAAGTCTTGGTTCTTCTCAATCGTGAAGCTGACGTGTGAGTTGATATCTTGTTCAACTACCGCACGGCCACGACGAGCAGTAAAGACAAACTGCCCTTTAAAAAGCGCATCTTCTGTCTCTGTATGGCTCAAGCGACCTACAACATCAACAGAGTCTTCGTATTTCTCATAAGTTAATGATTTCTCAACGCCAGCATTTGCACTTGCTGCTGCAACCCATACAGTCGCTTTCGTCTTATCAATAACTGTCTTGTCAGACAAGATAACACCGTTTTTAACATTGATTACCGCTTCACTGTCAGCGTCAGAGTCCGCAACAACCAATTGAGCACCAAGTCCTTCGTCTTCACGCATACGTTTGATGAAGTTGATAGCCGCCTTCTTGATAGAAGCATCTTCTACTGGCAAAGCCATATAGTTAAACTCAACTGTTTCAAGCGCCTTGAAGTATTCTGAGTAGTCTTGAGTTGATACTGTTCCGTCAGTACCGCCAGTCAATTTAGCACCAGCCACTGCCTGCAGTTCGCCTGTTCCTGAAAACTCAACTAGATCATTGTTTTTCAAATCAGCCAAGACTTTTACAGTTTGCGAGTCCATAACAACAGTATCAAGGAATGTGACAACATCAAATGAACTTGGGTCGTCTACGTTTGTTTTGACCGTTACTGTAATGTCATTCCCACGGACACCGCTATATTTAGCTTGAGCCGTTACGTTGTCTGAAAGGCTTACGTTTGCCTTTTCTCCCGTATTCAGACGATAAAGCAAGACTTCACTCACACGTTTGAATGCCTCGTTCAGCAACAAAAGCTGTGGGCTTTCTTGCTCATAACCTAGCTTCTTAAATAGGTCTTCACCACGTCGAATTTTCATCAATTTCTTTGATTGACCGAAACTGAGTGCCAATGGTACTGTTACGACTCCGTCACCGCCAAGGCGAGTCATTGCGATGTCTTTTGATTTGACGTTGATGTAAGCACCTGGTCTTACTTTATTTTGGCGTTTCCAAATTCCACCTGCCATTAGTTAATCTTCCTTCCTAGTTCGTATTCTAGTTTTGCTCGAGCTTCTTCCAAACTATAAGACTCTTCTGGATCTAAAATAGCTCCCAAGATGTCTTTTTCTCCGTTGGTAAAAGCGCTACTTTCCAAAATGTCCGCAGTAGGGAACACAATTCCGTCTACATTATCCATCTTTTACCTCTTCTTTCACTTTCAATTCACGTTGTTTGATATCTTCCTCTTCTAACTTCAAGCGTGTGCTTGCGTTAAAAATACAATGCAGAACGTTGTCAACCACTTGATACTGACGGTCAAATAAATGAATCGTCGGCAAGTGTAAGAGTTTATAACTCAATTCTTCCTGCATTGCTAAACACTCGCTACGCTTTTTCTTAGGAGGAAAATAAGACAAATCCACTTTAGAACGTACTTTCACATACTTATTGACCTCTGTAGTGTACTTAGTATCAACCACATGGATAAAAAAACAAGGCTCTTTAAAACCTTGCTCTACTTCATCCAGATAAATCCTGATGTCAGGATATAAACCCTTGATATGACTAACCAACTCCTCAACCAACCGAAAGCCTTTATTTGCCATTTCCTAATACTACCTTTCTCATAAAGCCATCATACTTATCACGGACACGCTTCTCCATATCGCTTTTAGTATCTTCAACCGTTTTATGAAGGAAAAATTGCCCTGGAACAAAGCCGCCATTGACTGTCTTATGTCCGTACTCAACGTGTGGGCCATAGTAGACCTTGTTATAAACTTTCTGCTTATAAGTCCGTCCAGATACTTTAATATGGCTTTTAGACCAGCCTTTTTGCAAGGTTCCGCCTTGTTTTCCATGAGCACTTGCCCAAAATTTGACATGTTTGCCATCTTTGGTAGTGAACTCAACCCAATGATCCGTATAAACACCGACAGGCGTTCTCTCCTTCACATTAGATTTTAGTTCTGTACCTTCGTAATTCAAGGTTTGTCTCATAAATCGGTCTACTTTCGCATGATTCGCATTCCTGTTGAAGTTGTCAGCAAACTTAGCGAAACTACGATAATCAAAACTGCCACTCATGACTTGCCCTCTAGCTTTATAGCAATTTCTTGATGTGACCAATACTGATCAATAGGCACATTAGACCGTGTAAACACTTTAACGTGCCCATTTCTATCAGTCACCTCAATCTTGCAACCTGCAGGGATATCATAGACAACAGAGCAAAAGAGTTTCATATCATAGCCGTTAGCTTGATAGTCGCTCCCGTTCGTTGAACTATTGCTCATTTGTGAAATCCTACAGGGAATGTCCTCTAATAGCACGCTTTCTGACATACTGGTCAAACCGTCTATCTCTTGCTCTGTATAACCTTTAACCGTCATTTTACAGTCATACAAGCAATCAAAGACTGTCTTAGCATATTCGGTCATAGTAACTTCCTAAAACGATTCAACTGACGCTTGTAGCGCTCAAGTGATGACGGCACTTGTTTCATTCGTTGAATCATTTCGTAAGGACTAACCTTTCCGATTGTCGTATCACCCATTTTGATACTCTTGACCGAAAAGTCGTCTGCGTCAGCTTTTTTAGCAAGAACGCTTTGCTCCTTGACCTTGTCCAGTAAGTCGTTGGTCATGTCTATCCATACGTTCTCTAAACGTCCAGGCACACTGTCTTGGTGAATATAATTCAAAATCTCGTTTTCTGCTTGGGTCAAAGCGTAGTGGAGAACTTCCATGTCATTGAAATAATTATCCTGACGCATTTTACGAACGCATGAGATCAAGTACATTGTGTTGTCTTGTTTCAATTCTTGAATCATATTCTGTCACCCAATCTATTTGCCAATTTTGTGTTTCAAAGCGATAATACCGATGTTCTTAGGCTCGTAAACACGTTGCCAGTTCTTGAATTTAGCCAAGTCAGCGTTTGATGGAGTGATGTTTCCAGCTTCCACTTCTGCGCCAGTCCATTTCACGCCGTACGGGTGCATCACAAGGGCACGACGAGTGTAAATCATGTCGTTACCTTTAGCAGCTTCACGAGAAGTCTCAAATGTAGTCAATCCTGATGGATTTCCTGTATTAAGACCGATTGAACCTGTGCGGAAAAGATATGAAGTATAGATATCTCCTGTTGGTGCAATACCATCATCGATAATGACACGGTAACCAAGGTAGGTTGGAATGTTGATGGTCGCAGTTGTTGGCTGGATGTATTGAATCAAGTTGTCTTTTTGTAGTTTAGTGTAAACCGCTGAGTGCATAGCAATCGCAGTAACTTGATCAGCAGAATCCCCAAGCAATTGTTTAGCGTCCAGTACCATAGCTGCATCGATACCAGTAGATGCTTTGGATTGGTCTGATACGTGAGTTTCTTCAAGAGCACCTTTCTCACCACCTGTTCCAGAAGCAAAGATACCATTCAAGGTAGCAATCAAGGCTTTTTGGTCTTCACGCAACCAATAAGCGCCAATACGATTCAAGATAGCACGGACTGGGTCAGAACCAGCTACAATACCAGTCAATTCGTTTGCAGCCCAACCACGTCCACGATAAAGAACGCAGGCAATGTCTGCTCCAGCAGTAATTTTACCAGTTTCTAGGGCTTTGTCGCCATTTCCGAGAACTTCAGAATCGCCAGTAAGGTCGTTCCAGAAAGGCATGTTGACCAACAGACCACCAGATGTAATATTTTCAGAGACACGTTCGTCTGATACTGCGATACCACTTTGAACGAAAGCAGATTTAGCAGCTGTGTACTGTTGCATGTAGGCATTGTACTGTTGAGGTGTAATTGTGTCTATAATTTTTGTAAGTTCATTAGCCATTAGTTATTTTCTCCTTGTTGTTGTAAAAATTGAGTTAGATTGAAGTCAGGATTGCTCATAGCAGTTTCCCAATTCCCTAAATTAGCACCTTGCCCATCGCCTTGATTTGGCGTGTATTGGGCTTGTTTCTCCCCGTTAAAGAGATATGGACTCTTAGCACGCTGAGCCTCGATTTGCTCAGTCAAGCCAATCAATTTGCCATCTTTTACAGAGATTTCGTCTTTGTTTAAGATTTTTCCAAAAATTTCTGCGTCTCGAACGCCAGCTTTTGTCAATTCAGCATCGATTAAGCGAGATTTGTTCTCATCTGCTAGTTTCGTCTCAAGCGCTTCTGTATCTTGTTTGTACTTAGCCTGTAAGTCCTCTAGCTTTTGCTGAATATCTTCAACATCTGCGCCTTTTTTCTTTAGATCATTCAAATCTTTGTCACGTTGTGTCAGCTGTCCACGCACGCTCTCCAATTCGCTTTCTTTACTTGCCACATCATCCTTAAATTTTTGGACAGAAGCACCATACAAAGCGAAGACTTGAGAAATTTGGTCTTCAGTTAAGCCGATGTTTGCCAGTTGTTCTTTTTTCATTTTGAAAATCCTTTCCTCTACGCTAGGCTTTTTAGGTGTTCTCCATCACCAGTCGCTCCGCTTTTGTTAGGACTACGGACTTGTCCAATAGTTGAACCTTTTAACGCCATGTTCAGGGCATAAGAAAACCGTACGGGATTCCATACGGTTAGAGCATAATTAGATAAATAGTAGTCTAAAGGTTTCACGGCCTTTAGGTGTGATGAGAGTCTGTGTGCCAGACCATTGTGTTTTTTCGTTGAGTGTTTCCTTGACCTCAAACAAACCATCGTTTTTATTGGCTGTTGGTTGGAGCTTACCTTTCTTATCTCGGTAGATGTATTTTTTCTCCATCAAGAAGTCAATAAACTTACGTTCTTTGATTTTTAATTGTTTTGCTGTTTCTCTGAAGCTGGTCAGTAAGTTTCTATCTACTAGTTCATCGAAATAGTCTGCTTTCGGTTTCATTATGGTATTTTCAACGGAAAGTACAGCTTTTTCAGCTTCCAAGTGTTTAATGACTGCTTCTTTTTCTTTCAGTTGATTACCAGCCATAAGGAGCAAGTCTGCTAAGGCTTGTTTGTTGTGCGTGATATTATAGGCCACTTGGTCGGTCATATAAGCGCCATGCTTACGAATAGAAGGCAACACTTCGCTAGTGACCCAATCAGCAAATTTCTCTGCTTCTGGTTTGCGAGATTGAAAAACAAGTTTATAGAAATTCGCTTCGTTGATGAAGTTGGCTTGTTGGACTCCTCCATTTGTAAGGATGTCACTACTAGTTACACCCTTTGGATTGAGTCTTTCTAGTGTTTTTCGTGGATTGCTTAAATCCAGAATTTGACAACAATCATTCAAATTAAAGAATGGCTCGCCTTTAACTTCTGCCGTTCTTACTTCTCCGAATTGTTCATTTTTAAAAATTTGTAGTTCCATTTTTTATGCTCCTAGTTAAAAATTTTACTTCCTAAGATTTCTGTTTTATCTGTTGAGTTCATCAAAATAAAAGCAATTTCATCTAGTGTTGAATGAAGTAAACCGAATTGTTCATTAAAAGTATCAAAAAATTTTTTAGACATCTCTTTAAAAGCTGTCTCATCCTTAAGTTGAACCCAAGCCAAGGTTTCTGTCATATTTGTTGCCATTTCAACCGTTCTTCGAATATCTGCAAGCTCGTAGCCTAGATGAGTCAATTGTTCTTCTGTTAATTCAATTTTTGCCATAATAAAAACACTCCTTCGTGTACCTTGAAAAGAGCGTCTCAGCATGATATAATATTTCATGCAGAAACACTTCTGTGGTGATAGCTTAGAACCGACTGTTTGGCGATAGGGGTTCTAGGCTATTTTTGTTTATTTAATTCTTGATATAACTTGTCAATACCCTTTCGGATAACACTAGATTTCGTGCTATCCGTTTTTTTTGCAATTTCTTCAAGTTTATCAACCGTTTCGTCGTCAACTCGAACTCGCAACATGGTATTTTTAGGCTTATCTTTGAATTGTTCTTTTCGTGCAAGCAACTTGCTCACCTCCTTTTTTGTTGCTACAATGTCATTATATAACTTCGTAGCAACAAAGTCAAGAGGTTTTTTGAAAAAAATTAAAAATAAGAAAAGCACCCTTACGAGTGCTACATTAATTCTATTGACTTGATTTCAGATTCATTAAATCCAACATATGGATGTTTATCTGTTCTTATTGTAATTTCATCATAGAGTTCATCTTCCGTATCTTGCTTTCCAGTAAAAGTATTACAATGACCTTCAAGAATTTGACCATCAACAAAAGTAACTCTAATATCTTTTCCTAAATATTGCTCTAAATTCATTACTGATCTCCTTTCTTAGGTACAATGTGAGTTCTCTTTTCAGAATGATGGATTTTAATAGATGTCACTTCTGAGCCATCTGAACCATTGATTCCGATTGGGTAGCCTAACTCTATTATTTCTTTGTTCGTTCTTCTTCCGTGTCTGTCAAGCTCAATACGACCAGTTCCGTGATGTTTATTAAACAATTCCTGAACATCAACTGAATCATAGATATAAGATTTCCCTGCTTTATGTGTTGATTCCATATGTGGCGACTGCTTATCAGGGTTTATTTTTTTACCCCATTCTCCAGTTTGGATTTTCTGATAAATAAATACTTTATCTTTTAGTCGCTCATATTCTTCACCTCCATTATACTTCAAATCATAGAAGCCTGCAAATGTTTTGGGCATATTTTGAGGGCCTAAAAGCTGCCTATAAGCTATGAACTGTTCCTTGGTTCTGCGGACTCTGTCCTTTTCCAAACGTTCAGCTTGTAGCTTGTCTTTGATAGCAGTCTGGCCATATTTATCAAGTTGCTGCTTTCGCCAATCCTTGAAGGTCTGACTGCTCTCTACCTCATAGCCTTTTCCTGTTTCGATATCTCTTGCATAGCGTTTCCCACCTTTTTCTAAGGCAGGAACCGTTGTGCATCGACAGTGAGGGTGCATAGTAGGGTAATTTACGCCTTTCTCTGCATCCTTAACAAGAAATACCTTCCCGTCCAACTCGCCACAAATAGGGCATGTGTGAACCTCTAAGGTCGCTAGATACCTATACTTCTTGATGTTGTCGTCTTGGTATTCATCTAACGTTGCCTGAGCCTGAATACCGTTCGTTTCCGTCTGCAAAACAGTCACTGCACGATTACGAGCACGGTCGAACTCAATTGCTAGAAGTTTACTGGACTGGTCTATCGGATAACCTCGGTTTAAATCATTGGTTACAAGCGATTCTACTCTACTAACCAATTCATCCATATTGCTGCCCCAAACACGCTCAGAGAACCGCTTACCTTTGAAGTTTTCGTTGATTGCCTTTTGAAGATACTCTTCTTCTAGACGCTCAGGCTTGAAATTCGGTTCTCTTTTGGTCTGTTTATGGTAGTTGTAAGCACGATTTAAGTAGGTTTCTTGGTAAGTTTGTTTGAGATGTGTTTCTATTCGCTTGTTGATTTTACCAGTCATTTCAGCGATATCCATCTCAACACCAGCAAACAAGGCATCTGCATTTGTTTTGACCTTTATTGACCTTGACCACTCTGTTAAATCAGGATGTTTCTTAACAAAACCAGCAATCTCTTGCTTGGTTTTTAATTGGTCAGCCTTAGTCAGGGATAACAAATAAAATGGTAATGAGTCACTACGATTTTTAGATACCCTCTCGAACGACTCTAAACGACCTGCAATGCGTTTTAGTGTTCTGCGGTATAAATTATCGATGTAGTCTATTATCTCGCTAAGGTCGTCAACCTGAGCCAGCTCATATAGTAATCTGTCTTTCTCTTCTCGGCTGAGGTCGTCAAGAGATTCGATAAAGGCTATTTTCTCTTCTTTATTCAGTTTCCGACTCATGCTCTAACTCTTCCATATCGTAGGCTTTTTCAGGGCGTTCCTCTTGTTCAGCTTTCTGCAAGCGTAGTTCATCCTGCCAATCTTCTACAATTGGATTTGATTTAGCTACGTTCTCTCTTGATGTGATAGTTGCAAGAGTAGAAACTACTTGAGCCATTTCTGTGTCGTTATTGATTGAGTTCCGTGTCCATGTTTGCTTGATTTTGAGTTTGTCGGACAGTCCTAGATGTCTCAAAATCATCTTAACAAGTGTGGCATATCCACTTCTAAACTGAGTTTCCATGTTGCCAGCTTTTAACTCTAAAAGAGAGTAAAGGAACTTCAAAGCAACGCCTGAACTGTTCCCTAGTTTATCTGTTTCAGGGTTGACACCTTGGCCACTGATAAAGATTTGTTTCTTAGTTCGCTCTAAAATCAGATTTCTAGCTTCGGTTGGGATGTCAATCGCAATAGTTGTAACTCCTGACTGGTCTCCCATACCGTCGTTGTCCATCTTAATCATCTTGTAGCGTTTCAAATCTTCAAGAAACTCTTGCTTGTCCTGCCCGCCGTAGTTTGTAAGAACAAAGATAACCTCTTGGACATCGTCTGTATCATTGACAAATCCACTAAAGACCTTGTCGTAAACATCAACTAGGTCTTTGATTGGTTTCAAGTCATTGGTCTCAATTTCATTGTTTTTAAACGGAATAAAAGGCACAAGACCAAAATCATGTTTGAAACTATTGTCGCTTGAGTGGTCGCCATTCATGGTATCAACCAAAGAGATTGCTTGGAATGTCTCCAATCCTTCCAGTGACTTTTCTTTTTCATGACGATAGAAAGAGCACTCTTTATCGTTCCAATATTCGTAAACAGTGTAATTTTTACCATCTGTTTCATCTATGCTAGAGTAAACTCGCAGTACCCCAATCAACTTTTTATCCAAGGACTTTGAGTAAATTGGAATCACTTCTTTTGAGTCCACGCAAGCATATCTAAACGAATTATCACTAGCATCTTTCCAAACATGAAGCCAAGCGATGCCAGCGTTTCCTGCATTCACACAAAGCTGCTTGCTGATACGTTCATAATCGTCTCCTAAGACATCCACGATCATATCATTTACCTTTTTATCGTCCACATCGAATGTAGGTGGATAGGTCAACGCATAAGCCTTTTTCTGGTCAAGTAATAACTGGTGCCAGTTATGACTAATACGGTTGTCAGCATTACGAAACGCATTATCTTCTGCTTTCGCTTCATTCTCTACGCCTTTCTTGTCTGCAGGCTTACGCTTCCGTTTAATATCATTCTCGTTGCGATAATATTTTTCAGCATCAGCTGCTTGTGAGACAAACTCTCTGTGCTTAACCATCTGCGACGAGATTATTTTTTTAATTACTTCTATTTCCAAACAGTCATACCTCCTGACTTGAATAATACTGTATAGCAGAAATAACGCAAAGCGTCCATTGCGTGGTCAAATTGCTTGATAGGTTTGTCCTCGCCGTTTGCTGAAGCTTTCTCGTCCCAAACATAAGCATGGAACTCTTTCAGCGTATTCACACAACTCTCATGTACTGCTATTTTCTCTTGGCCCAGCATAGAACCAACAAAACGAATGCCTTCAAGGACATTATTTCTAGCTTTTTTGATTTTATATCCTCGTTTCTTCAATTCAGCAATGAATGAAGCAGCAGACGGGTCAATAATAATACGTTCGATGTTCGTATCTCCTAACCAAGCAGTTAAATCATCAGCGTACTCGGCATTGGTCTTCTGTACGTTCTCGTCACGACCTGAGTAATAATATTCTCTTGTCAAGTAATACTTGCCATTGATATCTTTTTCCCACAAAAGAAAAACGGTCGCATTTTGCGTACCGTAGTCAACCGAAACATATTTGCCCAGCTTACTCATCTCTGGCAAAGTTGATACAACATGCTTATTCTTACTGAACATATCGTAGACAATACCTTCTGCAACCGTCCAAAGACCTTGGATATATCGCTGATAGAAAACACCTTGATATTGACTTCTATAACGCTTTTTGATGTTCTCTGAAAGAGAAAGGTTATCGTCCATGTCAAAATGCAGATAAAGCATGTTCTTTGTTTCTGCTTTGTCTATCCAGTTAACTTTAAACCAATGATAAGGCCCGTCTGGGTTGCAGTTGAACCACCACTTCGAACCTGTCACAGAGCAACGCCCTGTGCCCTGATTAACAAAGGACTCGGGCATAAGCGCTACTTCATCGAAAAAGATACCTGCCAACGTTAAACCTTGAATAAGATCCTGTGAACTTTCGTCCTTACCACCAAAGATATAAAAATCATTTGACACGTCGCCTTTTGTGATTTCTATCAAGTTATCCGTCCGGTGATAGACATAGCTAAAACCTCTTGACTGTATCATGACCAATAACAGTTTCAGGACGTTACGATTAAAAGAGCCGATTGTCTTTCCGCACATCGCAAAGTTCTGATGGTTGAATGATGTCATCGCCCAGATGACAAACGCTAGGCTCATAGAAACAGTCTTACCAGAACGGATAGCGCCATCAGCAATAATGCCTTCTGACTCATGAACTGGAGAGTTCCAAAGCCACCAAGTCAGCACTTTCTTCTGCTTTTTGCTAAAAGGTTGAAATTTGAATGTATTGGTCTTTATTTTTCTTCTCGCCACGTTTCTTCGACTATCCCTTCTAATGCTTTGATAAAACCATCATCATGAACGTTCTCAGGTTCATTGTCAGGTAGTTTAGATTTCAGAATTTCAATTCTCAATCTCTGCTCCTCTGTAGCAAGGCTTGAGCGAGTCAATTCATCATATGTTTTAATCATATTTCTAAGTTCTGACTGTATTCTTGCAATTGCAGCTAACGCCTTACCCTGCTTATCCCAAGCAGTGTGAACTTCATAGCTTTCTCCGCCTTTTGCTGTGCTTGCAATAAGCATAGTGGTTGTATCATCAACGTCCTGAACGTACAGAATGCGCTGGGCGTGCAAAAGATTAGCATAGGTCAACGTGATGTTTTCCCAAAGAATGTCGATAGGCTGTTTTCCTGAAAGCTCTTGCGCTATCTCATGCACTCCTTGAGGTAGATACTTAGCAAACAGGCCGTGTTTAAGGGCGTTTTGCGAGCCTTTAGGCGCTCCATGACCAACTGCGTTCTTATTCCCTTTGGGTGCACCTCTTGGATTTTTGGGCGCACCCTTTTTTATACGAGTCCAATTATGCCTACGTTGCCATGATTTGACTGTGTTGATTGAGACATCATGTTTAGTAGCAATGTCTTTGTACTTCATTCCTGCCTCATAGTCTTTGCGTGCTAGTTCGCTTTTTTCCATGCCCTCCTCCCTGATTTGTTTATTTTGTAAATCAAAAAAAGCCACTCAAAGAGTGACTGTATGCGGTAAGTGGGTGCCTCCCCCACCAGAGCCTTATATAGCGCTACTTTATCTCTGTCCTACAGGTTAATCAGCCTAAATCTAATTACCGCCCTGTACCCCTATTGTGATAGCTACTCACAGAGATACAATTGGAACGACAGGACTCGAACCTGCCTACGTTTCAGACCCTTTATAGTCATATCGCTCCACCAACTGAGCTACGTTCCAACTGCAAGTAGACTACAGACTTGCATGTTAATTAGTAATCAATTTGAAAGTTTTCCTTTTTTTATTTTTTTGTAGTCATTAACGGTGATGTCCGGAATCGAACCGAAGGAAACATAGGAGAGAAACCACTTACCTGTCACCGCCATGTGAAGCCGAAGCCTCGAAAATAAAATGAAAAAATAAAGGAGATGTCAATTGACCTATCACTTGACAATACTATTTTACCATGTGAAATAAGCCATTTCCTAGCAATTTACTTGCAAATATCTCCCAAAATTTTACGATAGACAATCAATTTACCTTTTCGATAGGCTTCCGCAAATTCCAACGCACCTCTACTAAGCATGCGGTAGAACTCACTCTCAGAATATCCTAAATCCATATAAATAGCCTTGTCTGATAATTGGATTTTCATATCCATGTACTTCTTTGCAATAACCTGCCGAACGTATGGATCCATGATACAATTGACTGCTCTCTCAATCTCCAAAACTTCTGCTTCTGCATCCACATGTTCCATAACCATATTCTCTGTTGCTGTGTTCTTACCAGTAAACGTCTTTGGTTCAAATGAGTAGGTCGTTGTGATTTTAGGCAAATACTCAGCACCTGCCATTCGGACATACGAGCGATAACTCTCTAGAACGTCATAGACATTTTTCTTGGTGAATTGCACGTCAACTTTTTTTAATAACCTCACAACATAGCTCCTTTATGATATAATATTTTTATCGGGTATATCACAAAGGAGTCAGCTGTGCTGGCTTTTTTCTTGCCTTACTCAGGTTTTAGGTGTATACTATATGTATACAAAATAAAGGAGAAACAAATGAACACTGTTAAAACTCGTAAGGTTGGGAACTCTGTCACTGTGACCATTCCCAAAACACTCAACGTTCCAGAAGGGCAGGAGATGTTTGTCTACAAGGGTGTAGATAATGTCATTGTCCTGGCTCCAAAAATTCCAGACCCATTTAGTGGTGACGCGGACCTACGCATGGAAGATGACTTCGAGGGGGTAAAATTCCTTGACAGCGAAATATGATTACATCCCAGAAAAACAGGACATCATCTGGATTGACTTTGACCCGTCTGTTGGACGTGAGATTCAGAAGCGCCGTCCTGCTATTGTCGTCTCTCGTAGAGAGTATTCGGAGCGGACAGGATTTGTTGCTGTATGCCCTATTACACACGGTCAAAGCAGACTTGAAGAACAAGGTCTGCTCGTCCCAGTGCGTTCCAATAAGATAGATGGCTCTGTCAATCCACTCCAACTCTATACTTTTGACTTTAGAGAGCGCAAGGCTCAAAAAATCACAACCATGGATACAACCAGCTTTCAGAAGGTTGTCCAACTCTACAACTTCATCTTCGAAGCCTAGTTCTTATGGATTGGGTTTTTTTATTTTATTCTTTATTCGTGATCACACTACCTGCACCGTTAACAGTGACCCAGCCATGCTTCTCTCTGGCTTCATTCCTTATCCTCCAAAAGCTCCGGATTTTCGTAGATATTACCGATGATTTCTTCATGCTCAGTCCACGCATATCCTTCTCCCAAGTCTTTTAGATATATAGCTGGCATTCCTCCAAAATACGTACCGCCATATTCTTTTTCTATATAGACTTCGTGCAGGCATCCTCTTGTGCATTTGATAATATCTCCGACAAAGACCTCCTTGCCGTTCTTATCTTTGAGTCCTGTTGATTGCATGAGGATAACGTCTTCCCCGTTTCGCTCATCTTCAAATTTTAACGGAACAGATGTAGAACCATTTCTGAACTTTCCTATGATTTCCTTTCTGACAAATGAAATCATCAGTATCTCGTCAATCATTTCTTCTGCTAACACATCCCACGCTCTATATTTCGGTATCATCCCAAATCCTCCTCTTTGACGAAAGTACCATCAATCCAACGACCTTTGCGGTCTTTGATTTCTTGGTAAGCCATTTCAAAACATTCATCGAAGTTATGACCGAGAGCATTGCTGATTGATTTTAGATAGCCGATTGAATGCGTTAAATTATATCGACACATTTTCTTGTTGGTTAAATCCTTATTCAATTGAAAATTACTAATGTTAGCACTTAACCATTTAAAGGGAAGCATCACATCTTTATTTTCGATGAAACTTACTTCCTCAAAAATCTCCTGCACATCCTCTTTTATCAGCAACGCCAGACCGACAATCACAACTGCACAGTCTCCGATGCTGTCCTTGGTTAGCTTCTCATTCTTCTTAAGATAGCCTGCGCATAACTCACCGAACTCTTCGCTTAGTTTCAAAGACTGCTTGTCTAGTCGTCCACCATTTTCTAAATCACGGTCTATAAACCATCGTTTTACATTTTCTAGTGTGTTCATAGTAAATCCTACAATCCTTCCAACTCAAAATAATCTGTTAGCTCATTTTTCAATTCTTCCAGAGTTTCACATCGTCCAATCAAATCCGACACATCTAGCATTGTGTCCTCTTTATTCAGCGTGTTCTCTGCTACTGCATCAGCTACCCATTTTGGATGTGTGCCAACGTAAGAGAATTGATCTTGAGGTAATAGCTCAAGCAATGCTTTATATCGCTCCTCAAGAGCAATTAGAGCGCCAAATACATCAATGTAGTCAGTATCTGCTTTCTTACTTTCAAAGACTTCTGGCTGATTTTGTTTCACGATTTCCGCATAAATAGCAGACCACTCTTTTTCTGAAAAACGTGATTTTTCAACCAATGCTCCGTATTCGATTTCCTTACCATCGACTGTTACTTTATAGTTCATATTTTTACCTCATCTCCAACTTTTACCTTGTCCCACTGCTCTTTCGTAACTACAAACACCCCGTAATCACGAATTGTGACAGTATACAACTTCCCATGTCGTCCTTTTTCAATTACTTTGCCATGGATTTCAGCGCCTGCGTTATCCGCCTTATAGACAACCATAGGGCGCTTTTCTTCTAGTTTTTTAATGTGGATGCTCTGCCAGATATTCAATCCAGCTGACAATAAAATCCAGATAGCTATGAATCGTTTCAATCTGTTACCTCCTTCTCAACTGTGATAGTAAAATCCCGACCATTTATATTTAAAGGCAAAACTGCCCCTGCTTTTGAGTCACTTTTTTAGCAGATCAAATACAATTTCTAAAACTTGCTTGCCTAAAATCAATTGTGTCTCTAAAATATTTTGCTCATCTATCATCACTCAATCTCCTTTGTTTTAAATGTAAGATTATTTAATAAGTACGGTTCTCTCTGACGGGTTTCATGGTTAAATTTATAAAGAACTCGCCACTGACTTCGTGTGTAAGGGTATCTGTTTGGTCGTTTCATGTTACCACCTCATATATAAATATTTCGTATCAATATCTTGTTCTAAAATACACTCTTTCAATGACTTTAAAACTTCTAAGGCATTGCTGACTGTTCCCCATTTATTTGCAGGTTCATATTGTACATATTTTTCAGGTTGCCTTTCCAATTCAGTTATGCCACGTTGAATATTTTCAAAAATATCAGCAACATTATAAATTATGCCTTGGTCAAAATCCCAATCCATAGCCACCCTAAACATCTTCCCTAGATTGTAGGTCGGAGAACTGTATTTAGGTTCATCAATACAGATATATTGTCCGTTTTCTATTTTCGCTAAGATTTCCAAATCATAACTCATCACTCCACCTCCTCAATCTCAATCCCTTCACAATTGAAAACCCATCCGAAACCAGCCTCTTCTAGTTGTTTGCGGGTGTGGTGCAAGCGAAATTCTTCGCACTCTTCGAAATTGCTTAGCATCCACGTATGGCCAAATCTAAATGTCAGATATGTATTCTCTTCGGACATACCTTTCATCTTCACCAAATACCGCTTCTCTTCCTCGACCTCGTAGCCGTCAAGCCAAGCTCGGGCGAAGAGGTCTCTGTTGGATTTCTTTTGATACCATTCTGTAAATTCCTGGCTTCCATTGCTACAAGCATAATGCAACGCATCCTCTAGTTCTGGGCTTTGTTCTCTTGCTCCTTCAATCACATCCGCCACACACTGCGGGACTTTGACTGGTTGCGGTTCGTCTAGTTGTTGCAAGTTTTCAATATATAGTTTAGGAAACTCAGTTTCACATCCGTTTGGTAAAGTTACTAAATAGTATGGAAATCCGTATTCCCCATAAGTTACACCTTTTATAGTTCCGCGTAAAACAACACTGTTACCTATTTTCATCTTCCAACTCCTTTTTTCTCTTCTTCCATCCTTTCACTTTCTTTTTAAGCAAGTCGCGTTCCTCAGACCTGCTAAAAGCAAGCGATTTGACACACGGCTCAGATAGTTCAACTATCCTTGCCTCCGTCTGATCGATTGTCCGTTGATAACCTTTTATCAATTCTTATTTGTCAAATCCCATCCACTATCCTTTGCAATATCTCGTGATACTCGTAAATCTCCAGTTCAATTCTATAATTCTTATTCCCAGACTTGCCACCGTGCATAAACTCAGTCGATATTATCACATTGTAGTTATCATCTGTCCAAATCTCAGCGTCTGTCAAACCATCAAACAAAGCCTTGCTTGTGGGTGACCAGTTCGGAGGATCATACTTCCGATTTGTCGGAGGATATATCCGAACCTTAGCCTTGCAAGGCTTATCCTCGCTGTAAGGCAAACCAAAGTAATCTCTCAGTACATTCTTGCCCTCATATTCGGCCAACTGCCGTAAAAACTTAGTGATTTTAGCCTTTTGATGAAAATGTGGTCTGTCATTTGCGTTAATCATCTGCTTCCTGCTCAACTCAAACTTCAAAATCAATCGTTCTTTCATCAATACCCCTCAAGCGTCGCTTCGATTAGTTCCATACATACTTCACGGATTGCCACACGGTCATCGTGATTAGGATTTTCAGATTTCACTCTAAGTAATGCTGAATGAACTTCTTCATAGATTGACCTCTTCAGCATACCTTTTGGTTCATATCCCAGTAGATAACCTACGTTTACTCCAAAATATTCAGCCAATTGTTGGGCTTTATCCGGTTTGATTTGGCTTTCTCCGTTTTCCCAACGTTGAATAGTTCTTAAATTTATATCAAGTTCTTGTGAGAATTTATCTCGAGTTAGCTTTTTTTCTCGTCTTAGCTCTTTCAATCTATTCATCTAAACACCTCATTCAGTTCCATAATCTCCTCGTTGTGAATAAATGGTTCATACGCCAATCGACCAAAACCACGCTCGTCAATTGCTTCTGGATCATCATCAATGTATTTTAGAAACAAAACCATATCACACACATAACACTTCAACCGACTTTGTGTAGGAAACACATATCTAGTAGCGCATTCTCCACAAAACGGGCATTGCATATCTGTTTTTATTTTGTTCATACTTTCCACCAAAATCCCACGCCTGCCAATTTGTGAGCGAGGCAAGCGTGAGTGAAATTCTTTGCGTCGTTCGTCCAAAAGTCACATGACCTTTACTGACGTTTTCTAGTTCGCAGTTTTACAAGAATGCCCGGCTTGTTTCTTTTTGAGTTGTTTCCAAAATGGAAATAGTTGTTTTTGGTTATTTTGATTCTTCAATAGCAAACATATCCTCGAATTCATCTGTCTGCTCTTTAAATTTCATCGGGCTGTCCCCTCTGAAATAAAATCCATTTTCATCCAATTCCCCTTTAACTCCTGTCGCCCAAGACAATAAAATTGAGCCTTGGCAGTCAGGACAGTTCATGAATTTAAAGTAAGGCGGGACTTTCCACCGCTTCGCACATCCGCAAAATGGGCATTGTAAATCGACATCTACCTTCTCACTTGGTTTCTGCGAAACCGCTGGACTTCCGCTAAATTTTGCTGAAAACCTGTCTGTGACTTCTTTGATATTGACATGATCGATTTCAGCATCATTTTTTAAAACGGTCTTTGTATTCCCAGGCTCTTTCTGACTTAAATCCTCAAGAATTTCATCAGACCCTGTAACCATTTGATAGGCTTTGAATAAGGTTTGATAGTCAAGTTCTTGTGCTCTCTCAAAACTCAATTTTACGTCATCTTGTTCAATATAGATTTTCATTCTTTCCTCGCTTTTTCAAATTTAACAATCACTTTCAATCACCTAGAACGGCAAATCATCATCACTGATATCCAATGGATTTGTGGGTCTGCCAAATGGATTATTGTCTCGGGTGAAATCAGGAACTGGATTTGTTGTGTTCCCCTCAAAGAAACTACCTTGTTGCCCGTAACTATTTCCATTTTGGAAATTGTTCCCTGTGTTATTTCCGTTTTGGAAAGAACTGCCCTGGTTGCTGTAACCTTGTTGCTGATAACCGCCATGATGATCTTGATGGCCTTGATTATTTTGCTGACTGTTACGGCTTTCCAACAGTTGAAAATTACTAGCAACAACCTCTGTAACATAAACACGTTGGCCTTGTTGATTATCATAGCTACGTGTTTGAATTACTCCTGTAATACCAATCAATGAGCCTTTTTTAGCCCAATTAGCAAGATTTTCAGCTGACTGTCTCCAGATAACGCAATTGATAAAATCAGCATCACGCTCTCCAGCCTCGTTCTTAAACGGACGATTTACAGCAAGAGTAAATGTAGCAACCGCAATATTAGATTGCGTGTATCTCAGTTCGGCATCTCTTGTAAGTCGCCCTACTAAAACAACGTTATTTATCATTGATTGTACCTCTCTTAGTTTTTAAGTCGGTTGATGCAATCAAAACAAGAAGCATCCACCATCCAGAATTAAAATGAATAGTAAGGTATAAGGAGGTAGCAAGTACCGATAGATTATAGATTAGCCATGCTAAAACTGTCATGCTGAAACCTCCTCTACTTCTGATACCTTAATTTCATTTGAACCAAACTTTAATAAGCCGGTGTATCGTTTCACAAACTCAATAGCGGCCATAAAAGAATTTTCTGCATTGATTTCTGACCCCAAATCAAGATCTGCAATTTTACCACTGACATAAAAACATCTCATGGATCTGACTCCTTGCTGTTGACCAACCTTTTACATTTTCAATCAGTTCATTAAATTTCATCGAGCATACCTCTCACTGAAATATTCACGTTCTAAGCTATCTAGCCCCGCTTTTAAATACTCGATAGAGTAAATAGCAAGGCTTTTCTTTTCAATTTGTGTGAGAGGCCTATTAGCCTCCTCAAACTCTAAAATAAGTTGATACTTTCTAAATTCCACCTAACCCTCCAAAGTTTCAAAGCTGATAAAGTTATCCTCAAGCCATTCTTTCAACTGATCAAACTGAGATTTCCCACCATGCAATGTCAAACGCAAGTCAATTGTTAAAGGCTCGCTAGGTTCAAATTTTGCCACCTCTCGCGCATTGTTTTGAGGTTCTGATGTAATTGTACCCTGCCCCAAAATCTCGCCTGTTTCAGCATCGTAAGCCTTGATATGCGCATTTGCATTTTCTTTGGCCAATTGTTCAATCTCTGCAAGTCGTTCAGCTTCTGCTTTTTCTTGAGCCTCTTTCTGCTCTTTGCGTGCAATCTCAGCATCACGATCAGTTTTCATCATCTTGAAAATATCAACAAGACTCTTACCATCTTCAAGATGTCTGATATAGCTATCAGCTGGCAAATTGTACTCTTGAGCTTGCTCTTGGATAGCATGCTTGTTAGCCTTATGTTCTTCCAGGGCATCAAATTCTGAAAGCACTAAAGCATCCATTTCATCAAGTGTTGTCTTTTTCAGCTCATACTTGCCTGTTTTAAAATGTTTCTTAAGGCTGTACTCATCGTATTTGTCAGCAAATGTGGATTTTTCAATCCCTGCGACCATACACTTATCCTCAAATGTGGCACGCACGACATCCACGCGCATCAATCGTTCATGCTCATCAATCGCATTAAGTCCTGCTGTGATGTTTGAGATAACATTATCCAATGGCTCAACTGTTTTCTTGTACCACTTCTCAAATTCCTTGTATGGATTATTGATGTTATTTTTGATTTCCTTACGCCGAGTTTCCAACGCCTCTTTTAATTTATTAAGGCGTGTACGCTCATCATAATCAATCTTATAAGTGGATGCTGTCACCTCATAATCTGTGTACTGTGCAACGATTGCTGCAAGTTGTTTCTCCACACTATCATAATCAACATTGATTACTGCAGGTTGGAAATCTACCTTAATTTCTGTCAAGCTATTAGTTACATCTTTTACCACGTCTTTGTTCTCCTAGTCTGTGAAAATTTTGATTTTACTACCTGATGATGAATGCCCAAAACATAAATTGCCATTATCACAAATTAAGGCAAGTTCTGTTTTTGATAAATTAGGGGTATTCTTATAAATTTCATAAAGTGAATTCCCGTAACTGCCACCAACCCGACCATATACAACATCAACAATTCCTTGTTCTTGTTCATTCATTTTGTCGTAATTCCACTTGTCCTTGATGATATATTTCTCTTTTAACTCTTTTAAAGCTGAAAGATTAGATTTCTGTTTTTGGCTTTCGTTTTCTGTGAAAGCCCATGGCGAATAAATTTTATTTTCTGTCATGTCTTATACTCCTTGTTTTTCGTATGCTTTTTGAATTTGTTTAGTGAGATAGTCCATCACTATGTTATAGCCATCAACTGGCACTTTGTGGAAATCGTCTATTTGATACTTGCTCAATACAAAATTTGCAACTGTATCAAATGGCGCTCCCTTAATCGTCGCAATTTCTTCAACGTTCTTGATGATTTCTTGATACTGAATATTGTCAATGTACCTTACTTGATTTTGTTCTTGAGCTTGCTGGTTGTTTGGTTTCTGTCGCTGATTATTCTGCCCTTGTTCTTGGCTTTCTTCTACTGGATACTCATCAATATCTTTTTCACCAATCGCAAACAACCCCTGTAAGGCATATTTTCGAGCGTATGAGCTGACTGCACCTGTCCATTGTGGTTCTTGCATTTGTTTAATCTGGCCTTTTTGAGTATTAAATACTTGAACTGGACTCATTTCAGCGTACGCTGTTGATTGGTACCTCTCGTCTCTCTTGTCATTAAAAGCTACGGCTGTTGCTTTTACAAAGATTTTTCCAACAAGCTCAACGAGTTCATCAGTTACGATTACAGACCAATCGCTTTTTAGCTCTTTGAAAGTTGTATAGATGTCCTCGGCATTTCTAAATGCGTACTTTACATCTTTTGATTTCTTTTTTTCTAATTGCATTTTTTGTTGCAACTCTGGGAAAGTTAAACTTGCCATTTTCCTCCTCCTTTAAAAATTCTGTAATTCCCTTGTTTTTTATAAGGATGATTTTGTTGTTTATTTAGTAGTTATTATTCTGCTATCGTGTCATCTTAACGGTTTTTGTCATTTCTTTCTACCTTTCGTCTTCTTCAAATTCCAATTTTCACGCTTTAAGCGTCTATTTTCGTTTTGCAATTTCAAAATAATATCCTGTTGGTCGTTGATGATTTCTCCGAGTTCTCTGCCAAGATGCATATACTCAGCTTGCCAGTTTTCGATTTCTTCGTGTAGCTCCTGAATCATACTTCATCACCCACGTATCGATACTGCCCACATCCAACATAGATGTACTGGATTGGGTCAAGTTCTTCTCGTTCCTCAGGCGGTTGCATTATATCTCTGTCGTAATCAAACATGCGCATACACCTTTCCAAGTTCAAGCACTCGTTTCACATATCTGGCCTTGGATGTTAGCCCAAGATCAAGCAATTCGTTTTTTTCTTCATGATTGGCCAAAAGCCATACACGGTTTTCAAGTTCAATTCTAGTCATTATCTGATCCTCAGCGTAGCACTTTCATAATCTTCTTCTTAGGTTCTGGCAAAGCCAACGGCTCAGGACGCAATCCTTCAGGCGGTTCGTTATCAAATGTGAAACCCGGAAACTCTCTGCGGACATTCTTGCGTATTTGCTCTCTCTCAATCTCTCGACCGATTTCAACTGCTTCATTTAAGGCTTGATTAATCTTCGTGTCAAGCTCTTCTAACTTGCGTTGTTTTTCAAGTTCGTGCAGTTCCATTTGTCGTGCTAAAATTCCTGCTCCAATAAATCCCAAAACCAAAAAAACTGTTCCTAGCAATTGGCTTATTAATGGTGGTTCGTACATTTCTTTTCTCTCCTATACTCCAAATTGTTTTTCTTTCTTGATATTCTCAAGCATTTCTGATAAAGTTTCTTTCTTCGTACGATAGCGATTACGACTTTTCCATTTGACGAACATGCGAAATCCTTCGTAATCGATAAATACAATCTTATGAGTTGGGTTATCGATGAACTGCTTAAAGTCTGGATGTTCTCGCATTTCACCTGCCCAGACTTTTGCAGTCCCTGGAGTCAACCCTTCCCACCTCTGACAAAGATGTTTGTAATCACCATGCGTAGCTTTTTCGTCCACATCAACTGGCTTATAAGTAATTTCTGTTTTCGGCATGCAATTTCCCCTCTTTCGTGTTATAATTCAATTAGTAATTTTTGATTAGCGCCTGATTGCCGTCAGGTGCTTTTTGTTTTATCTTAGTTCATCTGTGCTGATTTCTAATGCATCAGCGATTTTCTTAACTGTGTCAAAATATAAATCTTTTACCACTCCATCCCTTAAACGATAGATCCCAGCTGTACCAACACCAGCTTTTAAACAAAGTTTATAAACTGTCCAATTTTTCTCTGAAAGTTTTTCAGATATTTTTTCCCAGAGCATGGTTGTTTCCTCCTTATCTGAATTTATTTTTATAGTTTTTATTTCTTTGCATGTCTTTTTACAACATATTGTGCCTTTTGCGACCTTATCTTTCCAAAAAACACCATATATTGACAAACATTGTTTTTTATCATACAATGAAAGTGTGACTAGGACCTCTCACCGTTTTAGTCAAAATTCCAATAGAAAGGAGAATTAATCATGGGTAAAAATCAACATGTTGTCCCTGCCAAAAATGGTGGTTGGAACGTGAAAGGTGCTGGCAATTCAAGAGCAACTGTTCATACTACTACAAAGAGTGAAGCTACAAATATTGCTAGACAGATTTCACGAAATCAAGGTTCCGAACTAATCATTCATGGCAAAGATGGGAAAATTCAAAGCCGTGACAGCCACGGTAAAGACCCATTCCCTCCTAAAGGCTAGTCAGAATTTGGTCTTAGCCTTACAACATATCCTGTAGCAGAAGTTACATCATCTAGTGTGACTTCTGCTATTTTTTTCGCTCCATCCTCTGTTTCAACAATTAGCCGTGTATAGAAGCGACTATCTAAAATGTTCATCAGATTTGGTTTGAAACTATACGGATATCGTCTTGGTCTCATTTCTTTCTCCTTTGTATTTATTTTTTCTACCCTCTCTTTTATTTATTTAGAGAAGTAGGATTTGTTGTCTTTTAATATTTATTGTTAGTTAATACTTGTTGTTAGTTAATACTTATTAGTGCCTTATTTTACTGATTTGTAAAATACAGATTTGTAAAATACAGATTTGTAAAATACAGATTTGTAAAAGTCGGAAATGTAAATATCAAACTGTGGATAACTTTTGTAAGGAATCCTCCAATCCCTGCAACATAATCTCAAATTGAAAATCAGTTATCTTTGTATCTGAGAAAAATCTGAAAGTCTGAACTCCTCGACCTCTACCTAGAGATTTTTTTACAACCCTCATATAACCAGCCTTTTCTAGTTTCTTGAGGTGTCTATCAATCATATCCCGGCTCACGTTCATCCGCCGTGCTATCTCCTCTGGATAGACTAGCCAATCTTCTTTGTTTGAAAGTATAACCATTAAAATTCCGATTGTAGCCGGCTCAAGCTCTGGATCTCTCAGAAAATCATTTTTAACTGCCGTATAATCTTCAGTTGCATTTCTGAAAGATAAATTGACAATCTAAATTTTTAAAGTCTGTCATAACTCCTCCTTTTTAAATCTGTTATAATCGACTTATCCACAACGAAAGGAGGATAAGTGTATGGCTTTAATGACCACCGCTGAGTTGAAGTGCCTTCACTGTGGGAATACTTTCCCAATCAGTATGTACGACAAACCAAAGAGCATTAGTTGCATCTTCTGTCTCGCTAAAGTTGAAGATGATATGATTGACAAAATCTATAATGCTGCTTTAACGGTAGCTGACTTAAACTCTCATTTCATCAAGTATCATGATGAAAGAAATGAAGATTTGTTTCAGCTACACCTTACAACTCAGGAAGTAGCCTTACGGCACTGTGATACTCTGTAATACTAACTAGTAAACTAGGTAACAATTTCTGAGTATCTACAATCTCATCTAAGGCTTTCATTGTTTCAGATAAGCGCTCCTCGCCTATTTGAGAAATAATGAAAGCTCTTTTTTTGTTCAAAGAGTTCAGTTTTTCCTCCATGTTTCTCCTTCTCTAAATTGCTTAGCATTTACCCATTCATGGTCTTGATTTCCATCTTGGTATTATGTGATGGTTCCCATGACTTCCAGTAATCAAAAGCCCTCTCTTCGTCTTTTTTCTTCAGCAGGTCATACCGTGGAATCCTAAAGTATTCTTTAAAGTCTTTAGCAGCCTGACGAAAGACTTTGCTGGCAAAAGAGCGGTCTTTATAAGCTTGACTATCCTTACCGCCAAGAGCCTTTATGACTTTCACTTTTCTTAAATTTTCAAGTTCTAAACAAATTGATGGATTGACAGGTTGCTCATTTTTTAGATAATCAACATCCCCTGCTAAAACTTCCTGATTTTGCTTTAATTCTTTTTGAGTTTGTAGAACTTGAATCAAGATATCTTCTTGAGTCAGTTCGTTTGGTTGACTTTTAACTACTTCATGCGTCATAAAATTTCTCCTTCCAAAATTTGATTGTCTTTATTTCTGATTTTTTGTAAATCCGTAAAAAATCGGATACCTCGATTGACGAAACTATCGAACTCCTGACCAGCGACACCGTCCGTATGCAGGACTTTTTCTTCATCTGCGTAGATGAGACCGCCCATATTGGCAAGAAAATCATTCCCTTTCTGGATAAGGCTAAGGATATTCTTGTAGGAAGCAATTCTTTTCTGGTAGTCGTTCAACTGCCCTTGGGATTGCTGGATGGCTTTTGTCAATTCATCGTACTTGTTCGATTTTTCATCCACTTCTGCGCGTTGAGCGTAGAGGTCTTTTAATTGCGCTTCAAGAAAAGCATTCCTTTCCTCTGCCGACTTGGCACGCTCTTCTAGTTTTTGACGATTCTGGAGAGCTTCTTGGTAGTCTGCTGGCATAACAGGGACTTCTTTCACGATTTCCTTAGTCGATTCTTGCCCCTTTTGCAGTTCCATTATTTTTCTTTTAGCTGCAGAAAATTTTAACTTCAAATCTTGCAATTCTCTGACCGTTGGGTTATCTCCTTGCTCAATCCTGTTTAGTTGAGCTTGCTTCTCCTCTGCTGGAAGGGTTGCGATGAGATAAAGGGCTGTACTACCTAAATTACTCAACGTTGGGTAATTTGGTAATTCTTTAGCAACCTTCATCATGCGATTTGCTTCCGACCAACTCAAATCAACTTTTTTCAGCCACGCCATAAACTGCCCATGAGTCAAATTATGCTCCTTAACATGATTTAGTCGTCTTCCGATTTCCCAAATTGACTGACCTGCAATTTGTTTGTGATGATTGATTTCTAGTTCAATCTGATTGAGATTGTTTGATAAAGATATTTCATTCATTCGTTCTCCTCTCTTAATTCATCTGTGCTGATTCCTAATGCATCAGCGATTTTACATATATTAGGCCAAGAAAGGTACTTCACCTTTCCACTTTTCAAGTCAGAAAAGAAACTTCGATTAACTCCAGCCATCTTTGATAATTGATTACCGTTCAAATTTCTTTCCTGCATTATTCTGTTTAATTGTTCCCACATTTTACACCTCTAACCACTATATGTTGTTTAGCATATATATTCGAACAACAATATGTTGTGTTTTTCTGCTAACTATGTTATAATCATTATTGACTAAGACCTCTCACGTTTTAGTCAATAATTCAATAGAAAGGAGGTAATGTTATGACTCATTATTGGTATAACGATTGCGTTGATACTAACAATAATCACGAAGTACATAAACTTTCTTGTAAGTATCTACCTGATACAATTCATTCCACGTATCTAGGAAAATTCGACTACAATTTTCAAGCCATGGAATATGCTAGGCAAACCGAACCCTACAAGCAGTTTGACGGTTGCTACTTTTGCATGCCTAGCGAACATAACGGCTAATTTGACTGAATTGCTTTCTGCAATTCTTTTTTATGCTCTCGATTGCTAGCAATTGTTGAACGATACTCTTGAATAAAATGGTACTTCATTGTCTCAATAAAGAACTCCCGTTCATCAATCAACATTTTCCTCAAAAATTCGCATTCTTTTCTTAGTGCAATCAGTTCTTGCATTCCTTCTGCTGCTGTTTGAGTTACTTCTGCTAATTTTTCCATACCAGAAGTATCAACATTAACATGTGGCTGTTCCATTATCGTTCATTCTTCCTCCTTTCTATTTCTAATCTCATTATCTTAATTCATCTGCGCTGATTCCTAATGCTTCGTACTACTTCCTCCATGGCTATCTCCTTAATCCTAAGATGGTAATTTCAGAAAATCCGAAACGTTGTCTAAAAAAATATCGTCTACTGAAACATCTAGCGCACTAGCTAGTTTTTTTATATTTTCATAACTAGCTCTACGCAATTTTTTGACATCATTTTCATAACTCATTATAGTACGCGATGTTATGCCAGTTTCCTTCGCTAATTCTTCTTGAGTCATCCCACGAAAGCGTCGCAAAGTTTTTAATGTGTTTGCCATCGATTGCTCCTTTCTTGATTATGTCTTAATTATACACTTCGGTTTTTCCGAAGTCAAGCATTTTACTTCATTTTTTTCGAAATTTTTTTCTCTTTTTGTTTGTAACGTTTCGGATAAAGTGATATTATATAGTAAAAGAAAAATACGAAAGGTATTTCACGTCATGGAGAACCAAAACAATTATTTTGCTTCTAATCTTAAATTTCTACGTCAAAAATACCAAATGGAACAAATTGACTTAGCTAATAAATTAGGAAGAAAAAGTTCCTCTTCAGTAAGCGAATGGGAGAGAGGGAAGTATACTCCCAAAGCGGGCGTTTTAAATGATATTTCTAGAATATTCAATGTTTCGTTATCGGAACTGATGACCAAAGACTTATCTGACACTTCCTCTCCACGGACAGATAACCCAGCAGATGATATAGATAAAATCATAGACCATGCTATGTTCTTCGATGGAAAACCTCTAACAGATGATGATCGTCGAGCTCTCCGTGGAATAATCTCAGGGTATATGAATAGCAAAGGAGATTGAAATGTCTCACAAAAATCAAATTGAAATCTATCAATTTAACAGTCGTGCAAAATACTGGCTAGTTCGAGCAGAGGGCGGAAAGTATTACGATGATTTCAAATACAACCACTTCATCTCTATTCATCACAACCAGGTCACGCTTGCAGATTTGCAAACAACCGACTTACTCCTCACAACAGAAAAAACTATAGAGCACTACAAGCAACAAATAGCAAGAGTGTATCAAGACAAAAGTCTATCAAAACACCAAATTACATTTACTGCTAAACGACTCTATAGCTTTGTAGAAGATATGAGTGTAGGAGATTACGTCGTAGTTCCATCGTTTAAGTCGAACTATTTCTTGATTGGACAAATTACAAGTGAAGTCTATGAAAAAGATATACCAGACGGACAAGTCACCCTAAATCATGGTTATGAACAATCTGATGATATCAAACGTCGAAACGTCAAATGGATTAATGAAGTTCCACGTAGGAAAGTAAACCCAAAATTTCTGTATAGCACACTGACTGTCCATCACACTATCTTTAATATCACAGATTTATCTAAATATATCGATGGTTTAGTCTCGCCACTTTACTTTAAAGACGGAAAATTAAACCTTTGGTTGAGAGTTAATACTACACAATCCATTACCTCTAGTATGTGGAAATCTCTTTATTCTATTATCGATGAATATAAGAACCCAGAAATTGATGAAGAGATTACCGCGAGATCAAACGTAGAAAGCCCTGGCGGAATCAGCCTACAATCAATCGGTCAGTTCATATCAGAAAACCATTGGATGTTAGACTCGGGCTTGATTGGATTAGGTCTCTTGTTTGGAGATATTGATATAAAAGGTATCAAAGTTAAAGGAGTTTTTCCTTACTTGCAACAAAGAAAAACAGCCAGCTTGGAAGAACGCAAACTGACCGTCGAAGTTGAGACTATGGAAAAAGATGCCGAGCTGAAAGATGTACAGCGAGATGTTGAAATAGAAAAAGCTCGCCAAGAATTAGAATTACTAAGAGATGTAAGGGCTTTTGAAATAACCATTGACTCTCCTAATGTCTCTTACGAAAACGTAGCCCAAACGCAAATGGATTCCGATGAGAATTAGGGTGAGGGATGATTTTTACAACTAGAATAAAAATCACAAAAGTTATTAAAACAATACCCCTATCTAAAAAGAAAAGAGTGAGAGAAAAAATAGAATACAACAATAAATATCCCCAAAGGATTTGAATGTTTTTCATACCAACTCCTCCTCTTTGGTTTTTAACTTGATTTTAGCAAAAACAAACTGTTTAGTAAAGGAATTTTGCGAGAAAAAATGACAGAAAAAGAATTATTAGATCTCCATAAGGTTACTTTGCGCGAGTTTACCAGCCAACAATGGTCAAGAAATGGATTCTATGACGATATAAATAGAATCATCTACATCAATGCCGATTTAAGCTCAGACGAAAGGCGAAAAGTTCTTTTTCATGAACTCGGTCATCTAGACCACTTCCGCAGCCTATATCAAAACGCTCCTTTACTATGTGAGAATGAAGCGAATCGTTACATGATTCAAAATCTGGTAGCAGAAGAGATAGCTGAATATGGAGTCGAAAGTTTTAATAGCGTCCGATTTATGGAGCGCTATCAATTAAAAACAGTTACTGATGAAGTTATGATTCAAGACGAATTCTATAAACAAGTTAGTAACATGTAAAAAAATCCCCACACTCAAATTTTGATCGATGAGAGTGTGAGGTAATCTGTAGCTGACGAAACAATGGTCAAGGAAGAATACTTGGCAATAGTAAATTAAAAAAAGGAGAATATCCATGAAAAAAACACTTATAACATCAACTCTTTTGCTTGCTGCTACTTTTACTCTAGCGGCTTGCTCTAGTAACCAATCTGCTACAAAAGGTAGTTCTGAAGAACCAAAAACGGAGCAAACCAAAGCAACCGAAAAACCAGCCTCTAAAAAGGCTACTAGCTTAGATGATTTTAAAAAAGCACTAGAAAGCAACGGCTTCACAATCAAAGAAGAAATAAAAAAATCAGCTAGTCTCATTCAAGCTGAATCAGGAAAAGGATTTATCTTAGAGGATGATACTGCCGTAGAGGTTTACGAATATTACGATAAAAACCCAATGTTTGAAGAAGCTAAGAAAGAAAAAGAGTTAATCGGACACCCTGCTTATATCTACGGGAATTATGTTGTTTTAGTGCTTAATGCTACAGACTCAAAAGATAAGATTTTAGAAAGCTTCAAAGGTTTTGAATAATTTAAAAATCCCCACGCTCTCAAACTTTGGCGAGTCTGAGCGTGAGGATATCCTGAATAGTAAAAGGCATTAAAAAGCCCTCTTTACTATACCTATTTTATCAAGAAATGAGGTGAAAATCAATGTGGATGGAAGAACTTCCTAACGGAAAATACAAATTTTTTGAGCGATACAAAGATCCTTATACCGAGAAATGGAAAAGGGTGTCTGTAACCCTTGACTCTGGATCAAGCAGGGCAAAAAAAGAAGCTCAGAAGCTTCTGGACGAGCGATTGGAAGAAACACTAAAGAAGCTACAAACGACTGATATCGTCTATGAGCACGTTTTAAATGAGTGGTGGGCGTTTTATCAAAAGGAACTCAAGGGGAGCTCTATCAGCTCTCTTACCAGCAACGTGAATGATTTTAAAGAGACTTTTGATTTATCTGTGAAAGTGAGCAACATCGATACAAAATACATTCAGCGTTTTCTAAACAACCTTGACCTATCCCGTTCAAAAATGGAACGATATAAGTTAATCTTAAACCTGTCTCTTGATTACGCAGTCAATCTTGAGTACATTGAAGACAATCCTGCAAGACGTGCGAAACTTCCCAAACTCGTAAAGACTATCGAAGATTTAGAAAAGACAGAAAAGAAATTCCTTGAAGAAGATGAGTTAAAAAGATTGCTTTCTGAGCTATATAGAACAGATAAAACGTATAGACTAGGATTGCTTGCTGAATTTATGGCTTACAATGGTTGTCGTATAGGTGAAGCTATAGCGCTTAGAGAAGAGAACGTTGATTTTGATAGCAAGACTGTCAAAATACATGGAACGCTAGATAAGACTGTAGGCTATTCTAAAGGATTAAAAACAACAACAAAAACAGCTGCAAGCTTCAGGACAGTTTCCTTGTCAAAGAGAGAACTTGAAATATTAAAAGAATTCATCTCAATAAATGAACTTTCGAAAAATACAAGAGAAACCTTTAATGATCTCGGATTTATTTTTGTTACCAAGAACGGAATACCTATCCAAAATAACTCGTTTAATTTAGCGATTCAAAAAGCAAACAACCGACTTAAAAACCCCATTGATAAGCATCTGACTTCTCATATCTTTAGACATACCCTAGTAAGCCGACTATCAGAAAACAACGTGCCTCTAAAAGCAATTATGGCTAGAGTAGGGCATTCTGACTCTCGTACGACAAATAAAATCTATACACACGTTACAAAGAAGATGGATGACAATATCCTCGACCTACTAGATAATTTATAGTTTTGCCCCTTTTTTGCCCCCTATACACAAAAAAAGCCTACTGACCAAGCTAGGAAGCTTGATACAATAGGCTTTTTAAAGGCTAATTATTTAACAGCGTCTTTAAGTGCTTTACCAGCTTTGAATGCTGGAACTTTAGAAGCTGCAATTTTGATTTCTTTACCAGTTTGTGGGTTACGACCTTTACGTTCAGCACGCTCACGAACTTCAAAGTTACCAAAACCGATCAATTGAACTTTTTCACCAGCTGCAAGGTACTCAGTTACTGCTGCGAATACAGCTTCAACTGCTGCCGCTGAGTCTTTCTTAGTCAATTCTGTAGCTTCTGCTACTTTAGCGATCAAATCTTGTTTGTTTGCCATGTTAATGATTCCTCCAATTAATTTCTAATTAACAAATATAATCATATCCTAAAATCCCTTTTAGGTCAAGTTAAAAACGCTATTTCTTCCCATTTTATTTATTTTTTAAGAGTTGTAACGAACTAAAATAGCCCAAGCATTTTCACCCGTATGAGTTTGAATAATAGAACCCGTTTCCAAAACTGAAATTGGTTTTTCAACATATCCTTGTAAGGTCTCTTTCATCTCTTTTGCCCAATCAGCGCTACCAGAATATGAAATTCCAATCTCTGCTACAGAACGTTCAGAGAGCGATGTTATTAAGTCATCCAACCATTTTTTAAAGGTTTTAGCTCCACGACCTTTAACGATTGGCTGCAATTCATGGTCTTTCATTTGCATAACAACACGGATATTGAGAAGTGAGCTCAACAATCCAGTTACACGACCAATTCGTCCACCTTTAACAAGATTTTCCAAAGTCGAAACGCCAATATAGAGTTCTGTGTGGTTTTTAACATCTTCTACATGAGATAAAATTTCCTCCAACTCTTTGCCTTCTTGTGCCAACTTCGCAGCCTCAACAACTTGGAATTTCAGAGCTTGGTCAGTGAAGGAACTATCAAGAACCGTCACATCTGCAGTAGATAAACTAGCACCTTGACGTGCGGCTTCTACAGTACCTGAAAGGGCATGGGACATATGAATAGCAAGGATTTGGCTACCGTCTTTGCTTAGGTCTTCAAAGGTTTCAGCAAAGACACCTACAGGCGGCTGACTGGTTTTCGGAAGATTCTTACTTTCTTGCATCAACTGAAGAAATTTACCTTCTTCTTTTAAATCCGCATCAGAATAAACAACGTTATCAATCATTACAGATAATGGAACAACAGTGATATCTAATTGTTTTACTAGTTCTGGTTCAATAGTAACAGATGAGTCGGTTACAATCTTAATTTTTGTCATGGTATCAATCTTTCTATTTTAGGATTCAGATTGGCTTTCTTACTTTTAATTATATCAAAAAAAAATTAAAAATCCTAATGGAGTCAATCAAATTTTCCTTAAAAATTTGATATAATCTACTTATAAGAAAAGAGGTCCCTATGATAAAAAAAATTTATCCCATTTTAACCATTTTACTAGGTGCTGCTATTTATGCTTTTGGTCTTACTTATTTTGTAGTTCCCAATCATCTATTTGAAGGAGGGGCGACAGGTGTTACCCTTATCACCTTTTATCTTTTTAAAATCCCTATTTCTCTCATGAACCTGCTGATTAATATTCCCCTTTTCATACTAGCTTGGAAAATATTTGGAGCAAAGTCCCTCTATTCTAGTTTACTAGGAACCTTAGCTTTATCCGCCTGGTTGGCTTTTTTTGAGCGAATTCCTCTTCATATTAATCTGGAAGGTGATTTACTAATCACTGCTCTTATAGCTGGGATTCTATTGGGAATTGGGCTCGGAATTATCTTCAATGCTGGTGGAACAACTGGAGGTACGGATATTCTAGCTCGTATTCTCAATAAATACACTCATATATCCATGGGTAAGTTGCTCTTTATCTTAGATTTTTGTATTCTCATGCTTATTCTCGTAATCTTCAAGGATCTGAGATTGGTTACCTACACGCTCTTGTTTGATTTTATCGTTTCGCGTGTTATTGATGTGATTGGTGAAGGAGGCTATGCTGGCAAAGGCTTTATGATTATCACAAAATGTCCTGATCAACTTGCTAAGGCGATTAATGATGACCTAGGAAGAGGTGTTACTTTCATCTCAGGTCAAGGTTATTATAGTCGAGAAGATTTGAAAATCATCTACTGTATTGTCGGAAGAAATGAAATTGTTAAAATGAAGGAAATGATTCACCGAATCGATCCTCAAGCCTTTATCACTATTACAGAAGCTCACGAAATCCTTGGAGAAGGATTTACCTTTGAAAAAGAATAAAAAGAGGTCTTGTAGTGACCTCAAAAGTTAGAATAAATCATCTATCTTTTGGGGTACAGACAACCTCTTTTTTGTTTACCCAAGCTCTTAAGACCAATTTCGAGCTATTTCTTCATCAGTCTTTAACTGATCCACTAATTGGTCGACTGAGTCAAATTTGGTCATATCTCGAATACGATCAAGCCAATAAACCATGACGGTTTCCCCATAAATATCTTGATTAAAATCAAAAATATTGACTTCAAAACGTGCTTCTTCTCCATCAAAGGTCACATTTTTTCCAACACTAGCCATGGCACGATACTTCTGTCTTTGAATCTCAACCTCAACGACATAAACGCCATCTGCAGGCATATAAGTACGGTCTAAAAGCACCAAATTTGCAGTTGGATAACCAATTGTACGACCACGAGCATTACCATGAACCACCATCCCTCTTGATGGAAGCGGTGCCCCCAAAAGTTCTCCTGCTTCTTTCACATTTCCATCTAAGATAGCTTGACGGATACGTGTTGAACTAATCTTTCCTTTCTCATCCTCTACAGGTGGGACAATAATGACTTCTCCATCAAAGTAATCCTTTAAATCTTCTGCTGTTTTTTTGTCAGAACCAAATGTATAATCAAAACCTGCAACAATAATTTTGGCATTCATAGCCTTGATATACGTCGCAAAAAATTCTTCTGCAGTGAGACTAGCGAATTGACTACTAAAATCAAGGAGATATAATTCTTCTACACCTTCTCGTTTTAATTTTCTTTCACGTTCAGCAGGGTTTAAAATATGTAGAAACAAATCCGGATGATAAGGCTCTAAAGCGATTTTTGGTGATTCATTAAACGTCATAACGACGATAGGCAATAAATCCTTTCTCGCAGCCTTATTGGCAACACGAAACAATTCTTGATGCCCCTTATGTATACCATCAAAATAGCCAAGAACAACGACTGAATCAGATGGTGTGCCAATATCTTTATGGTTTTTTATAGGAATAGTAATAATCATAAAATAATTATATCATAGTGATAGTTATTTCTGAACCAGAAAATCTGAAATGCCATTTTTTTAACCTGAAGTGTACCATTTTAGAAGAATTTTGTTTTTGATACTCTTCGAAAATCTCTTCAAACCATGTCAGCGTAGCCTTACCGTAGATATAGGTAACTGACTTCGTCAGTCTTATCCACAACCTCAAAGCAGTGCTTTGAGCAACCTGCGGCTAGCTTCCTAGTTTGCTCATTGATTTTCATTGAGTATGAAATCATAATAAAGACCAAGAGATTGAATTAAGAATCTTAAAATCAAAAAAACGCATCATATCAGCTACCTAAAACTTGATACAATACGTTTATTTAATATTAAAAAGATCTACTGAATTTTTTATCAAAATAAACTTTCAGTAGCCTTTTCACTTTTTATTAATAAGTTCCTTCTTCACCTTGGCTAGTCAAGATAACAGGCCCATCTTTCGTAATCACGAATTGGTGTTCATATTGACAAGATAAGCCACCGTCAATAGTCTTATGAGCCCAGCCAGTTTTCATATCTGTATCGATTTCCCAGTCACCTGTGTTAATCATTGGTTCAATGGTCAACACCATTCCTTCACGGAGACGAAGTCCACGACCAGCAATACCATAGTTAGGAACCATTGGTTCTTCGTGCATAGTTGGGCCAACACCATGACCAACCAAATCACGCACTACACCGTAACCACGACTTTCAGCGTATTCTTGAATCGCCGCACCGATATCACCGATACGATTTCCAACAACAGCTTGCTCGATCCCCTTGTACATAGCTTCTTTGGTGACATCCATCAAGTTTTTTACTTCTTCAGACGGTGTACCAACAGCATAAGCCCAACATGAGTCTGCTAGACCACCAGAGTAGCTCTGAGTGTATTTTTTCATTTGCTCCACATTATTGAAGTTTAATTTTGAGACATTCAGGTCAGATTTAGCAATAGGACCTCCCAAAACCATATCAACTTTGAGCAAATCTCCATCTTTCAAGATATAGTGACGGGGGAAAGCATGAGCTACTTCATCATTAAGAGAGCAACAGGTAGCATAAGGATAGTCCATCATAGCACCGTCAACTCCAATCTGAAGCGGAAGGAAATTTTCTTCCTTACAACGACGGCGAACATATTCTTCAACTTCCCACATATCTACGCCAGGCTTAATCAAATCACGCAAGCCGATATGAATACTTGCTAGAAAATCACCTGCCTTATCCATAGCTTCAATTTCACGAGCTGATTTTAATGTTATCATTTTTTCTCCTAGTTTCTAATTAATTTTAACGGTCACATTTGCCTTTGAAACAATCTGATGACCATGATAAATATCGTAGTCAATAATAGCTGATCGTCTAGTATGGTGGATAATGCGTGCCTGAATGCGCAATATATCATCAATCTGAACAGCCTGCAAAAAGTAGATTAGCATCTGCTCGATAATGAGATTGCGACCACTATTAAGAACTAAATCTTGAGTCATATGGGTCAAGATTTCTGCCAATACACCATTAGCCAAAACACCGTTCTTCTCAAGCATAAAGGGTTCCACTGTAATGACTACTTCATCATGGTGATAAGAAAGTTTCTGACCAATTTGCTCAGAAAAAGTTGGTAGAGCCGAAACTTGAGAACGACTCATTTTCTCCATAACATCTCGTCTGGTTACAACCCCAAGCAAGGTTTGATTACTTCTAACAACCGGTACCATTTCAAAGTCTTCAGCAATCATTCGTTGACTCACATTGGCAATATTTGTCGATAATCCAACTAAAAATAGACTGCGAGACATGACCTTATCAATTGTCGTGCTTGGTGACTTATCACCAGCGTCTCTCATGGTTACAACACCTACAACAACTTGATGTTGATTGATAACAGGGAAACGGCTACTACGATTCTTACGTACCAAGTCCAAATAATCTTTGACTGTGTCAGTCTCTCTCAAAAAACCATATTCATGACTCGGACGGTAAAGTTTCTCAACTGTCAAAATATCTGTTTTTATTTGAACATTTGACAAGGCTTTATTGATCATGGTTGCAACGGTAAAGGTATCATGCTTACTTCTTAGAACAGGAATTCCTTTTTGATTGGCCAGTTTTAGTACATCATCATGGACATGAAATCCACCTGTAACCAGGACGGCATTTTCATTTTCCAAGGCTAACAACTGAATACGGGTTCGGTCTCCGACAATCAAGAGTCCCCCATCATGAAGATAAGATAAGATATTTTGCTCAGTCATAGCACCGATTGAGAACTTACTAAATTCTCTCTCTAAACCTTCTTGCCCAGCCAGAACCTCAGAAGAAGTCACTTCTGCAATTTCTGCAAATGTTAATCTTTCGATAGCAACTTTCTGAGATTTAACACGGATAGTACCACTTCTTGGACGAGTCTCTACAATTCCACGATTTTCAGCTTCCTTGATAGCGCGATAGGCCGTTCCATCACTGACTCCCAGATGGTTGGAAATACTACGAACACTAACCCTCTTTCCGACAGGCAATTCTTCCAAATAGCTTAGAATTTCCTGATGCTTACTCATTGAATTCTCCTTTTACATACCGAAATTCAAGATAATCCCGCATTTTTCTTGTGTAGCGATCACTTCCCTTAAACTGACGAATCAAACGGAATCCAGACTTAAGGGCAACCTTTTGACTTGCTTCATTTTCGAGGTGGGTAATAATGGTTAATTGTTTTAAAGCAAATTCCTCAAAAGAAAGCTGACAAATTTTTTTAACAACTTCTGTCATGAAACCTTGACACCATGCATCTTTTCTCAAAAAATAACCAAGTTCTGCTTCTTTTTTAATTTCATCTAGCTTCTCAAATTTAATTGAACCAATCATTTTTTCAGTTTTCTTGTCACAAATAGCCCATACACCTAAAGGAGCCTTCATAAAATAATTGGCCAATGCATATTGACTCTCTTCCGGACTAGCTTGACTTGGAAAAATGAATTGCAAATTTTCTGGATTTGAAGCTATCTCATGGAAATTCTGACTATCACTAAAAAAGAAAGGACGCAAATACAAGCGATCCGTTTCAAAAAAAGAAAACATTGCTAATTTGGTCCAAACATTCATAAACACCTCTACGGTTTATTCTTCAACAAGTGTAATATCCGCTCCTAGATTACGTAATTTTTCAATAATATCTGAATAACCACGTAAGATAAACTCAATATTTGTAATTTCAGTTTTACCTTCAGCCATCAAACCAGCAATGACAAGTGCAGCCCCGGCTCTAAGATCAGTAGCTTTTACATTTGCACCACGTAAACTACGTCCACCGGTATATAAGATATGGTCGTTTGTAGTCGTAATATCCGCATCCATCTTTGCTAGTTCAAAAACATGATTTATACGTTTTTCATAAATGGTATCAATAATGGTACCACGCCCTTCCGCTGTTAACAAGAGAGGAGTAATTGGTTGTTGCAAGTCAGTAGCAAAACCCGGATAAGGAGCTGTTTTGATATTGATTGCTTTTAAATTAGACTGTTCCTCGACAAAAATGCTGTCTTCAGATACAGTCATTCGAACTCCCATTTCTTCCAACTTGGCAATGAAACCTTCTAAGTGTTCGTAAAGTACATTATTGATACGAATTCCTTTACCAACTGCAGCAGCTAAGGAAATATATGTTCCCGCTTCAATACGGTCTGGAATCACCTGATGACGCGTTCCATGTAGTCTCTCAACACCATCAATAATGATAATATTAGTTCCTGCCCCACGGATATGGGCACCCATATTATTCAAGAGAGTAGCTACATCAATAATCTCAGGTTCACGGGCTGCATTTTCAATAATGGTACGCCCCTTTGCTTTAACCGCAGCAATCATCGTATTAATCGTCGCACCCACACTAACCGTATCCATGTAGATACTTGCACCGTGAAGTCCTGTATCTTTAGCAGATAACTTCATGTTATCACCCTCGTAGCTAACAGTGGCTCCCATAGCTTCAAAAGCCTTTAGATGTAAGTCGATAGGACGTGGTCCCAAATCACATCCACCAGGCAAACCAACAGTGGCTTCACCAAAGCGACCTAAAAGACTTCCGTAAAAATAATAAGATGCACGAAGACTATTGATTATCCCATAGGGCATTGGAATATTTTGAACACCTCGTGGATCAATCTCTAATACATCATCATAACGCTTAACGGTAGCCCCCATTAACTCTATGATTTCGACAAGACTAGAAACATCAGAAATATCTGGTACACAATCCAAAGTTACAATATCATCTGCTAAAATAATAGCCGGAATCAAAGCTACTACACTATTTTTTGCGCCACTAATGGTAATCTCACCTCGCAGAGGTAAGCCACCATTGATAACAATTTTTCTCATTTTAAATTTTTTATACTCTTTCAAAATTTCTAAAAAGGTCCTACGTTAAAGTATATCATAAATTCACCCTTTTTTCCATCATTTTCAATTATATTAGCTGAGTCGTATTTGTATTAACTGACATTTTTAAAAAGTTTTGTCCCCTTTTTGCCCCCTAAATACAAAAATAGCCCATCGGATAAAACCCGAGGGGCTAGAAACGTTGTTAAATCAACGGCCGAACTTTTGAGTTTCAAGGTTCGGGATAAAATAGTTCACTGAACTATTTTATTTCTTAAGGTTGTAGAATGATTTCAATCCACGGTATTCAGCTACTTCACCAAGTTGGTCTTCGATGCGAAGCAATTGGTTGTATTTAGCGATACGGTCTGTACGTGAAAGTGAACCAGTCTTGATTTGTCCTGCGTTAGTTGCAACTGCGATGTCAGCGATTGTTGAATCTTCAGTTTCACCTGAACGGTGTGATACAACGGCAGTATAACCAGCTTCTTTAGCCATTTCGATAGCTTCAAAAGTTTCAGTAAGAGTACCGATTTGGTTAACTTTGATAAGGATTGAGTTAGCAGCACCTTCTTTGATACCACGTGCAAGGTAGTCAGTGTTTGTTACGAAGAAGTCATCACCAACAAGTTGTACTTTCTTACCAAGACGTTCAGTAAGAGCTTTCCAACCATCCCAGTCGTTTTCATCCATACCATCTTCGATAGTGATGATTGGGTATTTGTTAACCAATTCTTCAAGATAGTCGATTTGTTCTGCAGATGTACGAATAGCAGCGCCTTGACCTTCAAATTTAGTGTAGTCGTAAACTTTACGTTCTTTATCGTAGAATTCTGATGAGGCACAGTCAAATCCGATAAATACGTCTTTACCTGGAACGTAACCAGCAGCTTCAATCGCAGCAAGGATAGTTTCAACACCGTCTTCAGTTCCTTCAAAACGAGGAGCAAATCCACCTTCGTCACCTACAGCTGTTTCAAGACCACGGCCTTTAAGGATTTTCTTAAGTGCGTGGAAGATTTCAGCACCCCAACGAAGAGCTTCTTTGAATGTTGGTGCACCAGCAGGTACGATCATGAATTCTTGGAAAGCGATTGGAGCGTCTGAGTGAGAACCACCGTTGATGATGTTCATCATTGGAGTTGGAAGAACTTTAGTGTTGAATCCACCAAGGTAGCTGTAAAGTGGGATTTCAAGATAGTCAGCAGCAGCACGAGCTACAGCGATAGACACACCAAGAATTGCGTTCGCACCCAATTTACCTTTGTTAGGAGTACCGTCAAGTGCGATCATAGCACGGTCGATAGCTTGTTGATCACGTACATCGTAGCCGATGATTGCTTCAGCAATGATGTTGTTTACGTTGTCAACAGCTTTTTGTGTACCAAGACCACCGTAACGAGATTTGTCACCGTCGCGAAGTTCAACTGCTTCGTGTTCACCAGTAGAAGCTCCTGATGGAACCATACCACGTCCGAAAGCACCTGATTCAGTGTAAACTTCTACTTCAAGTGTTGGGTTACCGCGTGAGTCTAGGACTTCGCGAGCGTAAACATCAGTAATAATTGACATTTTTTACTCTCCTTTGAGTTAAATTATTTTACACCTCTATGATACATCAAAAACCCTTCTTTTTCAAGAAAAAACGTTATCTTTGTGCAAATTTTCCTTAACTTTATAAAGTAATCGCTTTCTTTTACCTGTTTTATTCTAACTTTTATGATATACTGTTTTCATGACAGATTTATCAAAACAATTACTTGAAAAAGCTCATGGTGGGCCAAAATTAAATCCGGATGAGCAAAGACGCTATCTTGGTACCTTTGAGGAAAGAGTTCTTGGATATGCAGATATCGACACAGCAAATAGCCCTCAACTAGAAAAAGGATTTTTATCTATTTTAGAAAACCTTCAGGAAAAAGCAGAGCCACTATTTGTGAAGATTTCACCAACTATCGAATTCGATAAGCAAGTTTTCTACTTAAAAGAAGCTAAAGAAACTGATAGTCAAGCTACCATTGTATCTGAAGAGCATACTTCTTCTCCTTTTGGCCTGATTATCCACACTAATACACCAGTTCAAGTAGAAGAAAAGGATCTTCGACTTGCTTTTGCAAAACTTTGGGAAGGTAAAAAGGAAGAACCAGCCAAAACATCCTTGTGGAAGAAATGGTTTGGCTAAATCTTGCGCATATTTAATAAATGTCCAATATTGGCGGCTATGTGTTCCAAATAAAGACCGGCATTTTTTAAACTATCTTCTAAAGGTTCACTTTTCTCTAAAATAGAAAAGGCGGCTTGGATATTTTCAAATGGTAGGGGAGGTAAATCTTCAGCAAGACTACCACAGATAGCAATGACAGGAACTCCGACAGGGGTTCTTTTTGCAACACCGATAGGCGCTTTACCTGCTAAACTTTGACGATCTAGCCTTCCTTCTCCTACAACAACCAAGTCAGCATGTAAAACTTTCTTATCAAAGTTGATTAGGTCCAAGCAGGTATCTATTCCAGACACAATCTCAGCCGAAGCAAAGGCACACAAACCACCAGCAAGGCCTCCACCAGCTCCTGCTCCTTTAATTTTCAATGTTGCAGGTGAGATTTTTTCATAAAAGTCTTGGATTGCTTGATCGACATCTGCAAACATAGTCGGATCTAGGCCTTTTTGTTTGCCAAAAATATAAGTCGAACCTTGAGGACCGCATAAGAGACTATCGACATCTGCTAAAATATGAATTTGAACACCTTCAGGAATTTCATAACGATTTTCTGTTGAAACAGAAGCTAAATTTAGTAAGGACTGACCGCAAGCGGGCAAGACATTTCCATTCCTATCATGAAATTGATAACCTAAACCAGCAGCAATCCCCAGTCCTCCATCATTACTAGCCGTACCACCAACGCCAATATAGATTTCTTTAATCTCTTGACTAATGAGGTGGCGAATCAATTCTCCAATACCACAAGTTTGGATTTGAAGTAGCACTCGTTTCTCTAGCGGTATTTTTCCAAGGCCGACCAAATCAGCAACTTCAAATAGTGCCAGTTCCCTTTTTTGAAAATAGCGCATGGCTTCTTTTTGACCAAAAGGTCCTGTCACTTGAATCCATTTTTCTTCAAGATCAAGAGAGTGTCGGATAGCATCTACAGTGCCTTCTCCACCATCACCAACAGGGCAGAGGAGACATTCTACATCCGCTATCGATTGTTGGAAGCCTCTTTTAATAGCTTCAGCAACCTGCTCTGCGGTCAAGCTTTCTTTAAACGAATCTGGCGCAATTACAATCTTCATATTTTCCCTCGTTCTAAACAGTCAATCAAAGAAAGAACTTCAAAAAAATCCCTCTTGTCAACATGATGTGGTATTTCTTTTTTCAGCACTTCTTTGGCACAAAAAGCAATTCCTAGTCCTGCTGATTTTAACATTAATAGATCATTGGCTCCATCACCGATTGCAAGTGTTCTTTCTTTAGGGACTTTGAGTTCCTTTCTCCATTGTTCTAAAATATCTTTTTTGACCTCAGGATTTATAATTTGTCCAATCAATTTCCCTGTTATAAAGCCATCTTTGACTTCAAGTTGGTTAGCAGAAAAATAGGCAATGCCAAGAGATTTTGCTAATCTTTCAACTATTGGTGTAAAACCACCGGACACCAGACCAACTAGAATGCCATTCTTTTGGAGAATAGAGATAAATTTCTGTGCATTTGGCGTTAGATGAATAGACTTAAAAACTTTATCAAAGACCGAAACAGGAAGACCTTCCAACAAGGACACTCTTTTTCTTAAACTACTTTCAAAGTTCAACTCTCCTCTCATTGCCCGACTTGTAATCTGCGAAATTTCCTCCTCACGACCTACTTCTCTTCCCAACAAATCAATCACTTCTTCTAGGATTAAGGTCCCATCGACATCCATAACACACAAGCCTTTTACTTGAGACATCAGTTCTCCTCTCTAAACAGCCCAAAAATCGTATGAAGTCATCATACGATTTTATCTATTAATTAACCAAACTATAGTACAAGTCAAGGTATGACTTGCAGGCTGTATCCCATGAGAAATCACACTCCATAGCTTGTTTTTGTAGATTTCTCCAAACATCAGGATGGTTTCTATACAAGTCCAATGCTGTTTGGAAAGTCCAATTTAACCAGTAAGGAGATAGGTTGTCAAAGCTAAAGCCAGTACCGCTTCCTTCAATTGGATTGAAAGCGCGAACGGTATCTCGTAAGCCACCAACTTCATGAACCAATGGCAAAGTACCGTAACGCATAGCCATCATTTGAGACAAGCCACACGGTTCAAAACGACTTGGCATGAGGAAGAGATCACAAGCAGCGTAGATTTCTTGAGCTAGTTTGACATCAAAAGTGATATTTGCTGATAGCTTGTCTGGGTAAATCTGAGCAAACCATGAGAAAGTTCCTTCAAAGGCTGGATCGCCAGTTCCCAAAAGAACAATCTGAACATCTTCTTGCAAGATATGGTGGAGACTTTCGACCACCACATCAAAACCTTTTTGACGTGTCAAACGAGAAACAATTCCCACCAGAGGAACATCAGCTCGAATTGGCAAACCAACTCTCTCTTGTAATTTTGCCTTATTTTGGGCTTTGCCAGACAAATCTTCCTGATTAAAATGATAGTCTAGAAGAGCATCCGTCTGAGGATTATAAAGGTCAGCATCAATCCCATTCACGATACCAGAAACTTTACCAGACTCCATTCGAAGAATCTGATCTAAGTTACATCCGAACTGACTAGTCATAATTTCATGAGCATAGCTAGGCGAAACGGTTGACACACGGTCTGCGTAAAGAATTCCAGCCTTCATCCAGTTCAGACAGTTGTTCCAGCGAAGGGTCCCATCTGCATAACGTTCAAAGCCGACTCCAAACAAATCACCCAACATTCCTTCTGAGAATTGTCCTTGGAATTCCAAATTGTGAATGGTTAAAACTGTTTTAATGCCCTCATAGGCTTGAATCCAACGATATTTTTCCTTTAACAAGAAAGGAATCATTGCTGTATGATAGTCATGAACATGAAGAAGATCAGGAATAAAGTCAATCCTTTCCATAGCCTCAATGGCAGCCAGTTGGAAAAAGGCAAAGCGTTCTCCGTCATCAAAATCACCGTAAACATGCCCACGGAAGAAATAATATTGGTTGTCAATAAAGTAGAAGGTTACACCATTTAACACTGTTTTCTTAATTCCACAATACTGTCTGCGCCAACCAACACTCACCTCAAAATGAAGAACATCTTCAATCTGATTTCCAAATTTAGCCTCTACCATGTCATAGTAGGGTAAAATTACTGCAACTTCGTGCCCCGCTTTTACCAGTGATTTGGGAAGAGCGCCAATAACGTCTCCCAAACCACCTGTTTTTGAAAAGGGTGCACCCTCAGCTGCTACAAATAAAATTTTCATGAATGAATATCCTCTGTTACTTTAGCACCTTTCTTAACGACGACTGGTTGTTCTGCAGTTCCACGGATCACAACTCCATCCGCAACTTCAACACCCTTGTCCAAGATCGCATACTCTACCTGAGCACCTTCTCCAATAGCAACACGAGGGAACAAGATGCTATCTTTAACCAAGCTATCCTTATGGATATGAATATTACGAGATAGAACAGAATTAGCCACTTGACCTTCAATAATACTACCAGAGGCAAACTGAGAAGTGCTTACCTTAGATGTATTGGCATAATAAGTTGGCTCTTCGTTTTTGACCTTTGTATAAATCTTTTGATTTGGTGAGAAGAGAGAGTAGAATTTTTGTGATTCAAGCATATCAATATTCGCTTGATAATATGACTCTACAGAATGAATGTTGGCTAGGTATCCTGTGTACTCGTAGGCAAAAGCGCCTTCTTTTGCAGCCAAATCTCGTAAAACATAGCGCAATTTCTCTGGATGTTCTTTCTTAGCTTCTTCTTCTAAGCGTTCAATCAACCATGGCGTATCAACAACAAAAATATCTGTGGACATATTGTAAACTTCATCTGCAGATTTGCTATCAAAGAGTTTATGTGAACGGACATGGTCTGTTTCATCCACTTCTAAGATTGCATTTACTTCTGAAATATATTTTTTAGGTAGTTTTTTATAAACGACAGTGATAGGCCCTTTTGTTGTACTATGTAGATGGAAAACTTGGTTCAAATCAATATTAATCAAAACATCACAGTTGAGTGAAACTGTTTGGTTTGAGCCAGAACGTTTCAAATATGTAAGAAGCTGTTGGTAGTATTCTTTTCCAACTGTACTACTTTCCACACGGGTATTGTAAATACCTAGATAGTAGTGGCTAAGAAGAGTTGACAATCCCCACTCACGTCCAGAACGGATATGGTCAAAGACTGAACTGATATTGTCTTGTTGGAAAATACCAAAGATACTACGGACACCTGCATTAGCAAGACTTGAAAGTGGGAAGTCAATCAAGCGATATTTGCCACCAAATGGCAAACTAGCTACTGGACGGTGGTCTGTCAGTGTTGACATATCATGAAAACCAACTGTGTTTCCTAAAATGGCAGAATATTTATCAATCTTCATCTGTTGCTACCCCCACTACTTCATCATATCCTACAACTTGTACTTCTTCTGTTCCATCAATTTCGACACCATCTGCAATAATAGCACCTTCTCCGATAATCGCACGTTTAATTTTAGCTCCGTGTCCAATAATAGCACCACTCATGATAACTGAATCAACAACTTCTGCCCCTTCACGAACTTGCGCACCTGTTGAAAGGATTGAATGTTTAACAGTTCCATCAACGAAACATCCGTCTACAACTAATGAATCTTCCACATCAGCATTTGCCCCAAGGAAGTTTGGTGGTGAAATTAAGTTTCTTGAGTAAATCTTCCATTGACGGTTACGGCTATCCAAGGCATTTTCTGGTGAAATATATTCCATGTTAGCTTCCCAAAGCGATTCAATCGTACCGACGTCCTTCCAATAACCATTAAATTCGTATGCATAGACACTTTCACCTGACTCAAGGTAATTTGGAATGACATTTTTACCGAAGTCTGACATATCGACATTGCTCTTTTCAGCAGCAACCAACATATTGCGGAGACGTTGCCAATCAAAGATGTAAATCCCCATAGATGCTTTAGTAGATTTAGGTTGAGCTGGTTTCTCTTCAAATTCTACAATACGATTGTTTGCATCTGTATTCATGATCCCAAAACGACTAGCTTCTTTCAAAGGAACATCAAGAACTGCTACTGTCAAGCTGGCATTATTATCCTTGTGAGACTGGAGCATATCATCATAGTCCATTTTGTAGATATGGTCCCCAGACAGAATCAAGACATACTCAGGATTAACACTGTCGATATAGTCGATATTTTGGTAAATAGCGTGACTAGTCCCTTCAAACCAACGATTCCCTTCACTTGCAGAATAAGGTTGAAGAATAGAGACACCAGAATTGATACCGTCTAGTCCCCAGCTTGAACCATTCCCAATATGGTTGTTGAGAGCAAGTGGTTGGTACTGTGTAATGACTCCAACATTGCTGATGCCTGAGTTGGCACAGTTTGAAAGAGCAAAGTCAATGATACGATAGCGCCCACCAAATTGCACAGCTGGTTTTGCAATGCTTTGAGTGAGTTTACCGAGACGAGTTCCTTGCCCACCAGCAAGAATCAAAGCTAACATTTCATTCTTCATTTTCTACTCCTTTTTGGTTTTTACTTGTGACAGTTTTTGCAGATTTCAAGCGGCGTTTGATTTTCCATATACTTGCTCCCATAGCTGGTAGGGTAAAGGTTAAGGTCTGCCCATAATCTTTCCATAGTCCTTCTTGCGTTTGAACAGTTTGATTGTGTTCTTTCCAGACACCACCCCACTCTTCTAACTCAGTATTCCAGATTTCTTCGTAAATCCCTGCAACAGGAAGTCCGATTGTAAAATCTTTTCGTTCAACAGGTGCCATATTAAAAACACAGACTAACATATCGCCCTTTTTTCCCTTACGGATGAAGGACAGAACACTCTGGTCTCGATTATCCGCATCGATGATTTCAATACCATCATAGCTGTTATCAATTTCCCACAGACAGCGGTGATCTTTGTAAAACTGGTTTAGCTGAGAAGTGAAATACTTCATCTTAGCATTCATTGGATCTTCTAGGTTAGACCATTCCAACTGTTCTTCAGATTTCCATTCTAAAAATTGACCATATTCACTACCCATAAAGAGCAATTTTTTACCTGGGTGACAAATTTGATAGGTGTAGAGGTTTCTCAAACCAGCGAATTGATTATAACGGTCCCCCCACATCTTGTGCATCATACTCTTCTTGCCGTGAACTACTTCATCGTGTGAGAATGGTAAGAGATAATTCTCCTTGAAGACATACATAAAGCTGAAAGTTACTAGGTTAAAGTCGTGTTTACGATAAATCGGATCTTCTTCGTAGAATCGGAGGATATCATTCATCCAGCCCATATTCCATTTGTAGTCAAATCCTAGACCATCTGAATCCTTAGTGTCAGTAATCTGAGTAGCGGATGAACTTTCCTCAGCTATCATCATAACGTCTGGATGAGCTTGTTTAATGACATCATTCAAGCGTTGAAGGAAATGATATCCCTCGTAGTTGAGATTTCCGCCATCTTTATTAGGTGTCCATGGAGCATCATCGTAGTCAAGATAGAGCATGTTGCTCACTGCATCCACGCGAATACCATCAAGATGATAAAAGTCAATCCAAAACTTAATACTAGAAATCAAGAAGGACTGGACTTCATTCTTTCCAAGGTCAAAATTGAGTGCTCCCCAACCGTAGTTATGAGCTTTATTATGGTCTTGGTACTCAAAAGTCGGAGTTCCATCATAATAGGCCAAGGCATCATCATTAATGGTGAAATGACCAGGTACCCAGTCTACAATAACGCCGATATTGTTTAAGTGACATTCCTCAACAAAATCTTGAAACTCTTCAGGGCGACCATAGGCATGCTCTAGAGCAAAGTAACCCATAAGCTGATAACCCCAACTCAAACCTAGTGGGTGTGACATCAAAGGCATAAACTCAATGTGAGTATAGTTCATTTCAACCAAGTAAGGAATGAGTTCGTCTTTCAATTGAGAAAAACTAAAAGGGCTGCCATCAGGATTTCTCTTCCATGACCCAGCATGGACTTCATAAATATTGACAGGACGCTCTTCAAAGCTCAAGCGCTTTCTACGGGCTAGCCAGAGGCCATCCTTCCATTTTTTCTCTGGAATTTCTGTTAAAATAGCACCAGTCCCAGGTCTTGCCTCATACCGTAAAGCCAAAGGATCAATCTTCATCAGCTGATGACCATTTGCACGTGTGATATGGTATTTATAAATTTGGCCTTCTTGAGCAAGACTGGTAAAGACTTTCCAGACTCCAAATTCATTCCGTTCCATCGGAATTTGATTTTCAACCCAATTGGTGAAATCCCCTACTAAGTGAACAGCCTGAGCATTGGGTGCCCACACACGAAAAGTGTAGCCGTACTCACCATTTTTTTCATCCTTATGAGCCCCCAGATAGTGCTGGAGGTGAAAATTTTCACCTGTCATAAAGGTTTCCAAAGCTCTTTTCTTATCCATACACCCTCCTATTTCTGTAAGCGTTTTCTATAGATTTATTATACTACCTTTTTAGGGAAGATTCAAGTAAATTACAGAATTTGCAAAAAATTCTTTTGAAAGTCTTCAACAAATTCACTGACGTGTTCACTTGTAAATCAAGAAATTTTCAAACAGATTACGAAAACAAAATGTTTTTTTACAATACTACCATAAAGTTCGTCATTTTGCTAATAAAAATATAATTTAGAGCAAAAAATAAACCAGGAAATAAATTTCCTGATTTTATTGTTTTAAGAGATACAGTACTGCAAATGAATTTAAATTGTAAATCTTTTCTACAAAACTTTGAAGACGCTGGCACTAACACCACTAACCATGTCTGTATCAGCTAAATGGCTATTGGTCACCAACAGTTCTAGATTTCCAGCATTTTCAAACTGGAAGTCCTGCTCTTTTGCATTAAAAACAACCAATAGATGTTCTTCTCCATGAATTTCATAGACAAGCCAACCACTATGCTCGTGAGCTGAATGAACAAAGATATGATGGTAAATATCATCATAAGTAGTATAAGAAAAAGCACTGGTTTCGGTCTTCAATCGAATCATCTGACGGATAAAGTCAATACTGTCTTGCCGCTCATTCAGCAAGTCCCAGTTGACTTGATTCACACTATCTGGAGCATTATAGCTATTCATAGCACGTTCTCTATCATCATGGGTCAGCTCACCATTTTCACCAGTCGCAACCAGTTTGGTACGACCAAATTCTTGACCAATTTCCATAAAGGCCATCCCTTGCATGAGCAAATTCATGGCTGTGGCGGTTTCGACCTTGCGCATGATTTGCTCAGAACTTTGGTCTGGATGTAGGGTTGCCAACAAATCGTGAAGATTGTAATTGTCATGGGCCTCTACATAGTTTAGCACTTGATTTGGATGTGTATAGGTACCTAATTCACTACTTCCTAGGATTGCTTTGGCAAGAATTGGCTCTGTCGCAGCACCACTAACAAAACCTGACTTGATCGCACCGTAAACTTCTCCGCCTTTGACAGCATCACGCTGATTATCATTAAAGAAACCAATATTTGGCATCTGGTAGGCATTGTCCTTGTTAGCCTTATCATAAGGCGCAAGACCTGTTCCCATATCCCATCCTTCTCCATAAAGGATAATGTTGGCGTCAATTTCATCCAAACTTTGACGAATCATCTGCATGGTCTTGACATCATGAATCCCCATCAAGTCAAAACGGAAGCCGTCAATATTGTATTCCTGCACCCAGTATAGTAGGGAATCAATCATATACTTGCGGAACATTTCGTGTTCGCTGGCTGTTTCATTTCCAACACCCGTTCCATTTTGGAAGGTACCGTCTAGATTCATACGATAATAGTAATCAGGGACTGTTGTTTGGAAAGGTGCATCAACAACTGAGAAAGTATGATTATAAACCACATCCACAATGACACCAATACCTGCATCGTGATAAGCTTGAACCATGGTCTTCAAATCTCGAATGACCTGAGCTGGATCATCTGGATTTGTTGAGAGGCTCGTTTCTGGTGCATTATAGTTTTGTGGATCATAACCCCAATTGTAGGTTACATTGCCGTCCGCATCATATTCTTTATGACGATCTGCAATTGGTTGCAACTGAACATAATTGTAGCCCAGCTTCTTGATGTAATCGAAAGCAGTTGACTGACCGTACTGGTTAACTGTTCCAGTCTGAGCAGCACCTAAGAAAGTTCCTCTAAGATGTTCATCTACACCTGAGGTTGGTGATTTGGTCAAATCACGAATATGCATTTCACAAATAACTGCCTTACATGGATTTGCCAAACGCCAAGTAGCATCTGAACCGTGCTTGACCTCAAAGTTTTCAACTTGCTTTTCTTCAAAGCTCAGAATGGCAGAACGTTTGCCGTCAGGGCTGGTCGCAATTGTGTATGGGTCGCGTGTCAGTGTTTGGTGATGAGGGAATTGGACTTGATACTGATAAGCTTTGCCAGTCAAATCTTCCTCAACATCCAAACTCCAGACACCGATTGTATTGTCTTTATGATTATAAGAGTAGCTATTACCTCTCTCCATCTCAAAAGTCTTCCAAATAGGAGCATCGTTAGCAGCAGATTCATAAACGACAACCTGAACTTCTGTCGCTGTAGGAGCCCAAAGGGCAAAATGGGCCTCATTGTCCTCTACACGGCAACCTAGTTCCCCTTGGTAACCCCAATGATGGTCAAAACTAGCACTGTTAATGGCCTTATCAAAGGCAAAAGGATTTTGATTTTTGTAGAAAGGACTTGCAATAGCAGGATTTTCAGAGTAATAAATTCTGTCATCTCCTTCCAAAATCCAGACCTCCGTTAAAAGAGGATAGTGATTAAAACGAATAGTGTATTCTTTACTGGTTTGGCCTGTGTGAACCACAAAATTCAAGCTTTCTAAGGCATGAGAACTTGGGTGTTCAAAGCTAAATAAGGCGCCAAAATAATCTTCTTTATAAGTCAGAAAATCAATTCGCTGGTCCTGACTTTTTACAAAAGAGCAAGTGTCGTATTCTCCATTCTTACGATGGTAATGAACGCGCATGGGATAGTTATACATTTTTTTCCTTCTTACTTCTTGATTTGTTTCTATTTCATTAATAATTTTTGTCAATCTCGTCTCAATTAACAAACATAGTCATATTATCTAAACTCTATTTTTAAACGATGATTACAAACCTTCTAACCAAGCTTCATCTCGAACCTCGATACCAAGTTCTTGTGCTTTTTGAAGTTTACTTCCAGCATCTGCTCCTGCAACGACGAGGTCAGTCTTTTTAGAAACACTGCCTGTCACTTTAGCACCCAGACTTTCGAGTTTACTTTTAGCTTCTGAGCGTTTGAGCCGTTCCAATTTGCCAGTCAATACAACGGTCAAACCAGACAAGGCTGCATCTGCTACTACAGTCTGACCTTTATAGTCCAGATTGACCCTAGCTTCTTTCAATTCTCTGAGGAGAATTTCAGAGCCTTCTGTAGCAAAATAAGTCTGAAGACTCTTGGCAATCACACCACCCAGATTTTCAATACTAGCCACTTCCTCTGGATCTGCCTGAGCCAGATTTTCAATCGAGTGGAAATGTTGAAGTAAGAGCTGACTGGCCTTGCTTCCGACATGGCGAATGCCCAAACCAAACAAGAGTTTCTCGGCAGAATTTTCCTTTGATGCTTGGATGGCCTGATACAGTTTAGAAGCAGACTTTTCCTTAACACCTTCTAAAAGGAGGAAATCGTCTTCTTTCAAACGGTAAATATCTGCCACATCCTCGACTAGATTGGCAGCAAAAAGCTTCTCAACAATAGATGGACCAAGGCCTGTAATATTCATAGCATCACGAGAAGCAAAGTGAATCAAGCCTTCCATGATTTGGGCAGGACAACGCGGATTGATACAACGCAGAGCCACTTCATCTTCAAAGTGCAATAGGTCGGAATCACAACTTGGACAGTTTGTCGGGATATCTAGTTTCTCTTCAGAAATCCGTTTGGATTCTACCACTCGTAAAACAGCTGGTATGATGTCCCCAGCCTTATAGACGATAACCGTGTCGTCTTTGCGGATATCTTTTTCAGCAATATAATCCACATTGTGTAGGGTCGCACGGCTAACGGTTGTCCCAGCTAGCTGAACAGGGGTTAGATTTGCTGTTGGGGTTACAACACCCGTACGGCCAACTGTCCAATCAACTGATAAGAGTTGAGCTTCTTTTTCTTCAGCTGGGAACTTGTAAGCCACTGCCCACTTTGGTGCCTTAACGGTAAAACCAAGTGCTTCTTGGCTTGCTAGGTCATTGACCTTGATGACAACTCCATCAATATCGTAAGACAGATTTTCCCGTTCCTGTCCTACTTCTTGAATAAAATCCCAGATTTCATCAATGTTTTCGGCCAAGATTCGCTTTGGATTAACCACAAATCCTAGTTGTTCAAGGTGCGTCAAAACTTTTTCTTGACTATCTCGAGTTGAAGGGCTGGCTTCCTGATAGAGAAAGGTTGCAAGATTGCGCTTGGAAACTACTGCTGTATCCAACTGTCGCAGGGTGCCTGCCGCCGCATTACGAGGATTGGCAAATTCAGGCTCTCCATTTTCTTGGCGAGCTTGGTTAATCTGGTCAAAAGAAGCGCGTGGCATATAACATTCCCCACGAACTGTGATATCTAGTTCTTCTGGTAAAGTTAAAGGAATGTCCTTAACACGCTTGAGGTTTTCCGTGATATTCTCCCCAACAGAACCGTCTCCACGTGTTGCACCTGCAACTAGAATCCCCTTTTCATAAGTCAGCGAGATAGATAAGCCATCGATTTTCAGCTCACAAATATAGGTTGGATGAGCTACTTCCTTACGAACACGCGCATCAAAAGCTTCAAGCTCCTCACGTGAAAAAGCATCCTGCAAACTATAAAGAGGATACTGATGACTGTATTTTTCAAAACCATCTAAGACCTTGCCACCGACACGATGGGTCGGACTATCTGCTAGCACTTGATCTGGGTAGGCAGTTTCTAGCTCAACCAACTCTCGGTAAAGGCGATCGTACTCACTGTCTGAAACCGAGGGATTATCGCTGGTATAGTACTCAGTCGCATAGCGATTGAGTAAGGCGACCAACTCATTCATTCTTTTATTCATAAAACTATTTTACCATAAACTAAGCCCTCCTCACAAACGAGAAGGGCTGAAAAAACACTTTGCTTGGAATTATTTTTGAAGTCCAAGCAGACTCATGTCTCTTTTTCGAAATGAGTTCGAACATAGCCTAGAGCTAAGAAAGATAAGGCGACAACTCCAAGTCCTATAATCAAGAAAGAATAAAGATGAACACTTGGTAGAAAGGTCATCAAACCTTTTGCAATCGGCATAAAAAGAATTGCCAGTGTAAAAATAGTACTCAATACCCTTCCCAGATAGTCTCCATCAACCTTGGTTTGTACCTGAGTAAAGAAGTGAATATTAAAAATTGTCATAAATAATTCACAAACTAGGTTTCCTGAAAAAGTAAGAAAATTAGGCAGTGGTAAGCCCATCATGAAAACTCCTACTCCTGTGAGGATCAATAAGAACAAGAGTGTATTCATACTCGATTTAAATTTATTTGCAATCAATGCTCCTATGATTGAGCCAATTGCACCCATGGTTAAGACAGTCGCATAAGCTCCGTCTACCTCATAGAGTTTATTTGAAAAAGGGAGTAGAAATTCAAAGGCCGCAAAAAAGAAATTCACACTGGAAGCCACTAACAAGAGAAAGAAAATTTCTTTTTGATGCCTGATATAGTGCAAGCCATCTTTGATATCCGCAAAAATATCTTTCCCGGTGAAACTCTTCTGCTCTTGAATCTTTGGTTCTTCTTTTGGAAGTAAAGCAACTAGTGCAAAAGCAATGAAAAAAGTCAGAGCATCTAGTAAGAGCGTCATATGAAGACTTGCAAATTGTAAAACAAGGAAAGAAAGCACAGGAGAACTAACACCAACAACCTGCAAAACTAGCGCCAAACGAGAGTTATAGATCACTATCTCATCTTTCTCAACAACCTCAGTTATAATAGCTTTATTGGTAGTTCGAGAAAATGCAAAGGCAACTGCCTGAACAATATTGGCAAAAATCAAAGCGCCAATCATCCAGCTGTCATTCCTTATGAAAGAAATAGCCAGACAAAGAATCCCACAAACAAGGTCCGTCGTCATTAAAATCTTACGACGAGAAAAACGGTCTGAAATAACTCCACCAAAGGGATTGATCAGAATGGATGTGACGAGTTCAGAAATCTGATACATTCCTAAAACTGTCTGTCCGATAGTCCCCATGGAAGCCAACCAGACACTATTTCCATAATCATAGAGCATATTTCCTATCTTGTTTATAGCTCCACGACTAATTAACTGTACTGCGTATCGATTCATAAAAACTCCTCTCAAATTTTGAAACTATTGTATCAAAACTTGGAGGAGTTTCTCATTTTTCCCATATTTGGGAAAATTAATCTTTGACAAATTTCTCGTAGTGTTCCTGATAGTAGGCTACTTGCTCTGGAAGACCTAGTAGGTCAAAAATATGCATGGCCTCTTTCATCTGCTTACAGCCTTCTTTACACTGTCCTTTTTGGTACAAGGAAAAGCCTTTTAGATAATGGAAAATATTACGCTCATATAGTTTGATCCCTTTACCAATAATCTTCTCTGTATAAGTCTCAAAATAGCTTGCATTTTCAAAAGAAAGATGCTCTAAACAATGCTGGTAACAATTAAGGGCTAAAATCAAGACCAGTTTTCTATGGCGACCAATTTCTTGATAAAATTCTTCCCTCTCCATCACTTCTCTACCAAGTCGAGCAACATAGTCCACATCATAAAAGCTATAGAGATTGCCAAAGAGGATCAACTCATACATGGTCCATTCATCTGTTTGGAAAAGATAATCTGCCACCTTATCCAACGCACTTTGCTTCATACTAAAGCTAGCATCTCTTTGACAAATCAGACCTTGTAGCAAAATCCAGTTCAGCTCAAAATAGAGGGGATTAGTTGAACTCTTAGCCTTTTCAAGTTGTTCTATTTGAAGCTTTTGAAAACCTGCAATATCATTTGAGTAGTAAAGTGGAATAATCTGAGCCATCAAGCTGACATGCTCATGATGTTGAAAATTTCTGGCCTTATCCATAAAATTTTCAATCGTCACGTGAATATTATCTAATATTTCAAAGAAACGTGAAGCAGCCAGATCAGACTCTCCCAATTCAAAGCGAGATAATTGGGAGGTCGAACAGGCCTCTCCTGCAGCTTCTTTTAGAGAGTAATTTTTACTGATTCGAAATTCACGAAAAACTTTTCCAAGATGTTCCATCTTACACCTGCTCCGATAATTCTTCCCACTCTAGCATAGCTTCTTCTTGACGATGGCTGATTTTGTCCAGCTCAGCCTGTAATTCCATCAGTTCGACGGCATCGTTTGTTTCCAACATTTGTTCAGAAATGGCTTGACTTTGACTTTCTAGCTCTTCAATTTCAGCTTCTAGACTTTCGATTTGTCGCATGAGCTTACGAACTTCTTTTTGACTTTCTTTCTGAGCTTGATAGTCATTAACTAGAGAAGTTTCTTTTTCTTGGCTAACAGCTGCTGCTTCTTCCGCTTGACTAGCTACTAGCTCTGCTTTTTTATCAACATAATAGTCATAATCACCTAGATAAAGGGTTGACCCATTCTCAGATAATTCCAATACATGGGTGGCTACACGGTTGATGAAATAACGGTCGTGACTGACAAAAAGAAGAGTTCCATCAAAGTCAATCAGGGCATTTTCCAGAACTTCCTTACTATCGATGTCTAAGTGGTTGGTCGGTTCATCGAGGATCAAGATGTTGTTGTTTTCCATGGACAATTTAGCCAGAAGCAAACGAGCTTTTTCGCCCCCTGAAAGCATGCCAACTGACTTCTTAACATCATCACCAGAGAAAAGGAAGGCACCTAGACGATTACGGATTTCCAGTTCAGGAGTCAGCTTGAAATCATTCCAGAGTTCGTCTAAGACTGTATTACTTGGTGTCAGTTTGCTCTGAGTCTGTTCATAGTAACCAACCTCAACATTAGCGCCAAAGCGCTTCTCACCCTTGATAAAAGGAATCTGGTCCATAATAGACTTGATAAAGGTTGACTTGCCAATACCATTTGGACCAACAATAGCGACAGCATTCATCTTACGAAGGTCAAGGTTGATAGGTTCTGATAAGATTTCCCCATCATAGCCAATAGCAGCATTCTCCACTGTCAAAACAACATTACCAGATACCCTATCAGAATGGAAGGTCATATTAGCTGACTTTTTCCCAGCTTCAGGCTTGTCCAAACGTTCCATTTTTTCCAGTTGTTTTCGGCGAGATTGAGCACGTTTAGTTGTTGAAGCTCGGACTAGATTGCGGTTGACAAAGTCTTCCAGAGCTGCGATTTCCTTCTGCTGCTTTTCGTAGTTTTTGGCTTCAGTTGCGAGCTTCTGCTCCTTCTGCTCCACAAAACTTGAGTAATTTCCTACATATCTATCTAAAGAATGTTTGGTTAAGTCAAGTGTTATGGTCGCAACCTTATCGAGGAAATAACGGTCGTGGCTGACGATAATCAAGGCACCACTGTAGTTGACCAAGTAATTCTCTAGCCAGGCAATGGTTTCAATATCCAAGTGGTTGGTTGGCTCGTCCAAGACCAAGAGATTGGGCTTTTCAAGGAGCATTTTGGCTAGAGCTAAACGAGTATTTTGACCACCGGAAAGCTCAGCGATTCGCATCTGCCACATGGACTCGTCAAACTTGAATCCATTTAAGATAGAGCGAATATCGGCTTCATAGGTAAATCCTCCAGCCTGACGGAAATTTTCTGATAGGCGATCATAGTCAGACATCACTTTATCCAAATCCTCACCAGTTTTTTCCCCCATTTTCAACTCCATCTGTCGAAGTTGTCTCTCGATACGACGCAAGTCATCAAATACATGTAGCATTTCATCGTAAATAGTATTTTCAGACTCAAAACGGCTATCCTGTGCGAGATAAGAGAGGGAAATATCTTTTTTCTTATTGATTTCACCAGTGGTTGGCTCCTCTTCTCCAACCAATATCTTGAGCAAAGTAGACTTTCCTGCACCATTTTTTCCAACGAGGGCAATGCGGTCTCTTTCATCCACTTGTAGGTTGATATTATCAAAAAGAACCTCTCCAGCAAAAGAACGTTCAATTTTATTAGCTTGTAAAATAATCATACAAACAGTATAGCATGTTTCCCTAAGGCATTCAAGACTTGATAAACCAGCATATGACACCACTTTTCTGAAAATTATGCTACCGTTTTACTAAAAGGCTAAAAAGTGCTATAATGTGAACGGTTAAAACAATTTACAAAAAGGAGAATTTCAATGTCTTACCAAGAAAATTACCAGAAATGGGTTGATTTTGCGGAGCTTCCTGACTACCTTCGTCAAGATTTGGAAAATATGGACGAAAAAACAAAGGAAGATGCCTTCTATACAAATCTTGAATTTGGTACTGCAGGTATGCGTGGCTTGATTGGTGCTGGTACAAACCGTATTAACATCTACGTTGTTCGCCAAGCTACTGAAGGATTGGCTCGTTTGATTGAATCAAAAGGTGAAAACGAAAAAGAACGTGGTGTCGCAATCGCCTACGATAGCCGTCACTTCTCACCTGAGTTTGCCTTTGAATCTGCTGCAGTTCTTGCTAAACATGGTATCAAATCTTATGTATTTGAAAGCCTTCGTCCAACTCCAGAACTCTCATTTGCAGTTCGTCACCTCAACTGCTTCGCAGGTATCATGATTACTGCTAGCCACAACCCTGCTCCATTTAACGGATACAAAGTTTACGGTGAAGACGGTGGACAAATGCCTCCACACGACGCGGACGCTTTGACTACTTATATCCGTGCAATCGAAAACCCTTTTGCGGTGGAAGTTGCTGATGTCGAAGCTGAAAAAGCTTCTGGCTTGATTGAAGTTATCGGCGAAGCTGTCGATGTAGAATACCTCAAAGAAGTCAAAGATGTGAACATCAACCCAGCCTTGATTGAAGAATTCGGTAAAGACATGAAAATTGTCTATACACCACTTCATGGTACTGGTGAAATGTTAGCTCGTCGTGCTCTTGCCCAAGCAGGATTTGACTCTGTTCAAGTCGTTGAAGCGCAAGCTACTGCTGACCCAGACTTCTCAACTGTAAAATCTCCAAATCCAGAAAGCCAAGCAGCCTTTGCCCTTGCCGAAGAACTTGGTCGTCAAGTAGGCGCTGATGTGCTTGTCGCAACTGACCCTGATGCTGACCGTGTTGGTGTTGAAGTTCTTCAAAAAGATGGTAGCTACCTCAACCTTTCAGGTAACCAAATCGGTGCTATCATGGCTAAATACATCTTGGAAGCCCACAAAAACGCTGGAACTCTTCCAGAAAACGCAGCTCTTTGCAAATCTATCGTATCAACTGACTTGGTAACGAAGATTGCTGAAAGCTACGGCGCAACTATGTTCAACGTCTTGACTGGTTTCAAATTTATCGCTGAAAAAATCCAAGAATTCGAAGAAAAACACAATCACACTTACATGATGGGGTTTGAAGAAAGCTTTGGTTACTTGATTAAACCATTCGTACGTGATAAAGACGCTATCCAAGCCGTCCTTGTCGTTGCTGAACTTGCTGCCTACTACCGTTCACGTGGTTTAACACTTGCAGACGGTATCGAAGAAATCTACAAAGAGTACGGCTACTACGCTGAAAAGACTATCTCTGTCACCCTTTCTGGTGTGGATGGTGCTGAACAAATCAAATCGATTATGGCTAAATTCCGCAACGATGCTCCAAAAGAATGGAACACAACAGCTATCACTGTCGTAGAAGACTTCAAGGCTCAAACTGCTACTGCTGCTGACGGTACTGTTACAAACTTGACAACTCCTCCAAGTGATGTGTTGAAATATACACTTGCTGACGGTTCATGGATTGCTGTTCGCCCTTCAGGTACAGAACCAAAAATCAAGTTCTACATTGCAGTTGTAGGTAAAACTAACGAAGAATCACAAGCTAAGATTGCTAATATCGAAGCAGAAATCAATGCTTTTGTAAAATAAAGTCCTATAAAAGATGAGACCAACAAATCTCATCTTTTTTTCGTATCAAATCTAAGCAATTTTAGAAACTTTATGGCATACTAGACTTATCAATGAAAGCGAGGTAATCTCATGGAACAATTTTTAGATAATATCAAAGACCTTGAAGTCACTACAGTTGCGCGTGCGCAAGAAGCTCTTGATAATAAAGAAACTGCAACCTTCTTTATCGGTCGTAAAACTTGCCCTTACTGCCGTAAATTTGCTGGTACCTTGGCAGGTGTCGTAGCTGAAACTAAAGCTCACATCTACTTCATCAACAGTGAAGAACCAAGCCAACTCAATGAGTTGCAAGAATTCCGCTCACGCTACGGAATCCCAACTGTACCAGGCTTTGTTCATATTGCAGATGGACAAATCAATGTTCGTTGCGACTCTTCAATGTCAGCACAAGAAATCAAAGATTTCGCTGGATTGTAAAAGATATAAAAAAGAAGGCTCTCGCCTTCTTTTTTATATATCTGTCAATGGTGTTGCGGTATCTGGTGAGGTATCGTAAATCTTAAAGTCTACTCCGACTCCTAGATCAGCCTGAGCTAGCTGATTGACCATGGTCATATGAGCCAGTTCCTTGATATTGTTCTCCTTAGACAAGTGACCAAGATAGATTTTCTTAGTGCGATTTCCTAGCGTCCGAATCATTGCTTCAGCACCATCCTCGTTAGAAAGGTGACCAAGATCTGATAGGATTCGTTGTTTGAGTCGCCAAGCGTAAGAACCTGCTCGCAAAATCTCTACATCATGATTGGACTCGATAAGATAGCCATCTGCATTCTCGACAATCCCTGCCATACGGTCACTAACATAACCTGTATCAGTCAGCATAACAAAACTCTTATCATCCTTCATAAAGCGATAGAACTGCGGTGCAATCGCATCATGACTAACACCAAAACTCTCGATGTCGATATCTCCAAAGGTTTTGGTTTTACCCATTTCAAAGATATACTTTTGCGAAGAATCCACCTTGCCAAGATACTTGCTATTTTCCATAGCCTGCCAGGTCTTTTCATTGGCATACAAATCCATACCATACTTGCGAGCTAAAACACCTACTCCATGAATATGGTCAGAATGCTCATGGGTAATCAAGATGGCATCCAACTCTTCTGGCTTGCGATTTATTTCAGCAAGTAGGCTGGTAATTTTCTTACCAGACAAGCCCGCATCCACTAAAAGCTTCTTTTTTGGGGTTTCCAAATAAAAGGAATTTCCACTGGAACCCGACGCTAAAATACTGTATTTAAAACCTGTTTCACACATTCTACTCTTCTATTTCGTCCTCCCAAACTTCTTCTTTCACGGCATCCTTATCATAAGGGAGCACAATGGTAAAGGTAGATCCCTTACCATATTCACTCTTGGCCCAAATAAAACCATTGTGTTGTTTGATAATTTCTTTGGCTATAGCTAGACCTAGCCCAGTTCCACCTTGGGCACGACTTCTAGCACGATCGACTCGGTAGAAACGGTCAAAAATCTTCGGCAAATCTTGCTTTGGAATCCCTAGACCTTGGTCGGAGATAGACAAAATCATCTGATCATCAGTCGTCTTCATCCTCACTTTGATTTTCCCACCATCTGGTGAATACTTAATGGCATTATTAAGAATATTATCAATCACCTGTGTCATCTTGTCTGTATCAATTTCAATCCAGACGGAGGTAATCGGATAATCTCTAACCAATTCGTATTTCTTCTCTTCATCTGATCCCCTCATCTTATCAAAACGGTTGAGGATAAAGGTTATAAAGGCAGTAAAATTGATTAATTCCACATCTAGGTGACTGGTTGCATTATCAATACGTGAAAGATGAAGAAGGTCTGTCACCATTCTCATCATACGGTTGGTTTCGTTTAGAGACACCTTGATAAAATCTGGCGCGACAGGTTCTGACAAGGCACCCTCATCCAAGGCTTCAAGATAGGATTTTACGCTAGTTAGAGGAGTCCGTAATTCATGACTAACGTTGGATACAAAGAGTCTCCGTTCGCGCTCTTCCTTCTCCTGCTCCGTCGTATCATGCAAAACAGCTACCAAACCTGAGATAAATCCAGACTCACGACGAACCAAGGCAAAACGTACACGAAGGCTCAGATATTCACCATTAGCATCCTGAGAATCAATCATAAGCTCAGGAACTTGGGTAATCAAATCACGAAGTTCATACTCATCCTCAATCTTAAGTAATTCTAGAATACTTTTATTGAGAACCTCTTCTTTCTGAACGCCTAGCTGCTTCTTTGCCATGTCATTAATCATGGTAATCTTACCACGACGATTGGTCGCAAGGACTCCGTCTGTCATGTATGAGAGGATACTATGCAATCGTTTACTCTCTTGCTCCAGATTTTCTTGAGTCAAGCGAATTACTTCTGATAAATCATTGAGATTATTGGTAATATTAGTGATCTCAGAACTTCCCTGCATATCCAATACCTGAGAATAATCTCCTGCAATCAGGTCTTTAACCTTCTGATTTAATTGTCTAAGGCGAATATTATCGCGACGGCTCTCAAGTAGAAGAAAAGTCACTAGCAAAATAAAGCCAATTAGGATGAGGATAAAGATAAAGTCACTCGTCAAAATTGTTTGTCTAATTACTTCAATCATTATTTCTCATATAATATCCTACTCCACGACGAGTTAGGATGTATTCAGGTCTACTTGGTGTGTCTTCAATCTTCTCACGCAAACGTCTAATAGTTACGTCAACAGTCCGAACATCTCCAAAATAATCATAACCCCAGACAGTTTCAAGCAAGTGTTCACGCGTAATCACTTGACCAATATGAGAAGCCAAGTGGTACAAGAGCTCAAATTCACGGTGGGTTAAGTCTAGTTCTTTACCGTATTTTTTAGCTACATAGGCATCTGGCACAATCTCCAAGTCCCCAATTTTCAAGGGTTGGATTTTCTTTTCATCAGATTCTTGGTTATCTACAGAAACCAAGTCCGTGCGACGAAGAAGAGCTTTAACACGCGCCTGCAGTTCACGATTTGAGAAAGGTTTTGTCACATAGTCATCTGCTCCAAGTTCCAAACCGATAACCTTGTCAAATTCGCTATCTTTAGCCGACAGCATGATAATAGGCACACTACTTGACTTGCGAATAGTCTTAGCAACTTCTAAACCATCAATTTCTGGAAGCATCAAATCCAGAATAATAATATCTGGTTGCTCTGCTTCATATTTCTCTAACGCTTCACGACCATTAAAAGCAGTTACAACTTCGTAACCTTCCTTGGTCATATTAAACTTGATAATATCCGAGATTGGTTTTTCATCATCTACAATTAATATTTTTTTCATTTGTTCACCTTTTTCTCTACTATTATACCAAAAAAATAATAAGAAAACATAATAGCTAGTCTTTGCTACTATCTAAGTTGGCTTGTGCATAGGCCTGCCAGATTTTTTGTTGGGGTTTAGCAAGTGGGTAATTTTTAAACTCTTCTGGTGAAAGCCAGCGAACTTCCCTATCTGAAAAATCATGGAAGTCACTCACCTGGCCTGCTACAATTTGAATATGCCACATGCGATGACTAAAGACATGCTTGACAGTGTCAAAATGCAGATTAAGCCAATCAACTTCTAAATCATAGTCCTGCTGAAAACTCTCTTCTGGACTGGGTCCAAAGTTCACACTTTCTTCTGCAACCTGATGAAAGAGATCAAACTGCTCTTCTTGCGAAAAGTTATCAACTTCTATCAAGGGAAAATGCCAAAAGCCTGCCAACAACTTTTCACTTTCATTTTTTTCAAGTAAAAATTGTCCCTGAGTATTTTTGACTACCAAGGCTTTAAGATAAATTGAAACAGGCTTTTTCTTGGGAGCCTTGATTGGATAACGGTCCATTGTACCATTCAGATATGCCGCACTGAAGTCCCTAACTGGGCTTTCTTTTGGCCTAGGACTTACAGGAGCCTCAATATCAGACCCTAAGTCCATCAAGGCTTGATTAAAGTCACCTGGCCGTTCTGGGTCAATCAAGATTTCCATCATGGCTTGGAAAATCTTTCGATTGCTAGGAATCCCAATATCGTGGTTGACTTCAAACAGACGCGCCAAAACCCGCATAACATTACCATCTACAGCTGGCTCGGGCAAGTTAAAAGCAATACTGGAAATCGCTCCTGCTGTGTAAGGACCAATCCCTTTCAAGCTGGAAATTCCTTCATAGGTATTTGGAAATTGACCACCAAAGTCTGTCATAATCTGCTGGGCTGCAGCCTGCATATTGCGTACTCGAGAATAATAACCCAAACCTTCCCAAGCCTTCAACAAACGCTCTTCAGGCGCAGTAGCCAAACTTTCTACAGTTGGAAACCAGTCCAAGAATCGTTCGTAATAAGGAATAACCGTATCCACCCTAGTCTGCTGGAGCATGATTTCTGAGACCCAGATATGATAAGGATTTTTACTTCTCCTCCAAGGTAAATCTCTTTTATTTTCATCATACCAAGCGAGAAGTTTCTCACGGAAAGAAACAATCTTCTCCTCCGGCCACATGACGATACCGTATTCTTTCAAATCTAACATATCTCTAGTATAACACAGAAGATTCTAACTGTCCTTTTCCTAGTATTAATACTCTTCGAAAATCTCTTCAAACCACGTCAACGTCGCCTTGCCGTATATATGTTACTGACTTCGTCAGTTCTATCCACAACCTCAAAACAGTGTTTTGAGCTGACTTCGTCAGTCTTATCTGCAACCTCAAAGCAGTGCTTTGAGCAACCTGCGGCCAGTTTCCTAGTTTGCTCTTTGATTTTCATTGAGTATAAAAAGCCTCTTCCCAAGGGAAAGAGGACTAAATCTTATTGATGAACTGCTTGGGCTGCTGTGATGAGGGTCAACTTGTACACATCATCCGCATTACATCCACGAGAAAGGTCGTTAACTGGCTTATTCAAACCTTGTAGAACAGGTCCAACAGCCGCAAAACCACCAAGACGTTCTGCCATCTTGTAACCAATATTTCCTGCCTCGATACCTGGGAAGATGAAGACATTTGCTTGACCAGCAACTGTACTTCCAGGAGCTTTCAAAGCTGCAGTTTCTGGAACAAAAGCCGCATCAAATTGCAACTCACCATCGATTTCGAGGTCAGGACGCAAGTCGTGAGCAATTTTAGTTGCTTCAACTACTTTATCAACACTTTCACCAAAGCCTGAACCTTTAGTAGAATAGCTTAGCATGGCAATTTTAGGCTCGATGCCAAACATCTTAGCTGTGATTGCTGAGTTGATGGCAATTTCAGCCAAGGCTTCTGCATCTGGGTTGATGTTGATGGCACAATCTCCAAATAAGTAACGTTCCGTACCACGAACCATGAGGAAGGCACCTGAAGTACGAGTAACATTTGGACGAGTTTTGATGATTTGAAGAGCTGGACGTACTGTCGAAGCTGTTGAGTGAATCGCTCCTGACACCATACCATCAACCAAGCCCAAATAAACCAACATAACACCAAAGTAGTTGACATCTTCAACCAAAACCTTGCGTGCATCTTCTTCAGACATTTTTCCCTTGCGACGCTCCACTAAGGCAGCAACCATTTCTTCAAATTGATCGTAGTGTTGAGGGTCGATGACTTCATAACCATCCTCGATGCCTTCGATTTCAAGATAAATTTTAATTTTTTCAGGATTTCCAAGCAAAACAGGAATCACTTCTGTTTCTTTTACCAGGCGTTTAGTCGCTTGAAGAATACGAGGTTCTTCCCCTTCAGGGAGAACGATACGAGCATTTTTACCAACCAAGTTGGCTTTGAGACTTTCAAAAACTTCCATGAGTTTTTCTCCTTTTAGATAATAATTATACTCTGAAACAATTTTTATAGAGTATTAGTTGATAACTGGGTAATAAGGTTGCTAAAATCATCCGGCAAGGGACTTTCTAACTGCAAGTCTTGCTCTAGAAAAGGATGATAAAAAGATAGGTAATGGCAATGCAAAGCCTGACGTTGGATGCCGTCGTCCAGACTACCACCGTACAAGTCATCTCCCAACAAAGGAAAACCAATATGAGAAAAGTGGACTCGGATTTGGTGGGTTCGCCCAGTGTGCAGGCGAATATCGACCAAGTGAATATTCCCATAAGAAGCTACAATCTTGTATGAAGTATGAGCATACTTTCCACCTTTAGCTACACGTCTGGTAATAATGGAGTCTTCATCACGCGCAATCGGAGCAATAATTTCACCCTCTGACTCCAAGTGTCCATGACCTTTAACCAAAGCAAAGTAGCGTTTCTCAATGGACTTCTTCTGCAACTGCTTGTCTAATCGTGCATGAGCATAGCCGTGCTTGGCAAAGAGCATCAAGCCAGAAGTATCTCTATCAAGTCTGGTTACAATATGAACCTGCTGATTTTCGTAATTTTGCTTAACATAGTAACCCTTGATAAAATTGGCAATGGTATTGGAGTGATTGACACTAGGAATAGAAGCCACTCCATAGGGTTTGTTTAAGACTAGAAAATGATCATCCTCATAGAGAATGTCTAGTGGTCTCTCGATAGCTTCGAGAGTTTCAAAACCTTCCTCAGCAGGAATATCAATGGTAACACGGTCTCCAATATCCAAAAGATACGTTGCATTTTGCGGTTGGTCATTGACCAGAATAGCTCCGCCTCGAAACTTAATCTTGGCCAGCAGCCCCTTCGAAACCTCGTGCTTTTTTAAGAAGGTCTTAACCTTGACATGCTCATCTGCGATAAATTCAAACCTCATTCATCCACCTCGCCGATGAAAGCATCCTTAACACGATTCCAAAAACTGGTGTGGCTAGGTGAGGCGACAAAGTGAATCTTATGATGGTCGATTTGATACTCGATTCGCTCAATATTGCGGAAAGAATAAACACTATTGTCAACTGAAATGGTATGGTAATCGTTTCTCGTTGGGATCAGTTCAATCTTGTCCTTCTTTGGAACAATAATGGACGAACCCAGCGTTCGATAGACCCGATTATTAAGGCTGGCAATTTCTGTTAATTGAAGAGCTTCAATGGTAGGGTGTAAAACAGCTCCCCCAAGCGACTTGTTATAGGCTGTACTGCCAGTTGGAGTCGAAACTGTTAGCCCGTCTCCACGAAAACGTTCAAAGGGGACACCATTGATTACAATATCCGCCACCATGGTTCGATCGGACCTGCGGATGCTAGCTTCATTTAATGCTCTAAAAATCTTTACTTCACCATTTTCAAGGAAGACCTTCGCATTTAGAACAGGATAAGAGATTCTTGCACCAGTATCTAGCTGCAAATTAGTCACTAGCTTGTCCAACTCAAAATCACGATAATCTGTATAGAAGCCCAAATGTCCAGTATGAACACCGATAAAACGGACCTTATCAAGTTGGTTTTCGTACTTATGAAAGGCCGACAGGAGCATGCCATCTCCACCAATGGAAATGACAATGTCCGGGTTAGTATCATTGAGTATAAACTGATTTCTCTTCAAACGATCTCGCAATTCATACAAAACCCTTTGACTCTGCGGTTTTCTATTCGCTATCAGATTAATTCGTTTACCTGTATTCTTCATCTGTATCGTCACTGTTTCCTACACCATCATTTAATTTTCTACTCAAAGGATCAAAAAGCGCCTGGGCTTCCTGAATATCATCTCGAATTTTACCCATTTCTTCATCCAACTGATGAGCAATTTTTGCAGTAATTTCCAGTCGATTCTTAATTTCCTCTGGGAAATCCCCTTGGTACTTGTAGTTGAGAGAATGTTCTATCGTTGCCCAGAAATTCATGGCCAAGGTACGAATTTGAATTTCCGCCAAAATGGTTTTAGCACCATTAATAGTATCAACCGTATATTCTACTACCACATGGTAGGAACGGTAACCTGATGCTTTTCGATGAGTAATGTAATCGCGCTCCTGTATGATCCGCATATCCTGACGCTTGCGCAAAATCTCCACCACTTCTTGGACGTCATCTACAAACTGGACCATCACACGCAAACCGGCAATATCCTGCAAATCATGTTCCAAGGTCGCATAAGTGATACCACGACGGGCCATTTTTTCCTTAATACTCTCAATCGGCTTCACCCTACCCGTCACAAACTCAATCGGAGAATGCTTATTTTGCTTGCGGTATTGCTTACGAATACCACGTAGTTTAATCTTTAACTCACCAACAGCTTGAATGTAAGGATCTATAAATTCTTCCCATTCTATGGTCATATATTCTCCCTTATTCTCATATTATCCTTCAAAAATATCTTTGATTTTTTCTCCAGATTTATATACAATAAATACAAAGCTATTATATCATAAATCCGCTTTCAACGATAAAGAAAAGGTAAGAAAAATGAAACATTTAGAAATTGAATTGAAAACACTACTGAAAAAAGATGAATATGAACATCTAAAAGAGCAATTCACAGGTGTCACTCCTGTTCTTCAAAAAAATTACTACATTGACACGCCTAATTTTGAACTGCGAGAAAAGAAAGTTGCTATGCGCATTCGCACTTTTGAAGACTGGGCAGAATTGACACTCAAAGTTCCACAAAGTGTTGGAAACATGGAATACAACCAAAAATTGCAACTAAAAGATGCTGAAAACTATCTAAGTAAGGAAGAACTTCCTCAAGGGGCGGTACTGGATGAATTGGCGAAACATGGTATTCAAAGCAAGAAATGGCAGGTACTTGGTTGTCTAACAACGCTGCGCTATGAGATGCAAACAGCTATTGGTCTCATGGCGCTAGATGAAAGTCAGTACTTTGATATTACAGATTACGAATTGGAGCTAGAAGTTGAGAATCACGAACAAGGGAAACAAGATTTCCAGCAATTTTTAGAGGAAAATCAGATTGATTATCAAAAAGCTCCTTCAAAATTGGTTCGATTTGTCAAAAGCATGAAAAATAGCTGAAATAATCTCTATTTTTTGGTAAAATAGAAAAGATAAAAATACAAAAATCCCAGTTCGTATAGGCTAGGATTTAAAAAGTTTACAGAGGACGGTCTATAATGTCAGATAGAAAAAACATGAAACTTTTCGCACTCAACTCAAACCAAGAGATTGCACAGAAAATTGCACAGGCTGTTGGTGTCCCACTTGGAAAACTATCATCACGTCAATTTTCAGACGGAGAAATCCAAGTGAATATTGAAGAAAGTGTCCGTGGTTATGATGTTTACATCATCCAATCAACAAGTTTCCCTGTTAACAACCACCTAATGGAATTGCTTATCATGGTCGACGCTTGTGTTCGTGCAAGTGCCCACAGTATCAACGTAGTCCTTCCTTATTTTGGCTATGCACGCCAAGACCGTATCGCTTCGCCTCGTGAGCCACTTACAGCTAAACTAGTTGCCAATATGCTTGTTAAGGCCGGTGTTGACCGTGTCCTTACACTTGATTTGCATGCCGTTCAGGTTCAAGGATTCTTTGATATTCCTGTTGATAACCTCTTCACAGTGCCCCTATTTGCAAAACATTACTGCGATAAGGGCCTACTCGGTTCAGATGTTGTTGTCGTCAGCCCTAAAAATTCAGGTGTGAAACGTGCTCGTAGTCTGGCTGAATATCTTGATGCTCCTATTGCCATTATCGACTACCCTCAAGACGATGCAAGTCGCAACGAAGGCTATATCATCGGGGATGTTGAAGGTAAAAAAGCTATCTTGATTGATGACATTTTAAATACAGGACGTACCTTCTCTGAAGCTGCTAAAATTGTTGAACGTGAAGGGGCTACAGAAATTTATGCTGTTTCTAGCCACGGTCTCTTCGTCGAAGGAGCTGCTGAACTTCTTGACAATACGAATATTAAAGAAATTCTTGTGACTGATTCAGTAGCAACAAAAGAAAAAACTCCTAAAAACGTATGCTACATCACTGCTAGTGAGTTAATTGGTGATGCCATCGTCCGTATCCACGAAAGAAAACCAGTCAGCCCACTCTTTGCCTACAACAAAAAGAAATAAGGTGATTCTTTGATTTATTTGGACAATGCTGCAACGACTCCCATGTCAGCAGTTGCTATTTTAGCTATGACCGAGGTTATGCAAGAAACCTATGGCAATCCTTCTAGTATTCATAGTCATGGCCGTCAAGCTGGAAAACTCTTGCGAGAAGCTCGTCAGGAGCTAGCTCAGTTACTGGGGACAAAACCTCAACATATTTTCTTCACTTCTGGTGGAACTGAAGGCAACAATACTGCTATCATTGGTTACTGTCTTCGTCATCAAGAACAAGGAAAACATATTATCACAACTGCCATTGAGCACCATGCCGTCCTTGAAACCATTGATTACTTGGTTCAACACTTTGGTTTTGAAGCAACCATTATCCAACCAGAAAATCAAGAAATCACAGCCCAACAAATTCAAGAGGCTTTACGTGACGATACGATTTTGGTTTCTACCATGTTTGCCAATAATGAGACAGGAAACCTACTGCCCATTGCTGAAATTGGCCAAATACTCAAGCAACACCCTGCTGCCTATCATGTCGATGCAGTTCAAGCTATTGGTAAAATCCCTATTCATCCAGAAGAATTGGGCATTGATTTTCTCACTGCTTCAGCCCATAAATTTCATGGTCCTAAGGGAATCGGATTTCTCTACGCATCTAGCATGGACTTTGATTCCTATCTCCATGGTGGAGACCAAGAACAGAAAAAACGTGCAGGAACCGAAAATTTAGCTGCCATCGTAGGCATGGTTGCAGCCCTAAAAGAGGACCTAGAACAACAAGAAGAACATTTCAACCATGTACAAAATCTAGAAACTGCCTTTCTGGCAGAGCTAGAGGGAGTTCAGTATTACTTGAATAGAGGCGACCACCATCTCCCTTATGTTCTCAATATTGGATTTCCTGGTCAGAAAAACGACCTCTTACTCCTTCGTCTAGATTTGGCTGGAATTTCAATCTCCACTGGCTCAGCCTGCACTGCAGGCATTGTCCAGTCTAGCCATGTTCTTGAAGCTATGTACGGAGCAAATTCAGAACGCTTGAAGGAATCCGTTCGGATCAGTTTGTCGCCACAAAATACTGTTGAAGACCTACAAACTCTCGCAAAAACCTTAAAAGAAATTATCGGAGGTTAGCCATATGGCATTTGAAAAAACCATTCAGTTAAAAAATTGTCCTTACGACTACACTCTTAGCCCATCTGTTAAAAAATTCACCCTTAAGGACAACACCTTTTTTGAGACTAAGATTGGTAACTATGAATTGACTCGCCTTTTGGAAAAAGTTCCGAACAGCGGTGAGGGATTCCAACTCAAAATCATTATTAACAAGGAACTTACAGGTGCTAAAATTAATATAACCGACAAGTTTGGACTACGTCTAGTTGATATTTTCAAATCAGAAGACCACCACATTCATCAGGAAAAATTCTACTTCCTCATGGATAGCTTGGTAGAACGTGGTATCTTTATAAAATCTGAAAGATAGGGCCCATATGTTTGAACTGACCTATAAAGACAGCTATCATATAGAGCGCACTCTCAAGTATGAAGACTATGAAGCTCTCATGCTGGCTCTGTCAGGATGTGTGACTCTGCCAGATACACTTTATGTAACTTCTCTGACTTTTAAGGGGCAGGAAGTTTACCAAGGACTGGTCGGAGACCTCTACCGTTTTCTATCACATGCAGATTTTTTACATTAAAACTAAGATTTTTCTTAGTTTTTTCTTGTTTTTGTTGATTTTTTCACAATGTTTCTATAAAATAGAAGAATAGAAAGGTTGTGATTTTGTGAAAGATAAACAGTCTGCTATTCCAAAAGCTACAGCGAAAAGACTCTCTCTCTACTATCGAATATTTAAGAGATTCCATGCAGAAAAGATTGAACGTGCCAACTCTAAGCAAATTGCAGAAGCTATCGGTATTGATTCAGCGACCGTACGTCGTGATTTTTCCTATTTTGGTGAACTAGGTCGGCGTGGTTTCGGCTACGATGTCAAAAAACTGATGACATTTTTTGCCGATTTGCTCAATGATAACTCCATTACCAATGTCATGCTAGTGGGGATTGGTAATATAGGCCATGCCCTTCTCCACTACCGCTTCCACGAGCGTAACAAGATGAAGATTATTATGGCATTTGATCTAGATGACCACCCTGAAGTCGGTACCCAAACTCCTGATGGTATTCCCATTTACGGGATTTCTCAAATCAAGGAAAAAATCAAGAATGCCGATGTCAAGACTGCGATCTTAACGGTTCCCAGCGTCAAGTCACAAGAGGTTGCTAATCTCTTGGTGGATGCTGGCGTGAAAGGAATTCTCAGTTTTTCACCAGTCCATCTGCATTTACCAAAAGACGTGGTCGTTCAATATGTCGATTTGACAAGTGAACTCCAAACCCTCCTCTACTTCATGCGAAAAAAGGATTAGAAAGCGAACATCATTTTATGAAAAAACCAGTTATTGGGATTACAGGAAACGAAAAAACTCATCCAGTTGATGATATCATGTTGAGCTACGCAGCAAAAGGCTTTGTTGAAGGTGTGAAAGACGCTGGAGGGATTCCCATCATCCTACCGATTGGTGATCAAGAAATGGCTAGCCACTATATCAGTATAATTGACAAGCTCATCTTGACAGGTGGGCAAAATGTTGATCCAAAATTCTATGGTGAACCGAAAGCCATTGATAGTGATGACTACCACCTTCAAAGAGATATCTTCGAACTGGCCCTCATCAAAGAAGCTATTAACCAGAAAAAGCCTATTTTCTCCGTCTGCCGTGGCACACAACTCTTTAACGTTGCCATGGGTGGAACTTTGTACCAAGATATCGAAGACCACTGGCAGGATTGTTCGGCTGAGTACACAAGCCAGCGCTTGGTAACAGAACCTGATACAGTTCTTCGAGAAATCTATGGAGAAATTTCCCATATTAACTCTTTCCACCATCAGAGTATCAAGGACTTAGCACCAAATTTAAAAATTGCGGCTCATGATCCTCAAGATGGTATCATTGAAGCTGTCATGAGTACAGATGATACTGCCTTTCTCGGTGTCCAATGGCACCCAGAATTACTATTTGAAAATCGCCCCAAAGATAAAAACCTCTTTGACTATGTCGTTAATGAACTTTAGATTAAATCTGTCTTTTCACGATAACTAAAGTAACTGGAGTGAGAGACAATCAAATGGTCCAAGAGGACAATACCCATCAGTTCGCAGGCTTCTTTTACAAGTTTAGTCACATGATCATCATTTCGGCTAGGGGCTACTGCTCCTGAAGGGTGATTGTGGACCAAGATGAGTGAAGTCGCCATATGCTTGACGGCATAGTGAAGAATCTCTCGCGGTTCAGCAATACTGCGAGTGGCTGAACCGATAAAAATAGTCTGTTGATGAATGATTTGATTTTGAGTATTGAGATAGAGCGCCACTAGGTGCTCTTGTTTTTTATGGCCCAATTCCTGCTGCATCTTCTTGGCCAACTTTTGACTGCTGAGAATACTTTCCATCTCAAGAGTCTCGTGTTTATGAATACGATGCCCCAATTCAATCATGGCTTGTAACTCTATGGCCTTAACACGACCGATACCAGACAGACTCTGCAATTCCTGCAGGGTCATTTTTTTCAAATCCGTTAGGCTTGAAAGATTGCTTAAGACTTTCTGGGCAATTTCAAAAACGCTGGCTTGACGTGTTCCTGTCCTGAGTAAAATAGCTAGCAACTCTTGATTACTGAGCGCTTCTACTCCTTCTTTGGCCAGTCTTTCTCTTGGTAATAGTGAATCTTCTTGAAATGAAATACTGTACATAAAAATCCTCCTCACTTTATTATTCGTGAGAAGGATGGAAAATTAGATTTTTTTCTCAATTGGGGCTACACTAGCTAAAAGTTTTTTCAAACCTACTTCTGGGAAATTGATTTTTAATTCCTGAGTAGCTCCGTTACCTGAAACTTCCAGAACAGTTCCCTCTCCCCATTTCTTATGGAGAGCAATGTCACCAATGGACCAATTTGCTTCACTAGACGCTGATTTTGCGCCAGCTGTAAATTGTCCAAATGGGAGACCGCTTGACTGGATAGATTTTGGGGCAGCACCACGTTTACGGTCTTGGATAGCCTGTGCCAAACTCATACCTTGACCAAATGCAAGGCCACCACTGCTATAAGATGCTTTAAAGCTTGTATTTGCAGGACGAGCCAGACCTTGATACTCAAGTAGGTCTGAACTGATTTCATTAATAAAACGAGTCGGACGGTTATAATTGGTACGACCAAAAAGCAAGCGTGAGTTAGCATTGGTCAGATAGAGAATTTTCTCAGCACGTGTAATTCCTACATAGGCCAGACGGCGTTCTTCTTCTAATTCATCTGGATCTTCAGCTGTACGGCTAAGCGGAAAGACATTTTCTTCCATCCCAATCAAAAAGACAACTGGAAACTCGAGACCTTTGGCAGCATGCAGGGTCATCAGGGTCACTTCTGATGTCTCCTGACTACCTGAATCTGTGTCGGCAATCAAAGCCAGGTCATTTAAGAAGCGACTCAGTTTGTCTAGACCAGTTTCCTCTTCTGGCACATCAGAGGCGTCATCAAAATTTTTCGTCACAGAAAGGAACTCTTCAATATTTTCAACCCGAGCCTTGCTTTCTAAAGTCGCTTGGGCATTAAGAATATCGATGTAACCTGTTTTTTCTAGAACAGCCTCAACCAACTCAGTAATGCTTAACTGGTCCAGTTGCTCCCGTAAATCTAATATCATATTGGCAAAATCCCAGATCGACTGGGCTGCTTTACCTTTAATTCCTGATAGCATGATATTTGCTGAAGCATCTAGCATAGACATGTCTTGCATATTCGCAAAGTCTCGGATTTTCTCAACTGTACCTGGCCCAATTCCACGTTTAGGCTCGTTGATAATACGCTCAAAACTAATATTGTCACTCAAGTTAGCAATGAGGTTGAGGTAAGCAATAATATCGCGAATTTCCTTACGGCTGTAGAACTTGGTTCCACCAACCATGGTATAAGGAATGTTTGACTTGAGCAGAGCTTCCTCAATAGTACGGGACTGCGCATTAGTACGATAAAGAACTGCAAAATCCTTATGAAGGAAATTTTGACTGCGACCAAGTTCATCAATAGTTTTAGCTACAAATACAGCCTCATCCTGCTCATCATTGGCACGATAGTAAACGATTTGCTCCCCATCAGCGTTTTGAGTCCAGAGATTCTTAGGATGGCGATTTTTATTGTTTTTAATGACCTCGTTAGCCGCTTGGAGAATGGTTTTGGTTGAACGGTAATTCTCCTCCAACAAAACAACCTTGGCTTGGGGATAATCTTTCTCGAAATCCAAAATATTCTGCATATCAGCACCACGCCAACCGTAGATAGACTGGTCCGCATCCCCAACCACACAGATATTTTTAAAACGGGACGCCAAGAGTTTGACCAATTGGTACTGAGCGTGGTTGGTATCTTGGTACTCATCAACATGGATGTACTGAAACTTCTGCTGGTAGTAGGTCAAGACATCAGGATTTTGATCAAAGAGACGCAAGGTCAGCATGATTAAATCATCAAAGTCAACCGACTCCGACTGACGCAGTTCTTTTTGGTAGGCAGTGTAGCACTGAGCCACTATTTGCGTGTACATATCGCCAGCTTGGGCAGCATAAGCCACATCATCAATCAAATCATTCTTGGCATTGGAAATGGTCCCCAAAATAGTTCGTTCATTCCATTTTTTAGGATCCAGGTTCAACTGTTTGAGAATGCGTTTCATGAGCGTTCGCTGTTCACCAGGATCTACAATAGTGAAGTTGCGGTTGTAGCCAATATGGTCTGCATCGCGACGCAAAATACGAACACACATGGAGTGGAAGGTCGCAATCAGACAGTCCTGGGTGGCTGGATTGAGGCTATAAGCACGCTCCTTCATTTCACGCGCAGCCTGATTTGTAAAGGTAATGGCCAAGATATTCCACGGATTAACCAGCTTTTCATCAATCAAATAAGCGATACGGTGGGTCAAAACTCGGGTCTTTCCAGAACCAGCCCCTGCCATGATTAACAAGGGACCTTCTGTCGTTTGTACCGCCTCAGCCTGACGGTCATTCATTCCATTCAATAATGCGTTCATCTTCTCTTCCTTACTCTTGAAGTCAATATTTCTATTATATCAGAATTCAGGAAAAATATCTTTACCTAGACTGGTTACATGTAGAAGACGACTTCTTATATCTAGATAAAAAATGAGCTTGGATTACAATTTCCAAACTCATTTAAAGTCAATTTCAATATACTAGAACAAACCTAGGACTGTTCCGTCACTTTCAACATCCATGTTGAGGGCTGCTGGTCGTTTTGGAAGTCCTGGCATGGTCATGACATCGCCAGTTAGGGCAACGATGAAGCCTGCACCTAATTTTGGTACCAATTCACGAATGGTAATTTCAAAGTTTTCAGGTGCTCCAAGTGCATTCGGATTGTCTGAGAAACTATATTGAGTTTTAGCCATACAGATTGGCAATTTGTCCCAACCGTTTTGAACGATTTGAGCGATTTGTGTTTGAGCTTTCTTCTCAAAGTTTACTTTGCTACCACGGTAGATTTCAGTAACGATTTTTTCAATCTTTTCTTGGACAGAAAGGTCATTGTCATACAAACGTTTGTAGTTAGCTGGATTTTCAGAAATAGTCTTAACAACCGTTTCAGCAAGAGCTACTCCACCTTCCGCGCCATCAGCCCAGACACTAGCCAACTCAACTGGAACATCGATTGAGGCACAAAGTTCTTTCAAGGCTGCGATTTCAGCTTCTGTATCAGATACAAATTCGTTAATTGCTATAACTGCAGGTACTCCAAATTTACGGATATTTTCAACATGGCGTTTCAAGTTGGCAAAACCGGCACGAACCGCTTCTACATTTTCCTCTGTAAGAGCATCCTTAGCCACGCCACCATTCATCTTAAGGGCACGAAGGGTTGCGACAATGACAACTGCATCTGGGGAAGTTGGCAAGTTTGGTGTCTTGATATCAAGGAATTTCTCGGCACCAAGGTCTGCACCAAAACCAGCTTCTGTAACTGTGTAATCAGCCAAGTGAAGGGCTGTACTTGTTGCCAAGACTGAATTACATCCATGAGCGATATTGGCAAATGGACCACCGTGTACAAAGGCAGGTGTTCCATAGATTGTTTGAACCAAGTTCGGCTTAATCGCATCCTTCAAGATCAAAGCTAAGGCACCTTCAACCTGCAAATCACCTACAGAAACAGGGGTACGATCATAGCGATAACCGATAACGATATTAGCCAAACGGCGTTTCAAGTCCTCGATGTCCGTTGCCAAGCAAAGAATGGCCATGATTTCAGAAGCGACGGTAATGTCAAAACCATCCTCACGTGGAATACCGTTTAGAGGGCCACCAAGTCCAACAGTTACATGACGAAGGGCGCGATCATTCAAGTCCACTACACGTTTCCAGAGGATACGACGTTGGTCAATTCCCAACTCATTTCCTTGGTGTAAGTGGTTGTCAATCAAGGCAGAAAGCGCATTGTTGGCGGTTGTAATGGCATGCATGTCTCCAGTAAAGTGGAGATTGATGTCTTCCATTGGCAGAACTTGGGCATAACCACCACCAGCAGCACCACCCTTGATGCCCATAACTGGACCAAGAGATGGTTCGCGAATAGCAATCATGGTTTTCTTACCAATCTTGTTCAAGGCATCCGCAAGACCAATGGTAATAGTTGATTTTCCTTCACCTGCAGGTGTTGGGTTGATGGCAGTAACCAGGATCAATTTTCCAACTGGATTACTCTCAACTGCACGAATTTTATCAAAGCTAAGCTTAGCCTTGTACTTTCCATACAACTCCAAATCGTCGTAAGAAATACCCAGTTTTTCAACAACATCAACGATTGGCTTCAACTCAATACTCTGTGCAATTTCAATATCTGTTTTCATTCAAAACTCCTCTAACCTCTAATGTGATAATTCATTATAACACAAAACAAGATTTTTAACATCCTAAAACTCTCTAAACGTTCGTAAATACCCCTATTTTTAGGTTTTTTAGAGCCCTTTCTTAAATTTTATATGGCTTTATAGTTTGAAACTATAGTAAATCTTCGTTTTACCAAAAATTTATCGCTTTCATTTTACTTACCGTTTATTTTTGTGTACAATAGTGCTATGAAAATTTTAGTTACATCGGGCGGTACCAGTGAAGCTATCGATAGCGTCCGCTCTATCACTAACCATTCCACAGGTCGCTTGGGGAAAATCATCACAGAAACTTTGCTTGCTGCAGGGCATGAAGTTTGTTTGATAACAACAAAACGAGCTCTAAAGCCAGAAGAACATCCCAACCTAAGTATTATAGAAATTACTAATACCAAGGACCTTTTACTAGAAATGCAAGAACGTGTTCAGGATTATCAGGTCTTGATCCACTCAATGGCTGTTTCTGACTACACTCCTGTCTATATGACAGGGTTTGAGGAGGTTCAGGCTAGCTCCAATCTAGAAGTATTTTTAAGCAAGCAGAATCATCAAGCTAAGATTTCTTCAACTGACGAGATTCAGGTTTTATTCCTAAAAAAGACACCCAAAATCATATCCCTAGTCAAGGAATGGAATCCTGCTATTCATCTGATTGGTTTCAAACTGCTGGTTGATGTCTCTGAAAATCATCTAATCGACACTGCTAGAAACAGTCTTCTCAAGAATCAAGCGGACTTAATCATTGCAAATGACCTGACTCAAATCTCAGCAAATCAGCACCAAGCTATCTTTGTTGAGAAAGATCAGCTTCAAACAGTTCAGACTAAAGAAGAAATTGCAGAACTCCTCCTTGAAAAAATTCAAGCCTATCATTCTTAGAAAGGAAAGCTATGGCACATATTCTCTTGGCTGTAACGGGCTCAATCGCCTCTTACAAGTCGGCAGATTTAGTCAGTTCTCTAAAAAAACAAGGCCATCAAGTCACTGTCTTAATGACTCAGGCTGCTACAGAGTTTATCCAACCTTTGACACTACAAGTCTTATCACAGAATCCTGTCCACTTGGATGTCATGAAGGAACCTTATCCTGATCAAGTAAATCATATCGAGCTTGGAAAAAAAGTAGATTTATTTATCGTAGCCCCTGCAACTGCTAACACAATTGCAAAACTAGCCCACGGATTTGCAGACAATATGGTGACCAGTACAGCTCTAGCTCTACCAAGTCATATTCCCAAACTCATCGCACCAGCTATGAATACAAAAATGTATGACCATCCAGCAACTCAGGCTAATCTGAAAACATTAGAAACCTACGGCTATCAGCTGATTGCTCCTAGGGAATCCCTACTAGCTTGTGGTGACCACGGAAGAGGAGCTCTAGCCGACCTCACAATTATTTTAGAAAAAATAAAGGAAACTCTCGATGAAAAAACGCTCTAATATTGCACCCATTGCTATCTTTTTTGCAACCATGCTTGTGATTCATTTTCTAAGCTCACTTATCTTCAACCTTTTCCCATTCCCTATCAAACCGACCATTGTTCATATTCCTGTCATTATTGCCAGCATTATCTACGGTCCACGCGTTGGGATTACACTTGGATTTTTGATGGGGCTACTTAGCTTGACGGTTAACACGATTACCATTCTACCGACAAGCTACCTTTTCTCCCCATTTGTACCAAACGGTAACATTTACTCAGTTATCATTGCCATTGTCCCACGAATTTTGATTGGTTTAACTCCGTATCTAGTTTATAAACTGATGAAAAATAAAACTGGTCTTATTTTAGCTGGTGCCCTTGGTTCACTTACCAACACAGTCTTTGTACTTGGTGGAATTTTCTACCTTTTTGGAAATGTCTTTGATGGTAATATCCAAAAACTCCTAGCAACCGTTATCTCAACAAATTCGATTGCCGAATTAGTCATTTCCGCAATTCTTACTCTAGCTATTGTTCCAAGACTACAGACTTTGAAAAAATAAAAACATCTCCACTTTCAAGCTTGAAGGTGGAGATGTTGCTCTATACAGTTTTTTTTAGTGAAATCTTTACCAATATTTAATTTAAAATGGCCTATAAACTTAAGTAAATCCTTGCTTTATTGTCTTGTTTATTGTACTATACTAGTGTATATACAGAAAAAAGGAGATTCTTATGAATACACGGAAAAAGACACAATTTATGACAATGACTGCCCTCTTAACGGCTATTGCGATTTTGATTCCAATTGTTATGCCTTTTAAGATTGTCATTCCACCTGCTTCTTACACTTTGGGGAGCCACATAGCTATTTTTATCGCCATGTTCTTATCGCCCTTAATGGCTGTTTTTGTCATCCTAGCCTCTAGTTTTGGATTTTTGATGGCTGGCTATCCCATGGTTATCGTTTTTCGGGCTCTTTCCCATATCTTTTTTGGGACTTTGGGAGCTCTTTACCTGCAAAAATTCCCCGATACCCTAGATAAACCAAAAGCTTCCTGGATTTTCAACTTTGTATTAGCGCTTATCCATGCTCTTGCTGAAGTATTAGCTTGTGTCGTTTTTTATGCAACTTCTGGTACCAATGTAGAAAATATGTTTTATGTTCTCTTTGTGCTAGTTGGATTTGGTACAATTATCCATAGTATGGTAGACTATACATTAGCACTAGCTGTCTATAAAGTGCTTCGAAAACGTCGCTAAAAGGAAAAACTATGACAAAAGATCGCAAACAAGCCTTGCTTCAACTCTTAAAAGAAGCTCCTAAAGCCCTTAATGGCCAAAGTTTGGCGGAACATTTTCATGTCACACGTCAGGTCATTGTGCAGGACATTGCAATTTTGAGAGCCGATGGCGCTCCTATCCTATCCACTAATCGTGGCTACGTCTATAAGCAAATTGAAACCAATCCTTATGTTCACAAACTTTTCAAAGTGAAACATGAAGTTGAAGAAATCGGTCAAGAACTCCTTGCTATCGTTGATAATGGTGGACGTGTTCAAAATACCTTGATTGACCATCCCGTTTATGGAGAAATCGAAACCTTGCTGAAACTGTCTTGCCGCAGAGATGTGCAACATTTTCTAGAACAAGTCGAGCATTCTGATTTTAAACCTTTATCTGAATTGACAGATGGTATCCATTACCACCTAGTCGAAGCTGAAACACAACAAGACCTCCACTATATCGAGGAGGCCTTGGATCAACTAGGTTATTTAGTTAAAGATTAGAAGATTTTCTTTTCCCAGCCATCTTCTATACGATGGCGGTAGAAAAATTCAGATTTGTCCGGAGCTTCCATCATCTCCATCAAAGGTAGCATATCATAGGCCAGATCCAAGTTTGGAATCTGGTCTTTTTGCACCCAAGAGACCCAATAGTAACAATGATATTTAAAAACTACATTGAATGAAGATGAATAAGTACCTACTTATTAAAAATATATCACCAGTTATATTGATCAACATTATCCTTAGTCACAAGATAAATTGGAGAAACTGTTTCTGTTTCCAGTTTTTTCCCTTGATAATGATCGATTGCTGATTGAATAGCAATTTCACCCATCTTAGCTGGTTGCTGAGCAATAGTGGCAGTAATATCACCTCTTGAAATAGCATCATGTGCATCTGGTTGACCATCAATACCAACAATTAATACATTACTAAGACCAGCTGCTTTTACTGCTTGTGCAGCTCCTAACGCCATCTCATCATTCTGTGCAAAGATTGCTTGTACTTCTTTGTTTCCTTGAATCATATTTTGCGTTGTATTCAAAGCTTTTGCGCGATCAAAATTAGCGGATTGACTAGAAAGAACATCTAAATTTGTCTTTGAAATTTGTTCAAATCCTTTACCTCTATCTACTGTTGCAGAAGCGCCAGGGACTCCTGACAATTCAAAAGTTTTTGCTTTTTCTCCCAATTGCTTGGTAATGAATTCGGCAGCCATTTTACCCGCTTCTACGTTATCAGAAGCAACAGTTGTCAAGACTTCTCCACCATTACTACCGCGGTCAATTAAGATTACTGGAATATTTGCATTATTAGCAGCTTTAATAGATGTAACAATTGCATCAGAATCAACTGGATTAATCAATAAAGCATCTACATTTTGACTAATAAAATTTTGGATATCATCTGCTTGTCTTGCGGCATCATCTTGTGCATCTGCTATCTTCAAAGTCACTTCTTTTTCTCCTGCGGCTTTTTCAAGGCCATCTTTCATAGCCACAAAATAGGGATTGTTAGTAGTCGAAATAGAAACTCCCAACTTTAATTCTTTTGCTGACTTTTGAATCGTAGATTTATTATCATTTGATGAATTTCCTAAACCAGTTTTTCCACAAGCTACTAAAGCAAAAATAAATGTTACAAACAAAGCAAAAATGCTAATTTTTTTAATAATTTTCATGTTATTACTCCTCGTAATATATCTATAGGGATAGTTTCAATCCCAATTATTGTACGTCAGCTAATAAATTGTTACTATTTCCAAAAAATTGAAAATTATTCTACTGTTTTACAACTTTAAAACGATCAATCAGAACAGCAATTAAGATTACAACTCCTTTTACTACTTGTTGCCAAAATGCTGAAACACCGATAATATTAAGTCCATTATTCAAAACCCCAATAATTAAAGCACCTATTAAGGTCCCCAGTATACGACCTTTACCTCCTGATAATGAGGTTCCCCCAAGAACAACAGCTGCAATAGCATCCATTTCATAACTAGCACCTGCTGTTGGTTGAGCAGAACTTAAGCGTGATGTTATAATCAATCCAGAAATTGAAGCCATAATACCTGAAATTGAATAAATGATAATTTTCACTTTATTTAGTTTCACACCTGATATATATGCTGCTTTTTCATTCCCTCCTATAGCATACACAGATTTACCAAATGCTGTTTTATGAAGTAAAACATATAAAACAATAAATACAATAAACATAATAATTACAGGAAATGGAATTCCGACGATGTAACCTTGCCCCAAAAATTGAAATAAGAATGTATCACTTAATCCTTTTGTAATAGGATTCCCATTTGTATAAACAAGTGTTGCGCCTCTAAAAATAGTCATAGTTGCTAAAGTAACGATAAATGGAGCTAATTTCCCGTAGGAAATCAATAAACCATTCATCATTCCCAGAATGCAACCCAAAATTAAAGAGATGAGAATTGCTAATGTAACAGGCATTCCAGATCCTAATAGGCCAGCTGTTAGCGCACTGGATAAGGCTAAAATTGATCCAACTGATAAATCAATTCCACCTGTTAGAATAACAAAGGTCATTCCAAAAGCGATCAGTGCATTTGATGTTACTTGCAATAGTAAATTTAACAGATTATTTGCAGTTAAAAAATTTGAATTGATAATAGTGATGACAGCCATTAAAATTATCAATGCTATTACTGTTGTCAACTCTGACATATACTTCATAGTATTTTTCACACTATTGTCCTCCTGTAGCTAGTTGCATAACTTTTTCTTGTGTAGCTTCTTGACGTGTTAATTCTCCACTAATTCTTCCTTCATGCATGACCATAATGCGATCACTGACCCCAATAACTTCTGGTAAATCTGAAGAAACCATAATAATCGGCACACCTCGTTCAGCCAATTCATTCATTAATTGGTAAATTTCACGCTTAGCACCAACATCTACCCCACGAGTTGGCTCATCTAGAATCAGTACTTTTGGAGCAATACCTATCCATTTTGCTAAAACTACTTTCTGTTGATTACCACCAGAAAGTGTCCCAACTTCCTTATCTGGATAACCTGATTTAATTCGTAGCCTATCAATTAAACGTTGTACAAATACATCACTTGTTTTATTATCAAAAATGCCATTTTTAACAAAATCACGAGTACTAGGTAAAGTCATATTATCTTTAATAGAAAAATCTAAAATCAATCCCTCATCTTTACGATCTTCTGTTAAGAAACCAATTCCATGCTTAATTGCTTCAAAAGGATTTTTAATTGTTAGTTGTTCTTCGTTTATTATAATTTGACCAGATTTTAAAGAATCAATTCCAAAAATTGCTCGCATTATTTCAGTACGACCAGCACCCATTAAACCAGAAAAACCAAGAATTTCCCCTTGACGTACATAGAAAGAAATATCCGTAAAAGCATCACCAGAAAGATTCTTAGCTTGAAAGACAATATTCCCAATCTCAGCCTTTTTTTCTGGATAATAATCTTCTAATTCACGACCTACCATCTTCTGAACTAATTCATCCGCATTAGTCAACTTCGTTTTCTTAGTATCAATTACAAACCCATCCCTCATAACAGTTATAAGATCTGTAATCTTAAAAATTTCTTCCATCCGATGTGAAATATAGACAATACCTACACCATCAGATTTTAATCCTTCTATCACTTTGAAAAGTGTTTCAGTTTCACGATCGGTTAAGGCTGCTGTGGGTTCATCCATAATTAACAAGGAAACTTCTGATAATAAACATTTTGCTATTTCTATCATTTGTTGTTGTCCGACTGATAATTGACCAATGATTGCATCTAGAGGAATAGAGATATTAAGACGTTTAAATGCTTCTTTAGCTTTCCTTTCCATACTAACTTTATCTAGAAACCCAATCGAATTTTTAATTTCTCTTCCTAAAAAAAGATTATCAAGTACAGTCATATCTGGCCAAGTATTCATTTCTTGATGAATAAAACTCAGTCCAAACCGTTCTGCCTCTTGAGGATTAGAAAATATTTTTTCTTTTCCATCAATAAAAATAGTTCCTGAAGTAGCTGGAAAAAGTCCAGTTAAAATATTCATTAAGGTTGATTTACCTGCACCATTCTCTCCCATTAAAGCATGAACTTCTCCTGAATTAAGAACCAAATCAATACTTTCTAAAACACGATTATTCCCAAAAGATTTTGAAATGTTCTTCATTTCAATTTTCATAGGCAACTCCCTTCTATATAATAACTCCTGATTGCAAGATTATATTCGAATATGGTGTATCTTCCCCAGTGCGAATAACTGCCTTAACTTTAGTATTCATAGCTTTCAATTCTTCATGACTAATATATTCAATAATTATATTCGATCCTAAAAGATCTAGAACTGCTTGCCACTGTTCTTTGTTTTTTTCCTTAATTTCTTCTGCTAAGAAAATTTTTTCAATAAGTACATGATCTGAATATTCTTTTAAAACTTCTAAAAAACTTGGACTACCTTTTCTTAATGCTAAATCAATTTTATCAACACCTTTTGGAACTGGCAATCCTAAATCTCCGATACAAACCAAATCCATATGACCTAAATCATCAGCTAGTTTTGCTATATTACTATTTAAAATCCCATATTTCTTCATATCCTGAATGCTCCTTTATTTCTTTCAAACTCGGCATGCCTCCTTGCGCTCCAAATCTTTGAACAGAAAGATGTGAAGCAATCGTTGCAAAGGACAATGCAACATTCATCTCTTTTCCTTTTGAGATAGCATAAGCAAAAGCACCATTAAATGTATCCCCTGCTCCTGTAGTATCAACTACTTCTGCTTTTATAGCAGGAATCTTCTGAACTGCTGTCCCATCATAATAAATAGAACCTTCAACTCCTAATGTTACAATCATTTTATTAGGATAAATTTTAATAATTTCTTCTAATTTCTTATCTGGAAAAAGCTCTGAACATTCATGCTCATTAGGAGTAATAAAATCACAAAAAGGAATCATCTCTATATCTGTTTCTCTAACTGGTGCAGGATTGTAAAGCACCTTAACTTTATTTTCTTGACAAAATTTAGCTATAGATAGGTTGGCTTCATGTGGTATTTCATTCTGTAAAACAACAATACTTGCATCACTAATCAATTCCCACTCATTTTTCCAATCATTTGTTTTGACTAAATTATTCGCTCCAGGATAATAAACAATCCTATTATCACCTCCATATAAAGTAATTTGTGCAACTCCTGTAGATTGTGGTACCGTTCCCACATATTCTATAGAAATATTATTATTTTGCAGATTACTTAGTAAATCTGCTGAAAAAATATCTTCTCCGACGTTTCCAAATATGTAAATATTATCTTCTACATTGGATAATCTACCAATGGCTACAGCTTGATTTGCACCTTTACCACCTGGAACTATATTAAATGAATCCCCAAAAATCGTTTCACCTCCTTCTGGAATCCTTTTTGTTCTCATAACTAAGTCCATTGAAATACTTCCAATAACAACAATTTTACTCATTACTTTCTCCTCAATGTATTTCTTTCTACGTATCTAACCGGTAGTTTAACTTTAGCTTCATCTATAGAGAACTTATTTGCCATATTATAGATGAGCTTTGCAGCCTGTTCTCCCATTTTATATGATGATTGGTGGATAGTTGATAAAGAAGGATAAATAAATTGACTAAGTACAATATCATCATAACCAATGATTTGAATATCATCTGGAATTTTTTTCCCAATTGCTAAAATTTCATGAATATAAGCTATCGCATGAATATCAGAAGGTGCTATAATACTATCAATATCTGGATTTTTTTTGAGATTCTCTTTAGCTTCTTTTTGAATTTTTTCAAAGTCAAACGTTTCACTTTCTTCAATACGAATCTCTAAAGATTTATTCCTCAAATAGTTTAAACTTGCTTCAAACCGTTCCGCAATGTTTTCAGCTTTATCATCTAAAACTTTAATAATCATAACTTGCTTAGCACCAGCATTCCAAATTGCTTTAGCAGCCAAACGTCCACCCAACTGATTATCAGAAAAAACACCGTAACCTGTATCTTTACTAATCCGGTCAACCACAACAATAGGCAATGATAAATCTGGATATTCTTTTGTGAAATCATGTGTAGTAATAATTCCAGCAGCATTTGTTTTCAACAGCAAATTAACGTATTCATTTAAAGATTCTTGGTCTGAAATCGTGCCAACCATGATCCTATAACCTTTATCTTTCAAATATGATTCAGCTCCTCGAACCAATCTTGGGAAGAAAGGATTAGAAATATCTGGCAATAAGAGTCCTACCATTTGATTTTTTTTAGTTTTCAAAGATTGTGCTAGTACATTCGGCGTGTAATTTAATTTCTTGATAGCATTTTTTATTTTTTCTCTCGCATCATCTCCGACATAGCCTTTTTTCGAAATATATCTTGAAACTGTTGATTTTGATACTCCTGCTTCTTCAGCAACCTGTTTTATTGTAGTCATCACTCCTCCTTTTTATAGTATGGAACCGTTCCCTTATTTATATAGTAAGCGTTTTCTTTGTTTTTGTCAATACTTTTTTAGAAATATTTTAAATTTATTTTAGAGTTTATATGTTTTTTCCTAATCTTCTATTACTATTAGACTGGAAACACAATAAGACCTCCACTATATCGAGGAGGCCTTGGATCAACTGGGTTATTTAGTTAAAGACTAGAAGATTTTCTTTTCCCAGCCATCTTCTGTACGGTGACGGTAGAAAAATTCAGACTTGTCTGGAGCTTCCATCATCTCCATCAGAGGTAGCATATCATAGGCCAGATCCAAGTTTGGAATCTGGTCTTTTTGCACCCAAGAAACTTCTCCTTCATCTGAAGAGCGAAGGGTACCAGAGAACTCAGTTGCCTTATAACAAATGACAATATAGCGCCCACCTGTATCTAGTGGCCAATTTTTAATGCCGACAATTTGAGGATTTTGGATAGTCAACCCTGTTTCTTCGTAGATTTCACGAATGACAGACTCCGCAAAAGATTCGCCATTTTCTACATGGCCTCCTGGAAAGGCGTAACCAGACCAGCGATTCTCTTCAGAAGAGCGATATTGCATGACTACTCGCTTATTTTCTAGATCTTCGATTAGACAGATGTTGGTTAAAATGGTTGCTTGGGCACGGGACATAGATTTGCTCGCTTTCTAAGTTATTAAATTTTCAGACTTGCTACCAGAGATTCTAGCTTCTACTTTTTAAAATTATTTAGAATAAAATACCATTCGTTTTTCCTTTATAGGCTTTCCAAGTTCAAGTATCTTTTCTTGTCCATCAAAATTAAAACCCATTTTTTATAGAAAGCAATGGCTCGCTTATTATCTTTCAATACCCATAAGAAAATTTCAGAAAATTGATCAAGAGCAATCAAAGCTGCTTTCATTAACTTTTGTGCGATACCTTTTCCATAATAGTCTTTTAAAACATATAAGGCAATAATTTCACCAGCTTGAATCGTCTCATAACGAAAGTTGCCATAACTTATAAAACCAACTACCTTCATACCATCCATCGCAATCAATGTATTTTCTGGATACTTTTGACTAAAGAATCGACACCTTTCTAATGTCATCGTCTCCTGATATTCTGCAGGCAAAAGGTCGTCATAAGCTTCTCTCCACGTTTGCCAGTGAATGAAGGATTTACCTTCTATCTCTTCAGGAATTTCCATTGATTTGATAATAACCGCCATTTGTTTTCTTCCCCCTAATTCAACGCCTTGACTTCCAGCATCATATCGCGGATCTGAGCTGCTAGTTCAAAGTCAAGCACTTCGACGGCTTCTTGCATTTGTTTTTCTAGTTTCTTGACTAGTTCTTTGCGCTCTTGTTTATTAAGACTATTGATATCGACTTCTTTGTCTTCTTCCTTAGCAACTGCCTTGGTCACGGCAATCAGGTCACGGATTTCTTTCTTGATTGTCTGAGGTACGATACCATGTTCTTCATTATAGGCCATCTGGATTTTGCGACGGCGGGCCGTTTCATCGATGGCACGTTGCATAGATTGAGTCATCGTGTCCGCATACATGATAACATGACCTTCACTGTTACGAGCAGCACGTCCAATGGTCTGGATTAAACCACGTTCGTTACGAAGGAAACCTTCCTTGTCAGCATCGAGAATCGCTACGAGACTCACTTCGGGAACGTCAATCCCTTCACGGAGCAGGTTGATTCCGACCAAAACATCAAAGACACCCAAGCGCAGGTCACGAATAATCTCCGTCCGCTCCAAGGTCTTGATATCCGAGTGCATGTATTTGACCTTGATACCCATTTCTTTGAAGTAGTCAGTCAAGTCTTCAGCCATTTTCTTGGTCAAGGTGGTGATAAAGGTCCGTTCGTTCTTTTCTACACGGGCATTGATTTCACCTAGGAGGTCATCAATCTGTCCCATAGTCGGACGAACTTCCACCTCAGGATCCAAAAGACCTGTTGGTCGAATGATTTGCTCAATTACTGTTTCAGTCTGTTCATTTTCGTAATCGCCTGGTGTCGCTGAAACGTAAACAATCTGATGCACATGGCTTTCAAACTCCTCACGACGAAGAGGTCGATTGTCCAAAGCTGATGGCAAACGGAAACCATAATTTACCAGCATTTCCTTACGCGAACGGTCTCCATTGTACATGCCCTTGATTTGTCCCATAGTCATGTGACTCTCGTCAATCATAATTAAGAAATCATCTGGGAAGAAATCTAAGAGCGTATAAGGAGGCTCGCCCTCACTCCGTCCATCCATGTGACGTGAATAGTTCTCAACCCCGTTGGTATAACCCATCTCACGCAGCATTTCGATATCGTACTCTGTCCGCTGTTTCAAACGCTGGGCTTCAAGTAGTTTGCCATCCTTCTCAAAGATAGCTAGTTGCTCTTCCAACTCGGCCTGAATCTTGGCAATCGCAAATTCCATATGGTCGTCATTAGTCACAAAGTGAGTCGCTGGGAAAATCGCTAAATGATCCACTTCTCCCAATACCTGACCTGTCAATGCTTCAACCTCACGAATACGGTCAATTTCATCTCCAAAAAACTCCACGCGAAAAGCATGCTCATCACGGGAAGCTGGGAAAATTTCCACCACATCTCCCCGAACACGGAATCTTCCACGCTGAAAATCAATGTCATTGCGTTCGAACTGAATGTCCACCAAATCATTGAGCAGTTTATCTCGAGAAATCTCCAGACCTGGACGAAGACTAACAACACTATCAGAATATTCCTTTGGCGAACCCAAGCCATAGATACAAGAGACTGAAGCCACGACGATGACATCGTTACGCTCTAAAAGGGCTGAAGTCGCTGAGTGGCGGAGCTTGTCGATCTCATCATTGACAGAACTATCCTTCTCAATATAGGTATCACTAGAAGGGACATAGGCTTCTGGCTGGTAATAATCATAGTAGGAAACAAAATACTCAACAGCATTTTCAGGGAAAAATTCCTTAAACTCCCCATAGAGCTGACCAGCTAGAGTTTTGTTATGGGCAATGACCAAAGTTGGTTTATTGACTTTGGAAATGACCTGACTCATGGTATAGGTCTTCCCTGTCCCCGTCGCCCCCATCAGAATCTGAGCTTTTTCTCCACCCTCAATGTTATCTACCAACTGTTCGATAGCTTGGGGTTGGTCGCCTGATGGTTGGTATTTTGATACTAGTTTAAATTGATTGTCTGTGATGCGATTAATCATAAGGTTCCTCCCTCGATGTGCTATTCCTATTTTAGCATACTTGTAGCATTTTCACGAAGAAAAGGACGGACCGAAGTCACATCCTTTCATTTTCTTTCTTTAATTGATGATTGAGATAGACAATCAAAAGTAGTAAGACTAGACTTGTCATGATAGAACCTTCAATCCCAAACGACCCACCTGATAGCCAATCTTGATTGCCTTGTGGTAAAAAGGTCATCAGAGACGTTCCTGAATGCTGACCACTAACTAAAATCCCAAAGAGATTTCCCTGAGCAAAATTCCAGGCTCCATGAATACCTGCAACACCCCAAACTGTATCGGTTTTGAGAAGGTAAAGAGCCATGGCAACTCCGAATAAAAAGAGATTCACTAGAGATAGAGGAGTGAGGCCCGAATTCCCCATATGAAGTAGGGTAAAGAATAGGCTAGATATAAGAACAGCAAGTTTTAGATTGGTTCTTGAGGCCAATTGAGGAAGGAGCCAAGCACGGGCCACCACTTCTTCTGTTGTCCCCTGTAATATCCAAAATGGGATAGTAAAGACAACAAAGGTAAGAGAATAAGGATTCAAGTGAATAGACTCCAAACGATATTGCCCTAAAGCTACTAAACCTAACAAGGTCAGAAGAAAAAGTGTCAGACCTAGCCCAAAGCCCTTCAGAAGACTGCTGAGGAAATTCTCTCTATAGAATCCCAAGGTTCGAATAGGTCTTTTTTCTACTTTTTTTGTCCATCTGAACACAGTGGTGAGTATAAAACCAAAGGCCAGCAATTCTAAAATTAAATGAAAGTCACTTGATTTATCCGTCAAGCTCGCATACAAAGTTTGCAAGTAGGTTGCAAGATTTTGACCAGTCTCTCCAAAATTCCTAGCAAGTCCGATAAGAGCTAGCAAACTAATACCATACAGAGTAAAAGCCACAAACTCTCCTATGAAGACAAAAACAAGGGCTATCAAGGGGCTTGTGTAAATGTTTAAACTCATTTTTGAAGCTTGGAAGTCTTTAAATATTCTTTTGTTCTTCAAATCCCTGTCCTCTTTTCTTCTATTATATACTATTATTATAGCACTTTGTGGAAGCAGTTCAAGAAAGAAATAAAGAGCTTTAATGTTATATCTTCTAACATAAAAGTTCCTAGATTTGCATTTTTTAGTTTTTTCTGATATAATGGGAAAATATTCGGAAAAGGAGACTAAAAATGAAGAAAAAAATTCTAGCATTTTTGCTAATTTTATTCCCAATTTTCTCATTAGGTATTGCGAAAGCTGAGACGATTAAGATTGTTTCTGATACCGCCTATGCACCTTTTGAGTTTAAAGATTCAGATCAAACTTATAAAGGAATTGATGTTGACATTATCAACAAAGTCGCTGAGATTAAAGGATGGAACATTCAGATGTCCTATCCTGGATTTGACGCAGCGGTAAATGCAGTTCAAGCTGGTCAAGCAGACGCCATCATGGCAGGAATGACAAAAACTGCAGAACGTGAAAAAGTTTTCACCATGTCCGATACTTACTATGATACAAAAGTTGTCATTGCAACTACAAAGTCACACAAGATTAGTCAGTATGATCAATTAAAAGGTAAAACTGTTGGTGTTAAAAATGGAACAGCCGCTCAACGTTTTCTTGAAACAATCAAAGATAAATACGGCTTTAGCATTAAAACATTTGACACTGGTGATTTGATGAACAACAGCTTGAGTGCCGGTGCCATTGATGCCATGATGGATGACAAACCTGTTATCGAATATGCCATCAACCAAGGTCAAGACCTCCATATTGAAATGGATGGAGAATCTGTAGGGAGTTTTGCTTTCGGTGTGAAAAAAGGAAGCAAATACGAGCACCTGGTTACTGAGTTTAACCAAGCCTTGGCTGAAATGAAAAAAGATGGTAGTCTTGATAAAATCATCAAGAAATGGACCGCTTCATCATCTTCGGCAGTACCAACCACAACGACTACAGCTGGTCTAAAAGCAACTCCTGTTAAAGCAAAATACATCATTGCCAGTGATTCTTCTTTTGCACCTTTTGTTTTCCAAAATTCAAGTAATCAATTTACTGGTATTGATATGGACTTGATTAAGGCCATCGCTAAAGACCAAGGTTTTGAAATTGAAATTACCAATCCTGGTTTCGATGCCGCTATCAGTGCTGTCCAAGCTGGGCAAGCTGATGGTATCATTGCTGGTATGTCTGTCACAGATGCTCGTAAGGCAACTTTTGACTTCTCAGAATCCTACTACACTGCTAATACTATCCTTGGTGTCAAAGAATCAAGCACCATTGCTTCTTATGAAGATCTGAAAGGGAAGACAGTTGGTGTTAAAAACGGAACTGCTTCTCAAACCTTCCTAACAGAAAATCAAAGCAAATACGGTTACAAAATCAAAACCTTTGCTGATGGTTCTTCAATGTATGACAGTTTAAACACTGGAGCCATTGATGCCGTTATGGATGATGAGCCTGTTCTCAAATATTCTATCAGCCAAGGCCAAAAATTGAAAACTCCAATCGCTGGAACTCCAATCGGTGAAACAGCCTTTGCCGTTAAAAAAGGAGCAAATCCAGAATTGATTGAAATGTTCAACAACGGACTTGCAAACCTTAAAGCAAACGGAGAATTCCAAAAGATTCTTGATAAATACCTAGCTAGTGAATCATCATCTGCTTCAACAAGCACTGTTGATGAAACAACTATCTGGGGCTTGCTTCAAAACAACTACAAGCAACTCCTTAGCGGGCTTGGTATCACTCTTGCTCTAGCGCTTATCTCATTTGCTATTGCCACTGTTATCGGGATTATCTTTGGTATGTTTAGCGTTAGCCCCTACAAATCTCTTCGTGTGATCTCTGAGATTTTCGTTGACGTTATCCGTGGTATTCCTTTGATGATTCTTGCAGCCTTCATCTTCTGGGGAATTCCAAACTTCATCGAGTCTATCACAGGCCAACAAAGTCCAATTAACGACTTCGTAGCTGGTACTATTGCCCTCTCACTCAATGCAGCGGCTTATATCGCTGAAATCGTGCGTGGTGGTATTCAGGCCGTTCCAGTTGGTCAAATGGAAGCCAGCCGCAGTCTTGGTATCTCTTATGGAAAAACCATGCGTAAGATTATCTTGCCACAAGCGACTAAATTGATGTTGCCAAACTTTGTTAACCAATTCGTTATCGCACTTAAAGATACAACCATCGTATCTGCTATTGGTTTGGTTGAACTCTTCCAAACTGGTAAGATTATCATCGCGCGTAACTACCAAAGTTTCAAGATGTATGCAATCCTTGCAATCTTCTATCTTGTAATTATCACACTTTTGACTAGACTAGCGAAACGCTTAGAAAAGAGGATTCGTTAATGGCAAAATTAAAAATTGATGTAAATGATTTACATAAGTATTATGGAAAAAATGAGGTTTTAAAGGGAATTACAACTAAGTTCTATGAAGGAGATGTTGTTTGTATCATCGGTCCTTCAGGTTCTGGTAAGTCAACCTTCCTTCGTAGCCTCAATCTTCTCGAAGAAGTTACTAGCGGTCACATCACCGTGAACGGCTATGATTTAACTGAAAAAACAACCAACGTTGACCACGTCCGTGAAAATATCGGAATGGTGTTCCAACACTTCAACCTCTTCCCTCATATGTCTGTATTGGAAAATATTACCTTTGCTCCCATTGAGCACAAGTTAATGACTAAGGAAGAAGCTGAGAAATTGGGAATGGAGCTGCTTGACAAGGTTGGACTAGCAGATAAAGCTAATGCTAACCCAGATAGCCTATCAGGGGGACAAAAACAACGTGTGGCTATCGCACGTGGACTAGCAATGAATCCAGATATCATGCTCTTTGATGAACCAACTTCTGCCCTTGACCCTGAGATGGTCGGAGACGTACTAAATGTTATGAAGGAATTGGCCAAGCAAGGTATGACCATGATTATCGTAACCCATGAGATGGGATTTGCCCGTCAGGTTGCTAACCGGGTTATCTTTACTGCAGATGGTGAATTCCTTGAAGACGGAACACCTGACCAAATCTTTGACAACCCACAACACCCACGACTGAAAGAGTTCTTGGACAAGGTCCTAAACGTCTAATACTCTTCAAAAATCTCTTCAAACTGCGTCAACGTCGACTTGCCGTAGGTAGGTTACTGACTTCGTCAGTTCTATCCACAACCTCAAAGCAGTGCTTTGAGCAGCCTGCGGCTAGTTTCCTAGTTTGCTCTTGGATTTTCATTGAGTATAAACTCAAACTGTAAGGATTTCCTTGCAGTTTTTTCTATCTCGTATTGGATTTTTTGATTTTTCGGAAAATTATGTTAGAATTAAGTTTATGAAATGAGGTTTCCTCATACCTAGCAAGACTAGGAATAAAATAGAAATTAGGTAGCTAGATGTCATCTAAGGTTATTGTTACAATTTTCGGTGCGAGTGGAGACCTGGCTAAACGCAAGCTCTACCCTTCCCTTTTTAGACTATATAAATCCGGCAATCTTTCCAAGCACTTTGCAGTCATTGGAACTGCCCGTCGTCCTTGGAGCAAGGAATATTTTGAATCTGTTGTAGTCGAATCTATCCTTGATTTGGCAGATAGTACCGAACAGGCTCAAGAGTTCGCTAGCCACTTCTATTATCAAAGTCATGATGTCAATGATACAGAGCATTACATTGCTTTACATCAATTACAGGCTGAGCTGAATGACAAGTACCAAGCTGAACACAACAAGCTCTTCTTCTTGTCTATGGCACCCCAGTTCTTTGGAACTATTGCTAAACACCTTAAGTCTGAAAACATTGTGGACGGTAAAGGTTTTGAACGTTTAATCGTTGAGAAACCATTTGGTACAGATTACGAAAGCGCAAGCAAGTTGAATGACGATCTTCTAGCAACATTTGACGAAAAACAAATTTTCCGTATTGACCATTATCTTGGTAAGGAAATGATTCAAAGTATCTTTGCAGTACGCTTTGCAAACTTGATTTTTGAAAATGTTTGGAACAAGGACTTTATTGACAATATTCAAATTACCTTTGCAGAGAGCTTGGGTGTAGAAGAACGTGGTGGCTACTATGACCAATCTGGTGCCCTTCGCGATATGGTACAAAACCATACACTACAACTTCTTTCTCTCCTTGCTATGAACAAGCCAGCCAGCTTCACAAAAGACGAGATTCGTGCCGAGAAGATTAAGGTCTTTAAGAACCTCCATCATCCAACTGATGAAGAGCTTAAAGAACACTTTATCCGTGGTCAATACCGTTCTGGTAAGATTGATGGCATGAAATATATCTCTTATCGTAGCGAACCAAATGTGAATCCAGAATCTACAACTGAAACCTTTGCATCTGGTGCTTTCTTTGTAGATAGCGATCGATTCCGTGGTGTTCCTTTCTTCTTCCGTACTGGTAAACGTCTGACTAAAAAAGGGACTCATGTCAATATCGTCTTTAAACAAATGGACTCTATCTTTGGAGAACCTCTTGCTCCAAACATTTTGACCATCTATATCCAACCAACAGAAGGTTTCTCTCTCAGCCTAAATGGGAAGCAAGTAGGAGAAGAATTTAACTTAGCTCATAACTCACTGGATTACCGTACAGATGCGACCGCAACTGGTGCTTCTCCAGAACCATACGAGAAATTGATTTATGATGTCTTAAATAATAACTCAACTAACTTTAGCCACTGGGATGAAGTTAGTGCGTCATGGAAGTTGATTGATCGTATCGAAGAGATTTGGGCTGAAAATGGTTCCCCACTTCATGACTATAAAGCTGGAAGTATGGGACCTCAAGCTAGCTTTGATTTACTTGAAAAATTCGGTGCCAAATGGACCTGGCAACCAGATATAGCCTATCGTCAAGACGGTCGTTTAGAATAAAAAAAATCCTGCAAGGTTATGCCTTGCAGGATTTTTGTTTCTGATTAGATTAAGCCTTCTAAGAGACCTTTCATAAAGTTTTCTGAGTTAAACTCTCCAATATCATCGATTTTTTCACCAAATCCAATTAATTTTACAGGAATATTGAGTTCTTCACGGATGGCTAGAACCACACCACCTCGAGCTGTTCCATCAATCTTAGTCAAGACAATTCCTGTCAATGGGGTAATTTTTGAAAATTCTTTGGCCTGTACCAGGGCATTTTGACCTGTTGATGCATCAAGCGCCAAGAAGGTTTCATGAGGTGCTTCTGGTACGACACGTTTGATAATACGACCAATCTTTTCCAACTCGGCCATGAGGTTGTCCTTGTTTTGCAGACGACCAGCGGTATCAATCATGAGAATATCGATACCTTCAGCTACGGCACGTTCCATGCCATCAAAGACCACACTGGCTGGGTCAGCTTTCTCAGGTCCAGTCACTACTGGAACATCTACTCGTCGACCCCATTCAACTAGCTGGGCTACCGCCCCTGCACGGAAGGTATCTGCCGCAACCAACATGACCTTCTTACCAGCTTGTTTGTAGCGATGGGCTAATTTCCCGATAGAAGTTGTTTTCCCAACACCATTAACTCCAACAAAGAGCATAACTGTCAAGCCATCTTGGAAGTGGATGCTCTCATCGTAGTTGCCACCTTTTTCATAAAGCTCAACTAATTTCTCAATGATGACACGGCGAAGTGCATCAGGTTTCTTGGCGTTTTCAAGCTTGGCTTCGTAGCGTAACTCCTCTGTTAAGTTAGAAGCGACCTGCACTCCAACGTCACTCATGATCAGTAATTCTTCCAGTTCCTCGAAGAATTCTTCATCGATAGAGCGGAAATTGGCAAAGAAGGCATTCAAACGAGCACCAAATCCTGTGCGAGTTTTCTTGAGACTGCGGTCATATTTTTCCTGAACAGTTTCTTCTACTTGAGGTGTTTCTGCTTCAAGCACTTCAGAACTATTTTCTTCTTCAGTCTCTAGGAGCTCAGGATTCTCTTCTTCTGAGACTTCTTCTGAGTTTGGTAATTCTTCTATTTCTTCTTGAGGAACCTCTACAGCTGGATCTGAATCCTGACTTTCTTCAACTGTGCCTTGGATTTCCTCTTCTTGGAGCAAAGCTTCTTCAACAATTTCAACTTCTGCCTCTTCTTGAGAAACTTCCTCAGCTTCTGTAAGGGAAGGCTCCGTATCTTCAGACAAATCAAGATTTTCCAGAGCTTCTTTTATAACTTCTTCGATTTTAGGTTCTTCTTTTTTTCCGAATAGACGGTCAAATAATCCCATATCTTAGTTCTCCTTTAGCACATATTCTTCGATAGCCCAGGCTACAGCTTCTTCATCATTGGTCATTGGCGTCACTACATTTGCGACAGCCTTGACTTCAGGAACAGCATTTTGCATGGCAACACCGAGCCCTGCCCACTCAATCATAGACAAATCATTGGCCTCATCTCCACAGGCCATGACTTGGCTTTGGTCGATTCCTAGATGGCTGGTTAGTTTTGCCAAGCCTGTTGCTTTATGAACATTCTTTGGTGACCACTCTAGCAACATCTCACGTGATTTAAAGATTTCATATTGGTCAAACAATTCTGGAGAAATCTTCTGAATGGCTGCATCCAAGGGTTCTTGATCAAAGGCAGTCACACATTTATTATAGGTCATTTGACGAGACAAGTCTTCAAAGTCCACTGGAACAAAAGTCAAAGCTGGATTGAATTTGGCATAAAGACTTTCTTGGTCAGATTGAATTTGATAAACAGTTCCTTCTGAGATGGCATCAAGAGGCAGTGATAATTTCTCTGTTTCTTCATACAAGCGTGCCACATCATCATATGAAAAGACTGTCTTATCAAGGATTTCTCCTGTATTTTTCTGAACCAAACCACCATTAAATGTAATCGTATACTCATCTTCATGGCCGTCAGTCCCTAGCTCATGGAGAAAGAAATCCATAGCTTTTAAGGGACGACCAGTTGTCAATACAACCTTAATACCACGATCACGCGCAGCTTTCAAAGTTGCCTTGGTACGATCCGTCAACCTTTTATCAGTAGTCAGCAAGGTCCCGTCCAAGTCCAATGCAATCAATTTTATATCTGCCATTATAAGCCCTCCATATAAGCTATAACCGACTGGTCCTTATGGTGACCAATCACAGTCTCTGCTAATTCTAAAATTTCTGGTCGTGCATTTTCAGGAGCTACAGGATGTCCCACAACCTGCATCATATGCAAGTCATTTAGATTGTCTCCAAAAGCCAGAACCTGATCCATCGTGATACCAAGTTTTTTAGCTAATTCAACAATGGCCACTCCCTTATCGACATAGTCCAGCACGATATCAATGGATTCAAAGCCAGTTGTCATAGCTTTGACACCAGGGACATTTTCGTTTACCCAAGCTTCTCCAGCTTCTAGCGTTTCTTCTGTGAAGTTGGTCGTAAATTTAAAAATGTCATCTGTGATATCTTCCAAACTCGCTACTTTTTGGATATTTTCATTATAGTGCTGACTCACTTTCAAATAGGTCTCATCAACCGTGTCTAGCACATAAGAACCCTTCTTACCAGTCAAAAGAAGCTTATTTATATCTACATAAGGTGACGTTTTCAGCTTTTCAAAAGTTGATAGATAAAAGTCACGAGACATAGTCGCTTCATACAAGTCCTGATCTTGATATTCGACCAAACTGCCATTTTCCGCAATGAAAATAATATCATCACGAACATCTGCAAATAATTTTTCTAAGGATAGAAATCCGCGCCCCGAAGCCACCGCAAAGTAAATCCCTTTTTCCTTGTAAGAAGCTAAAAGAGACTTGAGGCGGTCCATATCAAAGCGTCCATTCTCATCTAGGAAGGTTCCATCCATATCTGTTGCTACTAGTTTAATTGTCATCCTTCAATACTTTCTAAATCTTTTAACTTAACTGAAACAATTTTTGAGACACCTGATTCTTGCATGGTCACTCCATAGATGGAATCAGCCGCTGCCATGGTTCCCTTACGGTGGGTTACGACGATAAACTGGCTGTCCTTGTCAAAGCGGTTGAGATAATCGCCAAAGCGTTTAACATTTGCTTCGTCTAGCGCAGCCTCTACCTCATCCAAGATAACAAAGGGAATAGTCTTGACACGGATAATGGAGAAGAGCAAGGCAAGAGCCGATAGGGCTTTTTCCCCACCACTCATGAGGTTAAGAGACTGGATTTTTTTACCTGGAGGTTGAACAGAAATCTCAACCCCAGCTGTCAATAAATCACCTTCTGTCAGAATTAGGTCTGCTTGGCCACCACCAAACATCTGCTTGAAAGTCACTTTAAAGGACTCACGAATAGCTTCAAAAGTGGATTTAAAGCGGTCCTTGACCTCATCATTCATCTCTGTAATGGTTTCAAGGAGCAAATTTTTCGCTGACAAAATGTCATCTCGCTGGCTATTTAGGAAATCAAGACGGTTGTGGACTTCTTCATACTGGTCAATAGCTTCTATATTGACAGGACCCAGTGAGCGAATAGCCTTCTCTAAGTCCTGCACCTCTTGCTCTGCCAGATTGAGATTTTCCAATTCATGTGCCTTTTCTAGTGCTTCAGTATAGCTAATCTGATACTGGTCTGTTAATTGACTTTGTAAATGACGCAAACGCTCACTGACCTTTTCTTTCTTGGCTTCAGCACGTGTTTGCTTGCGAATCCACTCCTCATTCTGTTGGCGCGCCTGATCCAAATGACTAGCAATATCATCCAGTTGCCCTTCCATATCATCCATCTCAAACTGCTTGCGAATCAAACCTTGTTGGAGGTTTGATTTCTGAGTTTTGGCTTCTTCTACCTGTTGACTGAGCAAATCTGTATCAACTTTCTCAAGATTGTCAACCTTTTCTTGAAGAAGGCGCTGAATTTCTTCTTGTTCAATATCAAGATTATCTAGTTCCTTACCTAAGCGCTCAATATCAGTCACTTCATAACGTTTTTGCCCTTGCAGTTCTGTCTTAAGCAGACGAGCTTGCGCTACCTCTTCCTGCAAGTTTTGATAACGTTCTTGGATGGCGTTTTTATTAGATTTAATCTCTTCAATCTCAGCTTCCAGATTATGCTTTTCACTGGTGATTGTAGTAAGACGCTCTTGGTATTTTTCCTTGTCTACTTGCCAATCTCCGTCAGAAAGACGATCTAATTCCTCTTCTTGAAGTTTCCAAAGAGTTTCTAGCTCTTCAACTTGCTGACTGGTCTGCTGATAAGCGAGCGACAAGCCTTGCTCCTGAATACGAGCCTGCTCTCCTTGAGATTTGATGGATTCTAATCTTTCTGTCAATGAAGCCATCTCATCTTGCAAGGTCTTCAAAGACGTTTCATCTGTATGCAAGCTAGCTTTTTCTTCAGCAATTTCTTTTTGCAATTGCTCCAGTTCTGGCTTAATGAAGATACTGTTGTTCTGGCGATTGGCACCACCCGCATAGGAACCACCTGTGCGTAACTCTGTCCCGTCCAATGTCACCATACGAACCTGATAACGAACTTTGCGCGCTGCTGCACGCGCATGTTCAACGGTATCAAAAATCGCTGTCGTAGCTAGCAAGTTCTTGAAAATAGCTTCCAGTCTCGTATCGAATGTCACCAACTCATCTGCCATGCCTAGAAATCCCGCACTTGCAGCGATAGCATCTTGGTTCTGACTAGAAATCGTACGCGCCTTGATAGTCGTCAACGGAAGAAAGGTTGCACGACCAGCTCTGTTGCGCTTTAGGAAATCAATCGCCTTGGTTGCCGACTCTTCATCTTCTACGATGATATGCTGACTGCTGGCTCCAAGCGCAATTTCTAGGGCAGTTTGATAATGCACATCAAAGGTCAGGTGCTCACTAACAGCACCAATAATTCCACCAAGGCGGGCTTTTTCTTGGAGAACACTCTTAACACCTGCATAAAAGTTACTGTGATTTCTCAGGATATTTTCCAAACTTTGGGCTCTCGCCTGCTTGTTTTTGAGATTATCCAGACGGTCAAAGAGTTGACTTTGTTGAGTTTGATAGGAAGCTTTCTGCTTCTCTTGCTCCTTGGAAATAGCTTGATAGTCGGCCAATAATTTCTGAACATGATCCTTGGCAGTTTCAAGCTCATTCCTTTGCTGACTTGCCTTTTCTTTAGCTGTAGCTAATTGCTCCTTCAGCTTTTCTAGTTGATCTGCTTGTTTTTGAGAAAGCTGACGACTATTTTCCAACTCATTCTCGATACGGGTCAGTTGGTTTGAGACATCCGCTTCTTCTTGTAAAAGCGCCACAAAGCGTTCACGCAAAAGCTCAATCATCTGATCAGGATCATCTGAAAAAGCTAGCAATTCAGCTTCTAAACGGTTGAGTTTTTGATTATTTTGAACTAGATTTTCCTCTAAAAGGGCTAAAGAGTTTTCTTTATCAGATTTTTCTTTGATAAGTGAATTTCTCTTATCCTCCAAAGTAGCCAAACGGGCTTGTGCTTCCTGTTGATTGAGGGCTACTTGCTCAGATTCCAGTTTCGATAGGGCTAATTTTCTCTCTAAATCACTGATCAGACTGGTCAAATCCATCAAACTACCCTGATCTTTGGCCATTTCAGCTTGTAAATCTTGGCGTTGCTTTTTAAGAGCTTGATTTTCTTCTTCTAATTTTTCACGCTTTTGGTAGTAGCTCGTCAAGAGTTCCTGAACCTGTGCCAACTCTTCTTCTGTCGAGTCTAGTTCAGCTTTATTTTCCTTGATTTGAGCAACAAGGACATCTAAATAAACAGCCTTGCGTTGACCTTCCAAGTCTAAAAACTTTCGGGCATTCTCAGCTTGCTTCTCAAGAGGCTTGATTTGATTATCCAACTCGTAGATAATGTCCTCTAAGCGATCTAAATTATCCTGAGTTTGTTGCAGTTTACTTTCAGTTTCTTTTCTGCGAGTCTTGTATTTCAAAACTCCTGCAGCTTCTTCAAAAATGGCACGGCGTTCTTCAGGCTTGGAATTAAAAATCTCCTCAACCTTCCCTTGGGAAATGATAGAAAAGGAATCTCGTCCCAAACCTGTATCCAAGAAGAGATCATGAACATCACGCAGACGGACTTTCTTGCCGTCAATCTTGTATTCGCTATCACCACTACGATAGATATGACGTTCTACTCTGATTTCTTGACCTGCGTCCTTGATAAATCCATCATTATTATTCAGAGTTACAACTACAGAAGCATAATTGAGCGGTTTACGACTTTCTGTTCCAGCAAAGATGACATCCGGCATCTTGCCACCACGGAGACTCCTAACACTTGACTCCCCCAAGGCCCAACGCAGACTTTCTATAATATTGGATTTCCCAGATCCATTGGGACCAACAACTGCCGTCACACCTTGATCAAAGACGACCTTGGTCTTGTCAGCAAAAGACTTGAATCCCTGAATTTCGATTTCCTTTAAATACATGAATCCAGCCCTTTCTCAACGGCATTTTTGGCAGCTTCTTGCTCTGCTAATTTCTTAGAACGCCCTTGACCTTGACCAATGCTCTTACCTTCGACAAGAACTTCTACATCAAAGATCTTATCGTGGGCAGGACCCGTTTCAGAAATCACCTGATACCGAATAGCCACATCGCCATTGACCTGTAGTAACTCTTGGAGATGGGTTTTGTAGTCTGTAATCATTTCAAACTCGCCTGCTTCCACCTTGGGAATCATGACTTGATAGATGAATTCCTTGACCTTGGCCACATCCTTGTCCAAAAGGAGGGCACCAAGAAAGGCTTCAAAGGCATCACCAAGAATGGTATCACGATTGCGACCACCAGATTTTTCTTCCCCCTTACCCAGCTTGATAAACTGATCAAACTGGCAATCACGTGCAAAACCAGCCAAACTCTCCTCGCGGACAATCATGGCACGGAGTTTAGACAAGTCACCCTCAGGCTTTTTAGGATATTTTTTATACAGATATTCTGAAATCAATAACTGTAGAACAGCGTCTCCTAAAAATTCCAAGCGCTCATTGTGTGAAATTTTTAAGAGGCGGTGCTCATTGGCATAACTCGTATGAGTAAAGGCAGTTTCCAGTAAATTTTTGTCTGCAAATTCGATTGCAAAATGGTTCTTTAGTACAGTTTGTAATTCTTTCATACCAACCTCTTTCTAACTGATAACAGTCCTTTTTATTATATCAAAAAAAGCCCCCTGAGTCACTCTAAAACGGGACTGGAAGGAATTTGGGCATTCTATAGAATGAGATTTCAGTTTTATACTCAATGAAAATCAAAGAGCAAACTAGGAAGCTAGACGCAGGCTGTACTTGAGTACGGTAAGACGACGCTGACGTGGTTTGAATTTGATTTTCGAAGAGTATTAGGGAAAAATTTGGGTCAGGATAAAGAAAAAAGCCCTATTAAAGGCTTTTTAAGATGTTTACATCCACCCTGAGGGAATCGAACCCCCATCTCAAGAACCGGAATCTTACGTGATATCCATTACACTAAGGGTGGAAACTTGTTTTATTATAACAAAAATTTGCCCTAATAACAAGTTTTTTCTAGTGAGATAGCCCGTCTTAGTGAGAAGCATCCCCATTCCAGATAGAGTTTTTCACGATCACATAATCAACGTGTTTAAGGTCAGCAACCTGACGTCCACCTGCATAAGAAATAGCACTTTGAAGGTCTTGTTCCATCTCAGTCAAAGTATCTTGCAAATGACCTTTGGCAGGAAGTAAGATGCGTTTGCCCTCCACATTTTTGTAAGCACCTTTTTGATATTGTGAAGCTGAACCATAGTACTCTTTGAACTTTTCGCCATCAACTTCAATCGTTTTCCCTGGACTTTCAATATGTCCTGCAAAGAGGGAACCAATCATGACCATGCTGGCACCAAAACGGATAGACTTGGCAATATCACCATGAGTACGAATTCCTCCATCAGCGATAATCGGTTTACGTGCAGCCTTGGCACACCAGCGTAGAGCAGCCAACTGCCAACCACCTGTACCAAAACCAGTCTTAACCTTGGTGATACAAACCTTACCTGGACCAATTCCGACCTTCGTAGCATCCGCACCAGCGTTTTCCAATTCACGCACAGCTTCTGGTGTTCCCACATTTCCAGCAATAACAAAAGTATCTGGCAATTCTTTTTTGATGTGCTGAATCATAGAAATCACGCTATCCGCATGACCATGTGCAATATCAATCGTGATATACTCAGGAGCATCATTCTTGAGCTGTCTTACGAAATCATACTCATAGTCCTTAACACCGACAGAGATAGAAGCAATAAGCCCTTGATCGTGCATGCGTTTAATAAAAGGAATGCGTCCTGCCTCATCAAAACGGTGCATAATGTAGAAGTAACCACCTTTAGCTAGTTGCTCTGCTACATTTTCATCCAAAATCGTCTGCATATTAGCTGGCACAACAGGTAGTTTAAAGGTGTGATTTCCTAAAGTGACACTTGTATCCGCTTCTGCACGGCTTTTAATCACACATTTATTTGGAATCAATTGAATATCTTCGTAATCAAAAATTGGAAATTCATTTAACATCTCGATGTCTCGTTTCTTTTGTAATGACCTACCTATGCTCTCGCATCACTACGCCTTTTCCGACGTTTCCTTAATTTATTATAAACTAAAGTACAGTTTTTGTCAAATAATTTTATAAATTAAATTATATCGTTCGGATTTTTCTCGAAAACAAAAAAGAGGAGAGATTATTTTCTCCCCACTTCCTACATTCTAATAATACTCTCCCTGACGGTAGTCCCATGAGTTAAAGATATCTGACAGGTGCATCATGATTTTATCAATGTCCAGTCCTTTGCGGATTACAACTGGTGCTGGTGAGATTGAACGTTCTCCTTCTTGTTCTGGGATTAGCTTGCCATCTTTATCAACCATAGATACCATCACTCCTTGCTCGTAGCGAGTTTCAATCGTTTTGTCAGGCTGGATAGATGCCACGTAGTCGTCTGCCTCTATAACAAGGTCCACTGCCCCTTCGATACGCTCCCCAATTCCTTCCACTTTACCACGGTTTCCTTTTCCAGATGGGTTTGCAGATGAGGCATAAACCATTTTACCTTCTTCCCAAAGCTTGGCAGCCAATTGTTCACCAGCTTTCCCAAACTTGATAACGAAACAGCTCGTTCCACGAACATCAGTCATCAGCTCTTCACGGCCATCACCGTAGGCTTTGAGTTTTTCAAAAGCTTCTGGTTTCCAAGGAAGGATACAACCAAGAAGAATGTCTTCATCCCAATGTTTTTGGTAGAAGGCTTCAATTTCTGGGTTGAGTTGCGCTAAAGCGCGAAGCTCATCCATACTACCACAAAGTACAACACCTGGTTTATTACGGTTACGTTCTTTGGCTTCAAACTTACGCTCAAGTCCTGCCTTGTCACTAGTCATGATAATGTAACCAACTTTTGTAGGACAAACGATACATCCGCCCTCACCTTTTAAAATGTCGTAGCCTTCTTGTGAAAGTGTTCCGTCCCATTGAATGTGTTTTGTCATAGTTCTGTTTCCTTTTCTATTTTTCTAATCCTGCCAATAGGCTGGTCGTTGTTTTTCGTAGGCAGCAATCAAATCTTCATACTGCAAGGTAATCCCGATATCATCCAAACCATTTAAGAGCTTGTGTTTCCACTCGCTATCGATTTCAAAAGTGAATTCTCCAACTGGAGAGATGATTTTTTGTTGTTCCAAGTCCACGGTTATCTGGTCGCTTGGTTGTAGCTGGGCTAGTTTGTCTCTAACGGCCTTAGGTTGAACAATGGGCAACATGCCATTATTGAGTTCATTATTGTAATGAATATCACCGAAAGACCCCGCAATCACGACTTTAAAACCATAGTCAGCTAGAGCCCAAGCTGCGTGTTCCCTCGAAGAACCTGCCCCAAAGTTATCCCCTGAAATGAGAATACTAGCTTTCCGATATTCAGGTCGGTTAAAGACAAAGTCTGGATCCTCAGTATAGAGATCATCCAGATAACGCCAAGCATACATGAGGTACTTACCAAAGCCTTTTTTATCAATCAACTTGAGAAACTGCTTGGGTAGGATTTGGTCGGTGTCGATGTTATCATTCATGAGAGGAACGGTCGTTCCCGTATAAACTGTGAATTTTTCCATATCCTCTCCTTACTGGGCTTCTGGCATTTGCCGAACATCTACGAAACGCCCTGCAATAGCTGCCGCAGCTGCCATGGCTGGACTGCAGAGGTGGGTCTTAGCACCAAATCCCTGCCTATCTTCAAAGTTTCGATTGCTGGTTGAGGCACAGTGAACACCATCAGGTACCTTGTCAGGATTCATCCCTAGGCACATAGAGCAACCTGGGTCTCTCCACTCAAAGCCAGCATCTAGGAATACCTTGTCCAAACCTAACTTCTCAGCAGCTCGCTTGACTGGTCGAGAACCAGGTACCACGATAGCTGTTAAGTTAGGGGCAATCTTCTTCCCTTCTACAAATCGAGCCGCCAGTTGCAAATCGCTAAGTCTAGCGTTGGTACAAGAACCAATAAAGACATAGCCTAGTTGGATATCTGCTGGTTTCTGACCTGGTTGTAAATCCATGTAATGATAGGCTCGTTCATCATTCATATCCTTTATTTCTGGGAAGCTAGAATCAAAGTCAACACCCATAGCAGGATTGGTTCCCCAGGTCACCATGGGAGCCAATCCTGAGACATCCATCTGGATAACCTTATCGTAAACAGCATCATCATCACTGATAATTGTTTTCCAATCAGCCACAGCCTCTTCGAAGTCCTCTGGAACACATTCTCGTCCCTTGAGATAATCATAGGTGGTTTGATCCGGATTCATGATTCCCATCTTGGATCCAAACTCGATGGACATATTGCAGATGGTCATTCGCTCTTCCATGCTCAGTGCATCAATAGCTTGTCCACGATATTCCACCACGTAGCCAACGCCGCAAGCAACGCCGTACTTAGCAATCAGGGCGAGAATGTAATCCTTGGAATAAACTCCTTTTTGAGGAACACCAGTGAATTCTACCAGCATTTTCTTGGGTTTAACCTGCCAGAGTGTCTGGGTAGCGAAGACATGCTCGACTTCACTGGTCCCAATTCCAAAGGCGATGGCTCCAAAAGCTCCGTGCGTTGCTGTGTGACTGTCTCCACAGACGATGAATTTTCCTGGTTGGGTCCGTCCTGTCTCTGGACCAACCATATGAACGATTCCTTGCTTTTCTGAACCGTGGGCAGCATGTTCAATCCCGAATTCCTCAACATTTTCTGCTAACTTATCAATTTGCGCCTTGGAAATAACATCTCGAATATCGTAGATATTGACCGTCGGGACATTATGGTCAAAGGTTCCAAATGTCAAGTCTGGTCGTCTCAATCTACGTCCTGCATCTCGCAATCCTTGAAAAGCTTGAGGACTGGTCACCTCGTGTATATAGTGCTGGTCTACATACATGAGTTGAGGCTGCCCTTCTTCTCCTGTGATGACATGGCGGTCCCATAATTTATCAAAAATCGATTTTCCTGCCATCCATTACCTCCAAATAAAATATAAGGCTACTAGCGTAGTCACCATCCCAAGAAACCAAACTGTTTTAAAATACCATTTTCGAGTCTTGTGGTGAAAGATGATTCCTGCTAGCCAGGCACCAAAACCACCACATAAGATTGCAAATGATAATAAATATTTTTCAGGTATTCGCCAAGCACCTCTTTTTGCTTTAGATTTATCAATACCATAAATCATAAATACCAATAGATTCCAAATCAAAATAGCAAACGTAATTCCTTGATTTATCTTCATAACCTTTCAATAATGGCTTCTGTCATTTCCTTGGTCGAAGCCTGTCCTCCTATATCTCTCGTTAATATACCAGCCGCCAAACTTGCCTCGACAGCACGTTCGATACGCTCCGCTTCCTCATAACGTCCAAAACTATCTCTCAACATCATGGCCACTGATAAAATCATGGAAATAGGATTGGCAATTCCTTGACCAGCAATATCAGGTGCTGAACCGTGAATAGGTTCATAGAGACTTGGTCCATTTTCAGAATGACTGGCTGATGGCATAACCCCAAGTGTGCCAGATAGAACGCTTGATTCATCAGAGAGAATATCTCCAAAAAGATTCTCCGTTACAATAACATCAAACTTAGCAGGATTGGTAATCATGAGCATGGCAGCTGAGTCCACTAACTGGTGTTCCAAGGTCACATCTGGGAAATCATGCGCGACCTTCTCAGCTACTTTCCGCCAGAGTTTTGATGTTGCCAACACATTTTGCTTATCGATACTAGTAACGATTTTTCTCCGACTTCTTGCAATTTCAAAGGCCTTGCGTATAATCCGCTCTACTTCCTCATAACTATAATCATTGATATCACGCGCTTTTCTTTCTTCAAGAATATGATCCCCAAAGTAAATCCCGCCTGTCAACTCCCGCACAACGACAAAGTCCACCCCAGCAATTCGTTCCGGTTTTAGAGGTGACAAATGCTTAAGACTATCAAAGATTTTTACAGGGCGAATATTAGCGTAAAGATTGAGTTCCTTACGGAGAGCCAACAAACCTTGTTCAGGCCGAACCACCGCCCCATCATACTGGGGACTACCGATCGCTGCTAGTAGGATAGCATCTGCCTCCCTACTTGCCTTGAGCGTTTTGTCCGGCAAGGGATGTCCTGCAGCATCAATACCTGCACCTCCAAAAGGTCGTCTGTCTATTTCATAGACAAAGCCTATTTTTTTAGCTAGAGCCTCCAGAACTTCTAAACCAGCCTCCATGATTTCTGGGCCGATCCCATCCCCTGCTAGAGCTACTATTTTTTTTGTCATAGCCTTCTCCTTTACACACTAGGCATGTCGCGATAGGAAACGCTACGTCCCATCTCACCAGCATTCTCTTTTTGAACAAAGGTATTAGCATTGATGTAAGCAATAGCAGATGCTTTCAGTACATCGAAATCAAGCCCTGCTGCATTAAAGATGGTTTCTGTATCTCTGTTTTCAACAGTGACCAAAACCCGAGCTTGGGCATCAATTCCATCTGTCACAGCATCAATGGTATAGGACACCAAACGGACAGATTGATTAAAGAACTTGTCGATAGCGTTAAAGATTGCTTCAACAGAACCTTGCCCTGTCGCATTAAATTCGACTTTCTCACCATCCATATTAGCCAGGATAACAGTTGCTTCAATTTCATTTTCCGCATGAGTTTGCAGTTGTAAATCATCAAAGTGGAAGCCTTCTGGATTTTCAACCATAGTTCCGGCTACCAGAGCACGAATATCTGCATCTGTGATTTCTTGTTTCTTGTCGGCCAGTGCCTTGAACTTAGCGAAGAGTGGTTTGATGTCCTCTTCTGTAAAGTCTAGGGCCAATTCTCTTAGTTTTTCAACAAAGGCATGGCGACCAGACAATTTTCCAAGTGGGAGGCTATTACTCTTGACACCGACCAATTCAGGGGTGATAATCTCATAAGTAAGAGGATTTTTAAGGACTCCGTCTTGGTGAATACCAGATTCGTGAGAGAAGGCATTGCCACCGACCACAGCCTTGTTTTTAGGAACTGGAATTCCAGAGAAGCGAGAAACCATTTCCGACGTATTGATGGTTTCATTTAAAACAATACTAGTTTCTGCTTGGTAGTAATCTTGACGAATATTGAGGGCTACTGCAATTTCTTCCAAAGCAGCATTTCCAGCTCGCTCACCAATACCGTTGATAGTCCCTTCAACACGGCCTGCTCCATTCTTGATAGCAGCAAGGCTATTAGCTACTGCCATTCCGAGATCATCATGACAGTGAGGCGAATAGATGATCTGACGGTCTGTCTTGACATTCTCAATCAAGTGTTTGAAGATAGCACCATACTCCTCTGGTGTAGTAAATCCTACCGTATCAGGGATATTGATATAAGTCGCACCTGCATCAACCGCTGTTTGAACAACTTGCAAGAGGAAATCCAACTCTGTTCTGGTCGCATCCTCTGGAGAGAATTCGACAACCTCAAACTTAGAACGGGCATAGGAAACATGCTCCTTAATAACTTCCAAAATCTCTTCCTTGCTCTTATTGAGCTTATACTTACGATGAATAGGACTGGTAGCGATAAAGACATGAACCTGTGGATATTTGGCATCCTTGAGGGCTTCATAACAAGCATCAATATCAGACTTGACCGAGCGTGCCAAACCAGTCACCGCTGTTTTCTTCAAGGCTTTAGCAATCTCCTGAACTGCCGTAAATGAGTCTGGACTAGCCGCTGGAAAACCAGCTTCAATTGCTGAAATGCCCCATTTCTCAAGCTGTCTTGCAATGGCAAGTTTTTCCTTGATTGAAAAATTAACGCCCGGTGTCTGCTCTCCATCCCGAAGGCTAGTATCTAGAAATTCAACTGTTCTCATAAGATTTCCCCTTTTCCAACTATGGTTTTAAAAAAACATCTCGCTCGGAGTTCCAAGCGAGATGTTGATTTACTCCCGCTTGGTAAGCCAAACAGGACTAATGCATTTTGCACTAGCCCGAGTACCTCAACAACAAAGCGAATTGATTAAACTTAGCTGTTTTCATGTTTGACTTTCTCCTTCGTTTGATATCTTGTTAAGTATTTTAGCATAGGCAAAAGTAGTTGTCAAGAAAAAATCCAATATTTTCTGAAAATTTCTTTAGTAGAGAATATTTTGCTAATTGAAAGTTATTGAAAACCCTTGAAATGTTTCATTTTTTAGAGGTTAAGTTCCAGCTTTTTTCGATCAATTCTAGTACTTCTTCATCTACCAAAGTATCATCAAGCGCCACACTAATCCAGTAGCGCTTATTCATATGAAAAGCTGGATAAATCCCTTTTTTTACCAACAAATCAGCTACTTGGTCATGTTTGAGATTGACTGCTTCCACTAATCCTTCTCTGCCCTTTTCAAGCTTATTCCAAGAAATTTTCATCAAGACGGCATACCACTTTTGATTTCCTTCATGCCGTAATACTGCCGTATCAGGCGATTTCTCCCATAGATATTCCAACTGATTGCCATATTTTTTCTGAATCTGAGTCATGATTCGCTTAGTCTGAGGGCAGATAAAATCCTGTACCTCAAAACAAGCTTTCCGAATCTGATAAAGAATCTCCAAACAAGCCTCACGGACACTTGCAACAAAACTTCCTTTAAAACTTTCCATATGGACTTGAGGATAGAGATCACCAGTCTCCTGGTCAAATACTTGAAAGCTCACATTATCAGCAGTAATGGACACAGTCATGACAAAGTCACCTTGCAAAATCTGGCAACTATAGGTCCACACTCCCGCATTTTCTACAAAACCATAATCATGAGCCTTTTCTTGATTTAATTGATAGGATTTAAAAATTTCAAACATAAGTGAAAACTGCTATCCAAAGCTAGCAGTTCCTTTCTATTTTTTAAAAGACAACCTTGGTTCCGTGCAATTGTGTCACGCCTAGCTGATCGATAAAGGTTTGACGGTTGTCAAGGTCAATCCCCCCACCTGGTAGAATTTCAATCTTACCTTTAGCGTGCTCCAAAATTCTGTGATAGTGAGCAAAACGTTTGTCTAGTGAATCGCCAGACACACCAGCACGAGTTAAGATACGAGTCACTCCAGCTTGGCTGAGCCAATCAATAGCTTCCAACTGATCCTGTTCGCTCAATTCATCAAATGCCATATGGAAAACAATTTCCATACCTTTAGATGCAGCAATCAATTTTTCAAGATTGGCCTTGTCCAACTTCTTATCAGCAGTCAATGCACCAAAGACAACGCCTTGGCTTCCTGCTTGAGCAGTTAGAGCAATATCCTCAAGCATAATAGAAATCTCGAGGTCATTATAGACAAAATCACCACCACGCGGGCGAATCATAGTCATAATGGTCGTATCGTAGTCGTCCGCCAGTTCCACAGCTGCCTTTGTTACTCCGTAGCTTGGTGTCGTTCCACCAACTGCTAGATTATCACAAAGCTCGATGCGGCGAGCTCCTGCCTGCATAGCCTTTTCAAGCAAGGTAACATTTTCAGCACAAAATTCGTAAATCATTTGATTCTCCTTGAGTATTACTTTAAATTTATTATATCATATTGTTGTGAATATGCTTTCAATTTTATCAAGGCAAATAACTACTATTTTAACTATTCTTTGTCTGGAATAACCTTAAAGAGATAATAGGTTATAAAGATGTTCAAAGCTCCCAGACCGATTTTGACTGGTAAGAGAGGAGCAAAAAAAATGGAAATTCCCATCAAGATGTAGATAGAAACGATGATTTTTTTCTTACGTTCACGCGCAATAGACTTGGTTTCACGAAAGTCCGCTACGTAAGTCTGATAGAGTTTGGTATGATAAAGCCAATCTTCAAAACGCTTGGAACTTCTGGAGAAACAAGCAATAGACAACAACAGAAAAGGAGTTGTAGGCAACAAGGGCAAAACAACCCCAACAATAGCCAAGGCAAGTGATAAAAAACCAATTATCAGATAAATAAGACGCATAACTTCTCCTAATTAATACTCTTCGAAAATCTCTTCAAACCGCATCAACGTCACCTTGACGTAGGTAGGGTTATTGACTTCGTCAGTTCTATCCACAACCTCAAAGCAGTGCTTTGAGCAACCTACGGCTAGTTTCCTAGTTTGCTCTTTGATTCTCATTGAGTATAAAATAATCTTCTTCTAGTTTCGCATACAAGGGGGAAATTTGTCAAGCATCAACAAAAAAGAGCCTGAAATTTATTTTCAGGACTCTGCATTTTATTTAATTTTTTCCTCTTCGTAGTCGCCATTACTACATACAACCTGTTTACCACCACCACGGACCTTTTTCTCCACAAGGAAATGTCCGCATTTTGGACAATCACGTCCAATTGGTTTGTCCCAGGAAGTAAATTCACATTCTGGATAGCGATTGCAACCATAGAAGAGGCGATTACGTTTGGTTTTACGCTCAATGATTTGTCCCTGATGACAACTTGGACACTCAACACCAATCTCTTTCACGATTGCTTGGGTATGACGGCAATCTGGGAAATTGCTACAAGCATAGAACTTACCAAATCGACCAAGTTTAATAACCATTGGACTGCCACACACTTCACAGTCAAATCCAGCTGGTTCATCCTTGATCTGGATTTTTTCCATTTCTTCTTCAGCCTTGGCGACTTCTTTAGAGAATGGTTTGTAAAAGTCATCAATGACACGTTGCCACTGCTCTTTTCCGACTTCGACGTCATCCAGCTTGCCTTCCATTTCAGCTGTAAAGGTCACGTTTACGATATCTGGGAAATATTCAACGATGAGCTTGTTAACAATTTCTCCCAACTCTGTTGGTTCAAAACGTTTGGCTGCAAGGCGAACATAATAACGTTTCTGAATAGTTTCAATGGTCGGTGCGTAGGTTGACGGACGTCCAACCCCATTTTCCTCCAAGGCCTTGATCAGTGTCGCTTCAGAATAGCGAGCAGGCGGTTGAGTGAAATGTTGCTCTGGTTTACTATTGACCTGTTTGACAACATCTCCAACAGCCATATCCGGTAACATCTTATTCTTGTCAGAATCATTATAAATAGCAAGATAACCATCAAACTTAACCTGACTACCATTAGCAGCAAATTGAACTCCATTTTGAGACAATTTAACAGCCATGGTATCAAAGACAGCAGCTGTCATCTGACTAGCCACAAAACGATTCCAAATAAGAGTATAAAGCTTGAGCTGATCCTTATCCAGATACTTAGCGATGCTTTCCGGTGTATTAAAGACACTTGACGGACGAATAGCCTCGTGGGCATCCTGAGCTCCTGATGCATTTTTGACCTTGCTACCATGCTTAGAATACTTGCTACCAAAACGATCCGTAATGAAACTTGCTGCTTCGTTCTGTGCCACTGGACTGATACGAGTAGAGTCAGTACGCATATAGGTAATCAAACCTTGAACACCAGAACCGATATTAATTCCTTCATAGAGCTGTTGGGCAACCATCATGGTCTTTCGAGTACGGAAATTGATTTTATTAGCCGCATCCATCTGCATAGATGAAGTGGTATATGGTAAAGGAGCATTGCGTTTGCGCTCTTTCTTATCTACCTGATCCACTGAAAAATCTTTGCTAGTCAGACGAGACAGAACTTCCTTGACCTCATCATTACTAGTCAGTTTTATCTTTTTACCATCTACTCCATAGAAAGCAGCCTGAAATTGCTTGGTTCCCTTTTTAAAGACAGCATCAATTGTCCAGTATTCTTCTGGTTGGAAGGCATTGATTTCATTCTCACGATCAATGATTAACTTAAGCGCAATAGACTGTACGCGACCTGCTGACAAGCCCTTCTTGACCTTCTTCCACAAAATAGGCGAAATCGAATAGCCTACCAAGCGGTCTAGGACACGACGAGCCTGTTGGGCGTCGACCAAGTCCATATCAATCTTGCGAGGTTCTTTAAAAGCATTTTTGACCGCATCCTTGGTGATTTCATTGAAGACCACACGGTTGGCATCATTTTCATCTAAATTGAGAATATGGGCCAAATGCCAAGAAATTGCTTCTCCTTCACGGTCCGGGTCACTCGCCAGAAAGACTTTATTAGCTTTTTTGGCTTCTTTTTTCAAGTCATTGATGAGAGGTCCTTTTCCTCGGATATTGATATATTGCGGTTCATAATTATTTTCAATATCGACTGACATACTGGATTTCTTCAAATCACGTATATGCCCGACACTGGCTAGAACCTTGTAGTTTCTGCCTAGATATTTTTCAATCGTCTTGGCCTTAGCAGGCGATTCCACGATTACTAGATTTTTTTTAACTGTTGATTTTTTCTTTTTTGTTGCCGTAGCCACACTATCACACCTTTTCAAAGTAATAAACTTTATAAAGTGTAAACCATTTTGCCATAACTGTCAAGACTTAGCTACTATATATAGAAGAAAAATTTGTCTAGTAAGCGTACTTTCTTCTTATACTCAATGAAAATCAAAGAGCAAACTAGGGAGCTAGCCGCAGGTTGCTCAAAGCACTGCTTTGAGGTTGCAGATGAAACTGACGAAGTCAGTAACCCTACCTACGGCAAGGTGAAGCTGACGTGGTTTGAAGAGATTTTCGAAGAGTCTTAAAATTCAAATTCCGCAAGCACATCTTGCCCACTGGTGACTAATTTTGCCCCTTCTTGAATCAAATAATGGCAACCGTCTGATAGTCCATCTAAAATACTTCCAGGAATAGCAAAAACATCGCGTCCTTCTTCCATTGCTCTCTCACAGGTAATGAGACTCCCCGAGCGCATCTTGGCCTCTGCTACAATCACACCACGACAAAGTCCAGCGATGATGCGATTACGGGCAGGAAAATGAAATTTCAGAGGTTGTTCGCCTGGTCCGTACTCACTGAGAATCAGATGATCATTGCCAATGTAGTCTTGCAAGCGTTTATTGGCTTTAGGATAAAACACGTCCAGACCTGTTCCAATCACTGCAATGGTTTTTCCGCCATTCTGAAGAGCTGCCATATGAGCTGATGTGTCAATCCCCTTGGCTAAGCCACTGACGATAACCAGTTCATTTTCCAAGCCTTGAATGACTTTTTCAACTGACTTAGCTCCCTGTTTACTACAAGCACGACTTCCCACTACCGCTACCTTAGGAAATTTCAAGAGATCCAAATTCCCCTTGTAAAATAACAGCACAGGTGCATCATATATTTCACTCAAATCCCAAGGGTAACAGTCGTCTAAAATAGAGAATGATGGAAATTTTTGAAACTCCTTCTCCAAATGCGCATCGTCTATCTGAAAATAACGTTCCATAAAAACAGCTGGATTTCGGCAACCTGATATATCTGCAATATCACCCAACAAAAGCTCCTGATCAACATTTTCACCGTATTCTAAAACTTTCAAAATTTGTTGATTGGTCAAACCTGATTTTTTTAACTTATAGATTTCATAGTTTGTGATTTTCATAAATATCTCCATTTCTTTTTCTGCTCATCTATTTATTCGTAAAAAATCAAAAAAACATCCGACTATTTTAGTCAGATGTTGGAATCTTTAATTTTCGTTTTTAAGAATTTCTTCTAATTTATGATAATCTTGGACACTATCGATTTCATAGATGCTATTGCCTTCTAATTCTTCAACATAGACATCCAGTTCTTTGATATTATCTTTGACCATATTGTCCCAATAGAGATCAACAAATTCACCACTTGCATAAGCCTTATCGATAAAGCTAACAATCTTTTCTGCAGTTGGAGCATCCCAGAATGATACACCACTAAGGATACGACCAGCCTTGCTATCAACAGTAATATCTTGAACCTTGTAGTCATCTCCATAGACCAAGAACCATTCATTGGTACAATCTTCACGATAAACACTAAAATAAGTCGAACGAGTCAAATCATTGCGGAACATATTTTTAAAGAGATAATTATCGGCATCAATAACATAGCTGTCAGCTAATTCTTCTTTTACAAGATAGAGAGAGTAAAAGTTATTGTAGTCAGCGTATTTATCATTGAAGACAAGGCGAACACCATATTTTTCTTTCAAATAATCGAATTGTTCTTTAAGGTAACCAACGATGATGATGATGTCATTGATCCCTTTTTCTTTTAAAAACTCAATTTGGTATTCAATCAAAGGTTTTTGATTAACCTGAACCAAGGCTTTAGGGGTATTTTCAGTCATAGGACGCAAGCGAGTTCCCAATCCCGCTGCTAAGATGATGGCTTTCACACGAATCTCCTTTATTCTTTAATAATAATATAAACTCCAGCAATGACAATAAGTGACGTAATAATGGTCAGCATATCTAGCGGTGCACCCAAGAAAATAACTGCAAATAAGACAGTCCATACTACATAACTCACGTTCAAGCCTGTAGCCTTGGCTGGTTGCAAGCGATTAATAGCGATATAATAAGCCAAGTAGGAAATCATATCAAAGGCTGCAAAGACAATCATAAGACCTAACAATTGTCCATTAGCCACTTCTGCAAATGACTGATGAGAGAAGAGCACAATCACAAGATAGGACAAGAATGAAGTCACTTGACGGATTAAGAGGGCTTCGATTTCACTCAAATCACTTTCCATGGCAAAGGAGCTAAGAACACTCTCGCTTCCCCATGCAATAGCACAAATCAAAGCACAGAGAATCCCAATGTAGAAGGAATTAACCTGTTCAACCTTATAGGTCTGAGCAATTATCCCTGCAATAATCAAGACAATCCCAAACACAGTATTTTTCGAAATCTTGTGCTTCAAAAAGAAGAAAGCCAATAAAACTGAAATCGCAGGGTAAATTGCCGATACAGATGAAGCTAAGGAACTTCCGATATACTTAACCGCATAAAGATTGGCCTGCATACCGATAGGGCCTGCTAGCAAGGCTCCGATGATGACACTCACATTGCGAATATTTAAGAAAATTGAGAGACGAACTTTTCCTTCTTTTACCAAGATAAAAGCTAGTAAGATAAAGATACTCAAGAAATCGTGAGCAGCTGCCACCACAAAGGGCGACAAATCTGTAAAAATCGAAAAGATATAAGCACTAATCGTTAGACCTAAACCCCAGAAAATACCTGAGAGTAGACCAAAAGAAACTCCATTTTTATTTTTCATCTGAACCTCCATAATATGACAAACCTTTAACAGCTCTTTGGTAACGATTCACACCATAGTCACCAAAATCTGCACCTTGCTCTTCCTTATAGACAGTCCATAGACTCCAAATCGTATCTTGTAAAATTTTATAAATGGCAATTTTTTCCCGAGAGACAGGTGTTTGCTCACTCTCATAGTGAGATAAGAAATCTTCTTCCTCTTGGGGAGTGAATTCGGACTCTAAAAAGAGGGAAGCCAAATCCCACATTGGATCATTCATTGATGAATATTCCCAGTCAATCAGATAAAGTCGTCCTTGTGGTGATTCGATAAAGTTTTCGGGCACCAAATCAATATGACAAGATTTTCTGTCAACACCTAAGTCAGCCAGTCTGTTCTCTAAGGAGAAAACTTCTTCTCGAACAGCTTCATAATTGGCATAAGGGATTTTCTCTTCAATCAAGGATTCATATTTCTTGATTTCTTCAAAAGGAGCAAACTCTCCTCTTAATTCCTTGCCAGAAGCATGAACCGTTTGTAATATGGGAGCAATTTTATCAAATTTGGTCTTGATTGACGTTGAATCAAGCGTAATCGCAGATTCAATATACTCATTTACTTTGATACCAGCTTCAATATCAAAAAGATAATTTTTTACATCTAGGTCTAAATCTTTGAGTAGTTCAAGATTGTACTTTTCATCTTGACGATTGATCAGTTTTTCTGTCCCTTTACCAAAGAACTTAACGATGTATTGCTTATTTGTTGTTTTGACCAAATAGTTTTGATTGGTCATTCCCCCCAGTTGTTCAACACTGAGGACTTCCTCTTCTTGACGAAGTAAGGAAGAAATGTTTTCTTTTATGATTTTTTCCACAATTAACCTCCAGCACCTATACTTCCCACTTAAACACGGTTTTAAAGGCTGTGTTTAAATCGGTAGCAAAGACACGGTGAATATCTTTAATTTCTCTTACAGGTTCTTCTAGATAAAGGATATTTTTAAGACGATTGGCAAATTTCTTGACTTCCATCATTTGGATGGCATTTTCAAAATCAATGCGACCAGAACGAGAGGACCCAACCAAGAGCAAGCCCTTTTCTAAGGCATCGCGAGTATTGAGATTGACTTTATATTCGCTAACGCCCATCATGAGAATCGTTCCCTGAGGACAAATGTAGCGAATCAGATCATTAATGGCTGGTCCAGTACCATCACCACCACAACACTCAAAAGCATGGTCAAAGGCCAAATCTTCAGGAATATTGTCAGTAATATAGCATTCTTTGGCGAATGAGAAAAGTTCCAATTTTTCCCAATGACGACCAATAACCACAATCTCTGCTTCTGGCAAAGTATAGTTGATAATATTAGCAACTACAAAAGCTAAACTTCCATCTCCGATAACGGCGATTCGATCCCGCTTGCTATGAGCAAGGGTCAATAGGCGATTCATAGCATGCATACCAACACTGACAAACTCTGTAATGGCTGCAACCGTATCTTCGATAGCATCGTAAGCCACCACACGGTCTTTAGGGAGAGAAACAAACTCTCTCATAAAGCCATCAAATCCACTAGACAAGAAATGGGTGCCTGTCATGTAGTTCTCATAGAATTCTTCATCGCTCTGCATAGGAGGCTGATTCGGAATCATAACAACCTTTTGACCAACCTCATAAGTTCCTGTCGGATCAGAAATAACAGTTCCACATGACTCGTGAATCATTGCCATTGGAAGCTTTTTATTCAAAATCTTTGGATCACGTTTTCCTTGATAATAACGCTGATCCGCATGACAGACAGCCATATAATTAGGACGGATGAGGATATGATTCTCTTGGTCAATAGCCTCTTCTTGATATTTGACATTGATAAACTTAGGCTTAGTTAGCTGATAAATTTGATTAATCATTTTACTAGTCTTTCTCAATCATACTTTTTGCAATCTTCAAATCTGTTACGGTTGTAATCTTCAGATTTGAGTATTCACCCTTGGCCAAGGCTACATCTTTTCCTTTAATCACAAAGATTTTACATGCATCTGTCAAGATTTCCTTCTCCTCAGCAGAGAGAGAACCGTAAAGATCCATGAAGTCCTTGCAACGGAATGTTTGAGGCGTTTGCCCTTGATAGAGGTGAGCACGATTTGGAATATCTGTAATAAATTGACCATTGGTACTTTCAACGATAGTATCAACCGCTTCTACCACTGTATCCACTGCGTCATGATTTTGGGCAAGTTGGATATTGTCCTGAATCATGCGAAGCGTAATAAATGGACGAACAGAATCGTGGGTAACAACGATATCCTCTGGAGTAAGCGGACGATAAGCATCAATGGCTTCAATGATTTTCTCAATACTTGTGTTGCGGTCAGCACCACCCTTTGTAATGATGATACGTTCCTTATGAAGAGGAAGATATTTATCTACAAGATCCTCTGCATGGGAAACCCAGTCTCCATGAACACCAACTACAATTTTTTCAATGCTTGGTTCCAAGACAAATTTTTCAATTGTATGAATCAAGATAGGTCGATCACCTAGCTCTAAAAATTGTTTTGGCAAGTTACTGATTCCCATGCGTGTGCCAGTTCCCCCAGCAAGAATTCCTGCATAAATCATCTATTTTCTCCTTTGTCTTACTAAAAAAACTTATTCTCTCTATTATACCACAATCTAGTCCTATCATAAAAGAAATACCGGTCCTCCCCTTCTAGAATAGGAGGATTAAGGAGGTCTATTATTTAAAGAAACTAGTCCATTTCTAGTAATGACTAGGAATTCTGTAGTCATTACTAATAAATGGCTGTGAAATTTTAGAGTTCTTCAGAATAATATACTTTCCTTAAAGAAAACTTAAAATTAAACTTTGAAACTTCAAAGTGATTGTTTGACTTACTGCCCCTCATTTCTTATTAGCCGACTTTATGATATAATGAAAAACGAGGTAAATTGAATGAAAAGTATAAAATTAAATGCTCTATCTTATATGGGAATTCGTGTCTTAAATATTATTTTTCCCATCCTAACCGGAACCTATGTCGCACGTGTCTTGGACCGAACTGACTATGGTTACTTCAACTCAGTTGACACTATTTTGTCTTTTTTCTTGCCCTTCGCAACTTATGGAGTCTATAACTACGGTTTAAGAGCCATCAGTAATGTCAAGGATAGTAAAAAAGATCTTAATAGAACCTTCTCTATTCTTTTTTATTTGTGCATAGCTTGTACAATTTTGACCACTGCTGTCTATATCCTAGCCTATCCTCTCTTCTTTACAGATAATCCAATCGTCAAAAAAGTCTACCTTGTTATGGGGATTCAACTCATTGCCCAGATTTTTTCAATCGAATGGGTCAATGAAGCTCTGGAAAATTACAGTTTTCTTTTTTACAAGACTGCCTTCATACGTATCCTGATGCTGGTCTCTATTTTCCTGTTTGTCAAAAATGAACACGATATTGTTGTCTATACACTTGTGATGAGTTTATCGACACTGATTAACTATCTGATTAGTTATTTTTGGATTAAAAGAGACATTAAGCTTGTGAAGATTCACATAAGTGATTTTAAACCGCTCTTTCTCCCGCTAACAGCTATGTTGGTCTTTGCCAATGCCAATATGCTCTTCACTTTTTTGGATCGTCTCTTCCTCGTTAAAACAGGGATTGATGTCAACGTTAGTTACTATACTATGGCTCAACGAATTGTGACCGTTATAGCTGGTGTTGTAACAGGAGCTATCGGAGTGAGTGTACCTCGTCTCAGCTATTATCTAGGAAAAGGCGATAAGGAAGCCTATGTCGCACTTGTTAACAGAGGAAGTCGAATCTTTAACTTCTTTATCATTCCACTGAGCTTTGGACTCATGGTTTTAGGACCAAATGCCATCCTACTTTACGGTAGTGAAAAATATATCGGAGGCGGTATCTTAACCTCTCTCTTCGCTTTTCGTACGATTATCCTGGCACTAGATACCATTCTTGGTTCCCAAATTCTCTTTACAAATGGCTATGAAAAACGTATCACAGTCTATACAGTCTTTGCAGGATTACTCAATTTAGGCTTAAATAGTCTCCTCTTTTTCAACCATATCGTGGCTCCTGAATACTACTTACTGACAACTATGCTATCAGAAGCCTCTCTACTCGTCTTCTATATCATTTTCATCCATAGAAAACAACTCATTCACTTGGGACATCTCTTTAGCTACACTGTCCGATACTCGCTCTTTTCACTTTCCTTTGTAGGAATCTATTTCCTGATTAATTTCTTGTATCCTGTGGATATGGTCATTAATTTGCCATTTTTGATTAATACTGGTTTGATTGTCTTGCTTTCAGCCATCTCTTATATTGGTCTACTTGTCTTCACCAAAGATAGCATTTTCTATGAATTTTTAAACCATGTCCTAGCCTTAAAAAATAAATTTAAAAGATCATAGGAGTTTAGAATGAAACAACTAACCATTGAAGATGCCAAACAAATTGAATTAGAAATTTTGGATTATATTGATACTCTCTGTAAAAAACACAATATCAACTATATGATTAACTACGGAACTCTGATTGGGGCAGTTCGACATCAGGGCTTTATCCCTTGGGACGACGATATTGATCTTTCCATGCCTCGAGAAGACTACCAACGATTTATTACCATTTTTCAAAATGAAAAAAGTAAATATAAACTTTTATCCTTAGAAACGGATAAGAGCTACTTTAACAACTTTATCAAAATAACAGACAGTACGACTAAAATTATTGATACTCGGAATACAAAAACCTATGAGTCAGGTGTTTTTATTGATATTTTCCCTATGGATCGCTTCGATGACCCTAAGGTCATTGATATTTGTTATAAGCTGGAAAGCTTCAAACTTCTGTCTTTCAGTAAACACAAAAATATTGTCTATAAAGATAGCCTTTTAAAAGATTGGATACGAACAGCCTTCTGGTTGCTCCTTCGACCTGTTTCTCCTCGTTATTTCGCACATAAAATCGAGAAAGAAATTCAAAAATATAGTCGTGAAAATGGGCAGTATATGGCTTTTATCCCTTCTAAATTTAAGGAAAAGGAAGTCTTCCCAAGTGGTACCTTCGATAAAACAATCGATTTACCCTTTGAGAATTTGACCCTTCCAGCACCTGAAAAATTTGATACTATTTTGACACAATTTTATGAAGATTATATGACCCTACCACCAGAAGAAAAACGCTTCTACAGTCATGAATTTCACGCTTACAAATTGGAGGATTAGGATGCAGTATTTAGAAAGAGAAGAAATTAAAGAAATTCAACTAGCTCTGCTAGACTATATTGATGAGACTTGTAAGAAACATGATATTCCTTATTTTCTCAGTTATGGAACCATGCTTGGAGCTATCCGCCACAAAGGTATGATTCCCTGGGACGATGATATTGATATTTCTCTCTATCGTGAAGATTATGAGCGTTTACTGAAGATTATTGAAAAAGAAAATCACCCTCGCTATAAGGTTCTTTCCTACGACACTTCTTCTTGGTACTTCCATAATTTCGCATCGATTTTGGACACTTCTACTGTTATCGAAGACCATGTTAAGTACAAGCGTCATGACACTAGTCTCTTTATCGATGTCTTCCCAATTGATCGCTTTACAGACTTGAGTATTGTCGATAAAAGTTATAAGTATGTAGCCCTTCGTCAACTAGCTTATATCAAAAAATCACGTGCAGTTCACGGTGATAGCAAGTTAAAAGATTTTCTAAGATTATGTAGCTGGTACGCCCTCCGATTGGTCAATCCCCGTTACTTTTACAAGAAAATTGATCAGCTAGTCAAAAATGCTGCAACCAACACTCCTCAATATGAAGGAGGAATTGGGATTGGTAAAGAAGGAATGAAAGAAGTCTTCCCAGTTGATACTTTTAAAGAACTGATTTTAACCGATTTTGAAGGCCGTATGTTACCCGTCCCTAAAAAATATGATCAATTTTTAACTCAGATGTATGGGGATTATATGACACCACCATCAAAGGAAATGCAAGAGTGGTATAGTCACAGTATTAAAGCTTATCGCAAGAACTGATTGATGGCAACAATATAAAGGCTCTTTGTCAACTGTAGTGGGTTGAAGTCAGCTAAGCTCGAGAAAGGACAAAATTCGTCCTTTCTTTTTTGATGTTCAGAGCTATAAAAATTCTTTTTTTGAAGTTTTCAAAGTTCCGAAATCCAAAGGCGTTTCGTTTGATAAGTTTGATGAGATTATTGGTCGCTTCCAATTTTGCGTTGGAATAAGGTAATTGAAGAGCGTTGATGATTTTCTCTTTGTTCTTTAGAAAGGTTTTAAAGACAGTCTGAAAAATAGGATGAACCTGCTTCAGATTGTCCTCAATGAGTCCGAAAAATTTCTCAGGGTCTTTGTTCTGAAAGTGAAAAAGCAAGAGCTGATAGATCTGATAGTGGTGTTTCAAGTCTTCTGAATAGCTCAAAAGCTTGTCTAGAATCTCTTTATTGGTCAAGTGAATACGAAAAGTAGGACGATAAAAACGTTTATCGCTGAGTTTTCGACTATCCTGTTGGATGAGCTTCCAGTAACGCTTGATAGCCTTGTATTCATGGGATTTTCGCTCAAACTGATTCATGATTTGGACACGCACACGACTCATAGCACGGCTGAGATGTTGGATAATATGGAAACGATCCAACACGATTTTAGCGTTTGGAAAAAGCTGTTTAGCCAAGTCATAGTAAGGACTAAACATATCCATCGTAATGATTTTCACTCGACATCGAACGACTCTATCATATTTAAGAAAGTGATTTCGAATGATAGCTTGTGTTCTGCCTTCAAGAACAGTGATGATATTGAGCTTATCAAAATCTTGAGCAATGAAACTCATCTTTCCCTTTGTAAAGGAGTACTCGTCCCATGACATAATTTCAGGAAGACGAGAAAAATCATGCTTAAAACGGAAGTCATTGAGCTTGCGAATGACAGTTGAAGTTGAAATGGACAGCTGATGAGCAATATCGGTCATAGAAGTTTTTTCAATCAGCTTCTGAGCAATTTTTTGGTTGATGATACGAGGGATTTGATGATTCTTCTTGACGAGAGAAGTCTCAGCAACCATCATTTTAGAGCACTGATAGCACTTAAAACGGCGTTTTCTAAGGAGAATTCTAGAAGGCATACCAGTTGTTTCGAGGTAAGGGATCTTAGACGGTTTTTGAAAGTCATATTTCTTCATTAGACTTCCACAATCAGGACAAGAAGGGGCCTCATAATCCAGCTTAGCGATAATTTCTTTGTGGGTATCCATATTGATGATATCTAGAATCTTGATGTTTGGGTCTTTAATATCGAGAAGTTTTGTGATAAAATGTAATTGTTCCATATGATTCTTTCTAATGATGGTTTGATCGCTTTTCATTATAGATGATATGGAACTTTTTTTCTACAACAAAATAGGCTCCATAATATCTATAGGGGATTTACCCACTACAAATATTATAGAGCCAATATAAACGACAAAAAAGAACAGTTTTGACTGTTCTTTTTACTTCTTTCCATGAATCAACCAATACTACTTTCTCTTTGTCGATCTTCGAACCGATACAAAATTGATTTTAACGAGTTTAAAAAATATCAAAAAGAAGCTTAATATTGAGAATGGTTAAGATGATTGAAACTACGTAGCCTAGGATTGTGTTCCACTTGGCATTGGTAAATTCTCCCATCAGTGACTTCTTAGAAGTCAGATAAATTAAGGGAAAAATCGAGAATGGAAGAGCGATTGACAGAAAGACCTGCGAATAGACCAATAACTGATCCAAGGTCTTTTCTTGATGCCCAAACAAGACAGCGACTATGATTACAGGAAGCAAGGCAAAAATCCTTGTACCAACACGGATAATCCACTGAGGTAATTTCATATGCAAGAAACCTTCCATGACAATCTGTCCTGTTAAAGTACCTGTAATAGTAGAATTTTGGCCACTTGCTAAAAGGGCTAAAGCAAATAAAGTTGACAGAGTTGAGCTAGCTATCGCTCCTGCTATTGTAGAATCCTGCAAAGCATTGTACATTTGGGAGAATGCTGAAATTTCAGATGCATGACCAAAAAAGAGCGATGCTCCTAAAATGAGAAGTAAGGAATTGACAATAAAAGCTAGGGACAACTGAAGATTTGAATCCCAGGTCATAAAACGCACGGCTTTTCGAACATCCTTCTTATCTTTGTGATTGATTTTCCTTGTTTGAGATAGCGATGAATGGAGATAGAGATTATGAGGCATGACTGTTGCTCCCACAATCCCTAAAGCCAAAGTCAGTTGACTCTCATGTCCTGGCAAAGGACTTTCAAATAAAGTCGAAGTCGGTAAATAGCCACCAAAAATCCCCTGCATACTTGGATTGGATAAAGCCACCAGATAAGAAAAGATTCCTAATATAGTTAAGATAAGGGTTGTAACAATGGCTTCAATCTTCTTGAACCCAAATTTCATCAACAAAAGCAAAAGAAATACATCTAAAACAGTTAGCAGTATAGCGACCATTATCGGTATTTTAAATAAAAGATTTAAGGCAATCGCTGAACCTAAAACCTCAGCCAAGTCTGTCGCCATTAAAGCTAATTCTAACATCACCCATAGACTATAACGGAGCCACTTGGGGGCATGCTGAGCTGTTGCCTGTGCTAGGTCCATCTTAGTCACGATACCGAGCTTTCCAGCCATCTGTTGTAGCTGCATAGCAATGATGGATGACATCAAAATAACGAATAAGAGACTATATTTGTAGGAAGCCCCACCAACCACACTAGTAATCCAGTTTCCAGGATCCATATATCCAACAGCCACAAGAGCGCCAGGCCCTAAAAATGCTTTTAGATTTTGCCAAAAATGATTGTTATTCGGAGTTTCAATGGATTGGTTGATCTCAGAAAGAGAGATCTTTTTGTAAGAAGACATAGGCATATTTCACTTTCTAATCTTGTCTTTACTTAGTTTATTCATGGAGTTTTGAAAATACAATAAAAATAGTTTCCTATTTACAATTTATTCATATTATATCACATTTTGAAATGATTCTTAAGGAAAGCATGATAGTTAAAGCAAGCAAGACCTGTATTGCAAAAGCCAGCGTTAGAAAAAGCTGGCTTTAAAAATGTGAAAATTTTTTCTCAACTAGATTGCTTCTGTAACAAAACTACGGCTTTCAAGTACTTTAAGCATAGCATTAGCTGTATCCAAGGCTGTGAAGAGAGGCACTCCGTGTTCAATGGCTGAACGGCGAATCTGCTCACCATCTTCATCAGCAGTTCGTTTTGTTCCAACTGTGTTAATGATAGCTTGAATTCTTCCTTGGCGAACAAAACTTGGGATATCTTTATCGTCATCACCAATCTTACCAACAGGTTGGGCTTGCAATCCATGACTAGCAAAGAAGGCTGCTGTTCCTTCTGTCGCGAGGATTCCATAGCCAATATCTTGGAAACGACGAGCCAAGTCCAAGGCCTCTTCTTTAGCATCATCAGCGATAGTAAAGACAACATTCCCAAAGGTTGGCAAATGAAGATAAGAAGCTTCAAAAGCCTTGTAGAGAGCTTTTTCCAAAGTCGTGTCAGAACCCATAACTTCACCTGTTGACTTCATTTCCGGACCCAGCAAGCTGTCTACTTTCGCTAGCTTGGTAAAAGAGAAGACAGGTGCCTTAATATGAACGCGAGTACTTTCTGGGTAAAGTCCATCTTGGTAACCAAGTTCTTCAAGACTTTGACCAAGAATGAGCTTGGTCGCCACCTGAGCCATCGGGATATTGGTTACTTTTGATAGGAACGGTACAGTACGACTGGCACGTGGATTGACCTCAATAACGTAGACTTTTTCATCCTTAATGACAAACTGAATGTTCATCATACCAAGGCAGTTAAGGCCGATTGCAAGGCGTTTTGTGTAGTCTGCGATGGTTTCTTGAACCTTTTGAGACAAGGTTTGTGGAGGGTAAACAGCCATGGAATCACCTGAGTGGACACCAGCACGTTCGATATGTTCCATGATACCTGGGATGAGGACACTTTGTCCATCTGAGATAGCATCTACTTCACACTCTTGACCGACGATATAAGAGTCAACAAGAACAGGGTGATCTGGACTTGCTTTAACGGCTGTACGCATGTAAGAACGAAGATCATCTTCATTCTCAACGATTTCCATGGCGCGTCCACCCAAGACATAAGAAGGACGAACAAGAACTGGGAAGCCAATCTTACGAGCTGCAAGTACAGCTTCTTCTTCATTGGTGGCTGTTTGTCCAGGTGGCTGTGGAATATCCAAGTCTTTAAGAGCTTGTTCGAAGAGGTCACGGTCTTCGGCACGGTCTAGGTCAGCAACCTGCGTACCAAGGATAGTCACACCTGCTTTTGCTAATGGCTCAGCAAGGTTGATAGCTGTTTGACCACCAAACTGAACGATAACACCTTTTGGTTGCTCCAAATTGATGACATTCATGACATCTTCGAATGTTAATGGTTCAAAGTAAAGTTTATCTGATACAGAGAAGTCGGTTGAAACGGTCTCTGGGTTCGAGTTCATGATAATAGCTTCGTAGCCAGCAGCTTGAATTGCCTTAACAGAGTGAACAGTTGCGTAGTCAAACTCAACCCCTTGACCGATACGGATTGGACCTGAACCTAGAACAAGTACAGATTCCTTATCAGACTTGATTGATTCATTTTCCCAACCATAAGTAGAATAGAAGTATGGAGTTTCTGATTCAAATTCTGCCGCACAAGTATCAACCATCTTGTAAACTGGAACAATCTTATTTTCCAAGCGAAGTTGACGAACTTGGTTAGCTGTAGTATTCCAGAGCTCAGCAATCTTACGATCTGAGAAGCCATTGAGTTTGGCTGTTTTCAAAACTTCTAGATCTTGTGGATGGGCACCTAATTCTTGCTCAATTTCAAAGATGTGCAAGAGTTTATCCAGATAGAAGATATCAATTTTTGTAAGCTCAGCAATTTCCTCTGGTGTGTAACCACGACGAATGGCTTCTGATACATAGAAGAGACGGTCATCTTGGGCTTTGACAACCTTTTCAATCAAGGCATCATCAGAAACATCTGCAAGCTCAGGCATTTCATTGTGATGAACCCCAATTTCAAGGGAGCGACAAGCTTTAAGAAGTGACTCCTCGATGTTACGACCGATAGCCATGACTTCACCAGTGGCCTTCATCTGTGTCCCAAGACGGCGCTCACCTTTTTCAAACTTGTCAAAAGGAAAACGTGGAATCTTAGCAACGACGTAGTCAAGGGCTGGTTCAAACATAGCGTAGGTTGAACCTGTAACTGGGTTGATAACCTCATCTAGAGTCAATCCGACGGCAATCTTAGCTGCCAATTTGGCAATTGGGTAACCAGTTGCCTTAGAAGCAAGCGCTGACGAACGCGATACACGAGGGTTTACTTCGATGACATAGTACTTAAAACTATGTGGGTCAAGGGCAAGCTGAACATTACATCCACCTTCAATCCTAAGGGCACGAATGATGCTCAAGCTAGCGTCGCGTAGCATTTGGTTTTCATAATCTGACATAGTTTGCGCTGGGGCAAATACGATGGAATCCCCTGTATGAATCCCGACTGGGTCAAAGTTTTCCATGTTACATACAACAAGGGCATTGTCAGCCGAGTCACGCATCACTTCGTATTCGATTTCCTTAAAACCAGCAATCGAACGTTCAATCAAACATTGAGTAACAGGTGACAGCTTCAACCCATTTTCAGCGATTTCACGCAATTCTTCCTCGTTGGCACACATACCACCACCAGTACCACCTAGGGTAAAGGCTGGACGGACAATCACTGGGTAGCCAATTGTCGCTGCAAAGGCAACGGCTTCTTCCACAGTGTTAACAATTTCAGATTCTGGAATCGGTTGGTTGAGCTCTTCCATCAATTGTTTAAAGAGGTCACGATCCTCTGCTTGGTCAATAGCAGATAATTTAGTTCCCAGAAGCTCAACTCCAAGCTCATCTAGGATACCATTTTTAGACAATTCCATGGCCATGTTGAGCCCTGTCTGACCACCAAGTGTTGGAAGCAAGGCATCTGGACGTTCTTTACGGAGAATACGCGTCACAAACTCAAGTGTAATCGGTTCGATATAGACCTCGTCAGCAATCTCCTTATCCGTCATGATGGTGGCAGGGTTTGAGTTAACCAAAACAACCTCATAGCCCTCCTCTTTCAAGGACAAGCAAGCCTGGGTGCCAGCATAGTCAAACTCAGCAGCCTGACCAATAATAATCGGACCAGAACCAATCACCATAATTTTTTGAATATCAGTACGTTTAGGCATAGTTTATGATACAAAGCCTGTAAAGAACACAGTGAAAATAGAAAACTCGGTGCAGACGCCTTTAGCATCAAGACGATGTTTATCTTTTTCACACAGTTCTTAGAGCGTGTTCACTTCCGCGAACAATGTATCTTCTCCTTTCTACTCGGCAACTCTCGGGTTGCCATTAAATAAATTCTCCGACGATTTTTTAGAGAAACGATATTTTCGATAAAAAATCTAGTGCAGGGAGTTTTTAGTTCGCCCAGTAGCGACTAAAAGAAACGACCTGCCTTTCTATTCGGCAACTCTCGGGTTGCCATTAAATAAGATACAAAGGACGAATAGAAAGTGATTGAATTTTAGGAAACCAAGGAAGAATTGACAATCCAAGTTGGTTTCTCTAAATTCCGAGCTTTCCGTCCGTGTTCAGTTACATAAATTCTCTGACGAGCTTTTACTCGTTCTTAGTTTGATTGTTTAAAAGCTTCCATCATCTCGATAAACTCGTCAAATAAGTAGCTTGCATCGTGTGGACCAGGGGCTGCATCTGGATGGTATTGAACAGAGAAACCTGGTTGATATCTGTGGCGCACACCTTCCACTGACTTGTCATTGATTTCTTCGTGAGTGATAATCAAGTGTTCTGGCAAATCCTCACGGCTAACTGCATAACCATGGTTCTGACTGGTGAAGTCTACACGTCCTGTAGCAATTTCGCGTACCGCATGGTTGAATCCACGGTGTCCAAATTTCATCTTATAGGTCTTAGCACCATTTGCCATTGCAAAGAGTTGATGCCCCATACAAATACCAAAGATTGGAATTTTCCCTTGCACACCACGAATCATATCCAGTGCCTGTGGAACATCTTCTGGGTTACCTGGACCGTTTGACAACATAACTCCGTCAGGATTGAGATGGAGAATTTCTTCAGCCGTTGTCGAATAAGGAACAACTGTAACGTTACAGTTACGCTTAGAAAGTTCACGTAGAATTGAGTGCTTGAGACCAAAGTCCACTAGCACCACGCTTAAACCAACTCCTGGAGCTGGATATGAAGTTTTAGTAGAAACCTGCTTGATATTGTCTGTCGGCAAGACTGTCGCTTGGAGCTGGTCCGTCACATGGTCCATGCTGTCCCCAACATGGGTCAAGGTTGCACGCATGGTACCATGCTTACGGATAATCTTGGTGAGTGCACGCGTATCAATCCCTGAAATACCAGGAATTTTCTTGGCTTTCAAAAATTCATCCAGCGTCATTTGATTTCGCCAGTTGCTAGCTCGACGCGCTTCTTCAAAAACAACGACTCCCTTACAAGTTGGAATAATGGATTCGTAATCATCACGGTTAATTCCATAATTTCCTACCAAAGGATAAGTAAAGGTCAAGATTTGTCCATTATAAGACTGGTCTGTAATGGATTCTTGGTAGCCAGACATCCCTGTATTAAAAACGATTTCGCCTGTTACATCAATATCTGCTCCGAAGGCCTTTCCTTCAAAAACTGTGCCATCTTCTAATACTAGAAGTCTTTTTGTCATATTTTAACCTCTCGTGGACGCTCACTGGCGTCTTTTAACGTCTTGTGTTTTAGTTGGCGTTTCTACTCGCCAGTACGGATTCTAAGATTGCCATTCGAACAAAGACACCATTGGTCATTTGTTGGACAATCCGTGATTTTGGTGCTTCAACTAAATGATCTGCGATTTCTACATCACGGTTCACTGGAGCCGGATGCATGAGGATTGCTGTTTCTTTTAAACGGTCATAACGTTCTTGAGTTAAACCATGTTGAGTGTGATAGCCTTCTTTTGAAAAGCCTGTTCCACTATTATGACGTTCATGTTGTACACGAAGAAACATCATGACATCTACCTGGTCAATGATTTCATCAATGGTTACAAACTGTCCATAGTCCGCAAACTCTTGACTTCTCCATTCTTCTGGACCAGCAAAGTAGAGTTCTGCTCCCAAACGTTTTAAGATTTGCATATTGGATTTAGCCACACGTGAATGGTCAAGGTCTCCAGCAATGGCCACTTTAAGTCCTTCAAAGTGTCCAAATTCTTCATAAATCGTCATTAAATCAAGCAAACTTTGGCTTGGGTGTTGACCCGAACCATCCCCACCATTGATAATGGAAGTCGTAATAGTAGGACTTGCGATCAACTCTCTATAGTAGTCTACCTCTGGATGTCGGATGACACAGGCATCCACTCCCAAGGCTGACAAGGTCAAAATTGTATCATAGAGTGTTTCACCCTTATTGACTGAACTTGTTTTCACGTCAAAGTCCAATAGGTGAAGTCCTAGTTTAATCTCTGCTACTTCAAAAGATTTGTGAGTACGAGTCGAACTCTCAAAGAAGAGATTAGAGACAATGTGTTGGTCTTCGTAAGAAGCTTTTGCTCCATTTTTAAATTCGATCCCGCGTTTGATCAATTTCATTACTTGTTCTACAGTAAGGTCTTCCATAGAAACTACGTGTTGAATGGCTTGTTGATTTTCTGACATGGCTAACTCCTTTTTGCTATCTAGGCTTCTTCAGTAATAAGAACACGATCTTGTCCATCAAGTTCAGTCATCTCTACGATGATTTCTTCTGAACGACTGGTTGGGATGTTTTTACCAACGTAGTCTGGACGAATTGGTAATTCTCTATGTCCTCGGTCTACTAGAACTGCTAAACTCACGCGCGCAGGACGACCATGGCCAACAATATTATCAATAGCAGCACGGATGGTACGGCCTGTATAGAGCACATCGTCCACCAAGATAACTTCACGGTCTGTCACATCAACAGAAACCAAAGAAGTATCTTCTCCACTTTTAACATCATCACGGAAAGGTTTTGTATCCAATTCCACAACAGGAACTGAAAGATTTTCTAGCTGTTCCAAACGTTCTTGGATTCGGTGGGCGATAAAGACTCCGCGAGTTTTAATACCAGCCAAGACGATTTTGTTCAAATCTTTGTTGCGTTCGATAATCTCATAAGTAATACGCGTAATCGCTCGTTTGACAGTCAATTCATCTACAACTTCTTTTGTCTTCATGACAAACCTCCAAAAAGAAAAGTCTCCTTAAACAAGGAGACTTGAAATGTATAGCTAAGCGAGCCCTACTACAAATAGTATAGACTTCACCCTTCTACTTTATCGCGCTCCTTGCCTGCCTCACGGGACAGGTTTAAAGGAATATTTAGTTATCAATTACTATAGCACAAAGCGAGCCTAAAATCAAGCAAAAACTTTCGATGTTTCATCTTACAAATTGCTAAAATCATATAACTGTGGGTACTGGTCACACTCTGGATTTTTAGGATGACAAATGGCTCTTCCAAAATAAATCATGGCCTGATGGGCAGCTAACCACTGCTCTGGTGGCAAGATATCCATGACACGTTTTTCCACCTCAAGTGGTGTCGCTGATTTTTTAACGATATCGTGGTGTTTGCAAATACGCTCCACATGAGTATCTACTGCAAAGGCTGGAATTCCAAAGCCCACACTCATGACAACATTGGCTGTCTTGCGACCAACACCTGCGAGACTCTCTAATTCCTCACGTGTCTGAGGAACTTGACCATTAAAATCGTTCAGTAACTGTTGGGCACATTTTTTAAGAAATTTAGCCTTATTGCGATACAGTCCCAGGCGAGAAATGTGTGAAGCAATCTCACTCTCTGTCGCCACAGACATGGCTTGTGGCGTTGGAAAGGCGGCAAAGAGACCTGGTGTGGCCTTATTTACCGCTGCATCCGTTGTCTGAGCTGATAACATGACCGCAACCAAGAGTTCAAAATGATTGGTAAAATCAAGACTGGGCTTGGCATCTGGAAACAGAGCAATGATTTCTTCTAGCACCTTTCGTGCGCGTTTTTTTGACAAGACCATTATTCGTCTCCGTCAAATAGTCCTTGTAAGCCAGCAAAAGGACTGTTTTCTTCTTTCTTAACTGCTTGTTGGGCTTGGTATTCTTCCTCAGTCATGATTTGCCAATCATTTCCTGACACAAATCCTTGACCAGCCTCTTCTTCAGCCGTCAAGACCTTGATAGGAATGTTTAGCAGGATATTGTCTGACACGCTCTCAGCAAGGTCCAGTTCTCCATTTTCGATAGGCAGGACCAAATCATCATCTAGAACTTCTTGATCTAACTGGTTGGTTGCCCCTTCCATGAAAACTTCTGTGACTGGATAAGATTCAACTAACTCAACTGGCTCCATACTACGACTTGAAGCAAGGATAATGGTGTAAGACAACTGGTAATCTAGGAAATACATACGGTCTTCGTACTGTACTTTCCCAACTGCAAGGATATCTTTTACATCTAAAATTTCTTGATTGCGTGCACGCAGGTCTGCGGCTAGGTCTAACGTTTGTTCAAAACGCAAGCCTTCAGACTGATTACGAATTTCTTGAATATTGAATTTCATACTTCCTCCATAAAGATTTACTCTTTTCATTATACCATGAAAAGTTTACAAATCAGCACACCAAGCTTTGTAATTAAAATTCGATTTTTGATTTTTAATATTTAGTATGATTCTTTTTGTTTTTTGATGCTATTCTATAAAAAATAATACATTAGAGTAAGTAGGAGGCTCATATGGAAGACAAAGAACTCATTACTAATGCAACCCAACTCCTATCCAAGTTAAATAAAAATTTCCAAAGTTGTAAACAAGGAACACTCGATGATCTTCAACTGCAAGAGCTGCTAAACACTACTATCAAGAGCTCACAAAAGCTGCAAAATTGAACAACAGTATCTTAATTGACCTTGAGAAATTTTACCAACGGACCAGCCTCTTGATTGGACTTGGCACACTTAAACTGAATGAGCAAACTCGTACTGCTTAGCGAAACTATGATGAATTCCATTACGAACATATTAAACACGTATTGACCTTCTATGGACCTATTTTTGGATTTTAGAGCTTGGAATTTCCAGTTTTCTATTGACAAAATATCCTGAAAGGTATAGGATAGAGGTACTAATACTCGGAGGTAAGGGAGACATGAACAACTAAGTCTATCAAATAAATAACCTTTATTTAGTAGATCTTGTTTTTGTCTCTTTTTGTGTACTCTTTTATGCTCTTTTTCTGGCATTTTATACTTAATGAAAATCAAAGAGCAAACTAGGAAGCTAGCCACAGGTTGCTCAAAGTACTGCTTTGAGGTTGTAGATAAGACTGACGAAGTCAGTTACATATATCTACGGTAAGGCGACGCTGACGTGGTTTGAAGAGATTTTCGAAGAGTATTAATAGAGTTTTTATGACATAGACTTTGGCTCTACTAGGTAAAGTAGAGTTTTTTGTTATGCACTATCGACATTCTAGAAAGGGCAATTATATGATAAAAATCAATCACCTGACCATCACACAAAACAAAGATTTGCGAGACCTTGTCTCTGACTTAAACATAACCATCCAGGATGGGGAAAAGGTAGCTATTATTGGAGAGGAAGGAAATGGCAAATCGACCTTGATTAAAACTTTAATGGGGGAAGCTTTGCCTGATTTCACTATAAAGGGAGACATCCAGTCTGACTATCAGTCACTGGCCTATATTCCTCAAAAACTCCCCGAGGACCTGAAAAAGAGAAGTCTACACGACTACTTCTTTTTAGATTCTCTTGATTTAGACTACAGTATCCTCTATCGTTTGGCTGAGGAATTGCATTTTGATAGCGATCGCTTCGCTAGCGACCAAAATATTGGCAGTCTATCAGGGGGCGAAGCTTTGAAAATTCAGCTCATCCATGAGTTAGCTAAACCCTTTGAGATTCTATTTTTAGATGAACCTTCAAATGACCTAGACCTTGAGACGGTTGATTGGCTAAAAGGTCAAATTCACAAGACTCGGCAAACTGTTCTTTTCATCTCCCATGATGAGGACTTTCTGTCTCAAACGGCCGATACTATTGTCCACTTGCGACTAGTCAAGCACCGTAAAGAAGCAGAAACGTTAGTAGAGCATTTAGACTATGATCGCTATAGTGAGCAGAGAAAGGCTAATTTTGCCAGACAAAGCCAGCAAGCTGCTAACGACCAGAGATCCTATGACAAAACCATGGAAAAACATCGGCGAGTCAAGCAAAATGTAGAAACTGCGCTTCGAGCTACCAAAGACAGTACTGCCGGTCGCCTATTGGCCAAAAAAATGAAAACTGTTCTCTCTCAAGAAAAACGCTTTGAAAAGGAAGCTCAGTCCATGACCCAAAAGCCACTTGAAGAGGAAGAAATTAGACTTTTTTTCTCAGATATACAACCATTACCAGCATCTAAAGTCTTAATCCAACTGGAAAAGGAAAGTTTGTCCATTGACGACCGTGTTTTGGCTCAAGAACTACAACTAACGGTCCGTGGGCAAGAAAAAATCGGTATCGTCGGCCCAAATGGTGTTGGAAAATCAACTCTATTAGCCAAGTTACAACAACTTCTGAATGATAAAAAAGAGATTTCCCTTGGTTATATGCCACAAGATTACCACAAAAAACTGCAATTGGATCTATCACCAATAGCCTACCTCAGCAAAACTGGAGAAAAAGAGGAACTTCAGAAAATCCAATCTCATCTAGCTAGTCTCAATTTCAGTTATCCAGAAATGCAGCATCAAATTCGCTCCTTATCTGGCGGACAACAAGGCAAACTCCTGCTTTTGGATTTAGTCTTGCGCAAACCAAACTTTCTCCTGCTGGATGAACCTACACGAAACTTTTCTCCCACTTCTCAACCCCAAATCAGAAAACTCTTTGCCACTTATCCAGGTGGTCTCATCACTGTTTCGCATGACCGTCGTTTCTTAAAAGAGGTCTGTTCAATCATCTATCGCTTAACAGAACATGGTTTGGAGCTAGTTAATTTAGAAGATGTATAAATTTGTGACATAGTAAAAATCCAGAGACAATCTCTGGATCTTTTTTACATCTGTTTTAATCGTTCAATCCGTTCTGAGATAGGTGGGTGGGTATAAAAGAGTTTTTGGAGCCCTCCCCCTTTCTTAGGATCATTGATATAAAGTGCACTGCTGGCATCATCGACAGGACGACTCATCGGTTTACTATTATCCAACTTACGTAGAGCATTAATCATCCCTTGAGGATTACGGGTCAACTCGACACTAGAAGCATCAGCTAGGAATTCCCTCTGACGAGAAATAGCTAGTTGCACCAAGGTTGCAGCGAGAGGTGCTAGCACAATAGCTAGTAGGGAAACCACTAGCATAATGATTTCTAAGCCATTTCCATCTCGGTCATCGTCACTTCGTCTACGACCTGCACCACCCCACCACATCATACGACCTGCCATACTAGAAAGCATGGTAATAGCACTAGCAAGGGCAACAGCAATAGTCGAAATACGGATATCGTAATTACGAATATGACTGACTTCATGTCCCATAACAGCTTCTAGCTCCTCGCGATTCATGATAGCTAATAGACCTGACGTCGCAGCAACTGCAGCATTTTGAGGGTTAGAACCTGTCGCAAAGGCATTTAAGGCTGGATCATCAATGATGAAAACACGAGGCATAGGAATCTGAGCGACCGTAGCCATATCTTCCACTACATGATAGAGGTCTGGTGCCATTTGTTCATCAACCTCACGTGCCCCATTCATGGACATGACAATCTCTGTCGATTGAAAAATCATGGACAAGGCATAGATAAAGCCGATAATCAGCGCGATAACCAAACCACCCAACCCAGACCGCATAAAGAGGTAACCAACCGCATAGCCAACAAGAGCTAAGAGTAGGAAAAATACCAGCAACAAAATCCAGGTTCTTCGCTTATTGCTTGCAATTTGATCAAACAACATCTTAGTCACCTAAACCGCTAAAATCAACTTTAGGAACTACCTTTTCCTCTTCTGGTGTTTGAAGGAAATCTGCTGCTTTAAATCCAAACATTCCAGCGATAATATTGCTTGGGAAAGTTTCTAATTTTACATTGTAGTTGCTGACAACACTGTTGTAGAGTTGACGAGAGTAAGAAATTTTATTTTCTGTGTTTGTCAACTCTTCTTGTAATTTGATAAAGTTAGCGCTAGCTTTCAAATCTGGATAATTTTCTGCCACTGCAAAGATACCAGAAATCTGGCGGGTAAGGGCATCACTGGCCTTCATAGCTTCAGCTGGTGACGTTGCTGCGGCTACTTGTCTACGAAGTTCTGTCACTTTTTCCAAGGTAGAACCTTCATATTTGGCGTAACCTTTTACAGTCTCAATCAAGTTTGGCAAGAGGTCATTTCGACGTTTCAACTGAACATCAATTTGACTCCAAGCCTCCTTTGTTTGCATACGATTCTTAACCAAACCGTTGTAGCTAGCAATCACAAAAATAACAATAAGAGCGATAACTCCAAGAATAATCCAAGTCATTATATAAGTCCTTTCTACTTTTAGATTAGTACCAGTATATCAAATTTTTAATGATTGTGGTAAAATAAGATGATACTAAAGAAGGAAAAAATTATGAAACCAGAAACATTTTACAACTTGCTTGCCGAGCAAAATCTTCCACTTTCGGACCAGCAAAAAGAACAATTTGAACGTTATTTTGAACTCTTGGTCGAGTGGAATGAAAGGATTAATTTAACAGCCATTACGGACAAGGAAGAAGTTTATCTCAAACATTTTTACGATTCGATTGCACCCATTCTGCAAGGCTTGATTCCCAATGAAACTATCAAACTTCTTGATATCGGGGCTGGAGCTGGATTTCCTAGTCTACCGATGAAAATTCTCTATCCTCAGTTAGAGGTGACCATCATTGATTCGCTCAATAAGCGCATCAACTTCCTTCAACTATTGGCTCAAGAACTGGATTTGGACGGTGTTCATTTCTACCATGGGCGTGCTGAAGATTTTGCCCAAGACAAGAACTTCCGTGCTCACTATGATTTTGTAACGGCTCGTGCTGTTGCCCGTATGCAGGTCTTATCTGAATTAACTATTCCCTACCTTAAAGTTGGCGGGAAACTATTGGCACTCAAGGCCAGCAATGCGCCTGAGGAATTATTGGAAGCTAAGAATGCCCTCAATCTTCTCTTTAGTAAGGTTGAAGATAATCTCAGTTACACACTTCCTAATGGAGACCCTCGCTACATTACTATTGTTGAGAAGAAAAAGGAAACTCCAAACAAATATCCACGTAAGGCTGGCATGCCTAACAAACGCCCACTATAGAAAGATTAAATAATCTGCAAATTCACACCTCGCTCTCGCATTTCTGGGCTCGGGAAAAAATGATTTACAAAATCATACCTCGCTCTCCTATTTCAAGGCTCGGGAAAAAATGATTTACAAAATCATACCTCGCTCTCCTATTTCAAGGCTCGGGAAAAAATGATTTACAAAATCATACCTCGCTCTCCTATTTCAAGGCTCGGGAAAAAATGATTTACAAAATCATTTTTTTCTGCTATACTATCACAAGCAAAGGTTTTTAATGTCATCCCGTGAGGTGACGAAGGCGCAGAAATATTTGAAACTCTTTAAAGTCTAGATTTTAGAGAAGTCTTACTCTGAGAGCCTATTGCTGTAAAATAATGGGCTCTTTTTTGATGCCCAAAAGTGAGGTTTATATGAAACAAGAATCAACTGTTGATTTGCTTTTAGACGTTGACCAACGTCCTTCAGCTGGAAAAGGGATCCTTCTCAGCTTCCAACACGTGTTCGCCATGTTTGGTGCTACTATCTTGGTACCTTTGATCTTGGGAATGCCTGTATCTGTTGCCCTTTTTGCATCAGGTGTAGGAACACTCATTTATATGGTTTGTACTGGCTTTAAAGTTCCAGTTTATCTGGGTTCTTCTTTTGCCTTTATCACAGCTATGTCACTTGCCATGAAAGAAATAGGTGGCGATGTATCTGCCGCTCAAACTGGGGTTATTCTTACAGGTTTAATCTACGTTCTTGTTTCAACTAGCATCCGCTTTGCTGGTACAAAATGGATTGACAAACTTTTACCACCAATCGTTATCGGTCCTATGATTATCGTAATTGGTCTTGGACTTGCAGGTTCAGCTGTTACCAATGCTGGTCTTGTAGCTGATGGAAATTGGAAAAATGCTCTTGTAGCAGTTGTTACTTTCTTAATTGCTGCCTTTATCAACACAAAAGGAAAAGGATTCCTACGAATCATTCCATTCCTCTTTGCCATTATCGGTGGTTACCTCTTTGCCCTAGCACTTGGATTGGTTGATTTCACTCCTGTTCTTGAAGCAAACTGGTTTGAAATCCCTGGTTTCTACCTGCCATTCAACACAGGTGGTGCCTTCAAACAATACGACCTTTACTTCGGTCCAGAAACGATTGCTATCTTGCCAATCGCTATCGTAACCATTTCAGAACACATCGGAGACCATACTGTTTTGGGCCAAATCTGTGGTCGTCAATTCTTGAAAGAACCAGGTCTTCACCGTACTCTTCTTGGTGACGGTATAGCAACTTCTGTTTCTGCCTTCCTTGGTGGACCAGCCAATACAACTTACGGAGAAAATACAGGAGTTATCGGTATGACTCGTATCGCTTCTGTCTCAGTTATCCGTAATGCTGCCTTTATTGCAATTGCCCTTAGCTTCCTTGGTAAATTCACTGCCTTGATTTCAACTATTCCAAACGCTGTACTTGGTGGTATGTCAATCCTTCTCTATGGAGTTATCGCCAGCAACGGTTTGAAAGTCTTGATCAAAGAACGTGTTGACTTCGGTCAAATGCGTAACCTAATCATCGCAAGTGCTATGTTGGTCCTTGGACTTGGAGGAGCTATCCTTAAACTTGGTCCAGTTACACTTTCAGGTACTGCCCTATCAGCCATGACAGGTATCGTCTTGAACTTGATCTTACCATACGAAAATAAAGATTAAAAGTCTAAACACATCAAAAAACGAGCATTTCCAATCACGGAAGTGCTCATTTTTCTTCTTTCTAAAAAAGGAAAGCCCTGCGGCCTTCCTTTGTCTTACTTACGTTTCTTCTTTGCTTTTTTCATTTTGTTTGCCATGCGTTTCATGGACTGTTTCATGGCAAATTCACCGATTTTACCTTTTAGTCCACCACCAAACATCTGGTTCATATCTGGCATTCCTGCTCCTCCAAGAGCTGACAAGTCAGGCATACCACCTTGTCCCATCATTCCTTCAAGGGCAGACATATCCATTCCTCCCATATTTGGCATATTTTTAGGAAGGTTGTTTGGATTAATTCCCATCTGCTTCATCATCTTGTTCATATCTCCAGACATAACACCCTGCATGAGTTGTTTAGCCTGGTTAAAGTCCTTGATAAATTTATTAACTTCGACAAAGGTATTTCCAGAACCAGCAGCGATACGACGGCGACGGCTCGGATTTAACAAATCTGGATTTTCACGTTCTTCAGGTGTCATGGAAGACACAATGGCACGTTTGCGAGCAATCTGTCGCTCATCCACCTTCATGTTTTGAAGGGCTGGGTTGTTGGCCATACCTGGAATCATTTTGAGCAAGTCTTCCATTGGCCCCATGTTTTGCACCTGATCCAGCTGATCAATGAAATCATTGAAATCAAAGGTGTTTTCACGCATCTTCTCAGCCATTTCAAGGGCTTTTTGCTCATCGTATTCCTGAGAAGCTTTCTCAATCAAAGTGAGCATATCCCCCATGCCAAGGATACGGCTAGACATACGGTCTGGGTGGAAGGTCTCAATGTCCGTAATCTTTTCACCTGTACCAGTGAACTTGATTGGTTTTCCAGTAATGTGACGAACAGATAGAGCAGCACCACCACGAGTGTCCCCATCAATCTTGGTAAGGATAACCCCAGTTACTTCTAACTGAGCATTAAACTCACGCGCAACATTGGCCGCTTCTTGACCAATCATGGCATCAACGACGAGCAGAATTTCGTTTGGTTGAGCGAGTGCTTTCACGTCACGAAGCTCATTCATCAGAAGCTCATCAATCTGCAAACGACCTGCCGTATCAATCAAGACATAGTCATTATGATTAGCTTGGGCTTGTTCCAAACCTTGACGAACAATCTCCACAGCTGGAACCTCTGTCCCAAGAGCGAAAACCGGCACATCAATCTGTTGCCCCAAGGTTTTAAGCTGATCAATGGCAGCAGGACGGTAAATATCCGCCGCAATCATCAAAGGACGGGCATTTTCTTCTTTCTTTAGTTTATTGGCCAATTTACCAGCAAAGGTTGTTTTACCAGCCCCTTGCAAACCGACCATCATGATGATTGTAGGAATCTTAGGTGACTTGATAATCTCTGCCGTATCAGAACCCAAAACAGCTGTCAATTCCTCATCAACGATTTTAATAATCTGTTGCGCAGGATTAAGGGTATCAATAACTTCATGTCCGACTGCACGTTCACGAACCTTCTTGATAAAGTCCTTTACAACAGGCAAAGCAACGTCGGCTTCAAGCAAGGCCAAGCGAATTTCTTTGGTTGCCTCTTGGACATCAGATTCAGAGATTTTTCCTTTTTTACGTAGATTTTTAAAGACGTTCTGTAAACGTTCTGTTAAACTTTCAAATGCCATTTTTCTTCCTCTTATTCTCTATTATCAATGCTTGTCAAAATTTCTATCTGCTCCTGCAGAAAAGTATCCTCTGGATAGCGCTCCAAAATCTGGTCAAAAATCTGACTGCGGACAATGTAGTCCGAGTACATGTGCAATTTCATCTCATAATCTTCCAGAATCTTTTCTGTCCGCTTGATATTATCATAGACAGCCTGACGACTGACACCAAACTCCTCGGCAATCTCAGCGAGGCTGTAATCATCAGCGTAGTAGAGCTCTATATAATTCATTTGCTTATCTGTCAAAAGCGCCGCATAAAATTCAAAGAGCGCATTCATACGATTGGTTTTTTCGATTTCCATAACTTTTATTATACCAAAAAATAGCCTAATCTACCACACTAGGGAGCCAATCCAAGAAGATAGCTAGCTAAATTTGAAAAAGACAAGAGACTAGCCCCAAGTAATTTCCAATTGATAGCTGGCAAAGGGATGTCCTTCTTGATTTTGTAGTTGATAATCTAGTTCAATCTTTTGCCCATCAACTTGATAATGAGTCGTTTGGATGATAAACTCCTGCATGCCCATAGGTGTGGGAATATAGGCTAAACTATCACTATCCTTTAAAAAGCGCATAATGGTCTTGGGATTGGAAAATCGGCTCATCACCAGTTCTTTTCCATGAAATTTTATAACCACTTTTTCCTTTTCCTCATTAAAGAAAAGCAGGTAGCTATAATCTCCTTTTTCATGCACTTCTACATCATAAAGCTGGTCAATCACTTCCAACTGCTCATCAAACTGAATCGTATTTCTCATCCGAATCTTCACATCAAGTCCTCTTTCTTGTCTCTTGTCCTACTATTTTACCAAAAAGAGCAGGATTTTGCTATAATGGTCATATGAACGAAAAAGTATTCCGTGACCCAGTTCACAACTACATCCATGTTAATAATCAAATCATCTATGACTTGATCAATACAAAAGAATTTCAGCGTTTGCGTCGAATCAAGCAACTTGGGACTTCCAGTTATACCTTCCACGGTGGCGAGCACAGCCGCTTCTCTCACTGCTTGGGGGTCTATGAGATTGCTCGTCGTATCACGGAGATTTTTGAAGAAAAATATCCTGAAGAATGGGATCCTGCCGAGTCTCTCTTGACCATGACTGCTGCACTCCTTCATGACCTTGGACATGGTGCCTACTCCCATACTTTTGAACATCTCTTTGATACAGATCATGAAGCCATCACTCAGGAGATTATCCAAAGTCCTGAAACGGAGATTCACCAAGTCCTGCTACAAGTGGCGCCAGACTTTCCAAAAAAGGTTGCCAGTGTCATAGAACATACCTACCCTAACAAGCAGGTCGTGCAACTCATTTCTAGTCAGATTGATGCAGACCGCATGGACTATCTCTTGCGTGACTCCTATTTTACAGGAGCATCCTATGGAGAATTTGACCTGACTCGCATCCTCCGAGTCATTCGTCCTGTCGCAAATGGTATCTCCTTTCAGCGCAATGGCATGCATGCTATCGAAGACTACGTCCTCAGTCGCTACCAGATGTACATGCAGGTTTATTTCCACCCAGCAACACGCGCCATGGAAGTTCTCCTACAGAATCTCCTCAAGCGCGCTAAGGAACTCTATCCTGAAGACAAGGACTTCTTTGCACGAACTTCTCCACATCTCCTGCCTTTCTTTGGAAAAAATGTAACCTTATCTGACTATCTGGCTCTGGATGATGGTGTGATGAATACCTACTTCCAGCTCTGGATGACCAGTCCTGACAAGATTCTCGCAGACTTGTCGCAACGCTTTGTCAACCGCAAGGTCTTTAAATCCATTACCTTTTCACAAGAGGACCAAGATCAACTTGCTAGCATGAGAAAATTGGTTGAGGACATCGGCTTTGATCCCGACTACTATACTGCCATTCATAAGAACTTTGACCTCCCTTATGATATCTATCGTCCCGAATCTGAAAATCCACGGACACAGATTGAGATTTTACAAAAAAATGGTCAACTAGCCGAACTCTCTAGCCTGTCTCCTATCGTCCAATCCCTTGCTGGCAGCCGCCACGGAGATAATCGCTTTTATTTTCCGAAAGAAATGTTGGATCAAAACAGCATCTTTGCTAGCATTACCCAGCAATTTTTACACTTGATTGAGAATGATCATTTTACCCCAAATAAGAAATAATAGAGGAAATTTATGAGTATTAAACTAATCGCCGTCGATATTGACGGAACCCTAGTCAACAGCCAAAAGGAAATCACTTCTGAAGTCTTTTCTGCTATCCAAGATGCCAAAGAAGCTGGTGTCAAAGTCGTGATTGCAACAGGCCGCCCTATCGCAGGTGTTGCCAAACTTCTGGACGACTTGCAGTTGAGAGACGAGGGTGACTATGTTGTGACCTTTAATGGTGCCCTTGTCCAAGAAACTGCTACAGGCCATGAGATTATCAGCGAATCCTTGACCTATGAGGATTATCTGGATATGGAATTCCTCAGCCGCAAGCTCGGTGTCCACATGCACGCTATTACAAAGGACGGCATCTACACAGCTAATCGCAATATCGGAAAATACACAGTGCACGAATCAACCCTCGTCAGCATGCCTATCTTCTACCGCACACCTGAAGAAATGGCGGGCAAGGAAATTGTCAAGTGTATGTTCATCGATGAACCAGAAATTCTCGATGCTGCCATTGAAAAGATACCAGCCGAATTTTACGAGCGCTACTCTATCAACAAATCCGCTCCTTTCTACCTCGAACTCCTTAAAAAGAATGTAGATAAGGGTTCAGCTATTACCCACCTAGCTGAAAAACTCGGATTGACCAAAGATGAAACCATGGCTATCGGTGACGAAGAAAATGACCGTGCCATGCTGGAAGTCGTTGGCAACCCAGTCGTCATGGAAAATGGAAATCCAGAAATCAAAAAAATCGCCAAATACATCACTAAATCTAATGATAAATCTGGCGTTGCCCATGCCATCCGTACATGGGTACTGTAAAATAATTTGAATATAGAAAAAGCACTCCATAAGTTAGAGATAATGTACTGCCCCCAAAAGTTAGACAGAAAAAATCTTACTTTTGGGGGCAGTTTAATATTCAGTATTTTTGGTTTCTAGTTCTATCCCCTCAATAATTATTAAATCTGAATTAGGTAGTACATTATGTAAAACCTTTTTCAATTTTTTATTTTACTACGAATTAATATTATTTTTCAAGTGATAATTGATCCACTAATCTTCCTTTATAAATGTTGCAGTTCTTTTCTTAGTTAGCTTTTTTTCATAACTCTTTATAAGAATAACCAATAAACTACTTAGTAATCCCAAAATAACTAGACTTAATCTCGGGTTTAAAAGCCAATTAAAATAAGCGGCCAATATCCCTCCAAAAGGAGCAAAAATGGTAGCTATTACAAAAGAACTCGAAAGTATCTTTCCGATATTATACACAGTACTTTCTTGCTGCTGTATTGTTGTAATCGAAACAGAAGCTATTGTAATTAATCCGCTCAAAATTGAATAACAAATTCCAAAAAATATCCAATTTTCTACTATTCCACTCGCCATAATGACAAGTGGGATGGTTGCCATTGATATATTCATCAATATAAAAGCATCCTTCTTATTCAAAAAAGTAGAAAGAAAGGTTACTGCTATCAAACTTCCAAATCCAGCAATTGAGTAAACAATCCCAACAAGACTATTTGATAATTTTAATTGATCCTGTAAATAATAAATAATCGTTGCATTGAATCCTAGCATAGCGATATTCACAACAATAGTAAAGAGTAAAGAAATCCTCAACTTAATATTTGTAAAGTTCTCTTTAAAACCTACAAAAATTTCTTTTATATCATCATTACCATTCTCCTTGTGTTCTTGATCTGGAATATATGAAATTAGTATTGAAAGAAATAATAACAAGAAAGAAGCACTATTAATAAAAAAAATGCTATTAATATTAAACTTTAACATTAGTACCCCTGCTATAGCTGGAGAAATTAATTTTGAAATAGTTCGGACACCTTGAAACTGAGAATTATATTTTTGCAATTCTTCCTTCTCAAATAAGGCAGGAGTAATGACTGAGAATCCTGTTTGAAAAAGTGTCGAAAATAAAGGTATCAAAAATGCAATAACATAGTAAAAAAATATAGAAACTGAATATTTAGATAATATCGGTATTACACTACATAATAATGCCGGTATTAATGTAGACCATAATAGTATTTTTTTCTTATTGAAATTATCTAATAAGTAACCCATAACAAATCCCAAGAAGAATTGAGGTAGCAATTCAATAATCACCATTCCTCCCATTGCAAAAGACGAATGAAATTCTTGGTAAATTAAGATTGGAAAAGCAATTTTCTGAAATCTATCTCCAATATTTGATATAAATTCACCAAAAGTTATTGTATAAAACGTTTTCTTGTTAATATCCAAAATGTCCCTTCTTTCTAGTTAAACCACGATGAATATCACTTTTTATTAAATCGGTAAGACTTATTCCAAACCTCTTTGCAAGAGTTGGTACCGCACTATTTTCACTTAAACCATACATAGTTACTAACTCAATGAAATATACATCCTCGCCAGATACTCTAAAATCAAGATAACAAGTACCATCTATTTCATAATAATCCAAAATAAGTGTTTAGTTATAACTAAACACTTACCTGTACAGGTAAGATTCAACCTCCGACTATAATGATAATATCCATAATCAATAACAATATTCATGTAAATTTTAAAAGTTTTTTCATACTGAACCTCCCTTTATTTTTTATTTATTGTATAATAAATAAAAAACCTTTGAAATTTTGTTGGGAAAATGGGAAATATGAAATCAAAACTTGGTATAACACTCAGAAAAATTCGAAAAGGAAAGCAAATCAGTTTATGTTCAATTGCTGATAGTAATTTATCTAAATCTCAAATCTCTAGATTTGAACGGGGAGAATCAGAAATATCTTGTATTCGACTAATCAATATTTTAGATAAATTACATATAACTTTGGATGAATTTATTATTCTTCATGACAATAATTCTACTAGAACTGGATCATTCGCTATCTTGGTGCAATATATTCGAAAACACTACTCCACAAAAAATTTTGATAGTATTATTGAATTACTATCAAACTCTTCAAGTTATAACTTGGGTCCTTATGAAAAGACAATGGTAAAATCGATTCTCTATACAACAAATAAAAATTTTCTCCCCTCGGACAAGGAGTTATTACAGCTAACAGATTATCTTTTTAAAGTTGAAAACTGGGGTTACTATGAAATTATCCTATTAGGTAACTGTGTAAGAACAATTAAATATAACTCCTACTTCCTATTAACTATAGAAATGTTAAAAAATTATATCTATTCAACATTAAATAAGACAAATAAACGGCTTGTTACACAATTGGCAATCAATTGCCTAATTGTTAGTATTGATAAAGAAGAATTTCAAAATTGTAGTTTTCTAATCAAAGAAATAAAAAAATTACTAAATAATGAATTAAACTATTATGAACAAACCGTCTTCTTATATACATGTGGATACTTTGAATTTAAGTGCAATCCTGCGAACGGAATCGAAAAGATGAAACAAGCACTTCAGGTATTTGAAATTCTAGGAGAACATAATATAAAAGCACAGTACCAAGAGCACTATGACAAATATATTAATCAATAGCATAAAGATAGTTAATCTTTAACCACCATAGGATTAGTTCTTGTTATTCCAATAGTATTTCTATACTAAATTTTTTATCAAAATCCTTATCATTCAGTACTTTTACAAACATTTCTAAATTTTTTATTAAGCTCTCATACTCATAAAGATAATGATCTAGCTCCTCTTGAAACGCTCTTATTTCTTCGCTTACTTGTTCTACTGTAATTGATTCTGGCAAATTTAATTTTGAAAAGTCATATCTTGCAAGCTTTCGACTGCTCACATCCTCACTTTTTAAATTGATAAGCACTTCCGCCATCTTATTGATATATTCATTAAAATTAAGGCATCCTTCTTATTCAAAAAGTAGAAAGAAAGGTTACTGCTATCAAACTTCCAAATCCAGTAATTGAGTAAACAATCCCAACAAGACTATTTGATAATTTCAATTACGTCCATTTTTTTCTCTCATTAATTGGACATAGCCCTTTGTTTCGATTTTTGAATTTAAAAACGAGAACTCTCTGCACATTTTCTCATAGAAATTATTATAATCTTCTTTTGAAAAATCTCCTAAAATCTCTATTTCAAGATAAAATCCAAGACCATCAATCTTATCTAGATTAATCGTTTTATTTTCTAATGCGTCATGATAAGTCTTTCTATATTTACTTATTGTGAAAATATTTGAAAAACCATCTTGCAAGATATTTCTTACAAATTCTAATTTTTCAGATTCTAACTCTATTTCACTTTCACTCCACATTCCTTGTTTTATCGTATCTTTTCTTGTGAAAATACTTGCTCTATTATCATCTTCTTGACGAATTCTGTAGATAAAGCTACCTACCTCATCATTTTCAAATTCTCTTCCTTTTATTTTAAAATATTCATCAACTTGCTTATTTTCACTCTTAAATTTATAAGATTTTTCTAAATATGAAATAGCATTATTATAATCTCTCTCATCGTTGAGTTCAAATCTAACTTCTAATTCATTCATTAAGTTTACCTCTCAATTCTTCAAAGGCTGAAGTCTTTTTACATTAACTCAGTCTATAGTAAGTTTCTGTAGATGTTTTATGGACAAAAAGCCTAATATTTTCTTGCACTCATTTTAGCACTTCAATATAATACTGTCAAGGATTTTGATAATATTTTTTTATTTATTTTCATTAAATACATATTTGTATTATTTTGGATTGAAAAAACGATGCTTACTTGAACATCGTCTTTACTATTTTGTCATATCTGCAATGTAATGCTCGATTTTAAGAGCCATTGACATATTTCCCTCAAGCTTATATAGGAAATAAGCCGTTTCAAAGTACTCTTTTACTGCAACTTTAGAAGAAAAATTCTTACTGACATTTCCCATCAATACATACAAATCAGCCAAAAGATATGTTGTTCTATACGTCTTACATTGCTTTATCGTATCTGTGATTTTAGTAATAGCCTCTTCAGTATTATTCTGCAACCATAGATAGCGACAAACATTATAATTAAATTTAATAGAAAGGTTTAATTCTTCGATTGTGTTTAACTTGAGTTGATTTACTTGATACTCTAACTTTTCTCTAATTTCATTAAAACTCTCTAAATCTTCAATATCATAATAAAAATTGAATAGAGTATTTGCAACTTGAAGGTAGGTCAAGTCAGTTACACTTAACTGAGACAGTACCTTCTCCAATCTTGCCACAGCCTCCTCTTTTTGCCCATAGAAATAAAAATCTATAAGAGATTTTATCCACTCCATATAAAACTTATCTACTAGAGACAAGCGATGTACTTTTACACTCTCTAGTTCATATATATATTTCAAAGACTCATAATTTCGATTTGTGATAAATGTCTGAGCTAACTTCTTAAACTCTGATAGCTCGTCAATCTCCTCTTCAATTTGCTCATTAAAAAAATAATCCATACTAACTTTTAACTTCTTAGACAGAGCATATAAAAAGTCTGCTCCTGGAGTAAATTCTCCATTCTCTAATCGACTAATCTGTCCCTGTTTACATATCCCCTCAGCCAATTCTCGCTGAGACATTTTTAATTCTTTTCGTCTATTTTTTAATCTTGTTGCTAATAGTGTGCCCACGTTTGCATTTTCCTTTTCTATTTGATTTCAATTTCAATTGTAACACGATTAAATTTTAAATACAAATTAACAAAACAAAAGATGCAAATTATATATAAGAAATGACTAGATAGGTTATTTTTGAAAACCTATCCCTTCTTCTTTTGAGATTTTCTTACTCAAACGATTGATAAACTTATTCACTTTAAATGGATTAGATATTAGACTATCATGTTTAAATTTTGTTATTAATATATTTAACAGACCACAAATAGTCTTTTACAACATATCAAATTCAGGGGAATAATAACGATTTTCCCCATTTTTTAGGCTCTCTATTTCATAACAATCAATTCATTTTATCACATACCTTAGCCCGAAAAATCCACACCCAATCTTTTTGAAAGCTGTTTAAAGCTTTGTACTTGCTTTCTAAGTTCATAGAGCTGAACCTTAACCTCATTTGTCCAATTCCATAATAAAAATAAGGACATTCTAACAAAGGAAGTCCTTATTTTTTAACTAATAGATGTCAAAGTTACTTTGCTGATCCACTTTATCTGTACTCATTGATCAAAATATAACTTTTGCTCAAAATTTGGTCAAAAAAGACAAAAAATACTAAATTATTTTTAAAAATGAACTTGTGATAATTGCCTTCAAATAAACATTTTGAATTTTCTTTGTCTTTCTTTACATTTCTAAAAATGCCCCCTGCCGGAATCGAACCAGCAACTACTCCTTAGGAGGGAGTTGTTATATCCATTGAACTAAGGGAGCTAGATAAAAACTCTGCTGAAAAAGCAGAGTTTTTGAGTCGAATTAACGACGGATTTCTTTGATACGAGCTGCTTTACCTTGAAGAGCACGCAAGTAGTACAATTTCGCACGACGTACTTTACCGTAACGAACAACTTCGATTTTTTCAACACGTGGAGTGTGGATAGGGAAGATACGCTCAACACCTACACCGTTAGAGATTTTACGAACTGTGTAGTTTTCAGAGATGCCAGCACCTTTACGTGCGATAACAACACCTTCAAAAATCTGGATACGTTCACGGTTACCTTCGACAACTTTCGCGTGTACACGAACAGTGTCACCAGGACGGAATGATGGGATATCAGTACGAAGTTGACCTTCAGTCAAGCTTTGGATTAATGGATTCATTTTATTCTCCTATCTTTGTCAATCTTGAGGAATCTTCCTCAGCGGATAAACTGTATTTTTGTGCGTCCATTACACACAAGATACAGTTTACCAAATTTCCACAAAAAAGTAAAGAAATTTACAACAGAATACCTAAAAAAATCGCAACTAAACCACCTAGGTAGGTCAAAGCTAAATAAGAATAAAATACCTTCTTATCACTTAGCAGTCTTTGGAGTTCGTCATTCAAGGTCGAGAAGGTTGTTAACCCTCCACAAAAGCCCGTCGCTAAAATAGTATAAACTTCCTTGGATTCCACATGATTGTAGAATAATCCAATCAAAAAACAACCCAAAAGATTGGCTATGAGTGTTCCGAGTGGCAATTTAGAAGCTTGATTATAGCGGGAAAAGAAATACCGTACAAGAGCTCCGAAGCCACAAGCAATTGCAAGATAGACCATTATCATTTTTTCCTCCCTAAATAGTAAGCCAAGAGCAGGCCTCCACCAATACTCAAAAGCAAATACAGGACCAAACTTAGATAGCGCCCTGTATCCAGCAATTTTATGGCATCTAACATGAGACTAGAAAAAGTAGTCAAACCGCCACAAAAGCCCGTACCAAGTGCTAAAATCAGACCCTTACTGCTCCCCTTATAAGCCAAATAACCCTTGACAAGATAGACTAAACAGAAAATTCCTAGATAGTTGACGACTAGTGTCCCCCATGGAAAATCTGGACTGGCTGGTAACCAAGTGGAAACTAGATAGCGGATAAGTCCTCCCAACATAGCAGCTAGAAAAATCCCTAGGGGAAAAAATTGTTCTTTTTTCATTTGATGTTTTTATCCTGATAATCGCGCGAACGTTTGAGAATGTCTGAAAAAGTCTTAACGATTGTCACTTCGTATTTTTTATTGCTGACACGACTTCTAACCTTCTCAAAGATAGCTTCTTCTCTTTTAGTATCTAGAATAGGTTTTCCTGAAGCCTTTTTATAAGCAACTACACCCTCAACTAGATGCATTCTTTCTTCTAAGAGTTTTACAATTTGGTCATCAATTTGATCGATTTCTTGTCTAATCCTATCTAAATCCATAGAGTCTCCTTCATTTTTTGAATGACTGTATTAAAAAGCTTCTAAATGGGCTAGTTCATTCCTAGGGACAACTAACAAAAACTGCACTGACAACTTTCATCAGTGCAACTTCATGCTTATCCTACTTTAGCAGCCAATTCTTCTGCGAATTGTTCCAAGCGTTCGATATCTTCTTCTTCTGCAGAGAGATCCACTTTTACGCACTCTGATCCCTTTTCAGCGCCAGTTGCTACAAATACACGATTAAAGTCATCAACAGCCTTACAGAACTCATCGTAGAAAGTATCGCCTGATCCTACCACACCGTAGATCTTGCCACTCAAATTAAGATCTGCTAGGTCTTCGTAGAAGTCCATCATCTCATCTGGTAACTCTCCATCACCATAAGTGTAGGTTGCAACGATTGCGATATCTGCTTCAAGAAAGTCAGATGCGTCAACAGTTGTACACTCATCAACATCTACCTCTAAGCCCAAGTCACGTAATTTGTCTGCTACAATATCTGCAATTTCTTCGGTATTACCGGTCATACTGGCAAATACAATTTTTGCTAATGCCATATCGTCCTCCTCAATTTATCTTTCTCCATTATATCACATCTTTTTCATTTTAAAAATAAAAATTCTTGTGCTACAATGAAATAAGAAAGAATTGAGGTCACTTATGGAAATTTGCCATCAAATTTTAGAAAAAATCAAAGAATACGACACGATTATCATTCACCGTCATATGAAACCAGACCCTGATGCCTTGGGAAGTCAGGTGGGATTGAAAGCTCTTCTCAAACATCATTTCCCTGAAAAAACCATCAAAGCCGTTGGTTTTGATGAACCGACTCTTACTTGGATGGCTGAGATGGATCTTGTTGAAGATAGTGCCTACCGAGGCGCCCTTGTCATCGTCTGTGATACGGCCAATACTGCTCGTATCGATGATAAGCGCTATCGTCAAGGTGATTTTCTCATTAAGATTGACCACCATCCAAATGATGATGTATATGGTGACCTATCTTGGGTGGATACTAGTTCAAGCAGCGCTAGCGAGATGATTACCTTATTTGCAGAAATAACTCAACTGGCCTTGTCAGATCGCGCTGCTGAGTTGCTCTTTGCAGGAATTGTTGGTGATACAGGTCGCTTCCTCTACCCTTCTACGACTGCACGCACATTCCGCCTGGCTGCGTCTCTGAGAGAACAGAACTTTGACTTTGCAGCTCTCACTCGCAAAATGGACACTATGAGCTACAAAATTGCTAAACTTCAAGGCTACATCTACGACCATCTGGAAGTGGATGAAAATGGTGCAGCTCGCGTTATCCTGAGTCAAGAAATCTTGAAACAATTCAATGTTACCGATGCTGAAACTGCAGCCATCGTCGGTGCACCCGGACGCATTGACAGTGTAAATCTCTGGGGAATTTTTGTGGAACAGGCTGATGGTCACTACCGCGTTCGACTTCGCAGTAAAACCCATCCTATCAATGAAATTGCCAAAGAACATGATGGTGGAGGCCACCCTCTAGCAAGTGGTGCCAATTCCTATAGCCTAGAAGAAAACGAAATCATCTACCAAAAGTTAAAAAACTTGCTTAAAAACTGATAAAATACTTGCCAAACTTTTCAGAATCTGATAGACTAGTATGGTAACAATCTATGGCTCGCAGAGAGACCATGGCAGAAAGGAAATATTGCAAAATGAAAAAAGATATCCATCCAGAATATCGCCCAGTTGTCTTCATGGACACAACTACTGGTTACCAATTCCTTAGCGGTTCAACAAAACGCTCTAACGAAACAGTTGAGTTCGAAGGCGAAACTTACCCATTGATCCGTGTGGAAATTTCATCAGACTCACATCCATTCTACACTGGACGTCAAAAGTTCACTCAAGCAGATGGACGCGTGGATCGTTTCAACAAAAAATACGGTCTCAAATAATAATAAAAAGACAGCTTCGGCTGTTTTTTTTATTTCTTGAAATTAAGGCTCTTTGCCAACTATAGTGGATTGAAATAAAAATAAGACAATGAAATTTCCAATATTTTTATTGTAAATAATCAATCTTCCTGCAAACTAAGGTGTACTATTTTTATTTCAATCAACTATAAATCAATTCACTCTGAAAAAGATTAGACTTTTAACGTTAAAATTGATAAAATAAAAAAGAAAATAAGATAAAAGGAAACTATAAAACACTATGATGAACATGCAAAAATTGAACATACTGTTTTTAATTTTTGTAAACATCAAAAAGGTTGGTTTAAAAGGATTTTAAGCCCTTAAGATTTTTTATCCAACACTACTATACACTCATCCAAGACAAAATCTTGGCAAAAAAATACAGTAGCAAAGAGTACACCAAACTACCACTCATTATGGGCGGTAGTTTTCTTTTCGTCTAAAATAGAGATAAAAAGATAGGTGGTAGCCTTATGCGTTACGGTTATGTTCGAGTATCTACAAAAGAACAAAATATTGATAGGCAATTTTCAGCCTTAGTAGAAAATAAATTATCAAAAGAAAATATTTTTATTGATTACGTTTCAGGAAAAGATTTTGACAGAATGGAATATCAAAAATTATTAGCTACCTTGAAAGAGAATGATGAATTGGTTATTAAATCAATTGATAGGTTGGGAAGAAACTATGATGAAATTTTAGAACAATGGCAATCAATTACTAAGAAAAAGAAAGTGAATATAACTGTTTTAGATTTCCCCTTATTAAACACAAAGAATAGCGATGACAATATCACAGGAAAACTAATATCCGATATCGTTTTGCAAGTTCTATCTTATGTGGCACAGTTTGAAAGAGAACAAATCAAACAAAGACAAATGGAAGGAATACGAGAAGCAAAGAAAAAAGGGAAAAAATTCGGTAGACCAAAATTGATTGCCCCGGATAATCTCCCTGATGTAATAGCTCAATATACCAAAAAAGAAATAACCTTACGAGAAGGTGCAGACATCTTAGGAGTATCAAAAAGCACCTTTCATAATTGGATAAAAAATTCATAGTTCCTGTCAAAAAACCTAGGATTTTTTGGACAGGAAATACACTTTATTTTAGAACTATTTTCGTTAGAAAAAAGGTTCTAAAATCCAGCATTTTGACCGATTATTAATACACTACCATTCTATCAAGTTTGTCCAAAAAAGTCTAGGTTTTTGGACAAACTGATTACTTTACAACAAATAAAAATAGGGAGTATTAAATGAATGCACAAACAAACTAAAAAATTCACACTTGCAACTATCTCAGCTCTATCACTTCTTGGCACTGGAGTCATCACAGCTAATCAAGTATCAGCTAGCGAGAAGACGAGTACTGAAAAACAAATAGAGGCAACAATTACAAAAGTTGAAATTGATTATTTTGGACTTAGCTTCGAAGGCAGACTTTCAGAGCCACTACAACACGGAGGTGATAAGGCTGCTAAGGGAAATGTTACTTTGATTGATAAAGCGACCGGAAAAATTGTGTACCAAAGTCACGATGCTGTCATTTTTAGTGACTTAACTAAAGATGTCAGTGATCAATTTTTACAACCTTTATTTTATAGCAATCAATTTAAAGGTGATATTTTTGTTTCAGAACAATTTCCAGATGGAACATATATTTTGGAGATGTCTGGAGAAGCTGGTTCGCCTTACGATGACTTAACTGATACAAGAAAACGTGTCTTTAAAGTTAGAAAAGATGTGACTATCGGAAATCCTTCTACAAATTCAAATACTAACACAACAACTCAATCAGGTTCGAATTCTAATATCTCAGGTAGTTGGCTACAATCTGGTTCTCGTTGGTGGTACAAACACGCCGACGGTTCCTATACAACTAATGGCTGGGAAAAAATCAATGGTGTTTGGTATCGTTTTGACAACTCTGGCTGGATGCAAACTGGCTGGGTAAAAGACGGTAGCTGGTACTATCTCGACGGTTCAGGTGCGATGAAGACAGGTTGGGTCAAAGATAACGGTAGCTGGTACTATCTTCAAGACTCAGGCGCTATGAAAACTGGCTGGATGAAGGTATCTGGTAAATGGTACTATGCTTATAGCTCTGGTGCACTAGCAATCAATACGACAACACCTGATGGCTACCGTGTCAATTACAACGGTGAGTGGGTCTAACATACAATAGAAATAGATTAAGGAGACAATTATATGAACAAAGTTATAAAAATTGAAGATGAAACAGTTTATGTTGGAAAAGGTGATAATGGCCAATTTACTGCAATTTCAAGAAAAAGTTTTGGTTTTGAACCACAAGTAGGTGATTACGTAGAATTTTATCAAAACGGTGATGAGTATATTGTTTCAAAAATAGATAACACATCTCCAGCTAGCTCTAGCCAACATTCAAATGGAGTGAGTGATAAATCTAAACTGGCCGCAGCCTTATTTGCCCTATTTTTAGGAGCACTTGGTGGATACGATTTTTACATCGGAAATTCCAAACAAGGATACAAGCGTATCGGTATAACTCTGCTAGCTTTCATTCCTATTTTATTGCCATTTGTTTTACTAGCAAATGCAATTTGGAATATTATAATTACTATTCAAGTTTTAACGTCCAAAACTGGTAGCAAATGGCACCAAGATGCTCAAGGTTTAGAATTGCAAGATTAAACATATGAAAAAATTATTTCTATTCAGTATTAGTATTTTAGCTATCTCTATTTTAACGGCTTGCCAACATCAGAGTGAAAATACTTCTGCAACAAGTTCTGAAGCGATTGCCTCAAGTACTAGTTCCACTTCTTCCACATCGGAAGAAAAGCAAACTGACTACACCCTGTACAATCCTATCCTTAAAGAATATGCCAAAGTATTAGATGGTTCACCAGCTTCACATACAGAGGTCAATTCAAAAGCAAACTTAAAAAATACTTATCCTAAAGAATATTCTGGATTACAGTATAGCTTGTATGATTTAGACCAAGACGGTACGGACGAACTTTTGATTGCCCTAAAAATGGATTCTAACTATTACGATTTATTAGATATTCGAACTCTTAAAAATGACGAAGTTATTCGACTGACCAATGCAGAAAACAATCTGGACTTTATTGGAGAGCGAGTACATTTTAATCCTTTAGAAAATGGCTATTTCCAATTATCTACCCGTGTATCTACTAATCAAATCCAAGTTAAACTATACAAGTTAAATCAGGATGGAACACGGTTAGAGTTAATTAGCGAATCAGATACAGAAGAGGGACTGGGGACAAAACCACCTTCCCTTGATATAAGATCTTTCTCTTGGAAGTCTGTCACAAGTCTCATAAATGGAGAAACTAGCCTTCCGTCAGAAAGCAAAGGGATGGATATTTCTGCAATTCAAAATGGGGATTTTTCTAGTGTCTCAGGAACTTGGAGGAATCGTTCAGGTATTGAATTTACTTTCGACAAAAATGGTTTAGTAAGTGATAAGTCCAAAATTTCAATTGAAGATGCTAAAGAAATTGACCACTATCTTAAGGCAAATTCTGTTTCTAAAGATGGAGGTGCTGGTGCAGCTATTGCCTTTTTACCAGCAGGAATCCCTATAACTATGTCTGTCACCTCTTCTACAGATAATGGCTATACCGACTCATCTGATATCACACAAGACCGCTTATGGTTTGGACAACAACTTATCAATGGTAGTACTGAGGGATTTTTCTACAAAGTAAAATAATTAACCTAACCACAGAATCGAATATTTTCGGTTCTTTTTGATAAGGAGAAAATCATGGATTTTACAGAATATTTATATAAAAATATTGGAGAACGTATTAGACTAGATAGAGAAAAGAAAAATCTTAATTTTACAAATTATTCTACTCATATCTCTCAACGCACATATGATAAGATTTTAAAAGAAACAGGTAATACAAGAACTGATCCAATAACTGGAATAACAAGAGGGAATATTAGTCAAATAGAAAAAGGTAATACGTGTGATTGTACTAGAAGTTTTTTAACATACAATCAGATCAATGCATTAACTGCTACCCTTGATTGTAATCAAGATGAATTACTTTTAGGAAATAAAGAACAGAAACAAGAAATCATAAAAATTTTACTCTTAGGATGTCTGCTAAATAAAAAAGAGGTTAAGATTAACTCTGTTTCATCTGAAAAATGGCGAGATTTATATCACAAATCTCAATCTCTCGATATCAAACCTAATAAAGAAACTGAACGCTTAGGGAATATAATATTAAAATTTCTACTAACCTATCCTGATTTCCAAAAGCACTTCATAAATTCCGTCTTTTATTATTCAGATAACCATCCTGATGAACAATACAGTTATTCTTCTAACCATAAATTACAAACTGAATATGCCAGATACTTAGAAAAAGTCAGTTCCCAACTTCAAACGTGGTACACTACTGATTTAGGGAATATTACTTCTGTTCTACTTCGTAAACCTGAAAATATCATTTATATATTCGAAGCATTCGAACAGACTATATATAAAATAATTGATTTAATTTTTGATAAATTTTTAGAAACATTTAACAATAGCTTGAATACCAGAGGTAAAAATAATACTCCTAGCAAAATAATAGACTATTTAAGTTCGGATTCTCTTCTAAATATTCTATTGGAAGATGATATATACTATCTTTTAGTAAATGAGCTAAAAAAAGAACAAATCGATAAAACTAATAGTCTCTTTCATATTCAATTTTTACAGTTACTCCAGTATCAAAATTTATTCTTGGAAAAAATATATAATAAATATGAGGATACTAGTGAGAACTATGATGCATTTAAACTCTATTCTGACTTAACTAAAATTATCAAATTTTATGAAAAAACAAAAGATAAACATCTAACTCTCTACATAAATGATTTTATAGATAATCAAGACTATTAGTCAAAATTACAGGCCTTGCTACTAAAATAGTGAGGCTTTTTTGTGTCATACCATATATGTTTTCTTCTAATGTATACAAATTTATCTCTAAATTTCATTCTAGTGTATACAAAGTCGTTGGTAAATCAAAATATAATAGATAATGTGAGGGAGAAAAAGGTACCTAGTTCACTCCACAAAAATTTTTTACTAGAAGTCAGCAAATCCTAGGTATGCTGATTATGGAGGATTAGCACATGAGTGCTTTTAAATACAAAAATCCAGTTTATGGATATAACGTAGCCCTTTTCCATGAAATATTTGGAGAAAACCCTATCTTTAGTTCATTGTCCGCTGAAGAAGAAATTAAGTGGGTCTATAAGGACAATAAGAGGACTGACGAAGTAGATGGATTTAGCCGATATTTCATTATTCCTGGTCAGAATCCTTTTCTTGTCAAATTCCCAACTTCTCAAGAAATTGAACAATTCGCAGAAGTTGAGTTAGTCAATCCTGTTGCTTGCAAAGTGAGAAACAATGTTTATTTTAAAGCCGAATCGGTAAAAATTATCAAAGAAGGAGGTAAGTAACCAATGGCATTTCCGTTTATTCAACCAGAAAATAAACGGGAGTTTGTAGTGGACGCCGACTATCTTGTCCAGTCAGTGGAGATAGGGTTGGGGAACAGCTCTATCTCTTCAACTACAAATTCCTTCCAATTCACATATGGTGACAATTATCTAGACTTTATCCCAAGGTTTCCTTGTCCGTACATTTTGGATAACAATCTATACCAACAGATTTTTCAAATTTTGTCTACAAGTGCCTACCCTATGTTGACATTTCTTAAACAGCCATCGGCTTATATTGTCAAACGTGATGGTGATGGTGTAAGCATTAACACTAGTCGTGCTTTTCGGTTTCCATTCTTTAGGGGAATACCTGAAAGGTTGACGTATCAAAAGCTATCTGATATCAGCGTTCAAAACGAAAGTTTTGAACTCATGAAAAACTATCGTATCGATTTCAATCGAATTGTTCATTGTTTAATTGCTGGTTCTTCTGGTTCTGGGAAGAGCTACGCTTTGACCTATCTAATCTCTGTTATTAATCAATTTGCTCATGTAACAGTTGTGGATCCAAAATGCGATTCTATCTCTCGCTACTGCTTAAAACAGAACATACCTGTTCTTTATCAAGAGAAAGACTTCTCATCTGATGAATTTGTTTCCAAGGTAAACAGCTTGCTAAAAGTGGAACTAGATACTATCTATCAAAGACAATCGGAGCTTCTTGAAAATCCTTCTAAAAAATTTCAACATCGTTGTCTGGTGATTGATGAATTGCTTGCTTTAACATCTTTGACTTCTAAAAATGTTAAAGATACCTTTTTTGCACTATTATCCAATATTGCACTACTTGGACGAGCAACATCTGTCCACCTAATCCTAGTGAGCCAGCGGATGGATACAAACGCTTTACCAATTGCCGTTAGAGAGCAGTGCAATTTCTTAATACAACTGGGGTTAATCAACAGAAAAACGACAACGTTTTTATTCCCAGACTTAGATTCAGAGACAGGAATTGTCATTCCTAACGGAAAAGGAACTGGTATTGTTCAAGTCATTGATGGTATAACACCACCTAATGTCATGCCGTTGCTCGTACCAACTTTTAAAGGAGAAAATTTATGAAAAATTTTTATAAAAAAATAATAAGACAAACCACTGTAATTACCGATAAACTCTACTACTTACTGCCTTTAGAATTATTTTTAGGCTTTCTATGGGGGTTATTTCTAGCAGGTATATGGTTTATTAACCAAGTTAGTACTATTATCTCTTGGGACGCTTGGGGACAAATTCGGAATAATTTTCAAATAGGGCAATCTTTGCTATTTCAAACAATCACTATCGTCACGATTATCTATCTTTTAGCTCATACCATTCTTTGTATCGTATGGATAAAAGAAGATAAGTTTCTGAACTTTATCCGTACAATAAATCTATTAAGGATAATTCGAAAACAGATGAAAACGAAAGCCAGTGAAAGCGATAGTGAGATTGTAAAAGAGTACAAATCTATTGTTAAATCTATCAGATGTATCATAACTAGTGACTATATCCTTGTTATAATACTACAGGCAAAAAATTCAGATGTTGATACAATTTTACAAAAAAAATTACCTTTTTTGTACGACTATCTGATAAGAGTCTATCGTAAAATATATATATTCTCTCCCACAGATAGTACTTCACTTAATCATATAATACAAGGGACGAGAAAGCATAATTGATTTGTATACCAGCGGAGCTTGCCGTAAGGCAAGAGCTCCGAGCTGGTTTTATGTTCCAATTTAGTCAGGACATAACTATACTACTTCTGGGCTTGTTATTGAAGTAGTATAATGTTGTTCCATTGTTCCAAAAAAGAAAGGAGTTTTAAATGGTAAAAGCCAGAAATATTATGTTTGTTCAACAGATTGAGTATTTCCAATCTTCAAATTTACAAGATATCATCGAGTATATGACGAACATTCTAAAACCGCTTCGTTTTGCGGGAATATTGCATGATAAGGATATTGGGCAAGATGGAAACCTTGTCGCACCACATATACACCTTGTTTTACAATTTGAAAGTGCTAGAAGTTTAAACAATCTTGCTAAGTTGACTAAACAACCAATACAGTGTTTTGAGCAGTGGAGGGGTTCAGTTAACAATGCTTATTCATATCTCGTTCATCACACGGAGTCTAATCAAGATAAATACCAATATTCTCCCAAAGAAGTTATTGCGAATTTTGACTATTTACTCCTATTAGACACTATCGAAAGAAATGTAACCAAACGATATGAAATAAATGACACTATGATTATAGATAATCTACTGGATCTACTTTATACTGGTAATATTACAAAATCAGAAATTGAACAACGACTTACTGGTTCACAATATGCCAAAGCAAGGCAAAAAATAGAAACCGTCTATTTAAAACGACTAGAAACACAAGCCGAACTATGGCGACAAGAAATGATTGCCAAGAATGAAATTGTTACGATTATTTGGCTTTTTGGAAAAGCGGGAACAGGGAAGACTCGTCTAGCACGTCAATACGCAGAACAGTATGACCTTAACTATTTTATTACGGGCTCAATCCGTGACCCTTTTCAACAATACAATTTAGAACACGTGATTATCTTAGACGAATTACGCCCCCATCAATTTGACTACTCAGACTTACTCAAAATGTTTGACCCTTACAATGTTAAAGCGATGGCAAGTAGTCGTTATTTTGACAAACCTCTTTTAGCTAACATATACATCATTACAAGCCCATACTCCCCATATAATTTTTTCTTAGAATTAACAAAGAAGAAACAAACAAGCCACATTGATTCTTGGGGCCAGCTAATGAGAAGATTATCCTTAGTAGTCGAAGTCAAAAAAGAGCATCTGCAATTTTACAAGTACGAACCAATGGACCAGATGTTTTATATAGACCATGGCAATAAATTACCAAACCCCTTTAAAAATCAGACTGATAGAGAAGAAACTATTCAAGACAAATCGTACCAGTTATTTTTAGAATTGAATAAGAAAAAGGAAAGGAATGAATAAATGCAAGAAATTCAAACAGTTACCTACATAGATATCGCAAATCAAGGATATCCAGAAGGCACAGCTAGACGTGTTATACGAGAGGGTAAAAAATTACTTGTCGAAAGAGGTTTTCAACTTTATAAAAACAAAAGGATTGGAAGAATACCAAAGACTATTGCCGAAGAAATTCTTGGATTCAAAATCATCTCAAAAAATGATATAATAGATACTGTACTCTTCGCTACTGACATAGAAAGAGGAAAATAATATGTCAGTTATCAAAGGATACAAGGGAAAATGGAAAGTAGATATTACCGATGGCATAGACCCATTGACTGGTGAAATCAAACGGCATAGAAAGTCAGGATTTACCACTCGTAAAGAAGCTGTTCAATATGAAGCAGATTATCGATTAAACAAACTTCACCAAGTTCATATTAAAGATAAAATATCTGTTTCTCACCTTTACTCTTTAGTTCAACAAGAAGATGAACTCCGTGGGAATAAACGTGGTACCATTGATACACAGATATCCTATTATAACCAATATGTCTCTAAGTTTTTTGAGCATGCAGATATGTCTGCCATTACTATCCATGAAGTAAAAAAATTTAGAGATTGGTTGGTCAAACAACCAAGTGTCAAAGGAGGAACACTATCAAGCACGACCGTTAATCAGCTAATGATTTTTCTACATAAAATGTTTGATGTTGCTGTCGCTAATCGTCTTAGACAAGATAATCCATGCAATGGACTAAGAAAACTGCCTGATAAACACAAGGAGATGTCTTATTTCACTCCTGAAGAATTCAAGCTATTTGATTCTCTGTTCACAGAAGATGAATATATGTTTCAGCTATTTTATCGAGTGCTGATGTTTACAGGCGTTCGTGTTGGCGAAGCATTGGCCTTAACTTGGAAACAGATTAATTTATCAGAGGGTTATATCGATATTAAGTATTCTGCTTACTTTCGTAATAACAAGGTCCATATCGGAACGGTAAAAACTACTCAATCCAATCGTCGAATTTATATTCATAAAGCATTCGTTCAAGAACTAACGGAATGGAAAGAAAAACAAGCTCACCTATTAGTAGAGTTTACGGACAATACAGAAGACTTACAAATCTTTCAAGACAGTCCTTTACAACTAACTGCTCCAATGGTTTCTAATCAAAAGATTAAATTGAAAAAAAGAATGCCTGCATCATTAAAAATGATTCGTAATCACGATTTCCGACACTCACATGCAGCATTTCTAGTTTCAAAAGGACTCAGAAATGGTGAAGGAAAAGATTATATATTTTTTACACTTATGAAACGGCTTGGACACAGTAGTATTAATACAACAATCAACATCTACTCTCACCTATTCCCAACTCAACAAAAAGAAGTCGCCAATGCTTTTGACAACTTTTAGGGCAAAAAATGGCAAAAAATTTATTAAAAAAGGCTCAAAGCCTTGATACGAAAGGAATCTTAAAAATCTTATGATGAACATGCAAAACATGATGCGCCAAGCACAAAAACTTCAAAAACAAATGGAACAAAGCCAAGCTGAGCTTGCTGCTATGCAATTTGTTGGCAAATCTGCTCAAGACCTTGTTCAAGCGACCTTGACTGGGGATAAGAAAGTTGTCAGCATTGACTTCAATCCAGCTGTCGTTGATCCTGAAGACCTTGAAACTCTCTCAGATATGACTGTTCAAGCCATCAACTCTGCTCTTGAACAAATCGATGAAACTACCAAGAAAAAATTGGGTGCTTTCGCTGGAAAATTGCCATTCTAAGCATAAGAAAAACAAGCATTCAAGAGAATACTTGCCTATCATGGGAGGAACAACTGTTCCTCTTTTTGCTTACTAAAAATTAAAGAATTCCATGGCTTGTTTGAAAAGCAACTCAGTATACTCTGGATCTTCTTGCGCAATGGTAAGCTGGTCTTGAATCATTTCCAAGTCATCTGTTATCATGCCATCTGCCCCCAAATGAACAGATTTATCAAAGGACTCTGAACTATTAATAGTCCAAACATACAATTTCTGATCGGTATTCCAAAGCTTGTTGACAAAATTTTCATCTAATGTTGAATACTCCATAGTGTAACCTGTAGCCTTGGTTCTTGGGAAAATACTATTATAAGGTAGGATGAAATAAACGGGAATTTGCGAATCGTAGGCTAAAACCTGATCAATCACATGGTAATCTAAAGATTGCATTTGATGACCATCCTGCTTAAGAACCGGTCCATATTTTTCCATAAAACGTTTCATCATATCTGGACTATCTTTTCGACTGGTTTTAATTTCAATGAGGAGTTTTTGATGCAATTCATTGGCTTTGTTGAGATAATCATCAAAGCTAGACACCTTGCTATGATAACCATTTTCAGAAATATCGAGTTTGGTTAATTCTTCTAAAGTGAGATCCTGAGGATTGGCATTAACTCCTGTCAGATTCTTGATATTGGCATCATGCATCATGACAAACTGGCCATCTTTTGTTTCCTGAATATCTGTCTCAACGAAATCTGGAGATAACTGAGCAGTTTTTTCTAATGATTGGACGGTATTTTGGACACCATTTTTATTAGACACTCCCCTGTGGGAGATAATTAAAGGTTTATTGGCAACTGGAGCTTCTAAATAAACATAACCCTCAAGAGCGAAAAAGATAGCAGCACAGCCCATCACTCCCCATCTCATCCAGTGGTCTTTTTTTCTCCTTGGTGTGATTTCTAGTGCTTCTCCTGTTAAGAAAGAAACAAATTTAATGAGAAAGTAAGTCAAGGCCATATAGTGGAAATTCTTAATCAAGACAAAGTTGATAATTCCCAGCACAAGAGATTCCTTATGGGTCAAACCATCCATCAGCGCCTGACTTGCTAATATTGGAATCAATAAAAGAATGAAAAATAGGTAGGTTTTGACGACAATCCAAAGCAAGTTCCAAATATAAAACCAGGAGTACTTTCTTGTCTTCTCTATACTGTATCTGACTGCTTCTTTGACTGTTTTCGTCTCAAAAAAAAGCTGAGGTAGGGCAAACATGAGACGCACTGAAATGTAAAACAAAAGCAAAGCCAGAATAGTAACCACTATACCTACAAGCCAATACTTGTCTTCCAAATAATCAACGATAAAGTCCGGAATGACAATTTTATTGAGATAATAAATCTTTAAAATCTTTCGAATCAATGGAAAGAGCATCATGACATAAAAGAAGATAAAGGTTAACTTGGCAAGCGTCACTTGCTTCATAAATAAGAAACTTTGGTGAAAGACCTTGCGACTGTACTCCAGCAAGGTCCTTTTTTCATGGCATAATAAATGCCGAGCACCGATAAAGAGAAGTCCTATCTGGTAATAGGCGACCAGTAAATTAACAATTACCAGAACAAATAAAGCAAGACTAACAAAGGGAGAACCCTTTATAATGGCAAAAATATTATTGTAGGAAAGAAAGAGATAGCCTGTCTGACGGAGCAGAAGTCCAGCAATCCAAGAATTTGATGGTAACCATACAAACTCAATCATCATGAAAGTCAAGAAAAATAGAAAGAGTATTTTATCTAGATTAAAGTATATCTGCTTAAAACCTAGATTTTTAGGTTTTTCAGGTTTCATAAGCACTCCTAGTCAAATAATTGAGACAAATCCAAGCCTCCAAAAGGATTGTTTGATAGACTACTTTCTGTCCCTAACAATTCTCTAGCTTGGTCCGATTCTAAAAAGGACTCATAAACACGCGCCGTCATACGAGCATCCTCTAAGCTATTATGAGACTGACCTTTAAATCCAAGAAACGAGGCAACGGTTTGCAATTTGAGATTGGCAATACCGTGTAAATCCGAACTCCGACGTTCAAAAGCTTCATCATACAAATCCACCTTGTACTGCTGGCTGTAGTCTAAGCCATGCTCTACTAGAATAGGTAAATCACTTTTAGCAGCATTGTATCCAACCATGGGTAAAGAACCCACAAACTCTTGGAAATCTTTTATAACTTTCTCCACTGGAGGAGCATCTTTTAAGGTCTCAGCCGTAATACCTGTCAATCCATTGATAAAACTTTTTAAGGGTACACTAGTATGAACATAAGAGTCATAGGTATCGACTTCCTGACCATCTCTAAAACGCACTGCCGATACTTGAATCAAGTGTGTTTGTCCTTCGTGCTGATTAAATTCTAAATCAAAAGCAATGTAATCTTCTAATCGTTCCATTTTCTACCTCTCCTATACTGTTATATTACTTGAGCAACTATACTATTTAGAAACAAAAGAAGCCATCAGGTTAGCAACTAACCTAAACAGCTCCTTGATTATCCTCCAAATAAACGAGCAAAAAAGCCTTTCTTAGTGGATTGGACTTCTTCTTTTGCTTGGTCCAGCTCTAGCTTAAGATTTTCTTGATCCTTCATGGCTTGAAGAGTCAATTGTTGCTGCTGATCAAGTTGTTTGTCTTTTTCAGCAATCTGACGGTCTTTGATACGCATCTGCTCGTCTTTTTCTGATAACTGACGATCCTTAGCTTTTAATTGTTCATAGAGACGGAGAATTTCTGCATTCTTCTCATCAACCAGAATCTCCATCAGTTCACGTTGCTTGACATCTTCACTGACAGGCTCATCTTCAAAAATCGTTTTTTTATAGATTTCTTCTAGCTTAATCAAGCCACTTCTGGTAACAACTGTTACCCCTTTGTCATTTTTATCTGTGTCTTCTTCTGGTAATTCTTTGACACGGTTATTGATTGCTTGGCGAGATAATCCTAAGACCTCTGCAATCTCACTGACGGTCATTTCAATACTCATAATATCCTCTGAAACGTTTTCTAGCTTTTCTTTACTTAAATCTTATCATAAGCTAGAAAAACTGTCAAATTTTCGCTTAATTTAAGGCCTTCAAAAAAGCTAATAAGACTTGGGCAGAGCGACGTCCAGCTTCGATAATAAACTCATCAAAAGAGATGTTTGCTTCATGGTTGGCATTGTCACTCATAGCTCGGATGACTAAGACTGGAAGCTTAAGGGCCTGCGCTGCCTGAGCAATAGCTGCCCCCTCCATCTCAACAGCCAAAACTTCCGGGAAATGGAACTTAATCGCTTCTATCTTGTCATTTCCGGCAACAAAACTATCTCCTGTAGCAATTAAACCAAGATGCCAGTTTTGATCCAATTGAGATAAACTCTCTTGGATTTTAGCAACAAAGGTTTTATCTGATTCGAAATAAAGTGGTTGTTGCGCCATTTGTCCATAAGCATAGCCAAAAGCTGTGACATCCACATCATGATAAGCTAATTTGTCAGCAATCACAACATCCCCAACAGCAATACCTTCTACTACTGCCCCAGCTGATCCCGTGTTAATCAAAGCATCCACCTGGAAATGATCAGCCAAAATCGCCACACTCATAGCAGACATGACCTTACCAATTCCACTTTCTACAAGAACGACTTCATGCGAGGCAATGGTTCCAGTATGATAGGTATTCCCTAAAACAACTTGCTCTTGGGCATTTTCTAGATGCTGGACCAGATAAGCCAGTTCTTCTGGCATAGCTGCAATAATCCCTATTTTCATTTCAATTCCTTTTCTATTACAACAGTTTCATTGCTAAGATAAGCAAAATCAAGAGAAAGATGACTACGAATAAAATTTTATTCAATTTAGAATTGAAGACATTTCTCTTTGTATTTTCAATGCGACGGCTTTTATGAATAGACGGTTCGACCTGAATCTTCAAGGTTTCCTGGCTAAATCCATGATCCTTAGGATTGGCATAACCAAAACGAGAAGAAGAGGTTGGTAAAATCTTAGTCTCCTCATCATCTAGCAAAGGGGGACCTGAAATTTTTTCGCCTCTATTAGCTCTTTCAATCATTTCATCCGTTAATAAAGGTTTACCCATACTGACCTCCTCTATCTTTTCTGCAATTCCCAATACTGAACAGCCATAATTGTCTTGGCATCACAGATATGACCTGATTGGATTAAATCTTTGGCTTCTTCTAAGCTCACTTCAAGGACTTCCAAGGTTTCATCTTCATCCTGCGGACGCGGATTTTCCACTTTCGTCAAATCGCTGGCTAGGTATAGTTTTAACTTTTCATTACAAAAGCCAATGGCTGAGTAAAAATCATACAAGAGTTCTAATGTCCCTGTATAGGCTGTTTCTTCCTCTAATTCACGAAGGGCTGCTGCGACAGGATCTGTATTTTCTCCTACTTCCAATTTTCCAGCTGGAATTTCGTAAGAGACTGCCTCGATAGCTTTGCGGTACTGCTTGACCAAGATGAGTTTTTGTTCATCCGTTACTGCTAAAACACAGACAGCTCCATTGTGGAAAATCAAATCCCGTTGGGCAGTTCCCTTACCTTCCGGTAATTCAACCTGATCTTGGACCAGTTTAAAAATGGACCCTTGATAGATTTCTTTTCGGCTAAGCGTTTTTTCTTCAAATTCCATGATAGACTCCTACTGATTTTTAGGATGATGAGGAAGGCGAGTTGCATATTCATCTTTGTTAACCTGACGTCCACGACCAATCGCAATCGCATCCGCTGGAACATCTTTGGTAATCGTTGAACCCGCACCAACGAGGGAATTGTCACCAAGTTCTACTGGCGCAATAATGGTTGAATTTGAACCAACAAAGACATTGTTGCCGATGACTGTCTTGTATTTGTTTTTACCGTCATAGTTGACTGTAATGGTTCCTGCACCGAAATTAACCTCGCTACCCACTTCACAGTTTCCAATATAAGTCAAATGACCAGCCTTGGTATTCTCGCCGATAGAAGACCCTTTCACCTCTACAAAGTTACCAATATGAACTTGGGCACCCAGACTTGAACCTGGACGGATGTGGGCATAAGGTCCGACTGTCACACCGTCTGCAACACTACTTTCTTCAATCATAGAATTAGTAATGACAGCTCTTGCTCCAATAGTGCTGTCCACTACATAAGTACCATTTGTCAAAACAGTCTCAGCTCCAATTGTCGTTTGCCCTTTCAAGGTAACATTGGCTTCGATTTGAACTTCCGGAGCAATCTCAACATCAATATCGATATAAGTTGCTTCTGGGTTGACAAAGCTAACACCGTTGACCATGTGTTGTTGATTGATACGGCGACGCATAACTGACTCAGCAGTCGCAAGAGCCACACGGTCGTTTACCCCAAGACTTTCATCAAAATCTTTCAAAGTATAAGCGCCAACTTTTTCACCAGCCTCACGGAAAATCCCAATGACATCTGTGATATAGTATTCACCTTGAGCGTTATTGGTATTGATATTTTTCAAAGCCTCAAACAAACGCTCGTTATCAAAAACATATGTTCCAGTGTTGATTTCCTTGATTTGCTTTTCAAAATCTGTAGCATCCTTCTGCTCAACAATACGAAGAACCTCAGCATTGTCATTACGAACAATTCGTCCATAGCCAAAAGGATTATCTGTTTCAGCAGTCAAGATAGTGGCCACATTTTTGTGATTGATATGGAAATCAATCAAGTTTTTCAAGCTTTCACCTGTGATTAAAGGAGTATCTCCTGCAATGACCAAGGTGTGACCTGACAAACCTTCTAGGATAGGTTTTGTCATCATAACTGCATGGCCAGTCCCTAACTGTTCAGATTGAGTCACAAATTCTGTCTGTCCAGCCAAGACCTCTTCAACCAATTCCGCCTTGTGTCCGACAACTGTTACTGTCTTTTCAGGTTGGATAGCTCCCACACTACGGAATACATGTTCCAGCATAGAAATACCCGCAACCTTGTGCAACACTTTTGGCAAATCAGACTTCATGCGAGTCCCTTTACCCGCTGCTAAAATAATGGCATAATTTGACATAATCTTCTCTTTTCTCTAGAAATTCCCTTTTATTATACCATATTTCAAACCATTCCGCGCTCTTGAATAAAAAAATGCTCTAAAGTCCTTTCTTAACCCATTTTTTGAGTATTTTTTTTGATTTTTTCTCATTTTTAAGGTAAAATTATGAGGTATGAGAAAGAAAATGAATCCACTTATTTTATTTGGTTTTTTTGGGATTTTGATTTTCATTTTAATCCTGAATCGCCCTCGTTTTGAGGACCATCCTGTAAAAACAAAGTCAAATATCGCGCAAGTAGAATCACAAGCGCTACATAATATAGATAAACCGGTGATTGATGTTTCTGGTTGGCAACGTCCTGAGGAAATTAATTACGATACTCTGTCCCAAAATATTTCTGGAGCTATCGTTCGCGTCCATAGTGGCGCTCAGTCTTCAAAAGAAAACGATGCTTCCTTTGTTAATGGGGTAGATAAGGCCTTTAAAACCCATATTACCGAATTTCAAAAACGAAATGTCCCAGTTGGGGTCTATGCCTTTGTAGCTGGAAAAAGTGTCCAAGAAATGGAAAAGGCTGCCGAAGTATTTTATAACGCCTCTTCACCATACACTCCTAGTTACTATTGGCTAGACGTGGAAGACAAAACCATGTCCAATATGAACGAAGGGGTTGAAGCCTTCCGAGCAAAACTAGAATCACTTGGAGCTAAAAATATCGGAATCTACGTTGGGGTCTACTTCATGGAAGAACATAGTATTGATACAGGCAAATTTACGTCTGTTTGGATTCCTTCCTATGGTTCAAATACCGGATTTTTCGAAAGCAAACCTGATACGGACTTAGATTATGATATCCACCAATACACATCTAAAGGAAAAATTGCTGGCTTTGACCACGATTTGGACATCAATGTTATTTCTTCTTTCAAAAACAAAGAAGAAACCTTTAGAAAACTCTTTTTAAAACCTTAAAAGCATTTGTTTCTCATTTGCTTTTTCTTTTTGTGTTAGATTGTGATACAATATAGTAAGGATTTTTTGAAATAGAAATAGTTGGAGGAAATATATGCTCTCATGGTTAGCGCGCATTATTAAAGGGATTGTGATTGCTCTTGGATTTATCTTACCAGGAATTTCCGGAGGGGTTCTAGCAGCAATCTTAGGAATTTATGAACGAATGATTGGTTTTCTGGCTCATCCCTTTAAGGACTTTAAAGAAAATGTTTTGTATTTTATACCAGTTGCCATCGGTATGCTTCTGGGAATCGGCTTATTTTCCTACCCTATTGAATACCTGCTTGAAAATTATCAGGTCTTTGTCTTATGGAGCTTTGCAGGTGCCATCATTGGTACAGTTCCTAGCCTCCTCAAGGAATCAACTAGAGAATCTGACCGAGACAAGATTGATTTAGCTTGGTTCTGGACAACCTTTATCATTTCTGGATTAGGACTCTATGCCTTAAATTTTGTCGTTGGAACCTTAAGTGCCAGCTTTCTTAATTTCGTCCTAGCTGGTGCACTGCTGGCTCTTGGCGTATTAGTTCCTGGCCTCAGTCCATCAAATCTCCTTTTGATTTTGGGTCTCTATGCTCCTATGTTGACTGGTTTTAAAACCTTTGACCTCTTGGGAACCTTCTTCCCGATTGGAATCGGAGCAGGCGCAACTCTCATTATTTTTTCAAAATTGATGGATTATGCCTTAAACAACTACCACTCACGCGTCTATCATTTCATCATCGGTATCGTCCTTTCAAGTACCCTTTTGATCTTAATTCCAAATGCAGGAAACGCTGAAAGTATCCAGTACGCAGGACTCTCACTTGTTGGGTATGTTATCATCGCCTTCTTTTTTGCACTGGGAATCTGGCTTGGTATTTGGATGAGTCAATTGGAGGATAAATATAAATAATGGCAAAAAAAGTTAAAATCAAAAAAACATTAGTGGAACAAATTCTATCTAAAGCAGCTATCCAACATCAGGGGATTCAAATCAATGCCCTGGAAGGAGAACTTCCTCAAGATTATGAACGAAACCAGATCTTCAAAACCTTGGCGCTTTTGGGAGACAAGACAGGACCCATTATCGGAATAGTCCCTATCACTCAGCACTTATCTGAAAAGAAACTAGCCAAAATTTCTGGCAATAAAAAAGTGAGCATGATTCCACAAAAGGACTTAGAAAAAACAACTGGTTACATTCATGGAGCCAATAATCCTGTCGGTATTCGTCAGAAACACAATTATCCCATTTTTATCGATAAGATTGCTCTAGACTTGGATCAAATGATTGTTTCTGCTGGGGAAGTTGGCCACAGCATTATCGTTGCTCCCAAAGACTTAGCCAGCTTTGTAAAGGCTGACTTTGCAGATATCTTGGAGGACAGCAAATAATGAAACTCTACTTTGTCCGCCACGGTCGTACCGTCTGGAATCAAGAAGGACGCTTTCAAGGTGCTAGTGGAGACTCTCCCCTTCTTCCCGAATCCATTGAAACCCTCAAACGACTAGGTCAGTATCTCAAGGATGTTCCTTTTGATCAGATTTATTCAAGTGATTTACCTCGAGCGGTCAAATCTGCTGAGATCATCCAAAGTCAACTCCAGGCGCCCTGTCCTTTAGAAAGTGTCCCTAATCTCCGTGAATGGCAACTTGGGAAGTTGGAAGGTTTGAAAATCGCAACCTTGGAAGCTATTTACCCGCAACAAATCAAAGCTTTTCGATTTAATCTTGCTCAATTTGACACTCAAATGTTTGGAGCTGAATCCCTCTATAGCACCACACAACGGACCATCCAATTTATCAAATCATTAAAAGATAGTCCTGCTGAGCGTATTCTAATTGTCGGTCACGGTGCCAATCTTACTGCCAGTATTCGTACTCTTCTAGGCTATAAAGAACCACTTCTTCGTAAAAATGGTGGCCTAGCAAATGCCAGCTTAACCATTCTAGAAACCCATGACTTTGAAACATTCACTCTCGATACTTGGAATGATACGTCCTATCAATAACAGAACTTGATTTTAGCGTCAAGTTCTTTTTAGTTTTGAAAGATTATCCGTGAATTTCTTGGTTATTTATGATAAAATGGGAGTATCGCAAAAAATGATTCATCGTATTCAATTTTGAGTAAAACTAGGAGGATCCCATGTCAACAGAACATATGGAAGAACTAAACGACCAGCAGATCGTTCGCCGTGAAAAAATGGCTGCGCTCCGTGAACAAGGAATCGATCCTTTCGGAAAACGCTTTGAACGTACTGCAAGTTCACAAGAATTAAAAGATAAATTTGCTGACCTCGATAAAGAACAATTACATGATAAAAACGAAACAGCTACTATCGCAGGACGCTTGGTAACCAAACGTGGTAAAGGTAAGGTTGGATTTGCCCACCTTCAAGATCGCGAAGGTCAAATCCAAATCTACGTTCGTAAAGATGCTGTCGGTGAAGAAAACTACGAAATCTTCAAAAAAGCAGACCTTGGTGACTTCCTTGGTGTCGAAGGTGAAGTAATGCGTACAGATATGGGAGAACTCTCTATCAAGGGGACTCACATTACACACTTGTCTAAGGCCCTTCGTCCGCTTCCAGAGAAATTCCATGGTTTGACAGACGTTGAAACCATTTACCGTAAACGTTACCTTGACTTGATTTCTAACCGTGAAAGCTTTGAACGCTTTGTCACTCGTTCAAAAATCATCTCTGAAATCCGTCGTTACCTTGACCAAAAAGGATTCCTTGAAGTGGAAACACCTGTTCTTCACAACGAAGCTGGTGGTGCTGCTGCTCGTCCGTTTATCACTCATCACAACGCTCAAAACATTGACATGGTGCTTCGTATTGCGACCGAGCTTCACTTGAAACGCCTTATCGTCGGTGGTATGGAACGCGTCTATGAAATTGGTCGTATCTTCCGTAACGAAGGAATGGATGCTACTCATAACCCTGAATTTACTTCTATCGAAGTGTACCAAGCTTATGCTGATTTCCAAGACATCATGGACTTGACTGAAGGTATTATCCAACACGCTGCTAAAGCTGTTAAAGGCGATGGCCCAGTTAACTATCAAGGTACTGAAATCAAAATCAACGAACCATTTAAACGTGTTCACATGGTTGATGCTATCAAAGAAATTACTGGTGTCGATTTCTGGCAAGACATGACTTTTGAAGAAGCCAAAGCTATTGCTGCTGAGAAGAAAGTTCCAGTTGAGAAACACTACACTGAAGTTGGACACATCATCAACGCCTTCTTTGAAGAATTTGTTGAAGAAACTTTGATTCAACCTACCTTTGTCTATGGACATCCAGTAGCTGTATCTCCACTTGCTAAGAAAAATCCTGAAGACGAACGCTTTACTGACCGTTTTGAGCTCTTCATCATGACTAAAGAGTACGGTAATGCCTTCACTGAGCTCAACGACCCAATCGACCAGCTTAGCCGTTTTGAAGCCCAAGCTAAAGCCAAAGAACTTGGTGACGATGAGGCAACAGGCATCGACTACGACTACATCGAAGCCCTTGAATATGGTATGCCACCAACAGGTGGTTTGGGAATCGGTATCGACCGTCTCTGCATGCTCCTCACTGATACAACTACTATCCGTGATGTATTGCTCTTCCCAACAATGAAATAATACTCTTCGAAAATCTCTTCAAACCACGTCAGCGTTGCCTTGCCGTACTCAAGTACAGCCTGCGGCTAGCTTTCTAGTTTGCTCTTTGATTTTCATTGAGTATAAGCACTTATCCTCTGGTACTTGCCAGAGGATTTTTTGATGCAAAAAGAGACTGAGTAAAAACTCAATCTCTACTTTTCACTTCTTTGGTTACTACATCCTCTCCAAACCATTTTTGGCTGATTTCTTGGAACTTCCCTTCTTGGTATAGTGCGATAAAGGCCTGGTTTAAAGCTTGCAGCAATCTTTTGTCTGCTGGTCTAACTCCGACCGCAAAGGACTCACTTTCAAATCCTGCTGAAAAGACATTGTAATCATTTAATATACCCTCAGACTGGAGATAGTAATTAGCATACACTCGGTCAATCAACAAAGCATCAATCCGGTCATTTTTCAAATCAATCAAGGCCTCATTAAAACTCTGGTACTGATTAGCCTTCTGGTCTTTGACACGATTTTTCAGTGAATCTGGCTGGGCTTCAAAGTCTAAATAACCAGAGGAACCTGCTTGGGCTCCCAAGATCTTATCCTTCATATCCTCTACTGAATGGATCTGCTGGCTTTTTTTCGTCACCAGAACTTGCTGATTTTCCATATATGGAATACTAAAGGCAACTTTCTCTCGGCGTTCATCAGTGGCAGAATAGCCATTCCAGATGGCATCAATGGTTCCATTTTGCAGTTCCGTCTCCTTCATATCCCAGTCAATTGGTTGAAATTGAACCTTAAAACCTAATTTTTCAGAGACAGCTTGTGCTAAGTCGATATCAAACCCTGTATACTGTCCATTCTTTTCTTCAAATCCCATGGGTACGAAGGTATTATCAAAACCAATAGCAATGGTCCCCTGCTCTTGATATTTATTCCAGTTATCCTGCTTTGGATCACTAGCCTTCTGAGTACAAGCTGTTAAAAAGAGAGTCAGGAGAGCAACCAATACTAAAGTAATTTTCTTATTAGTCATTGGAACCTCCTACTTGGGCTCAATCTTGAGAATCTGATCTGCGATATTTTCAGCGAACTGTAAATCGTGGGTAACCACAATCTGCGTCATACCAAGTTCTCTATTTTGCAAGATCAGTTTTTCCACTTCCAAGCGCAATTCTGGATCCAAGGCAGAAGTTGGTTCATCGTAACCAATGATTTCTGGGTCAATCATCATAGCACGCGCCAAGGCCACCCGCTGCTTTTGCCCACCAGATAGTGAGAAAGGATAGGCATCTGCATGACCAGCCAGTCCTAATTGTTCCAAGAGATCACGCGCCTTCTTCTCAGCTTCTTCCTGCTTCATTCCCATGGTTTTCACAGGAGATAAGATCAAATTCTTTAGAACTGATAAATGAGGGAAAAGTTGAAAATCTTGGAATACAAATCCCAGTAAATTCCGCTTCTCCAGTTCATCCAGTTCTAAAGATTCTCCATTATAAAAGATTTGCCCTGAATCAATGGTTTCAAGACCCGCAAGCATACGTAAGAGAGTTGTCTTACCTCCACCAGAAGGTCCAACGATAGCCAAGATTTGCTTTTCAGGAATTTTTAGACTGAAATTAGATAAAATTTGCTTTTGACCAAAGCCCTTATTGATGTTTCGTAATTCTAACATGGCAACCTCCTATCTATAGTAACTGTATTTCTTCTCAACTTTTTTGGCAAGAATGGTTACAACCCCAATCAAAATCAAGTAAATAGCTCCTGCCAAGAACATGGGAACCAGGCTAGCGTCACGGTTGGCAGCTGTTCGGCTTGCTAAGATGAGGTCTGAAATGCCTAGAGCATAGACCAGAGACGTATCCTTGACCAAACTCATGACTTCGTTAAAGACACTAGGAAGAACAATCTTGGTCACTTGGGGCAAAATAATATAGCGTACTGTGGCAAAAGGACTGAACTTTAAGACCTTAGCAGCCTCATATTGACCTTTAGGAATGGTATCAATTCCCCCACGGAAGATTTCAGCAAAGTAAGCTGCATAATTGAGAACAAAGGCAATGATGGCTGCAGGAAGGCGATCCAAACGAATTCCAATACTTGGGAGCACATAATAAATAAAAATCAATTGCAAGAGCAAGGGTGTACCCCGCATGATCCAGATATAAATATTAATTAGATGATGGAGGGGCTTCCAATGGACTTGCAAGGCAAAGGCAATCAAAACGCCCAAGGGAATAGAAAAAATCAAGACCAGTGCAAAAACCTGCAAAGTCATGCTTGCACCGCTCAATAAACTCGGTAATATCTCAAACAAATAAGACATACTGCACCTCCTAAAAATAATTATTCCTTTTATAGCATAAATAAACAAAATAACCAAGAATATTTGCAAAAAGAATTCTCTTTCAAAAAGAAAAACTATATCTATCAAAAATGATCAGATACAGTTTTAAAAATATATTCTTACAATCTCTCAATTAGTTCTTGCATTTGCACATCATCTGGAACCAGTTTTAAGTAAGCCTGAGCATTAGCTTTGGCTTCTTCAACGTAGCCCAATTCACGCAGAAGATAGATATAGTGTTCCAGAAACTCTGGATTGTCCTTCAAATCTCCTACCAAGTCTTGGTAATACTCGTAAGCAGCATCCAAATCGTCCATCTCTTGATAAGAACGAGCAATCATCCACTTGGTCAAAGGATTTTCTGGCTCCTCGCTCTGCAAGTCTAGAATATCCTCATAACGCTCCTGTTCCAGATAAATAGTAGCTAGACGGAGTGAAATTTCTTCTGTATCCTCAGCATCTTCTTTAGCAGTAAGGAGGTAATTTTCTGCACCACTGGCATCATGCAATTCATAAGAAAATTGTGAAGCAGCTAGCAAGAGTCGAGTTTCAAAGGGATTTTTCTCTAAGCCTTGCTTAGCGATACGCAGGGCTTCTTGAACCTGATGTTCCTTATGCAAGGCCTGACTATAACCATACTCATAGCCTTCAAAGTCAGGTGAAATGGTATCAAGTTGCTTAAAGTAGAGGACAGCTTTTTGGTATTCTTCTCTATCAAAGTAAAGACTGGCTAACTCAAAAGCTGTTAGGTCATCGTATTCTAACTCCAGGGCTTTTTCTAAAAACTCTGTAGCCGTTTCAAATTTCCCTAACTGAGCATAGGCAAAGCCAATCCGTTGGTAGGTAGAAATGCCTGTTTGCTCATAAATAGTACGATTATCTAACTGGGCATAGCCTTGAATAGCTTCTTGATAATTTTCCAACTCACTATCCAACTCTGCTAAGCCCAATATCAAGAGAGGATCTTCTGAGTAAGTCAAGGCCTCCAATAATTTCTCACGCGCCACATCTGTCAAACCTTCCAACTGGTAAAGGTCTGCCTTCAGAGCTAAAGCAGAAACATACCAGTCACTGTCAGCTTGGATTTCCTCAAGATAGGTAAAGGCTTCTTCAATTTGACCATCTTCGCTAGCAATAGCTGCTAGATTAAGATTAACCTCTGGAAAATCCTCCACAATTTTCAGATAAATTTCCTTGGCCTGAGGATAAAAACCAATCCCTTCAAGATAAGTAGCTAACTCATACAGAAGGTCGCTTGGATCATTTTCTAAAGCTTTGACGAAATAATGCTCAGCCTTGGTTAAATCTTGCTCTTCCAAAGCTTGTAACATCTGCTGACTATTGTTCACTCTTGACTTCCTCTCCTTCTAGTTCATATAGACCACTAACTACCTTATACCATTCAAAAATCGCTGAAATGACAACCTTTGCAGAGGCATAAACTGGAATACCGAGCAAGACTCCCCAGATACCAAACATGGATCCTGAAGTTAACAAGACAAAGAGAATATTAATAGGATGGATATTCAATTGACTTCCCAAAATCAATGGAGAGACAAAACGGCCTTCAATAGTTTGTTCTACGATAAAGACAATCACTACTTTCAAAAGCATGACTGGCCCGGCAATCAAGCCTAATACTAGGGCAGGAATCATGGCTAAGAAGCTACCTAAATAAGGAACCAGATTTAAAATACCAGCAGTAACTCCCAACGTAACCGCATAGCGTAGACCAATGATCTTGAAGAAAATCATAAACATTACCGCTACAATAATAGCCACTGTTACTTGCCCTCGAACATAGTTGGACAACTGCTGATTCACATCTGTTAAAACTTGTCCAACAGGTTCTTTCAATTTCGTTGGCATAAATTGGGTCAAATAGTGACGCAGGTCTTTCCCATCACGTAAGAGATAAAAGAGCATGAAAGGAACGATAATCAAGGCAACAATCACTTGAGAAGTGCCGCTAATAAAGGAGCTCACCCAGTTGACTGCCTGAGAAGAAACCTTACTTGCCCAAACTGTAGCCTGACTGGAGAAGTTTTTCAAAACTTGTTCTAACTGAGGTCTGAAATCATCTGGTAAACGCTTGGTGACCAAATCATCAATAACTCTATCAGCATCTTCAAGGTAGACTGGGACATTCCTTGCAAAACTTAAAACCTGACGTTGCAGATTTGGAATGGCTACTGCCAAGCCCCAAATGATAAAGAGAGCGATGATGACAAAGACAATACTAATCGCTATAACACGTTTGATTTTATGTTTCTCCATCCAATCAACAATGGGATTCAATAAATAGTATAGTAAACCAGATAAAATGACTGGCAACATGACGACTGTCAAAAAATCTAAAACAGGTGAGAATAGAAAACTAATCTTACTTAAAATAAAAAGATTCAGTCCCAATAATAAGGTTACCAACAATACCGTAATTGCCTTGTTATCCAAAAACCACTTGAAAAACCAAGATAGGTTAAAATGTTTCTCTTTTTGCTCCATAAATACTTCCTTTCTATGTTCTCTCATTATACCATTTTTGAATCAAAATAACTCTTTTTTAAAGTGTTTACACGGAGACAGCGACATAAAAAATCCCCTCAAAAGAGGAGATTCGATTAGTCTTGAATATGACGGTCTAAGTTCTTCTGATAATCAGCATTTGATTTGGCTTTTTCATCAGCAAATTTCTTACGGAACTCATCCATTTCTTTAGTAGTGACTATCTTATCTTGAATTTTCAGATACTTGTAGCTATTTTCACTGGTCTTATCACCTACCCAACCACCGGCACCAGTACCTAGAACTTTCTTCGTTACTAGCATTTGGGCACCGTCTGAGTGTACAGGAATAACCAAGGCACTGTCTGTTAACCAAGCTTGAGCTTTTGCATATTTAGAATAACGTTTTTGCAGATCTGTTTTTTCACTATTTGCATCATCAATCAATTCTTTGTATTTATCTAATCCAACTGTTTTAATGGCTGGATTGTCTGTTCCTGGTGCTACACCAAGAGTGCCGAGGAGACTTGGACCTGAAGTTGGATCAAATACATCTAGATAAGTCGATGGATCAGCAAAGTCTGGACTCCAACCACTAACTGCATTAATATCCCAGTCAGTATTTGCATTGGAAGTAGCTAGAGTAGTCATACTTGCCAATTCATCGTCAGAAACTTGTTGAATATCAACAACTACATTGTCAGAGCCTAACGCTTCCTCAATAGATTGTTTATAAGACTGAACCTGACGAATAAAATCTGGATTTGATGAAGAAATTGGCAAATCTAAATGAATTGGGAACTGTACTCCATCAGCTTGAAGAGTTTTCTTAGCAGCTTCAAACTTAGCCTTAGCCTTGTCTACATTATGAAGTGAATCTTGGGCATCATCAAGACTGACATCTTTCCAGACATTATCCAATTTATCCAATTCTGTCTTAGTAACTTGACCAAATGTTTGATCTCCTACTTGTACAAATGTTGGAGGAGTAAAACTTGTACGTAACTTACGAGGTCCTACTTCATCACCAAATACTTGAGAGATCCCTGCTTTACGATCTACCGCAAAAGCCAAGGCTTGACGGAAATCTTTGTTTAAAAGTGCTTTCTTAGTAGAGGATTTTTCTACATCACTTGTTTTAGCAGTATGATTGTATGACACACGATCAATATTAGTAGACATATAGAATACGCCACCTCTTTGTTGACCATATACAATATTATCCTTATATTTTTCTTTTAAACGTTCATAGTTGGCAGAGTTTTTAAAGAGTGGAGCAGCTGGATAATGTCCCTCATCAAAACCGCGTCCTAGAGAGTCTGCATCTTGACCATCAAAGAAGGATAACTTGATATCATCAATAAAGACATTTTGTTTATCCCAATAGTTTTGGTTTTTGGTCATTTCTATAGAAGACTTAGATGTAAGACCTTTGAGGAGAAAAGGCCCATTGTATAGAATGCTCGTTACATCCGTTGGCTTACCAAAATCATCTCCTTTAGAAGCTAAAAAGTCTTCATTGACTGGTGCAAGGACTCCCATTGTCGTTTTTGAATTCCAGAAAGATTCTGGATGATTCAAAGTATAAACAACAGTATAATCATCTGTTGCTTTCACGCCTACGGTTGAGAAATCTGTTGTTTTCCCATTTACATAGTCATCCAATCCTTTGATAGAATCCTGTACCAAATAGAGAGCCTGTGATTTTTTATCAGCCGCGTGCTTAAGACCAGTTACAAAATCCTGAGCCTTAACTTCACCATACTCCTCTCCCTCATTGGTATACCACTTGACACCCTGACGGATTTTATAGGTATAGGTCGAACCATCTTTGGAAACAGTCCAATCTTCTGCAACTGATGGTACTAGATTCCCATATTGGTCATTTTCAAGCAAACCGTCAATAACGTTACCTGTGACCTGTTTAGTGCTGACATTTCCAGAAACTGTATAATCCAGAGTCGAAGGATCTGATGAAAATACATAGGCATAAGTAACTGGTTTATTTGCTTCTTTATTAGCATTAACAGATGAACACGCTGCTAGAACAGCTGTTGAGAGTACAGCAACTCCTGTTGCTAAGAAAATACGTTTTTTCATAAACAAACTCCTTTGCAATTTGTATAGGATTATTATAGCACTTTTCAAAAGGAAATCAACACAAAATCAAGTCAAATTTACTCTTTTGTTATACTTATCTATGTGTTATAGAGTTCCTCCAACTACAATTTTTGTGATATAATAGTCTTATCTTTATTATAGAGGTAAAGTTATGAAAGAAACTGTTTATTTTGGAACTTATACACGACGTACTTCTCAGGGGATTTACAAGGCTGACTTTGATACAGAAACTGGTCAGCTTGCAAATCTAGAACTTTTTGCTCCTGAACCAAGTCCAACCTATCTTGCTTTTGACCAGAAGCAACATCTATACACCGTTGGTAGTCAAGATGATAAGGGAGGAATTGCAGCTTATCAAACTAACGGGACTTTATTAAATCATGTCGTTGAAGAAGGAGCTCCCCACTGTTATGTTGCTGTTGATGAAAAGCGTGATTTGGTCTATGCAGCCAACTACCATAAAGGACAGGTCCTTGTTTATAAACGGCAGAAAGATGGTAGTCTTCTACTTAGTGATGTTGATCAACATAGTGGCCAAGGTCCACATGAAAATCAAGCTTCCCCCCATGTTCACTATACAGACTTAACACCTGACCACTATCTAGTGACTTGTGACTTAGGAACTGACCAAGTTGTCACTTATGACCTTGATCAAGAAGGCAAATTATCTAAACTCTATACTTACAATAGTATTCCTGGTGCTGGTTCTCGTCATATCGTTTTCCATAACCACTATAAAATCGCTTATCTGATTTGTGAACTCAATAGCACTATCGAGGTTCTAATCTACGATGGTGTTGGCGAATTTGAACGCATGCAAGTCATTTCAACTCTACCTGACGGTTATGAAGGCTTTAATGGTACTGCTGCTATTCGTCTCTCTAAAGATGGTAAATACCTCTACGCCTCTAACCGTGGTCATGATTCTATCGCAGTATATACAATTCTTGCGGACGGTAGCTTAGAGTTATTAGAAATCGTTCCAACACATGGTCAGACTCCACGTGATTTTGATTTGACACCAGACCAAGAATTCCTCATCTCTGTTCACCAAGACTCTGACAATGCAACCGTCTTTAAACGCAATCCTGAAACTGGTCGTCTAGCCGAACTTTCTAACGACTTTCATGTTCCTGAAGCTGTCTGCATCAGTTTTGCTCCTTAAGAATACATAAAAAATGAACTTGATAACTCAAGTTCATTTTTTCTTATAGTCTATTTCCGACATTAATACGGTTAATGGCACGTTGCAAAGCAATCTTAGCACGACGTTCTTGGTCAATCAAGTGTTTGTCTTGTGCTTCTTCAATTTCACGCTCTGCTCGAAGTTTGGCACGTTCTGCGCGACTGATATCGATATCACGAGCACGTTCCGCAGAATCAGCAACGATTGTAATGGTATCATTGGCAATTTCAACAACGCCTCCGTTTACTGCAATCCAGTTCACGTTATCTTCATTATCAATACGTTTTACCTTTACTTCATCAACTGCTAAAACCGCAATCATATTTTCATGTCGTGGCAAGATCCCCATCTCACCATCCAGAGTTCGAACTGATACATAGCTGGCATGGTGATCATAGACGAGACCATCTGGTGTCACGATCTGGACAGTTAACTGAGCCATAGATCACCTCTTAAAATCCCATTTTTTCAGCTTTTGCAATCACATCTTCGATAGAACCCACACCACGGAAGGCATCTTCTGGCAAGTTGTCATATTTACCATCAAGGATTTCCTTAAAGCCACGTACAGTTTCAGTAACTGGAACATAAGAACCAGGCTGGCCAGTAAATTGTTCCGCAACGTTAAAGTTTTGTGACAAGAAGAACTGGATACGACGGGCACGAGCAACTAAGGTCTTTTCTTCATCAGAAAGCTCATCCATACCAAGGATAGCAATGATATCTTGCAATTCATGGTAACGTTGAAGGACACGTTTTACTTCAGCAGCAACTGCATAGTGCTCTTCTCCAACGATTTCAGGTGCCAAGGCACGTGAACTTGAAGCAAGTGGGTCAACGGCTGGATAAATACCCAATTGTACCAACTTACGTTCCAAGTTTGTTGTTGAATCCAAGTGAGCGAAGGCTGTTGCTGGCGCAGGGTCAGTATAGTCATCCGCTGGCACATAGATAGCTTGGATAGAGGTTACAGAACCCTTCTTAGTTGATGTGATACGTTCTTGCAATTGACCCATTTCTGTAGCCAGTGTTGGTTGGTAACCAACGGCTGATGGCATACGACCCAAAAGGGCAGATACTTCTGAACCAGCCTGAGTGAAACGGAAGATGTTGTCAATGAAGAGAAGAACGTCTTGACCTTCTACATCACGGAAGTATTCAGCGATTGTCAAACCAGTAAGGGCAACACGCATACGTGCTCCTGGTGGCTCATTCATCTGACCAAATACCATGGCTGTTTTCTCAATAACGCCTGATTCTTTCATTTCCCAGTAAAGGTCATTCCCCTCACGAGTACGTTCCCCAACACCAGTAAATACTGAGATACCACCGTGTTCTTGGGCAATGTTGTGAATCAATTCTTGGATTAAGACGGTTTTACCAACCCCGGCACCACCGAAAAGTCCAACCTTACCACCTTTTAGGTAAGGGGCAAGAAGGTCGATAACTTTAATCCCTGTTTCAAGGATTTCAGAAGAGGTAGACAACTCATCAAAAGTCGGGGCTTTTTTATGAATTGGCTGACGCTCTGCATCTTCTGCAAAAGGAGCTTCCAAGTCAATGGTATCTCCCAAAACGTTGAAGACACGACCCAAAGTTTCTTTACCTACTGGTACAGAGATTGGACGACCTGTGTCCAATACTTCCATGCCACGAGTCAAACCATCTGTTGATTCCATGGCGATAGTACGGATCATACCATCTCCCAACTCTAAGGCTACTTCAAGGACGATCTTTGTTTTTCTTTCGTCATTTTTGTAGACGACAAGTGCATTGTTAATCTCAGGAAGTGTTTCCCCAGCTGCAAACAAGACGTCTACAACGGGACCGATAACCTGAGCAATTTTACCTGAACTCATCTCCTTCTCCTATTCTATATAAGATACTGTCGGTTCCTAGTAAACTAGGTCCTAATACTCTTCGAAAATCTCTTCAAACCACGTCAGCTCTATCTGCAACCTCAAAACAGTGTTTTGAGCAGCCTGCGGCTAGTTTCCTAGTTTGCTCTTTGATTTTCATTGAGTATAAGTTCATTTTCATACGAGCTGGACTAGAGCTTATTCTAAGGCACTAGCTCCTGCTACGATTTCTGTAATTTCTTGTGTAATCGCCGCCTGTCTGGCACGGTTATACTGAATTGTCAAATCATTAATGACTTTCTTAGCATTATCTGTTGCTGTTTGCATGGCTGTCATACCAGCAGCATTTTCAGCTGTCTTGGCATCAATAATAGCGCCGTAAATCATACTTTCTGCAAACTGGGGCAATAACTGTTCCAAAATTTCTTCTCGGCTTGTCTCCAATTCAAAAGTCAAGCTGTAGTCTTCATCTGCTTCATTGGGATCCAAGTCAACAATCGGAAGCATTTGTTCCACACGCATTTGACTGGTGAGCGTATTGACATGGTGGTTGTAGCAGACATAGAGTTCATCAAAAAGTTCATTTTGGTACATTTCAACAGTTTTTGAAATAATCTTACGAACTTCATCAAAGCTTGGTTGGTCTGCCAAGCCACGTAGTTCATAGAGTGGTTGAATACCGCGAGCTTTAAAGAAATCAGCTCCCATTCCACCAATACAGATCATTTCAAAACCTTTACCGTCTGGATGGTATTCTTCCTTCAACTCCATAACGGCTTTCAGAATAGAGGAATTATAACCTCCAACCAAACCACGGTCTGAAGTAATGACGATATAGCCTGTCTTCTTAACTGGACGACTAATCAACATCGGATTAGTTGAACTACCAGCTCCATTGCCATGAAGGATATCCGTCAAGAGTTTACGAACTTTCTGAGCATAAACTTGGAAGTTGCGAGCAGCTTCTTCAGAGCGACCTAGCTTAGCAGCTGATACCATTTGCATGGCATTAGTGATTTGACTCGTATTTTTTGTAGAGGCGATTTTTGTTTTAATATCATTTAGAGATACTGCCATTTGACACCTCTATTCTTATTGGAAGCTGCTCTGATTGAGAAACTCTGTAATCGCAGCATCCAAGACTGCTTCTTCTGGCAAGTCTTTTGTATCACGAATGGTTTCTAAAATCTCTGGATGTCGAGCGTCAAAGAAGGCATGGAACTCTTCCTCGAAACGAACAATATCATCTACTGGAACAGTATCCAAGAAACCATGTGTCAAAGCATAGAGAATAGTTACTTGTTTCTCAACAGGTAGCGGTTTGTGAACAGGTTGTTTCAAAACTTCAACTGTACGACGGCCACGGTTCAACTTAGCCTGTGTTGCCGCATCCAAGTCAGAACCAAACTTAGTGAAGGCTTCCAACTCACGGTATGAAGCAAGGTCGATACGAAGTGTACCAGCAACCTTTTTCATGGCTTTGATTTGTGCAGAACCACCTACACGAGATACAGATGAACCCGCATCAATGGCTGGACGAATACCTGCATTGAAAAGACCATCACCAAGGAAGATTTGTCCATCAGTGATTGAAATCACGTTGGTTGCGATATAGGCAGAGATATCTCCTGCTTGTGTCTCGATAAATGGTAGGGCTGTAATAGATCCACCACCAAGTTCGTCAGAAACCTTAGCTGAGCGCTCAAGCAAACGGCTGTGAAGGTAGAAAACATCCCCTGGGAAGGCTTCACGGCCTGGAGGACGACGAAGCAAGAGTGACAGTTCACGATAAGCTACCGCTTGTTTTGAAAGATCATCATAAACAATCAAAACATGCTTCCCTTGGTACATAAATTCTTCCCCCATGGCAACCCCAGCATAAGGAGCTAGGAAAAGCAATGGAGATGGTTGTGAAGCAGAAGCTGTCACAACGATTGTGTAGTCCAAGGCGCCGTACTGACGTAGTGTTTCTACTTGCGTACGAACTGTTGATTCTTTTTGTCCAATCGCAACATAGATACAAATCATATCTTGATCTTTTTGGTTCAAGATTGTATCAATCGCAATGGTTGTTTTCCCTGTCTGACGGTCACCAATAATCAACTCACGTTGACCACGACCAATCGGTACAAGAGCGTCAATAGCTTTCAAACCAGTTTGCAATGGTTCTGATACAGACTTACGTTGCATAACACCAGGAGCTGGCGCTTCTACTGGACGAGTTTTATCTGTGTGGATTTCTCCAAGACCGTCAACTGGACGACCAAGCGGGTCCACAACACGACCAATGAGACTTTCACCTACTGGGACTTCCATGATTTTACCTGTACGGCGGATTGTATCGCCTTCACGGATATCTGTAAAGTCACCTAGGATGATAATACCAACGTCTGTTGACTCCAAGTTTTGAGCCATACCATAAGAGCCGTTTTCAAAAATCAATAGCTCTCCACTCATGGCATTTTCAAGGCCATGAGCACGCGCGATACCATCCCCGATATAGGTTACAACACCTGTTTCAGTCACATCAAAATTGGGTTTGAAATTTTCAATTTGTTGCTTAATTAAAGCGCTGATTTCTTGTGCGTTAATTGCCAAAAGAACACCACTTTCTATTTCAAATTTTCTTTAACAACTTTAAGTTGTTGTTTAATACTCGCATCAATTGTCTTGTGATTGGCAAAAATGGCAAAACCACCAATGAGACTTTCATCGATTCGTTCTTGTACATTCCTTACTTTAAGAGACATTTTTTTCTCAATCAAGGGGAGTAAGCGACTCTTTTGTTCATCTGTTAAAGGATGAGCAGAAGTAATCGTCACTTCAAATCGATTTGTTTCTTTCTCAAGTCGGTTCAAACAATCCACAAGAATATCATAAAAAAGATTTGCTCTGTGGTTGTAGATAAGAACCTGAATGAAGTTTTGCAATAAAAGCGACACAGAGTCTTGAAAGAAAGAGATTGTTTTTTCCTTATCATACTCGTCTACTGCCACTTTTTTTAAAAAAGAAGGTAAACCTGTTTCTTCAGCAACTTGCTTGATTTGAGTCAAGTCTGAAAAAACACGGTCTTCTTCTCCCTTTTCAAGTACCAATTGGACAAAAGGCATGCTGTATTTTTCAATTACCTTTACTGTCTTTTTATCCATTAAGCTTCCCCTAACTGATCGATATACTGATCAATGAGTTCTTTATGGGCATAGCCATCAAGGTTTTGAGAGATGATTTTACTAGCCAAACTAACTGTCAAATCTGCTACCTCATCCTTAACGCTTTGTAAAGCTTCAACTTTGTTTTGCGCAATTTCTTGGTTTGCTTTTTCTTTTAAGCGTCCTGCTTCTAGTTTAGCATCTGCTAAGATATTTGCCTTACTTTGTTCAGCTGTTTCCTTTGCATTTTCAATGATTGTCTTGGCTTCTTTACGACTACCTGACAATTCATCTTCACGTTTCTGAGCCAACGCTTCTGCTTTTTGGCGTGCCTGTTCAGCACTGTCAATATCAGTAGCGATTTTCTCTGCTCTTTCCTCGAAAATACTTGTTATATTTGACCATGCAAATTTTTTAATCAAGACTAGCAAAAGAATAAAAGAGCCAGCAATTAAAATAAAGTTACCAATCAATTCACCTACTGTAACGTGCATCAGTTACTCCTTTCTACTCTTCTTCATCATTTATCTTATTTCCTAGGTACATAGAAGACAACATAGTAAACACATAGGCTTGGATGCAGGAAATAAATACAGAAAAGGCTGTCCAAGCCAAGTTAGCACCAAAAGCAACTGGATACCAATATAAAGCTTGATGAGACAGAGTGATTAGCAAACTAGCCATCACCTCTCCTGCAAAAATATTCCCAAACACCCGCAAGGCAAGTGATAAAAAGTTGGTAAACTCTTCTAAGATGTTCATGGGGGTCATGAAGCCAGGTGTGACATAGGCTTTTAGATATTTTTTTACCCCACGACGACGAATACCCTCGATGTGTGTCAATAAAATAACACCAAAGGATAAGGCTAAGTCATACTGTATATTTGCAGTTGGAGATGTCCAAAGGTTGGTTCCATCTGTAGACTGTATCTTAGCCATCAAACCGAGGTTATTTGCCAGTACCATAAATAGAAAAAGAGCAAAGAAAAAGAGCGAGTAGTCTTTCATGTAGTGCTTACCAATGTTAGGTTCTGTAAATCCAATAACGAAGTCATAGAAATACTCAAGTACATTTTGCTTTCCTTTGGGTTTCAAGGTCATATTGCGACTCGCCCAATAAATAAAGCCAAAAATAACTCCCACAATCAACAAGGTCATGGCTAACATGGTCAAATCAAAGGTAACAGGACCAATAGAGATGGTTGGATTAATACTTTCTTCCATCTAAAATCCTCCCTTTTCTTCTCGTTCCGTTTGTCTATTTGATGATAAATGAGAAGACGAGGGTAATCAAGAACGTTCCTTCAATAAAGGCAATCCCCATAATCATCAAGCTACGCAATTCAGAAATAATGTCTGGTTGGCGAGCTGCAGATTTAAGCAAACCGTTCATCAAAAATCCTTCCGCAAGGGACACACCCATACAGGCAAGACATAGACCAAAATATGTTAAATTCATGATAAATTCTCCTTTTGAATTAAAACTTACTTACTTAGTGTAGTCCTAAAATTTCGATTTGTCAACTTTTTACTAACATTGAAAGCGTTTAATAGAAATTATTTACAATTTTGATATTTTTTGATCTTACTATATAGAAAATTTTGGAAAAAGCTTGTAATAAATCCAATTTTTATCTAGACTTTTCTGAAAAATCCGAGATAAAATCTCGGATAAAAATGTGTATATTTTTCTTTAAACTTTATTTTATTTAGTCAGTAGAATCAAAGACAAGGCAAGTAGAGAGATTTCTTTACCAACCTTGCTACTCTCATTAAGCACGAACTGTGACGCTCGTTCCATCTTCTTTGTAAAGATTAATCAAACCTTCTTTCAATGCACGGACCATGTCACCTGCTTGTACTGGTTGTGGAACCTTGATGGTTAAAAGTTCCATTGGATTTGGAGCACGATCGATTTTATTGCCTTTAGCATCGTGCAAATCTTCGACATAAGTTTCAAAATGGCGGAAACCTGGACCATAAAATTCAACTTGGTCCCCTTCGTTGATAACGTTCCGTTGGCGAATGGTTGCTGTTTGCGTCGCTTCATCATAAGAAACAACTTCAGCTACAAACTTGTACTCTGGGATTTTACGACGAGCACCAAACAACTGCTCATTTTCAGATGGTGTACCATAGTAGAAACCTGTTGCTAATTCACGTTGGGCAACCTTCCACATCTCATCAATCAAGTCTTGCTTAATAGCTTCAAACTTCTCTGGACTTTCTAGGTAAGCATCAACAGCTGCCTTGTAGCAGTTGGTTACTGTTGAAACATAGTGAATAGACTTCATGCGTCCTTCGATTTTTAGACTGTCCACACCATTTTCAATCATATCTGGAATATGGTCAATCATAGACATGTCAACAGCTGACATTGAAAATTCTTCTGGAATCTCACCTTTCAAGCTCTTGCGTTCTTTCCCAAATGGCATATCGTAAAGATCGTACTTCCAACGGCAAGATTGAGAGCAACCACCACGGTTAGCATCACGCATACTCATGTGATTTGAAAGCGTACAGCGACCTGAGTAGGAAATACACATGGCACCATGTACAAAGGCTTCAATCTCAACGTCTGTACGTTTGCGAATTTCTGCCAATTCTTCCATAGAAACCTCACGCGCCAAAACAACGCGAGTCAATCCAAGTTCTTTCCAGAATTCAAGAGTTTCATAGTTAGTGGCACTGGCTTGGGTAGAGAGGTGGATTTCAAGTCCTGGTGCTTCTGTTGCTGCAATCATGATTAAAGCTGGGTCAGACACGATAACCGCTGCAATCCCAATATCACGCAACTTACGGAACCATTCTCCGGCACCCTCTTCGTTTCCTTCGTGCATGACCATATTAGCAGCTACATAAACCTTAGCACCGTACTTAGCAGCGAACTGGACGCCTTCTTCCATCTGTTCAAAGGTAAAGTTTCCGGCACGGCTGCGTAGACCATAGGCCTGACCACCGATAAAGACAGCGTCTGCTCCATACTGAACAGCCACTTTTAGTTTTTCTAGTGTTCCTGCAGGTGATAGAACCTCAGGACGTTTCAAAGTTTTTGTCATTTTTTCTCCTATTTGCAATATAAAAGTTTGACGTTTTTCCTTCTCATTTTATAGTAAATAAGCCATAAAATCAAGCCTAGACAGATTGTTTTGACAATTCTAATCTTTTAAGTTATGCATAATAACTGCTAAACTGTAGAAAATTAACCTAGTCCTAACAAGTAGTCAAAAAGCTTGATAAAATAAAAAACCAGTATCCAAAGATACTGGCTCATTAAACTACTTAAATTAGTCCTTAGATGACTACTCCCACTCAACGGTTGCAGGTGGTTTACTTGTAATATCATAGACGATACGGTTAACGTGGTCAACTTCGTTTACGATACGAACAGAGATTTTTTGGAGAACTTCCCAAGGGATCTTAGCGAAGTCAGCTGTCATACCATCGATAGAAGTGATAGCACGGATAGCGATGGTGTAGTCGTAAGTACGACCGTCGCCCATAACACCAACTGAACGAACGCCAGTGTTAACAGTGAAATATTGCCAGATGTCGCGGTCAAGGCCAGCTTTAGCGATTTCTTCACGAAGGATAGCATCTGATTCACGAACAGTTTCAAGTTTTTCTTCAGTAATTTCCCCCATGACACGGATAGCAAGTCCAGGTCCTGGGAATGGTTGGCGCCATACGATGTGGTCTGGCATGCCAAGTTCAGTACCTAGTGCACGAACTTCATCTTTGTAAAGAGTGTTAAGTGGCTCGATCAGTTCAAACTGCATGTCTTCTGGAAGTCCACCTACGTTGTGGTGAGACTTGATGGTTTGAGCAGTATCGGTACCAGACTCAATCACGTCTGTATAGAGTGTTCCTTGAGCAAGGAATTTCACATCTGTTAGTTTGCTTGCTTCGTCATCAAAGACATAAACAAACTCGTTACCGATAATCTTACGTTTTTGTTCAGGATCAGATACACCAGCCAATTTATCAAGGAAACGTTTTGCAGCATCTGCTTTGACGATGTTCAACCCAAACTTACCACCAAGCATATCCATAACTTGGTCCGCTTCTCCTTTACGAAGAAGACCGTGGTCTACAAAGATACAGATCAATTGATCTCCGATGGCTTTTTGGAGAAGAACCCCAACAACAGAAGAGTCAACACCACCAGAAAGTCCGAGAAGAACACGTTTGTCTCCAACTTTTTCACGGATTTGTTTGATTTGCATCTCGATGAAGTTATCCATAGTCCAGTCACCTTTGGCACCACAGATGTTTAAAGCAAAGTTACGCAAAATATCATAACCGTGAACTGAGTGGCGAACTTCTGGGTGGAATTGGATACCGTAAATTTTCTTATCAGGGTTTTCAATAGATGCATAAGGACAGTCTGCAGAAGTTCCAGTACGAACAAAGTCAGCAGGAATTTCCGTTACAGCATCACCGTGGCTCATCAAGACAAGTTGCTCTTCTGGAGTACCCGCAAAAAGAGCTGATTCTGTGTGAGTCAATGTTGATTGGCCGTATTCACGGTTACCAGCGTCACCTGCAGGAACAACTTTTCCTCCAAGTTTGTGAGTCAATAGCTGCATACCATAGCAGATTCCCAAAATCGGAATTCCAAGTTCGAAGATTTCTGGGTCAATATCGAATGAACCATCTTCGTATACAGAGTTTGGACCACCTGAAAGGATAATTCCCACAGGATTGATTTCACGAACTTCAGCAGCTGAAATTTTATGGCTCTTTAGTTCTGAAAAAACACCAATCTCACGGATTCGGCGTGAAATCAGCTGGTTGTACTGGCTACCATAGTCCAATACGATGATTTTTTCGACATCTTTCAAATCAGTTGAAATGTTACTCATCTTTTTCCTTTCTCAAAAGAAATATCTTTTTCCAATATTCTATCACAAATAAGGCCGAATTACCAACTAAACAAGGCGAAGTTTGACTTTTTCTTGTTTATTGGGGTACAATAGAGAAAAGATAGAAATGAAGTGAAAACATGCTACCAGCTTATATGAAAATCCATGATCAGATTAAAAAGGATATTGACGAACATCGTTGGGCTATTGGAGAGAGGCTTCCCAGTGAACGAGATTTAGCAGAGCAGTTCGATGTCAGTCGTATGACCCTCCGCCAAGCAATTTCCCTCTTGGTCGAAGAAGGTGTTCTTGAGCGCAGAGTTGGAAGTGGTACCTTTGTATCCAGTACACGTGTACAAGAAAAGATGCGAGGGACAACCAGTTTTACTGAAATTGTCAAATCCCAAGGTAAAGTTCCCTCTAGTCAACTCATTTCCTACAGAAAAACTATTCCAAATGAGCAAGAAGTTGCCAAGTTAGGAATTACTCCAACGGAAAATATTATCAGAATGGAACGTGTTCGCTATGCCGACCAAGTTCCTCTGGTTTATGAAGTTGCATCCATTCCTGAGAAATTCATCAAGAACTTTAAAAAGGAAGAAATCACCAGTCATTTCTTCCAAACCCTGCAAAAACATGGCTATCGTATTGGCAAATCACAACAGACTATTTATGCTCGCCTTGCTAAGGAAAAAATCGCCCACTATTTGGAAGTTGAAAAAGGACATGCTATTCTTGGTTTGACCCAGGTTTCCTACCTAGAAGATGGTACTGCTTTTGAATACGTAAAAAGTCAGTATGTAGGCGAACGCTTTGAATTTTATCTTGAAAATAATTAGATTACTATGCAAAAACTCTCTGTCACGGACAAAGAGTCTTTTTTATTTCTCTAAGAGTAAATCTTTCAAAGAAATCAGAGTTACAGCAAACAATATCATTGCCATGCCAAGAAAATCAATAGGATAAAATTGTTCATTCATAATCAGAAAGGCAAAGAAAACTGCCGAGATTGGCTCAATTGAAGCCAACAAACTTGACTTAACTGGTCCAATCAGACTGGCTCCTTTTAAGAACGCTGTATAGGCAAAGACAGTCCCGATAAGGATAATGCCCGCAAAAGCAAGGAGAAAATCAAGACTAGTCGGTATATTGGCCTGTAGAACCCCTGTAAAAGGAAGGGCGACCAAACCAGCTATGACCATTCCCACACCAATGACCAAACTGCTACCCCACTTCTTAATCAAGGCTATGGGCAAAATGATATAAAGTGCGTAAGTTAGGGCAGAAAAGAGTCCCCAGAACAGGCCAGCAGGTGTCATAGATAACTGGTCCAACTGCCCATGAGTGGCGATCAGAAAGGTCCCTCCGATGGCTAATATGATAGAAACAATCTCTCCCAGTGTCGGTGCTACCTTATCCTTGATACAGCTATAAATCAAAATCCCGACAGGGCAAACATACTGAAGCACCGTCGCGGTCCCTGCATTGGTTTCCTGAATAGCAGTTAGATAGGCAAATTGATTGAGGAAGAGGCCAATTAGAGCAAAAATGAGAAGAGACAGCAAACTTTTTCTATCCTTTAAAAAGGCCAGCATTCTATCCTTTGCAGTAGCATAAGCCAAGACCATGAGAATCCCACCGGCGATTAAAAGTCGTAAGTTAGTTAAAACCAGAGCCGAAATTCCGTGTGCCATCAGGTATTGGCAACTCGTTCCTGACAAGCCCCAAGCAATCCCAACCACAACTGTTAATAGAGTCCCTTTTAAACTGTCTGACATGTCTCTCCTTACTCTTCTTTACGAATCAAGTCCATCACTTGATTGCGGTCTACAATCCATTGAGCACGTTCATCCTTTTCATAGGTACGATTCGATAGGAAAATGGCTGCTTCTTGCTTCTGACGATTCCACATGATAAAGGTGCCTGTATAGCCCGTATGGTCTAACCAATCTCCTTCCAAATTCCATGCCAAAGAACGTTCCTTGTCATCCAAAGGAGAAAAATTTTTACTCAAAGCTCTTGCAAAGTCATCTACTAAATAGTGTTCTAAAAAGATTTGTAAATCCTTTACAGTCGAAAACAAACCAGCACTACCTGCATGTCTGCCCAGGAGGCGAGCCTTGGGATCATGTACCAGACCTACCTCGACACCTCTGACGGTTGGAACAGCTAGCTCAACAGGGCCAAACTGGGTTTCCGTCATTCCCCAGGGTTGCCAGACTCGTTCTTGTAAAATCACATCCAAGTCTTGATTAAAGATTCTTTCCAAAATAAAGCCCAGAAGTAAAAAATGGACATCCGAATAAAGAAAGGCTGGCTGACTTCGTCTCTTGAGATGAAACATCGCTTCCTTTAATTCTGAAGCTGTTAAAAGGTCTCGATTGGGAATAAAAGGATCAAGATTTGTTGCGTGAGTCAAGAGCTGGCGGATAGTGATGTCTGAATAATCACTTTCAGCTAAAAAATCTGTTACCGGTCTGTCAATATCTAATTGACCTTTTTCCCACAAAAAGGTACAAACTGTGCCAACCCCTACAACCTTGCTGACACTGGCTAGGTCATAAACGAGTCCTTCCTCAGTCTGCAAGCCATGCTCTGGGTCACTTTGGCCTAAATAAAACTCCGTCCATTGATTGTCCTTAAAATACGCAAAAGAGGCTCCGGGATAAATCCCTGCCTCGATTTGTTCTTCTATTTTTTTTATAATCTTGGACCACTTCATACTGCTTCAAACCACAATTCAACATTATTTCTATCTTTACAACGGAAGAATTTGTCAGACTTAGGAATAAAATATTCGGTAGACTCAAATTTCTTGCGAAGACTGGCTATGTCTAATTCATTGACCAAGAACTTGAGCATAGATAAGTCCCAAGTAACCGTATTGTCCACAGTCAAATCTTGTCCCTGAGCTGGGATAAAATCAATGAATGCCCCAATTTCAGATGATCCCATGAAACTTTCGATATCAGTTGGGAAATGTAATTCCATAGAAATCTCAAATTTACTCAAAGAAATTGATTCCAAATCTGTTTGAAATACAGGTTTTTCCTCTACTTCTACTAAACTTTCTCTGTCATCTTCCGCATGAATCAAAATTAAATCATCTTCTGGTGAGAAAACTTCAAAAGCGTAGCCTTTTTGACCTTTATATAATCGATGAATCGAATCTGTTTTAGATAAGAGTCCTTCAATTTCTATGGGATTTTCCACCTTGATAATCAGTTTAGCCAGCTTTTTTCTTCCCTCTACCTTACGAGTACGCATGCTGGGAGCTTCTTCTAAAACCAGCTTTTCGAGACCAGTTTGGTCCCCTAGTGATAAATAGGCCGATTCTTCTAACAAGGCCTTCATGCCAAGGGTTTCAATATAAAATGTTTCATTTAATTTTCTATTATTAACTTTTAAAGTAGGAATAATCCGTACAATTTGATTTACATTCATAAATTCCTCCAACTCTTTTATTTTAATGGATTTTAGATTTTTTTACAAGATATTATACTCAAATTTACCGATTTTTTGTAAAAATATCACCTAAAAAACCGGGGATTTCCCCGGTTTTAATTTCTTATAGGTAAAGGAATTTGAAGATAGCTACTGCCGTAATTGCTGCTGCAATCGGTGCTACTACTGGTACCCAAGAATACCACCATTTTGAATCGCCTTTGTGCTCACCAAGAACTGATTTTGGAAGGAAAGCATGAAGGAGACGTGGTCCAAAGTCACGGGCCGGGTTCAAGGCAGGTCCTGTAGGTCCGCCAAGTGATGTTACCAAAGCCATAACAAGGAATCCAAGTGCCAAGTGAGCAATTCCAAGACCAGATGTCATAAACGGTGCTACTTGTTCTTTAGCTTGATCAAGTGCGGCTGTTACTTGTTCTTGAGGAATTGTTTGACCTTGAGTAGTTGCTTGAGCAACTTGAGCATTGATAGCTGCTTGTGCTTTTGATACTAGTTCAGCACCAAAGAAGTTTTTAGTCATTCCAAGAGCTGCAAAGAAAAGAACAAATGAACCAATAAACTCGTTTACAAAACCGTTAACAGTTGCTACAAAGCGTGATTCTTTTGTACCTTGATCCAAACTTGAGATTGTTGAGAAAGTACCCAAGATATTATTTGGATTTTCAGTTTTCAAGTAGTATGGGCGGTGTGTTGCAACAACCAAGGCTTGACCAAAGATTGCTCCCAAAACTTGCATAATGATGTAAGGTGCAACCTGAGCCCAAGGGAAAAGTCCGCTAACTGCTAGACCAAGAGTGAAGGCTGGGTTGATGTGGTTACCTGATACGTTACCAAACATCAAAGCTGGAATCATAACCCCCATACCGTAACCAACAGCAATAACGAGCCAGCCACTTTGGTGACCTTTCGTACCTTTAAGTTCAACGTTAGCAACTGCACCATTTCCAAGAATGATCAAAATAGCAGTTCCCAAGAATTCTGTGGCATATTTAATAGCCCATGTAAAATCCATTTGATAGATTCTCCTTAAAATTTTTTAGACAATCCTTATTCTATCAATTTTTAAGCCTTTTAGCAACAGGTTTTCTAAAAGAATATATAAGAAAGCGGTTTTATTATGCTACTATTAGTCCGTCTCGCTCCGCTAGGTGCGAGACAAAAGAAACACCCGCTATGTGGGTGCGAGTCGAAGGTTATACAAAAAAACTCCAAACGCGATACAATAAAGGTGTTAAAGCCAGTTGTATAGCGAAAGGAGAAAAATATGGCACAAAAGGTTCTTTTGTCCTGTTCTTGTTTCAATTGACTATATTTCTATACTTTTTTCCTTTCTCTGTGAAAATCGCAAGTTTTTCCCACCTTTTCTCAATACTGAAACAACATCTTTCCAGAACTTCAATAATTTCTTTTTGTGTTAAATCATTATTTAACTAAATCTTTGGAGATAATACCTTTTCAAAGCTACTTTTTTACCCTAGGTTTTGAGCCTTCAATACAGATTACTAAGCCAAAAATGCTCTAAATTTTTGAAACTCTAACAAATTCCACTCAACTTCATCATCATCTTTGACTTTCACAATATCTTCCTCAAAATAACATGGAATAAAGATAGTTTTCTTTTGAAACGGTTGTAGGAGGAAAATCTCTCCTACACTATTATTGAGTCTGAGAGAAAATTGCAAAATATCATCTACCAAACTTTCAATTATTAAGATTTTTTGCAGTCTATCTGAATTAGAATCGCAAGGCTTCTCAATAATATAATTGTCGAATTCTTTCATTCTAACTTCCTCTCCACTATTTCTTCCTTTATCAAGAAAAAGTTTCCTAAATATTAATAAAGTACAATTCTAAATTAACTCCAATTATTGATTCATGATAATATTTCAGTAACTCATCGTGCAATTAAAAACAAGGATTTTTATTTCAGACGATCCATCTTGAACACTTCATCAGCCATTTCCCAAATTGCCGGATTATGTGTTGCGATAATGATTAGCCTATTATCATCTCGAAGAGATAGCAAAATCTCCATAATCAACTGAGAGGTTGCTGGGTCTATTGAAGCTGTTGGCTCATCTGCCAGAATAAAGGGTGGATTCTTTAAGATAACTTTTGCCAAGGCAACCCGTTGCGATTCTCCGCCCGATAACTCAAAGATGCGCTTATCTAGGTCAAGATAAGCCAGGCCGACCTGTTCTAAAGCCTGCTTCTGCCTCAACCGCTGTTCCGACCGACTCAACTTTTGACCAATGAGACCTAGCTTAAGGTTTTCTTCAATACTTTGGTTTTCAATTAAGCCAAAGTTCTGGAAGAGGTAGCCCAATTCGTGACGGAAAAAATCACTCGATTTATAATTGGCCAAGTCTTTACCTCGGTAAAAAATCGTCCCATCATAAGATTCTAATTTCCCAAGCATGTTCATCAAGGTTGTTTTTCCGCTACCACTTGAACCAATTAAGGCATAGACTTTTCCAGCCTCAAATGTCATTGAAAGATTCGAAAATAACTCTCGTTCTCCAAAAGATTTACTCACCTGTTTAAGTTCAATCATATTAACCTCCCTTCAAAACAAGCATGGACATCTTGTTTTCTTTCTGCATTTGGACATGTAACTGTAAAAGAGATAGACCAGTAAAGAGTAACGAGAATAAGAAAGCAACTACTATCTCTACCATAAGAAATACACTCGCAACAAATCCCAGTAAAAACACACCCAGTTGAGCAAAGAGATAAGTGCGATGGATTTCTAAGAACCTGAGACCTGCAATGCGTTTGATAAAAATGGCACGTCTAAATTCTTCAAAGTAGAGCCTATTCATAGTGTTAAACAACAAGATTGAAGTTGCAATCCCAAGCACAGCTCCTGCTAGCATTACCCAACGTTCCCTCTGGATATTATCCAATAATGTGATGTAGTTGTGGTAACCTGTTTGCATTTCTGAGACCCAATTTTCAACGCCTTGTCTCTGGATAAGCTCCTGGGCATCAGACAATTGATTAAAGAGAACGTAGTTCTGTACTGCGTCTACCCAAAACAAAATGGACTGTGGACCAGTTGATTGGGGTGTTATAACAATGATGATTGGATCTTTCAAAAACTGCTGGTAAGAAATAGGGGTCGTATTATACACAAAACGATCCTGACCTGATTCCAAATAACCTACCGTAGCAGTCATTTGCTGTTGTTCATCTTGACTAGACATACGACTGGTTAAGTCGTCTTCAAAAACAGATTTATAATGTTCTTCCTCTGAACGGAGGTGTTCAGGCAGCAATAAGACAAACTCCCCTACATCAAGGTGATTCATCTTTTGCTCAATAGTTGTATCTACAGGAATGTTTTGACGCTCCAAGTATTGCGGTGTGACGATAAGGACATTGCCATTCGGGTTGTAATCGTGCCATTCTGTAGAGGTTATAAAGTTTTTGGAGGAAGCCATGCCATTTTGCAAAGTACGGTCAATTAACTGGTGTCTAGATAAGAAAGCCTTTTGTTCTGAAACAGCCAGATCCATCAATTGATACCAAGTTCTGAATTTCCTTTGAGCTTGTTCATCAAAACCAGGACTCGTTCCTTCACGGCTGATTGATAGGGTAATCAGTTGCCTTTCCTGGCTCCAAGCCTCTTGTCCAATCCGATGCTGTTGCCAGGCTTGGGAATACTTTAAGCTACTCCCTATTCCCAGCGTTACAATAATAATCGCTAATAGTTGACCGATTAAAATCAAACTAATGATTCCTCTGACAGGCACTTGCCCTTTTATAATCTGCATCAGGTGTATCTTTTTTATCCCAACTGCGAAGAGTTGAGCGAAAAACAGGGAGATCGACAACAAGATGAGATTATAACTGAGCAAGCCTTCTCCTATGGTCATTAGGGATTGCGTTGGAAGCGACAGAATTTTTTGCATAAGAATGGCGAGCACGCCAGCTAAACTGAAACCAACAGCTATCCCTTTCAAATCCTCACCAACTGGTCTAAGGAAAATGGACCACCGTTTCTCTCCTGAAATGAGGCGAATGCCCGACGACCGTAATTGGCAAATTTGACTAATTAAAGTCAGTGCTCCAAAGGTTAAGATGAAAATCAATAAACTGATTAACTGAAATCCGTTACTAAAGATAGCCATTAACGTAGATAGTTTAGATGGAGTTGTCAGGTGCATGTTAGTCAAGCCAAGTTGACTTAGCTCCTCCCTTAGCAAGTGAATATCTAGGTTTCCATCGAATACAAAATAGTTTGTTTCAACACTACTACTTTGAGCATCTTCTAGATTTTTTTCCTGTAGCCCATCAGGCAACTTTCCGTTCCCAAAGGCCGTATAAGAAAATACTGGAGTACCTTCTGAGTTAGGATCCTGGTGTTGAATCGCAATAAAGCTATCTGTTTCTTCTGCTAGTTTTTCCAAGCGTGTAGCAACATGCTGAAAAGTTGTTTCAGGGGAAGAATCACGTACAACAACGTTGGGGTAATAATAGGAGACATATGTATCAGTCCAAATGGTAAATACCCAAACAAAGAACAAACTAGCAAGCAGGTTGGATATGAGTATAAATAATTTTTTCATAGTGCATTCCTTATTCTAAAATAGAGGACAGAAATACCCCTGCCCTCTATAAACTAACAAGCTTACTAAACTATTGATAAAAGAATCTTCTTCAATTATTCTTTACCATCCCGCATCAAATGTAACTTGCTCCCCAATTATTTGGATCATGATAGCCTCCATAGGTCCACTCGCCACCACGGTGAGAAGCTACCAAAACAGGAAGAGCCAAACTAAATGCCAAAACGGCAAGGGATGATGCAACTACATATTTTAATTAGAAATCTCAGTCTGAATTATAGTATCCTATTTTTTCCTCCTTTCTAACTGCACGTTCCTTTCTACAGGCAGAGACCTAATTTTATAAACTAATCTTAAATACTTTAGATTTTGTAACTCATAATTTTCAACAGTTGGTTAGCTATGAAAGCATTTTATCAAACATCTCCATTCTTATATCTATCTGGTATTGTTACAAGCTCTCATCAGAATACCTTTCTCTAAATAGTTGAATTTTAAAGTAATACGAAATCAATCAGCCTTCCCAACATCAAGACCATTGGACTTCTTTTGTGATTGCACTCGAATCTCCAATTATTTATTCTTCTGAATGAATTGTTGGTAAGGAATTGTATTACTAAACATAAAAACACCTAGTAATGAAAATGAAACCGCTTTCTATTTCCTTGTTTTTATTTTAACATATATATAGTATTCAATCAAGTGTTTTTATTATATTTTGAACTTTTTTTATTAGGCTAACTTCTCAAAGTAACTTCCACTTGCCTAACTGAAGTGGAAATTAGTCTAAAACGGATTTTTATGGTGGAATTAAGTGTGAGACATTTGAGTTAGAAATGAGGCTCACTATGACAAAACATAAACACCTTACCCTTTCAGACCGTAATGATATCCAATTAGGTTTAGAGCGCGGTGAAACCTTCAAAGCTATCGGACAATCCATTCTAAAAGACCCAACTACTGTTTCCAAAGAAGTCAAACGAAACAGACAAGTCCGAGAGTCTACATGCCATAACTTTCCTTGCCCTCTACTCGACAAGGCTCCCTTTGTCTGTAATGGATGTCCTAAAAGAAGACAGAATTGTGGCTATAAGAAGATCTTCTACCTCGCTAAGCAAGCTCAAAAACAGTACGAACAAACTCTTGTAGAAGGAATTTGTGAACAAAGTCAGATTAGTAAAATTGAAAGAGGTCATTTTATTCCCTCCGCAGACTTGTTATTCAAACTCTCTCAACGACTTGAAGTACCATTAGATTATTTTTTTAATGAACAAATTGAAATTAAATCTAACCTCTCTAATTTCAAACAATTATCTGCTCGACTATTAGATGACAGAAATTATGACGATTTAGAATATCTTTATAAAATAGAGGTTGAGCGAAGCACCTTTCTAACACTAGAAGACCGAACTTACCTTGAATGGATTAAAGCTATTATTGACTTCTATCAATATGACAGTAAGTCTGAGGCTATTTCTTCATTGGAAAATATATTATTAAAAGTCTCCTCAAATACTCTGATTTATTTAAAGGCATTGAATACTCTATCTAATTTCTATTCCTTAGTAGGTCGTGAACAAGAATATGAGGCAAACTACTTTCATTTAATAGAATTATATCAGACAAAAAATTTTGAGCATCAGGAGTTTTTATTTGGCTACATCAGAGTTCGTTACAACTACGCTCACTACCTAGTGTCAAAGGAAAAATATAATGAAGCCATCCAAGAAGCTCTTGAGACGATTGAACTCTGTAAACAAAGACAGACAAGCTACCAACTGGCTCCTCTACTTATTCTTGTAGGAAATGCTGGAGCAAAATTTCTAGACAAAGAACAAGTCAAGAATTATTATATAGAAGCAAGAGAGTTATGTAAGATTTATAACAATCCTTTAATGTTGATGAAGATAGAAAATCATTTGAAGGAATTAGATACTGTTTAGTTAATCTTGACATTATAGTTTTTCTGAAACATTAAATAACCTGTAAGGCTGATAGTGAAATAAATACTATCAGCCTTATTTCAAATTTATATTCTTCGAAAATCTCTTTAAACCACGTCAGCTCTAGCTGTAACCTCAAAACAGTATTTTGAGCGACCTGTAGCTATCTTCCTAGTTTGCTCTTTGATTTTGATTGAGTATAAGTTTAAGACTTTTCAGATTATAGCATAGCCTTGTCACAATTGAAAGAAAAAGAAAAAATTTAAACTACGGATTGAGTTTATTTGCATCATCAACTATAAGTTTAAATATAGAGAAATGTAATAAAAAACTAAACAAATTGATTAGGAAACTCAAACTAAGTTACAACAATTCTTTAGGAACTACAGTCTACGACTTTATATCCAGGTCACTATAATTTCCAAACAAATTCTTATGATAGCTACCTTGTTAGGATGCTCTTATTTTTTATCAGACAAAAAAAGGATTAAGGGAGTCGATTTCCTTAATCCGAGAGTTCTTATTCTTGACGTTGTCCGAAATCAGCAATCATCTGCTCCATTTCTTGTCGACTCGGAGTGGTCAGCATATACAGGTAATCTCCTTGAAGTTCCGCAAAGGCCGCTGGCATGATTTTTTTAACCTTGAACTGATGGCTGTATTTGGCAAGCAAGTCCTCCTCAGAATAGACATAATGAGCATTTGCACGACGGGATGTAGCCAAACAATACTGAGGTTCAAAGTCTGACGCTGGGAACTCTTCTCCTGCGACAATGGATGCATATCCACGATAGAGGTCCAAGGAATGAGCAAAATTATAAACATCAATGGTGAAACCACCTGCAGGGCGGTTATTGTACTCGATGGCAATATAATCATCCCCTTCACGGAAGAACTCGATATGGAAGAAACGTTCTCTCATTCCAAATTCTTTGACAATTGCCTCACCATATTTACGTAATTTGGAATCCATATCCTTGAGCACATAGTAGGAATTGTCCATCTTATAAATCATGAGATCCAGCGGTGTATAGGCGTAGTCAAAAGTTGTTGAGAAGACAATCTTTCCATCCTTGTCCACAAGCCCGTCAAAGGTACAAATTTCGCTAGAGGTGACAAATTTCTCAAAGAAATAAATAGTTGAATGATCCCACTCAGTCTTGAAGTGATTGATATCGTCCTCTGTCTCAAGCTTAAAGGTTGCGGCTGCTCCCACTCCATTATCAGGTTTGGCAATCATAGGAAGGCCAATTTCTTTCACAGCTTGATCCACATCTGCTTCTGTCTTGATAACAGCTCCAGGTACCACAGGGACACCTGCTTTTTTGAAGAGTTTCTTCATTTCAGACTTAAATTTTGTCTTTTTGAGATCCTCTGGTTTGGCACCAAAGACATTGAATTGTTCTCTGAGTGTTGCATCCAGCTCAAGCCAGTATTCATTGTGGGATTCAATACGGTCAATCGGGCCATGTTTATAAAAGAGAAAAGCAACTGCACGTTTGACTTCATCTATGTTCTCAAGGTTATCTACACGGAAATACTCGGTCAGGCTATTGCGTAAAGGTTCATCCAATTGCTCGTAAGGTTCCTGACCAATTCCCAAAACGGTAATGCCTTTATTGGCTAGCTCAATGGTAAACTGTTGAAAGTTTTGTGGATAGTAGGGAGAAATAACAAGGTAATTCATAGGTAACTCCTTTTATAAATAGAAATTGCCGAGGAAATAAGGCATTTGTTTGCGCCACCATTCCCAGTCGTGGGCGACATCGTGCCCCCATTCAGCAAACCAGGCTGGAATTTGTTTCTGATCAAAGGCTTCTTTGAGCTTGTAGAAAGATGGTAAACCGTCTTGTTCCCAGGCTCCAAGACCCGTACACAGCACAATCTCTGCCTGACGGTAACGGTCAATAAACCAGCCGTCGTTTTGGTTCCAGATATAATCTACTGGCGAATTTTGGTAAATAGCATCGTCATTGTAGTAATCGCCGACAAAGAAACGTGCGTCGTAAACACCACTAAGAGCAATCACTTTGGTAAAGACATCTGGATGCTGGAGGAAGAAATTGACCGCATGGTAGGCGCCCATTGAGCAACCTGTCGTCATCATACCATCAAACCAACCTGTCTTATGCTTGATAAAAGGAATAGCTTCCTCAATCACGTAGCGTTCGTAGGCACGGTGCATCTCTGCTTGGTCGTGGCTATTTTTCCATGTTGCTAGCCAACTCTCACTATCGACACTTGAAAGGGTAAAGAACTGGACACGGCCTTCCTCGATAAAAGAAGCACAGGCATCAATCATGCCAAAATCGTAGTATTCATTGTGACTACCACCTGATGAAGCAAAGACCACAACTGGGATCCCTGCATGTCCATAACGATTAAGGTACATTTCACGGTTAAGGTTTCCACTCCAGTGGCTAAGGTTTTCAATATGCATTGGCTTTCTCCTTTTCTAACTTACCATTTCTCTGCAAAAAAACGGAGACAATCTGGTAAATTTTCTGACCAAGGGATTTCACTATGGATGGCACCAGACTGAACTTTCAAAACAAGATTATCTAAGTGTACCCCACCTGCTATCAAATCATGGTAATAGCGAAGCGACGAGTCAATATAGGCTTGTTTGATATTACCAGCCATCAGGGTCTTGTCCGTATCATCTGCTTCTTCAGTTCCAACATAGATAAAGATACGCTGGTCAAGCGATAGTTTCTGGCGCTCGATGTAGCGATTAAAGGCTTCTTGATGGAGCCAGTTAGCAGATGAAAAGACTCCTAGACAACCAATTCGATCTTGGTATTCCAAACCGATAAACTGGGTAATATTCCCTCCTAATGAGGAACCAATCATGGCTGTATGCTGGCGGTCTGCTTTTGTACGATAAGTTTCATCGATAAAAGGCTTGACCACCTCCATGACAAACTCGGCATACTCCACACCCTTACCGCCAAACTGCTGCCCTGGGATAGGAGATTCTTGGAACTTCCAGGCCGCATACTCATTCATCCGCCCCATACCATCATTATCAATGGCTACGACAATCATGCGACTGATATCAGGATTACGCTTAATAGCTGGGATAATCTTCCATGAATGACCAATGAAAGACTCCTTGCTATAAAAGACATTTTGCCCATCATGAAAGTAAATGACAGGATAGGAACAATCTGTGTCTTTCTCGTAATTTTTAGGCAGAAGAACACGTACACGTCGTTCCTTACCTGTATAAGGAACCTTGAGTTTGTGTTCTTTCATTTTTAAATAAAAGTAGGATTGATTCATTGTCAGAAAACTCTCTATATTCAAAATTTTATTTTATTATATCACAATTATAGAAAAAAAGTTAGTTTTTCTTCCATTTTTGGATTAAAAACTAACTTTTTTTACTTATTTTCTCAATTCTTATGGATTTTCTAATCAGAGAATATCTTCAATCAAGTCATCCACAGCATCTTTTTCGGCTTGGGGTGTGATTTCTGTGATCATGATTCCAGCCACAGCTCGCTCAACTAAACCTTCAACATCCATGCGAGCTTCATACTGCTCTGCATTCTTAATCTTAGGATTTGTTTTTGGACGATCTGGTGCAAAAATCGTGCAACAATCTTCAAAAGGCTGGATAGAAATGTCAAAGGTGTCAATTTCCTGAGCAATATCAATGATTTCCAACTTATCCATAGTAACCACGGGACGAATGATTGGAGTGTTGGTAACGGCATTGATAGCCTGCATGCTTTCAAGAGTCTGGCTGGCTACTTGACCAAGACTTTCACCGTTGATGATAATCAAACCCTTTCGTGCCTCACGAATACGGTCAGTAATCCGCATCATAAAACGACGAGTTAGAGTCATCAAGTAAGCTTCTGGCGCTATAGCCTTGATTTCCTCTTGAATCTCTGTAAAAGGAACTTCGATAAACTGGATATTGCCACCAAACTTGGTTAATTTACGAGTCAAATCTTGGGCTTTTTTAAGGGCTCCAGGACTCGTGTAAGGTGGACTGGCAAAGTGAACGGCTTCGATATCCACTCCACGTTTCAAAGCTAGATAACCTGCTACAGGTGAGTCAATCCCTCCTGACAACATAAGCATCCCTTTACCTGAAGTTCCAACTGGCAAGCCACCTGCTCCACGAATGGTTTCATAGGAAAGATAAGCAGCTTCTTCACGAATCTCCACTTGAAGAGTGATATCAGGATTTTTCATCTGGGCTTGAATAGTAGGAATTACGTCGAAAACAGCACCACCAAGGGTTTGGTTAAGTTCACGACTGTCCAATTCAAAGCTATGGTCGCTTCGTCTACTAGAGATTTTAAAGGTCATGCCTTCCTTGTAAATGTCCTGCATAATCTCTTGGACAGCAGACTTAAGCGTCGCAACAGATTTTTCAACCTTATAAGCAGGGGAAAAGGTTTGAATTCCAAAAACTTGTTTGAGCGATTCTGCTACTGCTGTGTAATCAGCTCCATTGAGGTAAGCATGGGCACGGTCGCGATCTGCCGTTACCTTAACTTGGGGATAGATAGACAAAACGTCTGAAATATTATTTCGAAGTTTATTGATGAAACGCATACGGTTTTTACCCTTGGTTGACAGCTCACCGTAACGAATCATAATTTCTGAATACTGCATGAATGCTCCTATCTTACTTTCCTAGTTTGATTGTAAATTAATTTTAACTTGGTCAAAAATTGCTCAACTTGACTCATATCATTTTCAAGGTCTAGGCTGAGGCGTACTACTGACTGGGCCTTATCCTTTTCAATCCCCATGGCAATCAGGGTTCCTGCAGGTTTCCCAGCCTTGGACGAACAAGCAGAGGTCGTTGAAATGAAAATATCATAGTCTTCAAAAGCGTGAACGATGACTTCCCCACGAACACCCTTGATTCCAAAAGTCAGGATATGAGGAGCAAAGTCTTCCTCACCTGAAAAGACAAAAATATCTGGATAATCAAGAAGAGCCTGACGGATGACTTCCTTCATCTGACTCGTTTTGTTAGAAAACAATTCCAATCTTTCCATAGCTAGACGCAGTGCCTTGGCTGTTGCTGCAATTCCTGCCACATTTTCAGTTGTCGAACGGTAATCACGTTCCTGACCACCACCAGTTAAAAGCGGTGTAATCTTCTTGCCAGACTTGATATAGACAAATCCAACACCTCTAACTCCGTGGAATTTATGACTAGAGAAGGTCGCAAAATCTACTCGGTCAGTCAAATACTTTTCAGTCGGAATCTTAGCAAGTGCCTGAACCGCATCAACATGGAAGGAAATAGTCGGCTTGTCTGCCAAGAGTTCTGAAATAGCCTCAATGGGCTGAACAGAACCAATTTCATTGTTAACTGCCATGACGGAAACGAGGGTCGTATCAGGTCGTATCAAATCAGCTAGCGCCTCAACATCCACAAATCCATTCTCATTAACTGGAGCAAAATCCACTTCAAAACCTTGAGATTTCAACCAGAGGGCTGATTCCTTAACTGCCGGATGTTCAATGGCTGATACAATGATGTGCTTGCCAAACTGGGCTTTTTCAAAGGCCACACCCTTGATAACCCAGTTATCTCCTTCTGTCCCACCAGAAGTAAAGAAGATTTCATCGCTTTTCTTACCGATTAAATCTGCAATCTGTTGCCGAGAAGCATCTAATATTCGTGTTGCCTGGTCTCCCAAACGATGGAGACTAGATGGATTTCCTAAAATTTTTGAAGCGACCTGCATATAAGTTTCAAGTACTTCAGGATAAGGCTTGGTCGTCGCCGAATTATCAAAGTAAATCATGTTTTCTCACGCTTTCTAAAATCACTCCTTCTATTGTATCATGAAACAGAGCTTGCGACAAGAAAGGGCAATGTTTGCATTAATCTGAATAACATAAAATACTCTTGATACCATCATCAAGAGCATTCTTATTCATTCTACCTAACTTTGATTATTTCTGTTAAAAATCTAAAGAAAAGTAATTTTGTCCGCCCCAGAGATTAACCGCTCCCCAAGGCGAATTTACTCCTACACCAATATGGACTGTACCATTTGCGCGTTGACCATATGGAATCGAACTTTTCCAAGTGGAACGATTACTTATCGTATTAGGAAACCAAGCCCAGTCAGTGAAATACATATTTGACACACTGCCACTATAAGTATCAGAATAGCCAGAAGCATTAAAGGTCACATTAAGAACATTCAAGCCTACCAAGCTATAACCGTCTAAAGAACTGTACTTACTTACATAATCTGCATGTACTTGACTTAAAAATGTTAACCATGGGATAGCAAACACTACCACTATTATTTTCTTCATTATCTTATGTTTCATGATATCACCTCATCCATTCTTTCGGATAGTATCGACAACTGTTTGCCTACAAGTTGTGTATATAGGTAGTAAGCCACTTATTATCAGTACTGAGACTGATAATCCAATTAAGGTGAAAACGGAAGTTAGATAGAATTTAAAAACATCTGAAATTTCCAATTTAAGCACTTGCATTGCTAAAATGGAAAGAATGACGAGTAAACAACTTGCTAATATCGAAATCGTTTTACCATAACCAATTAATTCTTTTAAGAAAAGCCAAACAATATTTTGAGTACTGTATCCCAAAGATTTTAAAATCCCTACTTCAAAGCGTCGAGGACGATTGAGCAAAAAGAAAACAAAGGACAATACTGCGATGACAAGGATGAGTAAGACTAGGGATAGCAACATTAAAAATTGCCTGATATAGGTGAGTCCTTTATTAAATTCTTCGTAGTTTTCATATGATGATAAAATAGTAATTTGTGAAGAGATTGCTCTTATTCTACTCAATTCTTCAGGAATAGCACCGCTATCCTTTAGTAACACATGAATCGCACTCGGCATCCATGATTTCAAAGGAAAACCATCTAAAGCCATCTTCGTCATGGGATGCTGTTGAATTGCTTCATTTTGCAATTCTTCCATTTCAACAATATTCATAAATAGGGTGTTCCCATAAGGGGAATATTCAAATGGATAACTTTTTTTAACAATCCCTAAAACAGGATATGTTTTATCCACTTTGACAAATAAATCACCATCTCCTTTCAATATATTCCCCTCTTTCTCTATACTTGATTCATATAAAGAAATTGGAATATAAAAAGTCAGTGTCACGGTAGTTCCCGAAACTATATTCGGTAATTTTTCATCTGAAATGAATTGCTCAGATAGATAAATCCCTTTTTCATTGCTCCTATCAAAATACTCTATCTGCCTCTGTGTTGTATTTGTCTGATACAAGGGTTGAATTGAAAAATTTTTTGTCAAGCTTCTGGTCTGACCATCAATAATCAAAGTTGGCTGAAAGTTCTTTTGAAGTTGTGAATAGTCTTTTGAATTATCAAACGTCATACCAAAAGAGAGAAACTCCATATAAGGCTTGACAGTTTGAATATTCTGACTTGTGCTAATTAAGGTGATTTCCTCCTTATCAAAACTGAGAAAATCATCCAACACTTTTGTAGTTTGTAAATGAAGCGAATCATTAATCACCAAGAAGCCATTTTCGAGTGAGTTGTTCACCAGTTGGTGATACTTATCTGCAAATAAGGACTGAAAGTTAATAGAGCTTACTGCTATAGCAACTACAAGAGCGATAAAAAACGCTAATAATCTAGGTAAAAAAGGCCTTCTATGTTTCAAAACGGATAGCTTCGTATGAGAAGACGACAAACAGGAGGACCACTTCTTAGAATCCTTTATCCCTTCATCAGAATTCAAAATAAGACAATTCCCAACTAATTTATGGTCTTTAAAATGAAGCTGAACATCTCCTATTGCAATCATCGCCTCATCATGCGAAACAATCAATACAATTTTATGATATTTGTGAGCTAAATCAATTAACAAGGCGGAGACTTTTTCTCTATTTTCTTTATCCAAAGAACTTGTTGGTTCATCAGCTAAGATTAGAGTCTTTCCTGTAACTAAGGCTCTTGCGATTGCCACTCGTTGTTCTTCACCACCGGATAAATCTTCTGGATAAGCATGCTTTAAAGAAGAAATCTGTAAATCCGCCAATACTGTATCAATTTTGCTTTCTATTTCATTTGGACTCAAGTCATAAAAGTTTAAAGCTAGTCTTAAATTTTCAAATACGGTCAAATCATTTATTAGATTTCGCCCCTGAAATACAAAGGCCACTTCTTCAGCTATAAAGACAGAGACTGATTTCTTATTTTCGATATCAATCTCTTTTCCATCGAAGAAATAAGAAACACTAGGATCCGTAGCAGAGAGCAAACCAATTTTATTCAGTAAAGAAGACTTTCCTACGCCTGACTTCCCATATATTGTATATACTTTTCCCCTTTCAAATATCAAATCTGTTGGCTCTAGCAACCGCCTGCCTGCAAAAGAGAGACTCAAATTTCTAATTTCGAACATATAACGCCCTCCTTTTTTGAAACCGCTTTCTTTATTTTATTCTATCATAAGTCATATTTTATTTCAACTAATTACTGAAGTTCGTGTAGAAAAATCTCCTCTTTTTTTAAGATTTTTTTAAAGAAATGCGGTATAATAAATTTTAATTAAAGGAGAGAATGTATGTCTAATTATCGTAGAACTTCAAAACCAAAAACAGAACACATCAAAAAGGGATTTACTGTCTTTCAAAAAACGATTGCTACCATCGGTAGTATCCTTGGCCTAATAACCGCTAGTATTACCATCATGAACGCCATGGATAATAACAAAAACAACAAAAAAGAACCGGCTACGAGTCAAACGACAACCATTGTCAAAGAAATTCAAAAGGAATCCCCTCAGGATAATACTAGTCCCAATAAGGAAAACAATACTACCCAAGAAAAAACACAGCAAGAGGAAACACCAAAATCTAGCGTCAAGGAAGAGACAAAAGAAGAGCAGAAAGCATCAACTCAGGAATCTACTACTCCTACTCCAAGTAAATCTACTACTGAAAATGAAAAACAGTCCAATAGTCCAACTTCGGAAAATAATACTCAATGAAAATCAAAGAGCAAACTAGGAAGCTAGCCTTGGGCTGCTCAAAGTAAAGCTTTGAGGTTGTAGATAGAACTGATGAAGTCAGCTCAAAACACCGTTTTGAGGTTGTGGATAGAACTGACGAAGTCAGCTCAAAACACCGTTTTGAAGTTGTGGATGGAACTGACGAAGTCAGCTCAAAACACTGTTTTGAGGTTGTGGATAGAACTGACGAAGTCAGTAACCTTACCCACGGCAAGATGAAGCTGACTTGGTTTGAAGAGATTTTCGAAGAGTATAAAAGTAATCAATAACCAGTAAAATAGCCTCCTTCCAAACTTGGAAAGAAGCTATTTTTTTATTGTTGCAATACTTTTCTTGGCTTAGTACCTTCAGCTGGACCAATGACACCTGCCATCTCAAGCTCTTCCATGAGACGGGTCGCACGGTTAAAGCCAACTGATAAACGACGCTGAATCATGGATGCGCTGGCTTTCTGGGTTTCAATGACTAGGGCCTTGGCTTCCTCAAAAAGCGGATCACCACCAGATTCACCATTTGAAAATTCTCCGTCATTTTCAGCAACCTCACCTGGATCAAAACTCTCATCGTAGTCTGCATCTGCCTGAGCCTTGATGAAGTTTACAATGCGCTCGACATCATCATCCGAGATAAAGGAGCCTTGGAGACGAACTGGATGATTTTCATCAATCGGTTTAAAGAGCATGTCTCCTCGACCAAGTAGTTTTTCTGCTCCATTTTCATCCAAAATCGTACGGGAGTCTGTCCCTGATGAAACCGCGAAAGCGACACGAGAAGGAACATTGGCCTTGATCAGACCAGAAATGACATCAACGGATGGACGCTGAGTTGCAAGAATCATGTGGATACCTGCAGCACGCGCCTTCTGCCCTAGACGGATGATGGCATCTTCTACTTCTTTGCTGGCCACCATCATGAGGTCAGCCAACTCATCCACAATCACGACAATGAGCGGTAACTGAACCTGCTTGTACTCAGACTGGGCATTAAACTCTTCTACCTTGGCATTAAAACCTGCAATATTCCGAACTCCCACCTTGGCAAAGAGTTCATAACGATTTTCCATTTCATCCACAACCTTTTGTAGGGCCTTGCTGGCCTTACGTGGATTGGTTACAACTGGAATCAAGAGGTGAGGAATATCATTGTAAACAGATAACTCAACCATCTTGGGATCGACCATCATAAATTTAACTTGGTCAGGTCTTGCCTTCATGAGGATGCTAGCGATAATGCCGTTAACAGCTACCGACTTCCCTGAACCCGTTGAACCTGCAACTAGCAAGTGGGGCATTTTGGAAAGGTCAAATGTTCTTGCGGTGCCATTAACCGCCTTTCCTAAAGGAATTTCCAAGAGATTTTCTGCTTTCGTTTGAGATTGTTCCCATAGTTCGCGGAAAGAAACTGTCGCAATCTCAGAGTTGGGTACTTCGATACCGACCAGGGATTTCCCAGGGATTGGTGCTTCAATCCGGACATCCTTAGCAGCCAAGGCTAGAGCGAGGTCATCTGCTAGATTGGAAATGCGGTTGACCCTTACACCTACTGCTGGTTTGACTTCATACTTGGTCACTGATGGCCCAATTTCGGCCCGTTCAACCGTTACCTTGATACCAAAGCTAGCAAAGGTTTCTTCTAGAATTTTGATATTTTCTCGAACGATTTTCTTCTCTTTAGACTGATCTTTTGGCTTATCTGGGGCAAAGAGTTGTAAACTTGGAAGTTTATATTCAAGGGCTTCCTTGGCTGAAAAATCGACCTGAACATCTTCGTCATCAAAGCTATCTTCCTGCTCAGGGAATTCAAGTTCAGCTTGAGGCAGGATGATTTCTGGTTCCACCCACTCTTCTTCTGGAACGGGAGGAACGTCAAGAACAACATCATCAGTCAGAATTTCACCCGTTTCCATATCGACAGGAGGCAAATCGAGTAAGGCTTTTTCAGCCTCTTCTTTTTCTAATCTAGCCTCTTGCTCAGCCTTTTGACGAGCTTTTTCTTCTTGTTTGACAAAGCGTTCCTCTTTTCGACGCTCATGCCCTTCTCGCCATTTGGCAAAGCCTCTACTGAAGAATTCAGCAATATCGTAAACAGACCAAGGACTGACTAGGAGAGCACCCACTAAAATCAAGATAGAACCAATAAAGTAAGTACCGATATTGGAAAAGAGAAAGGCGATTGGCATATAAAGAGCGACCCCAATCAAGCCCCCTCCAGCAAAACTGGTCGTTCGAAAACCAGTCAAATCCGTCACAACCTGAGCCATGGTTCCTTTTAGAACGGACTTGTCCAAACCATATTTCCAAACCAAGTAGGCTTCAAAAATCAGGAGCAAGCCAGCAAATATGGTGAAAAAACCTGATAAGAGGCCTTCCTGTTTTCGGATCCACTTAAAAAAGAAAAGATAGACCAAGAGGGCAAATATTGCCAGATAGGCTAGGCTCCCCACCAACAAACGAATTAAATTGTAAAGGGTTATACCTGCAGCCCCTAATTTGAAAGCTGCGAAAATCAATAAAATCGCGATTCCTAGCGAAATCAACATTCGTTGAATCGCTTCTTTTCTTTCGAGTTCTGCTTTAGACGGTCTTCGTCTTGTTTTACTTGTATTCTTGTTTGCCATTCTTCTATTATACCATATTTCACAGGCATTTCGGAAAGAGAAAAAGACTGCACCAAACGGTACAATCTTTTCATTTTTCTATTTTTTATGCTTGGGGTTTACGTAGGTAACCATAGACCACACCACTTACGATTGCTCCTACCAAGACAGAAACGAGGTAAAGGAGAGCATTTGAAGTAAGGGCGATAACGAAGATTCCTCCGTGCGGCGCCATCAGTTTGATACCAGTAAGACCAACGAGGCCACCTGCTACTGCTGAACCAAGGATGAAGCTTGGGATCGCACGAGCTGGGTCAGCAGCACCAAATGGAATCGCTCCCTCAGTGATAAATGACAAGCCCATGATAATGTTTGTCAAACCAGAGTTGCGCTCTTCTTTAGTAAATTTATCTTTGAAAAGAAGAGTTGCGACAAAGATTGCAAGTGGTGGCACCATTCCTCCAGCCATAACTGCTGCCATGGCTACAGAACCACCTGAAGAAACAGTTGCTGCAAGCGTACCTGTACCAAAGACATAAGCAGCTTTGTTAACTGGTCCACCCATGTCAACAGCCATCATTCCACCAAGGACGATACCAAGAAGGACAGCTGAACCTCCTCCAAGACCGCCTAGGAAGTCATTCATAGAAGTGTTGATTGCTGCCATTGGGATGTTCACAGCTAGCATAACAAATCCAGTCAAGATTGTTCCAAGAAGTGGCAAGAGAAGGATTGATTTAGCACCTTCAAGTGAGCGTGGAACTTTTACATATTTCTTAATCAAGAGAACCAAAGCACCTGCGATAAATCCACCAACAAGGGCACCTAGGAAACCAGATGAGACACCTGCAAGAGTTGAAGTTGCTTCACCACCTGCGGCATAAGGGATTTTACCAAAGGCAAAACCTTCTTTGGCAATAGCCCCAGCTACAAAACCTGCTACCAAACCTGGTTTTTCAGCGATTGAGTAGGCAACATAACCTGCAAAAACTGGAAGCATCAAACCAAAGGCTGCGCCACCGATTTTCATGAACATAGAAGCGAGTTCATGGTAGGAACCAAGATTTCCCAGGCTATCATTTGGCACACCCATAGCACCGTCAATCAAGAAAGCAAGGGCAATCATAATACCACCACCGATAACGAATGGCAACATTTGTGATACACCACTCATCAAGTGTTTGTAGAAGGCACCACCAAGACTTTGTTTTTCGTTAGAGACAGTTGCAGCTTTTGCACCATTAGCGGCACGGTAGACTTCAGCATCTCCTGAAAGAGCCAAGTTAATCAATTCTTCTGTTTTACGGATACCGTCAGCAACTGGACGATTGATCAATGGTTTGCCATCGAAACGATCCATTTCTACAGCCTTGTCTGCTGCAATGATAACAGCTTTAGCCTTACGAATGTCTTCGGCAGTTAGTTGGTTACCAACACCGCTAGCACCGTTGGTTTCGACCTTGATACCAACACCCATTTCAGCAGCTACTTTTTGAAGGGCTTCTTGGGCCATGTAAGTGTGGGCGATACCTGTCGTACAAGCAGTTACAGCAACGATAAAGTCACCAGATTCATTCGCAGAAACTTGTACTGGTTCTTGATATTTTTCTGAAGCTTGGTTAAAGAGTTCAATAACTTGGTCAGCTGATGTTGCTTGACGAAGTTTGTCAGCAAAGCCGTCTTTCATCAAGTATTGAGACAATTCTGCCAAGGCTGCCAAGTGAGTGTCATTGGCACCTTCTGGAGCTGCAATCATAAAGAAGAGGTCAGTTGCTTGTCCATCCAAGCTCTCATAATCAACACCCTTGTTTGACTTAGCAAAAAGAACAGTCGCTTCTTTGACAGCAGCGTTTTTGCTGTGTGGCATTGCAATACCATCACCTAAACCAGTAGAAGTCAAAGCTTCACGCGCTAAAATTCCTTCTTTGAAGGTTTCAAAATCTGACACATATCCGTGCTCTACCAAGCTATGAATCATTTCTTCGATAGCTGCTGTTTTTTCAGTTGCTTGCAAATCAAGCAACATGACATCTTTTCTCAATAGGTCTTGAATTTTCATCGTTTTTCTACCTCAACTTTTTCATATGTATCTTTAATAAATTCAACCGTTGCCAAGTCATCCGAGAATGTCGTTGCTGTTCCGCAAGCCACTCCCCATTTGAAGGCTTCTACTGCGTCTTTTGATTTAACAAACTCACCAGTAAATCCAGCAACCATAGAGTCACCAGCCCCAACTGAGTTTTTGACTGTTCCCTTGATTGGTTTAGCAAAGTAAGCTCCCTCTGATGTGACAAGAAGGGCACCATCACCAGCCATAGAGATAATAACATTTTGAGCACCTTTAGCCAGCAACTCACGAGCATATTTTTCAATCTCATCTAAGCTTTCAAGTTTAACTCCAAAGATAGCTCCAAGTTCGTGATTATTTGGTTTAACCAAAAGTGGCTGGTAGTCCAAACTATCAATCAAGGTCTGACCTTCAAAGTCACAGACTACTTGCGCACCAGTTTGGCGCGTCAAGGCAATCAAATCCTTATAGATGACATTGCCTAAGTTTTTAGCGCTTGAACCTGCAAAGACAACTGTATCTTCTGCAGTCAGACTAGATAAAATAGCTTTCAATTCTTCTAGCTGAGCTGGTTCAACAGTTGGACCCGTTCCGTTGATTTCTGTTTCTTGGTCTGCTTTAATCTTGACATTGATGCGAGTATCTTCTGCTACTTGGACAAAACGTGTCTCGATTTCTTCCTCTCCCAGAGTATCTGTGATAAATTTACCAGTAAAGCCTCCGATAAATCCAGTCGCTGTATTTGGAATATCTAAGCGCTTCAAGACACGACTGACATTGATTCCTTTCCCACCAGCAAACTTATCATCACTGTCCATACGATTGACACTACCGACTTGGACTTGGTCCAAGCGCACGATATAGTCAATGGATGGATTGAGTGTGACTGTATAAATCATACTTCTATTACCTCCGTTTTCTCCTTAATAACCTGCAAGAGCTCATGCCCTTGACTTGTGATAACGATAGCACGTTTGAGTGGTGCTACCTTGGCAAAGCAAGTTTGTCCAATTTTAGACGAATCGACCAAGACATAGGTCTGTTTGGCATTTTCTAAAATAGCACGCTTCACAGCTCCCTCCTCCATATCAGGAGTCGTATAATAGCCATCGTCCACACCATTCATCCCGATAAAGGCACGGTCAAAGTGTAATTGGTTAATCTGGTTAAGAGCAACGCCCCCGATACTAGCATCTGTCGCCATCTTGACACTTCCTCCAACCATGACAGTTGGAATCTGCTTTTCAACCAACTGAGCAGCATGGTGAATCGAATTGGTCACGACTGTAACATTCTTATTGACCAATTCATGAATCAAAAAAGCAGTTGTTGTTCCAGCATCGATAAAGATGACATCTTGTTCCCTAATAAGAGAGGCTGCTTTCTGAGCCAGTAGTTTCTTCTCTTGAAGGTTTTTGACAGATTTTTCTTGAATGGTTTCTTCTTCCTGCAAGGAATGGGGCAATTCTGCTCCACCATGCACGCGACGAAGCTTGTTTTCCGCTTCCAACTCATCCAAGTCTCTTCGAACCGTTGATTCTGAGGTCTCTAGCAAACTAACTAATTTTTCTAGAGATACTACATGATGTTGATGTAACTCCTCTAAAATCAGTTGCTTCCGCTCTGTTTTTAACACTGTATCACCTCCTGTTATCGTTTACACTATTCATTCTATCACACTTTCTTTCAAAGTCAATCGCTTTTTATCATTTTCTTTCAAATTCTATCATTTTCCTTATTTCTAGAATTTTTATTGCAAGATAAGAGTCTTTATGGTAGACTATTTGAGTAAGTATTGGAAGATTACTCAAGAGGCTTAAGAGGCCGTGTTGGAAACGCGGTAGGCGTGTAACAGCGTGCGTGGGTTCGAATCCCATGTCTTCCGTAGAAGAGAAAAATTATTTCTAGGATACGACAAAAATGTTGTATCCTTTTTTATCGCTTTTTTAAAAATAGGGTCTGTTTGTGACTCCTTTTGTGACTCCCTTTTTTGCAAAAGAATACCAAGGAATACTAAAGATAAAAATAAAAAAACGTTGATTTAACAACGTTTTACCAAGGAATGCAAAAGAATGCAAAGGAATAATGGAGCCGGTGGGAGTCGAACCCACGTCCAAACACCTGCCAACATATTTGTCTACAACCATAGGTTATGTATTAGTTTAACAGCCCCTCGACACATAACTCAAGCCTAGAAACTGCGAGTCTATTAATCTCTTATCAAGCCGCTAGACAAGACTTGATCGTATCTCGCTAATAATAAGACCTGTCATTGAACACGAGCAATCCAAATCGGGTCACGTCTGCTGGTTTTTAGGCAGCTAGAGCGTAAGAAGTGTTATTTTTTGCAGTTATATTTAACTGAGCGTTTACGTCGCCACACGAGTCGCAAAATATGCCTCATAATGCCTGTCGAATCCGTAACGACCCCAAAAGACAATAAAACCATTATACCTTATCTAACTCAAAAATGCAAAAAGGAAATCAACTAACTACACAAGATAGTCTTTCAAGTCTTTTGTCAAAACCTGATAACCAGTAACACTAAGGTGCAACCCATCAGTTGTATAATCTTTTTTGAGTTGGCCTACCTGGTCTGTCAAACTATCAAAAACTGGTACAAATTCTACCTGCATATAGGCAGAAGCAAGCTCTTGATAGGCGTGATTCCATTTCTGAATTTTTTCATTCGTGCGGATATAGACTGTCTGCTTGTACTCCTCTCCCTCATTGACTGGCAAAATCGAAAGCAATTTAATCTCTGTCAATGGATAATCATGAGCAATGGATTGAATGATCGATTCGAGATTATTGAGAGCCTCATTCAAAGGCACATCTTTTCCGATATCATTTGTCCCAATCATAAGGACAATTTTATCTACTGCTCCACCGTACAGATGCGCATCTAGATTTTCTACTAACAGCCCTGTCTGATAACCTCGAATGCCTCGATTGACAATCGTCTTCGAAGTTCCAAATAGCTCCTGTATAGGATAATACTCGACAATGGAATCCCCAATAAAAAGAATGTCGGGCTCTACAACAGAAACTTGATTTAAGTGACGATACTTGGTTTGGATTTTTTCTTGTTCCTTTAGTAACCAATTTTCTAATAACTGTACTGCCACTTCATTCTCCTTTTTCTAACCAGTTTTCCAAGACTTGATAAACTCCTCCTTGGCTGTTGGCTGGCGCCAGAGCAGTCGCCACAGCTTTGGCTTTATCATCAGCATTTTCCATCGCATAGGCAATTCCAGCCATTTCAAGCATTTCAACATCATTTTCACTGTCACCAAAAGCCATGATTTGTTGGGGGGTCAAGTTCCAACGTTTGAGTAATTCTTCCAAGCCCCATGCTTTATGAATCCCAGCTTGAAGGATATCAATGCAACCATAGCCACTTGATACAGCCCGAACACGACCATCAAAGAGGTCATTGATTTCTTCCAAAACCGAGCTCAAACGTTCCTCACCAACAACCATACTCATCTTGAGCACACCACCAAAGAGGTCAGAGGTTAATTCGTCCACAAATTGCATCCGTTGGTAGAATTTTTCAATCATCTCTGGAGTCATAAAATTTTCAAGGTCTGTAAAAATCGTACCTTCTTTGACGAAACCACCCTTCATCCCCGTTACAACAAACTGGTCCTGACACGCTCGACTCTTGAAATGAGCCAAAGCCTTATCGACAATGGCTTCATCCCAAGTCTGAGCCTGAATCAGTTCATTGTTTTCAAACATACGAGCACCATTAGCAACCACCAGAACCACCCGATCGACCAAGTGCTCCAGTAGTTGCCTCATGCGGTGAATTTCATTTCCAGTCGCGATGACAAAACGAATACCCCTTTGATCCAACTGATCTAAAATCTTTTCCAAGCGTGGGAGATCAAGCTGGCCTCTAGCATCCAGCAAGGTCCCATCCATATCTGTCGCAATTACCTTAATCGTCATTTACTTTCCTCTGAATTCAAGCTAATCCCACTTCAATCCTACATGTTCGTTCATTTCTTTATAAGCTGTATCAATTCGTTCCTTAGTCGCTTCATCTAACTGGTCACGATGACTACCACCCCCTATAAAATCTTCCAAGATATAGGTTTGATAATGATATAAAGGATAGCCTTCTGGTGAAAAAGTTCCCTTTGGTGTTCGATTGACCCAAGTAGGATGAGCCTTAGCTGTTCCGATAGTTGTTTTTCCATCCTTCTTCTTAATGGTCACGTCCATAAGCACGCCACGTTCAGTCCACTTAGCATTTTCTTCATCTCCCATAGATTCAATCCGTTGATTGGAAATGAAGTTCCCCATTGAATAGATAATGAGTTTCTTATCCCCATCTTTTTCAACCGTTTCAGATGGTTCAACAACGTGAGGATGCCCTCCAAAGATGATATCCGCCCCCCAATCAATCATCTTGTGATAAAGAGCTTTTTGTTCTTCAGTTGGTTCCAAGCGATACTCAACACCCATCTGAGGCATGATAATGGTGATATCCGCTTCCTTTTCCGCCCGTTCAATTTCAGCCTTCATCTTATCTTCGTTTAAATCCGAAAGATAACGATTATAGTCTTCTTGAGAAATATACTGCTCAATTCCATTGAATCCATAGGAATAGGCCAAAAGAGCAACCTTGATACCATTCACTTCCTTAATGACCAGCGGAGCCTGATCACGTGGTTCATGCGTATAAACTCCAATTGGAGTGATTCCAGCTTTCTCAATAATATCGGCCGTTGAAATAACTCCCTCAATTTGCGAATCCAAAATATGATTATGAGCTAAATCTAGCACATGATAACCTGCATCCTTAATGGCGTCCATGACTTCAGCAGGAGCATTAAAGAGAGGATAACCCGCTAAATAATGATCCTTATTAATGGTTCCTTCAAAGTCACCAATAGCTAAATCTGCTTGCTTAAGCCAAGGTGTCACATACTCAAAATTCTCATGAAAGTCATAGGTGCCGTCTTCTTTTTTAGCTGAAAAGAAAAGTCCATCGTGGTAGAGCAAATCCCCGTGGGCCATAATTCTGGCAGTTTTTTCCTCTTCCTGCTCCTGAGACTTTTGCTTAGTCCCTTCTTGAGAAATGGTATCCTTTTTTTGACTGGTTAAGGGGATTCCTTGGAAACTTTCAAACAACAAGACCAAGCCCATTGATAAAGCAACTGCTAGCAAGAGTATCGCCACAAATCCCTTATTGCTCCACTTGCGATAACTCCTAAAAAAGTTTACAAAGCCCCTCATAAAGCGAAAAACTGGTCCACGTTTATGTCTATCTTGTCTTCTTTGCATCTTCATTCTCCCTACTTTCTAATGCAAGCCTTTTCTTTTTATTATAACACAGATAAGGATTTCTTTCACAATTGAATTGAACTTCCTATCTATTTTCTATAAATCCTAAAGGCTGTAATGCTTTCAATCCTTGTCATTTTGTGATATCATGTAGAGGTAATGAAAGGAGAGAAAATGTCTGCAATAGAACGTATTACAAAAGCTGCTCACTTAATTGATATGAACGATATTATCCGCGAGGGAAACCCAACTCTACGCGCGGTTGCCGAGGAAGTCCCTTTCCCCCTATCTGACCAGGAAATCATCCTAGGTGAAAAGATGATGCAATTCCTCAAACATTCCCAAGATCCTGTCATGGCTGAAAAAATGGGACTCCGAGGTGGTGTTGGACTTGCTGCTCCTCAATTGGATATCTCAAAACGCATTATCGCTGTTTTGGTGCCTAATATTGTTGAAGAAGGCGAAACTCCAGAGGAAGCTTACGACTTGCAAGCTATTATGTACAATCCAAAAATCGTCTCTCACTCGGTTCAAGACGCTGCGCTTGGCGAAGGAGAAGGCTGCCTGTCTGTTGACCGCAATGTTCCTGGCTATGTAGTTCGCCATGCTCGCGTTACTGTTGACTACTTTGACAAAGATGGAGAAAAGCACCGTATCAAGCTCAAAGGCTACAACTCCATCGTTGTTCAGCATGAAATTGACCACATTAACGGAATCATGTTTTACGATCGTATCAATGAAAAAGACCCATTTGCAGTTAAAGATGGTTTACTAATTCTAGAATAAAGAAAATCCCGTTGCAAGACGGGGTTTTGTGTTATAATAGAGGCATGAAAACAAATGATATTGTCTATGGCGTCCACGCTGTTACCGAAGCCCTCCTTGCCAACACAGGAAACAAACTCTACCTCCAAGAAGATCTCCGAGGTAAGAATCTTGAGAAAGTCAAGGAATTGGCTACAGAAAAGAAGGTGTCCATTTCTTGGACTTCAAAAAAATCCCTCTCTGAGATGACTGAAGGTGCTGTTCACCAAGGTTTTGTTCTACGAGTGTCTGAATTTGCCTATAGCGAGCTAGAGCACATCCTGGCAAAAACACGCCAAGAAGAAAATCCACTTCTATTAATTCTGGACGGGTTAACCGACCCTCATAACCTTGGCTCCATCCTGAGAACAGCCGATGCGACCAACGTTTCAGGTGTCATCATTCCCAAGCACCGTGCTGTCGGAGTTACTCCTGTCGTTGCTAAAACGGCCACAGGTGCTATTGAACACGTTCCGATTGCTCGAGTGACCAATCTGAGCCAAACTCTGGACAAACTCAAGGATGAAGGATTCTGGACCTTTGGAACAGATATGAATGGGACTCCTTGCCACAAGTGGAATACAAAAGGAAAAATTGCCCTCATCATCGGAAATGAAGGAAAAGGCATCTCTAGCAACATCAAAAAACAGGTTGATGAGATGATTACCATTCCGATGAATGGACATGTTCAAAGCCTCAATGCCAGTGTTGCTGCAGCCATTCTCATGTACGAAGTTTTTCGAAATAGACTATAAAAAAGTTTCCAGTCATCTGATTGGAAACTTTTTATGATTATACCCAATGAAAATCAAAGAGCAAACTAGGAAGCTAGCTGTAGGCTGCTCAATGCACTGTTTAGAGGTTGTGGATAGAACTGACGAAGTCAGCTCAAAGCACTGCTTTGAGGTTGTAGATAGAACTGACGAAGTTAGTAACATATATACGACAAAGCGAAGCTGACGTAGTTTGAAGAGATTTTCGGAGTTTATTAACTATGTTCAGTGATAAACTTGTAGGCTTCTTGACCAGCGATCGCTCCATCTCCAACTGCTGTTGTTACTTGGCGAAGGTCTTTCAAGCGAACATCTCCCACCGCAAAGATACCATCAACTGCAGTTTTCATGTGATTATCTGTCACAATCCAGCCTGCCTGATCTTGGATATTCAATTCTTTAACAAAGTCACTAAGAGGGTCCAAGCCAACATAGATAAAGACACCACCGAAGGCTTGTTCTATCACTTGACCTGTTTTCACATTTTCAAGTACGACAGATTCTACTCGGTTTTCACCCTTGATTTCCTTCACTACAGAATCCCAGATAAAGCTGATTTTCTCATTCGCAAAGGCGCGGTCTTGTAAAACCTTTTGGGCACGAAGTTGGTCACGACGGTGAACAATGGTAACAGTCTTAGCAAAACGAGTCAAGAAGATGGCTTCTTCGACAGCTGAATCTCCACCACCGACTACCAACAAATCTTGGTCACGGAAGAAAGCACCATCACACACGGCACAGTAAGAAACACCACGACTATTTAGTTCTTCTTCTCCAGGTACTCCCAAAGGACGGTGTTTAGAGCCAGTCGCTACGATAACTGTACGTGTTTCATATGTTTGGTCATCGGTCATCACTATTTTAAAATCACCATGGTCTTCTACATTTTTAACATAGCCATAAATGTGCTCAACACCAAGATTTTCAAGTGGTTCAAACATCTTTTCAGCCAATTCTGGCCCACTAATATTAGCGTATCCAGGGTAATTTTCGATATCAGATGTATTATTCATCTGACCACCTGGCAGACCACCTTCAATCAGGGCTACTTTCAGATTGCTTCGAGCAGCATACAAGGCTGCAGTCATCCCTGCAGGTCCAGCTCCGATAATAATAGTATCGTACATATAGTTTCCTTCTTTCTTGTTGTAACTATCTTTATTCTAACTCTTTCTTGTCAATCAAGCAAGGATTATGCCTTGAAAACAAGAATTAAACTCATAACCGCAAAGGATAATACTGGAATAACCAAGACCCCAATCATAATCATATCATAGAGATGGGCTTGGCGAGCTTTTGCTGTCTTATCAACTCTCGACACAGCTCTCAATCCAATCCAAATCCCTAAAAAAATCAGGACGAGGATGGTGGTCAATATCAAACTCTCGAAATATAAAGAAAATAGTTGCAGTAGCATGATTTCTCTCATTTCTATCTTTTTTAAAGAGTAAACTCAGCTAGTCCAGCTAACTGAGTTTTCCTTTATCTATTATATCAAATATAAGCCCGTTTGTAACTAGCGAAGAATTCTTTTGTCCGCTCTTCTTTAGGATGGTTGATAATCTCATCCGGTGTTCCAGACTCAATGATTTTTCCCTTATCTAAAAAAAGAATCTTATCAGCCACTTGGGCTACAAAGGATATGTCATGACTGACCAAAATCATGGTTTGACCTGACTTAGCAGCATCTGCAATAGACTTCTCTACTTCACCGACCAATTCAGGGTCAAGGGCCGAAGTTGGTTCGTCTAAAAGCAAGACATCTGGTTTCATAGCAAGCGCACGCGCTAGGGCAACCCGTTGCTTTTGTCCACCCGATAAATGGCGAGGATAATGGTTTTCACGGTCAGAAAGCCCAACCTTAGCCAACTCTTCCTTGGCAATCTTAGTCGCTTCTTGGTCAGATAATTTCTTGACAACAACTAAGCCTTCTTTCACATTATCAAGTGCTGTACGGCGCTCAAACAAATTAAACTGTTGAAAAACCATAGAAAGCTTACGGCGTAGAGCAAGGATTTCTTCTTGAGTGATTTTAGAAAAATCAACTGAAAAATCATCAATCTGAATAGAGCCACTGTCAGGTGTTTCAAGATAATTGAGACTGCGAAGGAAGGTTGATTTTCCAGCTCCTGAAGAACCAATCAAGGCTACAACTTCACCTTTTTGAATATCCAAATTCAGATGATCCAAGACAGTCTGTCCTGAAAAGGATTTGCTTAAATTTGAAATCTTAATCATTAACGAAGGTCTCCTTTCACATCTGTTTGCACTGTATCGGGGGCAGAAATAGCCATTTTTCTCTCGATGAAACGACCGAGGCTTTCAATTCCAATATTGACTACCCAATAAACAAGAGCAACGGAGATAAAGCGTTCAAAGTAACGATAATCGGCACCACCTAAAATCTGAGCTTGGGCAAAGACTTCCACAACACCCGCACTAAAGGCTAAAGAAGTTCCTTTTGTCAAGCCAATTAGGGAATTGATTAAGGTTGGAATCGCCACAACTGCCGCATTTGGAATAATCACTCGACGATAAACTTGTGCTCGGGTCATACCCAGACTGCGTGCCGCTTCAATCTCACCAGGATTGACTGAGAGAATGGCTGCACGAATGGTTTCACTAGCATAAGCTGCCTCATTAAAAGCAAAGGCGACAATCGCAAAAGCAGCGGCTGGAATCGCATTAATATTGAGACCAGTACCCCATTGCTGATTGAGGGCTTTTAAAGCCAAAGGAATTCCGTAGTAGGTCAACATGAGTTGCACCAAAATCGGTGTCCCTTTTAAGAAACTAACAAAGAAGGCCTGCAAGGGATATAAAATCTTGACACGATTGATTTTTACAATGGCAAAAAGAAGTGCTAAAACCAAGCCAAAAAAGGCACCACCAATGGTCAACATAATCGTTGTTGGAAGTTTTTCGACAATTCTTGGAATTCCATCAAAGACCGAACGCAGGCTAAAAAGCTTGCCATCCGGAATCAATTGCATCAAGTTTTGGTACCAATCTGATGCTAAAATCGTTGTAACATTCATAAAAACATCCTCTCCTGATAATGATTCATTCTACCATACTTCTGCCGTCAATGAAATTATTTGCTACGGTTAGGTAAAGACTTTGTCTACCTACTAGTTTATCATACTTTGAAACAGGGAAGCTATATATTTTATCTATCAAAGAGATAGATAAAAACTATTTCAATCCCAAATCTTCATAAGCTTTGCGATAACCGATTTGCTTAACAGTTCCATTTTCTACTAAAATCGGCCGTTTTAATAACATACCATCACTTGCTAGCAACTCAGCTGCCTCTTGGTTTGACAGACTTCCTACCTTATCTTTTAGCCCTAATTCACGGTATTTGATTCCACTGGTGTTGAAAAATTGCTTTAGTTCGAACCCTGAGGTTTCTAACCAGTTTAAAATGACTTCTTGGCTGGGTGTTTCTTCGACGATATGAACGGCTTTGTAGTCCACACCGAGTTGGTTTAATTCTTGTTTTGCTTTTTTACAAGTTGAACATTTTGGGTATTCGATAAATTCTAACATATCTTTCACTTTCTATTGTTTATCTCTTTAAAATTTGCACCTTCATGCTCCAAGAGCCAAGCTTTCTTTTCCACTCCTGCAGCATAACCTGTCAGACGCTTGCCAGCTCCTAGCACCCGATGACAAGGTACTAGGATAGACCAAGGATTGCGTCCTACCGCTCCGCCAATTGCTTGAGCAGAAGCCACTTGTAGCTCTTGGGCTATTTGTCCATAGGTCACTGTCTGACCATAAGGAATTTTCTGTAAAAAGGACCAAACTCGCTTTTCAAAATCCGTTCCGATTGGAGCCAAGGGCAAGTCGGATAAATCTTGAGGCTTGCCTTTAAAGTAAGCATCTAAGCAAGTAGTAACTGGGTCTAAAATGGGATGACTAACAACTGCTTCTATCGTTTCATCTCCTAGTCCCCTCTCAAAATGTTTCTGGTCCTGCACCCAAATGCCATACAAATGATGGTCATCAGTTACGAGAGAAAGAGAGCCAATTGGCGAAGAGTAGAGCATTTTTGCATACTTCTTTTGCATTATCTCTTCAATTTTTGATAGGCCAAGCGTTCGCCATCAACTGGAACTTTTCCGACCTGTTTAAATCCAAGCTTTTCAAAAATATGTTGCATAACCTTATTTGCAGCATGGGTATCTGAACGAAAATCTAGATAGTCAAATCCTTCAATCAAGCCCTCTAGGAAAGTCTGAGCAACCCCCTGTCCCTGGACATCTGCAGCCACAGCGATACGGTGAAAGACTAGATAGTCTGACTCTCCAGCTTGCCATTTTCCCTCATAAATGGCTTCATAGGCTGCCTCTGGACTCTTGGTCACAGCTGCATAAGCTAGTAGTTCTCCATCTTCCAAGGCTACATAGGCTTGACCTGAGATAATATCCTCAATAATAATATCAGCATTTGGATAACCATTTTGCCACTGGTCACTACCAGCATCTGCTAAACATTTTTTAGCATCCTCCATCACCTGCATGATAGCATCTACTTCATTTGGAAAAGCTAAACGAATCTCCATCTTTTCTCCTCATTTCTGACTAGTTTCTCCCATCATAGCATAATTTAAGTCTTTCTACAAGCAGTTAAAACTTGATTTTCTATTTTTATTATTTTATAATATAGTTATTAAAACTAGATAAAAAGGAGTTAAAAATGAAAGCTACCTTTTCTTACCCAAAATGGGCAGAAATTCCAAACATTGACCTCTATCTGGACCAAGTTTTGCTCTATGTCAATCAAGTCTGTGCCCCTATCTCTCCCGATAAAGACAAGGGCCTAACAGCATCTATGGTCAACAATTATGTCAAACATGGTTACCTGCCAAAGCCCGACAAGAAAAAATACCAACGCCAACAGATTGCCCGTCTGATTGCTATCACAACACTCAAGTCAGTATTTTCTATTCAAGAAATAGCTCAGACACTCAATACTCTCCAAACTCAAGCAAGTTCAGACCAACTCTACGATTCTTTTGTGGACTACATGAATCAAGGAATTGACCCGGCTAACCCCATTATCAAAACCAGCTGCCAAACCGTTAAACTCTATCATCAAACTCTAGCCTTAATCCATCCTACTCAAGAAGAGGTAATCCAATGAACACTAGTCTTAAACTCAGCAAACAACTCAGTTTTGGAGAGGAGATTGCTAATAGCGTGACCCATGCCGTAGGTGCAGTCATCATGCTCATCTTACTCCCCATTTCATCCACCTATAGTTATGAGGCATACGGATTTTTATCATCTATCGGAGTTTCGATTTTCATTATTAGTCTCTTTCTCATGTTTCTATCATCGACCATTTACCACTCTATGGCCTATGGTTCGACCCATAAATATGTCTTGAGAATCATTGATCATTCTATGATTTATGTTGCCATTGCTGGCTCTTATACTCCAGTCGTATTGACCTTGATGAATAACTGGTTTGGCTATCTGATTATTGCTATCCAGTGGGGAGCGACTATCTTTGGTATTCTCTATAAAATCTTTGCTAAAAAGGTCAATGAGAAATTTAGCCTTGCTCTTTACCTGATTATGGGCTGGTTGGTTTTGGTCATCATTCCTTCCATTATCAGTCAAACCACACCAATTTTCTGGAGTCTCATGGTAACTGGTGGACTCTGTTATACAGTTGGAGCTGGATTTTACGCCAAGAAAAAACCTTATTTCCACATGATTTGGCATCTCTTTATCCTAGCAGCATCTGCCCTCCAATACATTGCTATTGTTTATTTCATGTAAAAAAGTTGAGAAAATATATTCTCAACTTTTTTATTTGCACATATTAATAAAGTACTGGTGCAAGCGCACATCATCAGTCAATTCTGGATGAAAAGAAGTTACCAACATATTTTTTTCTTGGGCTGCAACGATTTGATCATCAACAGTTGCTAGAATTTCTACACCCGCTCCAACACTGCTGATAATTGGACCACGGATAAAGGTCATTGGAATCTGACCGACTCCCTGACATTCTGCTTCCGTGTAGAAACTTCCTAGTTGGCGCCCATAGGCATTTCGCTCGACTACCATATCCATAGTTCCTAGATGATTCTCTTCCTGAGAAGTGATTTTCTTAGCCAGCAAAATTAATCCCGCACAGGTTCCAAACATTGGTAAGCCAGATAGAATGGCTTCTCGAATAGGAATCAGCATACTCTGGTCACGTAAGAGCTTGCCCATGGTTGTAGATTCCCCACCAGGTAATATCAAACCCGACAAATCACTCTGATGTTGCTGAAAATCATCTAAATTTCTGATTTCAACACTCTCGACACCTAATTGATCTAACACTTTTGCATGTTCTGCAAAGGCACCTTGCAAGGCCAATATTCCGATTTTCATCTATTTTCCTCGCTCAGCCATGAGGATTTGGATCTCATTTTCATTAATACCAACCATGGCTTCTCCTAAATCTTCAGAGATTTGAGCTAGGATTTGAGGATTACGGAAGTTAGTCACCGCTTTGACAATAGCACTCGCTCGTTTAACTGGATCTCCTGACTTGAAAATACCTGACCCAACAAAGACACCCTCTGCCCCTAATTGCATCATCAGCGCAGCATCTGCTGGCGTAGCAACGCCTCCAGCCGCAAAGTTGACGACTGGCAATTTCCCATGTTCATGGACATATTCAACCAATTCTACAGGGACTTGTAAGTCCTTAGCTGCAACATAAAGCTCGTCCTCACGTAGATTTTGAATGCGGCGAATTTCCTGATTCATCATACGCATATGACGAACAGCTTGGACGATATCTCCTGTCCCTGGTTCTCCTTTGGTACGAATCATAGAAGCTCCTTCAGCAATACGACGCAAGGCTTCTCCCAAGTCCTTGGCCCCACAGACAAAAGGAACTTGGAATTCTTTCTTATCCACATGGAAACGGTCGTCTGCTGGGGATAACACTTCACTCTCATCGATATAGTCAATCTCAATAGCCTCTAAAATCTGAACTTCAACAAAATGCCCGATTCTGACCTTGGCCATCACTGGAATACTAACTGCTTCTTGGATTTCCTTGATCATCTTTGGATCACTCATACGAGAAACCCCACCAGCTGCACGAATATCAGCCGGAATCCGCTCCAAGGCCATAACAGCAGCCGCACCAGCAGCCTCTGCAATACGAGCCTGTTCAGGGTTCTGAACGTCCATGATAACTCCACCTTTGAGCATCTGTGCTAAGTTTTTATTTAGTTCATAACGATTTTCAGTCATTTTTTATCCTCATCATTTGTATTGGTAGCTACCATTTCATTTTAAGTTAGATTAGAAGGAATGACAAGATAAAAAAAGGATAATTGTATGGGTACAGAATGATACTCAATGAAAATCAAAGAGCAAACTAGGAAGCTAGCCGCAGGCTGCTCAAAACACTGTTTTGAGGTTGCAGATAGAGCTGACGAAGTCAGTAACATCTATACGGTAAGGCGAAGCTGACGTGGTTTGAAGAGATTTTCGAAGAGTATAACTAAAAAACTATCTGACCTTCAATTAAGGCCAGATAGCTCATTCATTTTTATTTTTCAGCTGTAAGCGCAGCCATTGTGATGTAGTTGTATGGTTTGTTGAAGTGTGGCAAGAAGAAGAGGTCTGTCAAGGCCAATTTATCAATTGTCACATGCTCTTGGATAGCAAGTGAGAACATGTGGATTCCCATGCTGATTGCAGAATCACGAGATACCATTTGAGCACCAAGGATTTCACGGCTGTCTTTATCAAAGACAATCTTGATAGCTACTTCATAGTTGTCATGCTTCATAAATTCTGGTTTTTGAAGATCGTTAAAGCCTGTTTCAGTTGCGTTGTAACCAGCAGCTTTTGCTTTTTCAAGTGTCAAACCAGTTGAAACCATGTGAAGACCGTAGATTGAGATACCGTTTGATCCTTGAACACCGATTCCTTCCAATTCATGTCCACAAGCGTTGTAAGCGCCAACGATACCAGTACGAACAGCATTTGAAGCAAGCGCGATGTAGCTAGTGTCTTTACGTGCATTATCATAGACAGTCGCACAGTCACCTACTGCGTAAACACCAGGAATAGATGTTTCTTGTTTCTTATCTACAAGGAAGGCACCGTTGCGGAAGAGTTCAATTTTACCATCAGCAAGAGCAGTATTTGGACGGAAACCAACTGCAAGAACAACCATATCCACGTCGAAAGTTTCTTTATCAGTGATCAAGCGTTCAACTTTACCGTCACCCTCGATTGCTTTAACAGTTTGACCAAGTGCCAAGCGGATATTGTGGTCTTCCAAGTTCTTCGCCATCATTTGTGTAAAGTCTTTGTCATAGTAACCGTTCAAGACAGTATCAACGATATCAACAAGGACAACTTCTTTTCCAAGACGTTCAAAGGCTTCAGCAAGCTCTACACCGATGTAACCACCACCAACAACGGCAATGCGCTCAAGGTGTTTGCTCTTGTCTTCAAGTTTTTCAATAACTTCTTCAGCGTTTTGGTACAATTTAACGAATTGTACATTTTCAAGAGTTGCTTTGAATTCGCGGTTACCCTTAACGATTTCAACACCTTCGATTGGAGGCAAGATTGGAGTTGAACCAGTTGCAAAGATCAATTTATCATAAGATTCTTTGTGCTCTTTTCCTTCAACTTCTGCAGTCACAACTTTGTTATCATAGTCGATTGAAAGAACTGGTGAGTTCATGTAAACTTTAGCACCTTTTGCTTCCAATTTTTCTTTGTCAGAGTAGAAGAGACCTTCTGGGCCATCAATTTGTTCACCGATCCAAAGGGCCATTCCACATCCTAGGAAAGAGATGTTAGAGTTTTGGTCGAATACAACGATTTCGTTCTCATTTCCAAAATTATCCAACATAGTATTAATACATGCTGTACCAGCGTGGTTAGCACCAACTACAACGATTTTACTCATAGAAAAATTCCTACCTTCAATTTTAAATTTACTCTTCTAGTATAACATTTACTGTTAGCGTTTACAAGAGTTTAGCTAATTTTCCCGATTTTTTTGTAAAAAAATGTAAATAATCTGTATTTTATCAGTCTTTCTTACAATTACTCTTTATTTTCTGAGCATATTTCTTGACAACTTTATAAATTTCATTTGTGAAAACGCTGACTTTATGGTATGCTAGTATCATGGAAAGAAAATGTAAGGGGTTAAATTTACTATAAATTTACAATATTTCAACCTTCTTTTCATAAGAGAAAGGAGTTGGTAGCGTGCCTCTTAGCACACATTCTGAACGGCTAATGGGAACTACTATTACTATTTCATTAGTGGATGAGAGAGCCGATAGCTTGCTCCAAAAATCCTTTGAATTGCTCAAAGAGCTCGAATACCGCTTCAATGCCAATAGTCAAGAATCGGAGTTGATGGAAATCAATTATCAAGCTGGAAGAGCTCCAGTCAAAGTTCATCCTGATTTGTTTGAATTGATTTCACTTGGATTAGAGCATAGCTTAGCGCCCTCTAGTCATCTCAATATCAGTATTGGTCCCTTGATTCAAACCTGGCGTATCGGTTTTTCAGATGCCAAAGTTGCCCAACCTCAAGAAATTGAATCGGTGCTACCTTTGATCAATCCTCATTATATTGAGTTAGATTCTTCTACTTCTACTGTGTTTCTAAAACAGAAAGGAATGAAGATAGACTTAGGTTGTTTAGCCAAGGGTTATAGTGCGGATAAGGTTGCCCAATTTCTGAGAGAAGAGGGAGTGACATCTGCCTTGATTAATCTAGGAGGGAATATTCTAACCATTGGAAAAAATCAGGCAAGAGGTGATCAACCTTGGCAAATCGGGATTCAAGATCCAGCTAATCCGAGGGGAAATCACTTAATGACTATCCCCGTTGTCAATAAATCTGTCGTGACTTCAGGCATTTATGAACGTCACCTGACAGTCGATGGAAAAGATTACCATCACATTTTTGACAGCCAAACAGGATATCCTCTTGAAACGGAACTTGCTAGTCTCACCATCATCTCTGATAAGTCTGTTGATGGTGAAATCTGGACAACTCGTTTATTTGGAGAAAGACCTGCTTCTATCCTCTGGCAAGTCGAAAGTTTGGAGGGCATCGAAGCTATCCTCATCGATAAAGAAGGTCACCTCAGCTGTTCTTCAGGAATTCCAACTCTATAGAAATAGATCTTTCAATGGAGTTTTAAAATCGTATTATGTAAAAAGAGAAAGGAAATCTCATGTTAAAACTTATTGCTATTGTTGGAACAAATTCAAAACGTTCTACAAACCGCCAATTGCTTCAATACATGCAAAAACACTTTGCTGAAAAAGCTGAAATTGAACTTGTTGAAATTAAAGACATACCTGTCTTTAACAAACCAGCTAACAAGCAAGTACCTGTTGAAATTTTAGAAATTGCTGTTAAAATTGAAGAGGCAGATGGCGTTATTATCGGTACTCCTGAGTATGACCACTCTATCCCAGCTGTTTTGATGAGCGCTCTTGCTTGGTTATCATACGGTATTTACCCACTTTTGAACAAACCAATCATGATTACTGGTGCTTCCTATGGTACGCTTGGTTCATCTCGTGCCCAATTGCAACTTCGTCAAATCTTGAACGCTCCTGAAATCAAGGCAAATGTTCTACCAGATGAATTCTTGCTCTCATACTCTCTTCAAGCATTTAACCCAAGTGGCGACTTGGTTGATCTTGATGTCATCAAGAAATTGGATGCCACTTTTGACGACTTTCGTATCTTTGTAAAAATTACAGAAAAATTGCGCAATGCACAAGAATTACTTCGCAAAGATGCAGAAGATTTTGACTGGGAAAATTTGTAAGATAGGAGACCGAAAGAATGAAATTTGTTGGACTTGTTGGATCAAACTACGATCAATCATATAACCGCAAACTCTTGGAATTTATCCGTCGCAATTTCAAATTCAAATTTGAATTAGAAGTACTTGAAATCGACGAAGTTCCAATGTTTAACCAAGACGAAAAATGGGACGAAAGCTTCCAATTGCGTTTCTTGTATAACAAGATTACACGTGCTGATGGTGTTATCATCGCTACTCCTGAGCACAATCACACGATTTCAGCTTCCCTAAAATCTGTTCTTGAATGGCTCTCATACGAAGTTCATCCATTTGAAAACAAACCTGTCATGATTGTGGGAGCATCATACTACGACCAAGGAACTTCACGTGCCCAAGTTCACCTTCGTAAAATCCTTGATGCTCCAGGTGTTAATGCCTACACGCTTCCGGGTAACGAATTCCTTCTTGGTAAAGCTAAGGAAGCTTTTGATAACGACGGAAATATCACAAACGAAGGCACTGTTAAATTCCTTGAAACTTGCTTAGATAACTTTGTTAAATACGTAGGAGTCGTTTCGAAATTGAAAAAACCAAAACCAATCGAACCAGAAGACTTGGATTGTGGAAAACCAATTGCTACAACCATTACAGAAGTTGATCCTGACGATCCAGAATGGGTAGAAAAAGTTGCAGAAATTACTGGAGCTGTTTCTGGTGATACCTATGTCAAGTTGGACCACGGTATCTTGACAGTTAACCAACTTGATATGTTCTTGAAAGCTATGCCATTTGAATTGACATATGCTGACGACAACAACCAATTCCTCTACTACAACAACGTTCACCAAGATCCAAACACCATGTTTGCTAAACGTGTACCACCTCAATCAGGTAACCGTATGTCGACTGTTCATGGTTCTCTTCCACCAGCACGTATGAAGAACGTAGAGTGGGTTATCGGAACACTTCGTAACGGAAACCAAGAATACGTCCGTACTATCGTTCCAGGTTCTCCTGCAGGTGTCATCAACACTCACAACTACCAAGCAATGTACTATCCTGATGGATCATACGCTGGTATCAATGAAATTGTCTTTAACTTCCAACCATGGCTTGATTGGTACTTAGAAACAACTGGTCAACGTCTAGTTGGTGGAAATGCTGCAGCTCCTGCTGGTGGACATGGTCACGGCGATGCAGATGCTACATCTGGAGCTTCTGATTCAGGTGATGCTGGAAGCCACGGTAGTGCCGCTGACGCTACATCTGGCGCAAGTAACTAATAATAGTTTTGGGAACCATATTGGTTCCTTTTTTAGCGAAAAAAGACTAGCAGACAAAAACAGCTAGTCTTTTGGTTATTCTTTCATCTATCCTTCTTAAAATAAAGAATGCTTATTAGGAATTGGGGTCATCGAGACTACGGCCATGTAATCCTTTTTCACGTTGGACTTGACGTAGCTTGTCTGGTGTAACATCGTTTCCTTCTTCGTCTACAATTTTGATTCCTTCGATGTGATGACGAACAGAGCGACGATAACCTTCGATGTACTCCTCACGTAGTTTAGCTTGTTCCACTTTTTCTTCTGGGGTCAAGCCTTCTGTTTTTTTCTTTTTGGCAAGCTCGTTAATACGATCAATTTTCTTCGGATCCATGTTTCTCTCCTTTATGATAAGATTTAATCCGTTTAACAGATTTTATTTGGTATTGATTTGGTTAAAACGTGCAAACTTGGCTGCTTTTTGAGTTAAATGAGACAAGATTGCCAAACGATTTTGACGGACAGCCTGATCTTCGGCCATAACCATAGTATTTTCAAAGAAAGCATCAATAACTGGACTAAGCGCAAAGAGCTGTTTCAATTGCTGACTGGCAGTCCCTGACAAAACGAGTGATTCTACTGCTTCTGCCAAGGCTTTCTCTTCTTCATTCTCAAAGAGTGCTGAATCAACTGCTACAACTCCCTCTGCCTTCTCAGCTAAGTTAAAGGCACGAGAAAGTGATTCGACTGATTGTTTAAAGTCTTCTTTCTTGCTTGCTTCTACGAGAGCACTGGCTGCTTCTAACATATCTGCCACAACAAAGTTTGATCCTGCAAGAACAGCTTCTTTTATGTCTTTTGGAGTAGAACCCATCATCTTATCAACACGAGCCTTGATGAAGTCCATAACTTCAGCTTTATTTTCATAAGTCAAGCTGTCAAAATTCAATGCATAAAAGCTATCAATCAGCTCGTCCATAGCAATGTGCCAACCAAAGGCGTCCAAGATACGAACCACACCTTGAGTCGCACGACGAAGTGCATAAGGGTCATTAGACCCTGATGGAATCAAACCTACTGAGAAGAAACTCAAAATCGTATCCAATTTATCTGCAATGGCAAGCACTGCACCGACCTTGCTCTCTGGAAGTTCTCCTTCAGCTGATGTAGGCATGTAGTGTTCACGAATAGCAGCTGCCACTGCTGGACTTTCACCAGCAAGAAGGGCATATTTCTCCCCCATAATTCCTTGGAGCTCGTCAAATTCACCAACCATACCTGTCAACAAGTCAAACTTATAAATGGCTGCTGCACGAGCAAGGTCAACTGTTTCATCCACTGACAAGCCAGCTTTTTCTGCCAAAAGAATAGCAATCTGACCCGTACGAATCATGTGCTCACGAAGAGAACCAATTTTCTCATGGAAGGTGACATGGTTTAATTTTTCAACAAGTTCAGAAATAACCAATTTTTGGTCTTCACGCCAGAAGAATTCTCCGTCTTCCAAGCGGGCTACCAAGACTTTTTCATTTCCTTTGATGACATTTTCCAAATACTCTGCATTTCCGTTACGAACCGAAATGAAGTTTGGCAAGAGTTTTCCATCTTGATCACGGACAACAAAGTAACGTTGGTGTTCCTTCATTGAAGTCACCAAGACTTCTTCCGGAACTTCAAGGTATTTGGCATCAAAACTTCCCATAAGGGCAGTTGGGTATTCAACCAAGTTCAAGACTTCATTCAGCAAATCAGCGTCAATTTCGATACTTACACCATGTTTTGTCTCAATTTCCTTGATTTGGTCAACAATCATTTGCTCACGTTCACGTGGATCTGCGATTACAAACTGCTTACGAAGGTCTTCTTCATAACTCAAGGCTGACTGAATCTTGGTTTCTTGTCCTAAGAAACGATGACCACGACTCACACGCCCTCCCTTAATATCAAGGAAATCCAAATCAAACTCTTGCTCATCCAAGAGAACAGTTAAAGTGTGAACAGGGCGGATGTATTCAAAACTATTTCCAGCCCAGTGCATGCTGACAGGGAAAGTCAATGACTTCAAGACATCTACAACACCAGGAACAATTGCTTCAACTGCTTGACCAACTTCTTCCTTAGTGACATAGACATATTCTTCACCCTTGATTTCACGGAATTCGATATCTTCAACAGTCAATCCTTTTCCACGGACAAATCCTTGAGCTGCTTTGGTAAAATTTCCATCACTATCCAAGGCAATTTTCTTTGCTGGACCCTTGAAATCTTCTGTCAAATCAGCCTGTTTGTCTGCAAGACCAGTCACACGAACAGCCAAACGACGTGGTGTTGAGAAGGTCTGAATAGCTTCAAAAGACAGGCGGTTCTCCTTGAGGAAGGCTGCCATTTTTTCGCCTAGTTGTTTTTCACTTGGTGTGACAACATAGGCTGGTAATTCTTCAAGACCGAGTTCTACTAATAAGTTTTTTGTCATGTTTTTTCCTTTACATTTTCTTCAATCTTTTTTGATATGTACCTTAGGTACTGGGGGCGTCGCTAACTAACTTTTGTGAGTCTGTAAGGAAATCTTATACCAAATAAACTAAGATTTCCAACAGTCTCATCAAAGTGGATTTAGCTGACTGACTTTTGAACCCAAGGTTTCAAAAATCCCCACATAACAGTACGGCGGTGCATATCACTCTAGCAAGTCTTCGACTTGTCTTTAACGATTTTAGAGCACAGTATTACTTACTATTCTGCGTCTTCTGCTAAGAGTTTAGCTCGTGTTGCTTCATCCAATAGTGGGTAGCCGAGGCGTTTTCGTTCTGCGACAAAGGTTTTGGCTACGACACGGGCCAAGTTACGGATACGAGCGATATAGCCTGCACGCTCGGTTACCGATACGGCACCACGCGCATCAAGTAGGTTAAAGGTATGTGAACATTTGAGAACATAGTCATAGGCAGGGTGCACCAATCCTTCTTCCAAGGCGCGACCAGCTTCTTTTTCAAACTTATCAAAGTTTTCAAGCAACATTTCTTGGTCAGAAATTTCAAATGAATATTTTGAATGCTCGTACTCAGGCTGGATAAAGATTTCTCCGTATTTTACACCATCAGCCCACTCAATATCGTAAACAGAGTCTACTTCTTGGATGTAAGAAGCCAAACGCTCCAGACCATAGGTAACTTCCGCAGTCACAGGGCCAGTTGCCAATCCACCTACTTGTTGGAAGTAAGTGAACTGAGTGATTTCCATCCCATCAAGCCAAACTTCCCAACCGAGACCAGCTGAACCAGTAGATGGATTTTCCCAGTTGTCCTCAACGAAACGAATATCGTGTTCTAATGGATTGATACCTAATTTTTCCAAAGACTCAAGGTAAAGCTCTTGGATATTTGATGGAGAGGGCTTCATAACCACTTGGAATTGGTGGTGTTGGTAGAGACGATTTGGGTTTTCTCCGTAACGACCGTCAGCAGGACGACGTGATGGCTCTACATAAGCTGCATTCCACGGCTCAGGTCCGATAGCACGAAGGAAAGTGTAAGGACTCATGGTTCCCGCACCTTTTTCATTGTCATAAGCCTGCATAAGCATACAACCTTGGTCATTCCAAAATTGTTGCAAAGTAAGGATGATTTCCTGGAAAGTCAATTTTTTAGACATGTTTTACTCCTTTTTCTATAAATTACTTGCGACACGAGTCTGCCTCGTCAATCGTACGAGGCAAGACGAGTTAGTACTGCATCTAGCTTAAACAGACCTAAAGCAGTAGGAATGTATAGAAAATCAAAGACTGATTTTCTTGAAAGAAGACTCAGGTTCAAAATCAAAAAGAACCGAATTTCAACACCCAAGCCTTGCGACTAGGGGCGTCAGAAACGCGGTTCCACCCTAATTTATTACTTCATTGTTTTTGAAAATAATACAGAAAGTGCCAGTTCTTTATTTTGCCCTGCTTGGCTCCCACTATCCCAAGCTCGCTTGCAGAACGCCATAAGACTTTCTTTCCTGCTGACTATTATATCAAAAATTGGAACAATGTACAATTCTTTTTACAATTTTCTAGAAATCCATGTCATCAACTCGTGGAGCACCAGACTGAACAGCAATTGTTTTTAAGGTTTCACGTTCCTCATGACTCAGTTCAATTCCAAAGCAATCAAGATTAGCCTGAATACGAGATGCTGTGACAGATTTCGGAAGCGGTAAAAATCCTTCTGCCAAGCTCCAGGCCAAGGCTACTTGAGCAACCGATTTTCCGTGATTTTCAGCTATTTCTTGCACTTGCTTGCTATCAAACAGTTCTCCCTGACCAAAAGGGCCCCAAGCTTCCAATAAAATACCTTCTTCTCGACAGTAATCTACGACTTCCTCTTGAAACACACCTGGAGCCAGACGAACTTGATTGACCGCTGGAAGAATTTTTGCTGTTTCAAGCAAGGCATCCAAATGATGGGGAAGGAAATTACTAACTCCGATGGCACGGATCTTACCTTCTTGGTAAAGATCCTCCATAGCTCTCCATACTTCCGAATTTCGGATTTTCCATTGGTTATTTTCTCTTAGTGGTTTTGGATTTGGCCAATGAATCAAATACAGATCCAAATAGTCCAACCCCATCTTCTCTAAAGACTCTTCAAAAGCCTGACGAGCTTGCTCATAGTTGTGATTTGTATTCCACAATTTACTGGTTACAAAAATTTCCTCTCGCGGAATTCCACTATCTTGAATAGCACGACCAACGCTTTCTTCGTTTTTATAGATGGCTGCCGTATCGATATGGCGATAGCCTGCCTTTAAAGCCTCTAAAACTGCTTGGTAGGCAATCTCTCCATTTTCTGCTTTCCAGGTTCCAAATCCCAGAACTGGAATCGTAACGCCATTATTCAAAGTATAAGATTTCATAATTTTTCCTTTCCAAATTAGAAGAAAATCCAAAGAGCCAAATTTTCAAGGAAAACTTATCTCTTTAGATTTTGTGTATTATTGGTCACGGTCGTAATAGAGCTGATGAGGGTTAAGACGAGTATTTAACAAATCTGGAATTGTTACAAAGTCATAACCTTGCCCTTTCAAGTAGTCAATAACCTTCGGTAGAGCATTTACCGTCTCAGCATGGATATCATGCATAAGAATAATAGAACCATTCTTGACTTCACGCTGAATTTCTGTTAAAATCGCTGCTTCATTCCTACTCTTCCAATCCAAACTATCCACATCCCACAGAATAAAGCTCAAATCGAGGCTATTGCGAATGTCATCTGTAATGGCTCCATAAGGAGGACGCATAAGTTTGGAACTAGAACCCAGCACCTTAGTTAGCACATCCTCAGTATCAGTAATTTGTTTTTTGGCTTCGTCAAGCGAAAGTTTTGAAAGAACGGGATGGCTCCAACTATGATTTCCAACGACATGGCCATCTGCTTTCATTCGCTTCAAAATCTCTTCATTTCCAGAAACATTCTTACCTAAAACAAAGAAAGTTGCCTTGATACCATACTTAGAAAGAGTGTCTAATGCTTGATTTGTCGTTGCAGGATTTGGTCCATCATCAAAAGTCAAGGCTACTACTTTACGATTTTTCTTTTGATAATAAGCCTTATAAAGTTCCGCATCCTTATCTAGCAAATATGAGGACTGAATGATCTCAAAGAAATTAGATACTGGAATGGCAATCTCATCTAGATTTTCAACTGCCTGATTTGGATAAAGGATCATTTGGCTATCCTTATAATCAAAGTTCCATGCAGACAAGTCTTGATCAGAAAAGCTTTTAACTAGCTGATCAATCTTTTCTTGCTCTACCTTCTTGTCTTGTAAGAAAGTGGTGATTTCTTTTAACAACTGCTCTTTGGCTTTACTAGCATCTGAAAATAATTGATCAAGTGTAAAAGGTTTACCATCTTCTGTCAAATGGACTTTTGCTAGACTAGTTTTTTCAGTCTCTTCAACTTTTGACGAAGTTAAATCATAGACTTGTTTCATCACATTTCGGTTGACAATTCCATTTAAAGTCGAATCTTGTTTCTCCGTATAATAAAAAACCAGATTTTCCTTGTCTTCCAGATTTTCCTTAATATCCTGTGTCATGATTTCTTTTACAGATGAAATCACTTGCTCCCCTTGGAGAGGATAATAGGCAATCACTTCGGCTTTCCCCTTACGAAAATGATCTTTCTGATTTCCCTCACTCAATTGATTATCTTTATCATTTTTTAAAGACTCAATTTTTTGTTCGAAACTATGCTTTGTATATACTTTGTATCCAATAATTGAACCAAGGACACAAATACTTACTGAAAAGATAGCTACTAGGGCTATTAAACCGATTCTCTTTTTATCGTGCTCAACACGTTTTGCTCTACTTTTATCCATAAGACTATCATATCAAATTTAAGCTACAATTTCAAGGATTTTATAGGAGATAGTATATTAAAAAGAGGGGCGATCCCCCTCTTAAGATTTTATTTGACTGCTTCTTTCAAAGCATCTACCTTGTCCAGACGTTCCCATGGAAGATCAATATCTGTACGTCCCATATGTCCATAGGCTGCTGTTTGACGGTAAATTGGACGTTTGAGATCCAGCATTTGGATAATTCCTGCTGGACGAAGGTCAAAGATTTGACGGGCTGCTTTTTCAAGCTTGCTTTCAGCTACCGTTCCAGTACCAAAAGTATCGATACGAACAGAAACAGGCTGGGCAACACCGATAGCATAAGCCAGTTGCACTTCTGCCTTCTTAGCAAGACCCGCTGCAACGATATTCTTAGCAATATAGCGAGCCGCATATGACGCAGAACGGTCCACCTTAGTCGCATCTTTACCAGAGAAGGCACCACCACCGTGACGAGAGTAGCCACCATAAGTATCTACGATAATCTTACGACCAGTCAAACCTGAGTCCCCTTGAGGTCCACCAATTACAAAACGACCAGTAGGATTGATGAAGCATTTTGTTTGCTCATCCAAGTAAGAGGCTGGAATGACCTCTTTGATAACCTTGTTAATGACATCATTACGAATTTGTTCGTTGCTGACTTCTGGATCGTGCTGGGTTGAAATCACGACTGTATCCACACGTATTGGACGGTCATTTTCATCGTACTCAACTGTAACTTGAGATTTAGCATCTGGGCGAAGATAGCTAATTTCCCCTGACTTACGAAGTTCTGCTAAACGACGAACCAATTTATGACTGAGTGAAATTGGCAAAGGCATGAGCTCTTCTGTTTCATCCACTGCAAATCCAAACATGAGACCTTGGTCTCCAGCACCAATCAAGTCAAGCGGGTCTTGATCTGCATTCCCACGAACCTCCAAGGCTTCGTTAACACCTTGGGCAATGTCAGGAGATTGTTCCACTAAAGATGGATGGACTCCTACAGTTTCAGCAGAAAAGCCATATTCAGTATTGGTATAACCAATCTCTGCAATGGTATCACGAACCACACGGTTAATATCCACATAGGCATTTGTAGAAATTTCACCAAAAACGTGAACAGAACCAGTATATACAGCTGTCTCAGCAGCAACGTGCGCCTCTGGATCTTCTGCTAAAATAGCATCCAAAATCGCATCTGAAATTTGGTCTGCAATCTTATCTGGGTGCCCCTCAGATACAGATTCAGACGTGAATAATTTACGTTCTGACATAAAAATGTCCCCCCTTAAAAATAGTGTTATAGAGTTACAAAGTACTGATAAAAATTTCTACCATCTACGAGTTGCGACTCGAAAGAAATAAAAACGATACTTTTTATTTCTGAAGCTAGTGAGGCGCATAGGGTGACCGCATTATAGCGGCAACCGTAGAATGACGAGTGACTTCTTTGGAGCCGTCATTCTTTGCGAGTTGCGACTCGAAAGAAAAAATAGAAATTTTTACCATCTTATCGGGACTATATAACTCTACCATTATATCATTTTTAAGCGCAATTTGCAGTCTTTATACTCTTTAAACCACGTCTTCGCCTTGCTCTATAGATGTTACTGACTTCGTCAGTTCTATCTGCAACCTCAAAACAGTGTTTTGAGCTGACTTCGTCAGCTCTATCTGCAACCTCAAAGCAGTGTTTTGAGCAGCCTGCGGCTAGCTTCCTAGTTTGCTCATTAATTTTCATTGAGTATTAATGTGATGTTTCAATGTAGATATTTCGTTCTCATAAAGCAAAAAGTTGGAGCTCAGTACTCCAACAATTACTATTAAAATGTTTGGCGTTTTGCTTTACGCTCTGCACGACCACGAGCGCGATTTTCAGAGCGCTTAGTCTTGCGGCGTTTTTCATCAACCGCCCATTTAATTTTCTTCTTATAACCCGGTTTGACTTTTTTCTTTTTCTTTTTGACCAAACCAATCATTTCGATGTCAAGCTTGTCTTGTTTTTTCTCACGGTTGGCACGACGATCACGGTCATAAGTATCTTGAAATTCCCCGTCTTTGACCATCTTAGGAGTAAACTTGATTCCCAATTTCTCCAACTCACGAATATCTGAGTCATCACTTGGCTGGTAAAGGGTAATAGCTGTACCTGGTAGGCCATTTCGTCCAGTACGACCAACACGGTGAACAAAGAAAGATAAGTCTTGCGGAATAGCATCATTGATAACATGGCTGACACCTTCAATGTCAATTCCACGCGCGGCCAAATCCGTTGCGACAATGTACTCAAAATCCAAATTTTTCACCTGGTTCATGATACGTTTGCGCTCACGAGGGGCAATATCTCCATGAATCTTTGCCACCTTCAAACCTTGAGCAGTCAGGTAAGAATGCAATTCATCAGCACGCGTTTTAGTGTTCACAAAAATCATTGCCAAATACGGTTGCATCAACTGAGTCAACTGGTAAATTTGAGCATTCTTGTCACGTCCTTTAGTAGAAATCAACCAATTATCAATGGTATCAGAAATGACCGTTTTGGTCTTGATTTTCTCCATAACAGGATTTGATAAGTATTTTTTCAAGAATGGTTGTAGTTTTTGTGGGATAGTCGCTGAGAAGACCATGAATTGCAAGTCTTTTGGAAGACTTCCAGCAATCTTATCAACAGTTTCTAAGAATCCCATATCCAAGGTCATATCTGCCTCATCGACCACAAAGGTCTTAGCCTTGTGAATAGCTAGGTCACCAGACTTAACCAAGTCATAAATACGGCCTGGTGTTCCAATAACAATATGAGGCTGGTTGTTTGCCAATTTTTCAATTTGGCGAGCCTTATCAGTACCACCCACGTAATTAACCACACGAACTTCCGTTTCTGAGTGGGCTGCAATCTGACGAGCTGCTTGATAAATCTGAGTAGCCAACTCACGGCTCGGTGCAGTAATCACTGCCTGTACACTATCACTAGCTTCATCTAATTGCTGGAAAATCGGCAACAAGAAAGTATGAGTCTTACCTGAACCTGTTTTTGATTCACCGACTAGGTCACGACCTGCCAAAACAATAGGAATCAACTTATCTTGAACCTCTGTAGGAGTTGTAAATTTCAACTCCTCCAAGGCTTCTTCTATATATTTTTTAAACTTAAATTTCGTAAATGACATAATATCCTCGATTCTATCTATCTTATCAATTATACCACATTTTATTCCATTTCAGTAGTCTCACTCATAGAGCTTACTTTCAGTAGCTTATCTAATCAGAAAAAGGCTGGAACTTCGTGATTCCAACCTCTTTTCAGTCCTTATTTCCAGTTTAAAATAGCATTCAAGCCAAAGTGGTCACTGACTTGCGGACTCTTATTACCATTAAATACGACATGTAAATTTTCCACCGCTAATTCTTTTGTAGTAAAAACATAGTCGATTCGAAGGGGTTCTGTGTTCCCTTTCCAGCCATCAATTTCTGGTGGAACAGTGTAGCTACCACTTTTCTCTTGAGCAACTTCAAATGCGTCTTGTAAGCCTAATGGACTAGCTAAAATAGCTTGGTAGCCTTCCTGACCAGCTGGATTGTTGAAATCTCCAGCCAGCAAAAGTGGCTTGTTCAATTCTTTCAATACAGCCTCAAATCGTGCCCATTCTTCTTGGAAACCTTTATCCCACCAAGAAAGGTGGACACTGGCAACTGCAAGATCCTTGCCGTCAACTACAGTTTCAGCCAAGGCAACGCGGCGAGTATGATAGTCAGTTGGATCATCCACATCTGAAACCAAAATTTCTCTTGCTTCAATAGGTGTTTTAGACAAGATCGCCACACCTTCATGGTAGCGGTCATAACCGATATGGTTATAGGCCCAAGTCCAGTAGTAATCTTTCCCTTGCTCTGACAACTTTTCAACCAAGAGTCTAACATAGTGGTCTTGATGAATAGGTTCAGCTGCTGGCAAAGCTTGATAGAAATCATTAACTTCTACCTTAGGCGAGGTAATCTCCTGATTGATTTCTTGGAAACAAATCAAATCATAGTCTTTATCAAGAATATCTTCAAGCAAGAGCTGGAATTTTTCTTCAGCTTCTTTTTCCATCCAGCTATGAGTATTGAGTGTTAAAAATTTCATGCTTTTCTCCTAAAACAAGAGGTTGGAAAACAGCTTCCAACCTCAAGTATATTACAATTCTACTTTAGCAACTGCTGTTTTAGCTGCCAGAGAACCTGTTTGTTCTAATTTAACAGATTTGATAGCATCAGCATTTGTGAAGACAACCACTGTTGAAGTTTCACGACCTGCTGCACGAATCGCATCCAAGTCAGCTGTGACAAGCTGATCACCTGCCGCGACTTTTTGTCCTTCAGTTACATGAACTGTAAATGGTTTTCCTTCAAGACTGACTGTGTCTAAACCAATGTGAACCAATACTTCAAGACCTGCTTCAGTCACAAGACCAAGAGCGTGTTTTGTAGGGAAGATACTTGATACAGTACCTGAAACTGGAGATACGATATTTCCATTTGCTGGTTCTACCGCAAATCCATCACCCATCATTTTTTGAGAAAATACTGGATCTTTTACTTGTTCCAAAGCAACAACTTGACCGTCTGCTACTGAGTAAACTACCTCAGTAAGACCTTTAAAGTGAACAGTGTTTTGTTGCGCTTCAGTCATTTGACTTGGAAGAGTTTCAGGAATGATTTCACCTGAGTCAAGGATATCTTGGATATCAGATTTCAATACATCAGCTTTTGGACCGTAGATAGCTTGAACCCCTTGTCCTTTCATGACAAGGCCCATAGCTCCTTCAGCTTTCCATTGTTCTGCATCACCAACTCTATCAGCATCTTTTACAGTTACACGAAGACGAGTCATACATGCATCAACATCAACGATGTTTGCACGTCCACCAAGAAGGTTAATAATGTTTACAGCTTGAGAGCCTGCTGCAACTTTCACTTCGCTACTAGCTTCTTCTGAACCTTCAGCAGTTTCGTAGTTTCCGTTACGTCCTGGAGTTGCATAGTTGAATTTTTGAATCATGAAGTTTGCGATAAAGTACATGATCACAGCAAAGAGAACAGTTACCCAAACGAAGTTAATGATATCCATACCAAGACCAGCATTGAAAGCTAGTGGAGTACGAGTCAAGAATTCGATTGAACCGAATGAGTGCACACGAAGGTTCACAATATCAGCCATAGCGAAGGCAGCACCTTGAACAAGTGAGTAAACAAGATAAAGAGGTGTTGCGACGAACATGAACATGTATTCGATTGGTTCAGTTACCCCTGTCAAGAATGTTGCAAGAGCTGTTGCAATCATCATACCTTTGTATTTATGTTTCTTGTCAGCATCAACATTACGGTAGATTGCCACGATCACACCCATCAAGATACCAAATGAACCAATCATTTGTCCAACTTTGAAACGAGCTGGGTGAACAGTATCTAACAACGTTTGGTAGTGACTTGCATCTGTACTTTTAAGGTTAACAAGGTCTGTTACCCATGCAAGCCAAAGTGGATCTTGACCAAATACCTGAGTTCCTTTTGCTGCACCAGTTAACACATCATAAGTACCACCAAGAGCTGTATAGTTCATTGGGATAGTCAACATGTGGTGAAGTCCAAATGGCAAGAGCAAACGTTCCAAAGTACCATACAAGAATGGTGCGAGAACAGGTGCTGTTTCTTGTGAATTCGCAATCCAGATACCGAAATTATTGATACCTGTTTGAACTACTGGCCAGAAAGCAGCAAGTACGATTGCAGCGATTGCTGAACGAAGAATAACGACAAACGGTACAAAACGTTTTCCGTTAAAGAATGAAAGTGCATCAGGAAGTTTACGGAAGTTGTAGTATTTGTTGTAGGCAGTTGCCCCTACGAAACCTGAGATAATCCCTACAAATACCCCCATGTTAAGGGCTGGTGCCTCAAGTACGCTAATGAAGTAATCAGAAACCTTGATAGAGTTACCAAAAAGTGTTGATACCATTGCGTTAGGATCTTTCAACATATCACTGCTTACACTAAAGATTGTACCAGTGATACGGTTAATTAAGATGAAGGCAAGACCAGCGGCGAAAGCACCACCAGCGCGTTCTTTAGCCCAGCTTCCTCCAATTGCTAGGGCAAACAAAATGTGAAGGTTACCGATAACCCCCCAACCAATTTGCTCAAGGATTCCTCCTGTAATTACTAGAGGGGCAAGATTTGGGTCAATCAATGCAAGCGACTTACCGATTGAAATCATCAATCCAGCCGCTGGCATAACAGCGATAACCACCATCAAAGCCTTACCGAATTTTTGCCAAAACTCGAAAGACAAGACATTTTTGAATGTATCTTTCATCATTCAAATCTCCTTTATTTTTATTTAGGCAAACGTTTTACGAAAACGTTTGCACTTTTTATATTTCAATTATACCACTTTAATTTTTTTTGTAAAGGCTTTTATAAAAAAAAGTAGACTTTTTTCTAAAATTTTTGTAGTAAAAAAGGAGATAGTAAAATCTCCTCAAATGTACTTCTATTTTATTTTAGATTTTCAAGAATCGGCGCATAGAAATTCCTGATCCAATTGAACCGATAAAAATGCCAAGCACAAATAATAAAGCAATCATCAGTGGGCTGAATACCTCTGGTGATATCATTGAAAGGTTCTGACCGACTAATGACTTATTAACCGATTGGTAAACCATTTGATATACAATGAACACCAGAGCTGATGGAAGTGTTGCTCCAAATAAACCAATGAAGGCACCTTCAAGTAAGAAAGGTCCGCGAATATAGCCATTCTTAGCACCTACTAAACGCATGATTTGAATTTCACGGCTACGTGAAATAATGGTGATACGAATAGTATTAGAAATCAAGAAGACTGCAATAAAAATCAATAATCCCGCTATAAATAGACCCCAGACACGAATAAAGGCAGCTAACTTAAACAAGCGTTCTGTATTGGCACCACCATCTTGAACTTCTGATACCCCTTCAATTTTCTTAGCCTCTTCTGCTACTGTCTTGACATCACTTGGTGTATTTGTATCTACTATATAAGCATCATAGAGAGGATTGGCATCACCTTCAAAGATTTTCCAGTTTTCCCCCATTGTTTCTGTCAACTTTTCATATTGTTCTTCTTTACTTGAAAAAGTGACATTCTTAACGGTTGGCATACCTTTCAAAGCATCATATACCTTATGGTAGTCGTTATTTGTAACTGTTTGGCCTTCTTTTTCAATCGTCTCACTATTATCAGCTACGTCTTTACGAATATATACCACTACTCTGACATTATTTTCAATATCTGAAGCTAATTTAGCCGTATTAAAGATGACAGATGCAAATATTGCAACCAAGGTCAAAGTAATCATAACCGAACTGACAGCAGCTACTGTCATCCAGCCATTTCGTTTCAAACTTTTTAATGATTCAAATAAATGACGAAAAAATCTATTAATCATCGTATCCATATTCTCCTTTAGCTTCGTCACGAACGACACGGCCATTTTCAATGGCAATGACACGGTGGCGTAAGGTATTTACAATCTGACTATTATGGGTAGCCATCAAGACAGTTGTACCTTGGAGATTGATGCGTTCCAACAAATTCATAATTTCCCATGAATTATCTGGGTCCAAGTTTCCTGTTGGCTCATCCGCAATCAATACTTTGGGATTGTTTACAATGGCACGAGCAATCGCAATCCGTTGTTGTTCTCCACCTGAAAGTTCATTTGGGAAAGAACGAACCTTATGCTTCAATCCAACCAAGTCTAAAACTTCCATAACACGTTTTTTGATATTACGGCGACTTTCACCAATAACTTCCATTGCATAGGCAATGTTTTCATAAACCGTTTTCTTTGGCAACAGTTTATAGTCTTGGAATACTACCCCAACGCTACGACGTAGAAGTGGAATATCTTTCTTCTTGATTTTTACTAGATTAAAATTTGCTACAGTTAAGTTTCCTTTTTCGATTTTTACTTCGCGATACAAGGCACGAATAAAGGTTGATTTTCCGGCTCCTGAAGGACCTACAATATAGACAAATTCTCCGGGTTCAACAGTGACTGAGACACCTCGCAAAGCTGTCGTTCCGTTATCATACTTTTTGACGACATCTCTCATTTCAATGATTGACATATGAGTTCCTTTCTATCTTAGCTGATTCGCCACTTGAGATAGGCATCGATAAAACCATCTAGGTCTCCGTCCATAACCTTATCTACTTGCGCAACTTCAAAGCTAGTTCGATGGTCTTTTACCATGGTATATGGCGTGAAAACATAAGAACGAATTTGGCTTCCCCATGTGATTTCCTTTTTCTCACCTTTGAGGGAATCAACTTCCGCTGCTTTCTTTTCTTGCTCCATTTGGTATAGCTTTGCCTGCAACATTTTCATGGCACGATCTCTATTTCCATACTGGGTACGATCAACCGTTGATTGGACGACAGTTCCAGTTGGAATGTGGGTTAAACGTACACCTGTTGAAACCTTGTTGACGTTTTGTCCACCAGCACCACCTGAACGGAAGGTATCCATCTTGATGTCATCTTCCCGGATTTCCACTTCAATGGTATCGTCCAACTCAGGCATCACTTCTACGGATGTGAAAGAGGTATGGCGACGTTTAGCAGAGTCAAATGGTGAGATTCGCACCAAGCGGTGAACACCCATTTCTGACTTGAGAAGACCATAGGCATTAGGCCCTTCAAATGATAGGGTTACTGACTTGATACCAGCTTCATCTCCTGCTTGGTAATCCAAAACTTCTACTTTAAAGCCTTTGGCATTTCCATAGCGAGTGTACATACGAAGGAGCATATCACCCCAATCCTGTGCCTCAGTCCCACCCGATCCTGGATGGATTTCTAAGATGGCATTATTATGGTCATAAGGTTCTGATAAGAGAAGGGTCATCTCGTAACTGGCCATCATCTTATCAAGTTCGGCTAACTGCGTTACCAATTCTTCATGCACCGACTCATCTTCAGCTAAAAAGTCTAATAAAATTTCGACTTCATCCTGCAACTCTTCCATTTTGTGGAAGGTGTTGTAGGTGTTTTTTAATTCATTTAATTCTTGCGACGTTTTTTGGGCCGCGATATTATCGTTCCAAAAATCAGGTTCTGTCATCTTGTTTTCCAAGATAGCAATCTCTTCTTCTAAACCTTCGAGGTCAAAGAGACCCCCTAAAAGAAGCTAATTTTTCACGATTTGAGTCAATTTTCTGACGAATTTCTGAAATATCCATAAGTACTCCTTTTTGATATCATTTCATTATACCATAATCTCTTATTTCTTTCCATCATTTTCTCTACTCTCCTTTGAACTTGACCAATAAAGAGATTCTAGACAAGCTTTTGAGCTATTCAGAAGACTTAAAACACCACTATCAGATCTATCAGCTCTTGCTTTTTCACTTTCAGAACAAAGACCCTGAGAAATTTTTCGGACTCATTGAGGACAATCAAAAGCAGGTTCATCCTATTTTTCAGACTGTCTTTAAAACCTTTCTAAAGAACAAAGAGAAAATCATCAACGCCCTTCAACTACACTATTCTAACGCCAAATTAGAAGCAACCAATAATCTCATCAAACTTATCAAACACAATGCCTTTGGATTTCGGAACTTTGAAAACTTCAAAAAGAGGATTTTTCGCTCTGAACATCAAAAAAGAAAGGACGAATTTCGTCCTTTCTTTAGCTTAGCTTTTTTCAATCATTTACAGTTGATAGATAGCCAAGACTTTCAGTTTTTAGTCTTCTTTTTTCTTGCGAGAAAGAAGTCCAAATCCGCTAAGGGCTCCAAGAAGTCCAAGCGCTGCTAGGCCTGCATGGGCTTCTGTACCTGTATTAGGCAATTCCTTCGCTTCTTCTTTCTTAGCTGGAGTGCTATCAGATGCTTGTACTGAATTGTCCGCAACAGTTACTTTAACTGGAACTTCATCCATAGATCCATCTGGGTAAGTTACCACAACTGTTGCGTCTTTGACACCTGGTGTTGTTGTATCAACTGGTGTCTTGTATTCAAACTTAGTTCCATCTGGTAGGTCTCCTACGTTTCCGATTGAATCTTTAGCGTTTGGAGTTTCACCTTTGTTCACTGTTTGATCTTTAGCTACTGGTGTGTTCTTGTCCGCATCTGTGCTTGGATCTTTAACAGTTACTTTAACTGGAACTTCATCTTTAGAACCATCTGGGTAAGTTACCACAACTGTAGCATCTTTGTCACCTGGTGTTGTTGTATCAACTGGTGTCTTGTACTCAAACTTAGTTCCATTTGGTAGGTCTCCTACGTTTCCGATTGAATCTTTAGCGTTTGGAGTTTCACCTTTGTTCACTGTTTGATCTTTAGCTACTGGTGTGTTCTTATCCGCATCTGTGCTTGGTGTTGAAGGCGCTGGCATGTTTGGTGTTGAAGGCGCTGGCATATTTGGAGTTACTACCTTAACGGTTACTGGAACTTCATCTTTAGAACCGTCTGGGTAAGTTACTACAACTGTTGCGTCTTTGTCACCTGGTGTTGTTGTATCAACTGGTATCTTGTATTCGAACTTAGTTCCGTCTGGAAGGTCTCCTACGTTTCCGATTGATTTCTTAGGATCTGGAGTTTCACCAACATTAACAGTTTGTTCTTTAGGTGTTGGTGTGTTCTTATCTGCATCAGTACGTGGATCTGTAACAGTTACTTTAACTGGAACTTCATCTTTAGATCCATCTGGGTAAGTTACTACAACTGTTGCGTCTTTGTCACCTGGTGTTGTTGTATCAACTGGTGTCTTGTATTCGAACTTAGTTCCGTCTGGAAGGTCTCCTACGTTTCCGATTGATTTCTTAGGATCTGGAGTTTCACCAACATTAACAGTTTGTTCTTTAGGTGTTGGTGTGTTCTTATCTGCATCAGTACGTGGATCTGTAACAGTTACCTTAACCGGAACTTCATCTTTAGATCCATCTGGGTAAGTTACTACAACTGTTGCGTCTTTGTCACCTGGTGTTGTTGTATCAACTGGTGTCTTGAATTCGAACTTAGTTCCTTCTGGAAGATCTCCAACGTTTCCGATTGATTTCTTAGGATCTGGAGTTTCACCAACATTAACAGTTTGTTCTTTAGGTGTTGGTGTGTTCTTATCTGCATCAGTACGTGGATCTGTAACAGTTACTTTAACTGGAACTTCATCTTTAGATCCATCTGGGTAAGTTACTACAACTGTTGCGTCTTTGTCACCTGGTGTTTTTGTATCAACTGGTGTCTTGTATTCGAACTTAGTTCCGTCTGGAAGATCACCTACGTTACCAATTGATTTCTTAGGATCTGGAGTTTCACCAACGTTAACCGTTTGATCTTTAGGAGTTGGCTCGTTCTTATCTGCTTGAGTTGGGTTTTCTACTACCTTAACAGTTACTGGAACTTCATCCTTAGAACCATCTGGGTAAGTTACAACAACTGTTGTTTTCTTATCGCCTGGTGTTTTAGTGTCTACTGGAGTCTTGTATTCGAACTTAGTTCCGTCTGGAAGATCACCTACGTTACCAATTGATTTCTTAGGATCTGGAGTTTCACCAACGTTAACCGTTTGATCTTTAGGAGTTGGCTCGTTCTTATCTGCTTGAGTTGGGTTTTCTACTACCTTAACAGTTACTGGAACTTCATCCTTAGAACCATCTGGGTAAGTTACAACAACTGTTGTTTTCTTATCGCCTGGTGTTTTAGTGTCTACTGGAGTCTTGTATTCGAACTTAGTTCCGTCTGGAAGATCACCTACGTTACCAATTGATTTCTTAGGATCTGGAGTTTCACCAACGTTAACCGTTTGATCTTTAGGTGTTGGCTCGTTCTTATCTGCTTGAGTTGGGTTTTCTACTACCTTAACAGTTACTGGAACTTCATCCTTAGAACCATCTGGGTAAGTTACAACAACTGTTGTTTTCTTATCGCCTGGTGTTTTAGTGTCTACTGGAGTCTTGTATTCGAACTTAGTTCCGTCTGGAAGATCACCTACGTTTCCGATTGATTTCTTAGGATCTGGAGTTTCACCAACATTAACAGTTTGTTCTTTAGGTGTTGGTGTGTTCTTATCTGCATCAGTACGTGGATCTGTAACAGTTACTTTAACTGGAACTTCATCTTTAGATCCATCTGGGTAAGTTACTACAACTGTTGCGTCTTTGTCACCTGGTGTTGTTGTATCAACTGGTGTCTTGTATTCGAACTTAGTTCCGTCTGGAAGATCTCCTACGTTTCCGATTGATTTCTTAGGATCTGGAGTTTCACCAACATTAACAGTTTGTTCTTTAGGTGTTGGTGTGTTCTTATCTGCATCAGTACGTGGATCTGTAACAGTTACTTTAACTGGAACTTCATCTTTAGATCCATCTGGGTAAGTTACTACAACTGTTGCGTCTTTGTCACCTGGTGTTTTTGTATCAACTGGTGTCTTGTATTCGAACTTAGTTCCGTCTGGAAGATCTCCTACGTTTCCGATTGATTTCTTAGGATCTGGAGTTTCACCAACATTAACAGTTTGTTCTTTAGGTGTTGGTGTGTTCTTATCTGCATCAGTACGTGGATCTGTAACAGTTACTTTAACTGGAACTTCATCTTTAGATCCATCTGGGTAAGTTACTACAACTGTTGCGTCTTTGTCACCTGGTGTTTTTGTATCAACTGGTGTCTTGTATTCGAACTTAGTTCCGTCTGGAAGATCTCCTACGTTTCCGATTGATTTCTTAGGATCTGGAGTTTCACCAACATTAACAGTTTGTTCTTTAGGTGTTGGTGTGTTCTTATCTGCATCAGTACGTGGATCTGTAACAGTTACCTTAACTGGAACTTCATCTTTAGAACCGTCTGGGTAAGTTACTACAACTGTTGCATCTTTGTCACCTGGTGTTTTTGTATCAACTGGTGTCTTGTATTCGAACTTAGTTCCGTCTGGAAGGTCTCCTACGTTTCCGATTGATTTCTTAGGATCTGGAGTTTCACCAACATTAACAGTTTGTTCTTTAGGTGTTGGTGTGTTCTTATCTGCATCAGTACGTGGATCTGTAACAGTTACCTTAACTGGAACTTCATCTTTAGATCCATCTGGGTAAGTTACTACAACTGTTGCGTCTTTGTCACCTGGTGTTTTTGTATCAACTGGTGTCTTGTATTCGAACTTAGTTCCGTCTGGAAGATCTCCTACGTTTCCGATTGATTTCTTAGGATCTGGAGTTTCACCAACATTAACAGATTGTTCCTTAGGTGTTGGTGTGTACTTGTCCTTATCTTCTTTTGTAACTGTAAATGTAAATGTTTCAGTTACAGGATTTCCGTCAGCACCTTTAACAGGATTTCCATCCTTACCTAGAACTGTAACAGTTACTTCTGATACACCTTCAGTTGTTGGTGTTCCAGTAATTTGTTTTGTTGCTGGGTCGTAAGAAACACCATCAGGAAGTCCTTCAACCTTGACAGAACCATCTGTAGGAACTTTCTCTACTGTGACAGTAACTGGTGTGATTTCTTTTCCAACTACGCCTGTTTGATCATCAATTGGAGTGATTTTTGAAGCGATTGAGTTTGGATCTTTAGTGTTTGTACCATCTGTTGTTTCGTCAGTATCGTTCACACCGTCGTTATCATCATCTTCGTCAGTCACGTCTGGGATCTTATCACCATCAGTATCCAACTTAAATTTAGCTGTCACTGAATCAGTTGATTTATCACTGTATGTTACTGTGACAGGCACGTCAACTTCTTCAATTGTTGTTCCTGGTTTAGCTGCAGTAGTGATTGCACCTGTACTTGGATCAATTGTTACAGTATAGCCTTCTGGAGCCATAAAGTCAGATGGGATACTATATGTAGCACCTTCTGGAGCTTTAGTTGCTGCATTATCTTTACCTTTGAATGTAGGCGTTACTGTTGCAGGTGTTCCTGGTGTTACAAGTGTATCTGCATATTCTGGAGTGTATTTGTCTGTTTCTTCCGCAGGAACAGCTGTAAATGAATCAAGCGCCAAAGCTGACTGAAGGTTATCTGTCTTCTCACCTTGAAGGAATACAGCTGATGTATAAATAGCATCCTTATCAAGATCTGCTGGTACTGTTAACGGTACTGAGCCAGCAGTTCCTTCTCCTGTTGACGTTACAGTTGTCGCTTCACCGATTGGTTTACCATCTTTGAACCAACGGATTTGGTATTCGCGATTTGGCAAAAGTCCACCAGTCGTACTTTCAGCAGTGTTTCCTGGTTTTGCAAAGTTATTAGCGTTATCGTAAACCAAAACATCGTGCATTGGTTGAGGTGCGATGAGGGCAAAGTTGGTATTTGAAATATTTGCTGCCGCAAGTGATGAAGGTCCTACTGGAAGAAGACCATCTGACGTACCTTCAAACATATTTGATTGGTAGTTGTTGCTCCAAATAGCATAGTTATCGACAAGAACAGTGGTATAAACATAATCCGTATTGATGTGACGGTGTTTTTGCCCAATAGTACCGTTCCACTTCATCAAATGGCTATTGTCTACATCTTCGTCTTTTACGAGCGTTCCGAATTCTTCATCAGAAACTTTGTGTGAAATTTTAAGACCGCTATTAGCCTGAGTAGCGCTTACACCGTAAAGACCACGGAATGGAATACGGTAGTTGCCGTCTTTATCCACAGTCGTCACAACAGTTTCAGCAATATGTGAGCCTTTACCATGTTCGGCTTCATATTCTCTGATGATTTTAGCTTGAGCAGCTTTAAAATCATCTAGTCCATATTTTTCGTTTTTGTGTTCTTTTTTCCATTGATCTAAACGACGTGTCACTTCATCGTTAAGGTATGAAGCTGCTACTTTTACGTTAGTCGCATTGATATCGTAGCTATCTTTTTTGTACATACGTGCATCAGAACCGCTAGGGTCGCGAACGTCATACCAAACGCTTCCTCGGATTGTACCATAGTCACCCTTACGTGAGAATTGACCGTCTGCTAAATCACCAATTTCACGTTCTGCTTCTGGTTTCAAAAGGTAATCTTCTGCATTTGGTTTTTCTTGAAGAACTACTTGACCATTCACAATACGGTTGATACCAGCTGTGAAATCCCAAGATTCATTTGTACGACTAAGACGTCCGTGGAAACCTGTACGTTGGTCACCTGATTTGATGACATTGTATTTTTTTGGATCTGGATTTTCAACCCAAGTACGGATTGCAAAGTTAGGATCACCTGCAAGTTGAAACTCACCTGTAGCTCCTAAACGGTTTGCTACTGGTTTAGATAAGTCAAATACATAAGTTCCATCTTCTTCACTTGTTGTTTTGTAAACTGGAGAAACAAAACCTTTACCAGTAACATACTGAAGGTACACATTCACTCCACCAAGACGTTTTGCATCTTCTTGGTCATCGTTACTGATTGTACCATTACGGTAGAGCCAAGCTGTTCCTTGATAAGTTTGCTTTTCACCCTTCACACCCGGGCTGTAGATTGCATTCTTTTGAGCAGCATCTTGAAGTTCAGAATCAAAAGCACGTGTGCTGACGGCATTTTCTGGATCAAGAGCAGCGGCACGGGCACGACGTGGACGTGCAGGAGTTTCAGATGCAGAAGCTGCTTTTGCCTTTACTTTAACTGTTTGAGAAGCTGCAAATGTTGCGCTTGACCCATCTTTAAATGTGACAACTGCTGATCCGTCTTTGCTGACTTTAACATCAGTCGCTGTCGGATTTACACCTTTAATTGCTTCTGTAACATTTGAAATTTCTTCAGCAGTTAAGGCTGATGCATCCGCTACTGTTGTCAAGCTTGGTGCTACAACAGAATCTGATTCTTTTGTAGTCGCTGCCACTGGTGTAGCATCAGGCTCTGTAGCTTTCTCTTCAGCTTTAGCTTCTTCTGTAGCTGGTGCAGCTGGCGCAGGGGCTGGTTTCGCATTAGCTTCTGTAGGTGTTTGAGCTTCTGCAGCAGGTGCTGCATAGGTTACCTTTTCTTCACCTGCAGTCGCCTTAGTGGTTTCCGCAGTAGGACCTGCATCTTGCTTAGTGGGTTCCGTAGTAGAACCTGCTTCTGGCTCAGTTTCTACCTTTGCGTCTGCTTTAACTGATGGAGCGACTAGTGCTGCCCCAACCGCAAAAACAAGCGAACAACCGAAAAGGAAATGTTTCCCTTTTTTAATCATACGCCAATTTTTTTGCTCTGCATTTTTACGATTAAAATACATGTTATGATCTCCTTTTAGTATTTATTAGCATTTTATATGCTACATACGCCTTCAGTATAAAATATTTATTTGAAAATGTCAAGAATAAGGAATTAAAACATATGGAAAAATCGGAAATATCTTCTCAAAGTAACTTCCACTGGGCTGGTCAAAGTAGAAATTAGTCTAAAACAGATTTTTATGATGGAACTAAGTGTGAAACGTTTGAGTTAGAAATGAGGTCCACTATGGAAAAACATAAATATCCTTAGCTTTTATCTACCCACTACAGTTGACACAGAACCAAAAAAGAAGCCTTTCGGCTTCTCTTCTTACAAAACTTTCGCTGACGTACGAGTAATGTCTTCGACTTGAATATTTTCTGCCTCAAATTTTTCTTTCAAGGCTGGTAAATCAATTGATCCATCGATTTGCACTTCGATGATTACCTTACCATCTTTACGCGGAATATTGACTGTATGGGAGATATTCAGATTTTCTTTTACTATTAAAGATACAATCTTTCCGAGTACACCCACTTCATCTTCTGTCACAAAGCGCACACGAATTCCTTCTTCCCCATAACCAGCAATTTCAAGAAAGGCTTGGAAAACATCACGGTCAGTAATAACTCCGTATACTTGATGATTATCTACTACAGGAAGAATACCAATCTTGTTTTTTAACATCAGATAAGTTGCATCCTCTAGACTCGCATAGCCTGAGACAGTGATAACATCGCGAATCATCACATCTTTTACTTTGGTCTTATTCAGAAGATAATTCATCTCATAGATAGAAAGACTGGTTGCTTTGGATGGACTTGCTTGGGCAATGGTTCCCTCAGTTACCAAACCAACTAACTGATCATTTTCGATAACAGGCAAGCGATGCAATCCTTGCTCTCTCATCAAATCTGCTGCATGTGATACTGTTGTATCCGGACTAATATACACTACCTTGCGGGTCATAAAATCTTTAACTGCCATGAGACTTCTCCTTTTCTATTCTTGTCCCTATTATACAATCTTTTTGCAAATCTATCAAACGCTTACATTTCTTTTTCAAAATTCAGAAAAGTATGAATAAGCTAGCAAAAAGAGCTCTAAAGCCGAGCTCCCTGAATGAAGGCTAGATACGCTTCATTCGATTTTATTTCAATTATCAGAATCTAACCTTCCAGTGCAGATGATAATTGCTTCGCAATCTCTATCCACCGATTAAAAAGGTCCCCCGGACTATAATGAAGATTACTTCGTAATCTTCATTTGCAACCTAAACTAGTCTCCCAGACTATGCGAAGATTGCTTACGCAATCTCTATCCACCGACTAAAAAAGTACCCCGGATTCTTAATGATGATTACTTCGCAATCTTCATTTGCAACCTAAACTAGTCTCCCAGACTAGTTTAGCCACCTAGATATGCTTTTCTGACTTCTTCTGATGAGGCGAGTTCTTTTCCTGTTCCTGATAGGACTATTTTTCCTGTTTCCAGTACATATCCTCGGTCAGAGATTGCGAGTGCTTTATTGGCATTTTGTTCAATCAAGAGGACTGTCGTTCCTTGTTTCTGAATATCTTGAATGATATCAAAGATCTCTTGAATAAAGATTGGGGCAAGTCCCATTGATGGTTCATCTAAGAGAAGAAGTTTTGGTGTTGACATAAGAGCGCGTCCCATGGCAAGCATTTGTTGTTCCCCCCCTGAAAGAGTGGCTGCATCTTGGTTCTTCCGTTCTTCAAGACGAGGAAAGCGTGAGAAAACTTTTTTCAAGTTAGCTTGATTTTCTTCACGATTTTTCTTTAAGAAAGCTCCCATTTCTAGATTTTCCAAGACGGTCAAGCCAGGGAAGACGTGGCGTCCTTCTGGTACTTGTGAAAGGCCACCTGCTACAATTTTCTGAGCCGGCATTTTTTGGATTTCTTGACCTAAAAATTCAATCTTTCCTGAACTCGGTCTAACCAAACCAGACAAGGTACGGAGAATGGTTGTCTTACCTGCACCATTGGCACCGATAAGGGAAACTACTTCTCCTTCATTCACTTCAAAGCTTACATCACGAACTGCTTGGATCATACCGTAATGCACAGAAAGATTATCAACTTTTAACATAGACATTAGGCTTCACCTCCTAGATAAGCTTCGATAACGCGTTTATTGGTCTTAATTTCGTCTGGAGTTCCCTGAGCAATCAAACGACCATATTCAAGTACGTAGATACGTTCTGTTACTTCCATGACCAGATTCATATCGTGTTCAATCAGCATGATCGTAATCTTAAATTCATCTTTGATACGACGAATTAACTCAGTCAATTCAGCTGTTTCCTGTGGGTTCATACCTGCTGCTGGTTCATCTAAGAAGAGAATTTTAGGTTCCGTAGCGAGGGCACGAACAATTTCCAAACGACGTTGTTGTCCGTAGGCAAGATTTTTAGCAAGCGTTTCTGCCTCACCATCTAAATCAAAGATTTTAAGCAATTCCAAAGCCTTAGCCTTTAATTCTTTTTCACTCTTGTAAAAAGCTGGTAAGCGCAAAAAACTAGCAAAAACATGTTGTTTGTGATGGTTGCCAAAAGCAATCAAAACATTGTCCAAAACTGTTAAATCTTTAAAGAGACGGATATTTTGGAATGTACGTCCAAGTCCCAAAGAAGCAATCTTATAAGGTGACTTCCCATTCAAAAGGTGACCATCTAGGGTTACTGTTCCCTCGCTTGGTTCATAAACACCGGTCAAAAGGTTGAAAAGAGTGGTTTTCCCAGCTCCGTTTGGACCAATTAGTCCAACCAGTTCCCCTTCGTTCAATTCAAGAGTCACATCTCCAACAGCTGTTAGACCGCCAAAATGTTTGGTTAACTGTTTTACTTCAAGTAATGCCATTAGTTTTGTTCCTCCTTCTTAGATTTTTTAAAGAAACGTGATAGGTTCAATTCCCATGTTCCAAGGAGTCCACCTGGTCTGAAAATCATTACCAATACCAAGGCCAAAGCGTAGATAATCATACGCACGCTAGCAACATCTTGGAGAAGCATATTCAAAATTCCAAGGACAATAGCTGAAACAATGGCACCTGTAATGGAACCAAGTCCACCAAATACAACAATGATCAAAACGTTGATTGAGTTGATGAAAGTGTAATCTTTCGGTACAACTGAACCGATAAATCCTGCCTGAAGTGACCCTGCAATACTTGCAGTAATGGCACCAAAGACAAAGGCGATGATTTTAATTTTAGTCGTATTAACCCCAACTGACTCAGCAGCGATTTCATCCTCACGAACAGATAGGGTTGAACGTCCAATTGGACTACGCAAGAAGTTCAAGGTTGCAATCGTTGTAATCACGACAAAGAAGTATACCATTTGCCAAGTTGTAAAGTTTGGAATTCCCAAGATACCTGCCGCACCATTTGTAATGCTTCCACCATTGATGATAAAGATACGGATAATTTCAGATACACCGAGAGTTGCTACTGCAAGATAGTCCCCCTTCAAACGTAAGGTTGGAATTCCGACAAGTAAGGCAACTGCTCCTGAAAGCAAAGCACCTATAAGCATGGCTCCAAAGAAAGCACCGTAGGTTGGTGATTTAGAACCAATAATAGCTGCTGCATAGGCACCAATCGCCATAAAACCAGCATGTCCAAGTGAAAATTGTCCTGAAAAACCAACGATTAAGTTAAGGCCAACAGCCAGAATAATATTAATTCCAATTTGTTGTAAAATTTGTACATAGAATAGATTGAGTACTCCAACTGAAACCAGTACACTAATCAAGCCATAGCCAGCTAACAAAAGGAGTAACCATAGAATATTAACTTTTAAATTTTCCTTCATCGTTTACACCTTCTCTTTCACATTTTTACCAAGGATACCAGCTGGGCGGACAATCAAGATCAACAACAAGATTCCATAAACAATGGCATCTCGGAAGTCTGACATCCCAAAGGCTGTCGCAAAGGTTTCTAATAGACCAATCACAAAGCCACCGAGAGCCGCACCAGGAATAATCCCGATACCACCAAGTACTGCGGCAACGAAAGACTTAAGACCTGGAGTAACCCCCATCAAAGGCTCAAGAGAGTTATAATAGAGGGCAATCAGAACACCTGCCGCACCCGCAAGAGCTGAACCCAAAGCAAAGGTAAAGCTGATAGTACGATTTACATTGATCCCCATCAATTGTGCCGCATCGCTATCTACAGATACTGCACGCATGGCTTTCCCCATCTTAGTCTTTTGGACAATGACTTGTAACAAAATCATCAAAATCAAGGAAATGGCCAAGATCATTAACTGAACGTTTGTTAGGCTAACTGGTCCCAAATCATAGCGAACTGTTTGAATCGCTTGAGGGAAGGCACGGGTATTGGCACCAACCAGATAGACCATCCCATATTCCAATAGGAAAGAAACCCCAATAGCTGTAATCAAAACAGCAATACGAGTAGAGTGACGCAAAGGTCGGTAAGCAAGAAACTCAATCACGACACCAAGAATGGCTGTCGCTAGCATAGCTACAATAAGCGCTACAAAGAAATTCATTTGGAAAGAATTAATCAAGAAATAACCGATAAAGGCTCCCATCATATAAATATCACCGTGGGCGAAGTTGATGAGCTTGATAATTCCGTAAACCATGGTATATCCTAGGGCTAACAGCGCATAAACACTACCTAGAATCAAACCATTTACTAGTTGTTGGAGCATAAGATTCACTCTTTCTATTTATAATTTTGAGGGTTTCCCCTCACTTTTTGATAGGTTCTTAAACACCGAAACAGGGAGTGAGTCAGAGGCTCATTCCCTATTTCAACATTTTTCTATTATGGTTTTACAACTTCTGCTGCTTCAACCTTACCATTGTTCATGGTCATCATGTAAGCAGTTTTGACTGTGTTGTGGTCTGCATCAAAGCTTGTTTGACCAGTTACACCTTCAAAATCTTTTGTTTTAGCAAGGTTATCCTTGATTTCACCAGAGTTTTTAGCACCTTTTGCTGCGTTTGCTACAAGGTGAACTGAGTCATAAGCCAAGGCTGCAAATGTCGAAGGCTCTTCGTTGTACTTAGCACGGTAAGCATCAAGGAAGGCTTTTGCTTTAGCTGAAACTTCTACAGTAGTTGAGAAGCCTGAGATAAAGTAAATGTTTGATGCTTTTTCAGCAGTTGCTTGTTGTACAAATTCTTCACCGTTGAATCCATCACCACCAACGATTGGTTTGTCAATTCCCATACCACGCGCTTGGTTTACAATTTTACCAGCTTCAGTGTAGTAACCAGGGACGATGATAGCATCAAAGTCTTTCCCTTTCATTTTTGTAAGGGCTGCTTGGAAGTCTGTGTCACCTGCTACGAAAGTTTCATCTGCAACGATTTCACCTTTATAAGCTTCACGGAAGGCTTTGGCAATACCTTTAGCATAGTCGCTGGCATTGTCAGTGTAAAGAACAACTTTCTTAGCTTGCAATTTTTCAGAAACATAATTTGAGATGATTTTTCCTTGGAAGCTATCTTGGAAAGTTCCGATAAAGAGGTAATCTTGACCTTTAGTCAACCCATCTTGCGTCGCACTTGGGGAAATCAATGGAACACCTGCTTTTGTAGCGTTCGCTACCGCAGCTGCAGTCGCACCAGATGTCGCAGGTCCTACGATTGCTGATACTTTAGATTGGGTTACAAGGTTAGTTGTTACTGAAGCCGCCTCAGCTGTTTCAGACTTATTATCTTTATCGACTACTTCGATTTGTTTTCCATCGATACCACCTGCTGCATTGATTTCATCAACGGCAAGTTGGGCACCTTTTTGTTCAGATGTACCGTAGGCTGCTACAGCACCAGTTTCCTCAAAGTTAAATCCGATTTTGATTGTCTTTTCATCTACTGAATTACCAGCAGCATTTGACGCTCCAGACTTCACTTCTCCACAGGCTGCAAGAAGTGCTACACTTGCAAGCGCCACAAACGATAGGGCAAATTTTTTCTTCATCTTTTTTGTCTCCTTATTTCTTAAATAAATAGCATGTTAAGAATATACCGAATTATCAGAAAATTGTCAACACTTTTCTTGAACTTTTTCGATGATAACGTTTTCCTCTCGATAAAGATTGCCCACAAAGGGTGTTTCCAGCTCTTGGATATGACAAACTCTAACTTTTTTAATAAATTTTTCCTTGCTCAAGCGCCCAACCAATTGCTCCACTTCTTGAGTTGAAACATAGAGTTGTAAGTACCGATGTTTTTTGGAATGATAGGTAATATCTCCATAATCCTGCAGTTTTTTTGCATCACGATTATAGTAAAGATAGATAATCAAGCCAGATCGATTGACTTTTTCAAACATGATAAATCCTCTTTCTAAGAAATGTATCCCTATTATACCAAAAAAAGCAAACCCAGTCGAGTTTACCTTCTTTGATCATTAGTTCAATGAATTGTTGGCCATAATTTCATCAATAAAGCCATATTCAAGTGTTTCTTGAGCGCTCATCCAGTAATCACGTTCAGCATCTGCATGGATCTGCTCAACTGTTTTACCAGAATTATCTGCAAGAATTTGCTCCAAAGTCTTACGAGTTTTAAGCAAGTGTTCAGCAGCAATCGCCATATCTGTCTGCTGTGTACCACCACCTGTACCACCCATTGGTTGGTGGATCATGTATTCAGCATTTGGAAGCATGAACCGTTTGCCTTTTGCTCCACTTGATGCGATGACTGTCCCCATAGATGCAGCCATTCCCATAACAATAGTTTGGACATCTGCCTTAATAAAGTTCATGGTATCAACGATTGCCAAACCAGCTGAAACGGAACCACCAGGTGTATTGACATAAAGATAAATATCTTTTGTACTATCTTGGGCATCTAAGAAAAGCAATTGGGCAATAACAGAGTTAGCCATATTGTCTTCAACTTGACCTGTCAGCATAATGATGCGGTCTTTGAGAAGACGTGAGTAAATATCGTATGAACGTTCTCCACGGCTTGTTTGTTCAATAACTACTGGAATCATTTATTTCTCCTTTTGAGTTTTAATTTTGTTAGTCAAATGACTGAAGATAAGACTATTATAATATCTTGGTCAAAAAAGGTCAAATTTTTGCTCTGCTTTCATTAAACAGAAACAAAAATTCAACCTCCTTTCGTGACTGGAAATTCTTTTCCAAGTCGTTCTTCTTTGCGACCTTATTTCGTACCGAACAAGCGGTCTCCAGCATCTCCAAGGCCTGGAACGATATAACCGTGTTCGTTCAAGCGTTCATCCAAGGCTGCTGTAAAGATTTCTACATCTGGATGAGCTTCTTGAAGGGCTTTTACACCTTCTGGAGCAGATACAAGGCAGACAAATTTGATATTTGATGCGCCACGTTTTTTAAGCGAGTCAACAGCCAAGATTGCTGAACCACCTGTTGCCAACATTGGGTCTACTACAAAAATTTGACGTTGGTCAATATCTTCAGGCAATTTTACCAAGTACTCAACTGGTTGAAGTGTTTCTTCATCACGGTACATACCGATGTGACCAACTTTAGCAGCTGGAACCAAGCTCAAGAGGCCATCAACCATCCCGATACCTGCACGCAAGATGGGAACAATAGCCAATTTCTTACCTGCCAATTGTTTTTGAACTGTTTTTGTGATTGGTGTTTCGATTTCCACATCTTCTAGTGGAAGATCACGAAGTACTTCATACCCCATCAACATTGCAATCTCATCTACTAGCTCACGAAAAGCTTTTGTAGAAGTATCTGTACGACGCAAGATTGACAATTTGTGTTGAATCAGTGGGTGATTAATAACTTCAATTTTTCCCATTTTTGGAGTTCCTTCTTTCAATTTATTCTTCTTATTATACCAAAAAATGGTTTAAAAATCTTTCTAAACCATTTATTTTTAATAATTTTTACATTAAATCTGCCTCTTTAAGAGCGGTCTGTACGGTCTCAAGTGGTAGATGAGTCAATTCTGTTCCCTTTTCTTGATAAAGGTATTTGGCATAGTCATCCATTCGGTACTGGTTGATATAAACCACGCGCTTGCAGCCGACCTGAAGCAATTGTTTCGTGCAATTCAGACAAGGAAAATGCGTCACATAGGCTGTAAAGCCTTTGGGAACACCACGTTCTGCACCTTGAAGGATAGCATTAACCTCAGCGTGAAGGGTGCGCACACAGTGGCCTTCGATGACCAGACATTCGTGATCAATACAATGCTCGGTTCCTGACACCGAACCATTGTAACCAGTGGAAATAACTTTATTATCCTTTACCAGAATTGCACCCACCTTGGCACGTTTACAAGTGGAACGATTGGCAATTAGTAGGGCTTGGGCCGCAAAATACTCATCCCAGGCCAGTCTTTTTTCAGTCATCTCTTTTCTCCTTTTTCTCTATTTTTTAAAAAATGGTAAACCTAAATCCGCAATCTTTTCAGCAGGTACCTTCATGCCATCCTTGATCCATTTTAGAAGGACAGAGACGATGGCCGAGCTCCAGAAGGAATGAAGATAAGAGCTGACACCTTTTGATTTTCCATGGTATTTTTCCAGAAATTCCTGCATGGCTTGGACAAAGATTTTTTCCAGATGGTAATCCAAGGCCAGTTGAATCACTCTGGCTTCCTTTCTGGCCTCCCGGAAAAGGTGAACCCAGACCAGATAAAGATCTGTCTTTAAGTCATAATGATGCAACTGTTTCATCATATTGTGGACAGTTCGTTTAAAGACGCTCTCTAAAATTTCCTCTTTGGAACCATAATTGCGATAAAAGGCCGCACGCGAAACGCCTGCACGTTTGACCAATTCAGAAATACTAATCTTGGTCAAGTCCTTTTTTTCCAAAAGCTGCAAGAGGGCTGTTTCGATGGCTTCTCTAGTTAATAAATTGGATTCTTGGTTTGATTTTCTTAGGTTTTCAAGTGATTTTTCAGAGATTTTACGTTCAGACATAACATTTTCTTTCTACTTGTCACAACAGACGGATAAGGCTTTTGTTTCAAGGGCTTTCATGATATAATTGTAAAAAAAGACAGAACCTTTGTCAATGTATAAATGGCAAAGATGGAGAATTTCTATGACTTGGAAGATTATTGCTGACTCTGGTTGTGATTATCGTCAGCTGGAAACACCAGCTATTGACACGACCTTTGTCAGTGTTCCTTTAACCATTCAAGTAGCTGATCAGGTCTTTGTGGATGATGCCATTCTCGATATTGACCAAATGATGGAAACCATGTATGCAACTGCAGAAGCTTCAAAATCAGCTTGTCCAAGCCCAGATGATTATTTGCGAGCTTTTGAAGGTGCCGAAAACATTTTCCTAGTAACCATCACAGGGACTCTTTCTGGCAGTCACAATAGTGCTCAACTAGCTAAGAATATTTATCTAGAAGACCATCCTGATACTAAGATTCATGTGATTGATAGTTTGTCTGCTGGCGGGGAAGTTGACTTGCTCGTAGAAAAATTGAATGACTTGATTGACCAGGGCTTATCTTTTGAAGAAGTGGTTGAAGCTATCACTGCCTATCAAGAAAAAACCAAATTGCTCTTTGTCCTTGCCAAAGTCGATAACTTGGTGAAGAACGGCCGTTTGGGTAAACTTATCGGTACGGTAGTTGGTCTACTCAACATCCGTATGGTCGGAGAAGCTAGTGAAACTGGAACTCTCGAATTGCTACAAAAAGCAAGAGGACCAAAGAAATCGATTCAGGCAGCCTATGAAGAGTTGATAAAAGCTGGCTATGCTGGTGGACGTATCGTCATTGCTCACCGCAATAATGATAAATTCTGCCAACAGTTCTCAGAGCTCTTACGTGAAACATTCCCACAAGCTGAAATCAAGATTATCCCAACCTCTGGACTCTGCAGTTTTTATGCAGAAGAGGGGGGACTCCTCATGGGATATGAAATTGATTAATTTATATAAGACAGGGGTCGGGATTCAATGTCCCAACCTCAATTTTTATCAGCAGTTTTTTCTACTGTAGCTGAGTAGACTTTTGTGGCTCTTTTCGGATTCACAAAACTTTTGTCCTAACAATTTCATCTTGTCAATACATAAGTTTGAAGAAGCCAACGGTTTGATAAAGATTCACGGGACTAGGTACTATGATGCAAAACTTGATCTACCAATTCCTGTTTCTCCGTCTTTTTTATGGTACAATACTTTTATGAAACATTTTGACACTATTGTAATCGGGGGAGGTCCGGCTGGTATGATGGCTACGATTTCAAGTAGCTTTTATGGGCAGAAAACCCTTCTCATTGAAAAAAATCGGAAACTTGGAAAAAAATTAGCTGGAACTGGCGGAGGTCGCTGCAACGTGACCAACAATGGAACTCTAGATGACCTATTAGCTGGCATCCCTGGAAATGGCCGCTTTCTCTACAGTGTCTTTTCCCAGTTTGATAACCATGATATCATTAACTTTTTTACGGAGAATGGGGTTAAACTTAAAGTCGAGGACCATGGCCGCGTCTTTCCAGCCAGTGACAAATCTCGTACCATTATCGAGGCTTTGGAAAAGAAAATCACTGAACTAGGTGGTCAAGTTGCTACTCAAACAGAAATTGTTTCGGTTAAAAAGATTGACGACCAGTTTGTCCTTAAGTCTACAGATCAAACCTTCACTTGTGAGAAACTCATTGTCACAACTGGTGGAAAATCCTATCCTTCTACTGGCTCTACTGGTTTTGGCCATGAGATTGCTCGCCATTTCAAACACACCATTACCGAGCTTGAGGCTGCTGAAAGTCCATTATTGACTGATTTCCCGCATAAGGCCTTGCAGGGGATTTCCCTAGACGATGTGACCCTAAGCTATGGCAAGCATGTCATCACTCATGACCTACTCTTTACCCACTTTGGTTTGTCAGGTCCTGCTGCCTTACGTATGTCTAGCTTTGTAAAGGGTGGGGAGATTCTCTCACTGGATGTTTTGCCTCAACTTTCCGAGAAGGATTTGGCTGCATTTCTAGAAGAAAATCGGGAAAAATCCTTGAAAAATGCCTTAAAAGCTATACTCCCTGAACGCTTGGCAGAATTTTTTGTCCAAGGATATCCTGAAAAAGTCAAACAACTAACTGAAGGAGAACGCGACCAACTTCTCCAGTCTATCAAGGCACTCAAAATCCCTGTGACAGGAAAAATGTCCTTGTCTAAATCCTTTGTTACAAAGGGTGGCGTCAGTCTCAAGGAAATCAATCCTAAAACTCTGGAAAGTAAGCTGGTACCTGGACTCCACTTTGCAGGCGAGGTCCTAGATATTAACGCCCACACGGGTGGCTTTAACATCACTTCTGCCCTCTGCACTGGTTGGGTGGCGGGATCAAATCCAATCTAAATCTAAATTATTCAATGGCTAAAACAGCCCCAAAAGAAAGGAAGTCCTTTGGAACATATTATCTTGTTAAGGGGAGTTACTCCTAATGGAAAAAATGCTATCCCTAAAATGTCTTATCTAGTAGACGTTTTAACAGAAGCTGGTTTTCAACAAGTTCGGACCTATATTCAAAGTGGGAATATCATTCTTGAAAGTGACTTAGATTTAGAAACAATACGAGAACGTGTTCATACTCTAATAAAGGAAAAAATTGGTGCTGATTTAAAAATGGTAATCAAGAACAAAAATGATTTTGCAAAAATTGTCCAAGAAAACCCATTTGGAAAACACTATCTTTTTGACCGAATACATGTGATCCTTTTTCAAAATGATATCCAAAGTCTACCATTAGAAAAATTGGATAGTGACTATGGTGAAGAAGAAATTTGTATCGGCAACCATTGTCTTTACCTCTATCTCCCTAGAACTGCAAAACGAAAAAAACTTAATACCAACTATCTTGAAAAGCTGTTCGGCGTTGATCTGACCATGCGAAAATTAAATGTAGTAGAAAAATTATTAAGCAAGTAGTGCTTGAATTTAGTAAAAATCGGAAGATTACTCCTCCGATTTTATTTTGTCTGATACTCTTTGAAAATCAAATTCAAACTGCGTCAACGTCGTCTTGCCGTACTCAAGTACAGCCTGCGGCTAGTTTCCTAGTTTGCTTTTTGATTTTCATTGAGTATGAGTTTGGACATAGTGGGCAATAACATCTGATGTGTATTGGGCAGTGCCAGTTCCAAATTTGTCAATATTTTCCTTAAACTCTGGGTTATAGACATATCCTTTACCGATATAACCGAATACTTCAATAGTACAGTCGAATCCATAAGTACGGATGGCTTGCAAGAGTTTGGCTGCTTGCTCTTGGTTTTCAGCTGCTGTTATCGGTAGACCATCTTTGAGATTTTGAGCTAAGCTTTGAAAGACTTGATTAAAGACGGCCGTAGCCTCGTCTTCGTGATCTTTTTGGCGCTCCAGCGCTTGGTCCATCACCTCTTGACCATATTTTTCTACCGCCTCTTGGTGGTATTTTTGATTGTCCTGGTAGCTAAATCCAGTGAATTTTTCCTCAATTGTCATTTTTCTTTCTCCTTTTTGTTCTTGAATAGTTTTTTGCAAGGTTGAAATTAAAGTATCCAGATGTTGCCTTTCTTGGATCAAATAGTCCAACTGCCTAGTCAAATGAGGTAATAAATCTGTCCTTTCTTCCTTTAATAGCTCTGCTATTTTTTCTAAAGAAAAACCTAGATATTTATAATACAGTATGACCTGAAGGCTTTCCAAATCCTCCTGACTGTAGGTTCGATAGCCGTTTTCCGACTTTAACGGAACCAAAAGCCCTATCTTATCGTAATGGTGCAGGGTCTTGACAGAGACACCCGAAAGCTGGGCAGCTTCTTTTATATGGTACATGATTTCCTCCTTATACTCAATGAAAATCAAAGAGCAAACTAGGAAGCTAGCCGCAAGCTGCTCAAAGTACAGCTTTGAGGTTGCAGATAAAGCTGACGTAGTTTGAAGAGATTTTCGAAGAGTATTACATTGATAGTATAACCCCTCCCCCTAGGTCAGAGTCAAGCGTTTTTGCGAAATTTTTTACTTTATCATAACATGAAAATGGTTTTCTTGACAGACCTTAGAAAACATGATAGGATAGTCAAGTCTATGCATCAAAAGGAAACTCGATCTGAGTTTAAATAAGGCTATTTGCCAAGGGCAGTAGCTTTTTCTTTTGTAACACTAATTTTAGGAGTTTAACTATGTCTGAAAAATCGCAATGGGGCTCAAAACTTGGCTTTATTCTTGCCTCTGCTGGTTCTGCTATTGGTCTTGGGGCCGTTTGGAAGTTCCCTTACATGACTGCCGCCAACGGTGGGGGAGGCTTTTTACTGGTCTTTCTCATCTCAACAATTTTAATTGGTTTTCCACTTTTACTTGCTGAGTTTGCTCTTGGTCGAAGTGCGGGCGTGTCAGCAATTAAAACCTTTGGAAAACTAGGCGATAACAAGAACTACAACTTTATCGGTTGGATTGGTGCCTTTGCCCTTTTCATCCTCTTATCTTTCTACAGTGTTATCGGGGGATGGGTTTTAGTTTATCTAGGTATCGCTATTGCTAAAGCCTTCCAAATTGGGATTAGCAGTGATTATGCCCAGCTCTTCACAGATATTATTTCTAATCCTTGGATTGCCCTTGGGTCTCAAGCTCTTTTTATTTTCCTCAACATCTTTATTGTATCTAAGGGAGTCCAAAAAGGAATTGAAAGAGCATCGAAAGTTATGATGCCCCTCCTCTTTATCATCTTTGTCATTATTATCGGGCGCTCTCTAAGCTTGCCAAATGCTATGGAAGGGGTCGTATACTTCCTCAAACCTGACTTTTCTAAGCTAACCAGTGCTGGTCTCCTCTATGCTCTAGGGCAATCTTTCTTTGCATTATCGCTCGGTGTTACGGCCATGTTGACCTATGCTTCTTACTTGGACAAGAAAACCAATCTGGTTCAATCAGGTATGTCTATCGTTGCCATGAATATTTCTGTATCGATCATGGCAGGACTCGCTATTTTCCCAGCTATGTCATCCTTTAACATCCAGTCTGAAGGTGGTCCGAGTCTCCTCTTTATCGTCTTGCCCCAACTCTTTGACAAGATGCCTTTTGGTGCTATTTTCTACATCCTCTTTCTCTTGCTTTTCCTCTTTGCGACGATTACTTCTTCTGTCGTTATGCTGGAAATTAATGTTGGAAATATCACTGACCAAGATAACGAAAAACGTAATAAATGGAGTCTTATTTTAGGTATCTTGACCTTTATCTTTGGTATCCCTTCGGCCCTATCTTACGGTGTCATGGCGGATGTTCAAATCTTTGGGAAAACCTTCTTTGATGCTATGGATTTCTTGGTTTCCAACCTCCTCATGCCTTTTGGTGCTCTCTGCTTGTCTCTTTTTACAGGCTATATTTTCAAAAAGGCTCTTGCTATGGAGGAACTCCATCTTGATGAAACACCGTGGAAACAAGGACTGTTCCAAGTCTGGCTCTTCCTTCTTCGTTTCATCATTCCAATCATCATCATCGTGGTCTTTATCGCCCAATTTATGTAATTAAAAAGGACTTGAGTAATGAACTCAGGCCCTTTCTTTTTATGGATGGCTAACAATCAATTCTAGACCTTGACCTTCCAAAGTCCATGCTTCAACATCGCTTGGCAAGATAAAGTGGCTACCTTTTTGGATTGGATATTCCTTACCGTCTACAATGAGCTGACCTTGACCAGTCAAGACACTCAATAAGCTGTAGTCAGCTGTCTTTTCGAAGTCAACTTTTCCAGTAATTTCCCACTTGTAAACTGCGAAGAATTCATTGGATACAAGGAGAGTTGAACGCAAATCATCTGCTTTAACAGTCACAGGACGGCTATTTGCAGGCTCACCGATATTTAAAACATCGATGGATTTTTCAAGATGAAGCTCACGCAAGTTGCCATTATCATCCTTGCGGTCAAAGTCATAGACACGGTAGGTTGTATCACTAGACTGTTGGGTTTCAAGAATCAAGATTCCCGCCCCGATAGCGTGCATGGTTCCACTTGGTACATAGAAGAAATCCCCAGCCTTAACAGGAACCTTTGTCAGCAAGTCATCCCAGTTCTTGTCTTCAATTTGCTGGCGGAGTTCTTCTTTTGACTTGGCATTGTGACCGTAGATAATCTCTGAACCTTCATCTGCGGCGATGATGTACCAGCACTCTGTTTTTCCAAGCTCGCCTTCATGCTCTAGTCCATAAGCATCGTCTGGGTGAACTTGAACACTGAGCCAGTCATTGGCATCAAGGATTTTGGTCAACAGCGGAAATACTGGCTCTGGACGATTACCAAACAACTCACGGTGTTCCGCATACAAAGTAGCAAGGTTTGTTCCCTCGTAGCGGCCATTGGCTACCTTAGAAACTCCATTTGGGTGAGCTGAGATGGCCCAATATTCTCCGATTTTTTCGCTTGGAATGTCGTAACCAAACTCATCACGTAGTTTAGTCCCACCCCAGATTTTTTCTTGCATAACTGATTGTAAAAATAATGGTTCTGACATCTTGATCTCCTGTCTGATTTTTCTCCTATCATTATAGCAAAAAGCTAGGTCTAATTGAACTCTTTTTCACATCTTATAAAGTAGGGAGAAGATTTTGTAAAAATAGTGAACAAATGTGCTTTACTCAATACTTGCACCATTGCTGGCAATGACATCCTTGTACCAGTAGAAGGACTTCTTCTTGCTACGTTTGAGAGTTCCATGACCAGCATTATCACGATCCACATAGATAAAGCCATAGCGCTTGTTCATTTCGCCCGTTCCAGCTGAAACCAGATCGATACAGCCCCAAGTTGTATAACCAAGCAAGTCTACCCCATCTTGATAAATGGCATCTCGCATAGCCTTGATGTGAGCCTCTAAGTAAGCAATCCGATAGTCATCTGCTACATAACCATTCTCATCAGGGGTATCCATGGCACCGAGACCATTTTCTACGATGAACATAGGTTTTTGGTAACGATCCCAGATGGCATTGAGGGTGATACGAAGGCCAAGTGGGTCAATCTGCCATCCCCATTCTGAGGATTCAAGATAAGGATTTTTGAGAGAGGCAAAAACATTTCCAGCTGTTAATTCTTTAACTTTTGGATCCCCTGAGGCCACTCGACTTGCATAGTAAGAGAAGGAAACAAAGTCAACAGTGTAATTCTTCAACAAGTCTAGATCCTCTGCCGTCATTTCAATTTCAATCTCTTCATGCTCCCACTGCTTCTTGGCGTAGCTTGGGTATTCTCCACGCGCTTGAACATCGATGAAGAAGTAACTCTTGCGATCTTCCTCCATAGCTGCCCAGTAGTCTCTAGGATGGGCTGTGTTGGGATAGTATTGCCCTGCTGCCAACATACATCCCACCTTGTTTTCGGGGTCGATTTCGTGGGCAATCTTAGTCGCCAGAGCTGAAGCTACCAACTCATGGTGAGCCGCTTGGTATTTAACCTGTTCTTGATTTTCTCCTTCTTCAAAACAGAGCCCAGCTCCCATAAAGGGGGCATGGAGAATCATGTTGATTTCGTTGAAGGTAAGCCAGTATTTGACCAAACCCTTGTATCGGGTAAAAAGTGTGCGACAGAGATTCTCATAGAAGTCCAACATACGACGATTGCGCCAACCACCATACTCAGTAATTAAGTGCATGGGGCAGTCAAAATGCGTGATGGTTACCAGAGGTTGGATTCCATACTTGTGGCATTCCTTAAACAAATCCTCATAAAAGGCTAGACCAGCTTCATTTGGCTCTGCTTCATCTCCTTTGGGGAATATTCTTGTCCAAGCAATGGAAAGCCGATATGTTTTAAAGCCCATTTCCGCAAAAAGGGCAATATCTTCCTTGTAATGATGGTACATATCAATAGCTTGCTTGGCTGGGTAAAAATAGCCCTCCTCAAACGAAAACATCTTTTTCTGACCTGTGATAATGGCTTCACGGTCAGGACCGATGGGGACAACATCAACGTTGGCCAATCCACGCCCATCGAGATTATAAGCACCCTCACATTGATTAGCTGCCGTAGCACCGCCCCAGAGGAAACCTTTTGGAAATTGTAGTCTTTCTGTCATCACTTTACCTCGCTTATTTTGATAGTTCTATTATACTAAAAAGGGAACAAAAAGTTTGGAACTATCTGGGTAATGACGGGGCTGAGCTTGCTTTTATATATACGAAAAAAGACTGAAATCAGTCTTCTTTTTAAATCAAAGCTGTGATAGCCGTTACTAGACCAAAGACAATACCTGGTGCATTGGCAGCAACAAGGGGAATATCTCTTTCCTTCTTGAAAAGACCGTAGTAAACCCAGAGACTACAGTTGATGGCTGCAACCAAGGGCTGGATAAAATTCCCTTTTTGACCAGCCAGGTTGTTCATAATTTGTGGGAAGTAAGACACGTACATCATAACAGACATGAAGGTTGCTACCCAACCCAAAACTTTCATTTGTTTTTCAGACATTTTCAAACCTCTTTCATTCTTTTATACTTCCTATTTTATAATTTAATGCAAAAACAAGCAAGAGTTTGATAATTTTATTATGAAGATGTAAACTATCACAATCTTGTGAGAAGAAAGAAGATTGAAGTTAGAAAAAGTATATATAATCACAATAATGCATATTAATATATATTGAAAAATCTTGATACTGGGTGTTTTATTGCTGAAATATTTACTTTATTTTCTGATAAAACTGACTTTTCAGCCAGAATTAATATTTTCCTAAATCTACAACTTGTTGATATCTACTTTCATCATCAATATGATGGGCAATTTCTAACATCATAACAGGAAGAGAAAATAGTAGTTCATGTACCATGAGGGCGTTTTCTTTATCTAGGGTTGCGGTCACTTCATCAGCCAATAACAGATTTTTTCTACGAAGAAGAAAGCGTGCCAATTCAATCCTTACTCTTTGTCCCCCAGAAATATTCTCCCCGTTATTTTTGATAATAAAATCCATCCCACCCGTCAATTCAAAATCTAGTTTGACTTGTTTCAAAACAGCAAGCACCTCTTCATCAGAAAATTCTTGTCCTAATGTCAAATTATAACGCACTGTATCGTTAAAGAGAAATGGATGTTGGCTAATAATTCCTATACTGGATACAAAACTTGATGTACATTCATTAACAGTTGTCACACCGATAATTTCTCCCTCATCTGCTATTTCTTCTCCAGTAATGAGTCGAAACAAGGTTGACTTACCACAACCACTCGGTCCTTTGATTAAAACTTTCTGACCTGCTTGAACATCCAAATTTAGATGAGTAAAAAGTTGTCTGTCACCATAGGTTTTACTTAAATTTTTAATGTGCAGAGCATTCAATTCTTGCGCATCTTTTTTATCTATCTGTTTTACATCTCCAATTTCTAATACTCCAAAAATCTTATCTGCTGTCGTTTTTGCCCCTTGTATATCTACAGCATCATACATAATAGTCTGAATAGGGCTCACTAGCTGACCTGCTGCGATGTACATGGCAACAAGACTTGCCACTGACACTTTCTGCCCAGCCATAGCAAAGTAAAAACCTAAAACAAGTGGTAAAACTTGACTTAAAAAAACCATGAAACCGTTGCAAAAGAAAATAATATTATGGGTAAAGCAAAATTTTTGAATGGCTAGTTGATAATTTCGATTAATCTTCCAAAATCTGTTCTGATTTTCAGAAATTGCTTGGTTCATGAGTAGAGTGTGTGCTCCTCGGATACTATCAGATACTTGATTATGAACTTCTACTCTACCTTGCGCCATGTCATCACCAGTATATTTGAGTCTTTTATTCATCAAGAACTGAGGAATAGGACGTAAAATAGTGAAAAAGACAAAAATACTACCTAACAACAAATTTTGCGAAATAATATAAATCGCTGTTAGTAATGCTACAAAGCTCCAGCAAATGATATTGATGTATTTTTCTAAGTAATTATCCCCCAAATACTCCATATCTTGTGTGAGCATAGTGATTTTTTCATCTTCGCTAAAATCTTTTTTTGTCATCAGCTTGTCAAATAAATCTGCCCTCATATTCATCTGAATTTCACGCCGAAAAACATTATGTGTATGATTACAAAAGAGCATTAAGCTATACAAGACAAAGTATACTGTAAAGCCAAAAACAGCAAACTGTATGATTTTAGAATAAGTCAGTTCCCCTTGATTTAAGGACAAGGCTTGGGATACAACTAGGGGTTGAGCAAGAGCCAAACCTCCATTTGCCAGTGCACCGATGATAGTATAAAACTTCGTTTTCTTATCCAGATAGTGAAATATTTTATTCATAATGCCCTCCTAGAAAAAGAGAGAGGCTAGCACTCCTCTCCGTTTTTATTATATAAACTTAACAAATATTACAATTATTGCTTGCAACTTCAGGTTTTTTTACAACCTTTTTGTTTTTCTTGATAGACATTTTTGCTTACCCCTCTCTAGTCCACATCTAAAATATCTTCATAGCATCCGGAAATAGCATAAAGTGCTAGATTTTTACGAATTTTCTCTTGCATATTCTTACAAATCACAGAAGAGCTTAATTCCGTAATATGCTTGGCCATTGGACAAAAGCCTGATTTACAAATCAAAACAAAGGGACATGTTTTACAATCTTCTCTAACAGATAAAAACCATCCTTTCATTTTATCTTTGTTAATCAATCCAGTATTGATATTTCCAAAAACATTTTGATTATCGTACAAAGCAACTGTACATGCTTGTACAATACCTCTAACATTAAACATATAGTGATTTAAACGATTGGCATAACAAGAAAAGGAATTGTGAACCACAATGCTTGGCAAAGATAGATGGTACCCCAAATCAACTGCTTTCTTAGAAATACCAAAACTCATATCATTTTTAAATACTGTAACACAGTCGTCTTTAGAACGATCTCCTTGTCCCCAGTTACCAATATTATGATATAGAAGAAAAAATCTATCATCATTTTTAAAGTAACGACCATCATTTAATAGAAATGACTCCATATGGTCATAATTTTCCTTCGATATATTGAATCTTAACGTACAAATAAAATCTAAATCACTATCCTTCATTTTATGAAGATTGTCTAAAATTCGCGCATAGGAACCTTTTTGATTTTTTAACACACGTTGAGAATCATGACTCTCTCCATCACCATCAATAGTAATCTGAAAATTAGTAACATCATACTCTCTTACTAATTTTTCAAATTTGGAAGATGTTAACAAAAATCCATTAGTAGTAATACTTGCTGAATACGTTATTCCAAATCGCTCACAAATTTTCAAAAATTCTAGTGAAAGCCGTTGAATTGTTTTATAGCCTAACAGAGGTTCTCCACCAAACCATGCTATCCTTAGGAAATGATATTGAGAATTACTCAATTTTTCTTCAGCAAATTTCAAAATAGCATTTTCTGTTTCAATAGACATTCCAATATTTTTAAAGTGTTCATAACAATACTTACATCGAAAATTACAATCTCCATGAGTAAGAATTGTAAACTCTAGTATCTCATTATTCCTATCTTCTATCTGTTTTAAATATTTGTTTACCTCATTGTCTTCACGTAAATATCTATTCTCTTCCAAATAGGCAATATATTCACTTCCCGTTGTTTTATTTTCTTGTATATTCTTCTTCAATTCATTCGTAATTAAAAATGAATGATTATTTTTGGTATTAAAATATACACTACCATCTTCAGTATCATACCTTAAGACATATCGTGATAATTTCATATTACCACCTCTTTATTCTTTGATTTCTTTAAATATATTATATACCTATTAAAATGATAATTCAATAAAAAGTCAGAAAATTAGAAAAGTTCTACATTTTAATAATTTTCAATCTAGTATAAACTAATTTCAAATACCCTTATCTACTATACATGCCGTACTGTCACATTTCTATTCGTAGAGACACAATCTCGCTATTCCTTCCTCTGATGATTCTTATGTCCAGCGTCATACTTAAAACGGTCTATCACGAGACTGTTTTAATTCGTTACCTCACGATAGTCAAGCTCAGAAGTTACTATTAGGTTTACCTAAAAAAGACCGGATTGCTCCGATCTTTCAATAGTTCATATTCTCACATTCTGGTTTAGAATAATTAAAGTTATCTTCAAATGACTACGCATCCTATTTCATACGATAAAAATCAATGACTAGACCAGCAGGGCCTTTAACTAACAGGGATTCTGTTCCCCAATCCGTTTCACAAGGACCGTGTAAAATCTCGATACCAATCTCTTTTAACCGCTTCTGGTTCTGGTCGACATCCTCAACCTCAATGTGTAGAATGATTCCTGACTGAAAATTTTCCAAAGGAATCAAATGATTTTGGGATAACATGAGACAGTGACTGCCAATCGTGAACTGAGCAAAACTGTTATCAACATAGTCCGCCTTTTTATCCAAGATACTCTCTAATTCAGCACAGACTTGGGGAACATCTGACACGATAATATCTAATTGATTTAAATTCATTTACTGTCCTCCACAAAAAGACCGGATTGCTCCGATCTTTTTAAGTTCCACGAGAGGAATTATTTAATTGCTCGTGATTGCAATCCTTCTTCTTCTAAGAAGAGGCGGAATGGTACAAGCTCTTCAGCTTCGTATTTTTCCTTGAAGGCTTTGATTGCTTCTTCTGAGTGTTGTTTTGGATCCAACTCAAGTACTTCTACTGGAAGTGGACGATGTGGAGTGATGTGAGCATCGATAACAACAGTTTTACCTTCTTTGTTCAATTTAACAGCTTCTGCAACAACTGCATCGATGTCTTCGATACGGTCAACTGTAAATCCTACAGCACCTTGCGCTTCAGCGATTTTCGCATAGTCAGCATTAGGGAAGTCACAACCAAACAAGTGTTTGTTTGTGTCTTCGTATTTGTCCTTGATGAAGGCATATTTACCATTTGAGAAGACAACGTTGATAACTGGAAGGTCGTATTGAACGTTTGTGATAACGTCTGGGTAGCACATGTTGAATGCACCGTCACCCATGATGTTCCATATTTGGCGATCTGGATTGTCTTTCTTAGCAGCGATACCACCAGGAAGGGCAATACCCATTGTCGCAAAGAGTGGAGATGTACGCCACATGTTCTTAGGTGTCATGTGAAGGTGACGAGTAGATGTTTGAGTAGTGTCACCTACGTCGATTGAGTAGATAGCGTCTTGATCAGCATGTTTGTTGATTGCATTGTAAACTTGATACAATTGCAATTCACCCTCAGTTTTACCTTCGAGTTTGTTCATGTAATCACGCCAGTTTTGGTTATTCTTCACGTTTGCACGCCACCATGGAGTAGATTCAACTGGATTCACTTTGTCAAGGATTGCTTTCGCTGCTTGACCTGCATCACCAAGGATTGAAGCGTCTAGGGCATGACGTTTACCAAGTTTGTAAGGGTCGATATCCACTTGGATGAATTTTTCAGTATTCTTGAATGCTTCGTAAACTTCAGCAAATGGGAAGTTTGAACCAAGGAAAAGAACTGTGTCTGCTTCAAAGACCACTTCGTTAGCTGGTTTCCAACCAACACGGTAAGCAGAACCTGTCAAACCTTCGTAGTTCCATTCGAAGGCTTCGAAGTTTTTACCAGTTGTGATGATTGGTGCTTTGATTTTACGTGACAATTCAGTGATTACTTCACCAGCTTTAACACCACCGTAACCAGCGTAGATAACTGGACGTTCAGCGTTGTTCAAAATTTCAACTGCTTTGTTGATTTCAACTTCGTTCAAAGCAGGAGCGATGAATGAACGCTCGTAAGAACCTGAACCGTAGTATGAGTTTTCGTCGATTTCTTGGAAACCAAAGTTTACTGGAATTTCAACGACAGCTGGACCTTTTTTAGAAACGGCAGCACGGCAAGCTTCGTCAATCACTTTTGGCAATTGCTCTGCGTAAGCTACACGTTTGTTGTAAACAGCGATACCGTTGTACATTGGGTTTTGGTTCAATTCTTGGAAAGCATCCATGTTCAATTCGTTAACTGGACGTGATCCAAGGATAGCAAGGAATGGAGTGTTATCCATAGCTGCATCGTATACACCGTTGATCAAGTGAGTTGCACCAGGTCCACCTGAACCAACTGCAACACCGATAGAACCGCCGAATTTAGCTTGCATAACCGCTGCAAGAGCACCTGTTTCTTCGTGGCGAACTTGCAAGAAGCGGATATCTTTTTCTTCAGCCAAAGCATCCATCAATGAGCTGAGTGTTCCTGATGGGATACCGTAGATAGTGTCTACGCCCCATGTTTTCAATACGTTAAGCATTGCTGCAGATGCAGTAATTTTTCCTTGAGTCATAATGATAACTCTCCTTCAAATATTTTTAAATCTACTGAAAAAGGTTTCATATAGTTTTTGAAAACGTTTCAGTAAATTTTTACTCTACTAATTTATCACATTTCGTTCGACTTTACTAAGAATCTGCTCAGAAGTTTTTATTCTCTATTACAGTACAGTTTGAAAACGTTTTTAAATTCTGTTTTATAATACTCAATGAAAATCAAAGAACAAACTAGGAAGCTAGCCACAAGTTTCTCAGAGCACAGCTTTGAGATTGCAGGTAAAGCTGACCTGGTTTGAAGAGATTTTAAAAGTGTATTAAAAGCGAGCAAGCCCGCTTTTAATCTATTTTACTAAAGTTTAAGAGAAGGGAACTAGTCAGAACCGATACAGAACTAAAGGCCATGGCTAGACCTGCCAGTTCTGGGTTGAGAGCTAGTCCAACACCTGAAAAGAGTCCTGCTGCAATCGGAATTCCGACGACATTGTAGATAAAGGCCCAGAAAAGATTAAGCAGAATACGATTAAAGGTCTTCTTACTCATGTCAAAGGCACGTACCACTCCTAGGAGGTTATTGGTTGTCAACACCAAATCTGCTGACTCGATGGCGATATCTGTTCCAGCTCCCATAGCAATCCCCACATCTGCTACACTGAGGGCAGGAGCATCGTTGATGCCATCACCAACAAAGGCTACCTTGCCAGCTGATTGTAGTTTATGGATTTCATGGGCTTTTTCTTCTGGCAAGACGCCTGCAATAACCTCTTCGATTCCGATTTGATTTGCAATAGCACGCGCTACACCTGCATTATCTCCTGTCAGCATGACTGTTTTAAGACCACGTTTTTTTAGCTGAGCGATGGCAAGCTTAGCATTTTCCTTAGGAATATCTTGCAAAGCAAGCAAGCCTTTGATTTCATTGTCAACAGCCAAGAAAACAACTGTCTTAGCTTCTTTTTCTAGTTCTTCTAGTTTTTCTTGATAAGTGCTAGAAATGTTCATGCCATCCAGCATTTTAGCATTTCCAAGCAGAACTTGTTTTCCATTGATTTGCCCTGAAACACCTTTTCCGTGCAAGGCTTGGAAATTTTCAACAGTGTGAAGCTCAAGTCCAGTTTCAGTCGCTCTCTTGACAATGGCTTCAGCCAGTGGGTGTTGAGAAGCTTCTTCCAAGGAAGCTGCCAATCCAAGCACTTCTACTTCGTCACCGATGATATCTGTGACCACTGGTTTTCCTTCCGTCAAAGTCCCTGTCTTATCAAAGACAATCGTTTGGACTTTCTGGATTTCTTGTAGAACCGTTCCATTTTTGAGGAGAACTCCCATCTTGGCACTGCGTCCTGTCCCTACCATAAGGGCTGTCGGTGTTGCAAGTCCCAAGGCACAAGGACAGGCGATAATCAAAACCGCCACCGCATAGAGAAGAGAGGACACAAAGCTAGCTCCAAGCACGACTACACTATCTCTGAGCAAGACAAACCAAACCCAAAAGGTCACAATTCCTAAAATGACAACTGCTGGGACAAAAATCCCTGAAATCTTATCCGTCAAGTCCTGAATCGGCGCACGACTGGTTTGAGCTTTCTTCACAAAATCCACAATCTGAGCCAAAACAGTCTCTGAACCAACTTTTTCTGCTCTAAAAACAAGTGTTCCACTATTATTGATGGTTGAGCCAATCACAGTATCTCCAACTGTCTTGTCCACAGGCAAACTCTCACCTGTCACCATAGACTCATCAATACTAGAAATACCTTCCACTACGACACCATCAACCGCAATCTTCTCACCTGGACGCACTCGAATCTGGTCGCCTACCTTGACTTGTTCCAAAGGAACTTGAATATAGCGGTCATCACGCAAGACTTCTGCTGTTTTAGCCTGCAAGTCAAGTAATTTCTCCACAGCTTGAGAAGTATTTTTCCGCATTTTCTCCTCAAAAACGGCTCCTAAAAGAACGAAGAAGAGGATAAATCCAGCACTTTCGAAGTAAACAGGAAGACCGGTAAAGAGGGCAACTAGGCTATAGAAATAGGCCACTAGAGTGCCTAGCGCAACCAAGGTATCCATATTGGCATTGTGCTTTTTAAAGCTGGCCCAAGCGCTCTGGGCATAAGGACCACCTGCCACCAACATAATCGGCGTTGTGGCTAAAAAGGTACCCCAACGCATGACTTGGTGACTAATGTTTCCTGTCAACATCCCAATCATGAGAATCACAAGAGGCACAGTAAAGATACTAGTAATCCAAAAACGCTGTAAAAGTGATAGGGATTTTCTAGTCTTCTCAACGACTGTATAGCTTCCTTTTTGCATCTTCATGCCACAAGAAAATTCATGTTGACCTAATTCTTGAGGTGTAAAACGAATTGTTTTCTCTTCGTCTACGTCGATTGGTTCCAAGATGCCTTCTTCTTCAAACAGAATTTCCTTATAACAGTTTGAAGGTGTCACACGGTGAAAGGTGATCTCAGCAGGAACTCCTTTTTGGAGTTGAATGTGGGCTGGATGGTAGCCTTTGTCTGCCGTGATACGGATTTTTTGAATGCCATTTTCTAGGCTTGCTTTTTCAATTTCAGTCATACTATTCTCCTATTCTACAATCATCTTACCGTGCATCATATTCATGCCACAAGAGAAACCATACTCTCCAGCCTGCTCAGGTGTGATTTCCACTACATACTCTTCCCCCATTGGCAGATCCGCATGGACACCAAAATCTGGAAAAACAATTTGGTCCAGACAGGGTGAAGGGTCCTTGCGGTCGAAGACAATGCGGGCCGGCACTGATTTCTTGAGGATAATCAACTCAGGCGTATAGCCCCCCATGACCTCCACTCGAATCTCTTGGTAGCCGTTTTTTTGCTGGGCCTTTTGTCCAGATTTTTCAGGCTTTTTGAAAAACCAAAACAAGATAAACGCGATAAGAGCAATACAAACAATGGTTACAATACTATTTAACATGACATCTCCTTTACATACAATTACATTTTACTTCTGTTACAGCGCTTGATTTCTTCTCAGAAATCACAGCTTCCAAGTCTTCCAAGTCAGCCTGAGTAAAATCACATTCGGCAATCAAGTCAGCCAACAAATTCTTAATCCTACGAGAACAAACCTTGTCCTTGATATCTCGGACAAGCAAGTCTTGACTTTGATCCAAAGTTAAAAGGGCTGAATAAACAAAGGACTTACCTTCTTTTTTCCGAGTCAAACACTCTTTCTCAACCAAACGAGCCAAAAGAGTCTGAATGGTCGACTTGGACCAGTCGAACCGCTCCGCCAGAACCCTGATCAAATCCGTACTGGTCTGCTCCCCTTGCATCCAAATAATCTTCATGACCTGCCATTCTGCATCTGAAATCTGCATCATCACACCTCCTAAATCTACATTTGTCGATTACAGTTATTAGTATACTACCAAAATTTACATTTGTCAACCATGAAATTAATCTTTTCTTTAAAAATTTGAATTTTAATCATTTGAAAAACTATTTGCAGTCAATTTTTACTATATAAACTATAAAAATATGCTATACTAAAGAAAAAAGAAAACAACCACTAGGGGTGCGTAAAGCTGAGATTAACAACTGTTAGACCCTTTGACTCAATCTAGGTAATGCTAGCTGATGGAAGTGGAAATGATAATGGGGACTAGTAGTCTTCTATTACCTTTCTAAAACAGGCCAGCTTATTCTTAAGAATACAAACTTCAGTTGGTTGGGAGGTTTTAGATGACTTATTTACCCGTTGCTTTGACCATTGCCGGGACTGACCCTAGTGGTGGTGCTGGCATTATGGCTGATTTAAAGTCGTTCCAAGCGAGAGATGTCTATGGAATGGCCGTTGTGACCAGTCTTGTCGCTCAAAATACCAGAGGTGTTCAGCTAATCGAGCACGTTTCTCCTCAAATGTTGAAAGCTCAATTGGACAGTGTCTTTTCAGATATCAAGCCTCAGGCTGTAAAAACTGGGATGTTGGCAACTACCGAAATCATGGAAATCATCCTACCCTATCTTAAAAATCTGAATTGTCCCTACGTCCTTGACCCTGTTATGGTCGCAACGAGTGGAGACACCCTGATTGATACCAGTGCCAGAACTTACCTAAAAACAAACCTGCTTCCACTTGCAACTATTATTACACCCAATCTTCCTGAGGCAGAAGAGATTGTCGGTTTTTCAATCCACTATCCTGAAGACATGCAGCGTGCCGGTCGCCTGATTTTAAAAGAATTTGGTCCTCAGTCTGTGGTCATCAAAGGTGGGCATCTCGAAGGCGGTGCCAAGGATTTCCTCTTTACCAAGGAGGAACAATTTGTCTGGGAAAGTCCAAGAATTCAAACTTGTCACACCCATGGTACTGGATGTACCTTTGCTGCTGTGATTACGGCTGAACTAGCCAAGGGGAAAACCCTCTATCAAGCAGTCGATAAAGCCAAGGCCTTTATCACGAAAGCCATCCAAGACGCTCCTCAACTCGGACATGGTTCTGGACCAGTCAACCATACAACTTTTAAAGATTAAGAAAAAACTCTCTAGTTCCCACTTTAAGGGAATTAGAGAGTTTTTATAGTCTTCGAAAATCTCTTCAAACGACGTCAGCTTTACCTGCAACCTCAAGGCTGTACTTTGAGCAACCTGCGCCCAACTTCTTAGTTCGCTCTTTGATTTTCAGTGACTATTAATTAGAAAATAATGTCATCCAACTTTGTTAAAAAAGCTTGTGTTTTTGCCTCTATATCTTCTGCTTGCATCAAATCACGCACTACAGCTACACCAGCTATACCCGTGTCGATAAGTTGGTTAATATTCTCTGATGTCAAGCCGCCAATAGCAACTACTGGAATGGCGACCTTTTGGCAAATTGTCTTCAAGGTTGAAATCAGGGTGATTGGCGCATTTTCCTTGGTCGTAGTCGGGAAAATGGCTCCTGTCCCTAGGTAATTCGCCCCTCCTTCTTCTGCTTCGAGAGCTCTTTTAACCGTTTTAGCAGTGACACCGAGGATTTTGTCAGGGCCCAAGACTTGTCGGGCAACCGAAACGGGTAGTTCATCGTCTCCAATATGCAGACCAGCAGCGTCAACTGCAAGACAGACATCCAAACGATCATCGATGATCAGGGGTACCTGATAGGCATCTGTTATTTCCTTGACTTGTTTTGCCAGTTGATAATATTGATTGGTTGTGAGATTTTTTTCTCGCAATTGGACTATGGTAACCCCTGAACGGCAAGCTGTTTCAACTTTTTCAAGAAAACTTTCCAAGGAATCTTGGTAGCGGTTGGTTACCAGATACAGTCTAAGCGCCTCTCTATTCATAAACCTCTCCTTTGATAGCATCTAACCAGTTTTCATCTCTTTTGAGGAGTGAAAGCTGATTGAGTACTTGGTATCGAAAATCTTCCAATCCCATTCCTTGAACAAGAATTCTCTCAGCGGAGATATTAAGATAAGAAACCGCTAGGCAAGAAGCTTCAAAACCAGTCATTCCTTGACTGAGAAAAACGGCGGTCAAGGCTCCAACCAAGTCTCCTGTCCCTGTTATCCAGTCTAATTCTGCACAACCATTTCCCAATACAGCAACCTGATTCTTTGAAACGATGAGGTCCTTGGGACCTGTGACTAAGAATGACATACCTGGATAGGTCTGACACCAGTCTTTCAAGACTTGAAGTAAATCCTCAGTTTCTTGGTCTTTAGCACTCGCATCTACCCCAACGCCGTGGTGCTTTAAGCCAACAAGACTTCGAATTTCTGACATATTTCCTTTAAGGACCGTAGGTCTATAGTCTAAAAGGTCTTTAACTAAGCTCTTACGAATGGATGAAGCTGTTACGCCAACCGCATCTACTACCATGGGGAGACAAACTTGAGCTGCATAAGAAGCTGCCATACGGATTGCTTTCTCCTTCTCAGCTGATAAATGTCCCAAATTGATGAAGAGTGCCTGGCTCTGCTTAGTAAAATCAAGAACCTCACGGGGATCATCTGCCATAACTGGTTTACATCCCAAAGCCAAAATCCCATTTGCTAGCATCTCACAAGAAATCTCATTGGTAATACAGTGAATGAGGGAAGTCGTTTCCAGAGGAAAAGGATTTGTAAATGCCTGCATCAGTCTATCCTTTCACCAAAGAAATATCCCTGCACTTTTTTAAAGAATTCCTGCTTGATTAAAAATCGAAAGGCAATAAAGGAAATCGCTGTACCAATCAAGGTTGCTCCGAAAAATCGAGGAGTATAGATAAACCAGCTAAGCTTTGCAGCTGATCCTGTAAAGAGTACCATAACAGGATAGGAAACAATAGAACCAATAATACCTGTTCCCAAAATTTCTCCCAAGGCAGAAAAGTAAAATTTTCGACCATACTTATAAAAGAGACCTGCTAGAAGGGCTCCAAAAGTTGCTCCTGTGAGAGCTAAAGGCGGAATCCCTTGAGTCGTCATACGGATAAAGGCTGTCACTGTAGCCATAGCCAAGGCATAAACAGGTCCCATCATGATTCCTGCTAGAATATTGACTACACTGGACATCGGTGCCATTCCCTCAATCCGAAAGATAGGCGTAAGGACTACGTCAAGGGCAATCATCATGGATAAAATGGTTAATTTGTGAACTTGAAGTTGATGGTTTCTCATTTTCTATTTCTTCTCTTTTTCTAAGGACTGCAAATCGCTCGTCCATGTTTGGTGTTGGTAAGCCATCTCCCAAAACTTGGCTTCCATGTGAACACTGATGTGGAAGGCATCTAGCATTTTTTTCTTGTCTGTCTCATCACTTTCTCGATAGAGTTGATTAACCAGAGCCTCTTCCTCTCTGATCTGCTGCTCTAACTCATCGGTAATATAAGTTTCAATCCATTGTTGGTAGAGAGGATTTGGTGATGGTTTGCGATTAAGTGATTTACCTATATCATGGTATAGCCAAGGACAAGGCAGCAAACTTGCAAAGGCAATGGCTAGATTTGCTTCTTCAAATTGACGATAAATGTGAGAGATATAATGATAGCAGGTTGGAGCGATTTGATGTTGCTCCATTTCCTGGTCGCTGATTTCCAATTCCTTGAAAAATTGTTGGCGGATTAATAACTCACCCTCCACTAGACTCTGAGCATTTTGTTTCAAGAGTCTTTTCATCTCTTGGTTTGAAGTCTTATCAGCCAAAAGGTGATAGGCTTCTGAGAAGGCCTTCAGATAGTAGGCATCTTGAATCAGGTAATAGCGGAAAATGGACGGGTCTAAATTTCCCTCTTGTAACTGTAATACAAAGGGATGATGAAAGGAGGCCTGCCAAGCTTCCTTGGATAATTCCATCGCAATATCTGTAAATTCCATAATAACTCCTTTATAAAAATAGACTGGTTTGAAGCAATAAAAAGAAAAACAAGTAGATTAATTTTGTTTTTTTAGCAATATAAAAAGTCCGATAGCTATTCTTCAACTGTGCATGTTCGTCATATCCATGCGCCGATAGGGCTCTCAGGTAAAGATGGCGCCACCTAAAGACTGTCATCAGAACCTTGCTGTAAATCAAGGGAGACCAAACATGCAGTTCTTGACCGCGTAATAAGCACGCTTCCTTGAGGGACTTGATTTCTTGCTGAATAAGGGGAAAGGAATTGAATACCACAATTAAGGCATAAGCCCAAGAGCGTGATAACCCCTTTTGAGCCAAGTACAAGAGAAGCTCTTTTAGGGAAATAGAGGAAACAAAGACAAGACCGATACAAACGGTCACAAAGGCCCTCGTTCCAAGCATGACTGCCTGCGAAGCATCTCCATGTAACTGAACTGCCCAGTAGTTGGCCAAAGATGGCAAAATGGCGAGCAGAATCATCCAAGCCAATACTTTAAATCGACGGTAATAGAGCATAAAGAGAATACAAAATGCAACTACCGAGAGATTAAGAGTAATCGAAGGAATGAAAGATGTTTCCAAGGATAAAATCAGCAAGAAGAGACTGATAATCGGTGTCTGAGTTGCTACTTTGACCATACTATTTCACCTCCCCTTGGGTATTGCTACTCTGAGATGTGAGTGGTTTGGTAATTGTCACTTCTTTCACATGACTGAGCCCCTGACTAGTCATCTCAATCCAATAATCAACCACAGAGATCAAGGGATCTAAACGATGGCTAATGATCAGAAAACTTCTTTCCTGATTTCTGTCCTCCACAATCCACTTGCAAAAATAATGGCAGGCTCTATCATCCAAACCTGCAAAAGGTTCATCTAGTAAAATCACAGAAGCCTTACTAGTCAAGATGGTCAAGAGCTGAAGAATCTTTTGCTGGCCACCACTTAGTTGATAGGGACTCTTATCAAGCTCCTTCTCCAGATCAAAATATCGTAAAGCTTGGAAAATCCTCTGATTTCTCTCAGAATCAGGTCCGTCTAATTGAAGTTCCTCTCGCAAACTGGCACGGATAAACTGTTTTTCAGCTTCCTGAACAGCACCCGTCAGGTCACGATACAAACTCTTTTTCTTTTTCAGGACTGTCCCCTTCCAGGTAATGCGCCCCTTATACTTTTTAAATTGAAGAATAGACCGAAAGAGGGTTGATTTCCCGACACCATTGTCACCCAATATACAGGAAATTCCTTGGTAAAATGTAAAATTCACAATCGAAAAGAGGAGGCGATTATCCAGCTCACAAGTCGTTCGATCCATATGGAATAGTTCTGGGCTAGAAGCAACCTCCTTTGAAACAGCCTGTATCATCTCAGAGGTAGGGATTTGAAACACTTCCCTTAGTTGTCCGTCTCTTAGCTCCACCATATGGTCGATATAGGCTTCATAATCAGATAAATCATGGTCGCACAAAATAACTGTCTTCCCATCAGAGACCAACTCTTTTAGAATCTCCAATATCTCTATCCTACTCTTGCGATCAATAGAAGCGAAGGGCTCATCTAATAGATAGACCCTAGGATTCATAGCAAATAGAACAGCCAAAGCAGCCTTTTGCTTTTCCCCACCTGATAAGTGATGAATGGGACGGTGCAAAATCGCCTTGCAGCGACATTGCTGGACAACCTCTGCTATTTTAGAATCAATTTCCTGAACGGGATGGCCAATATTCTCCAAGGTAAAAATCAGCTCCTCAAACAAGTTCTCCATGGTAAATTGATGATTGGGATTTTGAAAGAGAATACCAACCGTCTGGACACGTTCGATGATAGAAAGCTGACTGACCTCGCTCCCATTTATCAGGACTTGACCGCTATAGGAAAGAGAACTGACTTGGGCAATCATTTGAAAGAGGCTCGATTTTCCTGAACCGCTGCTTCCAACTAACAAGGTAAAGGCTTGCGCATGAAAAGTAAAATCAAGCGCCTCAGAGAAGATTGGGGACTGAATCGCTCGTAGTTCCAGCCCCATCTATGCTTTCCCTCCAGTTGTAAACTGATGATAGAGTTTGACAATGGCACGAACCAAGATGGTACAGAAGAAATAAACAGAAATAAAACGTACCACAAACAAGGAAAGGACAAAAGGAAGGGAGAAGGCATAGTAACCTAACTTAATGTATTCATAGACAAAGCTAACAAGCGTAATCCCAATACTATTGGCAGTTAGAGAGAGCCAACTTTCATAGCGATTCTTGGTTACGATAAAACCAAGTTCACTTCCCAGACCTTGAACCAAGCCAGACAAAAGGGCACCTAGACCGAATTGGCTACCATAAAGGACTTCAGCAAGCGCAGCTAGTACTTCTCCAATCGTTGCGCTTCCGACTCTTGGAACAAAGATGGCCGCAATGGGTGCAGCCATACACCAGAGACCAAAGAGGATTTCATTGGCAAAGGCCTGTAAACCAAGAGGGGCTAAAATCAGGGTGAGGATATCAAACAGATAACCTGAACCCACAAAAACGCCACCAAAAAAGATAGACAAGAAAGCAAGTAAAATAACATCTTTTAACTGCCATTTTTTCAACATAAAAAACTCCTTTTTTAAAGAAAAGTGGGGTATACAAGGTGAGCTACAGAAAGGCTTAACGTCAAGCCTATCCTCTTTTAATAAACAAAAAAACTCCAATTACAAACGAGAATTAGAGTTTAGCTTACAAGATTAGATAGTTCTTTTCGACATACGAAAAAAACTTTTCACATTTCCCTTCGCCAGTCTTAACTGTATCAGGTTCAATGGGTATCATCTCAGCCTAAAGCACCCCAAATGTCTTTATTATTTTATTACTGGACCAGTATAACAGAATTTGAAAGCCCTAGCAAGATATTTGACCGGAAAATATATTTATATAGTTTGTTTGTTAATTTTTTTAATCTACATAAAAGTATTGAATCTGTCCTATAATTCATAACCAATATCAAAAAATGCTAATTCTAAAGCGACCGCTTGATTCCAGCGTTGCTGAAGTTCTGTCAAATCTTCTCGACCTTTTCCGACACGATTAAGTTCATCAACCAGAAATTGAACCCACTCTGTAAAGAAAGGACCTCTGTGGAGATTGATCCATTCCGAATGAATATAGGCTTCAGGTAGAGCCAAATCTTTAGAACCCCAGTCTAAATAGAGACCTTCTGCAATGACCAGCATGACCAAAAGATGGGCATAGTCTGATGATGACACAGCAGAATACATAAGCTCCTGAAAGGCTTTTGTTACAGGATGCAAGGTCACTTCCAGATAGTCATTCTCAGATACTTTTAACTCTTTGAAAGCCTTCTGGAAATAACCGTCTTCATCTGCTTCAAGAAAGCCTAATTGCTTGGCAAAACGAAGCTTGGATTCAAGCTGGTCTGCGTGGGCTACGCAGGCACCCAGCATGGATAAGAAGGCATCAAAGAAGTGATAATCTTGAATTAGGTAGTCTTTTAAGACCTTATTCTCAATTGTCCCCGCAAAAAGTTCCTTAACAAAACGATGATTGATTGCAGCCTGCCAATCCTTCTGACTGCTTTTTAATAATTCTCCAACAGTCAAACCTGGCTCAAATGCATAGTCTTGTGTTTCCATATTTACTTTTCCTCTCGTTACTTGTTCGTAATCAACAAAACACCAAGAAAATCCTAGTTTTACTTGACCTTTTTAAAGAAAATCAAGGGCGTTCAAGAAGAGCTAGCTAAATGCTTTGTATCACCTTCATCCAGCTTCTATAAACAAAAAAACTCCAATTACAATCAAGAATTAGAGTTGACTTATAAGATTAGATCGTTCATTTCGCCATACGAAAAAAACTGTTCACATTTTCCTTCGCCAGTCTTAACTGTATCAGGTTCAATGGGTATCATCTCAGCCTAAAGCACCCCAAATGTCTTTATTATTTCATTACTGCACCAGTATAGCAAAAAATGAAAGCCCTAGCAAGATATTTGATTAGAAAATATATTTATATTGTTTTTAATGGTGATTTATTCTTCCTATAGACGAAAAAACCTCCACATTCTGTGGAGGCAAGCTGTTTTATCAATACAATTTTAAGTCACGAGGATCAACTGGGAAGGTTGGGTTATATGGGTTGTGACGGAGTTTGAAGTGTTTGACATCTTCAATGGTCTGAGTTCCAGACAACTGCATGACTGTCTTCAATTCTGCATTCAAGTGTTCAAAGACTTGACGCACACCAACACTACCACCGAGAGCCAGTCCATAAATGACAGGGCGACCAATAGCTACCAAGTCTGCTCCTGAAGCCAAGGCTTTAAAGACGTGTTGACCACGACGAACACCTGAGTCAAAGACAATTGGCACACGTTTATCAACTGTCTCTGCTACTTCTTGAAGTGAGTCAAAGGCAGCTGGTCCACCGTCGATTTGGCGGCCACCGTGGTTGGTTACCCAGATACCAGAAGCTCCTGCAGCAAGCGAACGTTCAACGTCCTCACGGCATTGTGGTCCCTTGACATAAACAGGAAGTCCTGAGTATTCAGCGATAAATTCTACATCACGTGGGGACAAGCGTTGTTTAGCTGATTTGTAAACAAAGTCCATTGATTTACCAGCACCTTCTGGCAGGTATTCTTCAACAATCGGCATGCCAACTGGGAAGACAAAACCATTACGCTTATCAACCTCACGATTGCCCCCTACAGTTGCATCTGCCGTCAAGACAATCGCTTTATAGCCTTCAGCCTTCACACGGTCCATGATGTGGCGGTTAATCCCGTCATCTTTACTAAAGTAAAATTGGAACCAGTGAGGTGTCCCTTGAAGGGCTTCTGTAATTTCTGGAAGGTCTACAGTAGAGTAAGAGCTAGTTGTGTAAAGAGAACCAAACTCATGCACACCACGCGCAGTAGCCACTTCACCCTGTTCATTTGCTAATTTATGAGCCGCAACAGGCGCCAAAATGATTGGTGAAGACAATTTTTCAGCTGCAAATTCAATCTCTGTACTTGGATTTTCTACATTACAAAGCGTATGTGGAACGATGAGTTTGTGGTTAAAGGCACGAATATTCTCACGTAAAGTGAAAGTATCCTCTGCTCCACTAGCGATATAACCAAAGGCAGCTTTAGGAATGACTTGTTGCGCCATTGGCTCCAAATCATAAGTGTTAATAAAATCTACAGGTCCTTCTGCATTGCTTGTTTTGTATGACATAAAATGTCCTCCTTAAAAAGTAAGCGTTTACTTTGTATATTACAAAAATATTTTAACTCTTTTTTCAAAATTTTTCAAATATTTTGTTTGGAAATTTCATACTTTCAATCATTTTACAGAGATAATTAAAAATGATAAACTTTCTTAGTTATGGAAATTCAAATAATCTTTTGATTTTCTAGTATTATAGTAGATTGAAATAAGGTGCAAACAAATCGATCAGGAAAGTCAAATTAATTTCTAGAAATATTTCAGCAGACACATGGTACTAGTCTAGATTCAATACACTATAAAAACAAAATCAGGTCATCCTAGTGACTACCTGATTTTCTATGTTTTAAGCATTTTGCCAATTCTCTTGATCTTCTTTAAATCGTTTTAGAAGATCAAGGCCTTCTGGCGTAATGTAGCCCTCTTCTTGAGCTAGATGAATCAATTCACTGTAGTTAGAAAGCGTCACAAGTTTGACACCTGCATCTGCAAAGTTTTTGTCTGCTTTTGGCAATTGGTAACTGAAAATCGCTACAACTCCAAGCACATCTGCTCCTTCGCGTTTAGCGGCTGCTACGGCCTCGAGAACAGAACCACCAGTTGAAATCAAATCTTCAACAACGACCATCTTTTGTCCTTGGGCTACGCGGCCTTCTATTTGGTTACCAGCTCCGTGGTCTTTTGGTTTGCTACGGATATAGGCAAATGGCAGATTCATCTTGTCAGCAATGATGGCTCCGTGAGGAATCCCTGCTGTTGCAGTCCCTGCAATCACTTCTACATCTGGAAAGGCTTCTTTGATAGCTTCCACAAAGCCATTTTCAATTAGGGTACGAGTTTCTGGATAGGCTAGTGTCACACGATTATCAGTGTAAATGGGCGACTTGATACCAGATGCCCAAGTGAAAGGCTCCTCTGGTTTGAGGTAAACGGCTTGAATTTTCAAGAGGTGGCTAGCGATATCTTTAGCAAGTGTCATGATATTCTCCTTTTATTTTTCTAATCTATTTCTTTAATTCCAGTCCTGTGTCCATTCATACTTGATGGCATGATAAGCTGCAACAGGATCCTCAGCTTGGGTAATGGGACGTCCCACTACGATATAGTCACTACCAATCTGGTAAGCTTCTCCTGGGGTTACGACCCGTTTTTGATCTCCTGCTTCTGTCCCTCTTGGGCGAATCCCTGGTGTTAGACAGATAAAGTCTTCATGAGTTGCTTGTTTGATGAGCTTGGCTTCCTGAGCCGAGCAAACGACTCCATCTAGACCAGCTTCAGCTGTTTTCTGGGCATAGTGGATAACCGACTCTTGGAGGCTAGTTTGGATATTTTGACACTCCTGCATTTGTTCTTCCGAGGTTGAGGTTAATTGGGTAACTGCTATGAGAATCCCCTTGTCTCCCAATCCTTCACGCGCAGCCTGCATCATCTCAACTCCACCTGCTGCCTGCACATTGGTCATATCAACTCCTAGGCTGGATAAGATTTTCATGGTTGATTTGACTGTATTGGGAATGTCATGCAACTTGAGATCCAAAAAGACACTGTGACCTAATGATTTCAAATAGCGGACAACTTCAGGTCCTACAGCATAGTAGATTTCCATTCCTACTTTGACATAGAGCTTTTCATCTGCTGGAAATAGGGCTAAAAACTCCTTGGCTTCTTCAAAACTTGGAAAATCCAGAGCTATGACCGGGCGACTTTCACGCATGTGTTTCTCCTCTTATCTTTCTTATCAGTCCAGCTTCCTTCAAAATAACTACAAAAAAGGAACCTGCCAACAGCAAGGTTCCACGAAAAATGGGTAGTCTCCACCCTTTCACCGTCTAACCTTAGCTGCCTCTCTGGACTGCTTTAAAGGTTTTTTACTATTCTATTATTTCTACTAGCACTTGTCAAGTAAAAACATGGTCACTAAAGAACTATGAGAGAAAAGATAAACTTAGCGACGCGATGAACGTCGGGTCGTTTGGTTTTGATTGCTCTCTTCCTCGAGCTTTTTCCTTTCCTCTTCCAGTTTATTCTGCTGTTCTTCCAGTCTTTTCTTCTCTTCCTCTTTTTGTTTCTTCTCAGCTTCCTTAGCCTCTTGTTTGGCTTTTTCCTCAGCCTCCAAAATTAACTTATCCGCCACTGTGTAACTATAAATTCCAGCTTCCATGTCAATTACACTCGGCTCTGACAATTGAGGCTTAATCTTACTATAATAAGGCAATTTCTTGCTCATTTCAGACAGGGGAACCAAGACTTCGTCCGAATCATTCATGGTCAATCGAATTAAATCTGGAGTCACATTGCTTGGGGCTAATTCCACCTTTTGGATAGCCGCCTTGAGTTCTGGACTAATTTGAGAAAGTTCTGAGGTAAAGGTCTTGATTTGTTCACTGTCATTAAAGAGAACGGATATATAAGTTTCTGGCAGACTCACCAAACTCACCGCACTGGTCTCAAGCTGACCACTGGAAAGAATAGGATAATGATTTTCTCCAGAAACATAGTAGGCGACTATATCGTATTCCTTGACCTTGATAGTAAACTTGGTTGGAAAATGATAGACAAGCTGAGCTGATTCAACCCAATAGTTAGACTTGATCTGCTCTTCATATTTTGCCTTATCTAGCAGAAGGCTAATCGTATAATCCGAATCCTGAATACCTGAAGCCTGTCGAATATCATCAGCTGTAGTTTGCACTGCTCCCTCAACTTGAATATCCTTCATGGTCGCATAAGGACTGAGCAAGTAAGCAGAGACAATCAATAAAATCAGACTGATAAACAAAATCGAGATAGCCCTCCAGATATGAACTCCTGGAATTTTTGGTTTAGCCTGTTTCTTCTTTGCAGGCTTTTTCTCAATTTTTTTATCCTGTTTCTTTGGTTCTTTGGACTTTGGCTCTTCTTTTGCTACTTCTTTTTTGGCGTCTTCTGACTCTTCTACTTTTTCTTCAGAGTATTCCTTAGCTGATTCTGGGTCTTTTGGATTAGAGTCACTCTCTTGCTCCTCAGTTGCATCTGACTTTTCAGATTTTGAAGCCATTCGAGCTTGTCTTTCCTTTTCCTTCTCCTCAGCTAGGGCCGCCTCTTCTTCAGCCTTCTTTTTTAGATATTCTTGGTTTCGTTTCTGCCATTCTGATAACTCTTTAAATTCTTCGAGGATTTCTTTGTCCTCATTTTTCTTATCTTTTGACATTTACTTTCCTTATGATAAATCTTTTTTCAACAATTGATAAAAATCTGCTAGAGATTTCAATTCCTTAGAAGCCTTCATGTTAGTCTGGTAGTCTTCCTTGTGACTTAGTAAGTGAGAAAGCTTCTCTTCCAAACTATCCAAGGTCAAATCGCTTTCTTGAAGCTCTTCTGCATAGCCTTTTTTTACAAAGTAAGCCGCATTTTCAATCTGGTCACCACGACTAGCTTCACGCCCAAGCGGTACAATGACATGTAATTTTGCCATGGCCAAGAGCTCAAAAATCGTATTGGCGCCACCTCGAGTTACAACAATATCAGCCAATTCCATCAAGGGTTGATAGAGATTGGTCACATAGTCAACACGAAAAAGATTTTGGCTCAACTCGTTCAGGCTAGAATCTCCAGTTAGATTGATAATATTGTAGCGTTCTGTCAGCTCTTTCTTATGGTCTGTCACCAATTGGTTAAAGACACGAGCGCCCGCAGAACCACCGACAAACAATATAGTTGGCAATTGGGGATTAAAGTGGGTTTGAATATCTACCAATTCATCGGGTTCTAGATTTTTTTGATCTGAAACCTTGGTCACTGCTCCCACATGCTCGACCTTAGTCAAACTTGAAGGTTGCTCAAAGGTTGAATACATCTTGGTCGCAAATTTATAAGCGATTTTATTGGCCAAGCCCATAGACAGGTCAGATTCGTGAATAAAGACAGGCACTCTAGAAACACGTGCTGCGATAACAGGCGGCACAGAGACAAAGCCTCCCTTTGAAAAAAGTGCTTGTGGACGAAGTCGCAACATGATAAAGAGCGATTGGACAATTCCCCAACCAACTTTAAAGACGTCCAGCATATTTTGCCAAGAGAAATAACGACGCAATTTTCCAGTCGCAATAGAGTGGAAGGTGATATCTAGACCTGACTTGAGGATTTCTTGGTGTTCGATACCACGCTTGTCTCCGATATAGTGGACTTCCCAGCCATCTTCGATAAACTTAGGCATCAACAAAAGGTTGAGGGTGACATGTCCAACCGTCCCCCCACCTGTAAAGACAATTTTTTTCATATTATTCCTTTAACTCCGCTACTGTGTCGATAAAGAGGTCGCCACGTACTTCAAAGTTAGCATACATATCCCAGCTGGCATTAGCAGGACTGAGAAGAACCACATCTCCTTGAGTCGCAAGCTCGTAAGCCTTGCGGGTCGCATCAGCAATATCAGTCGCATCCACATATGCCACACCAGCCTTCTCTGCTGCTCGTTTGACACGTTCTGCTGACTGACCCAGGATGACCATTTTCTTGAGTCCAGTAATATCTGGAACCAGTTCGTCAAACTCATTACCACGGTCTAAACCACCTGCAATCAAAATGACCTTGCTGTTGTCAAATCCTGACAAGGCTTTTTGAGTAGCCAAGATATTGGTTGACTTGCTATCATTATAGAATTTGACACCCTTGATTTCATCCACAAATTGGAGACGGTGTTTGACACCTCCAAAGGCTGAAAGAGTTTCTTTGATGGTTTGGTTATTCACACCACGAAGCTTGGCTACAGCGATCGTTGCAAGGGCATTTTCCACATTGTGGCTACCTGGAACTCCGATTTCATTCGCTGCCATGACAACTTCCCCACGGAAGTATAGCTGACCATCTTCCAGATAAGCTCCATCAACCTTTTCCTGCGTTGAGAATGGTACAACAGTAGCTTTTGTTTTACTAGCCAATTCTTTTGCCAAGTCTTGGTTAAAGTTCAAGACAAGGAAATCAGCCGCTGTCATCTTGTTCTGGATATTCCACTTGGCTGCTACATACTCTTCAAACGAGCCATGGTAGTCGATATGAGTTGGCATGAGGTTGGTAATAACTGCAATCTCTGGATGGAATTCTTGAACGCCCATCAATTGGAAAGAAGAAAGTTCCATGACAAGCGTGTGCTTGTCTGTCGCAGTTTGGGCCACTTGACTGGCAGGATAGCCAATATTTCCTGATAGGAGACCATGTTGGCCAGCAGCAGTCAAAACTTCCCCAATCATGGTCGTTGTGGTAGTTTTACCGTTCGAACCAGTAATCCCAACAATCGGTGCTTCTGAAATCAAGTAAGCCAATTCCACCTCAGTCAAGACAGGGATACCTTTGGCCAAAGCCTTTTCAATCATGGGATTGCTGTAGGGAATGCCTGGATTTTTCACCATAAGGGCAAACTCTTCATCCAAGAGTTCCAAAGGATGGCCACCTGTGATGACCTTGATCCCTTCTTCCAGCAAACTTTGCGCAGCTGGATTGTCCTCAAATGGTTTCCCGTCATTTACCGTCACAATAGCACCTAGCTTGTCCAACAAACGAGCTGCAGATTCACCAGACTTGGCCAAACCTAAAACAAGGACTTTCTTATTTTTAAATTGATCTATTACTTTCATGTCTCGAACTCCATTTCTACTCTTACTATTTTACCATTTTTATGGAAATAAAAAAGCCACAAAGTGTGTTTGTGACTCTTTCTTCTAACTGATACTCTTCGAAAATCTCTTCAAACCACGTCAGCTTCGCCTTGCCGTAGATATATGTAACTGACTTCGTCAGTCTTATCTACAACCTCAAAGCAGTGCTTTGAGCAACCTGCGGCTAGCTTCCTAGTTTGCTTTTTGATTTTCATTGAGTATGAATCTTACCTTATCATCTATGTGATAAATCGGTAACTCGAATAACTTGGTCCACTTGCTCCCAAATAAGAGGATTGTGGGTCGCAATAATAATGGTCCGATTCGGATTTTTTAAAGATTCTAGGATAGAAAGTAATTCCTCAGAGTTTTTTGGGTCTAAGGAAGCGGTTGGTTCATCTGCGAGGATCAAAGGTGGATCCTTTAAAATTATCTTCGCTAGTGCAACACGTTGTGCTTCTCCTCCTGATAATTCAAAGATAGGTTGCTTTAAATCTAAATAAGAGAGGTTAACACGGTTTAGAGCTTGTTTCATCAAAGAGATTTTCTCTTTTTCTTTCAACTTTTTACCAACTAAACCCAGATTGAGATTCTCTTTGACGGTTTGACTTTCAATTAAGCCAAAATCTTGAAATAAGTATCCTAAGTAATCTCTAAAGAAAACAGAAGGCTTGATGTCCTTAAGAGAAGTACCATCATAGATGATTTGCCCTTTGTCATATGGCTCTAATCGTCCAATCATATTCAAGAGTGTTGTCTTACCACAGCCACTTGTACCGATTAAGGCATAAATTTTCCCACCTTCAAAATGAAGATTCGTATCTGAAAATAGCTGACGGCTTCCAAATTTTTTAGATATATTCTTTAGTTCAATCATCCTATTTTCCTTTCATAATTGTCATAGAAACACGAGATTCTTTCTGCGCTTGACGGTAAAGCGTCAGAACTGCACTAACTAGAAAGACTAATAAAGTGAGTAAGCCAATTACCCAGTCTCTACTGCGTAAAATAAAGAGACTAGCACCAAATACAAAACTGGCAAATTGACTAACCATATACTGAGCATGCGTTTCAAAAAATCGTAAACCTGAAATTCGTTTAATCAAGATATCTCGACGGAATTGCTCGAAATATAGAAGATTGACAGAATAAAAGAGTAATAAGGAACTGGCTATCCCAACAATAGCTCCTAAGATTAAAGTTGCTGTTTCAGTTTGCACTTCATTATAACGAGTTAGATAAACACTTCTTCCTTCTTTAAGATAAGATACTTGCTCATAAATTCCAGCTTCCTTCAAGAGAGATAGACCACTCTCATATCCCTTGATAAAGAGTTGCTTTCCAGCATTGATAGACCAACTAGATTTGGAAATGATACTATCACCTGTAGATGTTGGAGTAAATACAACTAAAATCGGATCGGTTAAGTACTGAATAGATACTGGATTTTCACCGTTATTATAAACAAATCGTTTTTCTCCTGTTGGAAGATAGCTAACAATCGCTCTCATTTCATACTCTAAAGGAGCGTCTTTATCCTCGCTTGATTTTCCGTAATAGTTCAAACGTTCTTCAAAAACTTTCTTAAGTTCTGCTTCCTGTGAACGAAGAGATTCTGGTAATAAGAGTCCAAATTCACCTTTTTGAAGATGGGCTAGTTTCTGTCTAGTCTCACCATTTACAGCCACATTTTCCTTGTCTAAATAACTTGGACTGACATAGAGAATATTAGCATCTGGACTATAGGTATCCAGTGTCTCTCCCTGTTCATTTTTTCCTTGAGGATTTGCAAAATGAATGAGATTATCTTTTACAAATAGAGCCTGTTCTTTTTCAACTGCTTCTTTGGAAAATTCATACCACTTATTCAGATTTTCTGTATCTTTTCCTCTGTCACCTAAGCCAAAAGAAATTTGATAATAGTCTACTCTGTCATGCCATGCTTGTTTTGAAATTTCAAGTTCTTTCAATCGTTGGTAAGACGTCAAACCCGTCTTAACAGCGTAGCCTACTGTAAAAACAGCTACTAACTGACACAATAGGGTTAAAGCCATCAAGCGTTTAAGGGGTAATCTTCCCTTAATAACGGGAACCAATGCTTTGTAACTCAAACTCATTAGGTAAAGGAGCATTAGTAAAATTGAAATCCCCAATAAAAACAAAAGGTAAAAACTAATCCCAAAACCATAGGTAGCTAACAAGATAGGATAAAACAAACCTTGACTAAAAAGAACGACTCCCCCACCTAGGAAGGAAAGGAGGGCTGATAGAAGGAGCCACTTGATATCAGTCGATAAAGAATGCCCCATGATTGATAAGAGTGTCTGACCAGAAAAGAGTTTTATACCTGCTACTCTCATTTCCTTAATCCGAGTGATAATCACTAAAGCAAAGAAAGATAAGCCAAATATTGCTAAACTAATTAAAATAAGTGGATTTAGTAAAATTCGAAAAGCAAGAGAATAAGGAGGTGTCTTTCGGTCAGCAATTGCTTTATAACCCAAATCTCCTAATTTATCGGCTAGCTTTTCTTTCGTCAAGGAGCCTGATAAAAGGAGATAACTATTTAGCGGATCACTACGTTCACGACTTTCTTGGCTAGCTTCTTGGAATTCTTTTGGTAATGCTCCCTGACCATAAGTTGCATAAGTAAAGTGAGTCGTCCCATCCTTACTCGGCTCTACAATTCTTCTAGCTATTAAACTCTGTTCTGAGTTTACAAACTTCTCTAATTCCTTTTCAAATACCTCACGCGTCGGTTCCTGAGTATCTTTTTTGACACGAAGTAGAGAAACGGAATCATAGCTTGCATATAAATATTGTGGCGCACGTAAGACTATAATCCAAGCAAAGAAGAAGCTGAGAAAAAAAGTTGATAATAATATGAATAGTTTCTTCATAGTAGACTCCTTGTATAAGAGAATAATCCTATAGAAAAATATTTTATCTTTTATAAATTCTTAGAATTATTATCCTAGTTTAATCCATTACACCCTGAGCAACAAGACAACCAATTGAATTCTTTTTTGAAAACGGTTTCTTATAACTTAAGTATATCACTTTCTATATAATTTATCAACATATTTTAGCAAAATATTATTAGTAATAGAATTTTACAGTTACCTTAGAAATAGATGTCGGAAAAGAATTTTATTCAAGCTTTACCCATTCATACTTTATAAGCAAAAGAGATGATGTTATAGTAAAAGGCAATTGGAACTATTGTAAAATTTCTAGCAAAAAAAGAGAGCCGAAACTCTCTTTTTATCTTCTTTTACTTTTATGGACCGACATGAGGGTGATATCTCGCAAGCTAAAGTATGCTAGGAAGAGCATGGCGATTGCGATAAAGAATTCTGTCGGTAGCTGAAGGATTTGCAGGACAGATAACATAATCAAAATCAAAAGTGCTACAAAAGCAAGGACGACAAGGACGATATTAACTGTCCCTTTAATGCTTTCTGGTGTCGCAAATACATAGAGTAGCAATAAGAGGAGTCCTATGATTAAATAAACCATCTTTATCTCTTTCTAGCTCTTATTCAGCTGATTTTTTCTTCTTGTTAGCTTTCTCACGCTCTGCCTTGTTAAGGATTTGTTTACGCAAACGGATAGACTCAGGCGTTACTTCCATGTACTCGTCGTCGTTCAAGAACTCAAGAGACTCTTCAAGTGTCAAGATACGAGGGGTCTTGATAACAGCTGTTTGGTCCTTAGTAGCTGAACGAACGTTAGTCATTTGTTTCGCCTTAGTGATATTAACTGTCAAGTCATTTTCACGAGAGTTTTCACCGATAATCATTCCTTCGTAAACCTCAGTACCTGGGTTGACAAAGATCGTACCACGTTCTTCGATAGACATGATTGAGTAAGTTGTAGCCTTACCAGCATCGATAGAAACAAGGGCACCACGGTGACGTCCACCAATTTCACCTGGAATCAATGGCAAGTATTGATCGAAAGTATGGTTCATGATACCGTAACCACGAGTCATTGACAAGAACTCAGTTGAGTATCCGATCAAACCACGCGCTGGCACAAGGAAGACCAAACGAGTTTGACCATTACCAGTTGAAATCATATCCAACATTTCACCTTTACGTTCAGAAAGGCTTTGGATAACAGAACCTTGGTATTCTTCTGGAGTGTCGATTTGAACACGTTCAAATGGCTCACATTTCACACCGTCAATTTCTTTTACGATAACTTCTGGACGAGATACTTGAAGTTCATAACCCTCACGACGCATTGTTTCGATAAGGATTGACAAGTGCAATTCTCCACGTCCTGAAACAGTCCATTTATCTGGTGAATCAGTTGGGTCAACACGAAGGGAAACGTCTGTTTGCAATTCTGCCTGCAAGCGTTCTTCTACCTTACGAGAAGTTACCCATTTACCTTCTTTACCAGCAAATGGTGAGTTGTTGACCAAGAAAGTCATTTGAAGAGTTGGCTCATCGATGTGTAGGATTGGAAGAGCTTCAACTGCGTCTGTCGGAGTAATGGTTTCACCGACAAAGATGTCTTCCATACCAGAAACGGCAATCAAGTCACCTGCTTTGGCTTCTTGAATTTCACGACGTTCCAAACCAAAGAAACCAAAGAGTTTTGTAACACGGAAGTTCTTCGTTGTGCCGTCAAGTTTCGAAAGGGTAACTTGGTCCCCAACCTTCACAGTACCACGGAAGACACGACCGATACCGATACGTCCAACGAAGTCATTGTAGTCCAAAAGTGATACTTGGAACTGCAAAGGCTCAGCTGAGTTATCTACTGGAGCTGGGATATGGTCGATAATCGTATCAAAGATTGGTGCCATAGTCGCTTCTTGGTCAGCTGGATCATCTGACAATGAAGAAGTTCCGTTGATCGCTGAAGCATACACTACTGGGAAATCAAGTTGGTCGTCATCTGCACCAAGCTCGATGAAAAGTTCCAAGACTTCGTCCACTACTTCTGCTGGACGAGCTGATGGCTTATCGATTTTGTTAACCACAACGATAGGCACAAGGTCTTGTTCCAAAGCTTTTTTCAATACGAAACGAGTTTGTGGCATTGTTCCTTCGTAGGCATCTACGACCAAGACAACACCGTCAACCATTTTCATGATACGCTCAACTTCTCCACCAAAGTCCGCGTGTCCCGGTGTATCCATGATGTTGATACGAGTTCCGTTGTAGGCAACAGCTGTATTTTTAGCAAGGATGGTAATTCCACGTTCTTTTTCGATATCGTTTGAGTCCATAGCACGCTCAGCTAATTCAGTACGTGCATCAAGCGTTTCTGATTGTTTCAATAATTCGTCAACGAGGGTTGTTTTACCGTGGTCAACGTGGGCGATAATCGCAATGTTACGGATATCTTCTCTTAATTTTGTCATGATTTCCTCTATAATATTCAAAATTTATTTTCTAACTGAACGATTATACCATAATTTCAGGTAAATAACATAACTCAAGCAAGTGTAAATGTTTTCACTCTGCTTTTCTTTTCACGTCAAGCCTTTTCAAAGCAAGCGACTTATGATAAGATAGGCACAGTATGCGTTTAGATAATTTATTAGCCCAAGAAAAAATCAGCCGAAAGGCCATGAAGCAAGCTCTTCTCAAAGGGGACATTCTCGTCGATGGTCGCCCAGCCCGCTCCCTAGCCCAAAATATCGATACAGGACTACAGGAACTCCTTTTTCAGGACCAAATCATTCAAGGCTATGAGCACACCTACCTTATGCTTCATAAACCTGCCGGTGTCGTGACAGCCAACAAAGACAAGAAACTTCCAACCGTCATGGATCTCCTTCCGCCTGGCATCCAGTCTGACAAGCTCTATGCCGTCGGCCGACTGGACCGAGATACGACAGGACTCCTCCTCTTGACCGATAATGGCCCCTTAGGCTTTCAGCTCCTCCATCCCCAATATCATGTCGATAAAACTTATCAAGTTGAGGTCAATGGACTTCTGACACCTGACCATATCCAAGCCTTTCAAAAGGGAATTGTCTTTTTAGATGGTACTGTCTGTAAACCTGCAAGACTAGAGATTCTATCTGCAAGTCCTTCCCTTAGTCAAGCCTCTATCACCATTTCAGAAGGAAAATTTCATCAAGTCAAGAAAATGTTCCTCTCGGTTGGTGTTAAGGTGACCTCCCTTAAACGTACTCATTTTGGGCCTTGGAGCTTGGATGACAATCTTCAAGAAGGAGACTATCGCCCCCTAAACTCCCAAGAATTAGCAAACATTCGTGAATTTCTCAGAAAAAGTGGTTAAAAAATGAGCTCGGAAACATCCAAGCTCGTTTTCTTATTTCTCAACTTTGACTTTCCCTTTCCAAGAATCCAAACCATAAGAAAGGATATAAATCTCAGAAAAACCTTGTTTTTTCAAGTAAAGGGCTACATTGGTCACTCTTTGTCCGCGTTGGTTTTCGTAGAGAAGGACAGGTTTATCCTTACGAAGGGCTGCAAGGCTTGACTTCAACTGATTTGAAGGAATATTGCGAGCTCCGAGTATATGTTTTCTGTGGAATTCTGCTGGTTCACGGACATCAATCAATTGACCCGTACGAATCAAGGCTTCAAACTCCTCATTATCTACAATTTTAGCCGCACGGCGAATACGAAGATAGTTAAAGCCCATCCACGCCAACATTGCTAATATAAGTGCCAACAAAATCCAAGTAACCATTAGTTCTTTTCTCCATTTTTCTCAATATAATCCAATTCTATCTTGTGCTCTCTGCGAAGAACTGCTTCTGCCTCTAGATAGTCTAATTTGTCCATCAACCCTGCATCGTAAATCCGAGTGAGTTCCAACTTCATCAGTTCAATATCATATAAGCGTTTTCCCATGTAAACAATAATACCAAATCGTTTGAGGAATTGCTGCACATCATAGAATGTTTTCATAAGACTCATTCTAGCAAATTTTTGTGTTTTTTTCAAGAAGGGACTCACACAATGCTCCTGATTTTCCTATCATCTTTGGCGATTCTGACGCAAGTATGGTACAATAAAAATATGAGAATTCAACAATTACACTATATTATCAAAATCGTCGAAACTGGCTCCATGAATGAAGCCGCCAAGCAACTCTTTATCACTCAGCCAAGTCTTTCCAATGCTGTGAGAGATTTAGAAAATGAAATGGGTATTGAGATTTTTATCCGCAATCCCAAGGGGATCACCTTGACCCGTGATGGGATGGAGTTTCTCTCTTATGCCCGTCAGGTTGTCGAGCAAACCCAGCTTCTGGAGGAACGTTATAAAAATCCTGTCGCCCACCGCGAACTCTTTAGCGTTTCCTCCCAGCACTATGCCTTTGTGGTCAATGCCTTTGTATCATTACTTAAAAAGAGTGATATGGAAAAATACGAGCTCTTCCTTCGTGAAACTCGTACTTGGGAGATTATCGACGACGTCAAAAATTTCCGTAGTGAGGTCGGTGTCCTCTTTTTAAACAGTTATAACCGAGATGTTTTGACTAAGATGCTAGATGACAACCACCTGCTTGCCCACCATCTCTTTACCGCCCAACCCCATATCTTTGTCAGCAAGACCAATCCTCTAGCAAAAAAAGACAAGGTCAAACTATCTGATTTGGAAAACTTCCCTTATCTCAGCTATGACCAAGGAACTCACAACTCCTTCTACTTTTCAGAGGAGATTCTTTCTCAAGAGCATCACAAGAAATCTATCGTAGTCAGTGACCGTGCCACCCTCTTTAATCTCTTGATTGGTTTGGACGGTTATACCATTGCAACAGGAATTTTAAACAGCAACCTCAACGGAGACAATATCGTTTCTATCCCACTGGACATTGACGACTCCATTGAGCTGGTCTATATCCAGCATGAGAAAACCAGTCTATCTAAGATGGGCGAACGCTTTATCGACTATCTACTAGAAGAAGTCCAGTTTGATAGTTGAGAAATAATAAGAACCAATATGTAGGCTAGCAACAACCTGCATATTGGTTCTTTTTACTTATAATTAAAAGTTTCTCCTGCCAACTTATCAGCTAACTTAGGGAAGAGGGTATAAAATCTGTGAGCTACATTGAGCAAAAAAGGAAGATTGAGTTCGCGTTTGTTTTTTCCTATAATTTTGACAATCTTTTTAGCCACTGTATCTGGTTCTAGTAGGAAACGGTCAACCGATTTGAGATAAGTTCCATCTGGATCGGCCTGGTCGAAAAATCCTGTACGGATTGGACCTGGATTGACTGTTGTCACATAGACTCCATAGGGCATGAGTTCGAGGCGAAGAGCATTTGAAAAACCAATCGCTGCAAACTTAGTCGCTGAGTAGAGACTAGACTTGCCAGTAGCGATTAAACCTGCCATGCTAACAATATTGATGATATGGCCTTTTCGGCTTTCTTTCATTCGAGCCGCAAGGCGACGAGATAGGTTCATCAGGGCAAAGGTATTGACCTCGAACATCTGATGAATATCTTGGTCAGAAATCTGGTCAAATTCCTCAAAAATTCCGTAACCAGCGTTGTTTATCAAGACATCAATCTTGCCATAGCGAAGATAGAGGTCTGCTACCAGAGTTTCTAGGGCTGAGTCATCGGTAATATCGATTTCAATCAATTCTGCATGGGGATGGTTTCCGTAGAGTTGGACTAATTTTTCCTTATTTCTACCAAGCAAGATGAGTTGGTCATTTGGCAGAAGTTTGACCATTTCTTGGGCTAGGCCACCACTAGCTCCGGTAATGAGAATAGTAGACATACTTATCCTTTCTCAAGCTTTTAGATTTCCACTTCTTCTAGATCTTTGACTACATGGACATTTTCAAAAATGCTAGCAGCATCTTTTTTGAGCTTGCTGATATCTTTTGAGAGGAAACGGGCACTGATATGGTTAAGCAAGAGGCGTTTGGCTCCTGCTTCTACTGCCACCTGCGCTGCCTGTATGTTAGTAGAGTGACCATGATTGCGAGCAATTTTTTCATCACCCTTGCCATAAGTCGATTCATGGACAAGGACATCGGCATTGACAGCCAGACGCACACTAGCACTGGTTTTGCGGGTATCACCAAGAATAGTGATAATCTTACCTGGACGTGAGGCTGAGATATAGTCTGCTGCCTTGATTTCAGTACCGTCTTCCAAAACAACATCCTGACCGTTTTTAATTTTACCAAAAAGCGGGCCAAATGGGACGCCAGCAGCCTTGAGTTTTTCAGCATCCAGAGTGCCTTCTAGGTCCTTTTGCATGACACGGTAGCCCACACAGAAAATAGTGTGATCCAGCTCTTCTGCATATACCGTGAATTTATCGGTTTCAAGGATTTTGCCTAGAGAATCTTGGTCAAACTCATGAAAATGAATACGGTAAGGCAGGCGCGAACCTGACACACGAAGGCTGGTTAAGACAAATGACTTGATCCCTTGGGGTCCATAAATTTCCAAATCTGTCTGCTCCTCATTGGCTTGAAAGGCACGACTCGAAAGAAAACCTGGCAAGCCAAAAATATGGTCTCCGTGCAAGTGGGTGATAAAGATTTTGCTGACCTTACGTGGTCGAATCGTGGTTTCCAGAATGCGATTTTGCGTTCCTTCTCCACAGTCAAAGAGCCAGACTTCGTTAATTTCGTCCAAGAGTTTTAGGGCAAGACTT